>CAVQEG010000001.1:3112500-3201621 GCA_963711465.1 Chlorobiota bacterium
TATTCACTCGTCGGTTCAGTTTTCCAGGAAGGAACGCGTCGAGCGGTTCCTCGCACCTCGGGGCATGTAGCTCAGGTGGTTAGAGCACACGCCTGATAAGCGTGAGGTCGATGGTTCGAAGTCCATCCATGCCCACACGTCAGGTGTCGTCCGGCCCGTCCGGACCGTGTCTCGCGCCATCGGCAGCCGTGCCGAGCCGAGGGTCCTTAGCTCAGCTGGGAGAGCGCCTGATTTGCATTCAGGAGGTCAGCGGTTCGATCCCGCTAGGATCCACACGATGTGGTCGCTCTGTCGACTGCACCGAACAGTTCGTTGACAATCGAGATGATTCACGCCCCATGGCGTCGCGCAGCGACGTCGAGGTGTGCGTGAAGGCAAGATCGCAAGAGCAGATCACAATGCTAGGTAGCATTACCGAGTCATGTCGACGCCGTGTGGCGTCGCATGTCGGACTCGAATTCCACACCCGCTTCGGCGGGAGTGGAACCGTGACCTGAGATCAATCTAAAATTCGGTGAAGTTATCAAGGGCATACGGTGGATGCCTTGGCACGAGTAGGCGATGAAGGACGTGGTAACCTGCGATAAGCCACGGGGAGCCGGAAACAGGCGTTGATCCGTGGATTTCCGAATGGGGCAACCCGGCTGGAGTCATGTCCAGTCATCCGTCGCAAGACGGAAGCAAACCCGGGGAACTGAAACATCTAAGTACCCGGAGGAAGAGAAAACAATCGTGATTCCCTGAGTAGCGGCGAGCGAAACGGGAACAGCCCAAACCTCGGTGCATTGCACCGGGGGGTTGTAGGGCCCATGTAGCGACCCCGACGGATAGTCGAATGTTCTGGAAAGTTCAACCATAGCGGGTGATAGTCCCGTAAACGAAATCCTGAAGGGCGTGTGGGATACCCTGAGTACCACGGAGTAAGGGAAATTCTGTGGGAATCTGCCAGAACCATCTGGTAAGGCTAAATACTCACTCGTGACCGATAGTGAACTAGTACCGTGAGGGAAAGGTGAAAAGCACCCTTTAGAAGGGAGTGAAATAGACCTGAAACCGTATGCTTACAAACGGTTGGAGCGGACCGGCTCGTTACGACGGGTCGGCGAGTGACAGCGTGCCTTTTGCATAATGAGCCAACGAGTTGCTCGTCCGTGGCAAGGTTAATCTCTTCAGGAGAGGAGCCGTAGCGAAAGCGAGTCTGAACAGGGCGTTCAGTCGCGGGCGGCAGACGCGAAACCGGGTGATCTAGCCTTGGCCAGGGTGAAGGTTGGGTAACACCAACTGGAGGCCCGAACCGGTATGGGTTAAAAACCGTTCGGATGAGCTGAGGCTAGGAGCGAAAGACCAATCAAACTCGGAGATAGCTCGCACTCCCCGAAATGTTTTTAGGAACAGCCTCGATCTATAGTCAGCGGCAGGTAGAGCACTGATTGGGCTAGGGCCCTTCACCGGGTACCGAACCCAGACAAACTCCGAATGGCCGTCTGATGTTCATCGGGAGTGAGGCGGTGGGGGATAATCTTCATTGCCGAGAGGGAAACAACCCAGACCGTCGTCTAAGGTCCCCAAGTTGATGCTCACAGATAAAGGATGTTATTCTACTCAGACAACCAGGATGTTGGCTTAGAAGCAGCCACTCATTTAAAGAGTGCGTAATAGCTCACTGGTCAAGTGGGATAGCGTCGAAAATGGACGGGACTAAGCATCACACCGAAGACACGGGCTCGAAAGAGCGGTAGGGGAGCATTCTGTACGCGCCGAAGCTGACGGGGTGACCCGCAGTGGAGCGTCCAGAAACGCAAATGTTGGCATAAGTAACGATAACTGAAGTGAGAATCTTCAGCGCCGAAAATCTAAGGGTTCCTGCGCAACGCTCGTCGACGCAGGGTTAGTCGGCCCCTAAGCCGAGGCCGAAAGGCGTAGGTGATGGGAATCTGGCACAAGGCCGCAAGGCCGAATATTCCAGAACCACCGAAAGTGTTAAGCGGAGGGACGCAGGGCTGTAGCCCGCAGGTTGTATTGGCTATACCTGTGGGTGAACGCACTGCCGAGAAAAGCTCCGTGTATTACTTAGGTGACCGTACCGCAAACCGACACAGGTAGATGGGTTGAGTATACTCAGGCGCGCGAGTGAGCCGTGGTTAAGGAACTCGGCAAATTAGCCTCGTAACTTCGGGAGAAGAGGCGCCTCCAGCAATGGGGGCCGCAGAGAAATGGCCCAAGCGACTGTTTATCAAAAACACAGCACGATGCAAAGTCGTAAGACGCAGTATATCGTGTGACACCTGCCCGGTGCCGGAAGGTTAAGGAAGGGGGTTAGGGGTTCGCCCCAAAGCTTCCGACCGAAGCCCCGGTAAACGGCGGCCGTAACTATAACGGTCCTAAGGTAGCGAAATTCCTTGTCGGGTAAGTTCCGACCTGCACGAATGGTGTAACGATTTGGGCACTGTCTCGACCACGGGCTCGGTGAAATTGTGGTACCGGTGAAGACGCCGGTTACCCGCATACGGACGGAAAGACCCTATGCACCTTTACTGCAGCTTGACATTGGCTTCGGGTAAGCCATGTGTAGGATAGGTGGGAGACTGTGAAGCGGCGGCGCTAGCCGTCGTGGAGTCAACGGTGAAATACCACCCTTGTTTTACTTGAAGTCTAACCCGACGGGTGTGAAGCCCGGGGAACAGTGTCAGGTGGGTAGTTTGACTGGGGCGGTCGCCTCCCAAACAGTAACGGAGGCTCCCAAAGGTTCTCTCAGTACGGTTGGTAATCGTACGTCGAGTGTAAACGCACAAGAGAGCTTAACTGCGAGACTGACGGGTCGAGCAGGTGCGAAAGCAGGGGTTAGTGATCCGACGGTTCCGAGTGGAAGGGCCGTCGCTCAAAGGATAAAAGGTACGCTAGGGATAACAGGCTGATCTCCCCCAAGAGTTCACATCGACGGGGAGGTTTGGCACCTCGATGTCGGCTCATCGCATCCTGGGGCTGGAGAAGGTCCCAAGGGTTTGGCTGTTCGCCAATTAAAGCGGTACGTGAGCTGGGTTCAGAACGTCGTGAGACAGTTCGGTCCCTATCCTATGCGGGCGCAGGAAACTTGCGGGGTGTCGCTCTTAGTACGAGAGGACCGGAGCGGCTGGACCTATGGTGCACCAGTTGTCACGCCAGTGGCACCGCTGGGTAGCTATGTCCAGAAAGGATAAGCGCTGAACGCATCTAAGCACGAAGCCTGCCTCAAGATTAGGTTTCCCCTTCCGCGCAAGCGGATCTGAAGGCTCCTGGAAGATGACCAGGTCGATAGGCTCCAGGTGGAAGCATGGTAACATGTGGAGCCAAGGAGTACTAATAAGCCGTGAGACTTTTCCTAATTTTTTATTGATCTACGGTCGCGTCGACCCGATGTTCGTCCCCCACGTGCGTCGACATGACTCGGTAATGCTCCAGTGTTCTGCACTTGCGATCCCCCATTTGTCTCCCTCGATTGTCACTTGAAAGCTTTTTGGTGGTGCTGGCGTAGGGGAAACACCTCTTCCCATTCCGAACAGAGTAGTTAAGCCCTACAGCGCCGATGGTACTGCACTGGTAACGGTGTGGGAGAGTAGGTCGCCGCCAAAATTTTCTTCCGAAGCCCCGCAGGTTCTCCTGCGGGGCTTCGTCGTTTCTCCCCCGCCCGTCATTACCCTCGTCCCGGCTCGAGGTGCAATGGAAGCCCATTCCCTTGTCCCCCGCCCGTTCGAACCGCCGCGTTCGCCCGCTCCTACCGCTCCGAAAGAATCCGTTCGATCCGCCTGTCCGGCACCAGCCAGACCAGCGCCACCCCGGCAAATATCGCCAGTGCCCCCAATGGCCAGACGAGCGACGTCGGAATCGCAATCAGGTACGCCACCGGCGACATCTTGCCCTTCCAGTTACGCCCCAACGCTCGCCTCAACAGCGAATCCGGACCCTGCGATACCATGATCTGCCGCGCGAGGATGTAATAGGCACAGGCAGCCATCAGAAGCACGCAGCCGTAGAGCGCCAACGGCACCGACGCGAATTGATTCTCCCCCACCCAGCCCGTTGTGAACGGCACCAGCGACAGCCAGAACAGCAGATGCATGTTCGCCCACAGAATCGGTCCCGTCACATGCCGGACGGTATGAATCATGTGGTGGTGGTTGTTCCAGTAAATCGCCAGATAGACGAAACTGAGCACGTAGCTCATCAGTACCGGCAGCACCGATGCGAGCGATGCGAGCGTCGCTTCGTGCGGCACCTTCAATTCAAGTACCATGATCGTGATGATGATGGCGATCATCCCGTCGCTGAAGGCCTCCAGGCGGCTCTTGTTCATGCCCGTCCGTATGGTTTGGCGATTGACGTCGATCGACGATTGCGGAACGCCGATGCAACTCCGCGTTCGATGGCACGCAAACATGCGAAATCGAAACGGACTCCACGGTCGTCTCCGCATCCGCGCACGATGTCCGCTGATTCCGATGCCCGTGGGGCAATGAAGAGTATCTTCCGAGATCGCATCTGCCGTCTACCATCAAATGCACACCCATCGATCCGTGATCGGCAAATCTGAATTTCCCGACGAGATGCGCAGAGCTCCCGGAGCACCCGGCATCGCTCCCCGCTGGACCTCGAGCGCGAAGAGCGGTGTCGGAACGGCACTCGGCGAAGAACGCGGTGTCTGGTTCACCATCAGCCATGGGATTCTCAATGAGATTTACTATCCCCGGATAGACCAGGCCTGCACCCGCGACATGGGGTTGATCGTCACCGCCCGCGATGGATTCTTCTCCGAGGAGAAGCGCCACACCCGCAGCGAAACGCGATGGGTCGCTGACGGCATCCCCGAATTCCATATCACCAATACCTGCCTTCACGGTCGGTACCATATCACCAAGGAAATCATCGCCGATCCGAGACGCGAGGTCGTCCTGCAGCGGATCCGCTTCGTCGCCCACGCCGGCACCATCGCCGATTACCGGATATACGCACTGCTCGCGCCGCACCTGAACGACGGCGGCGCAGACAACACAGCGTGGATCGGTGAAGCGAAGGGAATTCCAATGCTCTTCGCCGAACGCGACGGATCGGCGCTCGCACTCGCGACCTCCACCCGCTGGCTGCACCGCTCCGCCGGCTTCGTCGGGACTTCCGATGGCTGGCACGACCTGCATGAGCATGGGACGATGCAGTGGGAATACGATCTCGCTGAACGGGGGAACGTGGCGTTGACGGGGGAATTGGAACTCATACCGACCGACGGCGCATGTCAGCTGGCTCTCGGATTCGGGAGGAATTCCCACGAGGCCGCACATCGCGCCGCGTCGGCGCTGTGGGACGGATACGAAGACTCGTCGGAATCCTACCGCAGCCAGTGGCAGGGTTGGCAGCAAACGCTTCGGGTCCCTGAGCCGGTCGACGCCGGGTCGCGCGACCTCTTCCGCACGTCGACCGCAGTGCTGCGAACCCATCAGTCGGAGCACGTGCCGGGCGGCATCATCGCCAGTCTCTCGATACCGTGGGGTTCGGCAAAGGGCGACAATGACCTCGGCGGCTACCATCTGGTCTGGCCGCGTGACCTGGTTGAAACTGCCGGCGCACTGCTTGCCGCCGGCGCCGTCGACGATGTGCGCCGCGTGCTCCGATACCTCGCCGTCACCCAGGAACCCGACGGGCACTGGCCACAGAATATGTGGCTCGACGGAACGCCGTACTGGAATGGAATTCAGATGGACGAAGCGGGGTTCCCGATTCTTCTCGTCGAACTGGCCGCTCGTGACGGCGCGCTCGATGCCGACGCCGTCGACCGCCTCTGGCCAATGATCCGAAGGGCCGCCGGATATATCGCTCGCAACGGTCCGGTCACCCAGCAGGATCGGTGGGAAGAGGACCCCGGCTATGCTCCGTTCACCCTCGCCGTCGAGATCGCGGCCCTGCTGGCGGCCGCCGAATTCGCCGACGAGCGCGAACCGGCCGTTGCCGTCTATCTGCGCGAAACCGCCGACGCGTGGAACGATTCAATCGAGCGATGGACGTACGTGCAGGCAACATCCCTCGCCGACGATGTCGGCGTCGACGGCTACTACGTACGCATCGCTCCGCCCGAGCAGGCTGACGCCGCCTCACCACTCACCGGCTTCGTCCCGATCAAGAACCGCCCACCCGGAGAGTCAGACGCGCCCGCCACCACCATCATCAGCCCCGACGCCCTCGCGCTCGTTCGCTTCGGACTGCGATCGGCAGACGACCCGCGCATCGTCAATACCGTCCGAATGATCGACGCCACACTGCGGGTCGACCTCCCGGCCGGACCCGTCTGGAAACGGTACAATGGCGACGGATACGGCGAGCATGCCGACGGTGCTCCATTCGACGGCACCGGCGTCGGTCGACCATGGCCGCTGCTGACCGGCGAACGGGCCCACTACGAACTCGCCGCCGGACGCCGCTCCGTCGCTGAGTCGCTTTGCAACACGTTCTCGCGCTTCGCCAGCGACGGCGGACTCCTGCCCGAGCAGGTCTGGGACGGCGAGGAGATCCCCGATCGCGAACTCGCTCCCGGACGCCCTTCGGGTTCGGCAATGCCGCTCGTCTGGGCCCATTCGGAATACATAAAGCTCCGCCGTTCCCTCGCCGACGGTCACGTGTTCGACATGCCGCCGCAGCCCGTCGAGCGCTATCAGGTACTGAACGTCACCTCCGGATTCACCATCTGGCGCTTCAATCACAAATGCACCGAAATGCGGAAGGGAAGCACGCTGCGTGTGGAACTCCTTGCCGCGGCAACCGTGCACTGGTCGAGCGATGGATGGAACCGCATCGTGGATACCCCGACGCGCGACACCGGTCTGGGAATATTCGTAGCCGATCTCGACACGGCGCACGCGCCGGCCGGCGCGACCGTCCGCCTGACGTTTCACTGGACGGACGGCAATACATGGGACGGCCACGATTATTCAATCCTCGTTTCAGTCGAAACACTTCCCGACCCGACGACCGACAAATGAATGGCTCCTTTGAGAAGTGAGTGGGTAGACGCGATCTTCAGCGGTCGAAGTCGTCCATCCCATACCCTCAAAGGCACCGCTCGTGGAAGATCTGTTTTTTCAGGCGCTCGGACTCCGTGATCCCTGGTACATCGAACGCATCGAGTTCGATCCGGATCGCAAATCGCTCGACATTTACCTGAACTTTCGTCGAGGCGCCAAGTTCCACTACCGAGACGAGGAGTCCGGCGTCGAAGGTGACTACGGTGCCTACGACACGCAGCTGAAGACCTGGCGCCACCTGAACTTCTTCGAACACGAGTGCCATCTGCACGCCTGGGTGCCGCGGCTGGATACGCCCGAGGGCAAACGACTGCTCACGCCGCCGTGGGCGGGCCACGGCAACGGATTCACACTGCTCTTCGAGGCACTGCTGCTACAGCTGGCCACGCACATGCCCGTGCACGCAGTCTCTCGATTGACGAACGTCTCAGACCACAAGATCTGGGCGATTCTCAACGGCTACGTCTCTGCCGCACGCGAAGCCGAAGACTTCAGCGACGTAACCGAGGTCGGTGTCGATGAGACCTCGCTGAAGCGTGGACACAACTACATGACCATCGCCGTCGACCTCGAACGGCGCCGCACGATCTTCGTCACGCCCGGCAAGGACAGCGAGACGATCAAGCGCTTTGCAGAGGACCTGACGGCACACGGTGGCTCTGGCGAGAACATCCGGACGGTCAGCGCCGACATGTCGCCGGCCTACGCCAAGGGTGTCAGCGAGCATCTTCCGAACGCCGAGGTGACCTTCGACCGCTTCCACGTGCTCAAACTCGTCAACGAGGCCGTCGATCAGGTGCGTCGATCGGAAGTCAAGACGCACCCGATCCTCAAGCGCAAGCGCTACTCATTCCTGAAGAACTGGCAGAACCTCACCCAGGAGCAGCGTGTCGAGATCGAGGAGCTCGAGCTCTCATCGCTGAAGCTCAAGACCGTGCGGGCACTGCACCTGCGCGAAAGCTTCCAGGATATCTACGAGGCCGAGAGCGTTGAGGACTTCGAGCTGCTGCTCGACAAGTGGTACTTCTGGGCGACGCATAGTCGCCTGGAGCCATTCATCAAGCTGGCGAGGACCATCCGCAAGCACCGTGACGGAATCGTCCGATGGAAGCGCACCCAGGTGACCAATGGCATCCTCGAAGGCTTCAACTCGATCGTGCAGGCAGCCAAGCGAAAGGCACGTGGGTACAGCACAATGAAAACCTTCGAGATCATCACCTATTTGCTCACCGGGAAACTCGATTTCTCGGCGCTCAACCCCAGCTATCTACCCACTTGATTTTTACAGGAGCCAAATGAATTCACACCGACGATCCGACGCCCTCGTGCTCTTCGGTGCTACCGGAGACCTGGCCTATAAGAAAATATTTCCGGCACTGCAGGCGATGGTGCGTCACCGCAATCTGCGGATTCCCGTCATCGGCGTCGCGCGCCCCGATTGGAGCGTTGACCGCCTGCGACAGCGCGTGCGTGAGAGTCTCGAGGAACATGGCGGCGGTGTCGACCGGGCCGCGTTCGACGTGTTGTCGAACAACCTCCGATACGTCGGCGGTGATTACAACGATCGGTCGACGTTCGAGGCCCTGCGCTCGGAAATCGACGGCGCGGAATTCCCGCTGCATTACCTGGCAATTCCGCCCGAAATGTTTCCCGTGGTCGTGAACCATCTCAAGGAATCCGGCTGCGCCCACCAGGCACGCGTCGTCGTCGAAAAACCCTTCGGCCGCGACCTCACCTCGGCGAAGGATCTGAACCGAACGCTCCATGAGGTGTTCGATGAGGCATCGATATTCCGCATCGATCACTATCTCGGAAAGGAGACGGTGCAGAATCTGGTCGTCTTCAGATTCGCCAACACGTTTCTCGAACCGATCTGGAATCGTAATTACGTCCGAAGCGTTCAGATCACGATGGCTGAATCATTCGGTGTGCAGGGACGGGGTGCGTTCTACGAACAGGTGGGTGCAATTCGCGACGTGGTGCAGAACCATCTGCTGCAGGTGGTGGGGTTCCTTGCCATGGAACCGCCGGCGACCACCTACAACGAATCCACACGCGACGAGGTGGTGAAGGTGTTCCGCCAGATCCGACCCGTCGAACCGAATGACGTCGTAAAGGGTCAATTCGCCGGATATCGCGATGAACCAGGCGTGGCGGCCGGTTCGGACGTCGAGACCTTTGCAGCACTCCGCCTTGAAATCGACTCGTGGCGATGGAACGGCGTTCCATTCCTCATTCGCACCGGAAAGAACCTCCCGGTGACCGTCACGGAGGTATTCGTGGAATTGAAACGCCCGCCGTTGACCACGCTCGCAGGCGGCAATACCAACTATTTTCGATTCCGACTCAATCCCGACCTCGACATCGCGCTCGGTGCCTGCATCAAGACGCCCGGACAGCAAATGGTCGGCGAACCCACCGAACTCTCACTCGTGCACCATGCGTCCGGCGATGTCATGGGCGCCTACGAACGACTGCTCGGCGATGCCATCGAAGGCGACGCGGCACTCTTCGCCCGACAGGATGCCGTCGAGGCCGCCTGGGCCATCGTCCAGCCGCTGATCGAACAGGCGACACCCGTACACCAGTATCAGCCTGGAACGTGGGGACCGGAGGAAGCGGACCGCCTCGCCCGAGGCTCGGGCGGATGGATCAATCCAAAGTCGACGACATGAACGTACTCGTAATCGATATCGGTGGCTCGCACGTGAAGCTGTGTCTCTGGCCCGGCGGCGAAACCCGAAAATTCCCGTCCGGTTCCTCCATGACGCCGCAGCAATTCGTCGACGGACTCAGACGGGAAGCCGATGGGTGGAAGTACGACGTGATTTCCATTGGATATCCGGGCGTGGTCGTCCATGGTCGGATCGTCGCGGAGCCGGCCCATCTGGGAATGGGCTGGGTCGGATTCGATTTCCGCCGCGTGCTGGATCGCCCCGTTCGAATTCTCAATGACGCCGCAATGCAGGCGCTCGGAAGCTACGAGGGCGGGCGCATGCTCTTCCTCGGACTCGGTACCGGTCTCGGCTCCGCAATGGTCGTCGACGGCACCGTCGAACCGATGGAGCTGGGACACCTGCCGTATCGGAAACACCGCACGTACGAAGATTACGTCGGAAAATCCGGCCGACGTCGGCTGGGCAAGCGGAAGTGGCGTAGCCGCGTGATCGACGTCATCGAAGATCTTCGAGCTGCGCTGGAACCCGATTACGTTGTGCTCGGCGGTGGCAATGCACGACACGTGGGGAAACTGCCCGACGGCGTCCGGCTCGGTGAGAATGCAAACGCGTTCATCGGTGGACGCCGCGTCTGGGACGATGGTCGGGCTGAACTGGAATCAGAAACACAATCCGGGGATCGGATGGAACAGAATCGGGACGTGCAACTCGGAATCATCGGGTTGGGTCGAATGGGCGCAAACATGGCGAAGCGCCTGATGGGAGCGGGAATCGACTGCGTGGTGTTCGACCGATCACCTGAGGCCGTCGAGGCGCTTGCCGCTGAGGGAGCCGTCGCCACCAGTTCGGCAGAGGATCTGGTCGCGCATCTGAAGCCACCGCGAGCGATATGGCTGATGGTGCCCGCCGGCGCGGTCGACTCGGCCCTCGAGACGCTCGCTCCGCACTGTCAGAGCAATGACGTGATAATCGACGGCGGCAATTCCTATTACGTCGACGACATCCGACGAGCCACCGAGCTCGCCGAACGTGGAATTCATTACCTCGACGTCGGAACCAGCGGCGGCGTATGGGGGCTGGAGCGGGGGTACTGTCAGATGATCGGCGGCGATTCCGAACCGGTGAAGCGGCTCGATCCCGTGTTCAAAGCGCTCGCACCCCCGGTCGATACCGTTCCGCGAACGCCGGGCCGCGAGGGCGCGCCATCGACATCGGAACATGGATATCTGCACTGCGGCGGACCCGGTGCGGGGCATTTCGTGAAAATGGTGCACAACGGAATCGAATATGGACTGATGGCGGCCTATGCCGAGGGGCTCAATATTCTGCGTCACGCCAATGCCGGTCGTCGCCATGTTGCCTCCGATGCCGAGACCACACCGATGGCGCACCCGGACCAGTATCAATACGATCTGGACATTGGAGAAATTGCCGAGTTGTGGCGACGCGGCAGCGTGATCGGCTCATGGCTGTTGGACCTCACCGCCGGCGCATTATTCGAGCAGCCCGATCTCTCGAATTTCGTCGGGCGCGTATCCGATTCGGGCGAGGGGCGCTGGACGCTCGCGGCGGCGATCGACGAATCCGTTCCGGCACCGGTATTGAGCGCCGCGCTGTTCCAGCGATTTTCCTCGCGCGGAGAGGCCGACTTCGCGAACCAGCTGCTCTCCGCAATGCGTCACGCGTTCGGTGGTCACGACGAGAAGAAATGATCCATGCACGATGCGTTGCATCTCGAGGAATTTCCGGACATCGAATCGGTGGCGCGTCGAGGAGCGCAGGCCATCGGTGAGACAGCGCGCCGAGCATCAGAGCGCCGACCGTTCCTGCTGGCGCTCAGTGGCGGCAGGACGCCCGCGCCGATGTTCCGCCGTCTTGCCGACATGGAAATTCCATGGGAGTTCGTGCACATCTTCCAGGTCGACGAGCGATTCGCACTACCGGGCAGCGAGGACCGCAATTTCACGCATCTGCAACGCGACCTGCTGAATAGCATTCGGATTCCAGTCGATCACATCCATCCCATGCCGGTAGATGAGGATGATCCTGCGGCAGCCGCAGCGGAGTACGCGGCATTGCTTGGGCGCCTCGTCGGGACGCCACCCGTCTTCGACCTCGTTCATCTCGGGCTTGGCCCCGACGGCCACACGGCCTCGCTCGTTCCGGGAGATCCGGTACTCGACGCGGAGTCGACCGTGGCGATTACCGGGGAATACGCCGGCCACCGCCGAATGACGATTACCTATCCGGTGCTCGATCGTGCTCGACGGATTCTGTGGGTCGTCACCGGCGCTGAAAAGGCGGATGCACTCGCGCGATTGCGTCGTGGCGATCGGACGATTCCTGCCGGACGTGTCGCAAGCGGCAATGCACTTGTTCTTGCCGATGCGGCGGCAATCGGAAGGAGCGAGGAACCGGGCTCCAGGTGAGGTGGAATTTGGAGGGTCGAATTCGGAACATCGAATTCAATTACCCCTCTCAAGCTATTCCGGCACTGCACCGGAGAATCGCAGGCGATAACCGGAGGGATCGGTCACGGAATATTCCCGAACGCCCCATGGTCGATTCTCGATCTCGGAAGTAATCGGGGCCTTGCGCGCGACATGCTCGGCATACACTGCGTCGACCGGGTCGACATCGATGACGATTTCACTGCCGTGGACGCGGCTGGCGATTTCGGAATTTCGGAAGAAGAACAACCGCACATCGCCGCGCCGGACGCCGCCATCGGTCGGACCGTCGCCGTCGTCGCCCCAGGTCCATTCGCGTTCGAATCCGAGTCTTTCCACATAGAATGCAATTGCGGCATCGACGTCGGTACAGGCCAGGAACGGGATAGCGGTGCGGAACGCGGGTGACGGCATTATCGGTCGCATTGAATTGAGCATCTGATCTGGGACGAGGGAACGGATCGCGGGGTACAATCTACAGAGGTTGAGCGACGAAGAGCACGAGGGCGAGGATCGTGAGCAGCACTGCCCAGATGATCATGGCGATACGCGACGAGGTGTGCGCGGCCTCGGCTTCCCACCACGTTCGCGGGCGCACACCCTGCGCGAGAAACGTGAGCATGCCGGCGAGGTTCACCGCGACCACGTTCGTGACCACGAGGAGCAACGCACCGAGCGCCGCGTGGAAGTATCCTCCACCGATGAGCACGCCGAAGTTCACCACGGGCGGAAGGAGGGCCACTGCGAGCATGACACCGATGACGACGCTGGGAAGCCCGCTGGTGAACGCCAGCGCGCCGGCGGCACCGGCGGCCAGTGCCAGGACGACATCGGTCCACGACACGACGGTACGTTGGGCGATCGTCGGCGTCGTCGGGTCGACGTGATAGATCACGCCGATGGCGAGGGCGAGTGAGAGCGCGATGGAAACACCGAGCAGATTCGCCTTCATCGCGCCTCGAATCAGCTTCACATCGCCCAGTGTGGTTGCCAGGGCGAGCGTAATGTTCGGCGCCAGAAGCGGCGCGATCATCATGGCACCGAGAATTGCCACGAGATTGTTGGTGATCAATCCGATCGACGCGACGACGGCGGAGAGGACCGTGAGACCGATGAAGACGGGGGAGCTGCGGATGCTGTCGGCGGCCTGGGCAAGGAGTTCCTCTCGACTGACGCGGAATGACCTCCAGCCGACGGCGGTCTCGGTCTCCTCGGTTGCGGTTTCCAGGTGTGGAATCGCGGCGGTAACCGGCAGCAGCACGACAGAGAAGTGGGGCGTCGTCGAGAACCGCTGTTGAAGCGCATCGAGCAGTTCTTCGGAACCTTCGGCGGAGACGAGTGCTCGGACGAAGAGGGTGTTCGATTCGCGGTCGTGGATTTCACTGACGACGGTATGGCCCACGAGCATTGTGGCGACCGCATCGGCGGACGAATCGGGGACGACGATTTCCATCAGGCGCTGGGCCATGGTCAATCGGGGACGGAGGAATTGAAGCGGACGCACCGGAACATCCGGTGACGTTCACAGCCGGGGAACGGCGTGTGCGGGGGATCGCGCGGAGGGGGGGTGAACGCGAGGGAAAGCGCTGCCGCGAATTTCGTGATTGGGCGGCGTTGTTCCATATTCGGAACGAATACAAACCAAGGATGGAGGGACACGATGGTATCGGAGAACTACCTGCAGGGGGCGGGGAAGCTGTTTCATTTCTACCGGGATCTTGCTGACAGGGCGATAGCGCAGATGGGCGAGGAGCACCTGTTCGAGGCACCGACACCGGAGAGCAACAGTGTGGCCGTTATTGCAAAGCATCTGGCTGGCAACATGATCTCGCGCTGGACGGACTTCCTCACGACCGATGGAGAGAAACCGTGGCGCAATCGCGACAGTGAATTCGAAGACGATTTCTCCTCCCGCGCCGAACTTCTCGAACGATGGGACGAGGGATGGACCTGTCTCTTCGACGCGATAGCGAAGCTGACGCCGGAGGATCTGGAGCGAACGGTGGCCATCCGCGGCGAACCGCACACGGTGGTCGACGCGATCAATCGCCAGATGACGCACACCGCCTATCACGTGGGGCAGATCGTCTTCGTCGCTCGGATGCTCGTGGGCGAATCCTGGCAGAGTCTTTCCGTTCCGAAGGGGAAGAGCCAGGAGTAAAATGTGGCGCACCATGCGTAATTCGCATGAAACTCATCGACTTCTTCCGATCCCCGATTCAGCGGTCGAATCAATTGCACGCTCTACCGCCATAGTCCCAATCCTCGAATAATTCAACGCCATGAATTCGAAGGTCGACGCACTCCTCGCACGTGAAAAACGGTGGCAGGCGGAGATGGAAATGCTTCGGTCGATTCTGCTCGACTGCCCGCTCACGGAGGAGTTCAAGTGGGGTCATCCGTGCTATACGGTAGACGGCGGCAACGTCGTTCTCATCCACGGGTTCAAGCAATACTGCGCGCTTCTCCTCTTCAAGGGCGCGCTGATGGCGGACGCCGACGGCATCCTGATTCAGCAGACGAAGAACGTCCAGTCGGGCCGACAGATGAGGTTCAGGGACCTCGCGGAGATCCAGGCGATGGAGCCGACGATCAGGCGCTACATCGCCGAGGCCATCGAAGTTGAGAAGGCGGGGCTGAAGGTGGAGCACAAGAAGACGGAGGACTATCCCGTTCCGGAGGAATTCCAGCACGCACTCGACGACGATGCCGAATTGAGGGCGGCATTCGAAGCCCTGACCCCGGGACGGCAGCGGGGCTACCTCGTCCATTTCGCCTCGGCAAAACAATCGAAGACGCGCGCGGCACGCGTTACGAAACACAGGGAGAGAATCATGGAAGGGAAGGGATTGAACGATTGACCGAGGCATGCAGCGGCCGGCTCCGGCCTGCAGGACGGGCGTCGGACAGGGCCTACACTGCCACTCCCGCAGTTCGCACCAGATCGGCGGGCATTGCCGTCTGAAGTCTCCAGATGACGTTCATCGGGCGTGCGCCTTCATGGTGCTCGCAGATGACCGGCCCGGCAAATATGTACGGCATCGTCACGCCGTTCTCGTCGCGCTTCGACACGCGGATGAAGAGAAGCGGCGTGATGCCGAGTTCGTCGTGTGCGACATGTCGCCGTCCCTTCTCGCTCTCCGGCCGGGTCGTGCTTTGCGACTGCCAATGGAATTCCCAGGGCGATATTGCGTAGTCCTCGTACATCGTCGATGGAGAATATTCCCTGTCGGATTTATTCAGCGTCACGAAGAGCAGGTTGCACCTGCTTGCCTTGTTGAACACCACACCCTCACGCGGCTGCGACAGCACGCCGTTCCGCACGTCGGCAAACGCTGCCATGATCTCATCACGACTGTAGCTGCAGTGCAGGTAGAGCGGAATATCCGCCGGAATTGTCGTCCGCAGCGGGACGTGCGAGACGCGGTCGTGGAGCATCGGAAGGAGGTCGAGGAGATCTCCGACAATCGCCGGGTGTTTCCGAATCAGCTCGGAATGTGCTGGTAATGCGCCGGCAGCGTTCGGGCCGAACATCGTGCAGAGCAGCATCATCAACTGACGGCGTTCGAATTCCTGCAATCGATCGATTCGTTGCGGCGTGGAGAGAAATCGCTGGTAGAACGCGATGCGATCGGGATCGTCCAGGTGCAGCATCCGTCCAAGGGCCCCGCCGAGTTTGTCCTCGTTCGGACCCGGCGGCGGGACGTCGAATCCAGCGGCACGGCGCAGGTCGGCGAAAAACCGGTGGCCCCGGTAGATATCCTCCAACTCGAGTCCACTCTCCCGTACGAATTCTGCCAGCGTTGTCGCCGGTCCGAGGCGCTTCAGTTCCGACACCATCTGATTCTTCTTCGCGCCGATCGCCTGCTTCACGTTTTCGAGCACTGCGTCGCGGCTCTCGCGGTCGAGTTGAATAGCGCAGCCCGACGGGAGGAGTGGGAACCCCGACTCGATCTGCTGTTCGAGTTCGCGACGCGTCGAGCCGGTGAGCGCACGGAACCGTGCATCGAACCGAAATTCACGACGCGCATTGCCAATGAAGTCGAGCACCGTCAGACACTCCTTCGATTCATGCAGTCGGAGTCCGCGTCCGAGCTGCTGGAGGAAGACCGTGGCGCTCTCGGTGGGACGCAGGAAGAGAACGGTATCCGCCTCAGGTATATCGACGCCCTCGTTGAACAGATCGACCGTAAACAGTGCGTTCAGTTCTCGCTTGCGCAAGCGGCGGACGGCATCGTCGCGATCGCTTTTCGGCGTGTCGGCCGTCAGTGCCATCGATGGGATGCCCGCGCGGCTGAATCGCTCGGCCATGAACCGTGCGTGCGACACACCGACGCAGAAGCCGAGCGCGCGCATCGTGCGCAGGTCGGCTATCCGGTCCTGGGTCGCCTGGAGTATCATGTTCACGCGAGCGTCGTTCGCGGTGTAGAGATGCTCGAGCTCACCCTCGTCGTAGCGACCTCGCGTCCACGTCACGTGCGACAGGTCGACGTCGTCGTGCACGCCGAAGTACTGAAACGGAGCGAGCAGTCCGCGATCGATTGCATCCCAGAGTCGAAGTTCGGCGGCGATGTGTCCGTCAAACCACGTCCGGATGTCGCCTCCGTCCGCCCGTTCCGGTGTGGCTGTCAGACCGAGCAGAATCTCCGGTTTGAAATGCTGGAGAATTCGATCATAGGTGGCGGCCGCGGCATGATGGAATTCGTCGACGATCAGCACGTCGAACGTGTGGGGATCGACGGTGGAGAGATCCAGGTTCGCCAGTGACTGGATCGACGCAAACACGTGGCGTCCCTCTTCGGGACGCGTGCCGTCATAGAATTCTTCACCGAAATTGCCGTCCCGCAGCACCTGCCGGAACGTCGAACGGCTCTGTCGGAGGATCTCCCGACGGTGAGCAACGAACAGCAGCGATCGATCGCCGCGATCCTCCACCATCCGCTTGTAATCGAGCGCGGCAACCACGGTCTTCCCGGTGCCGGTCGCCGCAACGACCAGGTTCGCGTTGCGATGGTGGACGCGCCGCTCGGCATCGAGGCGTTCGAGAATTTCCTGCTGATAGGGGAAGGGACGGATATCGAAGTACGCGATGGAATCGCCTTCATCGTCGACGGTCTCGCGGCGAACGGCGACGTCGAACTGCTTCCGATCGTCATCACTTGCGGTGTAGCGAGTGAACTCCGGGTCGTTCCAGTACGAATCGAACGTCGCATCGAATTTCTTCACGATCCGCGGCGAGTCGACCGCCGAGATCCGAACGTTCCACTCCAGGCCGTCCGTCTGCGCCGCCGCCGAGAGATTTGAGGAGCCAATGTATCCGGTGGTGAACTCTGAATTCCGATGGAACAGCCATGCCTTCGCGTGCAGACGGGTTCGCCGGGTGTCGTAGGAGACACGCACCTCGGCGCCCATATCCACGAGCGCATCGAGCGCGCGCCGATCGGTGGCGCCCATGTAGACGGTGGTGAGAATACGGAGCCGACCATCGCGCAAGCAGAATTCGCGCAGCGGATCCTGGATCAACCGCAGGCCGGACCACTTGATGAACGAGCAGAGCAGATCGATTCTATCGGCCGAGCGGATCTCACGGTCGATCTCATATCCGATGCGATGCTCCTGCCGAGCGTTGACCAGCAGCTCCGATTGCGAGAGCGGAATTCCGGGCCGCTGCGGTGCCTTCGTGGGCGCCAGTGCCGATGGGTTTGCGCGATACAGCGCGCGAAGCAACCGCTGCGTGAGGTGATCCTCGTCCGAATAATGCCCCGGAAACTCGGCCGCCAACAGTGCGATGATTCGATTGGACAGCTCCAATTGCCGACCGACCCGTTCGCCTTCCGGGAACTCGCGGAGCGCCGCCTCGAGCTCTCGTTTCAAATGCTGAGCGAAATACAGGTGCGATGTACCGGCGTCGAGCGCGCCGATTTCAGCACGCAGCGCCTCGAGTCCAGCGATCGCGGCATCGAGGCGTTCGGTGATGATGGCGTCGTAGAGGCCGGGAGGGAGCTGCTCAGGCATGGTCGGGTGCGGAGTGGGTTGGAGGGGGCGGAGCGAAATCTACGGGGCCAATACCGAACGGCCAGGGAGGCGGTGATTGAATTCGACGGTATCCGCCACAGTACCGATAGACAAATCGGGGTTGATACGAGGGTCCGGGCCTGCGCACCGGCGGGTGACGGCGCTTCGCCTCAGCCAAACAATCCAAAACCCGAGCCGCGCGCATCGAGAAGCACCGCGAGAGAATCATGGGCGGGAAGGGGTTGAACGATTGAGGGGTGATGGCGTGTTCAGCCGCGACGGCGGAGCCGTCGCGGGAGCGCGGCATGCGCTGGACGATCGTGGGCCTCTGATGTGCAGCCACGCGCCCGTCCGACAATCAGACCAACACAGAATCGCATGTCCGGCATCTCCCCCGGTTCGCGCAGCGAACCGGCAGCCGCAGGTTTCAACCTGCGCGGAAGGGGCGAGGATCGGGTGACGACCCGACGTCAACTCAACGCGGATCGGGCACAAAATCGCGCACCTTCCGCAGACCGATATGTCGGCCCTTCAGGCCTCCGGTAAACTGTCGGCAGTCGGCAACTCACCCTCGTCCACGATCCGCTCGACAACATCTTCGGACGCAATCCGATAGACCTCCTCGATACTGTCGGGCATTGGATCGCCACCGCGCCAGAACGGGAAGCCACCGAGACTGTGCGCCAGCGCTGCCGCGGTTTCCGGAACGTCGAGCTCGGCGGTGTGCTCGGGCGGGAATTCGGGCGGTCCCCAGAATTCAGATGCCTCGGCGATCATCGGCTCCGGTCTGCGCGTCACCTCCTGCAGTGCTTCGACGGCGCCCTCGACCTCCCGTGGCGCGGTCTCCGCGATGATCTCCGCACGTTCGCGGCCACGGAGCCGAAACAGGAGGAATGGGTCGCGGTCGAATTCTTCGGCCAGCAGGTAATACACCGCCGCAATGTGCTTGCATGGATTGGCCCAGTCAGGGCAGGTGCAGTCGCTCTCCAGATCCGTCCGACGTGCCGGAAAGAGCTTCAGTTTTACGCGGGTGAGAACGCGCTCGATCTCCTCCGGCATCTGTCCGGCAAGCAGCTGCGCCACCAGCAGCGGCTCCTTCGCAAGCGCATTCGTCAGCCGCCGCCATGCCCTGTCGTTGAGCCGCGGCACGGTGATGGTGACCGTGTACGGCGTCGCCTGCGAACCCTGGACGCGGGCAGTAACGATCCCCTTGTCGATGTCGATGGACATGACCTGTCCGGAGCGTGCGTACCTGCGTCCACGGTCGAGCCGACCGCCATCGTCGAGTCGTTCGATCGACTCGACCCACCGCCGACCCCACCACGTTCCGCCGAACGCGCCGTGCTTCGATCGGGCTCGAATTCCACCCTTCACTTCACGCGGTCGGGACGGCGGGTAATAGCGATGCCAGGAGGACATTGGACGTTCGATTGGAATTGATAGATGGGGTAATTACGGAGTGCGCCGCAGCCGAAGCATCGACCGCAGTTCATCGGTGGAGAGCTCGGTGATCCAGCCCTCGCCGTTGCCGACGATCGATTCGGCGACCTCCTGTTTGCGTTCGATCATTTCGTCGATGCGCTCCTCCACCGTTCCCACGCAGAGGAATTTGTGCACCTGCACGTTGCGCGTCTGACCGATTCGAAACGCCCGGTCGGTCGCCTGCTGTTCCACCGCCGGATTCCACCACCGATCGAAATGGAACACATGGTTCGCGGCCGTCAGATTCAGTCCCGTACCGCCTGCCTTGAGCGAAAGCACGAATACCGGCGGTGCACCATTTCCCGACTGAAAGCGCTCGATCATCCCGTCGCGCTTCGTTCGGCTGGTCGCGCCGTACAGGAAGAGCGTCTCGACCCCGAGCGTCTGCTCGATGTGCCGTTTGATGATCGCTCCCATCTCGGCGAACTGGGAGAAGACGAGCGCGCGTTCGCCGGACTCGACGATCTCCTCGAGCATTTCCACCAGGCGTGTGAGCTTGCCGGAGCGTCCCTCGATACGCGAGTTGTCGCCGAGGAATTGCGCGGGATGATTGCACACCTGTTTCAGTTTCGACAAGCCGGCGAGCACGATTCCCCGACGCTGAATTCCTTCGACGTCGTCGAGCGCACCGGTCATTTCATCGACCACCGCACGATAGAGCGTCGCCTGCTCCCGGGTCAGTGTACAGAAGACCTTCATCTCCTGCTTTTCGGGAAGATCGGCGATGATCGAACGGTCGGTCTTCACGCGTCGCAGGACGAACGGACCGGTGAGCGCGCGCAGACGCGCGGTGACGTCGGGGTCGTGGCCCATCTGGATCGGCATGAAGAAATCCCGGCGGAACGAGGTCTGCGAACCGAGGAACCCGGGGTTGAGGAACTCCATGATCGACCAGAGGTCCATCACGTGATTTTCCACGGGCGTGCCGGTGAGGGCGATCCGGTAGCCGGCGGCCAGCGACCGGGCAGCGCGAGCCACCTTCGTATTGGGATTCTTGATGTTCTGCGCCTCATCGAGCACCACGCCCGCCCAGTCGACGGCGGCCAGACGCCTCAGGTCGCGATGCAGCAGCCCGTAGCTGGTGATCACCATCGCATGACGCTCTGCCTCCCGGACGAAAGTTGCTTCGGTTGTTCGACCGGTGCCATGGTGGATCATCACGTCGAGGTCCGGAGTGAATCGTTCGGCTTCCTTCGCCCAGTTGCCCATCACGGAGGTAGGGCAGACGAGCAGCACCGGTCGATTCTCGCCGTATCTGATTTCGCTCGCGACGTGTACCAGCGTCTGAATGGTCTTGCCGAGTCCCATGTCGTCGGCCAGGCAGGCACCGAGACCGTACGGACAGAGGAACCCGAGCCAGGAGAACCCGACGTGCTGGTAGGGGCGAAGGGTGCCGACGAAACCCTCGGGCACCGGTAGAGCTTCGGGTCGTCGTCCTTCGAGGCGCTCGATGAACTCGCCGAGGACGCCGTTGGCATCGATCGATTCGACATCGAGATCGACCATTGCGCGAGCGGTACCGAAGCGCGTGGCGATGACATCATGGACGGTGAGTTCCCGAGACCGCTCTTTCAGTCGTCCAATTGCCGCCTCGATCTGTTGGGCATCGACCTCGACCCACGAGCCGCGAAGCCGCACCAGCGGCGCCTTCTGTCGCGCAAGACGTCGCAGATCCGCCATCGACATCGGCTCGTCGCCGAGCACCACCGTCCAGTCGACGCGAGCGATCGCATCGAGCGAGAGTCCGCCCGGTGCCGAGATACCTGGAGCGGTGACGCTGCCGCGCACGCGGGGACACAGCCGGGTGCCGACACCGCTCCACCACGAGGGGAGCATCACGGTGAATCCGGCCTGGCGAAGCGCCAGTGCGTGGCGATGCAGGAATTCGTACGCACCATGAATGTCGAGCGTATAGCCATCGGGAATCGAACCATGCAGACTCCGTTCCACCTCGGGAACCAGGCGCGAGGCGGAACCGAGGGCGCTCAGTGCATACTCTCGCGAGGTGGTTCCAAGGAGCGCGGCGGCATCGCGCGCAGTCCTGCTCTGCTGGCCGCGGTGCTGCGAAAACAGATCGGCCACCGGCACCTGCAGACTGGGATCCTCGACCGACTGCAGCAGGTAACGAACGCGCCACCGACTCCTCGGCGCCTGCTCGGGGGGCTCTTCGAGTCGGAAGCAGAGGCGGGTCGACGCGGCGAGGTTGAGTGCCAGCGGCCGCTTCCACGACTCGAGGCGCGAACGGAACTCGTCGATTTCCTCGGCGCTCACACGCAGAGGCGCGTTCGTCGCAGTGGGCATCATCAGCGTCGCGTGCCACTGATCGTCGATGCTCTCGAACACCGTCGCGCGCCGAAACGGTTGTCGGCTGCCATCGACTCCCAGGCGTTGTCGCCAGTTCCGGTATTCGATGTCGTCCAGACTCCGGCGCACGAGCGCATCGATGAACGTCGCGAGAAGTTCGTGGAGCACGTCGCCGCGGGGAGTGGCGGGAGGACCGCTCGAGCCGTGGCCGGGCGGCGTCAGCGCGCGAAGCGCGTCGGGCATCGAACGCTCGAGCTCAACGAAACGACGCGCGTCCTCCGCGTCGAGCAGTACCGGCTCCCAGCGCGCGAACCAGTCATCGCCGATGGCGACGACGCCGGGCAGGTACCGTTGGCGGACGACGAGTCGGGTGGCGAGGCGGCAGACTTCGACGCAGTAGAGGAGGGTGGAACCTGCGATCAATCCCGGCGCGAGAAGTTCGCCGTCGGTCGCATGCTCGAGCACTGCGAGCGATTCGATCTCATCCAGCTCGAGCACGGCGAGCGCGAACGGCCGGAAGCGCGGTCGTGCCTTGGATGCAATTGGTTCGGCAACGAGCGACGAGGAGGGAATGGGCTGATCGCGGCGCGTGGGCAGGTGAATGATGGCGTCGAGAATTCGATCAGTGCCGATTGCTGCATCGAGTTCCGTGGCAGCATGCAGCAGAGCGGGCGCGCCACCGTCGAACGGGAAGCGGCGATGTCGGGTATGAGCAACGCCGGAGCGACCCCGCACCGGGGTCGACCGTATCGGCGCGAGGCGATCATCGACCGACGCCTCGGTCCAGAGATACAGTCGATCGACGAACGAGGTGTGGAGGAGAATCATTGGAACGGCAAAGACGAATTCGTGCGGTCGTGCTGCACCGCTCCGAAGGGCGAGCCGGACCTGGTGACGCGATGGGATCTGCGAGAGACGATCACGTCCACAACCTAGGCCATTCCGTTCGTTCGCGGAGGGGTGCCGGCGCGGATCGGAGCAATCGGTCGCGAGCTCATCACCGACGAGGAAGGCATCGCCGTCGAGATCCTTCGCCCAGCGCGCCAGTGGTTGCAGCGGAGGCAGTTGCTGCAGCGGGGCGGCTGGCCTCAGGATGACACGTCGCGCAGGGAGGCGTGGGCGCAGGGCACCGTCGTGCCCCCGGTCATGAGCAACTCTCCTCGTTCCAGAATCCCGGAGCCCTGACCCGGTCGCTCACTCGCTGCTGATGTCGCATGCGACGGTAGAGGGCGAAGGCGATGAGCAGGCCGATGTACAAACCCGGATCTATCGCATCACGGCCGACGAAGAGCGTCCACACGGCAAGAAATGCTCCCGTCGAAACGATTGCAACCGTCCATTCCAGGGACTTTGACGGTTGCCGCGTTGGATGAATCAGGAAATTCGACGTGAGTTGCAGTATCAACATGAATGCGCCGAATTCAATTGCTCGTTCCAGCGGTGTACCATGTGCGAATATGAAGAGAGTGACTATACCTGTGAATATGATTGCAATTATCTGCGACACCCATAGAGGTGAATTGCTCCAGGAGACGTTCATAGGGGGAAATTCTGCGTTGCTGCGACTTGATGAAATTCCGGTTGAATTCAATTGAATGAGTGGTGGTTGCGGGCGCGGACGGACTTGGGCTCGCAAGGACCCACGTTTGCTGAATCAGCGGCATCGTCGAATGATTGCCGACGAACGAACCGCATGAAAGTTATGGGCCGTGATATAATGACCGGACACGGAATGTCCGGTTTGCGGATCGCCGGAATCGGCAGAAGGGGTAGCACGGCGCGCGCACCTCGGCCGATGTGGTGGGATACAGGCCGACGACCGGGACGAATTGGTGGTGGTTGCAGCGCCAGCAGCAGTTTCGGTGGGGTGCTTCCGGCGACCCCAAAAAAAAGGCGGCCCCGGAACTCCGGAGCCGCCGTACATCAACCGACTGCTATCAGTTGACGACCGTCATTCCCTCGGAAACGGTCGCCGAACGCGTCTTGACCACTAGCCGATAATTCCCGCTCGGGAGCTCGGCCGCCGGATAGATGAGCGTGTGCTCTCCCGCTCCGAATTCCTCGTTGGTCAGCAGTCGCGTGACCTCGCGACCCGCCGCGTCGTACAGTGCAATCGTCACCGATTGCGCCCCACCCGAGAGTCGGAAGCGGATGGTGCGGTCGCCCGAACCAGGATTCGGAACGATCGGGAAGAGTTCCACGCCCGTTCCCGTCACGATGCGATCCGACGGGTCGTCGACCCTCGACGTCTTCAGCGGATCGGTCAGCGTGAATTCACCCATGCTGATCGTGTTGCCGTCCTCGTCCTGCGTCGTGTACCCGATCTTCACGGGATTGTCGGCCACACCCGCGATCGTGATGAAGATCGGAACGATCGAATCGCCCGGTGCCGCGATCGCCTTCAGGTTGCGAACCGCATTCATCGCCACGTCGTGCGAGGCCTTCCGGCTGCCATTCTCCACGACCTCCATCGACACGCTGCGGCCCGTTACGCCGTTCGGCGGTCCGACCGCGAGGATCTGTGGATTGTCCACACCCTCCTCACTGACGGTCAGATCCACCTGCGCAATTGGACGCTGCAATACGTTCGCATTGACGAAATACAACATGAACGTGCGAACGCCGACCGGCCGCGTGGTCTTCGCATCCGCGTCGACGATGTCGCCGCCGTCGCCGGTCGAAACCGCTGCCAGTACGTATTCGCGCGAAACCATCGTGTCCTTGCGATCAGCCACGTCCACGTAATGGAAATACGCACGCATGAGGAAATAGCCGCGACCGTCCGGATTCCGGAACGACAGATCGAATTTGTCGGTGTCGCCCTTACGGAGGTCGAGCCCAATCGTCGCAGTGTGGTCGACGATGTTCCCCGATGCCGTTCCGCCCTGTGCCTTGATCGAGGAAATCTCCACGCCCGGTTCCGGCGTCAGACTCATCGAGGTCAGCTCGATCTGCGGTTCACCCGGCAGATCGTCCTGCCACCAGTGCGCCAGTGCCAGTGTTCCAGCAGTCGGACCTGACATGTCGATCGACAGTCCGGGGCCGGCTTCCTCGACGTCCGCCTTCTGCCCTCCATCCGGTCCGAGTCCGCCATTGATCGGCGAATCGGTCAGCCGCGTCACGAGTTTCGGCCCACCATTGTGACCGATGATCTCGATCGTGCCCGTGCGCTCCAGCGTATAACAGACGGTCGTATCGCAGGTGCGGCAGAGGGTATCGGTGAACGTATAGCGCACGCACACCTTGATCGTATCGCGGCAGCGCCATCCGAGGGAGGAACCCGGGAAGGCCAGCTGCAGTCCGATCGATCCTCCGGCATAATTCACACCGGCGGGCACATTGCCCCAGCTCACCTGCGCCGTCGGAGGCGTAATTCCGGAGTTCAACGGGAGCGAAGGCGAAATTGCCGCGCCGGTTATCAGTGCTGCCATTGCACCACCACCGCCGTTATTCACATACGACCACTGCCCGTTGACGAATTTCGGACACCACTGATCGCTTCGATTGACGCTGAGAATGGTCGCCGAGGCCGACATGATCGGACCCGGCGTCACGGTGACGCTGGAAGTGAGATTGGCCGCGCCGTTTCCGATCTGCCGGAATTTCGTCTGCCGTATCAGGAAGTCGACGCTGTCACAGCAGTCGTGGCAGCTCGGCAGCGTAATGCAGAGCGTGTCGGGTGGACAGCACCACTGGAAATCCTGCTGGAGTTTCTTGCCGTGAATCTGCACCACGATGCAGACGGTCGCTCCAGGCACCGCATTCGGCCCGCTGATGGTGAAGTGGAGCGCACCCGAGGTGGAGCCGTACCCAAGCGTCGGCGAGAGCGGCACGAGCATCGGTGTGACGTACACGCCGCCCGTGATCGGATAGGCAGCCACGTTCTCCGCCGGCAGCGTGTACGGCGGCAGCGAGAACGCGCTGTTGTTCGTAACCGTGAACGAGAGGTCGTAGGTGGACCCGTTCGGGCCGCTCTGCTGACAGTCGATGGTCGTATCACCAAGCGAAATGCACGGCGGAATTGGCGGCGGCATTGCCGGGCAGTCGAACATCACGGTGTCCTTGCAGACAGTTCCATCGGCAGCGTGGAAGGAGACTTCGACGAGTTCCGGCGGTGACACCGTGGAATACATGCAGAAGCGAAGTCCGGTAACGGTACCGCCCGGAATCGTACCTGCAGAATCCCACGTCGCCATCGTACCCGAATTGGTAACGTTCCATCCGCTCGGACCGATGACGCCGGTGAAGGCGACGCCCGATGAGAGGAGCTGTCCCGAAATGGAGCTGAACGCACCAGGCGTAATTCCGGTGATGGTCAGTTCCCAGCAGCACATTTTCGAACCGTCGGCGCCCTGAACGGCTTTCGCATTGACGCGAATGCTGTCGCAGATATCGTGGCTTTGAATTCCACAGTTCTTGAACACCTCGATATCGCCGATCTGCAGCTTATCGACCTGTGTGACATCGCCATCGGCGTCGATGAAGACGCTCTGGGCTGCGCCTCCGCCGCTGGCGGGTATGCGCGCGAAGCCGTAGATGTAGTCACCGAACGCGTAGTGGAGCGCATCGCCGGAGACCCAGACGGCGCTGTCGCAATCGACGGGCAGACGTGTATTGGGATCAACGGAACCGTATCCGTAATCGCAGCCGCCGGCGGAATTATTTCCCACGGAATACGCACCGACCGAGAACGTATTGGAGCTCGGCACCCAGGTGCCGGCCGTCTCGACGTATTCCAGCAACCGGGACTGATGGGCGCTCGGGTAGAGCGGGTTGTTGGACTGTCCGGACATGGAGCGTTCGGCCAGGAGCATCCGACCGGAGCCGTTGAAGGCGATGTCGGAGACGGGATTGGAGTACTGATTTCCGCCAAGCGACGGCAGGGAGATCTCGAGCTGTTCGCTGCCGGTGAAATCGCCGGAGCCATCGAGTGCGACCGACCAGATCTCGTTTGCAGTCGCAGCGCTGTAGTGGCCCCATCCCTGATCCTCCACCCAGCGGGAGAAGTAGACCGTATCGTTATAGACGCCGATGCCCCAGACACGCTCGCCGAGCGGAGCGATACCGGCGGCGCAGCCGTCGGGGGAGAAGGGATCAAATGAATCCTGGACCACGCCCGCCATGTTGATCCGGTAGATCTTGCCGTCTTCGAAGTTCGTGACGAAGAACTGGTTGTGGGCTGCGTCGAAGGCAATGTTGCCGAGACCGACCGAGTCGTTGGGCAACGTGGTCGTGCCGTTGACCGCGGCGCAGGGGGAATAGACGGTCGTGACCCAGTTGGTGATCATACCGGTGACGCCATCGATTTTGTAGATGGCGCCCGAGCCGCCGGGTCCGTTCGGAGGCGCGCTCTGGGCATAGACGCCGGTGGCGGTCACGTAGAAATTGCCTGCGGCATCGAAGGCAATGCCGAAGATCTCGCCAAGGTTGGTAGCGGTCCAATTGGCGGTTGGGCCATGCGAACCCGGAGGCATCCAGTTGGCGTTGAGCGGCTGCAGGTTGGCGTTCCGGATATCCATCAGCCCCATGACGAAGTGTCCGGGGTTGGCGCCGGAGTAACAGGTGCCGACGGCGTATCCGTTGAGCACGGGTTGAGCGAACAGGTCGGACGCCGCGCACGAGGCCACGATCACCAGTGCGATGATCGGTGCGGTAAGGCGTGGGAAGAAGCGCATGGAAGACCTCGGAATGAGACAATCGGAATGGTAGGGGTCGTGCCGTGGAGGAACGGCAGCGGACGACCGGGTGGGAAATGGGAAGCAACCACCCGGCGGGCAGCAACAGCACGTCGGACCGAAATCAAAAATTCGGACGGGTCTGGGGGAGGTGGGGTGGCCGCGAATATACGCGTTCGGCTCGTTCCGCCGTTACCGTACGTGGTAGACCGTGACGTCGTCGTCGCTCTCGCCGATGCGGATGCGGGTGACGCCCTCGAGTTCGGCAGGATATCCGTTGAACGTGCTCTGGAGAATTGCCATGGCGACCGGGCCGAGTCCGAAGAATCCCAGGCAGAAGACCATGAGGAACGTACCGAGCGCCGAGCGCTGATCGTACGTGAGCTCCTCGACCGCCTCGCTGTATTTCCACAACCAGAAGAGGTTGGCGATCGGCACGATCAGCAGCCAGGACGTGGGGATCGTGGTGCCGACCATTTCGTTGAGATCGCGCTTGGTCTGCACCATCCAGATCAGCGAGTAGATCCCGAACGTGATGTACGGCAGGAAGAGGACGGCAAGCGGATTCCGGTTTCGCATCGTGATACTCCATCGTTGCATGAAGAGGATGAGCGGCAATGTAGCGCGCCGCAGCGAAGTTCGCTACGGTACCCGCATCCGACCGGTTGCGACCGCCGGAGCGTCCACCGCCGGACCTCGCGATTTGGCCCCCTGTTTGCCGTTGCGTAATCTCTTTCGTGGCGGGGGTGTCGATTCGATGGCGGTGATTGCGGGATTCGATGGTGGCGGGGGGCGATTCGATGGCGGGGGTGCTGCGGGGCGGTTGTTGTTCGGACGGGTTGCTGTCCACACCTATCACAGAGAATGGAGGTAGTGTCTCATGGCTGGTTGTTTTGCGTTGCTGGGCTGGAGTCTGCAGGTGATCGAGAGTGCACGGAAACTGGGTCGGCCGTATGTCGTCGTTTCGTTCCCCGACTTCGAAAGCTATGCACGGGAACATGACATACCCTTCGTTCCGTGGAATTTCAACGAGTGGAGCGATCAGTCGAACTCCCTGTTGCTCGCAGAACGACTCAGGGAGTACGACGTCGATGTCGCCGTGCCGCTGTTCGAGGAGACGGTCGAATGGGCCGGGGCGCTCAACTCGATCTACCGCAACGATCCGCGCGTGCTCAACCGCGCGCTGCTCTTCCGCAACAAGGCCATGATGAAGCGCAAGGCTCTGCTCGGTGGTTTGCGTGTCGGTCTCTTCGAAGAGGTCTTTACGCGCGAGCAGGTGCAGACATTCCTCAAACGCCTCAACGAGGCGCAGCTGCAGTTGCCGGGAGAGGAGGACTACTGGGTTCACCTGAAACCCTTCGCCGCAGCCGGAACCGTCGGCCACAAGCTGATTCGCAGTCAGTCCGACATCATGTTGAAGATCGACGACGACGACTTCCCCTGTCTGATCGAGAGCCACCTTCCGGGACGCGAATTCTCCTGCGAGGCCTTCATACACGGCGGCGAAGTGAAATTCCTCAACATCACGGAATACGTGCATCTGGGGCACTCGAATTTTGCCCCTCCGGGAACCGAGCTGGAGGCAAAGCGGCCGGTAATTAAAAAGGCGGTCGAAAAGCTCGTCAAGACGTTCGGCATCGAATACGGAATGATCCATCCCGAGTGGTTCATCGACGCCGACGACGAAATCAGCTTCGGTGAGGTCGCTGCGCGAATTCCCGGCGGACACATCCTGGAGCTTTCCTCCAAGGCGTTCGACTACGACGCGCTCGCCGCGTTCATCCTCTGTCACGACCCGAAGGCGACGCCCGAGGAGATCGCCGCGGTGCTGCCTTCAGCGCAATACAAGCCGGAGGATTACTGGGGATGCGTGATGGTCTATCCGGAGGAGGGACAGATCGAGCGGCTGGAAATTCCCGATGAATTGCTCGAGGATCCGTACTACGTCGAGCACACGCTCGTGCCGCCGATCAGCCAGCAGAAGGTGCAGGCACGCGAGGGTTTCGGCAACCATTTCGGCACCGTCTTCTTCCGCGGGCCCGACCCCGAACGCATGCGCGAGATACTCCTCCACTACGAAGGCGTCGCCTTCTACGTCTAGGACCGGCGCCAGGTCCGAGCATCCCGATTCTGCCCATATCCGCGGCGATTCATCGCCGCGGTCGAGGAAATCGATACGGGAGCGAGCGTCGCTGTGGAAGCAGGGTCACTCCCGAGGCCCTTGTGGCGCGACCGAATCCCGACCGCAGCTTCCGCCGATCGTTCCTCGTTTCATTGACTCCGGCCTTCCGTTCCGGGGGCGAACGGCGTCCCCGGCTCGGCTGAATCGGAACGCGCGTCAGACGGGTTTCCCGACTCGGCCGTCGAAGCCCGGAGTGTCCGGCACCGACCTCTCATACACGTATCCGCGAATGCACACGAGTACCGCCGTCCAGCAGCATACACGAAATCGATTCGACGACGCTCTCGAGGAGCTTCGCGCGGCGACGATCAAGGAGCCGTTTGCGCAGAAGCTGCTCGGGCAGATCGACGTGCTCGTGCGCTCGCGCGCGGGAATCGAGTACCTCTACAACCGGATTTCCACTCTGATCGACGCCGGCATCTTCGCGGGAACCGTCTGGGAGGCACCCGATCGGCTCGTGCCCTCCCTCGTCGGCGGTACGCTCCGCGCGGGACCTCCGACGGCGACAATCGAGGTCGTGAGCGAACTCCGAATGCTGGCGTTTGCCAACGGCGATATCGCCTCGGAGCGAATCACCCAGGACAATGCGCGGGATTTCCTGGAAAAAGTGCTGACCGAGAATCTGAGCGTAATCTTCGGCGAACAGACCGAGGAGGGGCGCATCAACCGCGCGGAGGCGCGTGCGACGGAGATCGCGCGCGAACTGTTCCAGGTGATCCTCGATCATATTCCGCTGGATTCCATCAAGCACCGGCTGGCCGAGGAGGTGGAGATGATCGCCGCACAGCGTCCGATCTCCACTGGCCGCGTCCGCGAGATCCTTCGACTGATCCGCGAACGCTTCACCCTGAATGATGAGGACGCAGCCGACCGACGTCTGGCCGAGTTCCTTCGCGCCGTCGGCGCACCGACCGACGCGATCGCGGAGCATCCCGATCACGCAGGTTATCGCCGCTGGCTGCGGTCGGCCGACAGCGCGGCGATCGAACGCGAGGCCCGCCTGCTGGGCGAGAGCATGAACAGCACGGGCGTGGTCTGCGAGCATCACGCCGTGTTCCTGCATGAGGTGATCGTCCCGCACCACGTAGTGCTCGCCGATGCCCTCGGACTGGATGCCGCGGGCGCCGCGGAGCTGGCGAAGCATCGCGATTCGGTGCTGGAGCTGGTCGAGGCCGCGATCTTCCCGTCGACCGCACAGAGCATCTATGGACTCTCGCGGCTGCTCAAGCGTGGTCTGCTCTCGCGGCAGCCGGTCGAAGAGGGTCTCTACCGACTGATGTCCGCGCGTCTGGATCCGCAGGTCCGGAAGAATATTCTCCGGGGCAGTGATGACGGCCGCGATCTGCCTGCGAAACAGCTGTTGATTGCCGGAACGATCGGCGTTCTCGGACAGCCGCTCGGGATCGGCCAGGGAATGAACCCGACGTGTCAGGCCGCTCGCGGAATTTCGCTGTGGAGTCAGCACGCGCCGGGCAAGCTGCTCGCCATGATCATTACCGCGGCGGAAACGAATAACCTCGATTATCACTTCGAGGGGAAGGTCTTGCTGAGCAAGGATCTGCAGCTGGGGCTTGCAAAGGAACTCGACTACGATCTGGATCCGGTGTCGATCGTCCTCGTACCCCACCTCGACAGGATTTACAACGAGATGATGCGGCGTGCGTCGATCCGGGGCGAGGATCCGCACAAATTCGTCAACCCCGCCCTGTACGGTCACTGGATTCAAACAGGGTTCTGTTCCGCGTTCAATTACATCACGCAGTCGATTACGAATTACGGGGAATTCGTACGAACGTTTTACGCGTCGCATCATCCCGACTACAACGGCGGGCACAATCTGATTTATCCGAATCCGGTGGGAATATTCATCACCTCCTCCCACGGCGTGCTGCTTGGATTCCACGCGGTGTCGTTGCTTCGCGTCGACCGGGGACCCGGCGGCGCGTACCGGGCATATTTTCTGAATCCGAACAACGAGGGGCGGCAGGACTGGGGCCAGGGGATCAAGCCGACGGTATTCGGCAACGGCGAGGTGGCCGGGGAGTCGTCGCTGCCGTTCCACGAGTTTGCCGCAAGACTCTACGCGTTCCACTACAACGAGCTGAACATTGCCGACCGGGAGGAGATCGATCCGTCCGAGGTAGCGCGCGTGGAACGCCTTGCCCGGGAGAGTTGGGGAACGGCGTACGTGTGGATGTAGCCGCAGCAGTTACGAGGCAGGCAGCCCACGTCCCCACTGCAGCACTTCGACGCGCACCTTCGTGCGCCCGGTTTCGATGAAGCCGAGGCGTTCGGCGGCGCGGCGCGACAGGTCGAGGACCGTATGTCGGAATCGCGCGATCGCACCGTACGGACCCCGGTCGACCACCCGCACGTTCACGGCATTTCCATTCCTCAGGTTCGTCACGTGGAGAATCGTGCCGAAGGGGTAGTCGCGGTGGGCGGCGACGAGCTGATTCTGTCGAAACGGAATTCCGCTTGCGGTGCGACGTCCGTCGAATTCATCGGCGTAGAAGGTCGCCTCACCGAGGGTCGATTCGAGCGGACCGACGTCGCCTCCCTCGCCGTCCGGGTGGGGCTGGGGTGCACGGTTACTGCGCAGCACGGCGTAGTGCTCTTCGAGTCTGCGGAGCATGGATCGCGAAACGGTGTCGGCGGCCCCGGCTGCAGCGGCGGATCGTTCGGGTTGCCGGTGTTCGGCGGACTCATTGCCGCAGGCTCCGCTGCCGAGTGCGAGGGCGATGCAAAGGGTACCGAGGATGTGGCGGTAATTCATGCTTCCTCCCTGATGGTGGATTCACTGGTGTCGGTGATGGTGAAGGGAGCACGTGCAAGCACCATTCCATCGAATGCAGGCCGAACGGGGGGCTTGGTCACCGGCCGCAACTGCGTACCTTGGGGGTTTCCCCTTCTCAGCCCTGGTCGCACGGACCAACCCGCGGAAGCGGGGTCCCGTTCATTCATCGTCAGACGCATCATGCCACGTCAGCGCAGCCAGCAGCCGAATTCGCGGATCCGGTTCTTCCAGGAATTCGTCAAGAACCCGAAGCAGATAGGAGCGATCATTCCCAGTTCACGCTTCCTCGAGCGGCGGGTGCTCAGGGCGGCCGGTGTAGCCAGCGCTCGGACGATCGTGGAGCTTGGTTCGGGGACGGGCGGCACGACGCGGGCGATCCTGCGGGAGATGCGCCCGGACGCGCGGCTGCTGAGCATCGAGATCAATCCGCTGCTCAACGCGATGGTTTCGCATATCAACGACGAGCGACTGATTGCGCACCTCGGGAGTGCGGACGAACTGGAGGGAATTCTGAACCGGTACGGGCTGGACGCTCCGGAGATCGTCATCTCGGGCATCCCGTTCTCCACGATGGATCACCACATCGGTTCGCAGGTACTTCGGGCAATTTCCTCGCAGCTTGCCGAGGACGGCCGGTTCGTCGCCTATCAGTTCCGCGGTCGCGTTGCGACGATGTGTCGGCCGTTGCTGGGCTCGGAGGACGTGGAGCTGGAGCTGCGCAACATTCCGCCGATGCGCGTCTACCACTGGCGCAAGGAGGCCGAGAGCGTCGGCTGAGACCACCGGATTCGCCGACACGAATTTTACTGACGGCATTCTGCGGATACACGCCGGAGACGGAACGGAGAATCGATGGGTTGCTCTCCGGACTGTATGAGGCGCTGCAGATCGGGAAGCGCTGCGCTCTGCAAGTCTTGTGAAGCCGACCGAACGACCGGTGACTCGCGGGGACGGAGGGTACCGCTGCAGTAGACGAAACGGAGCGGTCCGGCCTCATCCACCACGCAATTCCGCATCTTCCCGGTTTTCTGTCAACGACCGGGGAATCGCATGCACCGCTACATCGCCCTGCTTCGCGCGATCAACGTCGGCGGCCACAACGTGAAAATGACGCGGCTTCGGGAGCTCTTCGAGGAGCTTGAATTCGACCATGTGTCCACCTACATCGCCAGCGGCAACGTGATCTTCGACGCGGATGGCGACGAACGCGGCGTGCTGGAGAATTCGATCGAGCGTCATCTCGCCGACGCGCTCGGCTTCGAGGTGGCGACCTTTCTGCGTACGCCGGACGAGCTCGCCCCGCTCGGGAACTGGACACCGCCACGTTCACTGATGCCGCCGGAGGACGTTACCGCATTGTCGGTGGCATTTCTCAAGGAGGCACCGGATGCCGGGGCACGGGAGGCGCTGATGGCGAAGCGTTCCGACATCGATGAGTTTCACGTCGACGGCAGCCACGTCTACTGGCTCTGTCGGACGCGGGTGAGTCAGTCGAAGTTCTCCGGCGCCATCCTCGAACGCGTTCTCGGCATGCCCGCGACGATCCGGAATGACCGAACGGTTCGGGCATTGGCCGCCAGGGGGGGAGCATGAATTCACGGGAGCGACACGGCAATGGACGACAACAACGGCTGGTGGAATGAATTCTTTTCGGGCAGTTGGTCAGCGATTCAGCAGCGGGGGTATCCGAAGGAGCGGACGTGTGCGGAGGTGGATTTCATTGCCGGGGCATTGGAGGTAGCGCCGGGCGATTCGCTGCTTGACATCCCGTGCGGGATCGGTCGACACGCGATCGAATTCGCCGCGCGTGGATTCGACGTGACGGGTGTCGACTTCAGCGCGCGGGCGCTTGCGAAGGCGGCGGGCGACGCGGCGGCAGAGGGGGTGAACGTGCAGCTGATGGAAGCGGACATGCGAGAGGTCGAATTCGATCGGACGTTCGACAGCGCCTACTGCTTCTTCGGGAGCTTCGGGTACTTCGACGACGCGGGGAATCTGCAGATGGCGAGGTCGGTGCGACGGGCTCTGCGCGACGGGGGAAAATTCCTGATCGACACGCATCTGGTCGAAACGCTGCTACCGAAGTTTCGCCCCCGAGACTGGTACTGGACGGGGGAGGCACCGGAGGAGGGCCGGCTGCTGGAGGAGCGGACGTGGGACGCATCGCGTGGGCGGGTCGACAGCATCTGGACATTTCTGCGGGGGGAAGAGGTGACGGAATCGAGAACATCGATTCGCGTCTACACATTTCGGGAGGCAGCGGAATTACTATTCGAAGCGGGATTCGGGGAGGTGCGGGCAATAGAGACGATGACGGCGGAGTCCCTGCGAATCGGCGCCCAGCGCGTTTCCGTTATTGCAAACGCCCAATGACCTCCGACGAAGCCACCGTCCCTCGGCGCAGCACGGCAACGCCCGCGGAGATGAGCTGCCACCGCGCAGAGCGCCACGCCCCGAGGCCTTCAACCGCGCCTGCTGTCACCGCCCGAACCTCGGCCGCTCCCACAACAAGGCCCGGAGGGCCGCCCTCCCTTAGCCCACGGCATCGCCGTGGGTATTCGATACCCCCCCCGAGCGGGTCGCCCCCCCCCCCGAGCGGGTCGCCCCCCCCGAGCGGGTCGCCCCCCCCCCGAGCGGGTCGCCCCCCCCCGAGCGGGTCGCCCCCCCCCGAGCGGGTCGCCCCCCCGAGCGGGTCGCCCCCCCCGAGCGGGTCGCCCCCCCGAGCGGGTCGCCCCCCCCGAGCGGGTCGCCCCCCCGAGCCCCCCACGCAAATGGATTCATGACGAACGTCAGAGTTCTCACGCCCTTTCGGAGCGACCTTCGCACATGGTCACGCGTCGGTGCGGGAACCGGACGATGGTCAATTAAACCGGCACGTTCCGGCGCACCTCGAATCGTGGACCGCGGGCGATCGGTGAGCCGTCGCCGCAGGCGACAGGACCTCAATCCACTTCAACTCGAGAGAAGACCGTGAAGAAGCATTCGATACTCACTTCCGCGTTCACACTCCTCGCCGCCCTCGCCGTCGTCGGATGTGGGCACACCAACAACCTTGCGCGCTACGACATCGCCGGGAAGACCGCGATGGTGCGTTCGTTCACATCGACGCGGGGATCGGGCGAGGCGCATGTGGCGAATCCCGACAAGGACAATCCCATCACGGGCATCGCCACGATCATCGGCAGCGGGATCATCGGCGACCAGGCACAGCGCAAGCTGCAGTCGGCGATTGACGCGGACTCCATCGCGGCGGCCGTTGCCGAGGGTACATGGGAATCGGCGTCGATGTATCTGGGACTGCATCGGGTGCAGGGCGTCGACGACAACCCCGACTTCATCATCGAGACGGAGCTGCGCGAATTCAAACTGCGGAGTTCCGAAGCCGGACTCAGTGCCGACGTCTGCGCGCGCTCGCGGGTGATCGACCGGCACACCGGCGGGCTGGTCTGGGAGGATTCGGAGAATCGCACGATCCGACTCAGTCAGACGGGACCGGCCGTGTTGCTGCCGGATGCGGTTCGTACCGGTGTGGGCGCGTTCAACGCGGCGAAGCTGCTCGACATGAGCGAGTCGGAGATACGCGACGTCATTCAGCAGGCCGCCGAGCTCGCCGGTCGGGAGATAGGAGAGACGCTTCGGAAGGATGTGGCGGATCTACGGGATTGAGGAGGATGCGGGGGAGCGACTTCGCCGGCGATCGTTGGCGGTTGGTCGGTCGGAGTCCGCGTCGACCGGGGTCCGTTTCGGTCGCAGCAGGACGATGGCGAGGGGGGCATGAGAGGCAACCGACTCTTCGCCGTCGCGCCGTTTTGCAACCCGTCGACTACGTCCGCGTAGCGCCACCACTCACGACACCGAATTCTCCGAGGCCCCTGCATCATGAACCGATTGCTGCTGTCTGCCACGTTCTTCCTCACCCTCACTGCCATCGCCTCGGCGCAGACCGCGCTGCGCCTGAATGAACCCGTGGGCGGTGATCTCGCGGGTGATCGCGTCGCCCACTACGTCGTCGACGCCGATTCGAATTCCTTCGTCGCCGGAATCGTCGATCAGCAGTCGGTCGATGTCGTCGTCACCATCCACGGACCCGGAGGAACGACGTTCGGCCCGTTCGATGGACCGGGGCGCGGACCGGAGCCGTTCCACTTCATCGCCGCGAGCAGTGGCCGTTACACCGTCGACGTTGCGCCATTCAAGGGGGCCACGGGTCACTACGTCGTTTCGCTCAAGCGGCTCGAACCGGTGGCAGCGACACCGCAGAAGCGGGTCGACCAGCTGATGTGGGCGCTGGACCGCAACGACGGACCCGGTGTCATCGTGGCGGTGGCCAAGGACGGTGAGATCATCTATTCACACGCCTACGGCATGGCCGATCTCACCCACTCGATTCCGCTCGACGAACAGACCATTTCCAACATCGGCTCCATCTCGAAGCAATTCACCGCACTGGGAATTCTGCTGCTGCAGAAGCAGGGGCTGCTTTCGATCGACGATCCGGTCAGCAAGTACATTCCCGGACTTCCCGCGTTTGCCGACTCTGTTCGCATCCGCAATCTGCTGACGCACACGAGCGGATTCCGCGAAGTATTCAACACCTATCCATTGGCCGGCTGGGTGGGTGAGGACTACATCCGGAGGGAGGACGTGATCGATGTGGTGCGGCACCAGCCGGCGCTGCAGAATCCACCCGGCTCTGCGTTCAACTACTGCAACACCGGATTCATCATGCTGGCCGACATCATCCATCGCGTGACCGGCAAGCCGTTCGCCGAGTGGATGAAGCAGAATATTTTCGAGCCGCTCGGCATGCGGCACACGCAGGTGAAGACTGAGCAGGGGCAGGTGATTGCGGGCAGCGCGTTCGGATACGCACCGACGGCCGACGGTGCCTTCCGGCAGGTGCGCGATCTCGGTTCCGGTGGTGGCGCCGGCGGCGTCTACACGACAGTCGGCGACCTGAATCGATGGATCAACAATTTCCGTGATCCGAAGGTGGGCACGCGCGAACTGCTGCATCAGATGGAGACGCCGGCCGTGCTGACCACGGGCGACACGCTGGAGTATGGATTCGGCATCTTCGTGAGCCATTACCGCGGCACGCCGCTGATCGAGCATGGCGGCGCCGACGGAGGGTTCCGCGCCGAGCTCGCCTTCTTCCCCAGGGTCGACGGCGCGGTCATTCTGCTGAGCAACTCGGCGCTGTTCAGCGGCAGCGTCTACACCGACATTGCCGATGCATTCTTCGGAGACGAATTCCCCGAAGCGAAGGGCGCGCCGACTCCGGGCACCGCGGTTGCCTCCAGCGAGGTACACGTTCCCGCCGACCTGCTCGCCCGCTACGCCGGCAGCTACCTGATCGAGGGAGCGAACGTGACGATCACCTACACGGTGCAGAGCGATCAACTGATGGCGCAGGTGACAGGGCAGCCGATGATCGCACTGGTGCCGACGAGCGACTCGACGTTCACCTACAGCGGCGTCGACGCGACGGTCACCTTCCACCGCAGCGCCGACGGATCGGTCGACAGCGCCACGCACGTCCAGGGAGTGCCCTACACGCTGCGCCGCACCGCGCCGTACGCTCCAGTGGCCCAACAGCTTCAGGTCTACGCCGGACGCTACTACAGTCCGGAGCTCGAGACGTTCTACACCCTCGAGGTTCGCGACGACACGCTGCGCGCGGAGCATCGCCTGATGGACACGGTGGCGATGCTTCCGCAGAACGAGAATCAGTTCTTCGGCGGCGTATTTCTGGGGGAAGTGGAATTCGAGCGAGACGGCGACGGGCGGGTGACGGCGTTCACGATCAACAACGGGCGGACGCGCGGGATCAAGTTCGAGAAGTTGAATCGGGAGGAATTCTCAACGAATGAATAGAGACCAGCTACGGGCAGTACAGGCGCCGCTGAAGCAGGCGTATCGGGACGAACCCGAGTCGGCGGTGGTGACGCTGCGCGCGGTCGGCAGCATCGGCGAGGGAATCTCCTGCAGCGTGGATACCGGGCGCGCTCTTGCCGAGGCGGGACTGCATCCGGCCACCGGCGGTGACGGGACGCAGCTCTGTTCGGGCGACATGCTGCTGCAGGCGCTGGTGGCATGTGCGGGGGTGACGCTGCGCTCGGTGGCGACATCGATCGGTGTGGAGCTTCGCGACGCGCGTATCACGGCCGAGGGCGACATCGACTTCCGGGGAACGCTTGCCGTGTCGAAGGACGCGCCGGTCGGCATCCGCGAAATTCGCCTCGGCTTCCACCTCGACACCGATGCCGACGCCGAGCAGGTGTCAACGTTGATCCGGCTGACCGAGCGGTACTGCGTCGTGCTGCAGACGTTGCGCAATCCGCCTCGGATCGAGGTCGACAGCGGCAGACGGCGGATCGAGGACTAGGCGCTTTGCGAGAGCCGCACCCCGGCAGCGGTCCGATGGTTGCGGTCCGCGTGGTTCCTACCCTGGAACCAACGTGGAGGACGACATGGCCGATCGTGTGGAGCGTCAAGTCATCGAGCGAACGACGGAGGAACATCGGGAGCTCGAGGGTGAGCTGTGGCAACTGCTGCATCGGATCGAGCGGGTGTTCGAAGGACCGCTGATCGCGCTGGCGTTCGTCTGGCTGGTGCTGATTGCGGCCGATTTCATCTGGGGGCTCAACAGCATTCTGCAGTCGCTGGTGACGATGATCTGGGGAATCTTCGTCTTCGATTTCCTCCTTCGATTCACCATCGCTCCGAAGAAGCTTCGCTACCTGAAGCGCAACTGGCTGACGGCGATCTCACTGTTCGTGCCGGCGCTTCGAGTTCTCCGCTTCGCGCGATTCGTCCGCCTGGTACGCCTGGCGCGGGCGACGCGGGGCGTCCGGTTGGTCCGGGCAGTCGCCTCGTTCAACCGCAGCATGGGCGCGCTGCAGTCGTCGATGGCGCGTCGTGGAGCGCGCTACGCGACCGTGCTGACAGCCATCGTCCTCTTCGCAGGAGCCGCGGGCATGTATGCCTTCGAAGTTGGAGCACCGGGCGGTGGCGGATTCGAGACCTACGGCGAATCGCTCTGGTGGACGGCGATGCTGCTGACGACGATCGGATCGAAAGCATGGCCGGTGACCGCCGCGGGGAAGATTCTGTGCGTGCTGCTGTCCGCCTACGCCCTCGGAATCCTCGGGTACATCGCCGCGTCGCTCGCGTCGTTCTTCGTCGGACGTGAGGCCGCCACCCCCGCAGGACCGGTTGCCGGTGAGGACGCAATCCGCGAATTGCAGGCCGAGGTGCGGGCGTTGCGAGATGCGATCGAAACGCGTGGAGGATCGCTGGGGTGACGTCCGAGCGCGGAGTGCGTAATCGTCGTCGTTGTATATGGTTGAATCATTGTACATCTCGGATCTCGATGGAACGTTGCTCGATGGGGGCGGTGATCTGTCGGTGCGCAGCCGCCTGGCGCTTCAGGCGATGGTCGATGAAGGACTCGCCTTTACCGTCGCCAGCGCGCGGAGCGTCGTCTCGATCCGCGAACGACTCGGAGGACTTCACCTGCGGTTGCCCGTGATCACACTCAACGGTGCGTACATCTCCGAGCTCGATACCGGTCGCCACGAGGTGATCAATGACATCGACAACGGGGTCGTTCCCGAAATCCACGCGATGCTCCATGAAGCCGGTCACGTTCCCTTCGTCTCCACCTGGTCCGGTTCCGAGGAGCGCGTCTACTTCTCCCACAGCACCAACGACGGGATGGCGTGGTACATCGACGACTGCCGTCGGAGGAACGATGCGCGGTGGCGCCAGGCGAACGACCTGCGCGGCGCATTCGTCGAACGCGTGATGTGCCTGACGACCATCGCCGGCCCCGGCCTGCTCGAGGAGTTGGAGGCGTCGATCCTCGAACGGTACGGTGCTCACGTGCAGACCCACTGCTTCGAGAATCTCTACACGCCGGGCTGGCACTGGCTGACGATCCACGATGACCGCGCGACCAAGGACCAGGCGATCGCCGACCTCGTCGATCTCTACGACCTCACCGATCGCGAACTCGTCGTCTTCGGCGATCAGTCGAATGACATCGGCATGTTCCGCATCGCCGATCGCGCGATCGCCGTGGCCAACGCCGTCGAGATCATTCGCGCCAACGCGACGCACCGGATCGGATCGAATGAGGAAGACAGTGTGGTGGAATTCATTCAGGCCGAGCACCTCGAGCGGCGGTTCCGCGACGGGAGGAACACCGACGGATGAACGACGACCTGCTGGCGGTATTTGCTTCGGTTGCGCGCCGAGCGGGCGATCACCTGCGCACCATGCAGCCATCGGCGACGGTCGTTCTTCGACGCGACGGCGGTGATCTCGTGCTCGATGCCGATCGTCGGGCGCAGGACCTGATCGTCGGCGAACTCGAGCGCGCCATGCCGGGCGTTCCGATCGTTGCCGAGGAATCACCTCCTACCGGTATTCTTCCGCACACCTATCTGAGCGTCGATCCGCTCGACGGAACGATTCCCTATTCCCGCGGCTGCGCCGAATGGGGCGTCAACATCGGGTTCGTCGTCGACGGCGTTCCAAGCCACGGCACCATATTTCTTCCTGCCTCCGACCAACTGCTCACCGCACATGTGGCTGGATCATGCGAGTTGAATGGGAAGGCGGTGTTCGGCCAAACACCGGAGCGGGGCGAACCGTTCGTACTCGGATGCGACCTGCACTACGCCACTGACCCGGAGTTCGTGCGTCGCGTCCTTCCGAGACTGATTCCGTCGCTGCGACTGACGCGCAGTCTGGGATCGACCGCGGCCTTGACCGTCGACCTGGCTGCCGGGCACACTGACGCTCATCTGAACCAGCGTGGAGGAGGCATCTGGGACATCGTGACGCTCGGTGTGGTGGCGGCGTCGCTGGGGTATCGGGTCACGGACCTGCGCGGTGGACCCCGGGACTGGACGCTTCCCGACACGTCGATCGTCGTCGCATCGAGTGACGAGGCGCAGCGCCTGCTGCTCGAGGCGGTCGGTACGGTGTAGAGGTGGTCGACCGGTATCGGAGAGGTCGTCCGGGGAAGGGACAAGGCGGTGTCAGCTGGAGCAGTGGGCTGTGTAGCAGCGGCCAGGACACCGGTAGCACGGATCACAGAGTCTCAACTACATACAACGAGGAGCAATTCCATGGCGATGCAGCAACGACTGACGCTCGTGACACTGGGCGTCGAGGATCTCGAACGTTCGACGCACTTCTATCGCGACGTGTTCGGATGGACACCGAATGACGGCGGCGATGGATCGATCGTCTTCTTCCAACTCAATGGAATTCAACTCGCACTCTACGGACGCGAGCCCCTTGCCGACGACGCGCATGTGAAGTCCGAAGGCACCGGCTTCCGCGGCGTCACGCTCGCGCACAACGTGCGCTCCGAACAGGAGGTCGACGAGATCTTTGCGGACTTCGAGTCGAAGGGAGTCAACGTCGTCAAGTCACCCGAGAAGGTCTTCTGGGGCGGCTACAGCGGCTACATCGCCGATCCGGACGGACATCTCTGGGAGATCGCCTGCAATCCGTTCATGAAGTACGATGACGCGGGGAACGTGATCCCGTAGTGCCCTGCGGTTGCAGTCGCACCGTCACGACCGAGGCATCGGTCGTACGCCATTCACGCACTCATCATTGTGTCCCATGGCAGCTCTGAAAACAGCGCGGACCAGCGACTCGGTCCCGGCGTTCCTCGATGCGGTCGTGCACGATGACCGTCGGACCGACTGCTACGCCGTGCTCGAACTGATGCGAGACGTCACCGGTGAGGAACCGGCGATGTGGGGTCCGGGCATCGTCGGCTTCGGGTCATACCACTACAAGTACGACAGCGGCCGCGAGGGTGACTGGTTCCTGACGGGATTCTCACCGCGCAAACAGGAACTCACGCTGTACATCATGTCGGGTTTCGAGCGGTATGACGAAGTGATGGCGCGGCTCGGGAAATTCCGAACCGGGAAGTCCTGCCTGTACATCAAGCGGCTCTCCGATGTCGACACAGAGGCACTTCGGACGCTGATCGAGGCGTCGATCGAGCACCTTCGCGGAACATGAGCCCCGATCGCACCGGCGTCGGTCGGACTGTCGCCGCGATCGAACCCGAGGAGGCTCGCATTCGATTCTATGAGAATCGTGAGACAACCGTGATGCACCGGGTGGCAGCAATGCCCACCTTTGTATGCACTGATGCGTTGTTGCATGCAGATGCCTTTGCAGTCACTCGTCGACGTCAACGAATTCAAAGAAGACCATGAACGCGAACAGTTCGCCGATCCGAATTCTCTTCCTCTCCATCATGCTCGTGGTCGCCACGTCGCTCACGTCGTGTCAGGCACGCACACCGGGTGACGGTATGACCGAGGCGACCGAGGTGCAGGACACCATGGCGCGGGAGCAGCCGAAGCTCGATCCGTCGTACGCCGCGGTCGAGAAGGAGTCGCTGCAGAAGGCCACGTTCGCCGGCGGCTGCTTCTGGTGCATGGAGACGCCGTACCAGGAGGTCGAGGGAGTCCGGGCGGTGATCTCGGGATTCGCCGGAGGCATCCGGCCGAATCCGACGTACGAGGAAGTCTCTTCGGGAACGACGAACTACCAGGAGTCGGTGCAGGTGTACTACGATTCCTCGAAGGTCAGCTACGCCCGGCTCCTGTGGGTCTACTGGCGCAGCATGGATCCTACCGACGACGGCGGCCAGTTCGCCGATCGTGGCAGGCAGTACCGCGCGACGATTTTCGTGCGAACGCCGGAGGAGCGCCGGCTGGCCGAGGAGTCGGAGCAGGAGCTGCGCAAGAGCGGGAAATTCGATAAGCCGATCGTCACGCCGATCCGGGATTTCACCACGTTCTATCCCGCCGAGGATTACCATCAGGATTACTACCTGAAGAATCCCGAGCGCTACGAGGCATACCGTGAGGGCTCCGGGCGCGGTCCGTTCCTGCGCGACACGTGGGGTGAGGATATCGTCGAGACCCTGCGCAGGCATACCGAGGGCATGGCGCCGACATCGTATGAGGGCTACCGCAAGCCGTCGGATGCCGAGCTGCGCCAGCGGCTGACGCCACTGCAGTACGACGTGACGCAGAAGAGCGCGACCGAGACGGCGTTCGACAATCCGTACTGGGACAACGAGCGCGCGGGGATCTACGTGGATGTCGTCTCCGGCGAACCCCTGTTCTCATCGACGGATAAATTCAAATCGGGAACCGGATGGCCTTCGTTCACCAAGCCGCTCGACACAGAGAATGTGATCGAGGTGACGGACGAGTCGCTCGGGATGACCCGCGCCGAAGTCCGCAGTCGTCACGCCGATTCGCATCTGGGACATGTGTTCGACGATGGACCGAAGCCGACGGGTCTGCGGTACTGCATCAACTCGGCGGCACTGCGATTCGTTCCCGTGGCGGACCTCGAGAAGGAGGGGTATGGACAATACCTGCGGTTGTTCAAGTAACCGCCGATGACCGAACGGGTGTGACTGCAGGCGAAACGACGACGGACCGACCGAGTCTATCCGGTCGGTCCGTCGTCGTTTGTATCGCGAATATGCCGGGCGAGGGTGGCGGTGCTCGCCGCTGAGCGCTTTCGAATCGGTCGACCGCGTCGCCCTCAGCGGTACGCTTCGGCGCCGAGCTCCTGCATCCAGTGCTGCTTCCGCTCCTTCATCAGTGCCTCCAGTTCGTATCCCTTCACGTCCTCGTCGAACACCTCCACGACATCGAACGCCATCGCGTCCGGATCCGATTGGTTCCATGTCCGCTGCAACTCACCGTTGGGGTGCGTTCCCATTCGGAGGGTGAACCAGATCCGGTTCTGGATGGTATCGATATTCGTGGCTGCATCGACCCAGGTACGACCACTGGTGAGCGACCGGACTGCGAAGACGCCCTTGCGCGGTTCGGTCGCTTTGTAGGCACGCTTGAGTTCTGTCTTCCTCTCCGAATTCATGAGCAACACTCCTGGTGGAAATATCGATGAGGGCGTTGCGACACCCGGCTCGGTCCAACGGCGTTGGTTGTCCGGGGACATTGCGGAGTATCGCGCAACGCTCACTGCAGCCCCCTGCCGGGACGGGAAGCTGCATCGCGTCCGGCGAATCTACCGATCTCGGGACAGCCGGGGGGCGGCCATAGGTGTATCTTGAACGTTTCACTTCGACCTCCCGCGTTATGAAGCACCTGATCAGGCGGCTGTTGAATCCGAACACCGAGCGACACTGGGACGCGGTATACGATGCCGAACTCGACGCCGGGCGGGTGCGCTGCGACAGCGGATTGCTCGAATACCGCTGGTTGTTCGACGGCCGCGAACGGATTCTCGACTTCGGATCAGGTCCGGGCGGGAACGTGGAGATGCTGTCGCAGCAGCTTTCCGAGCGGCACTTCACGTTGATCGATCACAGCGACGTCGCGCTCGAGCACGCGCGTCGAACATTGCGTCTGGGAGCGAACGGCAACACGTTCGAGTTCGAGCGTTCACTCGATGCGGTTCCGCGCAAATCGCAGGATCTGGTGATGAGCTTCGAAGTGCTGGAGCATCTGACGGAATTCGATCAAGTGCTCGATGAGTTGTGGGGTCGTGTTCGTCCGGGCGGAGTGCTGCTGGTGTCGGTCCCGGTCAAGGGGCGGCGCGACCGACATCGCGAGCACGTGAACAAATTCACCGTCGGATCGATGTTCCGGATTCTCAGTCGATACTCGAACTGGGTGCACATCGCGCCGCGATCGTTTTCGCAGCGCAGCGGAATTCTGAGCACGGCGTATTTCTACATCGAGCGCTCGCGCTGACGGTATCGGCGGAAGCGGATCGCCAACAGCGAGTGCAGCATCGAGCGTGACACGCGACATGCGGAAGGATATGGGCGATGGAGCGACGGATCATCGATTTCGACGTTGACGAGGAAGGGCACTGGCGGGCGATTCTCGAGTGCGGACATCGGCGGCACGTGCGGCACAATCCCCCGCTCGTCGAGCGGCCGTGGGTGCTGAGCGAACTCGGGCGATCGTCGCGACTTGGTACATCTCTCGACTGCAAACGATGCGACGACGCCGAGGCGCCGTCGGTGGAGATGATCGTTCCTGCGACCGACCGTCTGCTGCGCAACGACTCGTTCCGCATGCGATGTCTGCGGGCCGCGCGCGACGCTCGGCTCACCGACTGGTATCTCGCCGCCGGTTTCCTCCGCAACGCCATCTGGGACTTCATGCACGAGGCATCGCAGCCGACGCCGCTGAACGACATCGACCTGGTCTATTTCGAGTCGGACGACGTATCGACCGAGCGTGAGGCAGCGATGGAGCGCCGACTGAGCGAGGCGGTACCGGGCGTCGAATGGCAGGTGCGCAATCAGGCGCGTATGCACATGCGCAGCGGTCACGCACCATACGTCGACACCGCCGATGCGATCGGCCACTGGGTGGAAACGCCGACCTGCGTCGGGGTCCGGCTGGAGGACGACGACGCCCTGCGCCTGGTCGCGCCGTACGGGTTGGAGGAGAACTGGGAGCTTCGCGTTCGGCCCAATCCCGTCGTTGCGTATCCGCGGGACCTGTACCGTCGCCGCGTCGAATCCAAGCGCTGGATGCAATTGTGGCCGCGGCTGCGGATCATGGGAGACACTCAGCGATAGCGGTGGGAGCTGGTGCGGACGGCGGTGCGCGACGCTGCGTTGGCGGTGGGCGCTTGTCTTGACGGCAGAGCCGTCAGCGAACCGTTGCCTTGTCAGTGTCTCCTCCTCCTTGGAAATCGACAACGAACGGGCGAATCTCCTATACAGCGCACTTCAGCGAGACGACCGCGATTGCAGCGCCCGGCAGCGGCACTCCTCCGGAGTCGACCGCCGCATGCTCGAAACCTCGAACACGGAATCAATGCCATGAACGACAGGGAACAGATTCGAACCCAGATTGCCGCCGTGCTCGACTGGCGACAGGCGCACGCGACGTTCGATGATGCGGTCAAGGACGTGTCCGTAACCGATTGCGGTATCCGGCCCGAGGGTCTGCCGCATTCGCTCTGGGAACTGCTCGAGCACATCCGCCTGGCGCAGCGGGACATCCTCGAATACTGTCTCGAGGGCGATTATCACGAAAAGCAGTGGCCGCAGGATTACTGGCCGACGACGCCCGAGCCGCCCGAACCCGAGGCGTGGGACGCGAGCGTCGCCGCCTACCACTCCGATCTCGACCGCTTGAAGCGCCTCGCGCTCGAGGTCGATCCCTTCGCCACCGTTCCCCATTCCGACAAACACACCTACATCCGCGAGTTCTTCGTTACCGCCGACCACACCGCCTACCACGTCGGTCAGATGGTGCTGGTGCGAAAGGCGCTGGAGAACTGGGGCGGCTGAACGCACACACCGTGGTTTCCGATTCCTACCATCAATACCTCGTCGAACAGCTCGAGGGAATACCTGCTCTGACCTCCCGAAAGATGTTCGGAGGCGTCGGCGTGTATTCCGACGGCCTGATTTTCGGGCTAATTGATGACGACAGATTCTTTCTGAAAGTCGATGACGTCAATCGACCGGATTTCGAGGAACGCGGAACGGGAAAATTCGATCCGTATGGTGACGGTCGCGGCATGCAGTACTACGAGGTACCCGCGGACGTGCTCGAGGATCGCGCGGAGCTCGCGCGCTGGAGCAGGCGGGCGATCGACGTTGCGCAGCGCGCCCAGGCGAAGAAGCCGGGATGGAGGCGAAGGAAACGATAACGGCGACGAGTCCGCCACCGAATCGAACACACGCGCCACGAACCACCGAATCGAACACACGCGCCACGAACCACCGAATCGAACACACGCGCCACGAACCACCGAATCGAACACACGCGCCACGAACCACCGACTCTACCACGTCAGCGAACGCGGTGATATCGCCCGATTTGAACCGCGACCCGATCCGAAAGGACGCCACGTCGTCCTCGCGTTTGCCATTATCATCGCCGGTCACGCTGCGTAGGCACAGCCCTGCGACAGTTCGCAGTGGTCGGGACGGGCCGCCGCCGCAGTCGATTCCGCCGGAAACGCCACCGTTCTGCTCGATTCCAACTCCATGTCAATGATGTATGAGTTCATTGGAACCACGGGCACGTACTCCACCGAATACAGTGCAACGGACTTTCGGAGGAATCGTGATCGGATTTGGATGCATGACTGGTGCGCGAACCGTGAGTTCCGGGACCTGCCCGCCGACTCCCTCGGCACGATCAGTCGAACGGCGTCGTTCACGGTGAATACCGATGATACGCTTTGGTTCTACCGGCAATTGCAGTGGCGGAAGACGGGGGGCGCGATGGACTCGATGACGGCAAGTTACTACGCGGTCGATACGTTCGATTTCGCTGTGGAGCTCGTCAACGCCCATACCGATGCAAGGGTGAAACTGCTCGACTCCATTGGCGTTCTCGCACAGATGCCGGTGAAGGTCCCATGTCTGCCAGGCTCGCCGTGTCCTGGCACGGTGATTCGCCACCCCTGCCATTGCTTTGTAAAGGGGACTCGCCACGGGGATTCGATGTACGTTCACGATTTTGCGAATTGTACGTTGGCCGGACGGATCGGCGATGTTCCTTGTGATGCACTCGCCGCGCCCTGTGCTGACATTTATGTCGAATGGCTCGACTCGAAGACAGGTAATTGGTGGGGACCGATTATTCCGTGTTGTCAGTGATGACATGGGAGTCGGCTTGGGATTCCGCGCGTCGTTCGACACGCTCATCGTTCTGTGGTGGTCGACGAAATGACCGAAGCAGCCCGCACCTCATACGGAGCGGGCTGCTCGCCGTTTATGGCCACTTCGAAACGATCATGCCTCCAGCTTCGCCTTGGCGCTGTTGGCGCGTTTGCGCTCGTTTTCGTCGAGGTAGATCTTGCGGAGTCGAATCGACTTCGGGGTGACTTCGACGTACTCGTCGGGTCGGATGTACTCCAGCGCCTCCTCGAGTGAGAACCGGATCGGCGGGGCGATCCTGGCCTTGTCGTCGGCACCCGAGGCACGCATGTTCGTCAGCTTCTTCGTCTTCGTGACGTTGACCACCATGTCGTCCGAACGCGTGTTTTCGCCCACCACCTGTCCAGCGTAGAGTTCCTCTCTCGGCGCCACGAAGAATCGTCCACGATCCTTGAGTTTATCGATCGCGTAGGCGACGGCCGGGCCGGTTTCCATGCAGATCAGCGATCCATTCTGACGCTCCGGGATCGCGCCCTTGTGCGGTTCGAAATCCTTGAAGCGATGGTTGATGATCGCCTCACCGGCGGTGGCGGTCAGCAGTTGATTACGAAGGCCGATGATGCCGCGAGAGGGAATTGCGAATTCGAGCAGCATGCGCTCGCCCTTCGGCTCCATATTCGTCATCTCTCCCTTGCGCTGCGTGACGATTTCGATGACGCGACCGGCGGATTCCTCTGGAACGTCGATCGAGAGGTCTTCGATGGGCTCGTAGTCCTTGCCGTCGATCTTCTTGATGATCACCTGGGGCTGACCGATCTGCAGTTCGTAGCCCTCGCGGCGCATGGTTTCGATGAGCACCGAGAGGTGCAGCACACCACGGCCGAAGACACGGAATTTCTCCGGCGATTCACCTTGCTCGACGCGAAGCGCGAGGTTCTTCTCGAGCTCCAGTTCCAGCCGTTCGCTGATATGGCGCGAGGTAACGTACTTGCCTTCGCGGCCGAAGAAGGGTGAATCATTGATGGTGAAGAGCATGCTCATCGTCGGCTCGTCGATGGCGATCGCCGGCAGCGCCTCGGGATGGTCGACGTCGGCGATGGTGTCGCCGATATCGAAGCCCTCGAGTCCGACGATCGCGCAGATGTCGCCGGCCTGCACTTCGTCGACCTTCTGGCGACCGAGGTCCTTGAATTCGTAGAGCTCCTTGATCTTCGAGCGTGTGATTGAGCCATCGCGACCGATGAGCGCCACCTGCTGATTGACCCAGACCGTGCCGCGGTTGACGCGACCGATGGCGATTCGGCCGGTGAACGAGGAGAAGTCGAGCGAGGTGATCAGCATCTGTGTGGCGCCGTCGCGCACGCGCGGAGCCGGAATGTGCTCGATGACCGTGTCGAGCAGCGGCGCGATGCTGTCGGCAGGATTCCTCCAGTCCGGACCCATCCAGTTCTGTTTTGCCGAACCGAATACGCAGGGGAAGTCGAGCTGATCGTCGCTGGCACCGAGGTCGGCCATGAGGTCGAAGACCTGCTCATGGACCTCATCGGGACGGCAGTTCGGTTTGTCGACCTTATTGATGACGACGATGGGCTTCAGCCCGAGTTCGATCGCCTTGCCGAGGACGAAACGGGTCTGCGGCATGGGGCCTTCGAAGGCATCGACGAGGAGGAGGACGCCGTCGGCCATATTGAGCACACGCTCGACCTCACCGCCGAAATCGGCGTGACCGGGGGTATCGATCAGGTTGATCTTGACCCCCTTGTAGTGCACCGCGACGTTCTTCGACAGGATGGTTATGCCGCGCTCGCGCTCCAGATCGTTGTTGTCCAGAATCAGATCGGCGGCCATCTGCTCCTTGTTCAGATCGGCGCACAAATGAAGGATCTTATCGACGAGCGTCGTCTTCCCATGGTCGACATGGGCGATGATTGCGATGTTTCGGAACTGTTGCTTGACCATTTGAATCCGTACGTGTACACAGCGCGTGATCCGAGAGTGGACGACGTGCGACGATGACTGGATGAATTCGGGGGTGCGAGCGTGATGGGTGCGCGTGCGGACCTCGCACGAGAGTGCCTCCAACCGATGCTCCACACGCACACAAGACGGAAAGCTACGGCGGATCGTACCAGACAGGTCGTCACAGTGTGATACCTGCGCAACGACAATCAACCACGCAGCGGATCGAACGCAGACGATCGAACGCAGACGATCGGCGACTCAGAGATTCTCATGTCCGGCATTCACATCACCGGGGCTTCGGGTTCCGGCACGACGACACTCGGCGCGGCACTGGCGGAGCGATTGGAAATGCGGCACCATGACACGGACGACTTCTTCTGGGAGTCGACCGATCCGCCGTTTCAACGCCCGCGTCCGGTTCCGCACCGTCAGCAGCTGCTTTCAGCGGCACTCGATGCGGGCGGCAACTGGGTGCTCTCCGGTTCGCTGTGCGGATGGGGCGACATATTCATCCCCAGATTCGACCTCGTCGTATTTCTCACGATTCCGCATGAGCTGCGGATCGACCGGCTGATCACGCGTGCACTGGAGCGCGACGGAGCGGGGCGCATCGGACCGGGTGGCGACATGGAGAAAATTCACCGCGACTTCATCGAGTGGGCGATCCGCTACGACAGTGCCGGATTCGAGCAGCGCAGTCGAGCGCTGCACGAGCGATGGCTGGGGGCGCTTTCCTGTGTGGTGCTCCGCCTTGAGTCCACGCAGTCGGTAGACGCGCTCTGCGACCAGGTGGAGCGAGCAATGGAATAGAATTTCGGCAACGGCACGCGATCGCCTCCCGCCACGATCCATATCTTCCCCGATTCCCATGGCCCACTTCGCATTCCGAATTCAGAAGCATTCCGCAATCAGTATTCCATCAACTGCAGCCCATGCGCACCATTGCCGTTCTCCTCGTTCTCACGGTCGTTTCAACCGCCTGCAGCACGGCCTCCTCAGATGCTCGGGGGCAGAGCCCCGACCATTCCCAGGCGCAGAAAAGCTATGGTCCGGACGATGCCACCACCGTATTCACCATGCGAACCGTTTCGGGCGTCCGACACTTTCGGTTCACCGAAGCGAACGTAATCATCGAGGGTGATCGACTGACGATTCAGCTTCCGGTAATTGGAACCGAGGAGTACGAAGGGGAGGTGTATGGGCCGACGTATGGAATCGTGGTTGAAGACTACCGACCCGGGCAATCGGATCAACGTGCAATGCTTGACGCAGATGCCGGCATCGAAGACATCGATGGATTTGCGCCGCCGCAGTATCGGGGGCCGGAGGAGAATCCGGGAACGCTGCGGATTCTCACGCTGGACACGACGGCGGGACAGACCGCCTTCGAGGCGGACGTGGCGATTCCTGCCGGAGGGGATTCCACGACCGGCTACTTCGGGCATATCTCGACCGACCGCGTCATCACGGTCCACGGCGGGCCGGCACTGGCGGGTTCGGACTTCCGGTTGCACGACCGCATGGAGACGGCGACCGAGGCGATGGCTGTAATCGACGCCGGAATGGTGTTCGTGCAGATGCGTGCCGGCACCCGCGCCGGATGGCTGCCGGTGTTTCAGATCGGCGAAGGCACGAGTGGCACAGGCGACGGCGGGCTCATGCAGTTCTCCTTCGCACGTGACACGACCGGGGCACCGCAGGTGATCCGGGACGATTCGTACGGAGACGGGCAGGTACGACTGACGATCCTTCGAGCGCTTCAGGCGCACCACATCGCGCTCGAGCGGAGACTGGTCGAATCGGCGGATGTGCCGGAGGAGTTGACTCCCGCGGCGGCTGCGACGCTGGGAGTGCCGCAGGCGCGGCTGTCCTTCGACGACGTCACCCGGATACCATCGCTTCGCCCACTGCCAATCCGGTGAAACGCCACCGGACTCCGTCCGGTACGGAATCCCGTATGTTGCAGAATTGGATGAGACTCCCCCTACGATTTGATGATGAGGCAGCGTGAGCCACCATGAGCGATGCATCTGAGAACCAGCGACAGACGTCGGCAGAGGCCAGCGAGGGTGAACGGTCGGAGCTGACGGTGGTGGGCATTGGTGCGTCGGCAGGCGGACTGGCTGCGTTGAGAACGTTTTTCGAGAGCATGCCGGATGACTCGGGGCTGGCGTTCGTGGTGGTCGTGCATCTGTCCAGCGAGCACCCGAGTCATCTTGCCGATCTGCTGCAGGCCCGCATACACATGCCGGTACTCCAGGTGACCCGCACGGTACCGCTGCGGCGCAACCACGTCTACGTGATACCACCCAACGCCAATCTCGAATCCGTCGACACGCATCTGCGGCTGACAGCGCTGGAGCCGAGGCGGACCGAGCGTGCGCCGATCGATCACTTTCTGCGGACACTGGCGCGCACGCACGACGGCCACGCGATCGGGTTGATACTGAGCGGAACGGGAAGTGACGGGACGCTGGGAATCAAGGAAATCAAGGAGAAGGGCGGACTGACGATCGTTCAGGATCCGTTCCAGGCCGAGTATGACGGAATGCCCTCGAGCGCGATCGGCAGCGGTGCGGTCGATCTGATACTGCCGATCGAGCGGATGCCGGACGTGCTGCTCGGCTTCTCCCGCACGAGGCCGGAGCTGTCGATACCGGTTGACGGGGAGAGTCTCGATCCGGCCAACCGGCAGATGCTGCAGCGGGTCTTCGCGCAGCTTCGCCTGCGGTCGGGGCGCGACTTCACGCGATACAAGCCGTCGACGATTCTGCGGCGGATCCAGCGGCGCATGCAGCTGCGGTTCGTCGAACGCTTCGACACCTACCTGAGCATGCTGCGCGACGATCCTTCCGAGGTCATGGCATTGGCCGACGATCTTCTGATCACGGTGACCAACTTCTTTCGGGATCGGGACGTATTCGACGAGATCGAGCGCACGATCATTCCGCGGTTGTTCGAGGGAAGAACGGCTGACGACAGCATCCGGATCTGGAGCGTCGGGTGTGCGACGGGCGAGGAGGCGTACTCGCTGGCGATGCTGATGATCGAGGAGGCGAGCCGGCACGAATCGGTGCCGCGCATTCAGATTTTTGCATCCGACCTGCACGAGCATTCCCTGGAACGGGCGCGTGATGGATACTATCCGGGCGACATCGATGTCGACGTCAGTCCGGGGCGTCTGAAGCGGTTCTTCACCAGGGAGAACAACGGATACCGCATCCGCAAGGAGGTGCGTGAGCTCGTGATTTTCACTGCTCACAACCTGCTGTCCGACCCGCCGTTTTCGCGACTGGACCTCGTCACCTGCCGCAACGTGATGATCTATCTGAAGCGGGACGTGCAGCGCGATGTGATCGAGCTGTTCCACTACGCGCTTCGCCAGGACGGATATCTCGTGCTGGGCACCTCCGAGTCGATCGATGCCCCCGATCTCTTCCGTACCGAGGACAAGAAGCGGTGCATCTTCCGCAGGAGGAGTGTGCGTGTGCCGGAGCCGCGGCTGCCGGTGTTTCCGGTCGTCCCCTCACCGGTGGATCACCGTCCGACCGCGCGTGCATCGCACAGCGAGCCATCAGATTTCGGGCGGCTGCACGTGCGACTCCTGGAGCGATTTGCTCCGCCGAGCATGGTGGTCAGGCCCGACGACAAGATCGCGCACCTGTCCGAGCACTGCGGTCGGTACCTGGTACATCCGGGTGGCGAGCTCACCGCCTCCGCCTACCGACTGGTGCGCGAAGAGCTTCGCGTCGAGCTTCGGTCGATGCTCTACAAAGTTCGCGAGTCCCACAAGCCGCTGCAGTCCTATCCGATTCTCGTTCGCTTCAACGGTGACGCCAATCCCGTGGTGCTGAACGTCCGACCGGCAGGTGAAGGGGACGATGAAGGATACGTGCTGGTGATTTTCGATGAGCGCACGGGCACCGAGCAGGCGGATGGTCCCGCGAAGGAACGGATGAAGGGGCCCTCGGTCGGCGCCACGCGGGAGACCGAACTGGAGGCCGAACTCGATCAGATGCGACAGCGTCTGCAGGTGATCATCGAAGAGTACGAGACGTCTCAGGAGGAGATGAAGGCGTCGAACGAGGAGCTGCAGTCGGCCAATGAAGAGCTTCGCTCGACGATGGAGGAGCTGGAGACCTCGAAGGAAGAGTTGCAGAGCATGAACGAGGAGCTGCAGACGGTCAATCAGGAGAACCGGCACAAGGTCGAGGAGCTGGCGCAGCTCTCCGGCGACCTGCAGAACCTGATGGCGGCGACCGATATCGCGACGCTGTTCCTCGATCGTGACCTGCGCATTCTCCGCTTCACGCCGAAGGTCACCGAGCTGTTCAACATCCGCATGACCGATCGCGGCCGGCCCATCGGGGATCTCACGCACCGGCTGGGATACGACCGGCTCATCAACGACTGTGAACGTGTACTCAATCAGCTGGTGCCGGTAGAACGTGAGATGCAGGACGAGTCCGGACGCTGGTATCTGACCCGCGTGCTCGTCTATCGAAGCGGTGAGGATCGAATCGATGGAGTTGTGATCACGTTCGTGGAAATCACCCGACGAAAGATCGCCGAGGAGGAACTTCGACGGAGCGAGGAGCAGTTTCGAGCGCTCATTTCCGCATCGGCCCAGATGGTCTGGACGGTCGATGCGAGTGGAGAAATGGTCATTGACTCTCCGACGTGGCGGGCGTTCACCGGTCAGTCTGTCGACGCAATCCATGGCTCCGGCTGGCTCGATGCGGTGCATCCGGACGATCGCGAACGAACGATGAGCCAATGGAAGCAGGCAATCGCATCCAGCGATCCAATGCACGATGAGTACCGTGTCATCCATGCCGCCAGCGGCGAATACCGGTGGACCTCCGTGCGGGCCGTTCCGCTGTTCGATGCCTCCGGAGGCGTGCGCGGATGGGTCGGCATGAACATCGACATCGATGCTTCGAAGAGGGCCGAGCAGGCGATGACACAGCTCAACGCGACGCTCGAGCAGCGACTCGAAGATGGAACGCGGCAGATTCGCGAGATGGCAAGGCATCTGACCCATGTCGAGCAACGCGAGCGCCATCGCCTGGCGCAGCTGCTGCACGACGATCTGCAGCAGCAGCTCTACAGCATCCGCATTCGCACCTCACAGTTGACGCACGTCATCGAGTCGATCGAGGATGCATCGAGTCACGCCGTCGACGCACAGGGTATCTACGATGCGCTCGGGACGGCCATCGACCTCACACGACGCATGTCGGTCGATCTGAGCCCGCCGGTGCTCGAGCAGGAGACAATCTCGGCCGCACTCTCGTGGCTCTGCTCGCAGATGAACGTGCTGCATGGACTCGACGTCGATGTCGAGGCACCGGCCACAGTGACCGCCGACGACCCGGACCTGCGCCTTCTGCTCTATCAGAGCGCCCGGGAACTGCTCTTCAACGTCGTCAAGCACTCCGGCACGTTGCGCGCCCGGCTCGGACTGCGTGAAGAGGATGGTGACGTGGTGATGCGTGTCGAAGACGATGGTGTCGGCTTCGATGTCAACCGTGCCATCACGGCCGACAACGATACGTTCGGTCTGTTTGACATCCGTGATCGCCTCTCGCTCGTCGGAGGCGCGATCGACATCAAATCCCGGCCGGGCAACGGAACGACGGTCACCATTCGACTGCCCAGCAGCCGGACGAGTTCGCAAGGACAATCCAACGGTGGACAGTGAAGACTGCACAGCCAACCGATCCGACACTGGAGCAGACGATGGAACGCAACGCCGGTGCGGCGGTCACACTTGCGCGCGAGCACTTCGGTGAGGAGCTGAACTTCACCGAGGGCAGCATCGAGGCGGTCGAGCGCTGCCTGACACGGCTCTACGATGCAATGCCACGCTCATTCTTCAAGAAGCTCTTCCGTCCGAAGTGGAATCAGGAGCGGATCGACCGGCTGACGATGCTCTTCGGCGGCTACATCGGCGAGGTCTTCCGCCGCCATCACGGCGGCGTGTGGGCCATCGAGGAGCCGCCCGGCGCCGGCGGCGCGGTGATCGCCATCCGCGACGCCAGGGGCGGCATCTTCTTCCCGCCCGCCAAAGTGCTCAAGCGACTGACCAACGGGCCGGAGGACGACGTGTGGTACTACTACCGGATCCTCGTCGATCGCTACCTCTCGGGCACGGGCGAGTAGCGCGTCGTCGCGCGGGACTCACTCCTCACCACCATCGGTCTGAACTCCCACATCGGTGGACGCGCCGTCGTCGGTGGCGGCCGCTCCCCGCTCGAAGACCAGCGACGGGACCGACGCATCGGCCGTCGCACTGACCAGCTGTCGAAGTTCGCCGATCCTGTCGACGCCGGCGCGTGAACGGCGTATCACCATGCGCTGTTCATCCTCGAATCGACCCGGTCGATCGGTAAACGTGCTGGCGATTTCTCCGAACTGATTCTTCACGCTTCTGTCCCGTGGCTTCGTGCTCAGTCGCCAGGCCGCCGGATAGGTGATGCTGATGTCCTTCTGAAACCGCTTGTCGCCGTAGATCACGATCGGCGAACGGCGCGCGCCGGTGTCGAGCTTCCAGTGGCTCTCCGACGGCGGTGCCAGCAGTCCCGCAGTGTGGAAGACCACCTCCTCGGGCGTCAGCGTCACCGCGTTGTTGGCGCGGTAGTGCAGCGTGATCTCCAGCGGTTTGCTGCAGTCGTGCTGATTGGCCACTTCGTAGGTCTCGAGCGTCAGGTCGCCCTCGGAGGCGCCGATGAAGTCCTCCATTTCCTTGCGCGTGTCTTCGTCGTTGAGCGTCTCGAGTTTGTCGCGCCACTCGATCGCGCTGCTGCCGGTGATGCTGTGGCGTTCATCGACGGCGACATCGCCCGACTCGGAGATCGTCACCGACGTGGTTTCCGTCGAGGCATCCGGAACGAGCGACTCGTCGTTGAGCGTCGTTCGCCGGGTGAAGGAGAACTCGTCGTGTTCATCGACGTCGAACTGCAGTGCCTCCTGGTTCTGGAACCGCCACGGCAGGTATCCGAGCGGCACGTTGCGCCAGAACGGCACGTAGGGATACGACTTGCCGTCGATCTCCGCCTCACAGGTGAGCATCGACATCTGCGCACCGGTGATGTAGGTCGAATCGAAGAATCCGTCCTCGGCCGAATGCACCAGGTACATCCGGGTCGGAATACCGGCGGCTTTCATCATCAGCATCGACAGCTGCGCGACCTGCGGAATGGTCGCATGCGGAAAGTCGAAGACGTAGCTGAGACCGTAGTGCTCGCCGTAACGGCGCACCTCGATGCTGTCCTGCAGCCACGTCAGGATCGCCTGCGCCGCCTCGCGCTTGTCGGTGCGATCGCCGACGATTCGCCGCGTGACCTTCTCGATCTCCTCCCTGTACGGTCGGTCACTGTTCAGATACCGCCTGCCATACTCCTTGCCGAGCTCCTCCCATGTGGCTGAGGCTTCGAATCTGCTCTGCTGGTAGTTGAATCGGGAGAACATCATCTCGAAGTACGGGGAGAACTCGCGGTAGTACGGTGAGAACGGTTCGTCGGGCAGTTGCGGCACGTGGTGCGCCTCGTACTCGATGGTCACGTCGTCGCCGTCATCGTCGATCGTCGGCATCTCAAACAGGTTCGGACCGTCAGGACTGGTCCGTTTGATCTGCACCTGCCACCAGTCCGGATACGAAAAGCTCATGCGCACGGTATCGGCCGGCATCCGGTACTGCAGCGTGCGTGAGTAGTCCCGTGGCGGGTTGTTCTGCCCACGATCGGTCTGGAACACTTCCTCGATGATGGTGCCACGCTGCACGTCCGGATAGGCCAGCCGGTAGCGGGTGACGCCCGGCTTCGTTTCCTCGCTGACCAGATCGTCCCGCGTGTAGATCCGCGAACGGCCGTCGGGGGAGGTGACGATCGAATAGAATTCGGTCAGCTTCTCGTCGGGATCGAATTCGTACGACGCGGTCGTCAGCGACTCGACGTTCGGATTGAGCACGACGTAGCGCAGACGTCGCACCACCGACGACTCGATATAGGCTCTGCTGCCATAGGTCCGCACATCGGTCTGGTTGAGCAGGTAGACGCCGTCCTGTGGTCCGTAGCGCTGTTCGTAGGCATCAGCATCGACCGGAGTGACGTGTAGGGAGTCGGCCGACGGAACGGAGATGAAGGTCTGCCGAATCGTAAATCCGCACCCGGCGGCGGTGACGGCCAGGGCGAGCAGTGGGAGGAGGAGTCGCGTGGTCATTGCTGTGCTGGTGAGATCGTGAATACCGCTGAACGGGATTCGAGCAGTGATTGGTAGAAGGTGAGGAACGGTCGTCGATCCGCCCCCGCGATGTAGGGGTCGAGAAGCGCGATGCCGTATTCGAAGTGCATGCGGTCGGACGAGCGGCCGGCAGCGGCGCGGAAACTCGCGCCGCCTGCGGCGATCGCCGTCGAATCGTCGTCGACAGCCGCGCCGACGGCTTTCAGGTCGAGTCGGAGCTCCAGCGGACTGCGCACCGACGGATAGATGGCGAACGTGTCGCGTGATCGCGTCGTCAGATCGGCGTCGCCAACGGCAAAGGCCAGTCGCGGCACATACCGTCTGCCGTGGCTGCCCGCGATGATGAACCGGCTGAGGTCGGCCGTGCCCTCCAGAACGATGCGGCCCGGTTCGTCGGTCACCACGTCAACGCCGTCGAAGGAGATCTTCTGCAGTTCGTCGGAGAGCAGTCGCTCGAGCGCGTTACGGCGATTGCCGCTGTTGCCGCCGTCGAGTATCCATCGCGCCCCGTAGAGCAGGTCGCCGTGGAGCTCCGCATGAACATTGCAGTGCTTCGCGTCGGCCACGTCGCCCTCGATCGTAATCAGCGTCGGCTCGGTGCGCGGCATCGGGATGCGCACCTTCTCGGCGCGAGACTCCTCGAGCACCAGCGCGTTTGCGCCGACGTCCTGATGCGGCAGGTTGCCGAAGGCGCACAGCCGCGCGGTCGGATCGAAGAAGATGCGGTCGTCGCCACTGCCGTAGGCGCAGATCACGTGGTTGAACTGCCAGACGTGCGTGCCGCGGAACTGGGGACGGGCAACGGTGGAGAGCAGCACGGGGTCGACCCGCAGGCCGTAGCGCCGCGCGATCGCCGAGACGAGAAACGCGCGGTCCTTGCAGTCTCCATAGCCGCGCTCAAGCACCTGGCCCGGCAGACGTGGCACGATCGCGCTCGCACCACGCTCGTCGGCGATGTAGCGAATCGTGGAGCGAACGTAGTCGTTGATCACGCGCACCTTCTCCCGTGGCGTCGCCGCCGTGGCCATCGCTCCGCTCAGCAGCGTGTCGTAGGTCCCGGGCAGCGAGGCGCTGCGGTCGAACTGCTTCGAATACCAGTCGAGGAATTCAGGCGTCGATGCCGCGTTGATCGTGCCCTTCGAATCGTGAAGCCATATCTGCGCCGCGCACTGCAGATCGTTGTACGCGAACTCCGGCATGTCCGGCCGCTTCTCAAGATTGCGGATGACGAAGACCGTCAGGTCGTCCTCCGGATGCTCGACCGTGTAGTCGATCGCTCCGCCAGGGAAGAACATGTCGAAGTCCACGGTCACGTCCTCGGGATGCTCGATCTCGACCCGGTACTCGCGCAGCCGATCGACGTTCGGTACCAGCAGCATCGGCAGGTAGACCGGCGAACTGTACTCCTGTTCGTAGATCACCGCCATCGAGTCGCCCACACGGACGTCGGCGGGTAGCTCGAAGCGATGGAGTGTCTGGCCGGAGAGGAAAATGTCCTCGTCGTTGTCGAGTTCCTCGCGAATGTCGTCGTCGTCGATGTAGTGGTCGCGAAAGAAGACGTCGAAGCGATCGTACGGCGCGTAGAACGGCGCACCGAAACTCATCCCGCGCTGCAGCGTCGCACGCTGCGAGGTGAACGTCTGCGCGATGACGGTGCGCGACTCGAGATCGTACCCGTCCTCGCGATCACCGCTGATCTCGAAGTGGATGTAGTACGACCGCTCGACATCGGGTTCGGCGCGAACCGCAGTCCGCGCGGCAAACAGCACCAGAAGGATCGGAGCAAGGTGGTAGAGGTGACGCATCGGAAGGAGGGATTCGATTCGTGTGGAGTGAGGACTGATGCGGAAGCGCCAAATATACTGTCGCCCCGGATGTCGGCCAATCGGCCCGTGCACTGCTGTGACCGGAGTCATGGTATGTTCACTGCCAATTGCGACAGATTGCTCATTGAATGCGGGTGGATGACGACGCCGTCGCGTCGACCCGTCGACGACATGATTGACGACAGAATTCAACTTTCGCGCGGCGACATCACCCGCTTCGACGGCGATGCGATCGTCAACGCCGCCAATCGTTCGCTCCTCGGCGGCGGAGGCGTCGATGGCGCCATTCATCGCGCCGCAGGTCCCGGCCTGCTCGAAGAATGCCGCGCCCTCGGCGGCTGCCGGACCGGTGAGGCGAAGATCACCGGCGGACACGCTCTGGCCGCAAGCTTCGTGATCCATACCGTCGGTCCGATCTGGAACGGCGGCAGCCGCGGCGAATCGGTGAAGCTTGCCTCCTGCTACCGCTCGAGTCTCGCCCTCTGCATGGAACACCGCATCGGTTCGGTCGCCTTCCCCGCGATCAGTACCGGCATCTATGGATATCCGCTCGACGAGGCCGCGGCGATCGCCGTTCGCGAGGTGCAGCGCCACCTCGCGTCCAATGCGTTTCCGGACTCGGTGACGTTCATGTGTTTTTCCGATGATGCGGTCGCTGCGTATCGGGCGGCGCTGGCGGGAGGGGCGGCGGATGAATGATGTTGCCGGGGGCGATCGGGACGATCACGATATCGGCGTACCCGGTGATCATTCGCCATTGCGTCGTTCCGCCGGGATCGTTCTCGACCGTCTGCGTGGAATGGGGGGATGAAGTAATTCGGGTTGAGGGACTCGTTGTATGAATTCTGCAAATGGTGGTTCGGGGCGTGTGGTCTCCGTGCGCGGAAGTGTCGTCGACGTGGCGTTCGAGAGTGCGCTTCCCGAGCTGCGCACCGAATTGCGCTCGGGCGGGATGATCCTCGAGGTCGCGCTGCACCTCGACGAGCGAACTGTTCGCGCCATCGCGCTGACCGCGACGGCAGGCCTCGCACGTGGCGACGCGGTCGAGAATACGGGGCATCCGCTGATGGTACCCGTCGGCGAATCGCTGCTCGGTCGCGCGTTCAACGTGTTCGGTCAGACGATCGACGGTCGCGGCGAGGTGCAGGCGAAGGAGTACCGATCGATCCATCAACCGGCGGTGCCGCTCAGTTCCCAGTCGACACGTTCGGAGATTCTGACGACCGGCATCAAAGCCATCGATCTGCTGGCACCACTGGAACGCGGCGGCAAGGCGGGACTCTTCGGCGGTGCCGGCGTCGGCAAGACGGTGCTGATCATGGAGATGATCCACAACATGGTCACACAGCACCGTGGCGTGTCGTTCTTCTGCGGTATCGGCGAACGGTGTCGGGAAGCGGAGGAACTCTACCGGGAGGTGCTCGACGCCGGGGTGCTCGAACATGCCGTGCTCATATTCGGCCAGATGAACGAGCCGCCGGGGGCGCGGTTCCGCGTTGGCCAGGCGGCGCTGACCATGGCGGAATTCTTCCGCGACGACATGCGACAGGACGTGCTGATGCTCGTCGACAACATTTTCCGCTTCGTGCAGGCCGGCTCCGAGGTCTCCGGCCTGATGGGCCGGCTCAGTTCGCGACTCGGCTACCAGCCGACGCTCGGTACAGAACTGGCCGAACTCGAGGAGCGCATCACCAGCACGCGCACCGCGGCCATCACCTCGGTGCAGGCCATCTACGTTCCCGCTGACGACTTCACCGATCCTGCAGTGACGCACACGTTCGCCCACCTGTCCGCATTCATCGTACTCTCCCGTGAGCGCGCCAGTCAGGGTCTCTATCCGGCGGTGAACCTGCTGCAGACGAATTCGAAGATGCTCACGCCGCTCGTCGCCGGGCATCGGCACTACGACATCGCCCGCGCCGTTCGCGAAACGCTGGCATCCTATGAAGAGCTGAAGGACATCATCGCGATGCTCGGTATGGAGGAGCTGGCGGGCGAGGATCGCCGCACCGTCGCCCGCGCCCGGCGGCTGGAACGATTCCTCACGCAGCCGTTCCACGTCACCCAGACGTTCACCGGACGCGCCGGACGGACGGTCGGACTCGAGGAGGTGCTCGACGGGTGCGAGCGAATTCTCAACGACGAATTCACCGATCAGCCGGAATCGGTACTGTACATGATCGGAGCGATCGACGAGGCGGACACCGGCGAGGGGTCCTCCGCGGTGGCAACGGACGATGCAGCGGCCGGCACCGCCGCGTCCGCGGCTGAGGCGGCCGACAGCGTACCGGCAGGGAGCGCAACGGGCGCGGATGCCGGGCCGGAGGCGACCGTATGAAGCTGAAGGTGCTGCTGCCGGAGCGGGTGCTGCTGGAGCGGGAAGTCGACAAGATCGTCGCCGAGGCGATCGACGGCTCCTTCGGAATTCTCCCGCGACACATCGACATGGTCGCACCGCTGGTGCCGGGAATCCTCCGCTACACCGCCGGCGGCGAGGAGGCCTACCTGGCCCTCGACGAGGGGATGCTCGTCAAGTGCGGTCAGGAGGTGCTCGTCTCGGTACGCAATGCGGTGGCGGGCGTCGATCTTGGTGCCCTCGAGGAAACCGTCCGCGAGCGGTTCCACGTGATCGACGACCAGGAGCGGCGGATGCGTACGGCGCTCCTGCATCTGGAACTCGACATCGTCCGGAGGTTCTCTGAGCTGCGATAGTGGCCCCCGCGGCCGCGGCCAGGCACCTGTCCGCACTGCTGCGAGGGCGTGAGGCGGACGAAGTACGCGGCGGAATGCGCTGCTGTGCTTCGACGCACGGACCTCCGGCGATCTGCATTCGAGGGTACCATCATGAGCGAATCTGACGACGAGCGCGAGCGGCGCGAGGGCGAATTCGCCCGAAGGGTCGGCTCGATGGAGGCGCGACGGATGCGTGCGCGCCGCCGGCGTGGTCATGGCCTGTGGTACGGACTCGGCATGTTCGGACTCGTCGGCTGGTCGGTGGCCCTGCCGACCGTCATTGCGCTCGCTCTCGGCGTCTGGCTCGACTCGCGAGGGCACGGACGGTACTCATGGACGTTGATGCTGCTGGTCGCGGGGATCGCCATCGGCTGCTTCAACGCCTGGCACTGGGTTCGACGCGAAAGCAGCAACGGAGAATGAACGCCTGATGGTCCAACCCGTAGCCGTACACATACTGCTGGTGGCGTCGGTGATCGTGCTCTGCGCGGTGGTGCGGTTCGCGCTGCAGCGGGTGCACGTGCCGGCGATCGTCGGCTACTTCGCAATCGGCATCGCGCTGCGTCTGGTCGACGACGCCTGGGGAATCATGGGCCCCGGCGGCCATCGCATCTTCACCTTCCTTGCGGAGATGGGTGTCGTCGTGCTGCTCTTCCGCGTGGGACTCGAGAGCAAGGTGGAGCGGCTGCTTCGACGGCTGCGGACCGCGAGCGTCATCTTCGTCGGCGACGTCGTGGTCAGCGGCGCGGTCGGCTTCTTCGCCGCCCGATATCTGGTCGGATGGGGACTGATTCCGAGTCTGTTCGTCTCGGTGGCTCTTACGGCGACGAGCGTCGGAATCTCGGTGAGCATCTGGCAGGATGCAGGTCGGTTGACGACGTCGGCGGGTGAGATCATGCTCGACGTGGCCGAACTCGACGATCTCTCGGGCGTGCTGCTCATGGCGCTGCTGCTGGCGATGGCGCCGGCGCTCAGAGGCACTCTCGGACATGAGTTCGTACCGATGCTCGGCGCGCTCTTCGGAACCTTTCTGGTGAAGCTCATCGCCCTCGGCCTGTTCTGCGTTCTGTTCTCGCGCTACGCCGAGCGGCACGTCACCGAGACCTTCCAGCGCATTCATTCCGGTTCCGGCGCACTGCTGATGGTACTCGGCATCGGAATCATCGTCGCCGCGGGTGCGGAGCTGCTCGGCTTTTCGGTCGCCATCGGAGCGTTCTTCGCCGGGCTGATGTTCAGCCGCGATCCGACGTCGGTCAAGCTCGACGTCTCGTTCGCCTCGCTGCACGACCTGTTCGCACCGTTCTTCTTCGTCGGCATCGGGCTCGAGCTGCATCCCTCGGCGCTGTCAGCGGGATTCGTGCCGATCGCAGTGCTGCTGGTGGCCGCCGCGGTCGGGAAGCTGCTCGGCAACGGCGGGACCACGTGGATGACGAGCGGGCGGACGGCGGCACTGCTGATCGGCGTGAGCATGCTGCCGCGCGCGGAAATCGCACTGATCGTAATGCAGCGCGGACTCGACCTCGGGGACTGGGCGGTGCCGAGCGAGGCGTATGCGGCGATGGTCGCCATCTCCGCGATCCTTGCGCTCGCCGTGCCGATCGTGTTGCGCCGGATTTTCGAACGCCATCCGACACGGCAGGAGGCCGCATGAACGCATCGATCATCATTTCACTCGTGCTCAGTGCCATCGGGGGCGCGATCATCGGCGGGTTCTACTTCGGCGTGATGTGGTTGACCGTCCGCCGGCTGCCGCAGGCACGACGTCCCGCCGTGTTCATCCTCGGGGGATTCATCGTTCGTCTCGTCGTCGCACTCGTCGGTCTGTACCTGATCATGGGCGGCCGGTGGGAGCGCGCCGCCGCCGCCCTCGTCGGCTTCGTCCTCGTCCGAGCGGTGCTCACTCGCGTGTGGGGACCGGGCGGGTTGAATCCAAACGGCAACCGCAATCCGCGCGTGGACGCCGGAGGCGGCCGGTAGTCGGTGAACACATCCGTCGGAGACGTCTCCTGGAAATCAACATCGACCATATCGTGTTCTTCCGCCTCGTCGGGGTGAACATCAACGCGACGCTCGTATTCACCTGGGCGGTGATGGCGCTGCTGATCGTCGGGTCGTGGCTGATCACGCGACGATTGACCGACGGTCCGAACATTTCGCGGTGGCAGAACGGGCTGGAGGTGGTGGTCAGCTACATCCGCTCGACGATTCGCGAAGCGGCCGGGAGAGACGCCGACACGTACCTGCCGTTCATCGGAACACTGTTTCTGTTCATCGCCGTAGCGAACCTGCTGAGCGTGCTTCCCTGGTTCAGACCGCCGACGGCATCGCTGTCGACGACCGTGGCACTGGCGGCATGTGTGTTCGTAGCCGTCCCCGTGTTCGGCATCGCGACACAGGGCGTGCGCGCCTACCTGCGGCAGTACGTGCGACCGACTCCGCTGATGCTGCCGTTCCACATCATCGGCGAGCTTTCGCGAACGGTGGCGCTGGCGGTGCGGCTGTTCGGAAACATGACGAGTGGAATGCTGATCGTGGCTGTGCTGCTGAGTCTGGCGCCGCTGTTCTTCCCCGTGGTGATGCAGGCGTTCGGCCTGCTCGTCGGCGTGATTCAGGCCTACGTCTTCGCAATTCTCGCCCTCGTCTACGTCGCCTCGGCCTCCCGCGCGCATGAAGGCGGAGCCGAGGAGGAAGCGGTCCGGCCGTAGGTGCTCCTGCAGCCACGGCTCCGGCAATCGGTGCTCAGGAAATTCGTGCAACACTGGAGGAATCCATGGACAACATCGGCATGATGGGGATGGTCTCGATCATCACGGCGGGAATCACGATCGCCATCGGTTCGATCGGACCGGCCATCGGCGAGGCACGCGCGCTTGCACAGGCGCTGAGTGCCATTGCACAGCAACCGGACGAAGCGAGCACCATCACCCGCACGCTGTTCGTGGGAATGGCGATGGTGGAGTCGACGGCGATTTACTGCTTCGTCATCTCGCTGATACTGATTTTCGCCAACCCGTTCTGGAGCTTCGTCGTACAGCGCGGCGGAGGGTGAGCGATGCAGATCGACTGGTTCACATTCGTCGCCCAGATCGTCAACTTCCTGATCCTCATCTGGTTGCTGAAGCGCTTCCTCTACCGTCCCGTCATCGACGCGATGGACCGAAGGGCGGCATCGATCGCGGCCGAAGCCGAGGCGGCGGAGAAGAGTCGCGCCGATGCCGAACGCGACGCCGCCTCCTATCGTTCGATGACCGAGTCGCTCGAGCGGGAGCGTCAGGAGCGGCTCCAGAGCGCGACGCGCGAAGCCGCCAAACAGCGGAGTGATCTGATCGAACAGGCGAAGAAGGAGGTGGCCGGGCTCAAGGCCGAATGGGACGACGCGTTGAAGCGCGAACAGTCGAGTTATCTCGATGACCTGAAGCAGCGCACCCGCGCCGAGGTGCTCGAGATCGCGCGACGCGTGCTCCGCGATCTCGCCGACGCGGATGTGGAGCAGCGCGTCGTCGGCGTCTTCATCGACCGACTCTCACACCTCGACGACGCTGCGGTCGACGAGCTCCGCCGGGCCGTTGATGCGTCCGGCGACGACATGGAGGTGCGCAGTGCGTTCGAACTTGCCGAGGAGGCGCGCGGGCGAATCACCGACGCGATTTCCGATCGGGTCGGTCGACACACCACACCGGAATTCTCCGTCGATCCCTCGATCGGACTCGGCATCGAGCTCCGCGCGGGCGGCTGGCGACTTGCCTGGTCGACCGAGCATTACCTCGACACACTCGAAGCCGTGTTTCACGAGGGTGCCCCCGGTTCGGCTGCGGCGTCGGCGTCACCCGCGACGCCCGACGGTGTCGAGCAGTCGGCCTGAACGTCATTGACGCGACATCCTCCACGTCGTTCCGGGCGTGATGTTCTGCTCAGGAGAGATACCCCGGAACGCCACTGACACTCGTGAATCATGGACAAGCGCAACCACCGGCTCACCGGCATTCTGGACGAGACGTTCCGCTCCCTGCGCTCGGGTCTCGAGGCGCACGAGCCGGAGATGCGGCTGCGGGAGGTCGGCACTGTCGAGTCGATCGGCGAGGGGATTGCCGTGCTGCGCGGGCTCCCCGGACTTCAGGCGGATGAACTGGTGCAATTCCCGGGCGCCGTGATGGGCATGGCGTTCAACCTCGATCCGGGGGCTGTCGGCATCGTGATGCTCGATGAGGGCGAGCACATCGAGGCGGGAGACGACGTCTACCGGACAGGACGCGTGCTGGACGTTCCGGTGGGCGAGGGTCTGCTTGGCCGCGTGGTCGACGCGTTGGGACGTCCGCTGGACGACCGCGGTCGCGTGGTGTTCACCGAACGGCGAGCGGTGGAGCACGCGGCACCGGCGATCATGGATCGCGCGCCGGTGGCGACCCCGTTGCAGACGGGAATCAAGGTGATCGACGCGCTGATTCCGATCGGGCGGGGACAGCGCGAGCTGATTCTCGGGGACCGGCAGACCGGCAAGACGGCGATCGCCGTGGACACCATCATCAACCAGCGCGGCGGCGACGTCATCTGCGTCTACTGTTCGATCGGCAAGCAGGCCGCTTCGGTTGCCGGCGTGGTCGAACGGCTGCGGGACCACGGTGCCATCGACTACACCTGCGTGGTCTCCGCCGGTGGGGACGATCCGCCCGGACTCCAGTTCATCGCTCCGTACGCCGCGACCACCATCGCCGAATTCTTCCTCGACGCGGGACGCGACGTGCTGGTGGTCTACGACGACCTGACGTGGCACGCGCGGGCCTACCGGCAGATCGCGCTCCTGCTGCGGCGCCCGCCCGGCCGCGAGGCGTATCCGGGCGACATCTTCTACATCCACGCTCGGATGCTGGAGCGATCGACGCAACTGCGCAGCGCACGCGGTGGCGGTTCGCTCACGGCACTGCCGATCATCGAGACCGAGGCGCAGAATCTTGCGGCATACATCCCGACGAATCTGATCTCGATCACCGACGGCCAGATCTACCTCTCGCCGGTTGAATTCCAGCGTGGAATTCTTCCCGCCGTCGATGTCGGACGGTCCGTCTCCCGCGTCGGCGGCAAGGCCCAGCTTCCCGCCTACCGTGCCGTCGCCGGCACGCTGAGACTCTCCTACGCGCAGTTCCAGGAACTCGAGGCGTTCGCCCGATTCAGCACGCGACTCGACGAACAGACGCGCAGAACGATCGAGCGCGGGCGACGCGTGCGCGAGGTGCTCAAGCAGCTGCAGTTCGCTCCCATCCCGGTGGCCGAGCAGATCGCCGTGATGCTCGCGGTCAACGACGGTGTGTTCGACCCGCTGGCGCTGGAGCAGATCGGGGATGCCGAGAAGGCGGTGCGTTCGGCGGTCGGCGAGCATCTCCCGGAGGTGTGCCAATCGATCGAATCGGGTGAGGCACTCTCCGACGACGCCCGCGCGGCAGTCCTGCGCGAGGCGAAGTCGGCGGTGGAATCGATGCAGAGCCATGGAGACGATTGAGGCATTGCGACGCCAGATCGAGGCGGCCGAAGGGCTGCACTCGGTCGTTCGAACGATGAAAGTCGTCTCGGCGGCAAGCGTCCGTCAGTACGACGACGCCGTGCGCTCGCTCGGCGACTACTTCCGCGCTGTCGAAATGGGATTTCAGATCCTGCTGCGCGGTCCAGCCGGTGAACGCATCGCGACTCCGCCGGCAACGAACCCTGGCGGCGGAGTCCGTGCGGTCGTGTTCGGTTCCGCTCAGGGGCTCTGCGGCAGGTTCAACGAGCAACTGGTCGCCTTCGTCGGCGAGACGCTGAAGGACAGGGGTGAGACGGCCTCGGCGGTGCTGGCGGTCGGCGAGCGTGTGAGCGGTGCGCTCCAGGGAGCCGGTCACCGCGTCGAGGGGTCGCGCACGATGCCGGGTTCCATCGGGGGAATCACTCCGGCGGTCCAGGAGCTCGTTCCCATCCTGCTCGAGTGGACCCGATCCGATTCATCCGCACGAATTCTTCTCTTCCACCACAAGCCGAAGGGCGGCACATCGTTTCAGCCGAGAGTTCAGCAACTGGTTCCGCTTTCGAGCGATTGGCTGCACCATCTGGCGCACGAGCGCTGGCCGACGCACGTGCTACCGACGCACAGTTCGGACACCGAGGCGCTGTTCGGCGCGCTGGTCCGGCAGTATATCTTCGTGTCGCTGTACCGGGCGCTGGCCGAGTCGCTGGCCAGCGAGAATGCGAGCCGGCTGACGGCGATGCACGCTGCGGAGAAGCACATCGACGATCGGCTGGAATATCTTCGCGGGAAATTTCGCACCGAGCGCCAGCAGCAGGTGACCGAGGAGGTGCTGGAGGTGGTGAGCGCCTACGAGGCAAGTTCGGGCCGCCAGGGGCGGTGAGGGTCTGTGGCGCGGGTCGCGGCGAAGGTGGGGTGCGAGGTTGTGGCGGGGCGTCGGGTTCAGAAATCAATTCGAACATGTATTCAATTCGACCTGCCGGAGGGGATGATGCCGAGGCGATCGCGCGGGTGCACGTCGCGTCGTGGCAGAGCGCGTACGGCGGCATCATGTCCGACGAGTATCTCGCTGCGTTGTCGGTCGAGCGAAACATCGGAGCGTGGCGCGAGACGATTCTGAATCCGCGAAGCAGTGCTCACACCCTGGTGATGGAATTCGAAGGTGCGATCGTCGGCTTCGCCGGGGTTGGACCGTCGCGGGATCCGGATGCTGTCGCGTCGTTGTCGGGCGAGATCTACGCCATCTACGTGCTCGAGGACCACTGGGGTCGCGGCGCCGGGGCGCGTCTGCATCGAGCTGCGGTAGACGTGCTGCGGAACGAAGGGTTCGAGACGGTGACGCTCTGGGTGCTCGTCGACAACCACCGCGCACGGCGATTCTATCAGCGAATGGGGCTTGCCGCCGACAGTCTCGAGAAGGTCGAAGAGATCGGCGGTCGGCAGTGTCGTCAGGTCCGTTACGTCGGAAGGGTCGGGTCGAGTTCGGAGTCGGCGTCGAATTCCACCACGCATCTGCATTAACCCGTTCCTCCCTTCAGCCGCTGCACCAGTTCATCGCGTTTGGCTCGCGAGACCTTCAGCCGCGTTCCGTCGCGAAGCTGCACCGAGTAGTCACCGCCCTGTCCGATGCGCATCGAATCGACGAGATCCAGGCGAACGATGGCCGAGCGGTGGATGCGATGGAACCGAGCGGGGTCCAGTCGGCGCTCGAGTCGCGACATGCGTTCGCGAATGAGGTGGGTCTGACCGTCGACATGAATTCTCGCATACGGTCCATCGGAGGTGATGTACTCAATATGATCGACCGGGATGAACCTGCGCTGCGTGCGCACGTCGACGGTGATTCGTTCGAGGTAGCGCTCACCGCCGGAGGCAGTGGCATCGGGCGCCGGCGATGCGGCGGCGATTCCGACGAGTCGACCGAGTCCACCGCGACGGGGTCGAACGCGGCGGAGGAGGATTTCGTCGCGTGCACGCTCGAGCGCCTGGGTGAACCGTTCGTCGTCGAACGGCTTCAGGAGGTAGTCGACCGCGGCGAGTTCGAATGCCTCGATGGCGTGTCGGTCGTAGGCGGTGACGAACACGGTCGGCGGCATGGAGTCGGGTCCCACGTTGCGAACGACCTCGATTCCCGAGAAATCCGGCAGTTGCACATCGAGCAGCACGATGTTCCGGCCGGTCCTCGAGAATGGCGTCGACCGCTTCGCGCCCGGACGCGGCGGTGCCGCAGAGCGCGACATCGTCGCGGCGGTCGAGCAGATCGGCCAGCCGCTTGCGTCCGAGCGGTTCGTCATCGACCACCAGAACGCGGAGAGGTGGTGCGTAGCCGGACTGATTCGCGTTGTCATCGATGTTGGTCATTTGCCGACCGGCAGGCGTTTGTTGAGAATGCGTCGCCGACGATGTCGGCGTACCGCTGGACATCCTCGTGCGCAGCGGCAGGCCACGGGGATGTCCCCCCAAGGCCCGGAGGGCCGCCCTCGCTTAGCCCACGGCAACGCCGTGAGTATTCGATAGCCACTACTCCCGAGCCGCCATCCCGGCGGTCGACAACGGTTGACCGCGAGGTGGGCGTCGGGTTTCGCGGCGGTCCGCGCTATTCGGCCGGCAGCGTGACGACCGCCTGCGTTCCACTCCGCGCCGATCCGGTCAGTGCCAGCGACGCCGCGCTGCCATAGTGGGCGGTCAGCCGCTCGCGGATATTGCGGAGTCCCACGCCTCCGCCAGCCGTGACGTTCGGCACATCGCCGCCACCGGAACCGTTGTCGCTCACTTCGACGACGAGTCTGCCGCTCCGGAGCCGGGCTGCGACGTCGATGGTGGCGACGCCCTCGGTGCGCCGTGCCGCGGCGTGTTCCACCGCATTCTCGACCAGTGGCTGGAGGATGAACGCCGGCACGCGAACGGCCATCGCGTCGGGGTGCACGTCGACGGAGAATTCGAGCGCATCACCGAAGCGGATCGACTGAATCTCCATGTAGTCCCGAACAGAGTCGAGTTCCTCGCGCAACGTCACCTCGGGCGTCGACTCGCTGTCGAGCACGCGCCGGAGCAGCGCGGAGAGGCGCGAGACGATCCGGCGGACGGCTGCGGGATCGTCGTCGGCCAGTGCGCTGACGGCGTTGAGGGCATTGAACAGGAAATGCGGGTTGAGCTGCATGCGCAGCGCCTGAAGGCGGGCCTGACCGAGTTGCGAGGCGAGTTGTGCGGCTTCTTGGCGGCGGTCTCGGAGTTCGATCCCGTAGCTCCGGGCGAATCCGGCGCCGAGCACCATCAGGTAAATGACGATCTGCAGGGGAAGCAGCTGCGGCCCGGGCGGTCCGTTCGGAGGACCGTCGGGGAGACCACCCGGCGGGCGTTCCGGCGGCGGTTCGATCTGCTGTCGCGGTGGCGGGGGGAATTCGAGGCGACCCATGCGGGCGCGACGGTGGAATTCGGGCGGCGGACCGATCCGTTCGAATGCGATCTGCTGAACGGCGCGCACGGTGAAGGTCAGTACGACCGCGGCGCTGAGGTGGACCGGGAGCGACCGCAGCCAGGCGGATCGATCGAAGGGGAAGCGACGGGCGAGCCAGAAGATCACCGGCGTCAGGAGCATCCAGGGGACGAACTCGACGGCGGTGACGGCGATCGTATGCCAGGAGAACGGGTGATCCGGATCGAGCGCGCGGAAGACGAGTGCGGCGGCGGCGACGAGCAACCACAGCGCTGCGACGAGCACGAATTCGAGCCAGCGAGAACCAATCGACCCGGTACGCGAGGACATCATCAGTACACCGTGAGTGAACGACACTCGAAGATAACCCCCTCTCTGCCCGTGCACCCTCCGCGCAGCCGCCATTCATGACACCATCGTGCAATCGGTGACATCGCGCGAACCGATGGCGTGTCCCGGGACCTATGTTTCCCGCGGTCGCTGCACGGCGGCCACCAACCAGCAACCAGCACGCATCAGGAGCAGCACACGTGATCGATTCGGGACTTCGTACGTGACCGCCGAAGGTCGCTCGGGATCATTCCATTCGACGGGGTTCGTCCGGCGAACGGAGTACCCGAGGCGGCCGGGAACCGAATGCATTTCTCAATGAGGCAACCATGAACAAGCACACAGGCAGATGGAGCGCGCTGCTCCTGCTCTCGGCGGCGATCGTCGCGGGCTGCTCCGACTCCGTTGTCGATCCGACCACGGGAACCACCTCGTCATCCACCGACGCACTGTATCAGGCTGCGTACGTGAATGAGGCCGTGCTGAGCGACTTCTCCGAGATTCCGACGGTGGACGCGGCGCTCTTCGACGCGCCGGATTCGACCTGTCCGGATTCGACCGGACTCGACTCGCTGCATCATCCGCCACGCGGCGGACGGGACAGGCACCATCGCTTTCCGGGCGACGACACGCTTCGAGGTGGCGGGCCACCTCCGCCTCCTCCGGGCGGTGACACGCTGCGTGGCGGCGGACCACCTCCGCCTCCTCCGGGCGACTGGCGCCATCGTGGCGGGCACGACGACTTCGGCCCGATCGGCTTCCGGGATTACGTGCGGGTGATCCGACAGCTCAATCTGACTGCCGAACAGGATTCGCTCCTGCGTGTCTACCTCGGTGATCTCCGCGATTGTGCGATGACCGCCGCCGAAGGGTACCAGGCCGATCGACAGGCGGCGTTCGAGCAGTTCAAGAGCGTCGCCGATCAGATTCACGCCGCCGTTCAGGCCGGCACTGTCACGCGTGAGCAGGCGCGTGCAGTACTCGACAGCGCGATGGCCGACTACCGCGCGAGCGTTCAACCGCTCAACGAAGCAGTTCGCGCAGCGGTCGATCAGTGTCGCACGAGCTTCGAGGACAGCTTCACGGCGATCCTCACCTCCGACCAGCTCGCGCTCTGGAATTCACTCAAGGGATAGCAACGGACCACCGGCCGTCGCGATCGGTCGCATGACGGTGCCGCGACGGCCGGAATCCGACAGAACGTCGTACCAGCGAGAGGAATGCGATGAAACCGACAATCAGGAACGTGATCCTTCCACTCTTCGTCGCGATGCTCGTCTCGACCTCCATGCTCATGGCGCAGGATGGACCTCCGGGACCGCCACCGTGTCATCCCCCGGGACCGCCTCCGGGAGGGCCGGGCTTCATGCCGCCGCCGCGCATCGATCCGTTCGACAGCATCGGACTCAGCGATCGGCAGCGCACGCGCATCGATGCAATCCGTGATCGATTCGAAGCGGAGAGGGTCACGCTGGACAAGCAGTTGCGGGAAATCGGACCGAAGATGCGTGACGCACGGCACAGCGGTGACACGATGGAAATGAAGCGTCTGCAGACGCAGGCGCGGGGGATCCTGGAGCAACTGCGCGCGAAGGGCGACCAGCTTCGCGATCAGATGATGGCGGTGCTGACCGAGGCGCAACGCGCCGAATTCGAACGGATCCTCAGGGACCACGCGCCTCCGCGTCCAATGGGACCTCCGGATGGCGGTCGGCCGCGTGGCGGACCGGGCGGTGGGATGGCGAGTCCGCCGTCGACGAACGGCGGACCGCAGGATCTGCGGTAGGATCCGTCGATGACGACCCGCAGGGGTCGCATGCACGGGCCCGACTCAGTGGATGTCGCCGCGACCGGGGGGGAGCGGCGCGTCTATGCAGGCCCGGGATTCGATCAGAGCGTCCGGCAGTATGTGGGACTGTCGGACGCTCGTGTTTTTTTTTCCAACGGACGCAACGGCCATCGCCTTCCCGTATCTTCCACGCCCCTGCACCGACGCACCGCAAACCCACACTGCCATGGCTGAACACAGCAACCGCCCCCAATACCACACCGTTACGCCATACCTCATCGTGCCTCGTCTGGCAGAACTGCTCGACTTCCTGAAGTCGGCGCTCGATGCCGAGGAGATCGAGCGCATGGATCGCGGCGATGGCACGATCATGCATGCCGAGGTCCGCATCGGAGATTCGATCGTGATGTTCGGCGGCTCGAGCGATCAGTATCCACCGATTCCCGGCTGCCTCTACCTGATGATTTCCGATGCGGATGCGTACTACCGCCGGGCGATCGAGGCAGGGGCGACCTCGCTCAGTGAGCCGAAGGATGAATTCTACGGACACCGTGTCGCCGCCGTCACCGATCTCTCCGGTAACCAATGGTGGTTCGCTACCGTTCTGGAAGAACTGACGTCCGAAGAACTTCAGCGGCGCGCCGCTGCGCTGAGGGGGTAGCATCGAGGTGTCCGGTGACGGAATACTGCGCGAGGCACCGCGGTCGAACGTATCGGCGAGGCCACCAGGGCGGATTTCTCCGATGGCTGGAATCACGAGGGAGGAACCAACGAGACGCGATGAGCACCGAAACCACCAGCGATCGCCCCACATTCATTTCGATCGTTCCCTGTTCACTCGGCTGGGCGGGAATCGTCGCCGGCGAAGATGGTGTGCGTGGACTGGAGCTGGGAGATGAACCCGAGCACGTGCGCAGCCGGATCTGGTCGCGGTATCCGGACGCGGTGCTGCACAACGCGGGTGATCCTCCTGCGGAGGTGGTCGAGCGCATCGTCGGCTGCATCGACGAGCCGTCGAACGCCATGCCGCCGCAGATCGCGCCGATCGGCACCGACTTCCAGCAGGTCGTCTGGCAGGCGATCCGAGAAGTTCCCGCCGGTCGGACGATTACGTACAAGGAACTCGCCCGCCGCGTCGGTCGCGAGGATGCCGTTCGCGCCGTGGCGGGCGCCTGCGCGGCCAATCCCATTGCCGTGCTGATACCGTGTCACCGCATCGTCGGCAGCGACGGCGCGATCACCGGATACCGCTGGGGCGTCGAGCGCAAGCGAGCGTTGCTCGCCCGTGAGGGTGCCGGCACCATGGGACTCTTCGAGGAGTGAATCGGTTCACTTCGCAAGTCGCTCGAGCACCTGCTTCAGCGGACGCGTGTTGAGCACGTTCTTCTTCTCGACCCAACCGCGGCGCGCCTGGTCGACGCCCCACTGCATGAGGTCCAGACTCGCGGCGGTATGCGCGTCGGTGGAGATCGTCAGCTCGAGTCCATGCTCGATCGCCGTTCGCGCGGCGACGTCGTCGAGGTCGAGCCGCTCCGGCTGCGCATCGATTTCCAGCAGGACGCCGTTGTCGCGTGCCGCCGTCATCACCGCGTCGAAGTCGAACCGTGCGCCCTCTCTGGTTCCGATCCGCCTTCCGGTGGGATGCGCGAAGACGTTCACCTGCGGATGCGAGATCGCACGAAGCACGCGGCGGGTCTGCTCCTTCGGCCCGAGATCGAGCTTCAGATGCAGTGCCACCAGAACGATATCGAGTTCGGCCAGCGTATCGTCGTCGAGATCGAGGGACCCATCGGGGAGAATGTCGACCTCGGCGCCCTTGAGCACGCGCAGGTGCTTGAGCGTTCCGTTGAGTGCATCGATCGCCTTCATCTGCCGACGGAATCCGGCGCGGTCCATACCGCCGGTGATGCGCATCACCTTCGTATGGTCGGTGACCGCGAGGTATTCGTAGCCGCGCTCTTCGGCGGCGCGGGCCATTTCCTCGAGCGAATTCTTCCCGTCGCTCGAGGTCGTGTGGCACTGCAGATCGCCTCGAATGTCGTCGAGCTCGATGAGCGTGGGGAGCGCGCCCCGACGGGCGGCGTCGATCTCGCCGCGATCCTCGCGGAGTTCGGGAGGGATCCAGGGAAGGCCGACGGCCTTGTAGACGTCCTTCTCCGTTCGACCGGCGATCGATTTCTCACCGCGGAAGACGCCGTACTCGTTGACCTTCAGTCCCTTCTGTTGAGCGATGCGGCGGACGGCGATGTTGTGTGACTTCGAACCGGTGAAGTAGAAGAGGGCGGCACCATAGGATTTCTCCTCGACGGCACGCAGGTCGATCTGCAGACCGGAGCGCAGGCGCACCGACGCTCTGGTGGAACCGCGGGCGATCACCTCGTCGATCTCGGGGAAGCCGACGAAGCGTTCGACGACGTCGGGACAGTGGCGGCAGGTGACGAGGATGTCGAGATCGCCGACGGTATCGCGGCGACGGCGGTAGCTGCCGGCGATGTCGGCCTGGCCGACTTCATCGAATTCGCGCAGCCGTTCGATGATCGGCTCGCCATACTGTGCGGCGACGGCGCGCATCACACGGTCGCGCTGATCGCTGCCACGTTCGATTTCGTGAAGAATCTTCCGTTCGGTCTTTGCACCGAAGCCCGAGAGTGCGGCGACGCGGCCGGCACGTGCGGCCTCGGCCAGTTCGTCGATCGAGTGCACACCGAGCTCCTCGACGATCTGCGTGGCGCGCTTCGGACCGATGCCGGGGATGTGGAGAATTTCGGCGGTGGCACGGGGCGTTTCCTTCTCGAGTTCGCCCAGCATCGGCAGTGTCCCCGACTCGACGATCTGCTCGATCTTCTCGGCGAGGTCGTGACCCACGCCGGGAAGCGCATCGAGCGCATCGATGCCCTGGGCGGCGATGTCGGCGATCGGCTCGGGATACTGCTCGATGACGCGCGCCGCGTTGCGATAGGCGCGGACGCGGAAGGGGTTGGCACTGCGAAGTTCCAGCAGGTCGGCGACCTCGAGGAAGATGCGGGCGATTTCGATGTTGGGAATTTCCATGGTGACATCCGGCGTTGTACGAGGAACGACCCGACGGCGACAACATTCATTCCGGGGGCCTGCCGTACCATGACCGACGTCACGGAGCAGAGCGGCGGAACCGCCGTTCGGTATTCAAGCGCCCACCACACACACGTATGTTGCGAGACTATGGCAAAGAAGCGCAGCCGATTTACCTGCCAGTCGTGCGGAGCGACCTCACCCCGCTGGCTCGGACGATGTCCGGAATGTGAGGCATGGGACAGCTATGTGGAGGAAGCGATCGCTGCCGAGGCGCCGGCCCGGGCGCGAGGTGCGCGTTCGAACACCACGCGGGCGGCGGTCGTGTCGCTGGCGGATGTATCGGTGACCGAGTCGTCTCGGATCGTGACGGGGATCGGCGAACTCGACCGCGTGCTCGGCGGAGGCGTGATGCCGGGTTCGATCGTGCTTGTCGGCGGCGATCCGGGTGTCGGCAAGTCGACGCTCATGGCGCAGATGTGCGCGGGGCTTCCGGCCGCCACGATTCTCTACGTCACCGGTGAGGAGTCGCCGCGCCAGATCCGCCTGCGGGCCGACCGGCTCGGCGTTCGCGGATCGGGTGTTCACCTGCTGGCCGAGACCAATCTGGATCTGATCATCGACGCGATCGGCTCGAGCGGACCGGATCTGGTGATCGTCGATTCGATCCAGACCACCTACCGGCCCGACATCGAATCCGCTCCCGGTTCGGTCGCCCAGGTGCGCGAGTGCACGGCCGTGCTGATGCAGCTGGCGAAGAGCTCCGGCGTCCCCATCTTCGTCGTCGGCCACGTGACAAAGGAGGGCGCCATTGCGGGACCGAAGGTGCTGGAGCACATGGTCGACACGGTGCTGCAGTTCGAGGGGGAGAACACGCATCTGTACCGGATACTCCGCACCACGAAGAATCGATACGGTTCGACCAACGAGATCGGCGTCTTCGAAATGGGCGATCGGGGGCTGCTCGAGGTGAAGAATCCGAGCGCGGTCTTTCTCTCCGAGCGCAGCTACGGGGCGAGCGGATCGATGGTGACCGCGACGCTGGAGGGAACGCGGCCGATCCTGGTGGAGGCACAGGCGCTGGTGACGCCGACGAGCTACGGTGTGCCGCAGCGGTCGGCGACGGGATTCGACTACAAGCGGCTGCAGATGCTCCTGGCGGTGCTGGAGAAACGGCTCGGACTCCGGCTCGGACAGCACGATGTGTTCGTCAACATCGCCGGCGGCGTTCGGGTGGACGATACGGGAGTGGACCTTGCCGTGGCGGGGGCGATCGTCTCATCGCTTCGGGACATACCGGCGGACTCGAAGACGGTGGCGGTGGGGGAGATCGGACTGGGGGGAGAAATACGGACGATCGCGCAGGTGGACGCTCGCATTGCCGAAGCGCTCAAGCTCGGGTTCACCTCGATCATCATTCCGAAGACGAACCTCCGTCGCGCCACACTGCGGGACGGCATCGACGTGCGCGGCGTGGCGACGGTGTCAGAGGCGATCGATTCGATGATCTGACGAATTCACTTCCACCCGAGAAACGAATCCATTTCCTCGAGGAAGCCCGTGGGGTCGTCGAGCATGATGTAGTGGCGCGAACCCTCCATGGTCACCATCCGCAGCGAATCGAGTCCCTGGTACTGCCTCCGGAAGATCTGCTCGGTCTCCTCCACGTTCAGGCGCGGGGCCATTCCGTCACCGGCGACGAGGACGAGGACGGGCACGTGAATCGACGCGACGCCGGCGCGCAGGTCGGTGGTGAGCAGTTCGTAGCTCGCCTGGGCGACGGTATTCTGATCGGAGGCGGCAGCCCAGCTGGCGGCCAGGGCGACGTTGGCCGAATCGCTCACCAGCCCGCGGTAGTTGCTGGGCTGTCCGCTGCGGAACAGCAACGGCGGCTGGCTCTCGATCATGTCGCGCATCCTTCCGGCCTTTGTCTGCATCGACTCTGCGGTGGCGTTCGAATCGGTCGCTGCGACGAGGTAGGGCAGTGCGTCGACGATGACGAGCTGTCCGACGACATCCGGATGGGTCTCGGCGATCCAGAGCGCCAGGACGCCACCGAGGGAGTGGCCGACGATGATCGGCTGCCCGAGATGGTTGTCGCGGATGTAGTCGGCGATCTGATCGCGCGCGGTGGCCATGAACGAATCGGTTTCCACGCGGGGCACGCCGGCGAAGCCCGCCAGCGTCAGCACGTGGCACTCGTAGCGATCGCTGTAGTGAGCGACGGTGCTGTCCCAGACGTGACCCGAGCTGGCGAGCCCCGGAATCAGGATCATCGGATAGCCGCTGCCGTGTACCTCGACCTGGAAGAGGCGGTCCTGCGGCGACGCGTGGCACGATGCGGTGGCGAGCATCGCCGCACAGGCGACGAGCAGGACGGTCGGTCGGATTCGGAGCAACTGCATGGTCTGGCCGGTTCGTGAAGAACCGAAACTACGACTTTGCTGCGGCCATGCGCCTGCGGCCCTGGATTTGCGGGGCTGCGGAGTAGACTGGAAGAATCATCAACGAGAACAACGATGCTGACAGACGAGTACACACGCGAGAACGCTCCGCACCGCCGGATCGTGAAGGAGGTGGTCGTCGACGCACCCGCCGAGGACGTGTGGCGTGCCTGGACGACCGTTGAGGGCGTCGAGAGCTTTTTTGCACCGAAAGCGGACATCGCTCTGGTGCAGGGGGGCAGCTACGAACTCTATTTCGACCCCGATGCTCCCGAGGGCGACCGCGGAAGCGAGGGTTGCGAGGTGATCGGCTACAATGCGCCGGAGCGCTTGAGCTTCAGCTGGACCGCTCCCCCGGAATTCCCCAACGCCCGTCGGAAACACACCACCGTCGACGTTCACCTCGAGCAGGTGGAGCGTGGCAAAACGCTCGTCACGCTCACCCACTACGACTGGCACGACAAGGAAGGCGAGGAGTGGGATCGCGCCTACGAGTTCTTCGAAACCGCCTGGGATGGTGTCCTCAACAACCTGCAGTACCGCTTCGCCCATGGACCGATCAACTGGGGCGAAGTGGGGAATTCGAATACCGGAGGTTGACGCCGGACCCACGCTCCGGCGTCGGCCGGTACGATCGAACGACGCCCCGGGAATTCGCCTCCCGGGGCGTCGTTCGTCATGGTCGGGTATGTGAAGGATTGTTTTTGAGATAGGCGGTGGCGACCGCGTTCGTCGTGCCCATCGGGTGCGTCCCGGGCCCAATGCCATTCAATCTCAAAAAAATGCGAATCTCCGGTTGTTCTGAGTCAATTCTTTCCGACTTCAACCACCCGTCAGATACCGGATTCGCACGAATTCGCCGCCAGAAATTTATTTCTGAGATGCAGTCTGCTCGGAAACATTCGTCTCAGTGATCGTGTCCCTGTCTTGCCAGTGTGGTCCGGGTCATTCCGACCGCATTCGCCACTCCCTGCATTGATTCCCCAGCGTCAGAATTACGACTCCAATTGAGCGTGGAGCCTCGGCTCCGTGTACCCTATTCAATAGTGAAATCAGAATCCATGAAAACTTCGCGTGCACTTCTGCTTGTGGTGTTCGCCGTGCTGCTCTCGAGCGCTGCCAGTGCGCAGTATCTCGAGACGGTAGCAGGTACGTCGGCGATTCCGTGGAACAACTACGTTCCGTCGAGAATCCCGAACCAGTGGCAGTCGATCGTCGGCAACGGCGGAACGCTGGTGCCGAACTCGAGCAACTCCTCGGCCTACGGCTATGACTATCCGTTCCAGCTTCCATTCAACTTCTATTTCCTTGGAACGACGTACTCGGCCGGCTACACGCTGGCGCTGTCGTCCTCGGGATATGTCGGCTTCAACGGCTCGAACCCGAGCTCCAGCGGCACGGGCCCGACCTACGCCTACTACGGCTACTACTTCCTGTATCCCTACAGCGGAAGCTCCTACTCCTACTACAACAAGTTCGTGATGCCGTACGGGTCGGACCTGCAGGCCTCGGGCGTGAGCTCCGGTGGCATCTACACGCAGGTAGAGGGCGTCTCGCCGTATCGGATCCTGACGATCGAGTGGCGTGAGCAGGGGTCGTACTACTCGTCGGGGAACCCGGGGAACTTCCAGGCGAAGTTCTACGAGCGGACGGGCAACATCGAGTTCTTCTACGGTCCGAGCTCGATCACCCGCACCAGCAGCGTGGGGTACTACGGCGCGTGGATCGGAATCAAGAATCAGGGTGAGAACTACTATCAGTACAGCACCAGCGGCCCTCCGGGGACGTCCATTCGCGGCAGCGACGCAAGTCACTACATGTGGTTCACGCGACCGGATGCGACCGACACGGTGGCATTCACCTCGTTGCCGATGATCAACTACGGAGGAACCGATCCCTATTACTACATCGAGTACTACAACTGGACCGGCAATGCCCGGCATCTGTTCTTCAATTTCCCGACGGAGAACGGCGAGCAGGTGGGCTTCCGGATGTCGCCGGTTCTCAACGATGTCGCGTGCGACTCGGCGTGGTTCACGCCGACGGCCACGGCAAACGCTTACGGCGTGAATGCGAGCGTGACGATCAATGCGCGGTTCAAGAACTTCGGCGGCAACACGCGTCAGAACGTGCCGGTGCAGGCGGATGTCTACTTCAACGGACAGTCGCTGATCGGGTCGGTGAGTTCGACGGCGTTCCAGTTCGTGACGCCGCAGTTCGGCACGGCCACGGCGACGATCGGCACGGTGGGACCGCTGGCGCAGACGGGACTCTACCAGGTGCGGATCTACCCGAAGCTGACCAACCCGGAGGATCAGGACTTCTCCAACGACACGCTGTACGCGACGTTCTACGTAACGAAGCCGAACGACCTGATGCCGTACGCGCTGCTGCAGCCGTTCTCCAACGAGGCGCCGCTGTACACGAAGTACCCGGTGGGCGTGGCGGTACCGCTGGAGGTTCGGTATCTGAACATCGGCACGAACACGCAGTACAACGCGACGGTGGGCTACCAGGTGCTGGACGCGAACGGGACGATCCTGAACGCGGGGACGACGACGATCAGCGGCGCGTGGGGACCGGTGTCCTTCCGGGACGTGACGTACACGGGCTGGACGCCAACGACGCCGGGGCGGTACTACTTCCGGGCGATCACGTACCTGCCGAGCGATGAGAACGTGATGAACGACACGCTTCCGCTGCCGCCGTCGCTCGGCAAGCCGTTCGATGTGCTCTACGAGATCGAGCTGGCGGCGGGGCAGCCGGGATTCGAGCCGGTCTCACCGGTACCGAACCGGACGTATCCGGACGGGAAGCCGATCGATGTGTTCGCGACGTACACGAACTCGGGAGTGTCCGACGCGACGAACGTGCCGGCGACGGTGAAGATCTACGATCCGAGCGGGACGAAGGTGTACGAGTACACGGTACCGATCTCGGACATCGTAGGAGACGGTGGCTCGGCGACGCAGGGCTTTCCGTACTTCATCCCGTCGAGCGGAGCGGGCCAGTACTGCGTGACGGCGTACGTGACGAGTCCGAGCGACCCGGTGCGCACGAACGACACGGCGCACTGGTGCTTCAACGTGGCACCGCGACTGGCGGGAACGATCCGGGTGGGGTACGGAGAGCGGTTTGCGACGATTCAGGAAGCTCGTGACTCGCTGTTCTACTACGGGGTGTCGGCACCAGTGACGTTCGAGCTGGTCAACGACAGCTACACGGTGCAGACGGGCGAGCCGACGATACCGGCCCTGGACTTCCGGGGGAAGGTGGTGGGATTGTCCTCATCGAACCCTGTGGTGTGGAAGCCGGCAGCGAACAAGACGTCGGTGACGGTGCACCTGAAGAGCCAGTCGGGCTTCGGCATGTGGTACGGACAGCTGGACACAGCCAACCCGTCGGGGTACATCACGTGGGATGGCGGCCCGAACAGCGTGCTGCACTTCACCTACGAGAACACGAACACCGACGCGCTGTCGAACGCGTACAACCGTTCGATACCGTTCTTCTTCGGTCAGGGATCGAGCAACTACACGGTGAAGAACCTGACGATCGAGCCAGTGGCGGGATCGGAGCGGAAGACGGCGATGTCGCTGAACCTTCCGGACTTCTCGGTGCAGACGCTGTCGTTCAGCTATGCAAAGGATCTGAACATCCGGACGTCAGCCGGTGTGATGCTGCGCAACGCGGCACCGATCGATGAGGTGACGGGTCAGAACACGCGTCACATCGACACGCTCCGCAACCAGAACAACGTGATCGAGCACACGCAGATCCGAGACTTCGCCTACGGGATCGCGTCTGTGGGAGCCGGCCCGCTGTTCGTGGTGGGTCCGGGACGCTTCGCCGAGTACAACAACCAGAACAACCGGTACGCGGACAACGAGATCTCGAACGTGTCGCGTGGCGGAATCGTGATGGCCTACGAGCAGAACTCGACGATCACGGAGAACCGGATCGAGAACGTGGAGAACACGACGACGACGGCGAACGCGGCGGGGATCTGGGCGACGGCCGGCACGAACAACCGCGGGTACTCGCGGGATCTGCTGATCAACCGGAACTGGATCACGTCGGTGTCGGCCGATCAGGGCACCGGAGCGGGGATCTGGATCGAGACGGCGGAGAACGCGCTGACGACGCCGAACAACCTGGTGCAGCGGTATCCGGCGGGGTTGGCGACGAACATGACGATCTGGAACAACGGTGTGGCGAGCTTCCGCGGCGGGAGTGCCTCAGCGGGAATCGTGCTCTCACCGGCAGCAGGATCGCGTCAGGATCTGGAGCTGGTCGGTAACAGTGTGGAGAACAACACGCTGTACAACCAGATCGCAGGGACGTACTTCGAGGTGGGTGTGGGGATGGTTCAGAACGAGGGGACGATCCGGAACAACGTGATCGCGCTGGTCTCGCAGCCGACGATTCCGAACACGATGCCGATGGGCGTGTTCCTTCGGAACGTGTCGGAAGAGGACGCGCTGACGGTGGACTACAACCTGTACTGGGTACCGTACGGCGCGGTCGGATCGCTTGGACGGACGAGCGCGGCGGGCTACCAGCTGCCGTCGCCGCCGGTGGCGATGACGCTGAACCAGTGGCGAGCACTGACGCCGTACGACATGCACTCGATCTCGGGTGACGTGACCAACGACTTCGTGAACGTGACACCGGGTCAGTGGGATCTGCACATGCAGGCGACACGACCGGGGACGCTGGCGAACAACCGAGGCGTGGTGATCAGCAGCATGAGTCAGGACATCGACGGGGACTCCCGCGGTGCCTCGGCGGTTGCGGGTCACTACGACATCGGGTTCGACGAGTACACGGGGGCGGTTCGGAACAACGACCTGATGGCCGAGGACGTGATCGCGCCTGCGGGCTACCGAGCACCGACGGGTCAGTTCTCCGACGCGGAGTACGTGATGAGCGACGCGACGGTTGAGCTGGCGGCGCGTGTACGGAACGTGGGCGGGATGCCGAACCTGGCGACGAGTGCGGATCTGATCGTGGAGCGACAGAACCCGCAGACGGGGTCGTACACGCAGGTGAGTCGGCAGACGGTGACGATCCACGCGGACGTGGCATCGACGGAGTCGATCGACTACGGGAGCTTCCAGCCGCAGACGTTGCGGGAGCTGAACCAGAGCGACAGCTACTACGGCTCGGACCCGAACGTGACGCCGATCTACCGGTTCCGGCTGGTGACGGGTCGCGACGACTACGCGGGGAACAACACGTACGAGAAGCAGGTACGGTTCTACGTGCAGCGCTCGACGCGGAAGATCCTTGCATCGGTGGAGGACTACGGGTCGACGGCGAGCGATGCGGTGAGTCTGTCGAACCGGCTGAACGCGGACACGCTGGTGGCGGCGTTCGCAGACATCAACTGGGATCGCGCCGACGGGAGCGGACAGGAAGACTACGACCTGTTCGACCGGACGATGTGGCCGACGCAGAACCTGGACTTCAGCGCGTGGAAGACGATGGTGTGGTCGCAGGGTGAAGAGTCGGAGGGCCTGAAGCCGACGGAGCGGATGGCACTGGAGCAGTTCCTGGAGGAGGGGACGCAGTACGAGAAGCGGTCGCTGGTGATGGCATCGCAGGAGCTGGCGCGGATCCACGACGTGACGCTGACGGGATCGAACGGACAGGTAGCGGACGCACCGTTCGTGGAGACGTATCTGCGGATGCAGAATGCGGGATCGACGAACCCAGCGGACTACTCGAACGGGAAGATCCGGGGGATGACGATCAACCCGGGGCGTTACGAGGTGCTGCTGCCGACGGGAGTAGCAGGGGACACGCCGCCGATGCCGTCGGTGCTACGAGCGACGACGGGTCAGGGGATCGCGACGCCGTCGCACGTGTACGTCGATCAGACGGGGACGGTGACGGACACGGTAGCGGGTGTGGCAGCCGCGGGCTCGCGGTACAACACGGTGAGCTACGGGTTCGACTGGCGCCACGCGGGTCGGTTCAGCTTCGAGCCGACGCGGAGCGGAGCACAGCGACTGCTGCTGGGAGCACTGGACTTCATCGACCAGTTCGGCGGGGTTCTGCCGATCGAGTGGACGTCGTTCGAGGGGTACCAGGTGGGCCGGAATGCGGAGGTGGAGCTGGAGATGACCTCAGCGACGGAGACGAACGTCCGTCAGATCGAGGTGGAGCGGGCGGACGTTCAGGAGGGTTCGACGGGAGAGGAGATCGGGAGCTACGGTGTGGTGGAGCGACTTTCACCGAAGGGAAGTGCGACGCGGGGATCGAGCTACAGCGTGCGGGATCGCGGCGTGGAGTACGGCCGGACGTACGCGTACCGACTGGTGACGGTCGACGCCGATGGCGTTCGGACGGTTGACCGGGAGACGCGCGTGACGGTGAGCGGAGCAGTGACAGGGGCAGCGACGCTGACAGTGGAGCCGAACCCGGTTGTGGAGCGGGGCGTGATCCGCTACGCGGTGAGTGCTGGGGATGCGGCACGAGTGAGCATCTACGATGCGGCAGGTCGGCTTGTGAAGCAGGCGGAGAACCGATCCGGGGGTGAGGGGACGGTAGAGGTGGCAGGCGGAGAGTTGCCGTCAGGGACGTACATGGTGCGACTCGAGACGACGAGCGGGGTTGCCAGGAGCGCCAAGCTCGTAATTGCGAGATAACGACAGCCGTATCTCAGAAGTAGGTACATGATGCGCCCTGGTTCCCATTGTGGAGCCGGGGCGCGTCGCATTTAATTATCTCAAATTCAAATAATTGTCGGCGGAATTCAGAGGGAAGTTCCCGACGGGAGGCCGCGTCAAATGGCCGTTGCAGGGATTTGACGAAAAAATTTGCACGGCAAAATGAGATTGTTTTGTGCGAGAAACAAAGAAATCGCCTCCGTGTTCCTGACTACGCTTGGTCTGGTCATCCCATTCAATCATCGCAGCAGGAACCATGAAGATTTTTCGAGTCCTCCTACTCCTGGTAGCGGCCGTACTTGTCTCGAGTGTTGCCAGCGCGCAATACGTCGAGACGGTGCCCGGCACGTCGGCGGTGCCGTGGAACAACTACGTTCCGTCGCGCATTCCCAACCAGTGGCAGTCGATCGTCGGCAACGGTGGAACGCTGGTGCCGAACTCAAACAACTCAGCGGCGTACGGATACGACTATCCGTTCCAGCTTCCATTCAACTTCTATTTCCTTGGAACGACGTACTCGGCCGGCTACACGCTGGCGCTGTCGTCCTCGGGATATGTCGGCTTCAACGGCTCGAACCCGAGCTCCAGCGGCACGGGCCCGACCTACGCCTACTACGGCTACTACTTCCTGTATCCCTACAGCGGAAGCTCCTACTCCTACTACAACAAACTGGTGATGCCGTATGGGTCGGACCTGCAGGCCTCGGGCGTGAGTTCCGGCGGCATCTACACGCAGGTGGAGGGCGTCTCGCCGTATCGGATCCTGACGATCGAGTGGCGTGAGCAGGGGTCGTACTACCCGTCGGGGAACCCGGGGAACTTCCAGGCGAAGTTCTACGAACGGACGGGCAACATCGAGTTCTTCTACGGTCCGAGCTCGATCACCCGCACCAGCAGCGTGGGGTACTACGGCGCGTGGATCGGAATCAAGAATCAGGGCGAGAACTACTACCTGAGCTCCGGATCGCCGCCCACCTCGGCGCAGCGCGGCAGCGACGCGAGCCATTACCTCTTCTTCACGCGACCCGACGCGACCGACACGGTGGCATTCACCACGTTGCCGATGATCAACTATCCGGGCGACACGTATTACTACATCGAGTACTACAACTGGACCGGCTTCGCCCGGCATCTGTTCTTCGACTTTCCGACGGAGAATGGCGAGCAGGTGGGCTTCCGGATGTCGCCGGTTCTCAACGATGTCGCGTGCGACTCGGCGTGGTTCACGCCGACGGCCACGGCAAACGCTTACGGCGTGAATGCGAGCGTGACGATCAATGCGCGGTTCAAGAACTTCGGCGGCAACACGCGTCAGAACGTGCCGGTGCAGGCGGATGTCTACTTCAACGGACAGTCGCTGATCGGGTCGGTGAGTTCGACGGCGTTCCAGTTCGTGACGCCGCAGTTCGGCACGGCCACGGCGACGATCGGCACGGTGGGACCGCTGGCGCAGACGGGACTCTACCAGGTGCGGATCTACCCGAAGCTGACCAACCCGGAGGATCAGGACTTCTCCAACGACACGCTGTACGCGACGTTCTACGTAACGAAGCCGAACGACCTGATGCCGTACGCGCTGCTGCAGCCGTTCTCCAACGAGGCGCCGCTGTACACGAAGTACCCGGTGGGCGTGGCGGTACCGCTGGAGGTTCGGTATCTGAACATCGGGACGAACACGCAGTACAACGCGACGGTGGGCTACCAGGTGCTGGACGCGAACGGGACGATCCTGAACGCGGGAACGACGACGATCAGCGGCGCGTGGGGACCGGTGTCCTTCCGGGACGTGACGTACACGGGCTGGACGCCAACGACGCCGGGGCGGTACTACTTCCGGGCGATCACGTACCTGCCGAGCGATGAGAACGTGATGAACGACACGCTTCCGCTGCCGCCGTCGCTCGGCAAGCCGTTCGATGTGCTCTACGAGATCGAGCTGGCGGCGGGGCAGCCGGGATTCGAGCCGGTCTCACCGGTACCGAACCGGACGTATCCGGACGGGAAGCCGATCGATGTGTTCGCGACGTACACGAACTCGGGAGTGTCCGACGCGACGAACGTGCCGGCGACGGTGAAGATCTACGATCCGAGCGGGACGAAGGTGTACGAGTACACGGTACCGATCTCGGACATCGTAGGAGACGGTGGCTCGGCGACGCAGGGCTTTCCGTACTTCATCCCGTCGAGCGGAGCGGGCCAGTACTGCGTGACGGCGTACGTGACGAGTCCGAGCGACCCGGTGCGCACGAACGACACGGCGCACTGGTGCTTCAACGTGGCACCGCGACTGGCGGGAACGATCCGGGTGGGGTACGGAGAGCGGTTTGCGACGATTCAGGAAGCTCGTGACTCGCTGTTCTACTACGGGGTGTCGGCACCAGTGACGTTCGAGCTGGTCAACGACAGCTACACGGTGCAGACGGGCGAGCCGACGATACCGGCCCTGGACTTCCGGGGGAAGGTGGTGGGATTGTCCTCATCGAACCCTGTGGTGTGGAAGCCGGCAGCGAACAAGACGTCGGTGACGGTGCACCTGAAGAGCCAGTCGGGCTTCGGCATGTGGTACGGACAGCTGGACACAGCCAACCCGTCGGGGTACATCACGTGGGATGGCGGCCCGAACAGCGTGCTGCACTTCACCTACGAGAACACGAACACCGACGCGCTGTCGAACGCGTACAACCGTTCGATACCGTTCTTCTTCGGTCAGGGATCGAGCAACTACACGGTGAAGAACCTGACGATCGAGCCAGTGGCGGGATCGGAGCGGAAGACGGCGATGTCGCTGAACCTTCCGGACTTCTCGGTGCAGACGCTGTCGTTCAGCTATGCAAAGGATCTGAAC
>CAVQEG010000002.1:0-794877 GCA_963711465.1 Chlorobiota bacterium
ATTTGAACCTCGGGCGTGTCACACTTCCGCCAGATGATCAGATCATCGTAGCCGTCCCGATTCAGATCCGCCACTCGCCCCCCACGAAAGCACCACGGCTGCACCGTCCGAAGGATCACCGCCGGCGTATCCGGGATATAGCCATCGTCGGTGCGGAACACATACAAGTGAAACAGTTCGGTCGTCCCCGGTGCCTTGTAAAACGAATCTCGAGGGATCCCGAACGCCGCATGACCCGTCCCCCAGAAGTCACCGACGACCGGGTAGGACATGTCGCCCGATGAGTAGAACCGCCACATCGGCGTATCCGCCGGCGCAGGTGTCTGTCCGTGGTAGACCATCCACTCTCCGGTGTACCCCGGCAGCCGCAGCCGCCGTCATCAGCGTCGCAGCCATGAATGGAATCATTCGCTCCATGTTCGGCAGCAAGCGTAGCATCACGTCCATCCGGTTCTCCGTGGTTGAACCATCCCTTCGCACACTACCCCTCGTCCTCGACATTCCCCGCTGCTTCCCCTGTTTCTATACACACAGCAGACGCAAACAACTCTCTGGTGACCGAACCGCTGCACGACTCACCCAGTCGAACACTGACCGTCGCAACGGGAGGAGTCGAACGGAAGTGGGACGCGAATTCCGCAAGTTGACCGCGTGGGATATCCTCCCTTGACCGCTAACAATACGCTCCACCGGTGTGTTAGGCTCGTGTCGAGCTGGGATCGACCGCTGGCGTGGGGCAGGCACCGTTGGGTGCCCCGGCGAAGCGCGCAGGCTGATGCCTGCGGCAACATTCTGACCTGACCGTGAGCGTACACGAGCTGCTGATACGACGTACACCCCGGAAGGAGCTGAGCGACGACGAGCTGATGGGCCGCCTGCAGCACGGCGACGACCGCGCCTTCCGGATTCTTTACGACCGCTACAAGGGGTCGGTGTTCGTGTATTGCCTTCGGTTCATGAACGATCGGGACGCCGCAAAGGACGTGCTCCAGGAGGTCTTCATCCGGCTGCACCTGCGGCGTGACGGATATGTACCGGGGACGAATTTTGCCGGTTGGATTCATACGATCGCTCGCAACCTCTGCCTCAACGCCCGGCGTGGGCAGAGAGGACACACCAGCTTCGACGAACGAATGGTCAGCGCACCCAGCACCGCACCGGGCAACGGCGATGTCGCACTGCGCGAACGTCTGGCGGCCGAAATCCAGCGCCTTCCCGAACTCTACCGCGACGCGCTGATCCTCCGCGAGTACAACGATCATTCCTACGACGAGATCGCCGGCATTCTCGGAGTGCCGATGTCAACCGTCAAGTTCAGAATCTTCAAGGCCCGTGAAATGCTGCGCCAGCGATTGGCCGACAGCTTCGATGAGTATCGAAATCAATCGGATGGAACCGAAGAATAGACGCGCATTCAAGCGATGATTACCAACGACATACAAGAACTTCTGAGCGGGTCGCTCTCCGACGAACGGAGCGCGGAACTGCTGCACGTGCTGTCGGTCAGTCCCGAGAAACGCAAGGCGTTCCAGCAGTATGTGGCGATCCACGGACTCGTCGCTCGGGATCGAATCGCATCGATGCTGACGCCCGATGAGGACGCCGCCGCATGGATCGGCATCACCGCTTCGGCGGGAATCGCCGATTCCGCACCGCGACGCCGCGGCGTTGTCGGATGGATCTCCGCGGTCGCCCTGGCCGCGGTCATCGGCTACCTCTTCGGATCCACCAGTCTCTTCGACGGCACCACCGCTGCGAGTGTCGCCGGGCATGCCGTTCAGTCGACGCCCACCACGATGAACGCACGCGAGGTCGCGCCTCGACTCGCCCTCGACGCCCTCCGTGCCGGTGTCGCATCCGATTCGGTGCGCGTCGTCTATCGCGATCGCGTCGTCTACCGGGATCGTATGGTCTATCGCGACCGCGTCGTCGATGCCGATTCGGCGCCAATTCACGATGCCGCCGCGTCGACCGAAGCTGGTGTGAATGCATCGTTGAATTCAGGTTCCAATTCAGATTCCGGAATCCGTTCGAATGCAGCTTCGAATCCGGATGTAATCGATCCGTCACGTGCCGGCGATCACGAAACGACAATGGCGGACACGGCGAGCGAAGGTGTGAATTTGAAGCAGCCGACTGTGCCCAGTGAACCGGCAGACACGACGTCCGGTTCGCATCTGATGACCAGCGCACCGAAACCCACGGCGGCCGGGACGCCATCCGGTGCAGCCGACGCGAACCCTGCACTGACCGCAGCGAGCCAACCGGCGGAAGATCACTGGGTCCGCAGCGGATTCGAGGTGGCATTCAGCGAACGGGTCGGACGGCTGCTGCCGGCGCCGGTATCGACAAGCGATCCGGAATCGAATTTCAGCTACCGGAACCTCGACATCGCCTACCGCTTTGGCGGCGGACACTTCACCGTCGGTGCGCGAGCCGGATACGGAACGTTTTCCGCGGTGCGACTCGTTCAGGATTACTCCAGCGAACTGGCGATCACGGTGATGGACGCGAAGGTCGAGGCCACCGATCGGGTGTTCGGCGAGATCTATGCGGGATACCGTTTTCCGCTCACCGAGACCTTCGCCATCGGCGCCGAGGCGTCCTTCGGCGGTTCATCGGAGCATCTGAAGGTTGGCGGCGATCTGCTGCTGACGATGATGCTCACCGACCACATCGGCATCAACGTGGGCGGCGGCGTCGGCCGCTACTGGTACGACATCGCCTCGCAGCGCAATGCGGTATTCGAGCAGAACGAAACGGCGGCGATCCGAAACGTCGCCAGTGACATGTATTCAGGACCGGTGCTCGAGGGACGCTACGGACTGTTCCTCGACTTCTGAATTCCACGGACTCGATGGATCGCGCCCCGCGCCTTCCGGAGATGAAATTCATAATGAACCGTTCAACCAATCGGAGCCACGTCACCATGAGTGCCATCACCCCGTTGGCGCGCATCATCGCGCGAGCGCTCCTGGCGGTAACGCTGGCCGCCGCGGCTCTCGCGGTCGAGTCGTGCGGCGTTACCGAGCCGGACCAGGCCGTCTGGCAGGATGTATCCGCCTTCTCCTGGCCATCGACGCCGGGCACACTGATGCGTTACAAGGTCGAGGAGAACCTGCTGGATTCGAGCACGACGAGCGAATCGATCGAGCGCGTGACCGATTCGTCGGTATTCAGCTACAATGGTCGCCCGATGCTGATGCTCGAGGACCCGACACTTCCCGCGCGCTTCTCGACGCACTACCTGCCGATGCACGACACGCTGGTGACGAAGGCCGATCCGATCGGTGCAGAGTTCGCGCTGGTCGCGCCGCTGGATCGCGGGCACGAGTGGATCGCCGCCTACACGCCGGACAACAAGCCGGCGCTGCAGGCGCGGATCATCGACCGCTTCAGTCAGTTGAAGCTCGACGGTCATATCTACTCGAACGTCGTGGTGGTGCAATACGTGCCGGTCAGTGATTCCGCGCAACACGTGTTCCAGTGGACACGACTCTTCGCGCGCGATGTCGGCGTCGTGCAGACGATCGAGCACTGGCCGGTTCCGAGCGAGAATGGATTCCACCCGAACGAATACGATCAGCGGGTCAACGGACGAACGACGCTGATCGAAACCTCGAAGCAGTGACGAACCTGATCCACAGCATGCGAGCGAAGTCACCCATGAGACGTTCACGACACACCATATCGGCGCTCGGAGTGCTGGCCGTGCTTCTGGCGGTCGGCCTTGCCGGTGCGACGTGTGCCTCGGCACAGTCGGACCCGACGACAGCAGCATTCGATGCGGGTCTGGCCGGCACGGAGTACTACATCACCTTCCCTGAAACCGACGCGACCGCCTACCATCGGTTCATGGGCCTGATGATCACTTCGAGCGAATCGACGGTTGCCGTGGTCGAGATTCCCGGGCAGTCTCCGCAGAGCCGAACGATCGAGCCCGGAGTGACGACTGTGGTGGAGGTCAGCCGCAGCATGCAGATCCCCTACTTCGAGGAGGTGATGCAGCTTGGAATCCGTGTCACCTCCCGTGCTCCGATCACCGTGACCGTCGTCGACGCGCGCTACCAGACCAGCGCCACATATACCGCTCTGCCGACGAGCTCATGGGGAACCAGCTATACACCGCTGACGCTTCCCAACGGCGCCGACGCCGAGTACGTCAGCCAGCTGACGATCCTTGCCTCCAGGGACAATACCGTCGTGACGATCAGGCCAAATGCCGACACCTATGCCTCACGTGCGGGACAGGAACGCAAGTGGTTCCTCGATGCCGGCGAAGTGATTCAGGTGCAGGCATATCCCGGCAACGAAGGGGTGGCCGACATGAGCGGGTCGCTCATCGAAGCGAACAATCCGATCGGAGTGCTTGCCGGACACGTGCGGGCCGCGGTGCCGCACGACGGCCCGTTCGTACCGTCGCCGGGTGAGAACTATGCGGTTGGATTCGAGGTTCCGATGCGTCCGAACGCCGCCTGGAGCACCGAGTACGTGAGCACGCCGATGCGCGCAGGTGGCGACCGCTTCCGTGCCATCGCCGATGCGAACTCCACCCATCTGACGGCAACGACTGCCGCCGGTGCCACACAGGAGTTCGTGCTGAACAAGGGGCAGGTGATCGACGTCACGAGCATCGATGGTGCGCCGATCGCAACGCCGGTGCACTGGACGTCGACCGCGCCGGTGGCGATCATGCAGCTGCGGACCAGCGGGTCCTACGGTGACCCGTCGAGCGCGCCGGCGATGCTGCTGCTCACTGCCGTCGACTCGATGGCCTCACGCAGCACGTTTGCAGTTCCCGACAACGTCAACTTCGGTTCGTTCCACAGTCGGCTGCGGCTCGTCGCTGTCGGTTCCCCGGATGTCGCCCCCGATGATCCAGCCAATCCGCTGCGACGGCTGACACTCGACGGCGTCCCGATCGTCGATCTCGCGCCAGAACTTCTTCAGCAGCGGGTGGGCGACACGCGGTACTACGCCGCGACGCTCGACATTGCCGGCGGCGCACACACGATCGTTTCGGATCCCGACCATCCGTTCTCCGGCGTGATCTCCGGCGACAACGGTTCTCCTTCGCGTGACGAATTCGCAATGACGCTCCCGACCTGGACAACGACGATCGAGGCGGACGTGAGGGCTCCATACGTGGCGCAGAAACTCGATGCGTCGAAGGGTACCGTTCAGGTAATGCTCTCCGACCGCACCGACGGCTATTTCAGCGGGCTTTCGTCCGTACAGATCTCCAGCGACAGTCCGGGCTGGCAGCTCGTCTCCTTCCAGCCGCCTGCACCCGACGACGACGCGCTGGCGGTCTTCCGCGCGGTGAGCGATCCGAGCGGTCCGCTGAGCGTCGAGGTCACCGATCGCGACGGAAACTCGGCGACGCTGTCGCTGTCGAATTCGATCTGCTTCAAGACGGCCACGCCGGACGTCTCCTCGCTCACCATCGACGCGAATCAGGGCACGGGAGAATTCGTTCGGGAGGTCACGCTGAGCGCCAACGAATGCGGTGAGATCGGACACATCACGTCGATCGAGTATGCCGCCGGCGGCACGGCCAATCCGTATCTGTATGCGGCGGAGGTCGTCGACGGCTCCAGCGTGCCCGTGACGATACTGCCGGGCGAATCGACCACGCTGCGCGTGCGCGCGCACAACGGAATTCCGGCAGGGGAATACACGACGCAGCTGCGCATTCAGGCGGACGATTCGACCGTGGTGATTCCGATTCGTCTCGTCGTTGGCGTCTCGTCGGTTGCGACATCCACGGAATCGACGAACCGGCTCGAGGTCTATCCCAATCCGACGAGCGGCCCGACGACCGTTCGACTTGCCTCGGAGCTGCACACCGGAGCGCGACTCGAAGTCATCGACGCGCTCGGTCGCGTCGTGCGTCACATCGACGGCGGACTCGCGGGACGTCGCGACGTGCGTCTCGACGGACGGACCGACGACGGCGTAGCGCTTCCATCTGGTGCGTATCTCGTTCGCATCAACGACGGCAGTGCGACCTCTCAGACGCGCATGAGCGTGGTACGGTAGTATTCTCCGCCCCCCACTCGGTCTCCCCGGTCACCGGCGCGCGACCTGCCCGCCGGCCACCACTTCCCTATTATTGTCCCCCACACTTCGGAACATTCCGCCGGGCCGACCACGCTGGAGCGGTTCGGCCCCTGTAGGTGGGTCCCGACCCACATCGCTTTCCACACAACCCAACCGTCCGCCATGTCGACACGAACGCTACTGCCGTCCGTCCTGGTCGCGATTCTCACAGTGGTCGCAGTACCACCGTTGCTCAGGGCCCAGGTGCCGTCGGGAACCACCGTCGAGCCGCACACCGAGAATACCATCGTATCGGGCACGCAGCGGCCCGACGGACTCTGGTCGCTGGCCACGATGCGCCGATCCACGCACCTGCCGGGCGACCGACTGTCGCACGTGGTGATCGTCAAGACCCGCACGCGCGTGGTAATCGATAAGGAGGGCCGGTCGATTCCGCTGCCCGACGTCATGCGTGTGCTCGAGCGATTCGGCGTGGAGCGGGTCGAGGCGCCGTTCCCACGAGCTGCGATCGGTCCGATGAGCAGCGATCGGCATGGACTGGGGCGATTGCTTGAAGTCAGATACTCCGCAGACGTCGACCCGCTGGAGGTCAGCGCGGAGCTGCGCGGCATCACCGACGTCGAGTACGCCGAGCCGGTACCGGTGCGTCACACCAGCGGCGTTCCCAACGACCCGAAGTTTGCCGTGCAGTACGCGCTGGATCGAATGAAGATGACCGAGGCGTGGGACGTAACCACCGGCGACACGAACGTGCTCATCGCGATCGTCGACACCGGCGTCGACATGGGGCACGAGGATCTGTCTGCGAACATCTGGACGAATCCGGGTGAGATACCCGGGAACGGCATCGACGATGATGGCAACGGCGAGGTGGACGACGTACACGGGTGGGACTTCGTCGGCAACGTGTCGCTTCCGCAGGCGATCAACAATCTGTTTGCCCCGGACGCCGACCCCTCGCCCGGTTCGGTGAATCAGCACGGGACGCACGTGGCGGGCACGGCCGGAGCGGTGACCAACAATGGGGTCGGCATTGCCGGCGTGGCGTACAACTGCCGCATCCTTCCGGTCAAGGTCGCATCCGATCAGATCTCCAATTCCATCTTCGAGGGGTACAAAGGAATTCTCTACGCGGCCCGCATGGGTGCTGCGGTAATCAACTGCAGCTGGGGAGGCGGTGTCTATTCGCAGGCCGAACAGGACGTGATCGACGAAGCGACCGACCTCGGTTCCCTCGTCGTCTGCTCCGCCGGCAACGACGGTCTCGACCTCGACAGGTTCAGCACCTTCCCCGCACTGTACGACCACGTGCTGTCGGTCGGCGCCTCCGACGCGCTCGATGCTCCGGCCTCGTTCTCCAACTACGGAATCGCGACACGTGTCTGGGCGCCCGGTGTCGACATCCTCAGCACGATCCGCGCTCCGAGTGAGTACTCCGACGCGTGGAGCGGAACGTCGATGGCATCTCCGCAGGTGGCGGGTGTCGCCGCGCTCGTCAGGTCGGTGCATCCGGACTGGTCACCTGCAGCCGTCGCCCAGCAGATCCGCAATACGGTCGACGATGTGGTGGCGCCGGACACGTCGCTTCGCAACAAGTACTACGGACGCGTCGACGCCGCCCGGGCTGTCAGCGTCAATGGTGATGGAGGCGAACAGATGGCCGGCATCGATCTGGTCGACGTCGCCATCGACGCTCCGGGAGGCGTGATCACCGACACCACGCCCCGGACAATCGACCTCACGCTGAGGAACGAACTGGCCGATGCACACCACGTCACCGCCCGTGTCTACTCGCTCAGTGATGAGGCGACGATCTCCGGGGGAGAGCAGAGCCTCGGCGATCTGCTGCACGATTCGAGCGCGGTCCTCCCGGTGCTGATCAGTACCACCGCGAGCGACGTGTTCTCATCGGGTGTTGCCAATGTGATGGTCGAAATCACTGCCGACGGCTTCCATGACGTCCATCTGATTCACATTCCCTACCAATTCCCCAGCCCCAACGCCTACACCACCGTGATCAACGGACTGCCGGCCGACGTCGTGGTCACCGACGGCTCGTCACCGGCGCTCAATACGCTGTGGGCCGTCGGCGAACTGCCCGGCTACGGCGGCGGTTTCATCCGCATGTACAACGGTTCGGTGAGCTACGGATTCATTGCGCAGACAGCGCTGACCACCGTCTGCGCCGTTGATGCAAACACAGCGCTGGCCGCGACCGGTCCGCTCGTCCTGCGCACGACCGACGGCGGCACCACCTGGTCCAATTCGTTGGTCGCCTCGATCACAACGTCGGTCGCAAACCTGAACGTCGACGCCCAGGGCAGTGGCACGCTGGTCGGACAGCCCTCTGGAGCGACGTGGGCAATCGCCCGTACCACCGACGGCGGTGCGAACTGGACACCCATCGCCTCTCCCCCGACTGCCGTGGCCGGCGAACGCGCCAACCCGAAGGCATTCTGCTGGTCCGGGCTGCACGGCTGGTTCGGCACGTCCGATGGGCGCGTCTACCGAACGACCGATGGGGGCCTTTCGTGGACGTCGAGCGTAGTTGCCGACGGCGTGAACATCACTGCCATCAGCTTCGACTCGCAGTCGGCCTCCAACTGCGTCGCCCTCTACCGCTCGGCGGGAAGCGATTCCGCATGGCACGTCGCAGTCAGTGCCGATGCCGGGGCGACGTGGACGGCCAACGACGTCGATCTGGCGTCGATGGGCGTCGTTCCGGTTCATCTCTCCGCGCGCAACGGCTGGTTCATCGCGATGGGAAATGACGGCCGGATCATCGTCTCCGGCGACGACGGAGCCAGCTGGACGTACGAGGCCACGCAGCGTACCGACGCAGCCATCTCCGCCGGCGCATCGTTTCTCGGACCGGATCGGATTCGTGTGTGGAATCTGGGGACGTCCGTCGGGTTCCTCGACATCCCCGTCTCTACCTCAGCCGTTCCGGCGGTGGCATCCAACGCCTCCTTCTCCCTGCGAATTCTTCCCAACCCGGTCCGTGACCAGCTCACGCTCGAGGTGGGAGCGACCGGGGGCGGCGAGGTGTCGGCCGACGTCGTCGACATGCTGGGCAACCACGTTACCGCGGTGACGGCGAGGTCGATCGGAGCCGCCGGAGGAATTCTGCACATCGACACGCATGCGTTGCCCGCCGGCAGCTACGTCTGCGTCGTCCGGTGTTCGGTGGGAACGAGGACTGCGCGCTTCACCGTAGTGCGATAGCTGGTGTCGTTCAATTGGACTCCGATCGATCGGAGTCCGACAGGGCATCGAATCCCTCGCGCGGGGGCCTCCGAACCGACTGTATCGATGACGACAGAACGCCACCGGCGCGTGATTCCGCGTCGGTGGCGTTCGTTATTACCCGTAGGGGCATCGTCGGAGCCGCGATCCGGTGGCACCCGTTGCAGGGATAGACGTGGCAAATTCGAACTGGTATATTGAGGGCTTCGTGCGTCTCGCGTCGAACGAACTGGTCCATCACTCCACCGGATCGTTGCGTCCGATTTTCCTGCAAGCTGCCTCCCCGAGTCCTGTCCGCTATTGCCGTACTCAACGTCCCAGTACCCAACCGCCCGGAGGTTCCCGATGACCCGTCGGAACACCCTGTCCACGCTGCCGATCGCAATTCTCACCCTGATGTTCGCACTGCACGGGGCTGCCCACGCACAGCCGGCGCGCCACGTGATCGGCGAACGCGGCAGGATCGAAGTATCCCCCGTCGTCGTCACGCTGCGCGATCTGCCGCAGCATCTGCCGTGGGACACGCTCGTTCCCGAAATGGAAGAGGAGACGATTTTCCACGAGGCCGACAACACACCGATCGAAGAGCGGCTGGCGATCATGAACCGGCTGATACCGGTCGGCGAGGGTGGCGGTCGATGGATCCGCGACGGATCGGTGCGCGCATCGGAGAAGTCGCAGACGCACGTGATGAGCGGTCCGACGATCGACCGCACGTTCAACGGGTTGAGCTGGACCGGGTGGTATCCGCCGGACGTGACGCTCGCCGCCAACGGCCGGTTCGTCGTCCAGGCAACCAATGCGAGTCTGCGCGTGACCGATACCGGGGGCACGCAGCAGAGCAGCACCACGCTGCTGACGTTCTTCTCGAGCGTCTCACCGGCTCGGAAGGTGTTCGACCCCAAAGTCGCCTACGATGCGGATTCCAACCGCTTCATCGTGCTCGCCGACGCGATCGCCTGGAGCTCGAACGACTCCTCGCAGCTGCTGGTCGCCGTCAGCCAGACCTCCGATCCCACCGGTTCGTGGAACCTCTACAAGTTCGACGCAACCATCGACGGAACGACCAGCACCACCAACTGGTGCGATTACCCCGGACTCGGCTACGACGACGAAGCGATTTATCTGACGGGGAACATGTACAGTTCCACGAACAGTTTCCGCTACGCAAAGGTGCGGATCCTGGACAAGGCGCGGATGTACGCGGGGCAGTCGGTGACCTGGTTCGACTTCTGGAACATGACCAACTCGAACAACTCGACGGTGTTCACGATCAAGCCGGCGCAGTCGTTCGGGCAACCCGGGGGCGAATATTTGCTCAACACCAACGCGTTCTCGGCCAACTGGGTGACGCTCTGGAAGATCACCAGTCCGCTGGCGACGACGCCGACAATGACGCGGCAGGCGACGCTGTCGGTAGGCAGCTATTCGGCGCCGCCGCAGCCGACGCAGAGCGGCGGTTGCAACACGCTCGACGCCGGTGACTGCCGTACCGAGGATGTCGTCTGGCGCGACAGCGTCCTGTACACGGCATGGACGATCGGGACGAACTGGGGCAGCGGCAACGAAGCGGCGATCAAGCTGCTGAAGGTGAACACGACGACCAGTTCGCTGATCCGCAACATCACCTACGGCGCGCAGGGTTATCACTACTTCTACCCGAACGTCGCGGTCGACGGCTGCGGGCGGCTGTACATGGTGTTCCACCGCAGCAGTTCCAACGACTACAGCGGCGTCCGCGCGGTGGTCGATCCGTGGATCGACTCGGTCAGTACCGGTTCGCACATCGGCACGGCCTGCTATAACATCAGCAACTCGCGCAACCGCTGGGGAGACTACTCGGGCATCTACGCGGCACCGGACGGAAACGTCTGGCTGTCGGGGGAGATCGCCTCGGCGGGCAACCGGTGGGCGACGAAGATCAGCAGCATCGCCGCGGCGGCCGGAGGCGGTACTCCGCTGTCGGTGCAGGCATCGAGCGATGCGGCCGTGTGCAACGGCGACACGACGACGATCAGCGTGACCGCCAGCGGCGGACAGGGAACGCTCGCGTACCAGTGGACGCCGGCTGCGGGACTGAGCGCCGTAGACATCGCGTCGCCGTACGCCGCGCCAACGACGACGACCACCTACCGTGTAGCCGTCAGCGATGCCTGCGGAGATGTTGAATTCGACTCGGTCACGGTCTCGGTCAACCCGCTGCCGCAGCCGGCAATCAGCGGCCCGACCGACGTCTGCGCGCGCTCGGTCGTCGACTACTCCACGCAAAACGACACCGGCGCGGTCTACGCGTGGCTGCTGACCGGCGGCCAGTTCGTCGGACCGACCGATTCGAGCACCGTCAGTGTGCAATGGGGATCGGCCGGTACCGGAACGCTGCAGCTCACCGAACGGATGAACGCATCGGGCTGCGAGGCGACGACGCCAACGCGATCGGTGACGATCAACCCGCTGCCGACGGCCGACGCCGGCTCCGACACCGTCGTCTGCTCGGCGACACCCGTGACGATCGGAGGAGCGACACCGGCGAGCGGCGGTTCCGGCGGGTACTCCTTCCTCTGGCGCCCCGCCACCGGTCTGAGTTCTGCAACCGTCGCCAATCCCATGGCCACCGTCGCTTCGACGACCACCTATGTGCTGACCGTCGTCGACTCCCGGGGATGCAGCGACGTCGACTCGATGACGATTACCATCAATCCGGATCTGGTGGCCGACGCCGGACAGGACCGGGCGGTCTGTCCCGGAACGGCAACGGTGCTGGGAACGACGTCGACCGGATCTGGTGGTGACGGCACCTACACCTACGCATGGGCTCCCTCGACGGGGCTCAACGCGACGGACATCGCCAATCCCGTCGCATCGCCGGCGACTACCTCCAGCTACGTGCTCACCGTCACCGACGGACTCGGCTGCATGGCCGTAGACACGATCGTCATCACGGTCGACCCGCCGCTGCACGTCGACGCCGGTCCTGACCGCGAGGTCTGCGCCGGCGAGCCGATCGACATCGGAGCCGATCAGATCGCCAGCGGCGGCAGCGGCACGTACAGCTACCAGTGGTCACCAGCGGCCGATCTGACGTCGGCCTACGTCGCGCATCCTACGGCTCGACCGCAGCAGACGACGAACTACGTCGTGCGCGTCAGCGACGCGGCCGGATGCGTTGCCTTCGACACCGTGACGGTGCGCGTCAGTCCGACGATGACGATCGATGCCGGACAGGACAAGGCGCTCTGTGCCGGTGAGAAGGCAACGATCGGCGGCGCGACTGAGGTCACAGGCGGTACGCCGCCGTTCGACTACCAGTGGGCGCCGAGCGAGGGACTGGACGACGCGACGTCGGAGCATCCGACGGCGGGGCCGTCGGGAACGACCACCTACTACCTCACCGTGACGGATTCGAAGGGATGCACCGCTGCCGACTCGGTGACGGTCACCAGACTGACGGCGATCGCCGTTCAGCTCACTCCGTCTGGCACCGTCTCGACATGTCAGGGCGACAGCGTGACGATCGAAGCACCGGGTGGGTTCGCCTCCTACCGCTGGACCAACGGTGCGACATCGCGACGCATCACCGTCGCGGACTCGGGCACCTACGCGGTCAGCGTGACGACCGCAAGCGGCTGTTCGGCGACATCCGATAGCCTCGTCGTATCGATGCTTCCGACGCCGCCGCGTCCGACCGTCACGCGCGTGACCGACACGCTGGTGAGTTCGGCCGCCGACACCTACCAGTGGTTCTTCAACGGCAATCCGATTTCAGGAGCGAACGATCGGTGGCTGAAAGTCTCCGAGGACGGGACCTACTTCGTTCGGGTGGAGAATGAGGAGGGATGCTCGAGCACATCTGATTCGCTGACGGTGATCGTCGCGCGCATCGCGGAAATCGGTGTGAGCGACTTCTCGGTTCGTCCGAATCCGACCACCGGAATGCTCCAGGTGGAAGCGACGCTCACGGGGGCGATGCCGGTGGAGATCTCGTTGATCAACGTGTACGGCGAACGTCTGATGCACGTCATGGCACCGCGAACCGCGGGGATGTTCACCCACAGGTTCGACCTCGGCGATCTGCCGTCGGGCATCTACCTGCTCGAAATCCGCACCGACAAGGGGCGCTGGTTGCAGAAGGTGGTGCGCCAGTAGATCAGGGTGAATTCTCCCTGTCCCCCCGGCTATCGACGAAGTACGACCGGACGGACGAACCGATTGCCGCGGTAATCGACGACGACGGTGTAGTACCCGTCGGGCAGATCTTCCGTGTCGAATGACACCGCTGTTCCCGATGACCGCTTCACTGTGCGTCCAAGCAGATCGACGAGCGAGAATTCCGCCCGTGCCGTCGCGTCCTGCAGGCGAACCGAGAGCCGGCTGGTGAACGGATTCGGCCCGGCAATCAGACGAATTCCCCCGTCGTCGGTCGGGTCCTCGACGTGTGCCTGCGACGCGCTGGCACCGAACACGCGCAGGTTGTCGATCTTGATGCCGTCGAAAATCTCCGGCGTACCGAGATGCACCGCGCGCATCGAGAACCGCAGGTAGATGTCGCTCCCTGCGTAGTCATCCAGTCGTGCCGTGTAGCGCTGCCAGCCATCGCCGTCGCCTCGCATACGGTTGCGAACCGAATCCGGGTCCGCGTACTGCACTTGCAGCCGGTCGCACTGCACCGGATGCCATTCGGATTCCCCGGCCCGCCTGACTTCCACCTCTCCCTCCTGTCCGTGCGCCATCACCTCGAAGCGCGCGTCGAACTGCAGATCGACCGCATCGAACGACCGCAGCGAAATCGGTACGGCGGTCTCCGCGGCGTTGAACTCCGCACTCGAGGATGTCGGCTGATACGGTCCTCCGGGACTGTCGCTCAATACACCACCATGGCCATCGACCGATTCTATGCCCCACGTATCGCACACCCACTTCGACGCGTCGTCGCAGTCGTCGCTGAACAGTGGTGTGGTCGATCGGATGATCGGCGCGGCGTGGTAGTGGTTCTCCAGTCCGTCGAATGCCAGCGTGAGATCGACGTCGAGCCGGACGGGACCGAAGCGGAGCAGCGTATCGGGCACCGGGATGTCGACCTCGTTGGATTGCTGCGGCGCGAGCGCCGGCAGCGTGATCGTTCCCCCGAGCGCGCGCGCCGTCACTGATGCACCGGCTGCCAGCGGCATCCGTCCGATGTTCCGCACGACGACGTGGAGCATCGTACCATGCCCGGACTCCACCGACGACACCGATTCCACACGGGGCCACGAACCTGCCACCTCGGCGACGAAGCGGTGGGCGGGCAGCATCTGCTGCGCCAGTGGGACGATGCGGTCGGGATAGGGCCAGAAGCCGTCATAGTCGGTGCCGATCTCCGGCGCAATGGCGATGATGGTGTCGCTCTCCGACTGGCCGTCGCCGCGGAACATCCATTCCTCCGCGGTGCCGCGGGCTTCGTATCCGACACACACGAGCGGTCCTCCGGCCGCGTACCCGCATGTGGCGGCCGCGGCGTGGACGAGTACGCGGGAGTATTGGGCCGCCGAGGTCGGCGCGACGTCGTCGAAGGGTTCGATGATCACATTGCCGAACGTGTGCTGATCGAACGCGACGCTGAAGCGGTGGACGAGGCAGAAGTCCCTGATCGCGCGCGACTCGGGTTCGGAGAACGGCCCGGTGCCGCGATACTGGCTGGAACCCGGCGCGTCGCTCGATCCGCCGGAGAGGGCATTCCACGAATCGGGCGGCCCGAAATTCCGATTCAGATCGACTCCGCTGTCTCCGTTCGCGCGCATGTTGCGTCGCCACAGACCACCACCGTCCGGCCACAGCTTCAGGTTGTAGGCATAGCCATCGGGATTGACCAGCGGTACGAACCAGAGCACGCGATGCTCCAGAAGCCACGTCGCGTCCGGGTCGACCCCGTAGTCATCGAGCAGCGACCACATCGTGTAGACGAGCGTGGTCATCGCCGCCGGTTCACGAGCGTGAATCATCCCGGTGTAGAGCGCTTCTGCGGCAGTGGTATCATCGGTGGCGACGGCGGAGATGCGGACCGCTCTGATGTCGCGCCCTTCGACGCTCGTGCCGATCGAGACCGGTGCGGAGGCGAGTTGCGGAAACCGCTGGTGCATGGCGGAAAGCGCTGCCTCGAGTTCGTCGATCGTGTACTCACCGAGCACCGATCCGAGCGAGAAGTTCGCCGGAACGCTACCGACGACGGGCCGCGCGGCGATGAGCGAGCGCCATCCCGACGCCCGTGCGACGTAGTAGTCCTCGACGTCCTCCACAAGCACACGAACACGCAGTCCCGTCGCCCGGATGCTCCTGATGCTGTCGGCCGGCACGACCAGCTCGACTCCGTCGCGGTCGGCCATGGCGTGTTCGACACCGAGATCGGCGACGACGCGGGCGATCTGCGCCGCGCTGCCACCAAGGGCGACGAGCGAGTGATGGCCGCGCTCCTGCGCCATGCCGCAGACGGACGCAGCGACGAACAACAGCAACGAGCAGAGGACGGAACGTGACATTGCGGAACAGGGGTCGGTGTTGGGGACAGCTGACAAACTTCGCACGCACGGCGCCGGGATTCAACAGCAACGACATCCGAGGGGGCCCCGTCGCGAAGTCGCCCCGACCGAGATTCGTATGTTTGGCGTCTGTCCTGAACCGAACGACCCGTTATGCCCGAACACATCATCGTGACCCGACACGATGGCCTGATCGCCACCGTGCAGCTGAATCGTCCGAAGGTGCTCAACGCGCTGAATCTGCAGCTCATGGTGGAGCTGGTCGAGTCCCTCGAGGAACTCGACGCCGACGACGCGGTGCGCTGCATCGTGATCCACGGCAGCGAGCGTGCCTTCGCCGCGGGTGCCGACATCACCGAGATGGCCGACGCTTCTGCGATCGACATGCTGACCCGCGATCAGTTCACGCGGTGGGATCGCATACGAAGGGTCAGAACTCCCATGATCGCCGCGGTCAGCGGCGTGGCGCTCGGTGGCGGCTGCGAGCTGACGATGATCTGCGACATGATCGTCGCATCGGAGACGGCGAGATTCGGCCAGCCGGAGATCAACATCGGCGTCATGCCGGGCGCCGGCGGCACGCAGCGCCTGACACGCGCGGTCGGCAAGGCGCTCGCCATGGAAATGGTGCTCACCGGCCGCATGATCACTGCCGAGGAGGCGCTCGCCGCAGGACTGATCAATCGCATCGTCCCGGTCGAATTCTACCTCGACTCGGCCATGACGCTCGCCCGTGAGGTCGCCGCCCGCCCACCGATCTCCGCACGCCTTGCCAAGGAGTCCGTCCTCAAATCCTTCGACACGACCATCAACGACGGACTGGAATTCGAACGGAAGAATTTCTACCTGCTCTTCGCCACCGAGGACATGCGCGAGGGCATGGAGGCGTTCCTCCAGAAGCGCCGACCCGAGTGGAAGGGACGGTGAGCGACGCATCACGATCATTACGATGACCTTCGACACGATACTCTACGAGCTCGCCGACGGCGTGCTCACCATCACGCTCAACCGCCCGGAGAGCTACAACGCCGCCAACGAACAGTTGACGACCGATCTGCAGGAGGCGCTCAAGAGCGCCTCACGTGACGAAGCGGTGCGGGCGGTGGTGCTCACCGGTGCCGGCAAGGCCTTCTGCTCCGGCCAGGATCTCAAGGAGGCCCCAGAGCCGGGTGCGCGCCGTTCGCTGGCGGATTCACTCCAGCGGCGATACAACCCGATCATCCGTCGCATCACGACGATGCCCAGGCCGGTGATCGCCGCGATCAACGGCGTCGCTGCGGGCGCCGGCTGCTCCCTCGCCCTCGCGTGCGATCTGCGCATCGCCTCCAGGGAGGCCTACCTCCTGCAGGCCTTCGTGCGGATCGGTCTCGTTCCGGATTCCGGCTCGAGCCACTTCCTCGTCCGTCAGGTCGGGTATGCACGTGCCTTCGAGATCGCCTCGCTCGGCGAGAAGATCAGCGCTGAGAAGGCGGCCGACGTGGGACTGGTCAATGAGGTGGTCGCCCCCGAGGCGCTCATGGATCGGGCGATGGAGCTGGCGCGGCACTATGCGCAGGGCCCGACCCGTGCCTACGGGTACATCAAGAAGATGCTGCACCGTGCCGAACACACCTCGCTCGACGAGGCGCTCGACTACGAGGTGTTCATGCAGGAGGCCGCCGGACGCACCGAGGACTACGGCGAAGGTGTCAGGGCGTTCGTCGAGAAGCGGAAGCCGGAATTCCGCGGGAAGTAGTGCCGTCGATCGATATGGAGCCGAATTCACATTCAACCCCTGCAATGACTGAATCCTTTGGAGTCTGCGGAGCCGGTACGATGGGTTCCGGAATTGCCTACGCGGCCGCAATGGCCGGATACGACGTGGTGCTCTTCGATGTCTCGGTCGACGCGCTGAAGCGTGGCGCCGAGCGCGTCGCGACGTTCGTCGCCGGCGGCGTCGAACGCGGAAAGATCAGCCAGGCGGATGCGGGGGAGATTCGCGGCCGCGTGCGGACGACGACCGATCTGGAGGACTTCGCGCACACGGTGATCGCCGTCGAGGCCGTCGTCGAACGGCTCGAGGTCAAGCGGGAGCTGTTCTCACGACTCGAATCGATCGTCTCCGACAGCACGGTTCTCGCCACCAACACCTCCTCCCTTGCGGTCACCGCCATCGCGGCAACGCTCGATCGACCCGAGCGCGTGGTGGGTATGCACTTCTTCAACCCGGCGCACATCATGAAGCTGGTGGAGGTGATTCAGGGAGCGCGAACCTCCGACGGGGTCGTCGCGCGGACAGTGGAGATCTGCCGAAGACTCGGAAAGTCACCGGCTTCGGCGAAGGACACGCCGGGATTCATCGTCAACCGGGTCGCCCGCAACTTCTACGGCGAGGCGTTGCGAATTCTCGGCGAAGGCGCCGCGACGCACGATCAGATCGACCGCTGTCTGCGGGCCATCGGATTCCGCATGGGTCCGTTCGAACTGATGGATCTGATCGGCATCGACGTGAATCTGGCCGTCACCGAATCGGTCTACGCGCAGTACTTCCAGGAACCCCGTTTCCGGCCCCACCTCATCCAGCAGAAAATGGTGGAATCCGGACAGCTCGGACGGAAGTCGGGCGGTGGGTTCTATCGCGAGGAATCCTGAGGCGCCGATCCGTCCCGGTGCCTCGAGCCGAACCTACCCCTCCACCTCCCGCGCCCGCGCCACCATGATTCCCGTGTCCTTCGAAACGCTCTGCAGGTAGTCGCTGAACGCGCCGTCGAGGTAGACCTGCTTGTGCGTCGTCGAGGCGTGCAGGAAGCGCACCGTACCGTCGGGGTCACGGTAGATCAACCCCGTATGTGCGCAGTCGATTCCCGGTACCGTGGTGGTGATGCCGACGATATCGCCGGTCCGGAGCTTCGCCGCATCATCAGCTACGAACTGCTTCGGGAGGTAGTACTTCCGTTCGGCGTTGAGGCGCCGCTCCACCTTCGCGATCGCATCGACCAGTGCCGGATCCTCCCGCAACTGCTGATAGCTGTTCGGATGCGTGCTCATGAAGTCGATCGTTTTGTCGAACACCGCCGCGTGGGGCAGATCAGGCGTGACGACGTCGACCACCCCCTTCTTCTCATTCTGAATCAGCCAGTCGCTCGTGTAGTGGATTCGTGACGCGTAGCCGTCGACCCTGCCGTCGTAGTAGCGGGTCAGCCGTACCTGCGCGAGCATGTCGTCTGTCGTGCTTCCGCCGAACTTGAGCATTCGGGCGAAAGCCAGCGCATTCTCGAAGAAGGTGACGCAGTCGAGTCCGAGCAGATCGATCGTGCACTCCTCCGGCTCGCCTTCGATCTCCAGTGTCGATGCCTGGTAGGGAACGCCTCGCAGCTCGAGTCCTACCGTCGCGATCAATTCGCCGATGGGGAGACTGTGCCAGTCGTTCTCCTGTGCCGTCTTCAGCAGCCGTTCGAACGTCGCCTTGCCGGAGAAGCGACCCGGGTCATCGCCTGCGCCGGAGACGTGGAGCAGACCGGACGCGCCGGGCTGTCGCAGGACGACCGGAGTGATCGCGAACGCGGCGGTGGCACCGGCCAGACTGGTGAGGAAGCGACGTCGATTCATCGGTGTTCTGAATGATGGAAATTCGTGGCCAATGGAGGCGCGCTCCGGGTACGATCATGGCGACGATCAACGGTGCGACTACTCTCCGGTGATACGTAAAACGACGACGTTACTGGAGGAAACGTGCTGCGAAGCGGTCAGCAGGCCGGCCGGTGGATCGGTGATCCCCACATGGACGGTGACCGTATCACCGGCATCGTTGCGCTGCAGCGTCGAAGGAATCGTGTCGAGGTAGTCCATCCGCGTGTAGGCGACATCGTAGCGGAAGGCGACCGGATCGAACGCCGCGGCGGCGATGCGGTTGTGCCGGGCGCGAATCGAGCGTGTGCGCTCGGCGTAGACTGTCGGGTCCAGCTCCGCCTCCAGCGCCTCGTCGGTCACGTTCTCCGGCGGCACGCACAGCCATCGCGGCGGAATCCAGCCGACGAGCCGTACCTCCTTGCCCGCCGGAATTCTCTCGAACGTCAGGTGGGCGTCGGTGCGCTCGACGAGATCTCCATACTCGAGCTGGCGTGCCACACGGATTGGAGGAAGATCCCGCTCTCCGGGTTTACTCGAGTAGTAGAGCCGCCACGGGAACAGCGTCATCGTGTCGGCGCTGAGTTCGTTGGAGACCGGCACCCACACATCCTGGTCTTCGTTGTTGGCAATCACGATCGGTACGGCTGCGCCCCGCCCGCAGGTGCCGTCGATCGTATCGGCCAGCAGCCGCACCACCACACCGTTTCCCGGAATGGAACTCGACTCCGGATGAGTGAATTCATCTGTCGCATAGCGCATCGTGCGACAGCACAGCAGGCGGCTGTCGGAGGTAACGATCCAGGTCGCCGAGGGACTCGACGAGGCGCAGCCGGCCAGCGTGAGAATCAGAACGACGAGAGGCGGCAGAAGTCGGGGCTTGGACATGCGGGCAAAAATAAACAGGCGGAATTCATCGGCGGCCGAGCGGGCATCCCCGGCACCCGTCGGTGTATCGCCTCCTGAGCATCCGATGGCGAAGAGCGACAGAGCCGGCCTGACGGGGACTGAGGGAATTCGAACGATTGTGCGACATGCGTATGTCGTTCGCATAACGACGAGGGCGGAAGCGCCGTGTGGTGCCTCCGCCCTCGCGATTCAATTGCGTTCCATCACCCGATGGTATGGAGTCTAACGCAGACTGTAGTCGGGCCGCTCCTTCAGCGGGTACCAGACCCACGAGTGGTAGGCAGGTACGTGCGCAACCCGCTTGGCATACGGCACTTGCTGCGTACCCTGATAGGAGATGTGCAGCCGCACGTAGCGCGAACCGGCCGAACCGCGAACCAGGTTGCCCGAAGCATCAGGCTCGATAAAGACCCGCGCGTAGTGCCGATTCAGGCCGTTACCCTCCCGGGCAATGAAGACGACACCGAGGTGCTTCACCGAATCGGGACGAACGAGCGGGATGCCGGCGGCGCGGACGTTACCGGCGCCGAGTCCACCCGGGACGATGTAGTTCTCGAGCGACTCGTTCAGATAAAAGTCGTCGAGGCTTGCCGCGTTCCACAGGTCGGTGCTCATGTAGGTCGTCGAGTCGAAATCGGCATGTCTTGCGTATTGCGTCATGGCGTACGCCGGTCCGATATACAGCGAGTCGGCATCGACATCGACTGCGATGTTGACCGCGCCGAAATCGGTCGTCGAGCTCTGGGCAAGCGACACGGCGTTCGGACCGCTCTTCGCCGGATCAAAGAGTATCAGACCGCTGGGAAGTGGTGGCAGGGCGGCCTTCTCGTAGACGTCGATCGGATCGGTCTGGCCACCGTTGGCATAGTCAAAACGCGTCGCCGGTGCCCACTCGACCGTTACTGGATTCGACAGCACCGAGTCCTTGACGGCATAGACGTAGAACGTATATGGAACGGCCTGAAGGCCACCGACGTCGTAGAACTGGGCGCTGACGCCGGGAATCGAACCCGAGTCCGCAACGGCGCCCTGGCCGGCGTAGGTCACGAGGTAGGTGACGCCGCCATCGAGCGAAGCATCCCACTTGAGTCCGACCGAATTGTTGGACAGCGAGACCGCTCGCAGGCTCGAGGGCGGACTCGGAGCTGCCGGCCCGGCAACATCGTTGGTATTACAACCGACTACTCCGATTCCGACGCCTGCGACGAGCAGGCCGGCCATCAGGTACGTTGAGAATTTCATCGTGCGTTTCTCCATCACTGGTTGTGTGTGATTTCCGTCGGGCTTTCCGCTTCAGATGCCCGACGCCTCTCAATGGTTTAGTTCCTATCCTCGAGGTGTCCACTTCGTCTCGTCGGTTCCGGCGACGTGGTTGACCGAGCGGGCAAGGACGAACAGCAGATCGCTGAGGCGATTGAGATACTGCTGCGGTTCGACGCCGAGCGGCTCGGTCCGCGCCAGCCTCACGACGCGCCGCTCGGCGCGTCGGCAGATGGTCCGCGCAAGATGCAGCGCTGCCGCGGCTGAGGTTCCGCCTGGGAGAATGAAGTGCTTCAGTGGGGGCAGATCCGCCTCGAGGTCATCAATGACCCGTTCCAGACACACCACGTCGTGCGATGTAACACGCAGCGCCTGCGCGTGCTCCCTGCCCTCGCTCCGGGGCGTGGCAAGGTCGGCGCCGAGGACGAAGAGCGTGTGCTGAATCTGCCCGGCCACGTCGTCGTGTCGCGATTCGAGCCCGAAGCTCCGCGCCAGTCCGATGGCGCTGTTGAGTTCGTCGACATCGCCGTAGGCATCGATACGCTCGGCGTCCTTCGCCACTCGCGGGCCGCCGAAGAGTCCGGTCGACCCGTCGTCACCCGTCTTCGTGTAGATCTTCGTCATGGCTGCCTCCGTCGATCTCGATTACTGCGGTGCCGGCCTCCGGCAGCCAGCCCCGCCGCCGGCCGCGGGTTCGCCCGCGATACCTTGGCCATCTCCCGGCCCGCCCGTATCATGGTGTTTTTCCTTCGCCACAACTGCGTCACGGGCCGTGTCGGAATCGGCCAAAGGGCGACAAAATAGTCTCAACGCGATGTCGGACACAATCCGTGTGCTACACGTCGGCGACGTGGTCGGTGAAATCGGCCTCGAATACCTCCGCGATCGCCTGCCGGAACTGATCGAGCAGCTCGATGCGGAATTCGTGATCGTCAACGGCGAGAACGTCTGTCAGGGCAAGGGTATCCGGCCGTCGGATGCCAATGCGATCTTCGCCGCCGGCGCGCATGTCATCACCTCGGGTAACCACGTGTGGGAACGGTGGCAGAGCAAGGACGTGCTTGCCAACAACCGCGCCGTGCTGCGCCCGCTCAACTACCCGCGGGACAACGTCGGGATGGGATTCTACATCCATCCGGTCGGACCCGACCTCAAGGTGGGCGTGCTCAACCTGCAGGGCCGCACGTTCATGCAGTCGATCGACTGCCCGTTCCGCTCCGCCGACTGGGCCATCGAGCGCATCCGACGCGAGACGCCCATCATCGTCGTCGATTTCCACGCGGAGGCCACAGCCGAGAAGATGGCGCTCGGCTGGTACCTCGACGGACGCGTCAGTGCCATCGTCGGCACACACACGCACGTGCAGACCAACGACGCCCGGATTCTCCCGAAGGGCACCGCATTCCTCACCGATGTCGGCATGACCGGACCGTACGACTCGGTGATCGGTATGAAGAAGGACCCCGCCATCAAGCGATTCCTCCTGCAGACACCCCACAAGTTCGAGGTCGCCGAAGGCGATCTGCGACTCTCCGCCGTGTTCTTGTGTCTTGACAGAAGCACCGGTGATGCCACCTCGATCGAGACCATCTCGCTGCCAGAGTTCGTTTCCGAACGCAATCCCGTCAGCCAATGAACCGCTTCCGATCCGGCCTTGCGATGTTCCTCGCGGCACTCACTCTTGCCGTGCCGGCGTCCGCCCAGCAGTCCGCACCGGGCGCGGTGGCCAGCGCCGTTGCCCGGCATGGTACGCTCCCTACGCCGACGGGAGGCACGATGGCTGCGGGTGTGATCTATGTCAAGATGGCCGCCGGCACGCAGGCAGAGGCAGCGAGTGCCGCTATCGCTGCGGCGCGCGGCGCAGGCGTCGCCGCGGTGCAGGCCTCGCCCATGGTCGCGGCATCCGCACCGATCGAGAAGGCGCTCGCAGCTCGTATCGCCGGCCTCAGCCCGATTCGCCGTGCAGCAATCGAAGCATCGGAACGTGATCTGGCGCGCATCGTCGCAGTGGCGTATGATTCCCAGGAAGATCCCTTCGACGTCGCGCGACGCGTAGCCGCAATGCCCGGCGTCGAGTTCGCCGAACCTGTATTCCTGCCGCACCTGCTCGGCTCGCCCTCCAATCCCGATGACCCGCTGATCGCGCAGCAGCCGCACCTCAACGCGATCCATGCCTACGAAGCCTGGAGCGTCTGGCCGGGTGACACGAGCATGGTGATCGGCATCGTCGACGCCGGCATCGACATGTTCCACGTCGATCTCGCGCCGAACATCGCAGCGAATCCGGGGGAATTCGGTCCCGACGGAAACGGCGGAATGAAGCAGTCGAACGGAATCGACGACGATCTCGACGGCGTGGTCGACGACTGGCGTGGTGCCAACCTCACGTCCTACGATGACTCGACCGAGCCGGGCAACACGCTGGGCAACCACCACGGAACGGCAGTGGCGGGACTCGCCGCCGCGGCAACCGACAACGGCATAGGCGTCGCGGGTGTTGCCAACAGGTGCCGCTTCTTCCCGATCAAGACCGCCAGCAATCGCACCGGCGCGCTCATCGAAGCGTACAACGGCATCCTCTACGCTGCTCGACGTGGCTGCCGGGTGATCAACTGTTCGTTCGGCGACGCGGATTACTCCGAGGCACAGGCACAGCTGATCCGGTACATCCAGTCGGCCTATGACGCCGTGGTCGTCGCGGCCGCCGGCAACGGCGTGCTCTACCAGCCCCTCTACCCTGCCGGCTATCCGCACGTGCTGGGCGTCGGCGGCGTCGACGAGCATGATGTGTTCGGGACGACATGGGGCGAACAGGTGGACGTTTCGGCTCCGACGGGCGAAACGACCATCGACGGCAACAGCTATGCGTTCAACGGCGATCCGCCGGCGACGTCGTTCACGTCCCCCGTTGCCGCGGGCGTGATGGCACTGGTTCGCAGCCGCTTTCCGGCGCTCGACGTCGATCAGTCCATCGCCCACGTTCGCAATACGGCCCGCCGCGTCGACACGATCCCGCTGCCGGCCGACATGTATCGGCTGACCGGCACCGGCGTCGTCGATGCCGCTCGGGCTGTCTCACAGGATCCGTTCGCGATGCCCGCCATCGTGGTCGATACGCTCTGGCTTGCCGATTCGACCGGAGCACCGCGCGATGCGATGTCGATCGGCGAGCGGGGGACGATCCGGCTGCGACTTCGCAATATTCTCGGCGATGCCGACAGCGTGCGACTGCACGTGGTCGCCTACACCGGCGACACGAGCGCGGTCCAAATCGACGAGACTACCTTGACGGTCGATCGACTCGCATCCGGTGACATCGTCGTGCCCGACGGCGGGATCCCGTTTCAACTCGTCGACACCGTTCGACACCCGGTACACCTGCGCGTCGATATGACCGCCGCCGGCGGCTACGATGATTTCCAGCACGTCGAGACCCTCTTCTACCGCCCGTTCGTCACCGTTCGCACACTGCGACTGGCGCTGTCGCTGGTCGACGATGGTCACATCGGGTACGCCGACTATCCGACGAACAAGGTCGGAGACGGCGCGACGTTCGACGGCATCCCGCTGCTGTACGAAGCGGGATTCATCCTCGCCACCGATTCCACGCATGTGATCAGCAACATCCGCGGCGCGGATGCATCTGTCCAGATGGGTGACTTCAGCGTCATCGAGCGCGCCGGTCCGGCCAACGAGGGCACCGCTCGACTGACCGACGCAGGCGTTCCGCCGCAGCGTCGGCTCGGTGTCGAAGTCTCGGTCCGTGCCATCACCGTTCCCGATCAGCCATTCGGCGTCGGACTCCTGCTGGAAACGCGCAACGTGAGTGAGGACACGCTTCGGAACCTCCGCATCGCGATGTTCGGTGACTGGGACGTCGGCGATCAGCCGACGGCCAACACGGTGACCGTCACCTCCGGCGACAACATCTACGGGACGTGGGCGACGCTGCGCGGCGGTAACGGCGTGCGTATGACGTTCGGTGTGCTCGACGTCCGGGACGGCTACGATCCGGCGGGCGACCGGGCTGACTTCGTGGGCGCCGTCGACCCGGTCGAGTGCGCGATGGACAACAGCGGCACACCCGTGCGGATCTACGACGGATTTACCGACGCCGAAAAGTGGACGACCGTCGACGGCGGCATCGTCAACGCCTCGGCTGGGCCCGCCGACGTCAGCCTGGTGTGCGGCCGCCGTGTCGCGGCCCTGGCACCGGGCGACAGTGTCGCGACGCTGTTCGCCATCGGTACCGCCGACACCGAGACGTCGGCGTTGAACGGCATTCTCGCCTTCGCCGATGCGATCGCTCGCGTCGACGATCCAACGGCCACTGCTGAACTGCTCTCATCGGTTCGACCGAATCCGGCCGATCGCACCGCGACGGTTGACATCGGCTCCGTCTCGTCGAACGCCTCGCTCGCGTTGTACGACGAAGCCGGTCGGACGGTGGCGACCTTCGATCACGTGACCTCCGGGACGCGTTCCTTCGACGTGTCGAGGCTGGCCGCAGGAACATATCTCCTGCGCCTGATCGACGACGGCCGCATCGTGGTGCGTCGCCTGATCGTTCGCTAGTCCTCTCGTCCTTGTGAAACCCCTTCCATCTGCCGATGTCCTACTCCCGCCTCGAGCTCGAGTCCAGCGACGGAATCCTCCACCTCTGGCTGAACAGACCTGAGAAGAGAAATGCGCTCGACCGAACGATGGTCGACGAGCTGTACGACGCGATCACCAATGCGGCTGCCGACGACTCCGTTCGCGCGATCGTCATCGGCGGTCGCGGCAGCGCGTTCTGCGCAGGCGCCGACCTGGCCTATCTGGAGCAGATGGCCGACTTCACGATGCTGGACAACGTGGACGACTCCTCGGCGCTCGCTCGGACACTGGAGGCGATCTACACGATTGCGAAGCCGGTCATCGCGCGCGTCCACGGACCAGCGATCGCCGGCGGATGCGGTCTGGCGACGATCTGCGACGTGGTGGTCGCTGCGCCGTCGGCGAAGTTCGGCTACACCGAAGTGCGCATCGGATTCGTGCCGGCGATCGTGATGGCCTTTCTCGTCCGCAAGGTGCCGTCGATGGCCGTGCGCGAACTGTTGCTCAGCGGCCGGATCGTCGGAGCCGACGAGGCGCTGCGTCGAGGATTGGTGACGACGGTAGTGACAAGCGACGACGGCGCCGACGAAATCGAGCGGCTCGACGCGCACATCGCCTCGATCACCTCGGAGTTCGTCGCCGCCAGCGCATCGGCGATCGCCTTGACGAAGCAGATGCTCACGGCGCTCGACGGCATGCCGCTGCGATCGGCACTCGACTACGCGGCACGTATGAACGCCATGGCGCGCATGACGCCTGACTGCCAATCAGGCATCCGGCGCTTCCTCGACAGGACGTAGGACCGGTTCGACACCAGGTCCGGCACGTATGACTCCCTTTGAATTCCAACCGTTTCCAATGCCCATGAACTGCATGCATGCACGTGACCGCCGCAGAGCGTCCCGCGGCGCGCGCACGACCCTCATCATGGTGCTTCTGCTCTCGGCCGCGCCGCTGCTGCAGGCACAGTCCAACCCGGTGAAGCTCGTCAAGGGAGTTATCACCGACGCAAAGGACGGAACGCCGGTCGACGGCGGGATGATCACCGTCTACCGCAACGGTTCGACCGACGTGGCCAACACGTCGCGGATCTCGCACGAGGGTGGCTATCAGGTGATCCTCGGCCCGGCGACCGACTACCGTTTCGTGGTGGACTCACCGCACTACCACAACAGGACGTTCATGGTCACGACGCCCCCGGGCGGGAACTACGAGGAGACGATTCAGGACTTCACGCTGGACGCGATCACGATCGGACGGGTGGTCTACCAGGGTCGCCTTTTCGACGTCGGCTCGACGGACCTGCTGAGCGATCCCGCGTTCGTCAGAGCATTGGACACACTGAGCCGGAAGGCGTCGATCATCTTCACGGTGTGGACCGCGGCCGACGACACGAGGGACCTCGACGCGGCGGACGCCAAGGCGATGGCGCGCGAGCGGGCACGCGCCATCAAGGAGGCAATCAAGGAGCAGAACATCAGTCTCGTGCGGATTCGCTGGGCGCTGTCGGACACGGCGGTCTCCGCTCAGGAGGCAAACGCGAAGCTGACCATCACCGCAATCAACGACGAGGAGGAGTGATGCCGGCGCCGGCGCGGCGGACTCCTGCGGGCGTGACAGTCGGTGAGCAGCGCGGAGCGGATCGCGTCGGTTTCGTATTTTGGTCTCTTTGCCATTTACTCTGTCGATCCCAACCGACACCCAATGATCATCAGCATGACCGGCTTCGGCCGGAGTGAGATCACCCGAGGCAGCCTGACGGTGAGCGTCGAGCTGCGCAGCGTCAACAATAGATTTCTGGAGATCTCGGCACGCATGCCGCGCGATCTGTCCGCGCGGGAGAACGACATCCGGGAGATCCTGCGCAAGCATCTGACGCGCGGTAAGATTCACATGAACATCAACGTCGAGCGCACCGCCACCGAGGCGGTGGAGATCGACGTCGATGCCGAGCTCGTCAAGGGCTACAAGGAGGCGCTCGAGCAGATTCGCAAGGCCGCGAAGATTCGCGAGACGGTCGGGCTCTCCCATCTCCTCGCGTTCTCCGGCGACATCGTGCAGCGCAAGGCCGTTGCTCCGGAGGAGGACGACTGGGAGGTGATCGCCGAGGCGGTCGACAACGCCGCGAAGGAGCTCGCGCAGATGCGGCTCAACGAAGGCACGGAGCTCGCTCGCGACATCCTCGCCCGCGTGCGGTCCATCGATGAGATGGTTGAGCGGGTCGAAGGGCTGTCGAAGGATCGGATTCCGAAAGAGCGCACGCGCCTGCGCGAGCGCATCGCACAGCTGTTCGAGAACGACGAGATCGACGAGCAGCGACTGGAGTTCGAGATCGTGATCCTCGCCGACAAGCTCGACGTCACCGAAGAATGCGTCCGCTACCGCAGCCACTCCAAGTTCTTCGTCGAAGCCGTCAAGGGTCCCGATCCGGCGGGTCGCAAACTCGGGTTCCTGATGCAGGAGATGAACCGGGAGATCACGACGATCGGATCGAAGGGCAACGACGCGGAGATCAGCCACATCGTCGTCGGCGCAAAGGAGGAACTGGAGAAGATTCGCGAGCAGATCCAGAACGTCGAATAGCGCCGCAGCGGACAGGCGTGAGCAACCGACAGTCCGGCGCCAACGGGGAGGAAACGATCGGCCACAAGGACGAGATGGCATTCAGGGAAACCTCGCAGCGGTTGCTGGTGCTCTCGGCGCCGTCGGGTGCCGGCAAGACCACGATCGCGCGGCGGCTTCTGGAGCGTCATCCGGAGTGGAGGTTTTCCGTCTCGGCAACCACGCGCCCGCGGCGCGTAGGCGAGGTCGAAGGCCGCGACTACTACTTCCTGTCGGTCGACGAATTCCACCGTCGCATCGAACACGATGATCTGGTGGAGTGGGAATCGCTCTTCGGCAATTTCTACGGCACGCTTCGCAGTGAGATCACGCGGTTGCTCGACGCGCAGCACGCGGTGCGCATCGTCTTCGACGTCGACGTCAAGGGCGCGCTGGCGATCCGCCGGGCGTTCCCTCACGAGGCCTTCCTCGTATTCATCGCCCCTCCCTCGTTTGACGAACTCGAGCGACGGCTCCGGGCGCGGAGAACCGACAGCGACGAGACGATTCGCACTCGGATCGAACGCGCGGTGATGGAAATGCAGATGCGGACTGAATTCGACGCCGTCGTGATCAACGATACCGTCGAGCGGGCCGTCGAGGAGATCGAAGCGATGCTTGCCGAGGGGCGGGAACAGAAATTCTGAACAACGTATCCGACCCACTACCGATAACGGAGTCCACACATGCCGATCAGACCAGTCGATTTGAAGCAGGCGACCGGGGAGGCGAGCAGTCTCTACGAGGCGATCGTGATCATGTCCCGCCGCGCCCGACAGATCAACGACGAGCTGAAGGACAACCTTTCGCGCCGCCTCGAGACCGTCGCCAGCGTTTCGGACGAGGAAGGCGATATGACGAATTTCGATCAGCTGGAAATCAGCCGCGAGTTCGACCGCTTCCCCAAGCCCACGTTCCTCGCCCTGGATGAAATGCTCGACGGGGAAATCGAGTTCCGCTACAAGGATCTCACCTGAGCCCCGACGCGTGAATCTGAAGGCGCATCGCGACACGCTTCGCGATGCGCCTTTTTCCGTTGTGGCCACCCGATCATCCCAATCGCCTCCACCCGCCCCTGCCGGTCATTGGCTTGTTCCTTGCGTGCTCGGAGCGACCATCGAACCGATCATGACACGTGAGAGAGGAATCATTGCTGAACCAATCGGGCCGCGTGACGGCGAGGAATACTGGGTGACGGGATAGTTTTTACGAGAGGACCGATGCGGAGCGCGCTTGAGGAAGCGCCCTGAGTCACGGGCACGATCGTGAGGACATCGACGAGACGATGTCCCAGGCGACGCGCCACAGGGACTACGCCGCCGGCGACGTGACGCAGCGGGGCGACAGGCTGCTCGAGCGGACCGGTGCCGGTGGCGGCATCGGAGCCATCGTCGGCCCGCTCGTCGGTTCCGGTATCTCCGAGGACCGTGCCGATGAATACGGGTCCGCCGTGCGAGGCGGTAACGTCGTCCTCGGCGCGCATGCCCGCGATGAGGCGGAGGCACGAGACATCGAGCAGGACTGGCGACGCGTGCACGGCGAGAACGTGCATCACTGAACGCAGTTGCCGTACTGAACGGCCGATCGCCGCCACGCCCGCCGGCCGGCGCCGGGAGGGACCGGGCGGCGAATCGATTCACACCGACTTCGTATCATGGGCGCCTGTACCCACTCCCGCCCGATCCCGATGACCCGTCACCGACGACTTTCCACCTGCGTTCCCCGATCCGTTCCGGCACTCCTGGTGGCCGCAGCGCTCATTGGCGTGTCGGGATGTGGTGGAACGACGACGGTCGCCTTCAATCACCTGCCGGGAAACGTGATGGCGCATCCGTTCGGGAGGGCGGAGATCATTTCCTCCGCGGCCAGTCCCGAGGTCGCCACGGCGCTGCGGGCGCTCGGCATCCCTGCGCACGTCGTCCCGTTCGACAGTGTCGACGACATCGGTGCGCGACCCGATCCGTTCGTGGTGGTCGCCGAGCACGCGCTCGACGACCAGCGGCTGCTTGGTTCGCTGCCGATCGTGCTCGAGTCGGTGCGCCGTGGCGGAACGGTGCTGATGCTGGTGCAGAGTCCCGAATCGCTCCATCTGCTGCGTGCACGGTATGGGAACATTGCCGAACCGAAGGTTGTGGATCATTCATTGCAGCTGGTGCGGCCGCGACGCGAGATCCCACCGATGGCGGCGATGGATCGACCGAACGAGGTGAGGAACTCGGATCTCGACTCGCTCGCACTGGGTGCGCGGCAGGTCGTCGTCCTCAGCGGCGACGCGCGCGCGGTGATCGCTGCATCACTGCTGTCTCCGGATTCCTCGGCGGTGCTGACCTGGCAGCCGTTCGGGCACGGCCAGCTGTGGTACCTCGCGGCGCCGGTGAGCGCCCGAGCCGCCAGCGGATACGGCGCGGAGCAGCGACTGCTGGCCAACCTCATGAGTTATGCGACCGGACCGACACCCTAGAGACTCGACGACGACCCTCTCCACGGCTCGGTATTATCTTTGCCTGTTTGGCTGCACAGGAGCAACACCATGGATCTGGAACTTCAGGACAAGACGGCAATCGTTGCCGCGGCATCACACGGACTGGGAAAGGCGACGGCGCTGCGACTCGCTCGTGAAGGCGCCAACGTCGTCATCTGCGCCCGCGGTCAGGAAGCGCTCATGCGCACCGCCGAGGAGATCGCCGGGGCCACCGGCCGACGCGTCGAATGGGTTCAGGCCGATCTCACCAAGGCCGACGACATCGAGATGCTGGTCGATGCAACGATCACGGCGTTCGGCAGTCTGGACGTGCTGGTGACCAACTGCGGCGGACCGAAGCGCGGTTCGCTGCTGACCCTCGATGACCGCGACTGGCGTGAGGCCTACGACATGGTGCTGATGAGCGCGGTCCGACTGATCTACGCGGCGGTCCCCCACATGCGCGACATGCGGCACGGGCGCATCGTCAACCTGGTCTCGATCACCGTCAAGCAGCCGGTCGACCATCTGATGCTCTCGACCGCCTTCCGCAGCGCCGTGGTCGGCATGGCCAAGACGCTCGCCACGGAGCTGGCGCCGTTCGGCATCACGGTCAACAACATTGCGCCCGGCTACTCGCTGACCAACCGCATCTACGACCTGGCGACCGAGGAAGCGAAGGATCTCGGCATCTCCCACGAGGAGGTGATGGCCAGCTACCACGACAAGATTCCCCTCGGACGGATGGCGCGGCCCGAAGAGATCGCCGACGTCGTCGCCTTCGTCGCCTCAGCCCGCGCCTCCTACCTCACCGGCGCCACGATTCCCGTCGATGGCGGACTCTACGAAGGCCTGATGTAACGCGCTCCCGCCCACATGGTTCCCCAGCTCCGAACCTTCTTCAACGATTCCTTCAGCGAAGCCAGCTACCGGCAGTTCCTCGAGCGACTCGATGATCGCTGCAGAACGCGCATTGAGTTCCGCGTCTGCGAGACGCCGTGCTTCGTGCCATTCGCCGTGCAGCGCGAATGCGAGCAGGCGGCGATCGACCTGACGCTGGCGGCCCACCGACCCGAGTACCTCGCGCTGTCGGATCGCACGCTCCGACCGGAATACACCGTTGCCAACCAGGACGCCCACTCCACGTTCCTGACGATCGACTTCGCGATGACCCTCGACGATGCCGGCCGCATCGTTCCGAAACTCATCGAGATGCAGGGCTTCCCGTCCCTGATGGGATTCCAGCTCGCCTACGCGGAACTCTCGCAGGAACATTACCGGCTGCCGCCGGAGCTTGCCTGCATCAACGGGGGGCTCTCGCGCAGCGAGTACGTCGACATCCTCCGCCAGGCAATCGTCGGTGAGGAGGATCCCCGGGAAGTCGCGCTGATCGACCTGGATCCATGGAACCAGAAGACCCATCCGGATTTCCACATGATCCGCGAGCTCCTCGGCATCGCCGTCGTGGACATTCGAGACGTCCGGCGCGTCGGACGCACCCTGCGGTACCATCGCGACGGTCGGCCGGTTCCCATCCGTCGCATCTTCAACCGCGCGATCGTCGATGAGATCGAGCGACGCAACGTCGCGATGCCGTTCAACTGGAACGACGACCTCGACGTCACCTGGGCGGGCCATCCGAACTGGTACTTCCGGATCAGCAAGTTCACCCTCCCCTTCCTCGATCACCCGAGCGTTCCGCAGACTACGTTCCTCGATCGTCTCGACGCGATACCCGACGACCTCGATCGATTCGTGCTCAAGCCGCTCTACTCCTTCGCCGGAAGCGGCGTGATCATCGCTCCGAGCCGATCCGACATCGAGGCCATCCCGCGCGATCGGCGCGCCGACTACGTCCTGCAGGAGCGCGTCCAGTACGGCGATGTAATCGCCACCCCCGAGGGCGGCACGCGCGCCGAACTGCGCCTCATGGTCGTATGGCTGGCGACCGAGGCACGACCGCGCGTCGTGATGGGTCTCACACGAATGGGGCGGGGAGCGATGATGGGCGTGGATTTCAATCGGGACGTGCGGTGGATCGGTGCCGCGTGCAACTTCTACGAACCTGAGCCACGATCTCCCGGCGACGATGAGTGAATCGAAACCACGTGCGGGTGAATCCCGACCGATCGGCGATCGGTCCCGACGCGACACGTTGAAGTGGATGCTCGGCGCCTCCGCAGCGGCAGTTGCCGCTCCGATCGTCTACGTCGCCGGACGATTCCTCGCGCCGCCACCCGGACCGCCCGTAACACTCGAGGCCGGCGCCCGGGCCTCGCTCGTCGCGCCACGCGTCGTTCGCGTCGGCGCCATGGACACGATCCTCATGCCGCAGCCCGACGGATCGGTGCTCGCGCTCTGGCTGCAGTGTACCCACGCGGCGTGCAACGTCGACTGGAAGCCGTCGCATCGCCGATTCGTCTGTCCGTGTCACGGCGGCGTCTTTTCCGCGGACGGATCGGTGCTCGAGGGACCCCCAGAACGAGCCGCTGCACCGCCTGCGCAGCGACGTGCGCGACGGCGTCGTCTACGTGTCGAATCAGCTCCTTCCCCGACGCGCATGATGTCTGAGGACCGAACGCTTCGCATTCCGCTGCACGGCCGCACCATCTGGTACCACTTCGGGTTCCTCACGGTCTTCCTCTTCCTCGTGATGGCCGCCTCCGGCGCCCTGATGTCGGTCTACTACACCCCCGATGCGACCGCGGCCCTGGACGACGGAGCGCCGACCGGCGTGATCCTCGATCGCGACAGCGGACGCATCACCACCGTGCGGCTGGCGAATCCGATGCAGGCCGATTCGATTGCAGCGAGCATTGGCGTGTGGCCGATCCTTCGCGATACGAATTCCGGCAGACCAGTGCGCGCCAACGCCGCCTGGCTGAGCGTCCGGCACATCACCGACGACGTGGAGTTCGGTTCGCTCGTCCACTCGATTCACGTCATCGCGGCAAATCTCCTCGTCGCGACGCTGCTGATTCACCTGTTCAGCGCACTGTTCATGCTCTCCTGGCGCGGATCGAGCCGACGCGCCTGGTACCTCGGTGTCGCGCTCGCGCTCCTCACCTTCGCCTCGGCTTTCAGCGGCTACGTGCTGCCATTCGACCGCCACGGATACTTCTCCGCCGGCATTGCGCTCGGATACCTCGACAACTACCTGCCCGTGATCGGACCGATGATCGCCGGCGCACTTCGCGGCGGTGCGGTCGTCAATCCCTCTACGCTTCGGCGGATGTTCTCCCTGCACACGATCGTCCTTCCGCTGCTGACCGCTTCGACGATCATCTGGCATGTCGTGCGCGTGCGCACGACCGGCTTCTCCCCCGCGTCCGAAGCCGCTCCGCGCCGCTCGAGTCGATCGATGTGGATCGCATTCGCGACCGGCGCCATGGCCGTCTGTGCGCTGACGATACTCACGCCTGCACCGGTGGGCGTCGAGGCGACGAGCGTCGCGATGACCGCCGCGGCGGCGCTGCTGGCGCTTTCGGTGCCGCTGCTGCCGGCCGGCTGCGTCGCGGCGGCGCACGCACTGTCGGAAATGGTCGCTCCGGCACGGTTGAAGGCGCGCACGGCTCCACGCGGCGCGACGGCTCCGTATTCCTCCCACTTCATCATTCGTGATCTGCTCTGCTGGCTGCTGCTCGGTGCATCGATCGTGACGGCTGCCCTGCTGTCGCTCGACACGGCAATTCCGACGTCCGGGCTGACGCGGCTTCCGGTCGACCTGTCGATTGCGACGCCGACGCCACCGTTGATTCGCCCGCCCTGGTACTACCTGTTCGGCTATCGATTGCTGGCGGCACTCCCCGGGTACCTCGCGATGGCCGCCCTCGTCGGCGGCGTCGTACTGCTGCTTGCCCTTCCGTCGATCGATGGACGCCCCGGCGCAGAACATCGCGGTCGCGTCGCCCGCGCCGCCGGTGTGGCGCTGCTGGCTGGCTATCTGATCCTGACCGCGTGGGGACTCTACTTCACGGCGTGAACGTTCGCCAGACGCGCCCGGACGATGCACGTGGAATTCACGCCCGGGCCTTCGATCCCCGGTCGGGGCCCTGCGGGTCGACTGCCTGACTGAACGCGACGTCGGCTTGTTCAAGGCGCTCCGCTCCGGCGGCCTCGACACCCTCCGGTGACCGGCGTTCGACAATCCGTGCTCGACTCCGACATCAACGCACCAACGACCGATGCGAATTCAATCCGCTCCCATCGCTTTCCTCACGGTACTCCTGCTCGCCTTCGCGACCGGATGCCAGCCGGAGTCACCACGTGAAGCTGCCCATCCGTGGGACACCGCGCGTACGGCACCGTCGGCATCGGAAGCACTGGTGCCGTCCGACACGGCCGCCGCGGCTCCGGCCGACACATTGGCCGCGGGCTCCACGACCCCGGTCGATTCCAACCGCATTCGATTCGCACCGGGTGCATCCTCGGCACGGGTCGCCGGATCGCTCGGCCCCGAGGATTCGCGCACCTATCGCCTCCACGCCCGGCGCGGTCAGACGCTGCACGTCGCGGTGACGGGTACGACGGAATTCCACGACGTCGTGCTGTCGATCGTGGGTCCGGACGGTGAGGATCTGATGGGAGACGAAGCGGTGGAGAATGCCTTCGAGGGAACGCTTCCGATGACGGGCGACTACAGGATTACGGTCGACATGATCGAATCCGAGCACAGCGATTATACGCTGGAGGTGTCGGTCAAGTGAATGAGACCGTCTCCGCGGTGATCATCGCCAACAACGAGGAGCGCAACATCCGGCGGTGCATCGAGTCGCTCGCAGGCGTGGTCGACGAGGTCGTGGTCGTCGATTCGGGATCGACCGATCGCACCGAGGAAATCTGTCGTTCGCTCGGCGCGCGCTGGATGCCGCACGCATGGGCGGGCTACGCGGCGCAGAAGAACTTCGCCAACCAGCAGGCGACCGGTCGGTGGATCCTCTCGCTCGACGCCGATGAGGCGCTCTCGGAACAGCTGCAACGATCGATCGCCGATGCCCGTGCAGCAGGTCTCTCCGGCGCCTTTTCGTTCAACCGGCTGACGAACTACTGCGGCCGATGGATTCACCACTGCGGGTGGTATCCCGACACGAAGGTGCGGCTGTTCCCGAAGGAATCGGCACGGTGGATCGGACCGCACGTCCACGAGGAACTCGAATTCGATGCCGCGCTGCGCGTGCACCATCTCGCCGGCGATCTGCTGCACTACTCGTACTACACGCCGTCAGATCACCTTCGGAGAACCGAAGAGTATGCGCTGCTCGGGGCTCGGGCACTGCACGATCGCGGACGGCGGGGATCGCTGGCGCGGGCGGCGCTGAGCGCCGTGGTGAAATTCCTCCGGATGTACTTCTTCCAGCTGGGAGTGCTCGAGGGTACCGCAGGAATCCGGCTGTGTGCGATTTCAGCATGGGGAACGTGGCGGAAGCACATCATCCTACGGTCGATGAACGACGATGAGCAGACGACCTGATCCTTCTGCCGGTCCGCTTCGCGTCGTGCATGTCTCGACGCCGTTGACGTGGCGCGGCGGTGAGCAGCAGGTCGCCTACCTCTACCGGGAGCTCGAACGGTTCGGCGTCGCACAGACGCTGGTGTGCCGGTCCGGTTCTGAGCTCGCCCGTCGCGCGGCGGCGGAGGGATTCGACGTGCTGACGGCCGAGCGCGGCGGGCCGCTGTCGCGCGAATTCGCCCGAACGATCCGGATGGCCACCCGGCGGCTGGATGCCGGCATCGTCCACGCTCACGACGCGAAAGCCCACACCGAAGCGTTGCTTGCCGGACCTCGGAGCGCCGAGGTGCCGCCGGTCGTTGTCTCCCGGCGAGTCGCAATTCCGATCGGCCGCTCACCGCTGTCGCGTCGCAAGTACGACCACCGCCGCGTTCGCCGCATCATCTGTTCGTCGCACGCCATCGAGCGTGTGCTGCGCCCCGACATCGCGCGGCCGGAACGACTGACGGTGATCCACGACGGCATCGACGTCGCGAGGTTCACCGAAGCTGTTCCCGACGGACGGCTCCGCCGGTTGCTCGGGACGTCCGAAGCGACGCCACTCATCGGAACGGTGGGTGCGCTCGAACCGCTGAAGGATCAGGCGACGTTCGTGCGAATGGCCCGAGGGGTGATCGCTGCGGGATTCGACGCGCGGTTCGTCATCATCGGCGAGGGACCGTTGCGGAGCGAACTCGAGCGGATGATCGACGCCGAGCAGCTCTCCGACCGCGTATCACTGGTCGGCTTTCGCGACGATGTCCCGGAGATCCTGCCGGAGCTCGACGTCTTCGTGATGACCTCCCGATCGGAGGGCCTCGGCACCTCCATCCTCGACGCGATGGCTGCGGGCGTTCCCGTCGTGGCCACGTGGGCCGGAGGAATTCCGGAAATCGTCGAGGACGGCGTCGCCGGTCTGCTCGCCAACGTCGGTCACGATGCGGGACTTGCCGCGGCGGTGTGCCGACTGCTCAGCGAACCGGAGCTTCGGATTCGCCTTGTGGAGTCCGCCCGCGTCGGACTCGCCCGCTTCTCGACGTCGGCGATGGCAACGGCCACAATGGAAGTGTACCGGGGAGTGCTGAATCACCTGGCCGCAACCGGCAGGTGATCGAACTCAGAGCTGTGCCTTGTACATGAGCCGCACGTTGATTCCCGGCTCCGGTCGAATGACCTTCGTGCGCGAGAGATGGTTGCGATATGACGTGTCGAACAGGTTGTCGACGCCGAGCGTAATAGAGTGCAGGAATGCGCCGAAGACGAACTGGTAGCCGGCATCGGCATCGACGACTGCGTAGCCGTCGGTAGGCGTTTCGAACTCACCGAGGCGATGCTGCGCGGCGGCGCCACGGAGACCGAGTCCGAACGTCCAGCCATGGGTGCCGTAGCGCAGATTGGACTGCCATTGCAGCGGAGGAATCAGCGGAAGCGGATTGCCGGTTTCCTGGTTGGTTCCCTGCACATAGCTCAGCGACGCGCCGAGCACGAGCCCGTCGAGCAACTCGAGCTGGCCCGATGCCTCACCACCCACCATCAGCGCAGACGCGTTGGAGTACTGGTACAGCGGGAGCGGAACGCGCAGGGCGGTATCGCCGGTGTTGCGCAGGTAGATGTAGTCGGAGATGGCGTTGCGGTATGCGGCCAGATGCAGCTGTGTGCGATCGGTCACCAGGTCGACATCGGCCTCGAGGCCGAGTCCGGTCTCTTCGTTCAGATCGGGATCTCCGACTTCGTAGGAGAACGCCGCGAGGTGCGGTCCTTCGCTGAAGAGCTCCTCGACGGAGGGGACGCGATAGGTGTGGATCACGGTTCCGCCGACGGTCAATCCATCGAGCACGTTCCACGAAAGAGCGGCGGACGCGGAGGCGCCGGAGAACGAACGGTCGCGGATGTGACCGATGCGTGCCTGGCGATCGCTCGTCGGGGCGATATCGTCGAAGTCGAATCGCGCAGAGCCCCGGACGGTCAGTCGGTCGAGAGCGAGTTCCTCATAGACGTACGCCGCGGCACCGGTCGACCACGTGTGTTCGAGAGCCACGCCATTGGCGGCGAGATCGACGAGCGAACCGTCGAAGCCGACGGTTCCCCGCACCAGCGGACCGAGGGCGCCGTGGTCGAGTCGGACGCTGAGGTCGCGGGTCACCTGACCGAACTCGGTGCCGACGGCACCGCTGGACTCGATCTCCTGGTGGCCGTAGCGAACGAAGTTGGCGCGCACATCGATGGCATCCAGGAGCGCGGCCCTGGGCGCGATGCGGGCGCGGGCATTGGCGGAGTACTTGTCGACGACGACACGCACGCCCGCGGCGTGCGCTCCGATGAATCCACCTGGAACGCCGTAGTCGGAGTGGTAGGCGCCGGCGTCGAGCCCGGCATATCCCCACGTATCGACGCGGCTGGCGCCAAGCGAAACGTCGTAGCTGCCGAGCGACGAATTCTCCAGCGTTCCCTCCGGCGTCGATTCGTCACCGGTGGCGCGTCCGACCCCATCGAGTCGAAGGGCGAGCGGTCCGACCGGCGCACCAAGCGAGACACCGACGGCACCGCCCGAATTCACCGACTCACCCTGCAGGCTCATCGTTCCGTGTGTCGCGTCGGGCATCGTTCCCGGAATCCGCTCGCGAACCATGTCGATGACGCCTCCCAGCGCGTTGGAGCTGTAGATGAGCGCCGCCGGACCGCGGACGACGTCGATCTGCTCGGCGTTGAGCGCATCGAAGGCGACCGCGTGATCCGAAGAGGTCGCCGACAGATCGCCCGATGAGAATCCATCCTCGAGCAGCTTCAGACGATCGCCGCCGAGTCCGCGTACCACCGGACGCGACGCTGCCGGTCCCATCGACCGAACCGCGATGCCCGGAACGTCGCGCAGCGTCACCGCCAGCGTCTGCCCCATCTTCTCCTGCAGATTCTGTCCGGAGATCTGGTGGTCCGCGTCGAAGGTCACGTCGGTCCGGTCCTTCTGCGCCGAGACGACGACCGTGCGCCCGGAAAGGACAGCAGCTGTGAGCTCGACGGTCAAATGCGCGGTGGCCCCCTGCCGAACGTCGAAGTCGACAACCTGCGGTTCATAGCCGACCATCGACACGCGCAGCGAGTAGTGTCCCGACGGCAGATCGACGATGCTGAATCCCCCGTCCTCCGCGGTAATGCCTCCGCGACGCAGCTCCGGGAGCTGAACGGTGGCGAACTCGACAGGTTTGCCGGTCTCGGCGTCGACGACGGTGCCGACGAGGCGACCGGCGCGGGGTTGCGCGTTCTGCGCCCCGGCCGGTTCCGGACCGGACGGGGCGGCAGTTGCGTTGTAGACGAAGACGAATGCCAGTGCCAGTACGGCCGCCACCGCGGTCGTACCGATCGCTCGGGTCGACGTGCTCGCTCCGGTCATGAGGTCACCTTCACCGGAATCGGACGCGAGACGAAGTCGTCGTGGTCCTCGTGGAGAATCGTGACGATGAGCGTCGTCTCGCCGACGGCAACGCCGTCGATCCCGAATGACCAGACGTGCGGATCGGCAACGGTCGACTCGGCCACCGTCTGGTCGGCGACCGTCACCTTGAGCGTATGTGCCGAATCGGTCGGAACGGAGATCGACCCGTCGTCGAAGATGAACTGCACGTCGACGGTGCGCGGATCGGCTCCGGCGACGAGATCGAGCGAACCCGTGACCGTGCCGTTCTCATAGCGCACCACCTCCGTTCCTCCGACCGAGAGAATGCAGCCGGATGCTTCGACTTCATCGCTCGTGCTGTCGACAGGATTGGTGGAACTGCAACCGGCGAGTGAGAGTGCAATCAAGAGTGTCGAGGCGACCGCGACTGCGGCGGCGCCACGACGGATATATGCGTGTGACATGCTCGTATTTCCATGAGATGAGTGTGAGTACGTATGGCATCGTCCTGCTGCGACCGCTCAGCGGTCACCGCAGACGACGGCGTGCGCAATCTCCGTCCGCCGGGCGGGCATTTCCCCCGGTCAGGACGCATCGATGCATGCAGCGGCAACCATCCGCGCGGCGCGAGACAGTCGACCGATACATCGATTTCACGATCGATTGGAACTACGAGAATGCTGGTGGTGCTCTGAGATTCGGTGTCAGAGCCGTGGTGTCGACGACGATGTCCACGTCGCCCGACACCGAGAAACTCCTGGGCGCCTCGGGCAGTGCGAGCCCTGCAAACGCGAACGCGATCAGGAGGAGGACGGGTGAATGCGTGCAGAAGAAGCAGTTGTCGTGGTCGTGGGAATGTCCCGGCAGCGACCCGTGCGAATCGTGGTCGCTCGCGTGCGCCACTGCTCCGAAGGCGGCCGGCATTGCCGAGCTCGAAGCAGCGACGAGCGGTGGACCGACCTCCGGGTGGATCAGCTCGTGCGTCGTTCCGGCGAGGAACATGACGACATACGAGAGGACCGCGACCGCCGAGACGATTCTGCGCGATATGGGAATTCGACCAGTCAAGAGGTGCGAACCTACAGATTCCGTGGGATTCGAACGAGTCGGCGCGAAGTTGCACGCAGTGGGAGATTCCTACGCACGAATCCGTCCGAGCCGCTCGAACAGGCCGACTGCAAGAAGCGGTAGCGCGATGGTTGCATCACACTTCACCTCAGCGGCGACGGCGTCGGCAGCGTACTTGCCCCAGGAGACCGACTCGCTGATGGTGCATCCGCTCATGCCACCCCATGCAGCTGAATCGGTGTAGATGCGCACCGTGCGGTCGTAGCCGTGCCGTTCGGTGGCACCGGTCATCTCCAGCAGCGGCCACGCCTGTTGCGCCCAGTTGCGAGGAACGCCACCACCGATGATGAACGTGCCGCCACGGGGACGATCGAGCAGACTCCGGGCGAAGTCGTCGACGTCACCGAGTTCGTCGAGTCCGAGCCGCCAGTCGTTGCGGAGGTTGTACTTGACGAGGTTGAGCGCGAATTCGCTGTCGGTCGTGGCACCGCAGTAGATGGGGACGTCGTGCGCGGCGGCGGCGGCGAGGATGCCGCGGCGGCCGGCAGCCGAGAGCGCCGAGCCGACCAGTCCGAAAAGCTCGCGCGGACGCACCGTCCAACCGGAAGACGGATCGATGTGCTGCTGCTCGAAGTAGCTCCTGAGGATTTCCTCGAGCAGCATCTCGCCCTTGTGGTAGCCGTCCTCCGGAAGAAACGTGTCGTAAATCCGGTTGATGTGATGGCGGAACAGGTCGGCGTCGTCGACGGCAACCGCGCCTACGTAGTGACCCTGGTTCTCCTCATCGGCGTGGTTGACCATCGAGTGGCTGATGTTGGCACCGGTGGTCACCAGCACGTCGATGGCGCCTTCCTCGATGAGTTGGGTGACGACCTCCTCCATACCGCCGGGGACCATTGCACCCGCCAGGGTCATGACCACGAGGCATTCCTCGTCACGCACCATGTTCTCGAGCACATCGAGGCAGCGGGAGAGCGCGCGTCCCTGGAACGAGCAGCCGCCGAGTCGGCGCAGCAGATCCTCGACGCCGGAGACGTCGCGTGGCGAGATCGGATCGATCTTCGTTCGGAGGTAGTCGTCGGACGTCGTCGGTCTCATGCGTATGCCGCTGGATTGATGGTAGGCGTCGTCGGTTGGTTGGTTTGCTTCCGGGGGCGGGCGCGCGGCACGGGCGGCTCCGGTCGGATTACTCGTCCTTCTCCCTTTCGCGGCGGGTCGCGGCGTCCCAGAAGTTGTAGTACGTGTATTCCTCCAGACCGCCGACGTAGCGATCGAGCAGCTCGACGCCCTGCGTGGGACGCAATGCCTTGGCACGCACCTTCTGACGGATCAGCGCATCCATGCGCTTTCGCAGATCGCTCGGGAAGTACTGCACCAGCGAGAGCGCTTCGCGAACGGTCGTGCCGGGTATGAATTTCTCGATGTAGAAATCGCCCGGTTCTTCATCGTCAGCATAGATATGGACCTCGTTGACGCGGCCGAACAGATTGTGCATGTCCCCGAGGATATCCTGGTAGGCGCCGGTAAGGAACACCCCCAGGTAGTAGGGTCCGTCGTCGAACGGATGGAGTTCGAGAAACCTCCGTTCACCATCGGGTCCGATGAACTGATCGACCTTACCGTCGGAATCGCACGTGATGTCCACCAGCGTCCCGCGCTCTGAGGGGCGTTCGTCGAGCCGATGCAGCGGCATGATCGGAAACAGCTGATCGATCGCCCAGTGGTCGAGCATGCTCTGGAAGACCGAGAAGTCGCAGAGGTACTGGTCGACGAGCTGCTCCTCGACGCCGTAGAGATCGTTCGGAAGCGACTCCGGATCCAGGAGGTTCATGCATTTGTAGAGGCGCTGCATGACCGACCAGTAGAGCTGCTCGGCCTTGCCGCGATCAGCGAGCGAGAAGTAGCCGAGCGTGAAGAGCATATCGGCCTCGCGACGCTTCTCCACCGCATCGTGATAGATCTCCAGGTAGCGCGCTTTCGTCCGATCCTCGAAATCCTCCTCTTCGGAAAGCTGTCCGCAGCCCTCGAGTGCATCGAGGAGGTCGTGCAGTTCGCGAACGGCCGACTCATCGTCATCGCTCACCTCTGGCGTCACTTCCGGCACGCTCTTCTTGGTCGTGTTGAGCACGCCGACGACGAGCATCGAGTGATGCGCGGTAAGCGCGCGGCCGCTCTCGGAGACGATCACCGGATGCGGCACGTTCTCCGAATCGCACACCTCCTTGATCGTATAGACGACGCCGTTGACGTACTCCTGAAGCGTGTAATTGATGCTCTGCTGCAGACCTGCCTCGGGGATATCGTAGTTGATGCCGAGGCCGCCACCGACGTCGAGGTACTTCACACCGACGCCCAGTTTCACCAGTTCCGCATAGACACGCGTGGCTTCCTTGACGGCGGCCTTGAGCGTGTAGACATCCTTGATCTGCGAACCGATGTGGAAGTGTACGAGCCGGAACGCGTCGAGCTGCCCGCGTCGGCGAAGTTCGTCGATGATCCGCAGCACGCTGGGAATCGAGATGCCGAATTTCGACACGTCCCCCGCCGACTCGGCCCAGCGGCCGCTGCCCCCGGAGGCCAGACGCACGCGGACACCGAAGACGGGATCGGCGCCGGCGCGATCTGTCTCCGCCAGCAGATCGACGAACTCGTGGTACTTCTCCAGCACCGGGATCACGTTCTTGCCGATCTGCCGCCCGGCGATGATCGCGCGAAGCATGGTCGAATCCTTGTAGCCGTTGCAGATCAACAGCATGTCGTCGCGCTCCAGGTGCGGCAGCGCCGCGAACAGCTCCGCCTTGGATCCGCACTCGAGGCCGAAGTTGTACGGTTCACCCGCCTCCAGGATCTCGAGCACGACCTCGTGCAGCTGATTGACCTTGATCGGGTAGACGCCCTGGTAGGTGTTGCCGTACTCGAACTCCTCGATTGCGGCGCGGAAGCTCTCATTGAGCTCCACCACACGACGCTGCAGCAGGTCGTGGAAGCGCAGCAGCACGGGGAGTTGAATGCCGCGTCTGCGAATCTCCGTCACGACATCGAACACGTCGATTTCCGTGTCGTCCCCATGCAGCGGACGCACCGCGACGTGCCCCTTGTCGTTGATCGCGAAGTAGGGATACCCCCACTTGTCGAGGTTGTACAGAACGGTGGCGTCGTCGGTCGTCCAGGAAGCCGCGGGTGCCGCCGCCTCGGCCTCTTCGACCGTCGCGTCGACACTGCCGGCCGACGATGGGCCCTCGGTCACCGATGGACCATCTGCCGCGTGATGACGATTGGAGCTGTGACTGGACATTCTCGGAGACAACGGATGGGGGTCGACCGCGGTCCGGTGCTTCGCGCCGCGGCTGAAAAACCTTCAAGATACGAGCCCACGAACGAATTCGAGATCACCCGTGGTATTTTCGACGCCATGATTTCACTCGTCCTCGCATTCCACAATCATCAGCCCGTCGGAAACTTCGACTGGGTGTTCGACAGTGCCTACCGCGACGCGTATCGGCCGCTGATGGATGCCCTGGCGGAGTGGCCGCGGATCCGATTCGCGCAGCACTACACCGGCATTCTGCTCGACTGGTTTGGCGACCACCATCCGGACTTCCTGGAGATGATCGGCGAGGCGGTACACGAGCGTCGCGTCGAGCTGATCTCCGGTGGATACTTCGAGCCGATTCTGCCGATGCTGGCCGAACGCGATCGCCTCGATCAGATCCGGCGGCTCAATGCCCGCATCGAAGCCCGGTTTCACGTACGCCCCACCGGAATGTGGCTGGCTGAACGGGTCTGGGAGCCGTCGCTTCCCTCGACGCTGGCGAAGGCATCGATCGCCTACACATTCCTCGACGACACGCACTTCCAGCACGCCGGACTGTCAGGCGACGCACTCGAGGGCTACTTCCTGACCGAGGATCAGGGGCGGCCGCTGGCGGTGTTCCCCATCGACAGGACGCTGCGCTACACGATTCCGTTCGAAGATCCCCGTGCCACCATCGAGCACCTCCGCTCGCTCGATCGACCCGGCGCCGAGCGCGTCGTCGTCTTCGCCGATGATGGAGAGAAATTCGGCATCTGGCCCGGCACCCACGATTCGGTCTACGGCCAGAACTGGATCGGACGATTCTGCCAGGCACTCGATGAGAACAGCGACTGGATCACCACCGTTCATCCCGGGGAGATCGTCCGGACGCGGCCGCCGGCCGGACGGATCTACCTGCCGACGGCCTCCTACGCGGAGATGCTGCACTGGGCGCTGCCGACCACCGAGGCCTTCGATCAGTATGAGGTCTTCGAGCGGACGCTGAATGAGCGCCACCTGCTGGAGGCGAACGAGCGATTCGTGCGCGGTGGGTTCTGGAGGAATTTCCTCGTGAAGTATCCCGAGGCCAACGCTATGCAGAAGAAGATGATGCGCGTCTCCGATCGCCTGGAAGCAGCGCGGATCGACGCGCAGCAGAGCAATCGCCAGGCCGATCCCGATGTCCGCGGCGCAATCGACCGGGCCGCCACGGCGCTGCTCGCCTCGCAGTGCAACTGCCCGTACTGGCACGGCGTCTTCGGCGGACTCTACCTGTCGAACATCCGACTGGCGGTGTATAGGAACATGATCGAGGCGGAACGCGAACTCGACCGGCTCGAGCGGATCGACGGCGCGCGTGTCGAGGTGATCGACTACGACCTCGATGGGTTCGACGAGGTAATCGTCGACAATCCGACGGTGTCGATCACGATATCGCCCGCACGCGGCGGCGCCGTGCTCGAGCTCGATCACAAGCCGTGTGCATTCAACATGCTCGACGTGTTCAACCGCCATCCCGAGGGGTACCACGCCCGGCTGCTCGCCGTTGCCGCACGTTCGAACCGATCGAAGTCCGTCACGGAGGACGGTGAACCCGGACTGCCCGATAGCGGAACGGCCGACCCGGCGGTATCCGCTCGATCCGACTCGGCAGAGGGCGACGGCGCGCGGAGCATTCACGACACGTTCAAGGTGAAGGAGCCGGGACTCGAGCGGCTGCTCACGTACGATTCATACCGCCACGGTCTGTTCATCGACCACGTGCTGGCAACGCCTCCGGAGGTCGACGCACTGCGCGGCAGCCGACTCGACGCGCTGGGAGACTTCGCCGGAGCACCGTACGCATTCGAAGTGCAGCAAGGTGAAGCGGGCGGGTGGAGAATTTCGCTGCGCCGCGAGGCGACCGTCGACGACGGGTCGCGAATGATCGTCGAGAAGCACATCTCGGGCGACGAGCATACCGGCGAGCTGCAGGTCGACTGGTCGGTCCGACGTGCGGACGGCAGACCGATGCGTGGGCACTTCGCCGTGGAGATGACCTGTCGGCTGTCGGCCGGGAACGCCGAGGATCGCTACTTCCTCTTCGATGGAATCCGTCCGGACGGCGAGGCATCGCGACTCGCCTCGGAGGGAACGCGACAGGCAGGTGGATGGTCGATGGTCGATGAATGGCTCGGACTCCGGTTCGACGTCGAGCTCTCGGAGACGGCGCTCGTCGTCAACGCACCCATCGAGACGGTGTCGCTTTCGGAGGACGGGATGGAGCGCAACTACCAGGGATCGATGGTGCTGGCGTCGTGGCCGATCGACGGACTCGAACGCTTCGAGGCGGGTCTGCGGCAGTCGCTGACACCGTTGGGCTGATCGGCGATTGCGACAACCGGAGTCGCTTTGGGCTGTTGCGGTGTGGTCGACGGGCCGTATCATTGGTGCTTTCTTCAACCCCGCCTCACGCATTCGATACGTCCGTGGGAACTCCTCTGCCCCTCCGCACCGTCTTCCTGTTCGTCTCCATCGTCCTCTGTGGATCGTGTCTCCGCCCGGCACATGCAGCGATGCTTGCCACGGCGGCCGACGGCAGCACGGTGCAATCGGATTCCGGCGGTGGCGACACGCTCGGTGCTCATGAGTCGACGACCGCGACCGATACGCTCGGGCGTCGACTGCGTCCGAGCGAGTACCGCTATGCCGGTTCTCCGCGATACACCCTGACGGGCGACATGCCGCTGCGATCGACGCAGCTGCAGCCGCTGCCGATGGCGATCACCGCAGGTGTCGTCGCCGGCGCCGTCACCGGCGTCCACATCTATCAGGCGAACGCGTGGTGGCACGACCCGCAGCACTTCCACTTCTACACAGACTGGACGTATGCGGCGCAGGCCGACAAGTTCGGCCACATGTTCGCGGGGTACTTCACCTCCTACCTCGGATACGAGGCACTGGTGGCCTCCGGCTTCGCGCACAGCACCGCCGCGTGGCTGTCGCCGGCACTGTCGTATTCGTGGATGACGTACGTGGAACTCGAGGACGGCTTCAGCCGCTTCGGATTCGATCCCACCGATCAGCTCTCGAACACCGTTGGCGTCGGTCTGTTCGTCGCGCAGCAGTTCATCAAGCCGCTTCAGAACGTGCGTCTGAAGTGGTCGTACTATCCGGCGGGGTATCTCGACGAGGGATACCTGGGGCACGACCGCATCATCGTCGACGACTACAACGGGCAGACCGTCTGGCTCGCGCTGAAGCTCGGCGACATCCTCCCGAGCTCGCTGCAGTGGCCACGATGGCTGCAGCTGGCGGTCGGCTATGGAGCGACGAACGTGGACAATTGGGAGGGGCCGAACATGACCGGACGGTTGCTGGATCCGCATCGGCGTCTGCTGGTGGCACTCGACTACAGTCTTGTCGACATGCTGCCGGATCTGGGCACGTTCGGCAACTGGATCGTGCAGACACTCGACTACATTCACCTGCCGGCGCCGGCTCTGCAGATACTGCCCGAGGTGAAATTCTACATCGCATTCCCGATCGTTTTCTGAGGCGCACCGCAGTGGTCCGGCCCGCTGCGTCAGAGCCACGGCGCCTCACCGTTGATTCATTCTCACGTTCATGCAGTTACCGCCACGCGAATATCCCGACACGACGCGCAGCACCAGTGCCCTCGGCACCGGCGCCCTCGGCACCGGCGTCGGTGGTGGCCTCGCCGAGGCAGCCGTCGACGCCGCAACGATCAGCGTCATCGTTCCGGCATTGAACGAGGAGAAGCTCATCGAGCGGACACTCGCGTGCTTCCCGCCGGCGACGCGGCGTCGAGCGGCGATGGAGCTGATCGTCAGCGACGGCGGAAGCAGAGATCGAACGGTGGAGATCGCACACCGCCATGCCGACCGCGTCGTCGAGCACGTCGATCCCCGTCGACAGACCATTGCCGAGGGACGCAACCGAGGCGCCGAGGTGGCGCACGGTCGACTGCTCGTCTTCATCAACGCCGACACCGTCCCCAGCGATCCCACCCGCTTCATCGAGGAACTGATCCGGCTTCGCGATCGCATCGACGTCGAGTCGCCGTTGCCCCACCGCGATCGCACGGCGACGGTCGCGGTCGCCTGCCCCGTGGAGATCGCACCCGCTGAGCGTCGTCTGAGCGATCGGCTGTTCCACGGGTTCTTCAACAACTACGTGCGCATGCTCAACGCCGCCGGACTCGGTATGGGTCGTGGAGAATGTCAGGTGGTTCGGCGCGACGCCTTTGAGAGCGTCGGCGGCTACAACGACCGCATGGCAGCGGGCGAGGACTTCGACCTCTACAAGCGACTGGCGCACCTGGGGCGAATCGCCCACCGCAGCACGCTGCAGGTCTACGAGTCGCCCCGCAGATTCCGCCGCTACGGCTACCTGCGTGTGCTCGCCGAGTGGACGCTCAACGCGCTGGCGGTGATCGTCCTGCGCCGATCGCTGTCGAAGGAATGGGAGCAGATCCGCTAGGCCGCTGCACCACCCCGCCGCGTCAGATACCCGTCTCGATCGAATCCGTACCTTCTCGCCGTTCCGACGACACCGACGCGCGTCATTCACCCCGTAGACAGTACTCAGAACACTTCCGAACTCCGGCCATGCACCCGTTCCGGTTCGCCTCCATCGCACTCCTCCTCACCGTCGCTCTGGTCGCCACGGGCTGCGACGCAAGCACGACCGGCCCCAGCAACAACGTGCAGAACGAACTCGACGCGACGATCGACGGGAGCGACGTCCCGTTCACGGTGACGTTGACCGGCTACACCGAATCGACGATGAACGTACAGGTCGGCGGCAGTCTCAGCGGTTCTCCGAGCAGATCGATCCTGTTGTCGTTCGTCACCGACATCGACCAGGGCACCTTCCCCCGGACGCTGACCGATCCGAACGTGGAGATCACCTATACGGTCGGTCTGACGCCGCATCAATGCTCGCCGAGCAGGCAGGACTGCACCGTCGAGGTGACGAGTGTCGATGGCGACGTGGTGAGCGGAACCTTCAGCGCGACGCTGACGAATCCGAACGACACGACCGACGTCGTCTCGGTCACCGACGGCACGTTTCAGGCGAAGCTGCAACGGCAGTAGGCACCTCGCGGCGAAGGGGCTGTCGTCGAGGCCGGCGGTCCGACCCGTCGATCTGCGCCGGGTCGTATATTCGTGCGCCGCGCATGCGTGTGCCACGCCCCCGTGCCGCACGACTTCTTGCGCCACACAGGCTACGTCGGTTCCGTGCCCCCGCGTCCTCGGAGTTCATCCGGGCGCCGGAACTCACGCCCCGCCCGACCTCATCCCAGCAACGCTCAATCAGCTGAACGAACGCGTCATGCCGCTGGTGGCGGTGCGGCCGCGTGTTTGAATTTCGCAACCAATCCGACCGGACGTCATGAGGATTCATCGAGCCACGGCAATCGCATTCGCATTTCTGGCGCTGAACATTCTCACGCTCGACGTGCTCTACGCACAGACAAGTGGCGGGTCGACGTCGACGACGCCACAGGTGCAGACGATCGCGCCGGAGGACCTCACCAATCGGCAGTTGAGCTACTTCAACGACGCTTCGGCCGTGGGATGGAATCCGTCACTGCTCGGGCTTGCAGCCGACCTCGAGGACTACGACGTCGTGCTCGGCGTCCCCTACCTGGCCGATAACTACTCGCTTTCGAAGAGTCTCTATGCCGGATTCGCCAAGCTCGGTCCTCTCGCCGTCGGCACGCTCGGAACGCTGGACTCGACCAGCACCTACTCGCAGAAGTACTTCGGTGGACTCGGATTTCCCATGTTCGACCGCCATGCCGCCTTCGGTCTCAGCGCCCAGTTCGACGGCGGAAAGGCATTCTTCAAGTCCGCCCAGTACACCATCGCCGCGACGGTGTGGCCGACCGATCATGTACTCGGCTCGGCGACGATCGAGAACATCTTCGCCAACGACGACGCGATTCGTCTGTCGCTCAACGGCGCGTGGCTGCCACTGGACTGGTTCATGCTGACCGGAGGCATCCGATTCGACAAGCGGGATACGATCATCGGTGGTGAATCCTGGAGCGTCACGCCGGGCATCGTCCTTTCGCTGAGCGACCCGAACGTGGTCGCAAGCGCCGGTTACGACGTTGTCGGCGGCGTCGCACACCTGGGACTCGAGATCGCGTTCGCCAAGGTCTCCGGCGGGTCGCTCAACAACGTGACGAGCGCGGGCTACCGCGGAGGCGTTGCACTGTTGCGGGTGAATTCGGGCGGACCACTTCGAGTCACCGATCGCAGTACCATCTACCACACCGACCCGCGCGGATGGGCCCCGGATCGCGCCTACTCACCCGCAGAGCTGCACTACGAGGGCGAGTACCACGACGCCGGCCGCATGGAGGACAATCTGGTACGCAACTGCCAGTATGGCGGACCAACGTTCGACACACCTGCGGAGATCGTCTCGTCGCTACGGAGCAACGAGGCGTGGTATCCGGGGCTGGCCGAACAGCTTCAGTCGATCGCCCCGGATCCGAGCAATCTCTACAAGGCGATTCGCAGCCGGTACTATTCGGCTGGTGTGCATTCCTCGGAGCTGCAGTCGGGAGATTCGCTGGCGATCGTCGCCCGTGGCGGATACTCGATCGGCGTGCAGAGTGTCGATCAGTCGCAGTTCCCCCGCGTACGGGTCAACCTTCAGGTGACCGATGCACAGGGCCACAACGTCGCCGGACTCGGCAAGGACGACTTCTCCTTCCGCGACAGCACGCTGCACATCGTCTCGGTGCGACCCAGCGACGCATCGCAGTCGGTACCGGTCGATGTGGTGATGATGATCGACTGTTCGGGAAGCATGGGAAACGAAATCGCCTCGGTGCTGGCCAACGCGCGGCAGTTCGTCGAGACGATGAAGCAACGGGGCGCCGACTACCGCATCGGCGGCGTGCTATACGGTTCGATGATCTACGACACGCTGCATCCCACCTCGGACTTCGACCGATTCGAAGACTTCCTCAAACCGGCCAAGGCGATCGGCGGTGACGAGATCTCCACGCTCGCGATCAAGGCGGCCACGCAGATGCCCTTCCGACCGAATGCACAGCGCGTCTTCGTGCTGGTCACCGACGACTGGGTGGTGCAGGACAACGCCCCGATCACCGAGTCGGATCTGGTGCACATGCTGTGGGACACCCGCGCGCGGCTCTTCACGATCCTCGATCCGTGCAAGGACAACAACGCGCTGGCCACGCGGCTGTCGCTCGGTCGGGAGTACGACGTGACCGCTCCGTTCAACGACATTCTCGATCAGATCGGCAGCGACATCACGACGACGTACGAACTGGTGTACGAATCCCGAATGCCCGAGCGAATCACGCTGCTGCAGGGTCGCGCGCACGATTCCGAGGGAAATCCGGTCGGTACCGATCTGCACTTTCATCTGCTCAACGGCACGTCATTCACGGTGAAGACCAGCCCGACGACGGGCGAATACGAAACCAGGGTGAAGGAGGGCATCGTCTACGGCGTCACCGCCGGTGGCGATGTCTATCTGCCGATCGATGAGCAGGTCGACCTGTCAAAGGTGGAAGCTGGTGCGGTGGTGCATCGCGACTTCACGTTCGAGCGTCCGCAGACGACGATCGCGGGCGTGCTGAAGGATGAGAACGGCAAGCCGGTCGCCGGCGAGGTTCGCATCGAAGACGATTCGACGCTCGAGCGGCTGGCGACGGTGAAGACCGACGAGTCGGGTCACTACCAGACGCAGATCAACGAGGGCAAGGCGTACCGGATGACGGCCGTGGCGCCCAGCATGATGCCTGCAGCGGTGGACCGCGATCTGACCGGCGTCAAGCGTGGCGAACATCTGAAGCAGGACTTCGATCTCGTGTCGATCCAGACGGCGATCGACCGGGGTACTGCGTTCACGCTGCGCAACATCTTCTTCGACTTCGACAAGTGGGATCTGAAGCCCGAGAGTCTTCCGGAAATCAATCGGTTGGTGGAGCTGATGAACGAGTATCCATCGGTGCGCGTGGAGATCGGTGCCCACACCGATTCGCGAGGCAGCGACTCGTACAATCAGGAGCTCTCGGCAAAGCGCGCGCAGTCGGTCGTCGACTACCTCGTGTCGCGCGGCATCTCCCGGCAGCGCCTGGAGGCGCGCGGGTATGGCGAATCCAAGCCGATCGCGACGAACGATACCGACGAGGGTCGCGCGCTCAACCGACGCGTCGAGTTCAAGTTGATCCGCTGATGCCCGTTCCCTGACGGACGCGCACCGGCCATCCCCCAGTTCAACGAATTCCCCCAGATGCTTCAGCGCATACGACGCGAGGCGACCCGGGTGGTCGCCTCGCTGCAACCGACTGCGCCCTGGATTCCGGTGGTCAGCCTGCTGGGCGCATCGGCGGCTGCGGTCTACCTCTCCGCCCTGCACCTGCTGCGCGACGTGCTCGGCCCGGGCTCGCACACCGCCCTCGCACAGGCAGCGATACTCGCAGCCACCGGGCTCGCCGTCGGTCTTCTCATCCGGGCCATCGGCAGTACCGGTGACGTCGAGCTGCTGGTCGACAACATTCACCTGCTCGGACGTGCTCCGGAGTATCGGACGCTGCGCTCGCTGATCCCGGCGTCGCTGCTGTGCATCGCCGCCGGCGGTGCGGCGGGCCCCGAGGCACCGCTGGTGCAGACGACGGGTTCGATCGGCACCTGGGTCGCCTCGCGACGAGGACTCTCGCGCCGCGACGTGCGAATCCTGACGATCACCGGGATGGCCTCGGGTTTCACCGTCCTGTTCGGCGCTCCGCTCGGCGGCGCGATCTTCTCGCTGGAGATCCTCCATCGACGCGGACTGGAGTACCATGAAGCGCTCGTGCCGGCGCTCATCGGTTCGCTCGTCGGCTTCGCCGTCTTCACGTTCTTCACCGGCATCGGACTCACCCCGGTCTGGCATTTGCCGGTCGCCACCGCGATCACCCGACGCGACCTCTGGCTGGCGCTCGCCGTCGGCGTGCTCTGCGCGGCCGGAGCCGCAGCATTCACCGCAACGGTGGTAGCCCTGCGCCGCTGCTTCTCGATCGCACCCCAGTGGATTCGCCCGATGATCGGTGGAATCATCCTCGCAGCCCTTGCCGTCTGGTCCCCGTTCGCGCTGACGTTCGGTGAAGAGCAGTTCGGTCACGCTGTCATTCTCGGTTCCGGAGGGGCACTGGCCGTAGCGGCGCTGGCGAAATTCCTGGGCACCTCCGTGACGGTGTCCAGCGGATGGCGCGGCGGGTTCATCATCCCGCTCTTCTTCATGGGCGCGATGCTCGGACTGCTGGCACAGAACATCGTTCCGGCGTCGAGTCCGGTCGTACTCGTCGCGGCGTTCATGGCGGCGCTCAACACGGGGGTGACCAAGACGCCGGTCGGTTCGACGCTGGTGGTCACGCGGATGGCGGGACTGGCGCTGCTTCCGACGACGCTGCTCGCCGCGGTCGTCACACTGATGCTCAGCGGCGGCTTCGGGTTGATCGAAACGCAGCGGCGCCGTTCAGCGTCGGTGCGCGACGCCTCTGATTCCACGACCGACAGCGAATTGCCTGTTGGGGATTGACGGGCTATTGCGGATCTTGATCGACGTACCACCCCACGAGATTCCGCGCGGATTCCTTCTGCCGCGGACCGTCCTTCCGAGCATCCAATCAGCTACGCCCTCAACTTCGTATGTCGCGATTTCCTGCCGCCTCCCTGTTCGCACTCTGTGTACTGCTGCTGAGCACGACCGCGAGGGCGCAGCCGCTGGTCGATCCGTTCGACGTCGTACTTCCACCTCTGGACCAGACGCCGAGCGACTGGCTGCCGGCGACTCCCCGAGATGCCGCCGGTGCGCATGGATTCGTGCGCGTGGGCGAAGACGGGCACCTGGAATTCGAGGACGGCACCCCGGTCCGATTCGTCGGCGCATCGATCTGGTACACCTCGTGCTTTCCCGACAGCGCCACGGCCGTGGCGATGGCAGCCCGGTTGAAGAAATTCGGCTTCAACCTGGTGCACTTCATGTACTTCGACTACTACAACTGGAATGCGTCGAGCGTTCTGGCTGCGGGCAACGACACGAAGTCGCTCGACTCGGCCCAGATGGATCGACTCGACTGGTTCATCTACCAGCTCGGGAAGAACGGCATCTACACACACTTCGTTCCGCTGGCACGCTACGGTCCCAGACGCGACGACGGGATCGTCGGATGGGATTCGATGTATTCCTACGGCCGGTTCGTCCGGCTCTTCGATCCACAGCTCCGCCAGCTGCACCAGGAGTTCCTCACGCGATTCTTCCACCACGTCAACCGGTACACGGAGCTGCCGTATGCGGACGATCCGCGCATTGCGCTGGTGACGATCACCGAACAGAATTCTCCCTACTACAACTGGGTCTACAACTACTGGAACGAGCGACCCGGTATCCTGAGCTACAACCAGTCGCGACAGCTCGATACGATGTTCGACCGATTCCTCGCCGGGCGCTACGACGGGACCGATGCACTGCGCGAGGCGTACTGGGAGGGGCAGCGGACGGTAGGACCGAACCTGACCGCGAACGGTGGATTCGAGTCCTACGACGACGAATGGACGCTCATCGTCGGTGAGGGCGGACAGGCGAATCTCGCGGTGGTGCAGGGACCGGACGTGGCCCCGGGAGAAGGGTCGAATTCGCTGCGTCTGGCCATCCGGAAGACCGACGGGTACTATGCCCGGATCTTCCTACAGCAGACCGGAATTCCCCTGACCTTTCACGGGATCTACCGCTTCACCTTCAAGGCAAAGACCGACGCGGTCGGCGGACGCCAGATGCGTACCTACATGTTCCGTACGAGTCCGTCGAGCACCTTCGTCGGACTCGACACCACCGTCACACTGGGCACCTCATGGCAGACCTACACGCTGACGTTCCGTTCGACCGTGGAGGACTCCACCTCGACGGTGCTTCGGTTCTACATGGGCCAGTCACTCGGCGACGTATTTCTCGACGGCATCCGGATTCAGGCGACGGGGCGTGAGGGACTCGGACCGAATGAGAGACTGGAGAATTTCACCGTCTCGCGTCCGCTCTTCGCTGAGATGCCGTACGTCGCCTACCAGCGGATGATCGACCTGACGTCGTTCTACGATTCGCTCGGCCGCGACTACTACGGATCGATGCGCACGCATCTGCGTTCGATCGGAGTGAAGGTGCCGCTGGCGGCGACCAACCTCACGATGGGCAGCGCCGACACGTGGATCGAGGCCGACCAGGACTTCACCAGCGAGATCACCAACTGGGACTACAATCGGGTCCGTCCGGGTGAGGCGAACACCGATTCGACGTGGGTGATCTGGAACTACTCGCTGCTGAGCTACAACTACCAGCTCGTTCCGTATTTCGCGCGAGCCGCAGTCAAGGGAAAGCCGTTCATCGCCGAGGGTGCGGACATCGTCTACCCGAACGCCCAGCGACCGGAGCTGATGCTCTTCTACCCTGCCTACGCGTCGCTGCAGGACTGGGACGGCGTCTACCTCTACGCCTACGACTACTACGGCAGCACGTATGCCGACCGCACCTACCAGTATCCGGGCGACTTCTGGACGTTCTGTGCCGATCCGTCGATGATGGCGCTGATGCCGCAGGTCTCCGCCATGCTGCGCAATCACTGGATCGCACCGGCCCAGCGCACCGTCGGAATCCGCTACGATGAAGCCGACCTTCGCAGCTTCCCGATCACCGGATACTCGAGCAGCATCTTCAACGTGGACGGTGTGCTCAACAACACGATGCCGATGGTCGATCGGGTGCAGATCGATTCATTCGACGCCAGTCGGCACTACACCGCCGCGGACTACTTCTATACGGTTCCTGAGGACGCCAACATCCAGAGCGACACGCGCGAGATCACGCGCGACGTGACCAAGGGGCTCATGACCGTCGACGCACCGCGGGTGCAGGGCGGAACGGGTTTCCTCGCGAACACTTCCACGCTGCGCACATCGAATCTCAGCGTCAGCTGGCTCGACGGGACTCCGGACGTGACCTACATCTGGACGCCGCTCGACACGCTGCCGCTTGCGGAGTCGCGACGGTCACTGCTGACGATTTCCACCCGCGCGCTCAACAGGGGCGCGGTGTATCGCTTCAACGATTCGTCGCTCGGCAATCAGTGGGGTGGCGAAGTCACACAGATGGGTGGCGTGAAGCTGGGTGTCAACTTCGATACCGACGCCGACACCGTCCGATTGCTTCCCCTCGACTCGACGGGCAATCCGACCGGTGAGACCATCGAGGCAATTCCGGTGACGGGCGGCACCATGCGTGTGACGATCGACCTGGCGAAGGAGGGAACGCCGTGGTTTGGCGTCGAGCAGATATTCAACGCACCGGACACCGTTCTCTCGGTCGACCGGGCGGAGCGAATCCGGACGACGGTTTCTCAGATCACCCCGAATCCCGTTCGTGACGAAGCCGCTGTCTGGATCGACGTTCCAACGGGGAGACCGGAGGTATCGGCGGAGATCGTCGACGGCATGGGACGTGTGGTGGCGCGCGTGGCGCCGCATCGGGCCGAGCCGGGACGGCGGGAGTTGACGCTTCCGGTAGCGCGGCTCCTCTCGGGCGCCTACGTGTGTCGGATCACCGTCGGAGGCGCCTCGTTCACGCGTCGGCTGGCGGTGATTCGCTGATCGGATGGCGCACACTCATCAATTGCGGAACTCGAGCCGATGCCCCGACTGATGCGGTGGATCATTCGTGCGGTCGTCACCCTCCTGCTCGGATCGGTTGCACTGACGCTGCTCTACCGGTTCGTCGATCCCCCGATGACGCTGCTGATGGTGCTGCGGCCGATCCAGGACGCCGTCGCCGGCGGAACGCCCGTCGGAGTACACAAACGGTGGATCCCGATCGACAAGGTCGACCCCGACCTGCTGCGGTCGGTGATCGCCTCCGAGGACGGGCGGTTCTTCTCGCACCACGGGATCGACTGGGAGGCGGTACACGAGGCGCAGCAGTACAACGAACGCAACGCCGGCAAACGTCCCGTTCGCGGCGCCAGCACTATCTCCATGCAGACGGCCCGCAACGTGTTCCTGTGGCAGGGGCGCAACTGGGTGCGCAAGGGACTCGAGGCGTACTTCACCTACCTGATCGAATTCCTCTGGGGGAAGCGGAGAATTCTGGAGGTGTACGTCAACGTCATCGAGTGGGGAGACGGCATCTACGGGGTCGAGGCGGCCTCGCAGCACTACTTCGGTACGTCGGCATCGAAGCTGACGCCGCGGCAGGCGGCACTGCTGGCGGTCGTGCTGCCGAACCCGCGCGAGTGGAATCCCCTCCACCCTTCGTCATTCGTCAGCTCCCGGGCCGGCACGATCGTCGCACGCGCCCGATCGGTCGATCTCAGCGAGATCGGCCTCGGCAACTGAACGAATTCACTCCTGCTGCGAATTCACCCGCTCGATTTCCTCCTTCGAATTCTCCCGTTTGAATTCCCCACTTCGTATTCCCCGCACGTTCTTCGACGGCGCCACCGACCGACTCAACGGAAGTAGAAGTACAGTCCCATCTCCGGCAGCGGGTAGACCTTCGACGTGGCCGGGAAGTAGCTGATTGCGCCGGCAAGGTTCCACGCGATATGGCTCGAGAGGAACCATTCGTAGCCGACGCCGAGCGACAGTGCGAACGGATCGTTGATGACGTTGCCGTCGCGATCCTTGTGGGCGGAGAAGTAGTATCCGGTGCCGAGCAGCGCGTAGAAGCGTCCCTCGGAGTTCCGCACGAAGGCGTACTGCGCCTCACCGCCGATGTTGAAGTGGGTGTAGTCTCCGATGGTGATGACGAAGGCGGCGAGCTGGACGATAACGCCTTTGGGCAGCGACAGCCGGCCGCCGACACCGGTCCCCGTGACGCGGCTGAGGTTGAGACCGATGGCGAAGTAGGTGTTGTTGAGAAAATCCTCGCTGAGCTGACCGCCTTGTGTAGCGGGCGTCGGTTCCTCGGTCTGCGCCAGGAGCGACGCGGATGCAGCGATGGAGACGGCAAGCGTGAGAGAGAGTATTCGAGCGAACATCGGGCCTCCTGTGAAATTGGTCTGCGATTCGGCGTGTGCGCGTTGCAGCACGAAGCTATCGCCGTTGAGCGCGAAACCGATGAAGTCGGTCGGACGACGTCCGGCGAGAGTTACCGTCCGATGCCGAACATCAGCTGCAATCCGTAGGTAAGCGTGTACAGATCGCTGGCATTGGCGCCACCGATGGGCATCACGTAGGATGCCGAGAGGCGGAAGTCGAAGAAGGGGACGGGAGCGAATCCGATGCTGATGGTCGGGCGCAGCGTGAAGAAATCTTCCTGACGGTAGCGCTCGAGGATTTCGACGCCGTTGCGCTGTTCATAGTCCTGCAGGGCAACGTCGACCGAATCGTTGACCGACGGTCGCTTCTTGATCATCTTGATTCCGCCCGATCCGATCATCAGCGTACCACGGATCGAGAAGCGGCCGAGTGCCTTGTCGTAGCCGCCGATGAACCCGCCGTAGTGGAAGCTGAACTCGTCGTAGTTGGAGGCGATGTCGTAGATCTCGGCTCCGTAGCCACCACCGCCGATGACCCACCCGCTGAGGATCGCGAAGCCCTGTCCGCCGTACACCAGCATCGTGCCATCGAGATCGGGATCGAGTTCATGCGGATCGAGCGCGGCGATTTCGAACGTCGGGCCGCCGTAGACACCGAAGGTACCACCACCGAACCCGAATCCCGTCGACGATCCGCCGCCACCGCCGGAGCTGTCGTATTCGTACTGGTCGCCGTCGTAGTAATTGGAGTCGGCGTCGAAGTCGTCGTCGTACATGGAGGTGGAGTCGACCATCACCGTGTCGGAGCCGGTCTGTTCCTCCCCCTCCTGCTGAGCGAGGGCATGGACGTGCACGAGGGGAATCAATGCGAGCATTGCGGCGAAGTAGCGGAACTTCATGTCTTCTCGATTGGATGGACGAATTGAGAATTCGTGCGCTCGTCACGACCGGACGAGGCGCTTCAGAACGAGTCGAAACGGTCGGATCACGTAGTGCAGCGCACCAAGTGAAGCCGGCAGTCGGATCCGATCGCGATCCTCCAGCGTCGGCGTCGTCGCGCGGAAAATCGCGTAGCGAATTCTGTCGGCAACGCGCTCGCGGGACCGAAGGTGAAATTCCACCCGGTCAGCGATCGGCGAAAGACGCCCGCCGCCGTGGTCGATGCCTCGTAGGACGTCCTCGGCAAGCCGGGTGACGTGTCGATCGCCGCGTGCCTGGCGACGAACCTCCTCCGGAGGGCGTGCGTCGAGCAGGTCGCCTGCGAGTCTCGCGGCAAGCAGCACCGAGCGCCAGGCGCCGATGCTCCGCGCGGTATCACGCAGCGACGCCCAGTCGATGCGTTGCGCGCAGGCGGAGCGCGCGTCGATGAGCCCGGCGACGTCCCGCAACCACAGGATTCGCTCGTAGCGATGTTTCCCGTGGTGCAGGCAGAGCGTCAGCAGGGAATGTTCGAGCGAGAAGGTTTCGAACGAACGACCGGCGACGCGTACCTCGAGTCCGTCGGCGAGCAGCGACTCGGGGGACATCGAATAGCCGTGGAACCGCTGCATGAGCTGCCAGTGCAGTTCGACATCGACGGAGCGCTCGGGCTGACGGAGCAGGAACTGTCCCTCACTCGGGAGTGCGCCAGGTCGGTCGAGCATATCGGCGAACGCGGGGACGACGTAGCCCCGGCTTCGGAGCAATTGCACCGCGCGGCGAACATCGGCGGGTCGGACGAACACATCGAGATCCCCGAACGCACGGGCGACGGGATTCTCCCATGCAAGCGCACCTGCGACCGGTCCCTTGAATGGCATCGCAGGGATGTCTGCTGCCGCCAGCGCATCGATCAGCGAGCCAAGCTCGCCGATGAGCATGAGGTTCCTGCGTACCAGCAGTTCCGATGCGGAACGAAGTCGATCGAGGAGTGACGAAGGGACCGACGGTGAATCGCAGGCATGCAGAAGTTCGGACAGGAGCGCCGTGACGCCATGTCGCCCGGCGTCGGCGACGAGGACGTTCTCGTCGACGTGCGACGCCTCGAGGATCGACCGGGCACGGGCGGCGCGGTCCGGAAGATCGCGCAGCGATGCGGCGGTCAGCAGCAGGGTGGTCTCCGGTCGACGGAGATCGTCTGAAGCGTCGCCAGTCGATGCACGTCGATTCCTCATGGGCCGAAAATAAACAGGCCCGGAGAACTCCGGGCCCTGGAGTGCCGGCGACGGGCCGATGCGGATACCACACGTCCGCAACGGCAGTCGGTCCGGCACCGACTGGTGACAAATGTAGTGTTCAACCAGCGATCATGCTACGATCGGTGGAATAATTCGTTGGAACCAGGATTTCGAGCAATCGACTTCGGGATGCAAGGCCGAGGGTCCGAGCGCGGACGTGCCCGCAGCTCGGACCCTCTCCTGCCGCCGCCGTGCGGCGGTGCGTCGATCGTCGGCCGACTACTCGATGTGGTCGGCGCACATGTGTCCGTTGTTGTAGCTGTCGAGGGTATCCTTGATATCCTCGCCCGTCTGCGTACTGCTGCTGCTTCCGCCATCGTATCCACTACCGCAGTGTCCGCCACCACCGCCCGACCATGCAGAGGAGCGCGACCGCACCCGACTGCCGATCTCGTTGGTCTCGAGCCACTCGTTTCCCGCATCGATAGCGTCGTCAACGCAATACGAAGGATTTCCCGCCGCCTTGTTCAACATCGCGGCGATAAGCTGCGCGGCCATGATGTAGGTACAGTCACCTCTGGTTGGCCTCTTGAGGATCTGCATCAACTGGCACTTCGAGTAGTAGTTGCCGCCGAGGACGAGTCCATCGACCGGCCAGTCGTCGCCGTGATGCGTCCAGTATCCGCGCGTGCCAACACCGGCAGCATTCGTCGTGCGTTGGTAACCGAACGAGGTGCCCGTGACGGCCTCGCCGCCGCTTGCGGTCACGGTGACCGTATTTGGGCTCGTGGTACCGTCACCATCGGATACCGCCACCACATCGGACGACAACGTCGCTGCATCGACCGAAACGGTTTGCGTACCGGGATAGACGTTGGTGAACGTGTAGGCACCGGATTCATCGGTCTCGGTGGTATCCCGGAAGTCGATGATGTTGTCACCGTTGACGTCGGTGTAGAGATACACGGTCACCGCCGGAATTCCCGGCTCATCCGCATCCTGCACGCCGTCGGAGTCGTTGTCGTAGAAGAGAACGCCCGAGACGTCGTAGGGCTGCAGCGGCTTGACGGGGTTGCCATCGGCATCGACGCCGAGCACTTCGGCGCTGGCGGACTCACCGAGCGCGTCGTTGAAGAACCGCCACGCGTTCAGATTCTGGAGATCCATTCCGTGCATGTGCACGTCATAGATGCCCGCCGGCAACGAGTCGACGTGGTAGTCCATCGCCGTGCTGTCGTAGGGAGCCGTCGAGAGGCGGAACTGTTCCCACTCGAGGTTGCCCGAGGGGTTGTGGTTCGCGTAATGCGTACCGTCGGGATGGACGATTTCGTACCAGACGCCGGGCGCGCGGGCCCAGACCGAGCGGAAGTTGTCATCCGGCGGCGAGCCGGTACCGGTACCCGATGCGGGTGTGCCGTCGGCATTGAGGCAGCCGCTTCCGTAGGCCGTGCCTTCGGGGCGGGCCGGGGTATTGGCCGCCCAGCTCGGGACGGAGTCGTTCGGCGTATCCGGATCGTCGGTATCGAGCGAATCGCAGGTGTAGTTGCCGTAATCCATGTCGCCATCCCACACCGCCAGCGACGTGGCGGCAACGGGTACATCGAGATGGAACGTCCAGTCGCCGTCGTAGGTCGAGATGTCGAGACTGTCGAGGCCTGCCGGATAGATCACGTTGAGCTCCTGCGTGCTCGCCATCGGAACGACGACGGCGAACGCCTGATAGCCCTTGAGCGCGACCGCACCGTCGGTGCGGACCTTGAACGCGCTCCAGCTCTGCGCCACCGACGGATCCGGGTTGTGGATCTTCAGCACGTAGATGTAGTTGCCGTTCGGTGCTCGTGCGGCGGCGGCATTGGCGACCTTGAACGTGGTCCAGACGGTATCACCCATGTCAGCGCCGGACCACTGCGCAATCTGGTTGTTTCGTGAGTGACCTTCGCCCGCCGGATCGGCGTACAGCGTATAGACGAGATTGACGCCACCGCGGTCCCAGTGACCGCCCGAGTCGCCGTCGAAAATTCCGATCTCGACCGAGTCGGCGATCGACGGCGATGTGATTTTCAGAACGACCGTATCGCCGGCAAGCGTGTTGGTGCCGGCTCCGGCGAGCACGAGGAACCGTCCGTCGTGTTCGTCGCAATTCGGAAAACAGCTGTAGGTGGTCTGCGCCGGTGCGGCCGAGATGCTCAACAGCATCAGGCCGGTGGCGATCAGAGCAAACCGGACGTGGGACCTCCGGTTGGCGTTCCACAGCGTGGAGTACGCAAACTGCATACTGACCTCCAGTTGATTACAGTGGACCTCTGGATGAGAGCTCCACGCTCTCATGCCCAGTGTGGGAAACGACAGTTGGTGTCAGCGCGGCAGCAACACGTGTGATTGCACGCTTGCGCGCCACAGGAGACCACGACCTACCTGAATGGAACGCTCATTGCGAACGCCCGATGCGGCACAATCGCAGGTCACTGCTGCGGAAACACCATTGTGTGGCACGACGGCGACGTGGGAGTCGGCCGCAGCGTCACGGGTGAGGGAACGTTCAGGACTGGGGTAGTACGCTATGGACATTGATCGCGTGTGTGCGCTCCGCTGGTCGGACGGATCGGATTCCGCCGGCACACGGGCACCGGCCGATCGTCAATTGTCAGCACATACGCCGCCGACGCACCATGAATGCGCCAACGCTCAGCAGTCGAACAAATGGGAATGCAGGAAAGGCGGGCGAGGGTGACGTTGGACCTCGTTCCCCCCGCGTGTGAATTGCTGGACCCTTACCTGGCGCGGCAAATATATCGCCGACGCCGCGAGATGCAAAGACTTTTTTGTTGTTGCTCCTACTGCACGCCTGCCGGGCAGGGTCTCCCGGAATTGAATCCGTGGAGCTGTTCGAAGATCACGTCGCCGGCATTCCGCCACGCATCACCACGGACCGACACGCTGCTTCCGATCGGATGCTCGAGCATCCACGCATCGGCACGGGCAATCATGTCGGGCACGCCCATCGGTGCCTCCCCCTCGGCCACATTGAGTTTGGCGGCGATCACCTCGGCCGCCATCGCGTAGCTCATGTCGCCCCATGTCGGCTGCTGCATCACGCGGAGCGCATCGGTTCGACTGAGGCACTCGTGACCGACCCAGACACTCGTCACCGGCCAGCGGGATGTTTCCTGTGCCCAGTGCGCCCGTCGCCGCGTGCGAAACGCATCCGACGCCTGCCGACGGGCAAACGCGAATTCCATTCGCTCTGTTCCCCCCGCCCCTGCGGCGACCACCGCCTGTCCCGCGCGGCCGGGTCCGAGCAGAATGGTTTCCGCTGCGAGCGTCACCGTGTCGACTCTTACCTGCCGCCACCCGGTTCGATTGCCGGCGAACAGGTAGCTGCCATCGGCCGAGGTGTAGCACGTGTCGGTCCGGTCGATCGTTCCGTCCTGGTCGGCATCGACGCTCATGAGCATCCGCACACTCGGAATTCCCGCCTCTTCAGGATCCTGAACGCCATTTCCGTTGTCATCATAGTAGAGAACGCCACACACGTCATACGGACCGATCGGCACTCTCGGCTTGCCGCTTTCATCGACGCCGACGACCTCCGCCCCGACGCGCAGCTCTTCATCACCAAAGAATCTCCATGTGTTCGGCCGCTGAAGATCCATTCCGTGAACGAGGACCTGATAGATTCCCGCCGGAAGCGAGTCGACCACGCGCGGTTCGAGTGTGTCGGACGCACAGCAATGGTGATGAGGAGTCTCGAGCCGAAGCGCGGTCCACCGCCGAATCAGCGACGCGTGGCGGTTGGTGATGCTGCAGCCGTAGGGGCACTTCACCTGGTAGCACAGCGGCCCCGGCCGGGAGAATGCATCCAGGGTGTCGGCGTCGTCTCCGCTGCCAACAACTCGTCCATTGCCGTGATCGTCGGTGGCCCGACCGCCACCATGATTGTAGTCCCAGACGGTCAGCGAATTCACGCGGTCGGGCAGATGCAGATAGAACTGCCAGGTCCCGTCGAAGGTGGATGTGCCGACCTGATCGACGCCATCGGGATAGACGACGTCGGCATCGAGTGTCGACGCCAAGGGAACGATCGTGGAAAGTTCCTGTCTGCACTTCAGAGCGATTCCACCGTCGGTCCGCACCTTGATTCCGTTCCACCCATCGGCAGTTCCGCCCTGATCGACGGCGACGATCAGGGTGTAGATGTATGCGCCGTTCGGCGCGCGGGCAGCCGGACTGTTATGTATGGACAGATCGCTCCAGTCGTTGTCGCGGAGCGTCGTGCCCGACCAGTATGCCACCTCGGTACCCAGGCCGGCGCCATCGCCGTCCGGATCGGCGTAAAGCGCGAATCGCAGCGGCACGGTTCGTCCGTCGAAATGGCCGCCTGCGTCTCCGTCGAATACGCCGATCGCCACGGATGCGGCGGTTGCACGAGAGGTAATTTTCAGCCGCAGCGTGTCGTTGCCCGGCTCGTTGGCGCTCTTTGGCGCGAGACGAAGCATACGTCCGTCGCGCGAGCTGCATCCGGGGAAGCACGTCCAGACGGTCTGGGCCGAAGCGGTGCAGGGTATCACAACCAGAAGCGTGAGAATCCACGCTGGAAGCAGGCGGCGACGCGGGACCATGGGCCGATGCGGACGATCTGCTGAGTAAAGGACGCGGTAACGGTTTGAGGTCATAATTCCACCACACGCATGAATTCACGGTTCCCCCGACCACCTTCGAGCGCCATGTCGACCAATGACGGGTCGAATGCAGACGTCGCGGCACAACGAATTTCCGTCGTGCTGAACGGTGCAGCGAGTCTCGATGTGATTCGGGTCGGGTGCGGTACGAGGTCGTATCGCCAAGCGTGCGCGTCGCGGTCAACGAGCGCACGTGCAAAGAAGTGATTGCGTTCTCGCGGCGGTCATGACTGCAGCAGCAGACGAGTCCGTGCGTGAACGAATCGGCGCGTGAGGGTAGTCGATTGAGATCTGGGAGTGCGGTGCGGACCGTTTTCCCCCGCTCCGGCGCGGACATAGCTGGACCGTCCGAATCGGAACAGCGCGAATATAGGGACGCGCCGGACGCCGCCCAATAGTTCGCCAAAATAAATTCCTTCGCATGGGCCCCGTCCGGCATTCCCCGTCTTCCTTGCCAGGCAGCAGCCCGCAGTGCGGTTGACGCAGCAAGGATCAGGAGCTCCGGAGTGAATGGCGGCCAATTGCTTGAAATGACTATCCGCATCGGGAGCCGGAGCGGCCGGCTCCCGATGCGGTGGACTCATTCGATGTGCGAACCGCAGAGCCGGCCGTTGTTGTAGTCGTTGAGGACGTTCTTGATGGCCTCGCCGCCACTGCGCCATGCGGCATTCTTCTCGCGCCGACAGGAGCGATGGCCGATCGGGTACGATTCGAGCCACGCATCGGCATCGTCGATCGACTCGAGGACACAACTCGACGGCGCGCCGGCCGCAACGTTCAGCTTCGCAGCAATCAATTGTGCCGCCATCTGGTAGCTGTGGTCGCCCCGGGTGGGCCTGCGGAGAATCCGCATCAGCATTCTGTGATCGCACTGCACCCCACCGATCGAGAGTGTCGTGACCGGCCAGCAGTCAGGATGATGCGTCCAGTACCCGCGCGAACCGACGCCCTGCACCACATTGGCATCGCGCCGCTGATACCCGAAGTCGATTGGTGCCACTGCAGCGCCATCGGCAACCGTGATGGTCACGGAAGTTGCGATCGCGCTCGAATCGTCCTGCGGCGTGATGGCGTCCGTCGCAAGCGTCGTCGTGTCGACGACCACCCTGTGGGTACCGGCGGGAACCTCAGCGAAGGAGAAAATTCCATCGTCGTCGGTTTCCACCGTATCGAGCACGTCGGTCGTACCGTCGCTGTTCACATCACACATGAGCACGACCGAGACAGCGGGGATTCCGGGTTCGTCGGAATCGGGAACGCCGTCTGCATCGACGTCGTAGTAGACCAGGCCCGTGACGGAATATGGCAGCGGCATCGCAACGGCCGCTCCGGAGGTATCCACACCGAGCATCTCGGTCCACGCGGCAGCGTCAGACGGTCCGTCGAAGAGTCGCCACGCATTCAGGTTCTGCAGATCCATTCCGTGCATGAGAATCTCATACATCCCGGCTGGTAGCGAGTCTGCAGCCGCATCCATTGTCGAGCGATCGAACGATCCGGTTCCGAGGGAGAACCGTTCCCACTCGACGTTTCCCGACGGATTGCTGTTCACGAAATGCCGACCATCGGGATGGATGATCTCATAGGACACGGCCGGCGACCTGGCGAATACGGCGTTGTAGTTGTCATCCGGCGGCGACCCGGTAGCGAGTCCGCCCAATGACTGTCCATCGGAGTCAATACAGCCCGAGCCGGATGCGATCGTATCGACGACAGCATCGGTCCCGGTCGCCCAGGCGGGCAAGCCATCCTTGGGCGTGTCCGGATCGACGGTGTCACGGTGCACACAGTCATACGATCCGTAGTCCATGTCGCCATCCCAGATGGCAAGCGACGACGCTGCGTATGGAACGTGCAGGAAGAACCGCCACGTGCCGTCGTAGGTCGTCGTGGTGAGGTTGGTGAGACCGGACGGATAGAGCACGTCGGCCTCCCGCAGGGTTGACAGCGGAACGAGCACGGAGAATGCCTGACGACCATCGAGCGCGAGCGCCCCGGTTGTCCGGAGCTTGAATGCGCTCCAGCTGCCGACGACGGACGGATCCGGGTTGTGGATCCGCAGCACGTAGAAGTAGCTGCCGGACGGGCATCGCGCATCGTCGGCGTTGGCGAGTCGGTGGATGCTCCAGGCCGTGTCCGGCATGCTCGAACCCGACCACTGAGCGACCTGTACGGATCTGCCGGAACCATCGGCGGCGGGATCGGCAAACAAGGTGTAGACGAGCGCGACGCCGCCCCGGTCCCACGTCCCTCCCGAATCGCCGTCGAACACATCGATCTCGATCGAGTCCGATTCCGCGCGGGCTCCGATTCGCACGAGAAGCGTGTCGCCGGAAAGGGTTCGCGTGCCGGCGCCGGCCAGGACGAGCATGCGGCCGTCATTCTGACTGCAATTGGGAAAGCAGCTGTAGTTCTGTGCGGTGGCGGTCCGAGTCGCGACGAAAGCGGCGACCAGGATCATGAAAGGAATTCTCATCATCCTCTCCAGTTGGTGAACGCGGTGGTGGTGCCTGCGCTACCTGAGGCGAATGCACGTCCGGTTCAAGCACATGCGCATGGCGCCGCTGAACGGCAGTTGACCATGGCATCCGGCTCGATGTGATGCCGGAACACAATTCGGAGAGAGGAATTCGAATCGATGGTGGTCGGGACGCGGTCCCGTGAGCACTCGCCCGGTGCTCGGCGGTCCAAATATATTTCCGCACCAATGCCGGAGCAAGAAATATTCGTTTAGGACGCGCATTTCGTTGCCATTGCAGTTGCCGTGACACGCACATTGGCCGTGTGTCGAACGTCTGCAACGATCGTTAGCAATACAGGCAAGGCAACGCAGCGGCCTACCGTTCACACCGGCCGGACGTACAGTCGATGCAACCAGAATCAGCGCCTGGACCTATGGACCTCTCGGCAGTCGCCATTACTGCACATCGGTCCAACGCAGCGGAACGGTAAGCCTCCTGCGCACTGTCGGGTTTTCGGCATGGACCGCCCGGGCCGCCACGGCATGTGCCACACATACCGCACAGAACGACCTCGGACCCGCCGAATTCACACGTAATTCACGTGCAATCCCGACTGGCATCGCGAGCGATGCTGGGGTGAATTGGATGTGTTCGAAGGATGCGGACACAGGTATTGCCCGGACATATCCGGATGAGAATACGCCATGCACGACGTGATGGAATTCAGCCACACGCCAGTACGCCCGTACAGTCAGGCGCCGCCAGAGTCGAGAGTGAGAACGAAGTGAGGTTGGATGAAAGAATGGACCTCTTTCAGACCTCCAGTACAACGATCGGAAAAGGACCGTTCCGAACGTCGCGCCAAAGGTAGAGTCGCGCCGGGTAATAAGCAAGCTGCGCACACAAAAAGATTGCAAAAACGCGTGCGGCGGACCCGGTTGTGCCTTCCGGGCCCGCCGCCACGTTATCCGATCGTCGGAAGCATTACGCTTCCCTGCAGTGCACGTCAGTCAAGTCGATGCGGTGCACAGCCGCTTCGTCCATTGTTGTACTCGTCGAGCAGGTACTCGATCGGTCCGCCCGTGTCCCAGGCGTCGTTGCCGACGTTGGAATCGGACGACCCGCTGTGCGAACCCGAGCACGATCCGTGGCTGCCGCTGCCGTAGCCGGACGAGCTGCTGCGGTCGTGCGAACCCGAGCAGGATCCGTGGCTGCCGCTGCCGTAGCCGGACGAGCTGCTGCGGTCGTGCGAACCCGAGCAGGATCCGTGACTGCTGCTGTTGCTGCTGCCGTGATTCGACGAACTGCTGCCGGAGCATGAGCCATGGCTGCCGCTGTTGCTGCTGCCGTGATTCGACGAACTGCTGCCGGAGCATGAGCCATGGCTACCGCTGTTGCTGCTGCCGTGGTTCGACGAACTGCTGCCGGAGCATGAGCCATGGCTGCCGCTGTTGCTGCTGCCGTGGTTCGACGAACTGCTGCCGGAGCATGAGCCGTGGCCGCCGCTGTTGCTGCTGCCGTGATTCGACGAACTGCTGCCGGAGCATGAGCCGTGGCCGCCGCTGTTGCTGCTGCCGTGATTCGACGAACTGCTGTGCGAGCACGAGCCGTGTCCGCTGTCGTCACTGGACGAACCGCCCAGACCGTGGGATCCGCTGCCCGAACCGGAGTGGCACGAGCCGTGACTGCCACTGTTGTCATCGCTGCTGCTGTACGAACCCGAGTGGCGATGCGAATGATGCGAATCTCCCCCGGTCAGATCGTCGAGCGACGTCCCCGAGACGTCAGGCCGATCCGGTGGATTCTCACACAGCCAGGCATCGGCCTGATCGATGACATCGGCGATGCATGCATCGTTGTTGCCATCTGCGACATTGAGCTTGGCGGAGATGAGCTGCGCAGCCATCTGGTTGGCATTGTTGCCGCTGGTCGGCTGCATCAGCAGTCCCATTACTTCCGCCGGCGTGTATGTCTGGCAGCCAAGCTGCATACCGTCGGTGCGATACGGCTCGGGCCAGGCATCAGGATGATTGCGCCAGTAGCCGCGCGTACCCGTACCCGGTGCGTCACCGCTGACCGAGATGTATCCGAAGTCGACGTCTTCGACGTCCTGTCCGTTTCCGATACCGAGTTCAACGACGCCGGGCGAATCACCGCCATCGTAGTCCTGGGTTGCAATCACATCGCCGGAGAACGTCGTCTCGTCGACGACCACGGTGTGGTGACCGGCGCCCACGTTCGGGAAGCTGTAGCGCCCGTTCTCATCGGTCACGGAGGTTTCGACGATGTCGACGATGCCGTCGACATTGAGATCCGACTGCAATGAGACCGTGACTCCCTCGGCACCGGACTCGGTATCGTCGAACGATCCGTTCGCGTTGTCGTCGAAGTAGACCGTACCGCTCACCGAATACGGCTCGGCCGGCTTGGTCGGCTCACCGGCAGCATTGACGCCGAGCACTTCCGCCTGCTGGGAGACACCGATCGACTCGTTGAAGAACCGCCACGCGTTCAGATTCTGAAGATCCATTCCCTCCATTTGAAGCGTATAGATGCCCGCGGGAATCGAATCTGCATGGTAGTCCATCTTCGAGCGATCGAACGGATCGGTGGAAATGGAGAACTGCTCCCATTCCATGTTGCCCGACGGATTGTTGTCGGCGTACTCGGTGCCATCGGGATGGATGATCTTGTAGCGAACGCTCGGCTGCCGGCTATAGGCGCTGTTGAAGTTGTTGTCGGCCGGCGAACCCGTACCGTACCCACCCACTCGCGCACCGGTGGCATCGAGACATGCGTTGCCGGTAGGAACTCCTTCCGGTTGTGCATCGGTCCCCACCGCCCACGGCGGAACGACGTCATCCGGAGTGTCCGGATCGTCGCTGTCCATTTCCGAACAGTCGTATGACCCATAGTCCATGTCACCATCCCACACCGTCAGCGCTCGGGCGGCGGTGGGAACGTAGAGGTAGAACGTCCACGTACCGTCGTAGGTGGTTCGCGTGAAGTCATCGAAACCCCACGGGTAGATCACCTGTGCATCGAGCGTGTTGCCCAGAGGCACGAACACGCTGAACGACTGGTAACCGCGGAGACTGATGAATCCATCGGTTCGGACCTTGAATCCGCTCCAGCTGTTGTCGACGGTCGGATCGGGGTTATGAATTCTAAGTGAGTAGATGTAGGTGCCGTTCGGCGCCTTGGCTCGGGCGTCATTGTCGACGGTGAAGTTGGACCAGGCATCGTCGAGCATGTTTGCGCCCGACCACTGGGCGATCTGCTGAGAGAAGTCGGTGCCTTCGCCGGTCGGATCGGCGTACAGCGTATAGACGAGCGGCACGTTTCCGTTGTCGAAGTGACCGCCCGACTCGCCGTCGAAAATTCCAACCTCGACCGTGGCGGCAGTCGCCGGAGATGTGATTTTCATCGTGATCGTATCTCCCGCGAGCGTACGAGTTCCGCGCCCTGCCAATAGCAGCATGCGTCCGTCGTTTGCGTCGCAGTTCGGGAAACACGAGTAGTCGGTCTGCGCTCGGGCGACCGACCCGAGGCAGGACATCAGGAGCACCACACCGAGCAGGCCCAACCAGTGCAGCGGCCGGCCATGCGTGGGGCATGCGTTACCATGTCTCATGTTCATCTGTTGTACCTCTGTGAATGAATCGACCGCGCGCGCTGGACAATCCCGCTACGGCTCCAGAGAGTCAGGAGGCCGCCACGGGCACGTGCGGTACGCTTCGCGGGTCTGACCCGCGCCGTCGTGGGAATGGACTTCTTCGCTGTTCAGCGGTACACGAGTCGACGAAGCGCGTCGACACCGTCGAGCGGGGACGATTCGGATAAGGCGAATCCTGGCGTCACCGATACCGTTGGTCGACCGGTTTCGATGAGGGATGCAGGGCGCTCGACCGCTGAAGCGTGTCGCATGAGGTAGTCAGACAAACACGCCTTGATGCGTGCAGTGCGGATCAGTTTGCGCTGATGGTTGTCTGTGGAATGGCGGAACTGGACCTCAAAACGTGAATCTGGACCTGAAAACGGACATTTGACCTGAACGAACGCGTGGCTCGGTGAAGGGCTGGGCGACCACTCCGAGCATGCCTGAGTGCTGTTGATACCGTCGAAGGTAATGACGGGAAGGCGGTTCCGTGATGGCTTGATCGACCCCTGTGGCGCATCGGTACTGGAACTGTGGACCACCAATGCTACCAAACGTCGAACTGAATACAGCCATGCGGCCGCTGGACCGGCACAAACGTATAACTCTTTTCCAACCCACGCAACCCTGCTGCAACAAAAAATACATTCGTACCCAAAATAGAAACGGACCCGACAAATGTCGGGTCCGTTCCGGCATGCTCCGGCACACAGAACATGCCCGGTTGCAAGGGGCACTTGCAAATCTGCCCCGGGCCGCCGCGGGAATCAGTCGATTCCCGAGGAACAGCCGTCTCCGTGGTTGAAGCTCTCGATCGCGCTCATCAACTGACTTCCTGTACTCCGCCACGCACTCGAATGGGCGGAAACGCAGCCGTCGACGCCCCCATGTGAGGAGAGCCAGCTGTCGGCTCTGTCGAGCAACCGCCCTATACAGTCGGCATCGCATGCGCCGGAAGCAACGTTGAGTCGAGCCGCGATGAGCTCCCGCGCCAACGCGGCCGATACGCTGCAGTTGGAAGATCCGCACATGAGGCGACGCAGTTGCCTCGACGAATACGTCCTGCCGGCGATGCTCAGCCGCTGCGTCGGCCACGCATTACAGTCGTCACTCCAGGAACTGGCCGAACGCGCCGTAGCACACTGCCCGTCATCGTCGTCTCCATCGGACGATTCGTACTTGAAGAACACATCGTTGGCGGATGCATCCGTGATGTCGGCCACCGCTTGATTCGGTGTGTCGATGCCATCGTAGTCATCGGCCGGTTCGACGCCCGAGGGCAGTGTGGTCGCGTCCACGCTCACGCGATAGTTCCCCTTGCGCATGTTCGGGAAGCTGTATCGCCCGTCGTCGTCGGTCGTCGTGCTCATCGTTGCGTCAAACACGCCGTCTCGATCGTAATCGGCGTCGACTACGATGCGGACGTCGGAGAGTCCCTGTCGGCAGTCGAGCCCATCCTCATCACTGCTTCCATTGTCGCAGCGCCGGTGATCCCGGTGGCCGTAACCGTGTCCGTTGCCATGCGAACGGTGTCCCCTTCCCCGCTGGTGCGAGTGCCGGTCGTCGTCACGAGTGAATTCGAAGTGCCCACGGTGTCCCTCGTCGTCTGCGAGACAGACGCGCCCGCCGAGCGAGAACGGTTGCAGTTCGGGAGTCGGATTTCCATCGGCGTCAACGCCCAGAGCATCAAAGTAGAACCGCCAGCCACTGACGTTCTGAATGTCCAGTCCGTTGATCCGCACCTGATAGATGCCGGACGGGAGGCTGTCGGCCATCGCGTCACGCGCAGCGGCCGCCACGTTCGCCGTTCCGATGCGAAACACTTCCCACTCGAGATTGCCCGACGGATCATGGTTCGAATAGACATTCCCATTCGGATCCAGGACCTGATACCACACGCTAGGAGAGCGTCGAAAAGCGGGGTTCGGATGGTCGTCCGGCGGGTTACCCGTCGTCCTTCCCCCACCCTGACAGTTCATCCCCGATGCAACTCCTTCATAGTTCACGACATCCGGGTCCGCCCATGGAGGGAGCACGTCGTTCGGTGTGTTGGGATCATCCGAATCCTTCGTGACACAGTTGTAGTCGCCGTGATCGAGATCGCCATCCCACACATCGAGCGAGTCACCACGTCGATCGACATCGAGGAACAGGCTCCATGTTCCGTCATACGTCGTCGTTGCCGTCAGAAGCGTGCTCGGATCGAAGTCGGGTGCGAGGAAGTCGACGTTCGGATACAGCGTTCGGAAGTCGTCGAGCGTGCGTGCCGTGGTCGACATGGTGAACGACTGCGCCTTCAGTGCGACCGTGCCCGTGGTCGTCCGGATCTTGAAGCTGCTCCAGTAGGTAGCATGCGGATCGGTCGAATGGATTCGAAGAACGTAGAGGTAGTTGCCATTGGCGGCTCGTGCGACCGAATGGTTGGTGAACTGATAGGTCTTCCAGCCATTGTCCACCATATCATATCCGTACAGCGTGGCGATTTCGACGTCTCCGACGCCATCCCCGTCTGGGTCTGCGTAGAGGGTGTACATCAGCGAGGTCGTGTCCTGATCCCACTGTCCGCCGGTTTCACCGTCGAAGATTCCGAATTCAAGCGTCGGCGAACTTGAATCCGCCGCGAGCTTCAGCACGACTTCTTCATTTGCGAGTGTGCTGAAGCCCGGTCCGGCGATCGTGATCATTCGACCATCGCTTTCATCGCAGGTTGGGAAGCACGAGGAGCCGGTCTGTGCGTGGATGGTCCGAAGTCCAGGAACGGTAAGCGCCGCCAACACCGTCAGCAGTGCAAGGTTCCACAGACTCCTGTTTTGCGCATGAGGTCTGTGAGTCATTCGATTGTTCCTCCAGGTTGGTGCCTACTGCGGACGCTGGTCCGCGGGTGCCCATTCTCCCCTTCGGATGAAACGACCCTCAAGTGAAGGACTGGTCGGATCCCTCATGGTCGCTGGATCGTGTCATCACGCACTACCGTAGGCGGTGGTGCTTCCCGGTTGGTCCGGAATATCGGTCGATCGTGAGAACGGACAATCGTGAGATCGTCTGGGTCAGGGACCGCGAGGCGCGCTCCACCGCCTTGCGATGGAGCGCGCCCTCTGGTCAACCGCTAGTGCAGACCGCCGCCGCTTCCCTGGCTGCCGTTGCTCGACGAGCTTGACTGCGTGCCGTAGTAGCGGAAGTACACGCCGTCGGCATTGCCGTGCGCCGTCGTGACCGTCACTACGTTCGGAGTGGAAATGCCGTCGGAGTCTGTCGCAGCACCCGATGCGGTGCTCGGAAGCGAAGTCGTGTCGACGTGGATCGTGTAACGACCGGAACGGAGGTTCGTCACGGAGAATGCACCGTTCGCGTCCGTGGTGTCGCTGAAGTACTGGTCGATCACACCATCGAGGTTGTAGTCGGCCGCGATCCAGATACGTACGCCCGAAAGCATCGTGCCACACGACGTCGTGTCGTAGGAGCTGCTGCTGGTATCGCTCGACGTGTAGCTGTAGCTGTCGAAGCTGCTGCTGTCGTCGTCGTCGTCGCTGCTGCCATGACTGCAACTTCCGTGATGACTCGAATGCCCGCTGTCATCGTCGTCGTCGCTGCTGCTGCCGTGGCTGCTGCCGTGGCTCCCGCTGCTGCAACTGCCGTGGTGCCCTGAGTGACCGCTGTCATCGTCGTCGTCGCTGCTGCCATGGCTGCTGCCGTGGCTCCCGCTGCTGCAACTACCGTGGCTGTTCGAGTGACCACTATCATCGTCGTCGTCGCTGCTGCTGCCGTGGCTGCTGCCGTGGCTGCTGCCGTGGCTGCTGCCGTGGCTCCCGCTGCTGCAACTACCGTGGCTGTTCGAGTGACCACTATCATCGTCGTCGTCGCTGCTGCTGCCGTGGCTGCTGCCGTGGCTCCCGCTGCTGCAACTGCCGTGGTGCCCTGAGTGACCGCTGTCATCGTCGTCGTCGCTGCTGCTGCCGTGGCTGCTGCCGTGGCTCCCGCTGCTGCAACTACCGTGGTGCCCTGAGTGACCACTGTCATCGTCGTCGTCGCTGCTGCTGCCGTGGCTGCTGCCGTGGCTCCCGCTACTGCAACTGCCGTGATGGCTCGAGCTCGTGCTCGAGTCGTCGCTGTCATCGTCGTCCGACTGGCTGCTCGTCGTGCTGTATTGCGTTGAGCCGTCGGTAATGACGTCGGCGAGACAGACAGTGCCACTCAGGCTGAACGGCTGCAACTGCGGCGTCGGATTGCCATCGCCGTCTACACCGAGCGCGTCTGCGTACAGCCGCCACCCGTTGAGATTCTGCAAATCCATGCCGTTGATCTTCAGCGTATACACGCCTGTCGGCAGACTGTCGGCAAGTTCATCGCGCATCGACGCGCTGATGGCGGAGGTGCCCACACAGTACCGCTCCCACTCCTGGTCGCCGGACGGATTGTGATTCGAATACGTGACGTTGTCCGGATCGATGAGCTGATACCAGATGCACGGCGAGCGGCGGAACACGGGTCGGAGGTTGTCGTCGGCCGGTTCACCCGTGCTGCACGCGTTGACGCCCGGATACTGGGCACCGGTGGCCACGCCCTCGAAGTTCGTCGACGATGAGTCAGCCCAGTCCGGAAGCACGTCGTCCGGCGTGTTCGGGTCGTCACTGTCGTTGTTGTCGGTCAAATAGTCGCCGTAGTCGAAGTCGCCATCCCACACGTCGAGCGAGTCGTTTCGTGTGTAGACATCAAGGTAGAACTTCCACACTCCCGAATACTTCGTCGTCGCGGTGAGCAGGTCGCTCTCGTTGAACAACGACGAGAAGAAGTCGGTCGTCGGATAGACCGTCTCGAAGTCGGCGATCGTCCGCGCGGTCGCACCGAACGTGAAGGCCTGTGCCTTCAGTGCAACGGTTCCCGTCTCCGTGCGGACCTTGAAGCTGCTCCAGTACTGCGCGTCGCGGTCACTGCTGGTGACGACGAGTGTGTAATGGTAGCTGCCGTTGGGTGCCTGTGCCGACGTGTCGTTGTCGATACTGTAGTGCTTCCAGGCATTGTCCGTCATGTCCGTCCCGGAGCGCTGCCACAGCTGTGTCGTTCCGGTGGCATCGCCGTTGGGATCGGCGTAGATCGTGTATGTCAGCGGCGTCGTGCCCTGGTCCCAGTCTCCGCCGGTCTCACCGTCGAAGATGTCGAACGAGAGCGTCGATTCGTCGGGAAATGTCGCGAGCTTCAGCACGACCGTGTCATTTACGAGCGTGCTGTATCCGTTGCCTGCGACGGTGAGGAACCGTCCGTCGGTGGAATCGCAGGTCGGGAATCCGGAATAGGTCTGTGCATGAGCCGTCGCCATCGCAGAAACGATGATGAGGACGGCGAACACGAATGGAAGGAACGTGGGAGTGAGTCCCGGGCGATGCGCCCGGAAGGTGTTTTCAACTGACATGAGTGCCCCTTGTAGTATGTGCCCATGATGCGGTGTGCCGCCGCATCGAGTATCGAAGCGTCTATCGCGCCGGAATGCCCACCGGCGTGGTCGGACTGACCCGGTTGTGCCTGTCCGGGCTGGACCTGACGATCGACCGACGAACGCTTCGGACCACGCTGACGTGGTCGGGTCGGTTGATGGATGGATCTGGACCTCGGCATCGACCAACCGGAACGAATGCATCTGTGCATTGGTCAACCGGCCGGACTATGCCGACGTTCAACTGAGTTTTGAAGCGAAGTAGCGAGCAGGTGGATACGATGGTTGCCCATGTGCCCCTGGAACCTCCGTCGAGGAGGATTGCCCAATAGTCCGGATCATGTGCCTGCCGGTTCCGTGCCCACGGAGTCCGGCCGATCCGAGTCGCATCGCGCGCCGTCAACGGATGTGCCGATCCGTTTCATGTGACGAGCGTGCATTGCGACAGGCCGCGAACATATCATTTGACTCTGGAGATTCCACCGGTTCACAATGGAATTCGATCGCGATCCCGCTGCAAATCATGCCGCGCGATCTTTGATCACTGCAGACCCGGTGCGCAAAGAAACCCTTCGTTGTACAGCTTGAGAGCGTTCTGCGCATCATCCACCTCGCTCCACGCCGCCGATTCGGCTGCGACGCCGCTGCCTGCGGGATGACGCGAGAGCCATTCGTCCGTCTGCGGAATGAACAGCTGCACGCAGTCCTGCCGCGAACCCGCCGCAATGTTGAGCTTCGTCGTGATGAGCGCGCGAGCAACGGTGTAACTGCGGTCGCGATGATCATCGGCGGTCATCGCGGCAATGAGCTCGGGTTTGTGAACCTGCACGCCACCAATCGACATCTGCTCGACGGGCCATTTGTCGCGATTTGCCAGCCAGTAACCTGTCGAATGCACCGGGCGTCCGGCGGGTGCGATGCCGTTGTTGGGATTGCCGTTGTACCGGAAGTAGACGCTGTCCTGATTGTTCGTCGAGATGGTCACGGTCGCCGAGTGACGCGTTGAGGCGCCGTCGCAATCGGTGCCGACGCCCGAAACGCCGCTCGGCAGCGAAGTCGTGTCGACGTGCACGGTGTAGGTGCCCGCCCTGGCATTGTCGAGCGAGTACCGCCCGTACGAATCGGTCGTGTCGCAGAAGTACGCGTCGACCACACCATCGTCGTTGTAGTCGGCCGCGATCCATACGCGGACTCCCGACATGAGCGTCGCGCACGTGGAAGTGTCGTACCGATTGCCCGCACCACTTCCGTTGCCGTGGCCCCACCCGCCGTCATTGCCGCCGCCGCCGCCATTGCCGTTCTGCACCTCCGTCCAGCAGACTGTGCCCTTGAGTCGGAATGGCTGAAGCTCCGGCGTCGGATCGACGTCTTCGTCGACGCCGAGCAGATCGTAATCCAGATGGAAGCCGTTGAGATTCTGCAGATCCATTCCGTTGACCTGCAGTTCGTACACGCCCGCCGGAATGCTGTCGGCGAGAAGATCGCGCGTGGAGGCCGCCACCGACGAGGTGCCGATGCGGAAGAGCTCCCACTCCTGATTGCCAGACGGGTTGTTGTTCGTAAAGGCAATGTTCTCCGGGTTGTAGACTCGGTACCAGACGCACGGTGAGCGTCGGAAGGCAGGGCGATTTGCGTCGTCGGCCGGTTCGCCCGTCGATGCGCAGCTCATCCCCGGATAGGTTTCGCCTACGGCGACTCCCTCGAAGTTGGTCGACGCCGTGTCGACCCAGCTGGGGTATACATCGTTCGGCGTGTTGGGATCGTCCGTATCCAACGTCGTCCCCTGATAGTTGCCGAAGTCGAAGTCACCATCCCAGATGTCGAGCGAATCCGTCGCCGATGTTACATCGAGAAAGAAGCTCCACGACCCTCGGTACATCGTGAATGCAGTGGTGAGGTCATCTTCATCGAAGTGGCTCGAGTTGAAGTTGACGAACGGATAGAGCGTGCAGAAGTCATCCAACGTCCGCGCGGTCGCCCCAAACGAGAAGGCCTGTCCCTTCAGCGCCACAGTGCCGGTCGTCGTACGCACCTTGAAACTACTCCAGTACTTCCCCGTGGGATTGCTGCTGGTAACCACGAGCGTGTAATGGTGCGTGCCGTTCGGAGAAAGCGCCGAGGTGTCATTCGCGAGCTCGTAGTGCTTCCACGCGTCGTCGGTCATGTCGGTCCCCGATCGCTGCCAGACCTGCGTCGTTCCGATGCCGTCGCCGTCCGGATCCGCATAGAGCGTAAACGTCAGCGGCGTGGAGCCCTGATCCCAGCTGCCACCCGTCTCACCATCAAAAATGTCGAAGGCGACGCTGTCCTGGTCGCTTGCAGCTGCAAGCTTCAGTACGATCGTGTCGTTGGTGATCGTGCTGTAGCCAGCGCCGGCGATCGTCAGGAAACGACCATCGTTGGTCGCACACGTGGGAAATCCGGAATAGGACTGTGCCGGGAGTACGGTGGTTGACGCTACGGCCATGACAAAGACCGTCGCAGCCATGAACAGATACCGTGCAATTGCGTTCAGACCAACGGTCCGACGCGAATCTGTGCCCTTCATTGTTGTGCCCCTTGCTTGATTGAGTGCCCATGGGTGCAGGTGCCACTACACCGCTGTATGTGCCGCGCGCATCGCCGATGGCAATGGAACCAACCGGCGCTTACGTTCAGTGAGGCTGCCCTGCCCCACCGATGCCGGCAATTCCTGACGCACGGACTTCTGTCAGACGCGTTGAGCGAACCGAGGCGAACGGCGTTTGTGCCAAACCCGTTGCACACGGTCGATGAGACCATCGCGTCTCGGCATCTCGAACGGGTGCCACCGCTCAAGACGTACCGATGTCATCGGATGCCGCGCTGCCCGGCGAAGCATCCACCATCGGTGTCTCCGTACCGACTGTCTGGTTGGTCTGTCAGATCCGTTGTTTCACAGCGCACCAACGCTGCGATCGCCGTATCCGATCGACCGTCGTACTGATGAGAACTACTTCGAATTGGGTGGAATCATGGAGAACCATGTGCCCAAATGGCCCTCTCGTTCGAGAGGTCCGCCCCGCTGTCATCGCGGCCCGTTTGCCTCCGCCGTTGCGTGCCCTGCATCGGCGGACGGTGTCGCGGTGATGGGGAACCCCGCGCGATGCAGTCACTGACTGCATACACGAATTCCCTTCACGGAACGAGGACCGCAATGTATCGCTGAGGTCTGGAGATTCAGATGGATGGCGATGGAGATTGAAGAGAATTCCGATGGAGATCTTCCATGACCGCCTTCCGAATGCGGTCGAGGTCCTCGAGCGATCGCACCACGCTCAGTCGACGGACGGGAACGCTTCGCACCAGAGCCCCCACCCGCTGCAGGTGCGCCGCCGACGTTCCGGTGAGTCCGGGCAATCGCGCCGTATAACAGTTGCCGATCAGCTCCATGAGCGCCGCCTGCCCCTCGAGCGCAGTTGTCTCGCCTCCGGGCTCCTCGTTCGGCGGGTCGAGCAGATAGATGGCTCTCACCCGCAGTGGTGTACGCTCCGACGTCCGCGCCGGTCGCCATTCACGCTTGTCGAGCCGTGGATGAATTTCCTCCAGCTCGTCGCTCGGGACACCGACGGCCCGCGCCGCGTCCGGCAGCAGCTTCGCCGATGGAAATCCACCCCACGTCCGACTCGCTCCGTCGACGGTTTCGATTGGCACGATGTCGTCGGATACGAGCTCGTGGCCCGCGCGATGGAAGTGTGCGGCGATCGTCGACTTCCCCCTTCCGGAACGTCCTGCGAACACAGCCACACCCGGCCCGAGCTTCACCGCGCTCGCATGAAGCACGACCCGCCCCCGCTGATGCAGCGCAACAGGAATCAGCGACCCGAGCGCAAACAGCCGCAGAGCATCGCTATCGGAATCAGCGTGTGTGAATATGGTGGCATGGTGGCCGCCCCGAATGACGGCATGCCCCGCTGGTTGCCATCGTACGTATACGCCGCCGCCGGAATCTGCCGACAGCACCCCCGACTCCAGCCCTCCCTCGATCGGCGCTTCCTGGATCTCTACCCGCAGGTCGCATTCGCCATCGAACGACGACGTCGCTCCAAGCTGGATATCCGAACGGATGCGCAGCCCGTATGCCACGTGGGTGTACGGCATTGCGAACGTCTCAGGTTGGAATGCTGTCCTACAACTGACAACTGACGTTGCCGAACGGCACGTCGGGCGGCGAGTTCGGATCGTTGCAAGTGGCCGTGATCTGCTCCACGGTTCCGTGCGTAGTCAATCGCGGCCGCTCGTATGGCTTGCGGGGGATTTTGGACGAACTGGGAGTGTTCATGGACGTGGACCTGCCGGACGAATCGGGGTCGATGGGAGTCGACGGTTGGGGTGAGCGAATCGCTCCTGCTGAATGGACTTTGGTGTGACTGCGAGATGTCGGACGCACCATATCCGGACCTCAGGGTACAACGATACGAAAAGAGTTGCGAATTCGTGCATCGGGTACAACCTGGTGTCCATTAAATATATTCACGCCCTCACGAGGGCTCCTGTCATGTCCGTCCGAACCCAAACCGATGGCGCGGACACTGCCCGAGCGCTCGAATTCCAAGCCGCCCGGCCGGCCAGTCGTGGGGTGCATCGCGAACATCCAGTCGCGGCCCGATCACCGTCGCTCGTCATTAGGCAACCCCCGTGCCCGCCGTGGTCGCCACCGATCGCACCCAGCAGTCGAGCACGAGCGCCTTCCATAACACCACCATGTCGCCGCCTGACGCTTCGCCGCGGAGCAGCCTGAGTGCGGCCGCACGTAACCCGTCGACATCGAAATACGGGGCGATGGCTTCGGGTGCTCCCAGTACCATCCGCTGCACCCGGTCCGATTCGTACGTCGAGAACACATGGAAGAAATTCGGTCCGAGCGATGACTTGCCCCCGCGCCACCGTACCGATTCCGGTAGAATCCCCCCGAGCGCGTGACGCATGATGTAGCGACTGTACCCGTCGTGCAGCTTCTGCGACGACGGCAGCGCAACGCAGTACTCGACCAGATCCCGGTCGAAGAAGGGGACGCGAACGTCTACCCCCGCCCGCGCGGCCGTGCGCTCCAGTAGTTCGAGCCCCAGTGACACCACGGGTGTCCGCAGCCCCTCCAGATGATCGAGCACCGACGAGGTCGACCGTCGACGCCGTTGCGCAACGCTCAGCTCCACCCGGCACTCGAGGTCGTATCGACCGATCATCTCGGGGTGAATCAACGTGCGGCGTAGCTCAGAGACGGCGTGTTGTCCGATTCGCCTGCGTAGCGTTCGCACCGACTCCGGAATCAGCGGGCGAACCGCCCGGCGCCAGAATATTCCGCACGGCGTTACCGAAAAGCGTGCCCCTAGCCTCCGCGCCTCGCCCCACGCCGTCAGCAGATGACCCGCTCGGGCCAATTCGGCAAGACGAGCCGTGCCGTGCGAGATCACGATATCACCGTCGAATCCCTCGAAGATGATTCCGACGCCCGCACTGCGCGCCGCGCGATAAACCGCGTCGCTGATGAATGCATTCGGTCCCAGTAACGGCTCGTCGTCGACGCACAGCAGTCGATCGGATTCGCCCAGCGGACGCAGATGATCGCCGGCAATCATGTGCGGAACGACTCCCGGCAACGCCGTCGCGTCGTCGATGTACGGCCGCTCATCCGATTCCGGCACGTCATCGAATACCGCCGAGAACGTATGCAGCTCGATTCCCCTCGGCTCCAGCAGGTGCCGGGCCGCCATCGCAACGGCCGTCGAGTCCAGCCCGCCGCTCAACGCCGAACCGATCCCCGCAGGTGAATCCACCCGCCGGTCCACCGCCCGGATGAATCGCGTTCTGAATCCCTCGTCGTACTCCTCCTGCGATGCCAGGCGCACGCCCTCCCCCGGCTCCAGCTGCCAGTATCGTCCACGCTGAACCCCGCCGGGTCCGATCCGCAGCCATGACCCCGGTGCAACCCGTTGCACCCCGGCGAGAAACGTCTCCTCGACGTCCTCGTGCAGTGTGACGATGTATTCTGCTACCCGCCGTTCGTTGATCGTCTCACCGACACGCGGAAGACGGCGCAACGCGCCAATCTCCGATGCGAACGATGCGGATCTCCCGTCGAGATGGTAGTACAGCGGCCGAACGCCGAATCGATCACGCGCAGCCACCAGCGTCCGCGTTGCGGTGTCGAACAGGACCAGCGAAAAATCTCCCTCGATTCGCGTCAGAAATTCAATCCCCCACCGCCGCCATGCCTCCGCGATCAGATCCACCTCGCTTGCCGACGGCCGAAGGCCCAGTCGTTCTCTCAGCTCGACTTGGTTGTCGATGCGAGCGTCCGTGGCGATGATGAGCTTGTCGGCGCGAAGGTGGTGGCGAACCGCAGGATGGCGCGGATCACTGCAAAGTCGAGCAGCAGCGAACGCCCCGTCGGTGTGCCTGGCAATCCCTGCCGTCGAGCGGTGCGGCATGGCCGTACACATCGCGTCGAGAAACTCCGGTCGACACGACGCCCCGTCGAATTCGAATCGAGCCACGATTCCGCTCACGGAACCGGCCTCTGCAGTTCCATCAGACGCGTGTACGCGTCGGCCTCCTCCCCACCGACCAGGATGACGCCATCGAGTTCAACCCATGCGTGGGCTCGAATTCCTCCATCTCCCTCCCGCGCCACGCCGATCTGAATCCTCGCGGACACGCCCCGCCGGCTCAGAAGCACGTATAGCGCGATCGCCCGCGTCAGGCACCGTGCTCCTGGTACAAACCGCGCCACGCGAGTCACCGCCGCGGCCAGCGCCCGAGCGTCCCCCGCAGCGTCGGTCCCGCCCGATGGCCTCAGCGACTGAACCCAGGAATGGACGTGTCGAAACGGTACGACCGCCAACGCGATGCGAACGCCCAGCACCGCCGGCACCGCCGCGGCCAACGCGCGACGACGTGCGCCAGACATCCGGATCAGTCGCGCAGCGCTACGTCGCATCGCATACCTCGATCAACCCCTGCTCCAGCATCTCCCGGAGCAGTTCCAGCACGTCCCGCTCACAGTTCTCCAGCTCGACTTCGAATTCCTTGACCATCGTCGCACAGACATCGCCGATTCGTTGCGGTGACTGGATGGAATTCCACACGAATGAACCGACGGAATTCAAACCGTAGTAAATCCCGCTCTCGAGATTGAGTATCGCCGCCTCGCCGCCCAGGTCGCAGTGCACCTGGTGCTTGGAGGCAACGACGATCGTACGAATGGACATCATGGCAGGTAATGCCGGCGTTCGTGGCCGAGGACCGATGGACTTCCGCAGGTGCGGACCGGAGGCGATCAGGCAGATGCAATCGACGCAAAGGCGCCGTCGAGTGCGCGTGCGGTGTGCTCGAATTCGGACTCCCCATGCGCGCGCGAGACGAACCACGCTTCAAACTGCGATGGCGGAAGATAGACTCCGCGTTCGAGCATCTGATGGAAAAACGTCCCGAAGCGATCCGTGTCACACGTGCAGACCGCTTCATAGCAGTCCACATCGCAATCGGTGAAGAAGACGGTGAACATCGAGCCGGCACGATTGACGCGGACATCGACTCCGTGCCGCTGGGCCGCCTGCGCAACGGCGTCGGCGATCCGTCCGGCCATCGCCGAGAGCGCCGCATAGGGATTCTCATCGCGCAGCGTCCGGAGCGTGGCCAGCCCCGCCGCCATCGCCAGCGGATTGCCCGACAGCGTTCCCGCCTGGTACACCGGCCCGAGCGGCGATACCACGCTCATGATGTCACGCCTTCCGCCGTAGGCGCCTACCGGCAGCCCGCCGCCGATGATCTTCCCCAGACACAGCATGTCCGGTTCCACGTCGTACAGCGACGTCGCCCCCCCCAGTGCCACGCGGAAGCCCGTCATCACCTCGTCGAAGATCAACAGCGCCCCCTCCCGTCGCGTCAGCTCGCGCAGCTCGCGAATGAACGACGCACCGGCCGGCACCACCCCCATGTTCCCCCCGATCGGCTCGATGATTACCGCGGCGATCGCCCCGGGATTCTCCTCGAACAGCCGACGCACCGACCCGATGTCGTTGAACGTCGCTACCAGCGTGTCGGCCGCCGTCGCCTCGGTCACGCCGGGAGAACTCGGCGCTCCGTGCGTCAGCATTCCGCTTCCGGCCTTGATCAGGAACGAATCACCATGGCCGTGGTAGCAGCCCTCGAACTTGATCACCTTGTCGCGGCCGGTGAATCCGCGGGCGACACGGACGGCCGACATCGTCGCCTCGGTGCCGCTGTTGACCAGCCGGACCATCTCCAGCGTCGGCAGCGTCTGGCACAGCAGTTCAGCCAGCTCCACTTCCAGCCGCGACGGCGCTCCGAAACTCGTGGCGTGGTCGACCTGCGCATGCAGCGCCCTGCGCACACCCTCGTCACCATGTCCCAGGATGAACGGACCCCACGAGCCGACGTAGTCGACGTAGTCGTTGCCGTCGGCATCGCGCATCCACGCACCCTTGGCCGACTCGAAGAATATCGGCGCTCCGCCTACCGCGCCGAAAGCGCGGACCGGAGAATTGACACCGCCCGGCATCACACGCACGGCGCGCTCGTAGAGTTCGCTGCTCTTCGCGATCCGAAGCGTCGACTCCTGACTCTGACTGTCGTTCACGATGGGAATGGAGAAGTTGAATGATCGATTCAGATTTCGCCCGATCGCAGCGTCAATGCGAACCGTCGCGCGAAGTACGTGACGACGATCGACGCACCCGCGCGACGAATCGCCGTCAGCGATTCGCTCATCGCCCGGTCGAGATCGATCCAGCCGTTGCGCGCCGCAGCGTGAATCATCGAGTACTCGCCGCTGACCTGATAGGCCGCGACCGGAACGTCCGTCGCCTCGTAGACCGCACGGATCACGTCGAGGCACGGCATCGCCGGCTTGACCATGATCATGTCGGCGCCCTCGGCGATGTCGAGCCGCGCCTCCTTGATCGCCTCGCGAACGTTGCCCGGGTCCATCTGGTGCGACCGACGGTCACCGAAGGCAGGGGCCGATTCGGCCGCGTCGCGAAACGGGCCGTAGAAACTGCTTGCGTACTTGACGGCGTACGAGAGAATCGGCGTGCCGGTGAATCCCTCCGCATCCAGTCGCTCGCGGATGGCGCGCACTCGGCCGTCCATCATGTCCGACGGCGCGACGATGTCCGCTCCGGCTTCGGCATGCGAAATCGCAGTGCGCGCAAGCAGTTCCAGCGTCGGGTCATTGAGAATTTCCTCTCCCTCGAGAAGCCCGCAGTGCCCATGCTCGGTGTACTCGCAGAGGCAGACGTCGGTCAGCACCAGCATCTCCGGCACCTCGCGCTTGACGGCATGGACCGCGCGCTGAACGATGCCGTGTTCATCGTACGCTCCGCTTCCCCGCTCGTCCTTCTCTTCCGGAATTCCAAACAGGATCACTGCTCGCACGCCGACGTCGAGCAGCTCGGCACACTCGCGTACCGCCTGGTCCACCGAGAGCTGGTACACCTCCGGCATCGATCCGATCTCCCGCCGGATGCGATCGCCGGGAACGATGAACATCGGCTGGACCAGGGCGTCGAGGTCCAGTCGGGTTTCACGCACGAGCGTGCGCACCCCCGGATTGTATCGGAGCCGACGCGGACGCGTCAGATCGGAGCTTCGTACGAGTTCAGACATGATGCCACGCATCTGGAGTTGAGTGATGATCGGATCAACCGACCGAGGACTGCTCGAGCACAGAGTGGGCACTGACGATGCAGTCGCCGACCGACACGCCGCCCCGGTAATTGCCCAGCAGCTTCAGTCCGGCATTCCGCGCTTCGGCATCGTCAATGGCGCGAAGGATATCGCCGTATCCGACCTCGTACTGGGGAATCGCGCGAGGCCATATATAACAGTCAAACGACCGGGCCTCGCCTCGAATTCCGAAGAGATCCCGCAGCTCGCCGATGACGAGCCGTTCAATCCCCGCGACATCCGCGCGCAGCACCTGCGGCTGCCGGGTGCCTCCCATGAATACCGTCAGCGCCACGACATCCTTCGGCGCCCGACCTGGAAACAGCGTGGAGGAGAAAATCACGCCGAGGATCGAGCGATGTTCGCGCGACGGCACAAGCATTCCGAAGCCGTCCAGTGGATGGGCGACCGCCTCGCGGTCGAACGTCACCACCGCCGTTCCCACCGGCGGATAGCGAATCAGCCGAAGAGCGGCCGCCAGCGACGAATCGATCTGCTCGATGAGTTCCGCGGCAGTGTATGCCTCGGTCGCCAGAATCAGCCGCTCGGCCCGGTAGATCTCGCCACCCGCCCACGCAATCCACTCGTCGCCCTCGCGCGTGATCCGCTCGACGCGACAGCCGGTGGTGATCTTCTCCGCCCACCTCCGACCGAGTTCGCGCGGGAGCACCGCCATCCCCTCATCGAACGAAATGAGCCGACCGCGTGCGCCCGAGGGTGAGCCACTCCGCGCGCCGTCGCGCCGGGCTCGCCGCTGTCCGAGCATCCCACGCATCAGCCCGCCGTAGCGCTGCTCCAGATCGTAGACTTTCGGGAACGTATAACGCATCGACAGCCGGTCGGGTCGCCCGGCGTAGATGCCGGCGACGAACGGATCGATTGCATAGTCGAGGAACTCCTGTCCGAGTCGCCGCGAGACGAACGACGCCACCGACTCGTCCTCCTCCGACGGCCCCGCATCGATGAACGGCTCCCGGATCAGGCGAAGCTTCGCCGAGGTGCGGAACAGGGATGTCGTGAGAAAGTCGCGCGGACCCGTCGGTGTGGCCACCGGACGACCATCACGAAGGATGAATCGCTTCGAAGCCGCCTCGTTCGCCTCGATCATGCGTGCGCCGAGATCCAATTCGTCGATCATCTGCCGGATCAGCGGATCCTTCAGCTGCGTGCTGTTCGGTCCCCGCTCCAGCAGCACGCCATCCTCGCGCCGCTCCGAGCGAATCACACCGCCGAGAGCATCCGAGGCCTCGATCAGTCGAACGTCGTGGCCGGTCGATGCCAGCCAGTGCAGCGCCGACGCGCCCGAGATCCCGCCGCCGATGATGAGCGTCTGGTGCATGTCAGGACCCTTGCTTCCCAAGTCCCGCTTCGACCACGTCCGCCAGCGCCGAGATGAACAGCGGTGAATCGTTGAGCGCCAGCATCGTCTCGTAGCGCTCGATCCCGGCGTGCAGCGCGATCTCGCGAAGCTCGATGTCGATCTCGTGCAGCGTCTCGATGTGATCGGTCACGAACGCGATCGGCACGACCATCACCGTGCGCACGCCATCGTCGGCAAGCTGCTTGAGCCGATCCTGCGTGTACGGCTCCAGCCACTTGACCGGGCCGACCCGCGACTGGAATGACAAGTGGTGCGGATAGTCGTTCCCTCGCCGCTGCATCACCGCCTCGACCGTCTCCCGGATATGGTGGGAATACGGATCGCCCGCCTTCACATCGGCGATCGGTGTTCCGTGAGCGCTGAACAGCAGATGCAGTCCCGTGCGCTCGGCTTCGGTGAACTTCTCAGCCAGCGTCGCGTCGATCCGGTCGCTGATCGCCTCGATGTACCGTGGCTCGAGGTGGTAGTGCCGGACGGTGCGAACCGAGAAGCGGTTGCCGTAGTGCTCGGTGTGGAGCTCCTCGAAGTCCTTCAAGCTCGATCCCGTCGTCGTCCGGGAGAAGTGCGGGTACAGCGGAAGCAGAAACACTTCCTCGATGCCGGAGGTCACGAACTCCTCGAGCGCTTCGCGCGTGAACGGGTACCAGTAGCGCATCCCCATGCGGACGGTAAATTCCATCTCACCCTCGAAGCGCAGATTGAGCTCGCGCTCGAGCGCCGTCGCCTGCTCACGCGTACGCTCGATGATTGGCGAATACCCACCGATCTGTTCGTAGTTCGGCCGCACCTTCGGTGTGCGTGTGCGCGCCACCATTTCGGCGAACAGGCGCCGGAGCACACCGCCGCTCAGCGGCCACGGCAGATGGATGATCTCCTGGTCGAGAAAGAGGTTGCGCAGAAACGGACGGATCGCACCCGGTGTCGTCGGGCCGCCCATGTTGTGCAGAATCACGCCCACGCGTCGAACCGGATGCTTTGCTACCACGTCGGCGGGCACCGTTGCCGCGGATATCGTCTCGCCCGTATGCATAGATTTATCGGCTGTCATGAGTTGAGAATTCCGAAAGATAACCAGCCATCGGCACCCCTTCAGTTTCCCACTGTAACCACCGAGCACCGATGAATTCGACGGCTCCCAGTGCCTCCGTACGCACCAGCGGAACACCGATTCTCTTCTACCTCTACTATCCACTCTTCGCACTGAGCTTCATCGTCTATCCGGTGCTCGGCTGGGTCGTGACGCTCTTCGACCGCAGTGGCAGGACATACCTGCGGCTGATGCGTAGCTGGGCGCGCGTCGTCTTCTTCGCACTCCGCGTGAAGATTCGCGTTCACGGTGCTGAAAAGCTCGACCCGGAGCGCACCTACATCTTCGTGTCCAACCACCAGAGCCAGCTCGACATTCCCGCAATCGAGCTCGCCGTTCCGAACCTCGTGGTGTTCGTCTACAAGGAGGAGCTGACGAAGGTGCCGGTGTGGGGATGGCTGCTGCCGACGACGCCGCACATCATGATCCGACGAGCCGAAGCGCGCGACGCGATGAAGAGCATCGAGCGCGCCGCGGAGCAGGTGCGCACGCAGGATCTCTCGGTGGTGATCTTCCCCGAGGGCACACGGTCGTCGGACGGTCGGTTGCAGGATTTCAAGCGCGGCGGCTTTCTGCTGGCAGCCCGCACCGGCGCGCCGATCGTTCCGGTGGCCATCAGCGGATCGATCAACCTCCTTCCCCGCGGCGACCTCCGCGTCCGCTCCGGCACCTTCGACATTACTATCGGCGAGGTGATCGAGAATCACCCGAACCTCACTCGCGAGCAGGAGCGCGCCCTGCAGGAGCGCACTCGCGCCGCCATCGCGGAGATGCTGGGCAACCTGTAACCGAACGAGCGTTGTAACTATACCCCACCGGCCGTAGTTTGGGCGTTTCTGTGCCCGATATCCCGTCACACTTGCCTCGATGGCACCCACTACTCTGAAGATGATCGACCGCACCGAAGTGCGTGACCTCAAGCTCCATGTCGGCCAGCGCGTCAGCGTCGCCGGCTGGGCCTACAACACCCGCGGCAGCAAGAAGGTCAAGTTCCTCGAACTGCGCGACGGCTCCGGTATCGTCCAATGCGTCTTCGCCGCTGAGGGAACCGAGAACGGCGCGTTCGATCGCTTCGACGACATCTCTCAGGAGTCGAGTCTCATCGTCAGCGGCGTCGTCACCGAACACCCGAAGCGACCGGGTGTCTACGAGATCGACGCCAGGGACTTCGAGCTGATCCAGCGGGCGGTCGACTATCCGATCACGCCGAAGGAACACGGCATCGAATTCCTCTTCGACCGCCGTCACCTGCACCTGCGCTCGCGTCGCCCGCACGCGATCCTCCGGATTCGCCATCGTGTCATCAAAGCCGTCCGCGACTACCTCGACACCCACGGATTCACCCTCATCGACACGCCGATCCTCACCGCCAACGCCGGTGAAGGTACCAGCACGCTCTTCTCCACCGAGTACTTCGACCTCGGTCACGCCTACCTGGCACAGACCGGTCAGCTCTACGGAGAGGCCGCCGCGATGTCGTTCGGAAAAATCTATACGTTCGGTCCCACCTTCCGCGCCGAAAAGTCGAAGACCCGAAGGCATCTGACGGAATTCTGGATGGTGGAACCCGAGGTCGCCTTCATGGACCTCGAGGGCGACATGGATCTCGCGGAGGACTTCATCGCGTATGTCGTCGCCTGCGTGCTCGAGGACTGCCGTGCGGAACTCGCGGTGCTCGAGCGCGACGTGACGAAGCTCGAATCGGTTCGCAAGCCGTTCCCGCGAATCACCTACACCGAAGCGGTGGAAATCCTGCGTCGCAAGGGACGGGACTTCACCTGGGGCGACGACTTCGGCGCGCCGGACGAGACGCTCGTCAGCGAGGATTACGACCAGCCGGTGATCATCACGCACTACCCGTCGGCGGTCAAGGCATTCTACATGAAGCGCGATCCCGACAATCCGGACGTCGTGCTCGCCATGGACGTGATCGCGCCGGAGGGATACGGTGAGATCATCGGCGGATCGCAGCGCGAGGACGACATCGAGCTGCTCAGAGAGCGGATCGAGCATGAGAAGCTTCCGGCAGAGGTCTTCGAGTGGTACCTCGACCTCCGTCGCTACGGCTCGGTGCCCCACGCCGGCTTCGGTATGGGTATCGAGCGCATGGTCGCCTGGATGACAGGCGTCGAGCACATCCGGGAGACCATTCCCTTCCCTCGCACGATCGTGCGCCTGACTCCGTAGAACTCGAATTCCGACACTTCCCTCGCACGCTATGGATCTCGCTCTGGTAACGTTTCTGGTCCTCGGAATTTTCGCAATCGCCAGCGCCGTTGCGGTTATCACCGCGCGCAATCCGATTGCCGCGGCTATGTTCCTCGTGGTGCATTTCCTCACGCTTTCGGGACTCTACCTGACGCTGAGCGCGCAGTTCATGGCCGCCATCCAGGTGCTCGTCTATGCGGGCGCGATCATGGTGCTGGTGGTGTTCGTCATCATGCTGCTGAACCTTGGCAGCGAAACCTCGCTGGTGCGCACGGTCACCTCCCGCGAGGGCGTCGGCGTCGTCCTGGCCATGGGGATCGGGGGAATTCTGATCTATCTCGTCGCACGCGCACTCAGCACCGAGCACGCCGACCCGGCGCGGGCGCTTGCCAACGGCACGATCGACGCCGTCTCCCACGCGCTGTTCACGACCTACGTCTTCCCGTTCGAGATGATCTCACTGGTGCTGCTGGCCGCCGTCGTCGGCGCCGTGGTGCTCACCAAGCGTCACCTGCAGTAACGCGACGTTCGCCCTGAGGCGACGTCGCCCCGGATCGAACGTCGGCGCTGTGGCCCGCACAACCGTCCAATACCGAACTGCCATGCTTTCGCTTCCACTCGAATACTATCTGATCCTCAGCGCCGTGGTGTTCCTCATCGGCACCGTCGGTGTGCTGCTCAGGCGCAACGCGATCCTGATCTTCATGTGCATCGAGCTCATGCTCAACGCCGTCAACCTCACGTTGGTGGCCTTCAGCCAGTATCTCGGCGATATGGGCGGTCAGATCATGATGCTCATGGTGATGACCGTTGCCGCGGCCGAAGCGGCGGTCGGCCTGGCGATCATTCTCGCACTCTTCCGCAACCGTCAGACGGTGCTCGTCGACGAGGTGAATCTGCTGAAGTGGTAATCAACCGTGGACAGGCGATCCGGCTCCTGCTGGTCGCCGTGATCCTGGTCGCGTCGGTGTGGTACGCGCTGCACAACGTCGAGTGGGACGACCTGTGGGGCGCGATTCTGAATCTGAATCCGCTCTGGGTGATCGCCTCGATCGCTGCGACGCTGCTCTCGCACGTGATCCGCGCCGAGCGCTGGCGACTGATGATTCCCGACGGCCGCTCGATCCCGCTGATCGATACGCTCTCGGCGACCCTGATCGGCTACTTCATGAACGACCTCATCCCCCGTTCCGGGGAAGTGATACGGCCGTACACGCTGGCGCGCCGCCAGGGTCGTCCGTTCAGTTCGCTGGTCGCCACCGTCGTCGTCGAACGTACCCTCGACGGCCTGTCGCTCGTCATGCTGTTCGTCCTCCTGGTGTTCATCGCCAGCGACAAGTTTGCCGAGCTTCTTCCCGGCTATTCGACCTCCGAGGTGCTTGCCGCCGTCGCCGTTCCCGTCGTCGTGCTGGCCGGCGTGCTCGTCGCAGCGCTCTACACGTCGCTCGGCGACACCATGATCCGGTTCTTCGGTCGCTGGCTTCCCGATCGGGTGACGACCCGACTGACAGGGATTCTGCATAACTTTCGCACCGGCATCACCTTCGGAGGTACCGGCGGCGCGATTCGGATCGCCGTCTGGACGGTGGTGATGTGGTGCACCTACGCACTCGCACTCTACTTCGGTTTCCTCGCTTTCAACTTCGACACCCGGTTTGGACTCGGCCTGTCGGCGTCGATTCCGCTTCTGGCGGTCACCGCCGTTGCGATCACCGTCGCTCCGACTCCGGGCGCAATCGGCGTCTACCATACGGCCACTCGCGCTACGCTCACCGGCCTGTTCGGCGTCGCCGCCTCTCCAGCCGTCGCCTTCGCACTGGTGATGCACGCCATCGGCTACCTTTCGGTGCTGATCTCCGGTGCGGGATTCATGCTGCGGGAGAACCTCTCCTTCGCCGAAGCCACGCGCCGCAGTGCCGGTGAAACGTCCGACGTCGATGTCCTCGAGGAACACGAAGCCGATGCGGAATACGAAATGGAAGCCGTCGGCGGTGAACCATTGCGGTGAATGCATTGCGTCCGATCGCACAGCATCCCCCGCCGAATCAAACCAGGTCGATTCGCAGTCCAGGGGTCCCAGGCACTACAGTCCGAATTGAACCCATCGATGGCCTGACCCGCTGAACACCCGGTGCGCACGCTCGCGCGGCGCACATTGTACCAGGTGTCGCTGAGCACGTGCGTCGTGCCGCAGACGATCATGGCCGTTCGGCCCGTCGCTGTCGGCTGATGACACGCCCCATTGCAGCGAGAGAGGGAGATCCAACATGCATAACGGCAACAACACTACGCCTCCCGACGACGGGATGAATCCCGGCAGAGATCGCTCACAGGACTGGGAACCGAAGGCCGGTGGCCGCTCCGGACCCTCCCCCTCAGAGTATGCCCAGCTGCTCAGGACGATCGGGGAGGAACCCGAAAGCCGGTCGCGATTCGGCATCGGCGACTACCTCCGCCTGCTGTGGCGCGGCAAGTGGGTGATCCTCGCCTGCTTCCTCGTCGGACTGCTCATCTCGGCCTACTATACGCTGAGTCTCCCGTTCGTCTACGAGTCCTCGCTGCAGATCATGCTCAAGGATCAGCAGGAGAAGCAGGAGATCCTCGGACAGGGGTTCTATCCGGCGTGGACACCGCCCGACAGGATCATCAAGAAGGAAATTCAGGTGCTGCGATCGCGGCCGATCCTCGAACGCACTGCCGACAGTCTGCTGACCCGCCGATTCATCGAGCCGGCCGTCAGCGACTCGGTCATCCCGCTCATTCGTGCTGCCGAACACAAGTACGCGGCATGGACGGACGTCGCCAAGCGCAAGCACCGGATCCGCCAGAGCCTCGTCGAATCGATCCGCAAGGTGACGACTGCCGAACCGTCGAAGGACGCCGATATCATCACCATCACCTGCCGAACGGGTGACAATCGTGAGGCGGCGCTGATCGCCAACGTCTACGCGCGTGTCTACGAGCATGAAAAGGAAATCCGCGGTCGCGTCAATGCCGTCAAGGTCAGAGAGTTTGTCGAAAAGAAGCTCGATACCATCGGCGATATCCTCAACGATCGCACCGCCGGGCTGCGCGATTACCAGGAGCAGAACGACGTCTACTCGCCCGACGCCGAGGTGCAGGATCTGACCGCCGCCAAGACCAACCTCGACAACCAGATCGACCAGACGAAGATTCAGCTGCAGTCGGTCTCCCAGGAGCTCGCCGGCTACCGCTCACAGCTCGGCGAAATCGACGAGGCCCTCGGCGAGGAGATGTCGCACGGCACCTCGCCGTACATCATGCAGATGCAGGATCAGGTCGCTCACAAGCGCGCGCGACTCGATATGCTGCGTGCCATGCACCCGACCGTCAAGAGCGTGGTCGCCTACTCGCGCGATACCACCAAAATGCGCGGGGAGATCGAAGACCTCGAAACCAAGCTCCAGGCCGCGATCGAACAGCACAGGCGCTCGAAGCTCGGCTCGATTCCCGTGGAAACCTCCGCTTCCGGCACCCCGGATCAGCTCGGAACCCGCAACAAGCTGATGGGGCAGATCTTCGAGGCGCAGATCAAGTACGATGCCCTCAAGGCCCAGGAATCGGCCATCAACGATGCCCTCGCCGAGGTCAATGCCAAGCTCAATCGCGCCCCCGAAAATGCCCGCGCCCTCGGCGTCTACGAGCGTGATATCGAAGGCACCGAGAAGACCTACCAGATGCTCGTCGAAGTGCGCGACAAGAAACTCATCGAAGCCCAGTCGCTCTTCGCCGACGTGGAGATCCTCGAGGAGGCCCGGCCCAGTTCGGCGCACATCAGTCCGAATCGCAAGGCCAACGTCGCTACCGGTTCCCTCGTCGGCCTCATCCTCGGCATCGGAATCGTGCTGCTGATCGCCTACTCCGATACCACCGTGCACTCGCCGGACGATCTGGAGAAGAACAACTACACGGTGCTGGCGGCGATCGCGCCGATCGACGATACGCGGGTGCGGACCGGTCAGCAGCCCTCGAGCAACAAGAGGAAACGCAGCGGCAGGAAATCCCCGCCAAAACGACTCGAGGTCGATTCCCCCGCCCCGATCACCGCCGGAGCTCGCACGTCTTCGGCGGCCACCCATGGTGCTGGAGTCGGTGCACCCCCTTCGGTGACCTCCGGCGTTGCCACGCCCGCCGGCAACACAACGCCACCCAACGGCGCAGCAACCAACGGCGCAGCAACTAACGGCGCAGCAACCAATGGCGCATCTTCCAACGGCAGGGCCTCCAATGGATTCAACGGCAACGGAGGCGGCAGCTCTGGTGGCAACGGAAATGGCAACACGCCGCGGGTGTCGATGAACATGAACGCGCCGCACCTGATCAGCTTCACCGATCCGAAGTCGCCCATCGCCGAGTCGTACCGCTCGCTCAGGACCGCACTGCAGTTCGCCGGCGTCGAGAAGTCGGTCGAGACGATTCTGGTGACCAGTTCGATCCCGCAGGAGGGAAAGTCGACCACGTCGACGAACCTGGCGATCGTGATCGCGCAGAGCGGCGCACGCACGCTGCTGGTCGACTGCGACCTGCGTCGGCCGATCATTCACTCGATCTTCGGTTACGGCAAGGAGCCGGGGCTGGTCAATTCGCTCGTCGGCGGCGTGCCGCTCAGCGAAGCGGTCCGACCGACCGGTATCACGAACCTCGACGTGCTCTGTTCCGGATCGATTCCCCCGAATCCGTCCGAGCTGCTCGGCTCGCGCCGGATGCGGGAGGCGATCGAGGAACTCAAGGGGATGTACGACATGGTGGTGCTCGACTCGCCGCCGGTCAGCGCCGTCACCGATGCGGTGATCCTCTCGACGATGACCGACGTCGTCGTCCCGGTGGTGCGCGCCCACAAGACCAAGATCGAGTTCATCGACAAGACGCGTGAAGACATCATGCGCGTCAGCGACTCGATGCTCGGCGTGGTGCTCAACGACTTCGACGCCACGCAGAGCTACGGCGCGTCGTACAAGTACTACCGGTACTACAAGTACTACAGCTACTACCGGTAGCCTTCCCGAAGCGTGGGGATCGGTGCCGGGCCCGGTCCTTCGGTGCACCGAAGGGAGGAATAATTGCATAGCAGATACTCCTCCGGCGGGGCTAGACTGGGGCTCCTTGTCGAACGGCAATTCCTTTCCATATTGCCGTTCGCGCCGTTTCTGAAAACGGCCGCGACGTGCCGCACCTGCCGCGGCAGCCGCTCCGGCCATCGTCATTTCATCTCCCGACTCACTGACCAGAGGTTCCTATCGCTCGAGGTTTCCTACTTCGTACTGTTTTCGTTCGACCCTGAACCGGCGCGTCTGCTGCGCATTGTGCATTGCCGCGGTGCGACACGACCGCTGCGTTCGCCCATTCAGGAACCGCCACCAGCGGCCCGACACGAGTTTTGAGCGACAGGATTCCACGGTCATACCTCTGCGTCTCGCTCGGCATCTGCCTGCTTGCACTGTTGCCCCAATGGCGGCTCAGTGCACAGTCCGACACGCTCGAGCGATCCCCTGCCACGCCCCGCGCGCCCCTCTCCCCGCTCGATGAGGACTTTCCGTACGGCGGCTACAAGCATTCGCTCGAATTCGACTCCACCGACAACAACGTCGTCATCCGTGAGAGCGAATTCGGCCTCCCCTATGGCGTGCCGCAGTCGCTGTCGCTCGACGAATACCTCGCCCAGCGACGGGAGGCCGAACGGCGCCGAATGTGGGAGAAGCGCGCCACCGCGTACGAACTCAAGACGCAGGACGAGAACCTCGACGAGCTCGAGAAGATCCTCGGACGTGGTACCGAGATCACGCTGCCGATTCCCCAGAATCCGCTCATGGGCCTCTTCGGCCCGCCCACGGTCAGTATCAACGTCAACGGTTCGGTCAACGTCTCGGCCGGGTGGCAGTGGGACAACAACAACCTCACGTCGATCTCCTCGCTCGGCTCCACCCAGTCGGCCCCCTTCTTCAATCAGGATATCCAGGTGGCCGTCTCCGGTCGCGTCGGCAACCTGCTGAAGCTCTCGGCCGACTTCCAGACCCAGCGGCAGTTCGACCTGGACAACCAGCTGAAGATTGCCTTCGGCGGCGGTCCCGAAAGCGACGACGCAATCATTCAGGGCGTCGAGGCGGGCAACGTGCAGCTGCAGACGCCGAGCACGCTCATCGGCGGCAGCCAGACGCTCTTCGGCGTCAAGTCGAGCTTCAAATTCGGCCCGCTGTTCCTCACCGCCATCGCCTCGCAGAAGCGCGGCGAGCGCAAGACGATCACCGTCAAGGGCGGCTCGGTCACCAACGCCATCTGCCTGAAGCCGTACGACTACGCGCAGAACCACTTCTTCCTCGACACCGTCTACAAGCGCTTCTACGACGAGTACTTCGAGTCCACCCCGCCGGCGGCACGACCCGAGATGGCCGACTACGGCATCGTCGACATCGAGGTCTACGAACAGGTCAAGGATGCCTCCGTTCCGTCGCAGTTTCCCGCCATCGCCTACGCCGATCTGCCCGCGACGGGACCGGGCGGCCGCTACGGCGCTCCGCTGCGACAGATCCCGCCGAACGCCAGCTCGGGTGAGGTCCAGCGCGGCAACTTCCGCAAGCTCAACGAAGGCACCGACTTCACGATCGATCGCCAGCTCGGGACGCTGACCATCCGGCTGCTGCAGATCGACAAGGCGTACGCGGTGGCCTACCGGACCAAACAGGCCGCCTACGGCGAGTTCTCCAACACGCGCCCGGATTCGAGTACCACCGCCGTGCTCAAGCTCGTCTACGTCGCCAATATGCAGCCGGGCTTCCGCTCGCTGTGGGCACGGCAGATGAAGAACATCTATCCGCTGCAGGGCGCGCGGAACATCGATCTGGACAACACCTCGATCCGCATCACCTACGGCGTTCCCCCCTCGGATACCAGCAGCGTGCTGAAGATCAATGGTGGCGTTCGCCTCGTCGAAGCCCTCGGCGTCGATCGCGTCAACTCCTCGAACCAGCCCCAGCCCGACGGCCAGTTCGACGTCCACAGCTCCTACCTGCTCGATGCCCAGCAGGGAGAGATCATCTTCCCCTCGACCGAGCCGTTCCGTAAACAGCTGCGCAAGACGCTCGGCGCCGACGCCGAACCGTACGTCGTCGACGCGATCTACGACGAGACACGCGACGAGGCACAGCAGGATACGCGTGCGTCGAAGTACTTCATCTGCGGCAACATCGCCGGCACCGGCGGCAACAAGATCTCGCTCGGCGCCTTCTACCTGGCGCCCAATTCGATCAGCGTCACATCCAACGGCGAGCCGCTCCAGGAGGGCGTCGACTATCGCGTCGATCCCGTCTACGGTGAGATCACGCTCCTGTCGCCGAAGGCCAACAGCGCTACCGGCAACCTCGAGATCTCTTACGAGCAGAACGACTTCGCCACGATCGCCAACAAGAACCTCCTCGGCCTGCGCGCCGATTACGATCTGCTCGAACAGCGGTACGTGAAGTCCAAACTCGGCATGACCTTCATGCGCTACGGTCAGTCGATGCCGACCGACAAAGTGCAGATCTACAATGGCGATGAGTCGGTCACCAACGTCATGCTCGGCTTCGATGGCTGGATCGACTACCAGGCGAATTTCCTCACCAAGGCCCTCGACGCCCTGCCGCTGCTCGATACCAAGGCGCCGTCGTCGCTGAGTCTGCGCGGCGAATGGGCGATGGTGATGCCCGATCCGAACACGAAGCCGAGTCTGGTCAATTCCGACGGCAACCTCGGCGCCGCCTACATCGATGACTTCGAATCGGGCGCCAAGCGGCAGATCCAGCTCGGCGTCTCCTATACCTCCTGGTACCCCGCAAGCCCTCCTCACGACGACCGCATCGGCGCCACCGACAGCGAACGCGTCGAGAACAAGGGACATACGTGGTGGTACAATCACGAGCCGGCCAACACGACGACCTCCGACATCTGGCCGAACAAATCCACGGCCACGGGGAATTCCAAGACGTCCGTGCTCGACCTCGTCTTCGATCCGAAGCAGCGCGGCATGTACAACATGAATCCGCAGTTCGAAACCGCGCCCACCGATCGCACCGCCGTCTGGGGCGGGATGATGCGCTCGCTGTCGTTCTATGCCGCCAACCTCAATGAGGAGAACATCGACTACATCGAGATCACCATGGCCGTCGATCAGGCCGATCCCGATGCCAAGATGTTCGTCGAAATCGGCCAGGTCTCCGAAGACGTCATTCCCAACTACAAACTCGATACCGAGGACGGCATCACGCCGAACAATCCGCAGATGGACGACGTCCTCAACCAGGGTGAGGACGTCGGCATCGACGCGAAGAACGACGATCAGGAGCGTGCCGCCTTCCCTGCGCTCTCCGGAGAATCCGATCCCGCCCGCGACGACTACTCCTTCAGCGCCTACGGCAGCGACAATCCCGATGACTACACGCGGGTCAACGGACTCGAAGGCAACGTCGGCCAGGAGCGCGCTCCGATCCCCGACAGCGAGGATCTCAACGGCAACCGCGGCGTCGACCTCGACAACTCCTACTTCCAGTACGAAGTCGATCTCGATCCCGATCCACAGCGCAACTCCCAGATCGTCGGCAAGGGTGGCTACAACTGGCGCCAGTACCGGATCCCCATCCGCACCGGCTACAAGACCGTCGGCAATCCCTCCTTCACCAACGTCCAGTACGTCCGCGTCTGGTTCAAAAGCGGCGCCGCCGGCGGTCGTACCCACGTCCGACTCGCTGAATTCAACCTCGTCGGTTCCGACTGGCGCGACCTCAACAAGCCCGTCGACAGCACCGTCGACAAGAACCTCGACATCGCGTTCGTCAACCTCGAGGACAACGCCCAGGCGCCCGACTTCTACACGCTCCCGCCCGGACTGCAGCGCGAGATCGACCAGGCCACCGACGTCTACAAGAACGAGCAGTCGCTCGCCGTTCGCGTCAACGACCTGCCTCGCGGTGAGGAGCGCGCCGCCGCCCGTATCCGCCCCCAGGCCTTCGATCTGTTCAACTACAAACAGATGAAGTTCTTCCTGCATGGCAGCGGTGACATGGACATCGAGCAACTGCAGGGACAGCCGCCGAAGGTGGTCGCCTTCATGCGGTTCGGCTTCGATTCGCTCAACTACTACGAGTACCGCGTTCCCCTGCTGCGCGGGTGGAACGGCTACGAAATCAACTTCGCCGACCTCGCCGCCATCAAGCAGGCGCGCAATGGACAGAACACCGCCGGCGTCAGCGTCTACCCCGTTCCCGGTGAACCGGACAAACAGTTCGCCGTTCGTGGCCAGCCGTCGCTCACCAGCGTTCAGTTCATCGCCTTCGGCATCGAAAACAACGCCTACCCCGGCGACCTCAACACGACCATGTGGGTCGACGAACTCCGCGCCGTCGGCGCCGAGGACGCCAACGACTGGGCTGCCACCATGCAGGCGGGACTGAAACTCGCCGACGTCGGTACCATCAACTACAACGCCTCACGGTACAACCCGAACTTCCACCGGCTCGAGGAGCGATTCGGCAATCGATCGCAGACGACCGACTGGGCCGTCAACTCCGTCTTCCAGCTCGAGAAGTTCCTGCCCGCCCCCCTGAAGCAGTCGACCATTCCGTTCACCTACAACCACATCGAGCGCATCGAGCATCCGCTGTACCTCGAGGGCTCCGACGTGGCCGTGAGCGCGGCCGTCGATCAGGTGTTGAATTCAAACCTGCCAGCCGACGAGGCGCGACATCAGGCCGACAGCGTGCAGCACGCCTCGGAACTCCTGCGAGTCAGCGATGCGTTCGCCTTCTCGAATTTCAAACTCGTCTTCCCCGGCGAATCGTGGCTGGTCAAGAAAATCGCCAACGGCTTCACCTTCGGCTACGACTACAGCCAGGAGCGACTGCGCTCGACGAAAGTGGAGCAGAGCTTCAACTGGCGATGGGATTTCCGGGGTCAGTACTCGGTGGCGATTCCCCCCAACTTCGACGTCGAACCATTCGGCGGCATCCTCGACAAGGTGCCCGTGCTCGACTTCTGGAAGGACTTCAAAATCCATCTTCTGCCGACGAGCTTCACCGCCAGCATGAACGTGCATCGCGACCGTGCGATCGAGAAGCTCCGCGAACTGGAGAATCCCGAACCGGTCGTCCGGAATTTCTACGCCGGGCGGAACGTGAACTTCAGCTGGAAGATGACCGAGGGCGGCATCGTCAACCTGACGACCGACTACACGCTCGACGCGAAGAGCTCGCTGGTGCATCTGGAGACCGATGAATTCGGCCATCAACGCCTGGCATCCGATATCACCTCGGATCTGTTCTTCAACGAAGGCCGGGTCTTCAACTTCGGCTACGACACGCACTCGCAGCAGGATATCCGCTTCAATACGCGACCCCGAATTCCCTTCATCCCCGATATCGACCGCTTCGTCACGCCGACGGCTCGCTACTCGGTCACCTATTCGTGGAACGACAACCTCACGCAGTCGCTCAACACCAGCAGCTTCACCAAGTCGGCGCAGTGGAACTCAACCGCGACGCTGGGACTCGACGTGCGGCTGCACGACATTGCCAACCTGATCTGGGGCGACGCGCGGCCGCGCGGCCGCACCGAGGATGAAGGCGATACCGGCGACGGAGCGCTGGCGACGATCCTGCGCTACCTCATCAAGATTCCCCTGCTCGACTACGACCACGTCAACTTCACGTTCAATCAGAACAACAGCTCGGTCAACCCCGGGGTGCGCGGTGGCAACGGGCTGGCGAATTTCTGGGGACGCAGTCTGCTCTTCCGCTCCGAATCCCCCGACTTCGGTCCCGGCATGGCCTACCAGCTCGGTCTGACCAACGACCCGCACGGCCGCCTCCACTTCGGCCTCAGCTCCGGCTTCCCCTTCGTCAGCGTCAATGAGGAGCCCGGGCTGCGGGCACCGAACATCTACGTCCAGGACAACTACTCGCAGAAGAACACGTTGACCGCAAGCACCAGCCGCGCGCTCTGGCCGGGTGCGTCGCTGAACCTCAACTGGCAGGTCGACTGGGGGTACAACGACAACGTGCCGATCACCACCGACGCCAACGGTGAGGTCACCCGCGGAATCCGGACGCTGACCGGCAATCTGAGCCGCACCTACCTCAGCGTCCCGTCGATCTTCGGCATCGATCCGTTCGGCAACAACATCGAAGGAGTGGTGGCGGAATATGCGCGTCGCAAGGCCACACTTGTCGAGCCCACGCCGCCTCCCACCGGCGCGACACAGGCCGAGATCGACGCCTACGACCAGGCCCGCGGCCTCTACAACCGCCAGCTCGCCGACGTGCTCTCCAAGACGTTCGAGAACCAGCTGGAGGCCTTCAACTGGCTGCCGGGCGATATCGGCTCGTACCTGCCACGCGTCAACTGGACCTTCGTCTGGAATGGCCTGGAGAACCTTCCGTTCCTCTCCGGCTTCGCCCAGAGCGTCTCGATCCGGCATGCCTACACCAGCCGCTTCACGCGCAACCATCGCGAGACCGACCAGGGAGACGTGCCCGAGACGCAGACGGTCTCGCGTGGATTCAGTCCGCTGCTGCAAGTCAACGTCACCGGCAAGCCCGACGTGTTCAATGGCACCACGAGCGCCGCGCTGACCTATAACACGACGACCGATTTCGCGCTGGTGACCGCTTCGCCCGAGATCTCACAGGACCTCACCAGTGAAATCCAGCTGCAGCTGAGCTACCAGCGCCGCGGAATGAAGCTGCCCATCTTCGGTCTGGACCTGAAGAACGATCTCGAGTTCTCCCTGCTCTTCGGCTACAGCCGCAAGAACACGAAGCGGTTCAACCTGGTGGACTTCAAGCCGGCGGGCAACAATGACGGCTCGACGACGATCAACCTGCGGCCGAGCATCCGCTACAGTCTCTCGCAGGCAGTGACGGCCTCGGCGTTCGTCAGCTACGAAGCGACGATTCCCGATGCGGAAGGATCGCGTGACATTCGGCGGAGCACGACGAAGGTCGGGATCGACATCCGCCTCGGAATCTCCGGTGGACGGTAGCCGAAGCCGAGTTCCGGCCCGACCTCCGCCTCCGATCCGCTCACCGTATCTTGCGGATCTGTCCCGCCAAACCCGATCAGGATTCACCGGATGCGCCTTCGCTATTTGCCCGCTGCCGTCGCTCTGCTGCTCTGCTCCTGCGGCAGCTCCAGCACCACCGTCGTCCCAACCACGCCGCCGCCCTCAGCACCCACGACCGGTGCAGCGAACGCCGACACTGCCTACCTCCCGCCCTGGCACTTCATGTCCCTGTCGACCGCAGGCATCGACACGTTCCTCCACGCGCATCCGACGTACGACGGCAGGGGCGTCGTCATCGTCGTCTTCGACACCGGCGTCGACCCGTCCATTCCGGGCCTGCTGCGCACGAGTACCGGTGCGCCGAAGGTGATCGACATGCTCGACTTCTCCGGTTCCAACGTCGTCGACCTGGTCCCCGCCACCGTTCAGCGTTCCTCGACCGATACCGTCGCCTTCGCACAGGACGTCCCCGTGCGGCTCCACCATCTGGGGGCACTCGACGACGAGGAGGGTAAGAGCGGGGAGTCGGCCGGGCGATCGATCGACGACGTGTACATCGGTCGCATCGACGAGAGCGACTATCGGAATTCCTCCGTCCGCGACTTCGACGGCGACGGCGTCAGCACCTCCATCTTCGGCGTGCTCCTGTACCGCACTCCGTCGGGCTGGCAGGTGGTCGTCGACACCGATGCGGATTCCAGCATGGTGGGCGAGAAGCCGGTCGGCAGTTTCAGCGAACATCAGCAGTGGTTTACGTTCCGTCAGCGCCAGGAGGGACGCTCGCCGATCACCGTCGCAGCACGCATCGACAGCACGGCGCACCGCGTGACGTTCGTGTACGATATGAACGGGCACGGCACCCATGTCTCGGGAATCGCGGCCGGCTTCGGGATCGACGGCGAGGCGGGCTACAACGGCGTCGCGCCGGGTGCGCAGATCATCGGCGCGAAGTTCTCCGGCGACCGCTACAGCGACAACACCGTCACCGGAAGCATGCGCCACGCCTACGACTGGGCGGCAGCCCTGGCCGATTCCCTTGCGACGCAGAACACGCCGGTGGTGGTCAACATGAGTTTCGGAATCGGTTCCTCCATCGAAGGACGCGCCGCGATGGAGACGTACCTCAACGGACTGATCGAACGGCATCCGAACCTCTACGTGGTCACGGCCGCCGGCAACGAGGGCCCGGGCCTGTCGACCGTCGGAATTCCCGCCTCGGCCTCGAACCTGATCACCGTCGGCGCGCTCCTGCCGCGCGGAATCGGTGCCGACAGCTACGGCGCGGTGCTCGGTCAGGACATCATCTGGGATTTTTCCTCTCGCGGTGGAGAGGTCGATAAGCCCGATGTGCTGGCGCCCGGCACTGCCGTCAGCACAATCACCCGCTTCGCCTTCGATCCCAAGGCAAGCGGTACGTCGATGGCGAGTCCGTACACGACAGGCGTCGTGGCGCTGCTGCTCAGCGCGATGCGGCAGGAGTACCCCGACTGGGTTCCCACACAGTCGGTCGTCCGGCGTGCGCTTCGCTACTCGGCCCGACATCTGCGCAACTACGCCGAGGTCGAACAGGGCGGCGGCGTGGTGAACGTGCGCGCCGCCTACGATCTGCTCAAGCGCTACCACGCGAGCGGTTTCGCCGACGACGCGCTCGACTACGTGATCTCCACGTATTCCCCCAACTACCCCGACGACCGCGGACCGACCGCCTTCTGGCGCAGCACCTACGTGCCGGACGGGAGCTGGCGACAGACCTTCGTGGTCAACCGACGTCAGCCGACGCTCGACGACGACTTCTTCCGGGCCTACACGCTCGAGCCGACGGCCGACTGGCTGCGACCGATCCAGAGCACGGTCTACATTCGCGGTGCTGCGCCGGCGTCGATCGACGTCGTCTATGACGGCGCGAAGCTTCGCACGCCCGGTCTGTATTCAGCACGAATTCTCGCTCGACGTGCATCCGGAACGTCCGCACCCGACTCCGATGCGGTCGAGTTCTCACTGCTGAACACCATCATCGTCCCCTACACGTTCCCGCCTGCCGACGGATACGCGGTGCATGTGGCGAGCGATTCGCTGGGCGCCGGGCTCACACGGCGATACTACTTCGCGCCGCCGGCCGGTGCCGCCGCCATCGAATTCACCCTCTCGGTTCCCCACGGTTCCTCATCGCACGTCAGTGGCACGGTGATCGATCGCCACGGCTACAACGCCGGGTACCTGCCGACCGTGGACGGTTTGGAACGGGACCAGGGCTCGACGCTGATCTCCACGAAGGATCTCGGCGACGGCGTCGTCGAGGTGGTGGTGGAATCGGACGGCTTCACGGGCTCCGGCAGCGGCTCGCGGTACTCACTCGACGCGCGAGCGGTGATGCTCGAGGTCGCGACGCAGGTCGATTCCGGCGGTGCGCATCGCGGGATGCACGTGACGGCGCGCAGCACGGCTAAGCAGCTGGTCAAGGGTCGATTTGCCTACACGGTCAAGGGCTACGCGCGGATGCTGCGCGACACGCTCGACGGCGATCGTCTGCGGATTCCCATTACGATGCACGCGCACGACGGCGCGCTTTGGATCACGCCGACGTTCTCACCCGAGGATTACAACAAGGCGACCGACATCCTCGTGCGGCTGATCGATTCGTCCGGCTTCGTGCAGTCCGAAGAGTCGTTCCAGAAGCCATCGGCGCAGCTGTTCCTGCCGAACTTCGAGGGAGGCGAGACGACGTACACGCTGGAGATCGTGTTCGGCGCAGCGGCGACCGATCCGCAATCGCTGTCGATTCCGGTGTCGATCCTCGAGGAGCACGTGCATCCGAGCGAAGACCGCTCGCTGGGCGGCTTCGGCAGCACCGATCTGGTGCCCTACATCCCGGTGCGGATGGATGCGACGCTTCCGGAGATGGAGATTCCCGAGGGGTACCACGGCATCGGCGAGGTGATCTACCACCCGGGCGACGACGATGAGCAGGTACGGTTTGAATTTGAAATTCCGCGGTAGGGACGTGACAATTGAGGAACCCTGAGCGCTGGCGCTGACATGCGAATTCTGGTCATTGAAGACGAACCGGACGTGCTGTCGTTCCTCGTGGACGTCCTCACCGAGGAGCACCACGTCGTCGATGCGGTTGGAAACGGAATTTCCGGTGAGCGCGCTGCTCGCGCCGAGGAATACGATCTGCTCGTCGTCGACCTGATGCTCCCCGGTCGCGACGGCCTGTCGATCGTGCGGAACCTGCGCGCCTCGGACCTCGCCACCCCGATTCTCATGCTCACCGCCCGGGGTGCCGTGGGGGATCGCGTTGCCGGACTGGACGCCGGCGCCGATGATTACCTGGTCAAACCATTTGCCGTGGCGGAACTTCGCGCGCGAGTCCGATCGCTGCTGCGAAGAGGAACCGCTGCAACGTCGTCGGTCACATCCGTTGCCGACCTCAGACTCGACACCGCCTCGCACGAAGTGACCCTCGACGGACGCCACGTCGACCTGACGAACCGCGAATACGCGATACTCGAGTATCTGATGTGTAATCGTGGGCGGTTGTTGAGTAAGGGTATGATTGCAGAGCATGTCTGGAACCATCAGTTCGGCAGCGACTACAACCTCATCGAGGTATACGTCCGCCGACTGCGTGCGAAACTGGAGGGCAATGGTCGCCCGCGGCTGATTCACACCGTCAGAAACGGGGGATATGTCATGAGGAACCCCGAGCCGTGAACCTTTCGATCCGGACGCGCCTGACCGTTCTGATCGCAACCGTCTACGTCGTGCTCTTCGCACTGATCGTCGTTGGCGGTGCGATCGCAACGAGCCACGGCATCGAACGGGACATCGACAGCGAACTGATGCACGAGCGCGCACGCCTCGTGCAAATGCTGCGCAGCGAGTTTCCCGCCCTCACACAGAGCCGTCGTGGCAGCGATCGGCAGCTCGTCGCGGAATTGAGAGATGAAATCGTGGAGCAGCACGACGGAAGTTCCTCGATCGTACTCTTCGCTCTCCGGAGTTCCGACGGAATGGAATTCGTCGGCAACGCCGATTCGAACCTGCTGCGGGGCCTCGACCGAGGCAATGGCCGAGCTCGCGCGGCGGCATTGAATCGTGAAATCGGCCGGGATCGCTTTCGGCTGTTGTGGTCACGATACGAATGGGGCGAGCTCCTGATCGGCGAACGAAACGACGCGATGCAGACCATCGCCGTGCAGTTCGGGTCGATGGCGCTCATCGGTATTCCGCTGAGTCTCGCGTTGATAGCCATCGTCAGCTATCTGCTGGCCCGAATCTTCATGAGGCCCGTGGTCGCGCTGGCCGAGACAGCCGAGTCGGTATCGGTTGACAGCCTGAACCGCCGGCTCCCCGCCTACCATGGCACTGACGAGTTCGGAACGCTCGTGTCAACGTTCAATCGGATGATTGCACGCCTTGGAGAAGGCGTCGAGCGGATGCGCCACTTCACCCAGGATGCGGCGCACGAACTGCGGACACCGCTGACGATCCTGCGGGGCGAACTCGAACGGACCTACCAGCAGCCGGACCTGCCGGAGGATGCACGCGTGGCGCTGCAGCGATCGCTCGACCGCGCGATTTCGATGAGTCGAATGGTCAACAACCTGCTGCTCCTTGCACAGGCCGATAACGAGCGGTTCGCACTCGACGTATCGACCTTCCGGCTCGACGAACTGGTACGCGACGTATTCGACGATGCAGCAATGCTCAAGAGCGCCGACGATGTCGATGTGCTTTTGTCCCGTTGCGATCCGGTGGAATTCAGCGGAGACCGGGAACTGATCCGCCGAATGCTGTTGAATCTTGTGAGCAACGCCTGTCGCCATACCGCTCGCGGGTCGATCACCCTCTCTCTGGCCAGGACCGGCACCGGCATCCGGCTGGAAGTAGCCGACACCGGTACGGGAATTCCGTCGGACAAACTCGAACGCGTCTTCGACCGATTCTACCGGGGGGATACCGCACGGCAACCCGGCGAGGTCGGAAGCGGTCTTGGCCTCAGCATTGCGCGCTGGATTGCGACGGTGCATCGCGGGACGATCTCGATCGACAGCACCATTGGCTCCGGCACGACCGTCGTCGTCGAACTGGTCGCGAACCCGCCGGTGGCGCAGAGTCAGTCGTAGCCGGGCGTGATTAAGGTCGAGTTCAGGTTGCCACAGTATCCTTGAATGTCGGCACCGGGGTCGGCCGACAGTTCTGTACTGCCGATCCCCGGGCGGGAGCCCGCCCCGACACCTGGAACTCAATCTGAAATACATCCGGAAGATTCCCATGAAGCAATCCCCTTATGCGCTCGTCGCACTCGTGGTGCTGCTGGCCGGCACCGTAAAACTCAGCGCTCAGAACAACGGCGAACAGCCGGTACAGGTATCGTCGGTGCCGAGCGCGGTCATCGATTCGGCAAAGGCCGCCGTGCCGGGCGTCACGCTGTCGTCGGCTGCGACCGAGCGCGAAGATGGCGCGCTTGTCTACAGTCTCGTCGGTACACAGCACGATCAGCGCGTGGAAATCGAACTCAGCGCGAACGGCAAGGTGCTCGAGATCGAACGCGGCGCCGAGGATGACAACGCGCCCGAGCTCGAGGGCAACGAGCGCCGCGACGATTGACGTCGCATCGTTGCTGAACCATGACCCAGGCCGGGATTCCCGGTGTCGATCGGCACCGGGGTCCCGGTCCGATGTTCTGAACCCGGAGACGACCGCTTCGGATCACCACACGTGCAGGTGGCATTCATTGCGGACTGCACCACGAACAACACTCACGTCCTTGCACTACGATGTACGAACAGACCGACGCAGCCGAGGCCCTCAGCAAGGTCCCCGAGGTCACGCTCGTTTTCTGGATCATCAAGATTCTGGCGACGACGCTGGGCGAGACGTTCGGCGACACCGTGTCGATGTCGCTCAATCTCGGGTACCTCGTGGCGACCGCCATTTTCGGTGCAGTCTTCCTGATCGCGGTCGTCCTTCAGATTCGCTTCGGCCGCTTCCATCCGTTCCTCTACTGGTTCACGATCGTGGCGACCACGACGGTCGGCACGACGATGGCCGACTTCGCCGACCGTTCGCTCGGCATCGGATATCCCGGCGGCTCGCTGCTGCTCTTCGGGCTGCTGATCACCTCGCTGGTAACCTGGAAGGCGACGATGGGATCGGTGTCGATCGAGACCGTCCGCCGGCCGAGCGTCGAAATCTTCTACTGGGTCACGATCATGTTCAGTCAGACACTCGGCACCGCGCTGGGTGACTGGACGGCGGACTCGGCAGGCATCGGCTATCTCGGTGGCATCGGAATCTTCATCGGCGCACTGGCGCTCGTCGCGGCGCTCTACTACTGGACGAGCATCTCCCACACGGCGCTCTTCTGGACTGCGTTCATCCTCACACGTCCACTCGGAGCGGTGGTCGGGGACTTCCTCGACAAGCCGTTGAGTTCCGGCGGACTCGACTTGAGCCGCGCGATGGCTTCGCTGGTGATCGTGGTGGTGATGGTCGGCTGCATCCTGGTCTTTCCGCAGCGGCCGGCCGAGGCGCCGCATTGACCCCCGGTCGTAGTTTCCCAAATTCCATCCGACATGCTCCATGCACCGACGCCGTAATCGACCATCGCGATGCCCGACCAGCGCAATCTCCCTACGCCACCGCCCGACCCGGAACCGAAGCGGCGACGATTCGTCCTCAAGCGCCGGGATGAACTCGATCGTGTGCAGTATCGCATCCGCTATGCGGAGGAACTCAATGCCGCGCAGCTCGGTGCCGTCGAGCAGATCGATGGGCCTCTGCTGGTAATCGCCGGAGCCGGTACCGGCAAGACCCGCACCCTCGTCTACCGCGTCGCCCGGATGATCGAGTCGGGTATCCGCCCTGAAAACATTCTCCTGCTGACCTTCACCCGCCGCGCCGCGCAGGAAATGCTCCGCCGCGCCGCCATGCTCGTCGGCAACCGCGCCGAACAGGTCGACGGCGGCACCTTCCACTCCTTCGCCAACCTCACGCTCCGACGCTACGCACCGCTGCTTGGCTATGAGAATTCCTTCACGATTCTCGACCAGGGCGATTCAGAGGACGTGGTGAATCTGCTCCGAGCCCGCATGGGACTCGACTCGCGCCGACGCCGCTTCCCCCGCAAACAGACCATCGCTTCGCTCATCTCCGCTTCGGTCAATCGCATGACCCCCATGCGGGAGATCATCGAGGAGGATTACCCGCACTACCGCAACGAGATCGACGACCTCGACGACCTCGCCCGCGCCTACCAGGAGTACAAGCGCTCGCACAACATCATGGACTACGACGACCTGCTGGTCAACATGGTCATGCTCCTGGAGAACCACCCCGACGTCGAAGAGCGACTCAGTTCGCAGCACCGCTACGTCATGGTCGATGAGTACCAGGACACCAATCGCCTGCAACACGAAATCGTCCGGCGCATCGCCGCCCGTCACCGCAACGTGATGGTCGTCGGCGATGACTCCCAGTCGATCTACAGTTTTCGCGGCGCGAACTTCCGCAACATCATGGACTTCCCGAAGATGTTCGACCCGACCACCGTGATCACGCTCGAGGAGAACTACCGCTCGACACAGCCCGTACTCGACTTCACCAACGAGATCCTGCGTGGCGCCGCCGAGAAATACGAGAAGCATCTGTTCACACGACGTACCGGCGGTGATCGGCCGATGATCATCTCCGCGGCAAACGAGCAGCTGCAGTCGCAGTTCATCGTCCAGCAGGTGCTCGACCTGCGCGAACAGGGCGTCGAGCTCAACGAGATCGCGGTGCTCTTCCGTTCCAGCTTCCACTCCTTCGACCTGGAGATCGAGCTCAACAAGGCGAACGTTCCGTACATCAAGATGGGCGGGTTCAAATTTGTCGAGACCGCGCACGTGAAGGACCTGGTCGCGCACCTGCGCGTGGTGCACAACCCGCGCGACGTCGTCAGCTGGCATCGGATACTGCTGCTGCTGGGAGGCGTGGGGCCGCGCACGGCGCAGCGGGTGATCGAGGAGATCAACAGCGGTCGGGCGCTGTTGACGAAGCAGGGCGCGAAGGTGGCACGTGAGGCGGGCAACGACGCGGTGGGCAGACTCTTCACGATGCTTGCGGGAATCGCCGATGAACGTCTGAGCGTCGCCGACAAGGTCGACGCCCTGGTCGCGTACTACCGACCGATCATGAAGAAGAAGTACGACGACTACAACAAGCGGATGAAGGATGTGGAGGTCTTTGGCGAAATCGCCGCGCGATACCGTTCGCTGAATTCATTCCTGTCGGACATGGCATTGGAGCCGCCGACCGAATCGGTCACCGAACTTGGCGACACGACCAGCGAGGACGAGAAGCTGGTGCTCTCGACGATCCACTCCGCAAAGGGACTCGAGTGGAATTCGGTCTTCGTCATCTGGGCGCTCGACGGATTCTTCCCCTCCACCCGTGCGGCGGCGTCGCTCGATTCGATGGAGGAGGAACGTCGTCTGATGTACGTGGCGACCACACGCGCGAAGGACCGTCTGATCCTCACCTATCCGACGAACATCTACGACCGCGAGAGCGGCATGACGCTCTCGAAGCCATCACGCTTCATTGACGCAATGCCCGACGAGATCGCCGAACGGTGGGTGGTGACCGAGGAGGAGTGAGCGGCCGTTCATGAGGAGTACGTCCTCTCGATCGCATCGACATCTTCACCCAGCTGGCCGGCGGCCGCCTTCGCACCTGATGCGTTCTTCACCGACGCATCCTTCATGAGCGTCGCCAGGTGTGCATCGATGCGCATCGCGAGGTCGGGACTGGCGGCCGAAACGTGCGCCTTCACCGCGTCGTATCGATCTCTGATCTCCCCGGCCGCCGCGTTCACCCGATCCCACGCTCCGGCGTCGGCCGCATAGATGGCCTCGCGCGTCGCCACGTCCATGTACCCCACGTCGATCGGAATGACGGTCGCATAGTTCGCGGTCATATCCGTGACCGCGCGTGACACTGCGTTGGCCGCGACAAGCGCCCCCAGGCGATCACGGCGTTCGATCGATGTTCGCACGCTGTCGGCTTCGCGACGGTAGGCGGCGACGTCCGCCGCGTGCGCGGTGCGTGCCAGCGTGTCGGCAAGGGAGGTGATTGAATCGGCGGTCGCCGCAGCCCGACTCCACTGGTTGGCTGCGATCTGATCCTGAATGTCCTCGGAGAATTCCTCCGCCTCGCTGAGTGCGCTGGGAACGATGCTGTCGGCGACGCGCGATCCGGGTTCGGCGACAGTATCCGAGCGCAACGCGGCGCTGTCGGCGGGAACCGCGGCGCTCTGGTTGCCCGGCTGCGAATTACAGGATGCCAGCAGCAGCCCCACACCGATGATGACGATAAATGGTTTCATGGGAGCCCCATGTCCAACAACCGTACCATCAACTCGATGCTCCCGTCGAGGGAACGCCGGCCACCCCGGGACGGCACGGCATGCGGCCGTTCATAGATTTGCCGCAGCTCGCAGCGGAGGTTCACCCGGACTGCAGTGCCAGGAACTTCTCAGCGGACCACGATGATCGGCATCGACTCGCGCGTGGTCCCATCCACGTCGAGTCGCAGGGTATAGCGTCCGGGAGCCACCGCCGTTAGGTCGATCGGAAGAATTCCCTCCCCGCGCGGCCGCTCGGCGTCGAGCGGCTCGGCGACGAGCCGTCCGGCGATGTCGTACAGCCCGGCATGCACATGCCCCGCGTGCTCGAGCGTGTAGTGCAGCACCGTGCGTTGCGACGCCGGATTCGGCGCCAGGCGCAGGCCCGACACCGTTGCGGCCTCGACCCGCGTGATCCGCATCGGATTCAGCTCCGGCAGCTCCGCCTGCGCCGACGTGTCACCGTCGTCGAGCACCGAGACGTGTACCCCCACCGCCGGCGTCCACGTGACGATGTACGTCGAAAGCTCCCCCTCGGCAATCGTGTCGGAGCCGCGGAAGAGCAGTTCACCACCCGGTCGCGCCACCTCGATGAGTACCGGACCCGCGGTGACGTTCTCATGGGACGATCCACCCGTGTAGACCAGATCCCGGTACGCGAGCGTATCGGTCGTGGAGATGACGCGGATCGTGATGGTATCCAGAGCGGCGTCGGCATGCAGCGTCGCCACCGCTCCCATGCCGGCCGGCGGCGAATACGGATGGGCCCGCTTCTCCTGCAGCACGAGCGGCTCGCCGTTGAAGTCGGGCATTCTGAAGAACGTATACGCGTTCGACGATCCGAGGAATCGCAGGAAACTCTCCCGTACCTGCGTGGCAGCGCCCGCCTCGGTGACGACGATCGTATCGAATCCCGATCCCGCCGGCGCAAGCGTGCCTGCCTGCAGGTACGCGAGTCCGCTCCCGATCGGCTGCATCGATGCGGTCGCGTCGCTCAGGTACACGTCCGCCGGAGCCGCATCACGGTCGAGTACCACCCACCGCACCCGCGCATCCTGTGCGCTGGCCGCGACGGAGATGATGGTGAACAGCACGCTCGTGCTGAGTAGAATCCTGAACATTGTCGTCCTCGAAATCATGGTGACGGTGCCCTCACGCGTCCCGCGGTCGGATGCCCGAATCGCGGCGAACACGAGGGCTCTGCGGTTGCGGTGGGCGGCGGTTTCCCCTCCGTACTCCCTCCTGATTCAATTCCTCGACGGCGCCCGACGCGATTCTGCCTGCTCCGAACGAATTGCTCACTCAGGCGGACCGAACCGCGTGTCGTTGACGAACGACTCGTCGGTCAGCGTCCTGAGAAACGCCAGCAGGTCCTGGCGCTCCTGCGGCGTCAGCCCGAGTGGCCGGATGATCGGATCGGCGTTCGGATGCTCCTGGTCCTGCCGCGAGTAGTGGTCGATCACCTCCTCGAGCGTCTTCAGCGACCCGTCGTGCATGTAGGGTGCCGTCAGAGCGATGTTGCGCAATGTCGGAACCTTGAACTTCCCCATGTCCTCCGGACGCTCGGTAATCCGTGCGCGCCCGCTGTCGGGATGTCCGGTGAATCCGTCGTTGCGGAACGTGTTGTTCGTCAGGTTGAATCCGACATGACAGTGGTAGCAGTCGCCACGCTCATTGAAGAAGAGCGTCATTCCCCGCTTCTCCGATTCGTTCAGTGCCGACTCGTCGCCGCGATTGTAGCGGTCGTAGCGGCTGTTGCCGCTGAGGAACGTGCGCTCGAATGCCGCGATCGCGCGTGTGAGCGTGCCCGGTGATGGCAGCGTGTCGTAGGCGGCACGGAACATCTGCACGTACTGTGAATCCGAAGCGATCCGATCGACGGCCAGTGCCATCGTCATGTCCATCTCACGAGGGTTCGTCATCGGCACGATCACCTGCTGCTCCAGCGTCGGCACCCCGCCATCCCAGAAGTAACTCGCGTTGTAGGCGGTATTCGTCAGCGACGGCGCATTGCGCGTACCGGTCAGTCCGTCGACTCCGACGCTCACCGGCCGCGGGTCGGCAAATGCATGCGACTGCTGGTGACAGCTCGCACAGGAGATACCACCGGTGCGCGATAATCGTGTGTCGTAGAACAACCGCCTGCCAAGCGCCACACGTGCCGCTGTCAGGTCGTTCCCCTCAGGAATCGGAATCGGTGGGAAATCCGATGGCACCGGAGACCAGCGGCTGCTCGGGTGCGTCGACCGGGCCCCCGGAACACCCAGCGATCAGCATCGCCACCACGGGCGTCGTCAGAATCGATATCCACCGCCTCATGGTACCAGCGTCGCGAAGCCCGGCTGCGTGACGTTGACCACCATGCTGTCGGCCATTGCGCCCCCATGGACGATCCGCTCGTCCTCGGTGCCGGTGATGTCAGGTACGCGGTCGCCCGCCGGACTCTCGAACAAACGGTCGGCATCCACGCGAACGTGCAGCTGCGTGTCCGTGCCGGATACCGTGAACGGCGCCATCAACGTCTGCTGCATCATGCGCCGGTCCTCGCCCACGTGGTAGACGAAGTTCGTCCACGCCGTGTCCACGTGCGACTGCCCCTCGACCTTGAAGAACACGTAGCCGGGATTCCAGGCCCAGTACATGTCCGCGTCGACGTCGAGCGGATAGTGCATCAGCGACGCGTCGGAGTGATTCAGCATTCCCCACGTGGCGTCGGTGTCGGGTACACCCATCGAGAATTCGACTCCGGTGTAGGCACCCTCCGGGACACGGAATCGAATCGTGTGCGATTCCGGTCGAACCAGATCCCACAACGTGAGGTTGTACTCCAGAGGATTCCCCGCGCTGTCGAGCTGCGTCACCCCGACGCGGTTGCCCGCAGTGTCGAGCAGCACAAGGTTCGAAACGAAAAACCGCATCAGCGAGACGCGGTACTCCAGGCCGCCGTCGTTGACGGCCGTGTTGGCCTGCAACGGCATCGCACCGGCGTACGGATCGATCGTCATCGTCACGTCGCGCATCGTGGTGGCGGTCGGTTCGGTCGACGAGAAGTCACACGCCGCGAATGCAATCGCGGTGAGCACACCAGCAGCAAGCAGTAGTACACGGTTCATAGCACACCCCCTTCGTGCCCTCGGTGTCCCCTGTGGTTCATCCTTCGACGGCAACGCAGAAGAGCCACACAGCAGACTGAGGGCGCTGAGTTGAATCAGTAGGCCTTGGCAAAGAGCGCCACTTCCGAGGCCGGCTCCCCGGTGAGCACGCACGTGCCGGAACCGGACGGCTGCTCCATAGGGAAACACCGGATGGTCGCTCCTGTTTCTTCCTTGATGGCTCGCTCCTGTTCGTCGGAGCCCGCCCACCATGCGCGCGCCCACTTGTTCGCGCCGACGACCTCGCGCAGCTGGTCCATGCTCTCCACGTCCACGATGTTCTCATCGCGGAACGCCGTGGCCCGCTCCAGCAGCGCGTTCTGGATGTCGTCGAGCCACGCCGAGGCGCGACTTCCGACCTCTTCGAACGGAATTCCGAATTCCTTCCCCTCCTTTCCCGGCCGATCGCGACGTGCGAAGACGACGGCGTTCTTCTCCACATCTCGCGGTCCGATCTCGATACGCAGCGGCACGCCACGCATCTCGTACTCGTTGAACTTCCATCCGGGTGAGTCCTGTTCGCTCATGTCGGACTTCACGCGCACGCCTGCCTCGCGCAGCGCCATCTCCACCCGCTGGCACATCTCGCGCACGGCCGGTTTCTCCTCGTCCTTCTTCCAGATCGGCACGATGACCGCCTGGACGGGCGCCATTCGAGGAGGCAGGATCAGTCCCTTGTCGTCGCCGTGGGTCATGACGATTCCGCCGACCATTCGGGTGCTCACGCCCCAGGAGGTCTGCCAGACGAATTCGTGCTCTCCGTTCTGGTTGAGGAATTTCGTGTCGAACGCCCGGGCGAAATTCTGTCCGAGGAAATGGCTCGTTCCCGACTGCAGCGCCTTGCCGTCACCCATCATCGCCTCGATGGTGTAGGAGCGTACCGCGCCGGCGAACTTCTCGATGTTGGACTTGCGTCCCGGGATCACCGGAATCGCCGCGTCGTTGATCGCGAAGTCGGCGTAGACGTTGAGCATGCGGATGGTTTCCTCCTCGGCCTCCTCCTTCGTCGCGTGCGCGGTGTGGCCTTCCTGCCACAGGAATTCCGAGGTCCGCAGGAACGGACGTGTCCGCAGCTCCCATCGAACCACGTTCGCCCACTGGTTGATCAGCACCGGCAGGTCGCGGTACGACTTGATCCACTTGGAGTACATGTGGTTGATGATCGTCTCGCTCGTCGGTCGCACCACCAGCGGCTCCTCCAGTTCCTTGCCGCCGGCGTGCGTCACCAGCGCGAGCTCCGGCGAGAAGCCCTCGACGTGCTCGGCCTCCTTCTGAATGAAGGAGTAGGGAATGAACATCGGGAAGTAGGCGTTCTCGTGTCCGGTCTCCTTGAACCGCCGATCGAGTCCGTCACGCACGTGCTCCCAGAGCGCGTAGCCGTACGGTCGGATCACCATGGTGCCCTTGACGGGACCGTAATCGACGAGCTCGGCGCGCTGGACTACCTCGATGTACCACGCGGAGTAATCCTGACTTCGGGGTGTGACGGCTTCTTCGGACATTGTTGGGTTCGTGTGGGTCGGATTGAAAAAAACGAATTTGGAATATAGGGGGAATTCGAAGAGCGCTGCGGCCATGGAATTCCATCCGTGGACGGCCGCAGCTCCTCGTTGGCGACCGTCCGGTTACGCCCGCGCATCGACGTGTCTTGCCTGTCGAATCACGAGTATTCGCTCTATCACCGACCGCTGAAATCGTCCATGCGCCTCACCCTCTTCGCCCTCCTGGCCGCCCTGCTCACATCGTGCAGCTACGAGCCGATGATCTACACGCAGCCGACGACGCCGGCACCGCTGTTCGAAAAGGCCGGCGACGCGTCGGCGGCGATCGACGTCTCGTACGAAGGCGTCGACGTGGAGGCGGCGTTCACGCCCGTCGACTACCTCGGACTGTCGGTGCTCGGCTCCTACAACCCGATCGATGAATCGTCCCGGGCGCAGCACAATGGGCATCACTACGTGGAGGCGGCGCTGGTCGGCTACGCACACGATCTCGATCCGACGTTTCGACTCGAGGGAATGCTCGGCGGCGGTGTGGGACACGGAGCGGGCAACGGGCATCATTCCGACTGGCCGTACGACGACTCTACGGGATACGACATTCCGGGTGTGGGCGACTTCACCATACTCTTCGCCCAGTTCGACGTCGGCAGCGAGAACACCGACGCGCACTTCCTCGGCAGTTACCGCGCCACCGGCGTGTCGGTCCGCATCGAACGGGCGCTGTTTCGCAACGTCATCATCGGCGGCGACGCCTATCCGGATGCCGCCGAGACGCTGCTGATCGGCAGCGCGTTCGTCCGATTTGGAGAACCGCTCTGGCAGATCCAGCTGCAGCTCGGAGTGCTGGGCGGACTCAACACGAACGTCGCCGAAGTCTTCGACCACCACGACATCCCCGATACGTTCGGAAGCATAGGACTGCACGTGAATCTGGAGGAGCTGTGGAGGTGAGCATCGACCTTACACTCATTCACGCACGGCGTTTGCCCTTGTGAATGGTGATGGCGATGTTGCCAGTCTCGACAAAATCCGCGCTGCTGTACCCACCCCTCCCTGCCCACGGACACGCGCGATGCGCCGGGATGTGACCCACTCCACGTATGAGGTGAAGGATATGACCAACAGTTTCAACGCCCGATCGAGCTTCAAGGTCGGTGATCGCACCTACGGCATCTACCGCCTCGACGCGCTGAAGTCCGAGGGCGCAAACCTCGATCGCCTTCCGTTCTCCCTGAAGGTTCTCCTGGAGAATCTCCTGCGCAATGAGAACGGATCGAGCGTCACCGCCGATGATATCCGTGCGATCGTCAACTGGGACGCGCAGGCGAAGCCCTCCGTCGAGATTTCCTTCACCCCGGCACGCGTACTCCTGCAGGACTTCACCGGCGTCCCTGCCGTCGTCGATCTGGCTGCCATGCGCGATGCGATGGCGACGATGGGCGGTGACCCGGCAATGATCAATCCGCTGCAGCCGGCCGAGCTCGTCATCGATCACTCCGTGCAGGTCGACGCCTTTGGCAGCTCGCATGCGATGGAGGTCAACACCAAGCTCGAATACGCCCGCAACCGCGAGCGCTACGCATTCCTCCGCTGGGGACAGGAGGCGTTCGAAAACTTCCGCGTCGTGCCGCCGGAGACGGGCATCGTCCATCAGGTCAACCTCGAGTACCTCGCACGCGTGGTCTTCCCCGGCGGCGAGTACTCGCCCGGCAACGACGAGGCGAACGTCGCCTACCCGGACACGCTGGTCGGCACCGACTCGCACACGACGATGATCAACGGACTCGGCGTGCTCGGCTGGGGCGTCGGCGGAATCGAAGCCGAGGCGGCAATGCTTGGACAGCCCGTGTCGATGCTCATTCCGCGCGTGGTGGGTTTCAAGATGACCGGTCGTCTGCCCGAGGGTGCCACCGCCACCGACCTGGTGCTCACCGTCACGCAGATGCTCCGCAAGCACGGAGTCGTTGGAAAATTCGTGGAGTTCTACGGCCCCGGTCTGCAGCACCTGCCGCTGGCCGACCGTGCGACGATCGCCAACATGTCGCCCGAGTACGGCGCCACCTGCGGCATCTTCCCCGTCGACGCCGAGACGCTCCGCTACCTGCGCTTCACCGGTCGCAGCGACGAACACGTCGCGCTGGTGGAGTCGTACATGAAGCAGCAGGGTCTCTTCCACACACCGGATGCACCGGAGGCGGAGTACTCCGAGACGCTCGCGCTCGACCTCTCGACGGTCGTGCCCAGCATCGCCGGTCCGAAGCGGCCACAGGACCGCATCCTGCTCTCGGAAGCCCGCAGCGCGTTCGTCGATCTCATGCGCGAGGTCACCTCCGCCGCCGACGGCTCGGCTCCGACGGTCAACTGCGAGGACCTGCGCCACGATCCGTCGGCCGTCACCGTGACGCATGAGGGAAAGGAATTCAAACTGCACCACGGCTCGGTCGTCATCGCCGCGATCACCTCCTGCACCAACACATCGAATCCCTCGGTGATGATCGCCGCAGGTCTGCTGGCGAAGAAGGCGGCCGAACGCGGACTCACCGCGAAGCCGTGGGTCAAGACCTCGCTCGCTCCCGGTTCCAAGGTCGTCACTGAATACCTCAACAAATCGGAACTGGCCCAGTACCTCGACGCGCTCGGTTTCCAGACCGTCGGGTACGGTTGCACGACCTGCATCGGCAATTCCGGACCGCTGCCGACGGAGATCTCGGAGGGCGTTCAGAAGGGTAATCTGGTGGTCTGCTCGGTGCTCTCGGGCAACCGGAATTTCGAGGGCCGGATCAATCCCGACGTGCGCGCCAATTACCTGATGAGTCCGCCGCTCGTCGTTGCCTACGCCATTGCCGGCCGCATGGATATCGACCTGCAGAACGATCCACTCTGCGCCGACGCCGAGGGCAAGCCGGTCTTCCTCAAGGACATCTGGCCGACTCAGAAGGAGGTGCACGAGACGATCGAAACCTCGGTCACCATGGACATGTTCCGCAGGACCTACGGCGAGGTCTTCACCGGTAATGAGCAGTGGCGCTCGCTCGATGTTCCCAGCTCGGAACTCTTCGCCTGGGATGAGGAATCGACATACGTGAAGAATCCGCCCTACTTCACCGGGATGCCGAAGGACGAACCGGCAGAGCTCAAGGACATCGAGGGCGCGCGGCTGCTGGCACTGCTGGGTGACTCGGTGACGACCGACCACATTTCCCCGGCCGGCAGCATCAAGAAGAGTTCGCCCGCCGGCGAGTACCTCATCGAGCACGACGTCGTTCCGGCCGATTTCAATTCGTACGGTTCTCGTCGCGGAAACCATGAGGTGATGATGCGTGGCACCTTCGCCAACGTGCGCCTGCGCAACCAGCTGGCGCCCGGCACCGAAGGGGGCTTCACGACCTACTTCCCGACCGACGAGGTGACATCGATCTACGACGCCTCGATGCGGTACCAGAAGGACGGAACGCCGCTGGCGATCATCGCCGGGAAAGAATACGGGTCGGGTTCGAGTCGCGACTGGGCGGCGAAGGGTCCGCGCCTGCTGGGCGTACGATTCGTGATCGCCGAGAGCTACGAGCGAATTCACCGATCGAATCTGATCGGAATGGGTGTACTGCCGTTGGAGTTCACGAAGGGAAACAACGCCGCCTCGCTGGACCTCGGCGGCCGCGAGACCTTCGCGGTGACCGGGCTGAAGGAGCGCTTTGCCAACGGCCTTCCGTCGAACCGGATGGTCCGCGTCAGAGCCACGCGCTCCGACGGCACCACGACGGAGTTCGACGCGCTGGTACGCATCGACACGCCGCAGGAGCTGCTCTACTACCGCAACGGCGGCATTCTGCAGTACGTGCTGCGTCAGCTGCTCAAGGGGGAGAAGACCGCGGCGACGGCGTAAGGACGGGCCGATGCTGAAACTGACGCGACCCGGTTCGGCCACCATGAGGGCGGAACCGGGTCGCTTCGTTCGTGCACTCCCTGCGTTGCTTCCCGTCGGCTCAGTCCGAGGCCGGCTCGGCCCGATACTCCTCCACGGAGACATGCTCCATCCAGTCGACCACCTTGCCGTCCTTCGCCTCCTGGATGGCGATGTGGGTCATCGCACGATCCGGTGAGGCGCCGCGCCAGTGCCGTTCTCCCGGTGCGAACAACACGACGTCGCCCGGACGGACCTCCTTGACAGGTCCCCCATCGCGTTGCACGCGACCAATTCCCTCGGTGAGGATCAGTGTCTGTCCCAGTGGATGCGTGTGCCACACGGTACTCCCGGTGAACCAGTCGCCGGGCCCCTTCTGCGCCGGCTGCGTTCCTGCTCGTTCGATGTCCAATGCGTCCTCCGTGATTCCGCGTCGTGATCGTTCGTCATCAGGATTTTCCTGTGGCACCCAAACGCCGCGTCGGTCAGTAGTACCGCTCCGGCATCTGCCTCGTCGTCGGTCGTCCCCCACTCCGAGACCTGGCGATCAGCGCAAACACCACACCTGATACGAATCCGCCCACGTGCGCCGCGTAGGCGACGCCGCCGGTCTGCGCGGTGTCCGCCGACATGAACGTCAGGTAGGAATCCACGAACTGCATTGCCGCCCACAGCCCGATCATCAGCCATGCCGGCACGGTCGTAATCCAGTACCCGAGCAGCACGCGCACGCGGTTGCGGCGGAACAGCACGATGTAGGCGCCGAGCACGCCGGAGATCGCGCCCGACGCGCCGACGGTCGGAATGATGGAATTCGGATTGGCAACGACGTACGCCGCGTGGGCCGCCAATCCGGTGAGGAAGTAAAACGCCAGAAACCACCAGTGGCCGAATGCATCCTCGACGTTGTCGCCGAAGACTTTCAGGAACAGCATGTTGCCGCCGATGTGCAGCAGACTGCCGTGCAGGAACATCGACGTCAGCAGGGTGATCAGGTCGTGGCCGTGGGCGATCCGGCTCGGCACCGCGCCCCAGGTCGAGACGAACGCATTGAGATCCGGCGACATGAGTTCCACCACGAACGCCAGCACGTTGACGGCGATGATCACCCACGTGACCACGGGCGGCGCAGCGTTCTCAGGATTTTCGTCCCCGATCGGAAGCATGGTTTCGTTGGATGAAGTGCTGGGATTGGATTCTGCCTGCGGCCTTCGGGCGACGGTGAAGCGAGCGGCTGATCAGCGTTGCTTTCCGTCGGCTGCGGTCGGCAGTGAGCGTCTCTGCTTCGCCGTCCTCGACCGAAGGGATAAATCCCCGCCGAGGCGGGATCGAATCAGCTTCGGTCGCTTCCGCCGCTCGGGCGTTCGCGCCGGGTCGCGGCGTGGCGGCCGCTACTTCGTTCCACGGGTCGCGATGAACGTAGGGGTGAATTCCGATAGCGCGGACTCCGGATCGGTGTCCTCGTAGAAGCCCGTGATCGCAAGTCCCGCGTCGATCTGTCCGCCGATCTGGTCTTCAAGTGTGTGACCGAATTCGATCGGATCCCCCGTCGCCAGATATGCCTTGCGCAGCTCCTCCGGCGGGCTCGTGAGATCCGAATACGGCAGCGAATAACGCACCACCAGCACCCGCTCCCGTTCGGCCAGCTCCTGGTCGAAGATGAACTGCACGGGATTCATGAATCCGCAGAGCATCGACCCGCCCGGACGCAGAACCCGCGACGCCTCCTTCCATACGGGCAGCACGTCGGATACGAACACGTTCGACACCGGATGAAAAATCAGATCGAACGATGCGTCCGCGAACGGAAGTGCCGCCATGTCGCCCTCGATCGTTTCCAGCTCGAGCCCCTCGCGTTCGGCCACCGACCGATCCTGTTCGAGTTGCCTGGGTGAATTGTCCAGCGTCGTCACCCGTGCTCCGGCGGCAGCCAGAATCGGTGCCTGCTGTCCTCCGCCCGAAGCCAGACAGAGGATTTCCGCGTCGTGAAGATCTTCGGGAAACCAGGAACGCGGAACCGGCCTGGTCGGCGTGAGGAGAATCGCCCAGTCACCGCCGCGGGCACGTTCGACCTCCTCATGGGAGACCGGCACCGTCCACCGGTTGGCCAGCTCGACCTGTCGGTCCCACGCCCGTCTGTTGTAGTTGCGAATGTTCATCGATCCTCCAGTCTCATCGACCCCAGTACATCTGGTTCATCCGATCGTCCGTCGGAGGCGGTTGCTCACAGCATCGCCACCGCATCGACGAACTCCCCGCGACGAAGCAGCGGCGCCACCGTGCTCACGTCCAGCTGCGTCGCAAGTTCGACGTCGCCGGCGAACCCGCGATGGATCAGCTCCCGTCCCGACGGACTTGCCGCGAGCACGGCCGGAAGCGCCGAGACGACGCCGAGGAAGGCCGCCGCGGCAACGGCGGCATCCGGTGATCGCCGACCTCCGAGTTCAGCGATCACCGCGCCGGCACCGAGGTAATCCTCCACCGCCGGTCGCAGCGTGCCATCGGTCCACCGCTCTCCAGCGGCTATCACCAGCACGCGCGAGCCCGTCTGCGCAACCGCCCGCGCGACGGCCCGGGCATTTCGGAGCGACGCGGCGAACGTAGGACGAGCACCGGTCGAGACGCTGAGAGCACTGCCGTTCGGGGAGGGAAGCACGATCCGTTCGTCCCGTGCAAGCCCGAGCATCGACTCGGGAGACAGGGAGAATCGGGAATTGGTGTCATCGCGACTGCCCGCCAGCATCGCGTGCTGCAGACGCGCGTATTCCACTGCTGAAGCGTCCCGGTAGCGGTACGGCAGCACGCGCGCGCCGCGCGAGACCGCGATGTCGACGCACGTGCAGAACGACAGAACATCGACGATCACCACTGCATCGGATGACTCGACCCTGGCGTCGAGCCCGCGCTCGCCCCAGGCGAAGTCCACATCGCATCTGTCAGGCATCGGGATTCACTCGGTATGCGCAGAGGTGTCCGTCCGGGTCTGTACCGCCTGTGATGCCGACGCCGAGTCGGTTGGTGGCGACGTTGGCGGCATATACTCGTAATGCCAGGGTTCGTACGGATCATCCAGCGGTCCGTCGAATCGATCGCAGGCGTCGGTCACGGCGCGATTCAACTTCTCGGTCCATCCGGCTGCGTCCCATCGACCGGGGATTGAACTCGTCGAGGGCCCCGCCACCAGCCGTCGCCCCCGCACCACACGGAAGTCGTAGGCATGACCGCGTCCGTGCAGCGAATAGCCGGGAACCGCCACCGTGGGCTGCGCATCGGTCTCCGAACCCACGAGAAAGTCCTCGAACATCCGGAGTCCCGGCCCGTCGGGTTGCGCGGGCCAGCATGAGTCGCAGAGCATCCAGCGTGTCAGGTCCATCAGCTCCCGGGCGGTGCGGCCGACCGACGCGACGCGATTCCACGAGGCAAGCTGCGCCCGGAGCGTTCGCACGCGAGTGGTGACCGACAGCGAGTAGCCCGGATTCTCCCGTTCGAATTCGGCCCGGACCGAGTCGATGTCGCGCATCGCCTGTCGGTAGTCATCCGAGCCGCGATACTCCCGCACCTGCGCGGCGGTCCACGCCCAGCGATCGTCGATCTGATCGCGATGTCGCATGTAGTATTTCATCGCCGCGAGTCGCCGATCCCGTTGGGGGATCCGCTCGAGCGCCTCCTGCACCCGTGGATCGAGCGTCTCGGTCGCCGCGTCCATATAGCGATCGATTTTTCCATCCAGCTGCTCCGACGCCCTCGGCACCGCCGCGGAGGCGTCCACCGCTACATCCTTCGTGTGTCGATTCGACTCCACCGTCGAACCGGATGAGACGGGCAGAACGCAGGCCGCAAGAGCGAGTACCAGGTGAATCAATTGCATGGGACCGATGCCTCCGGGCGGTATGAATTCCATCGAAGTGCGTCCAATTAACACATCACCGGCGTCCCGGCCAGCCGCAGGCAATTCGATACCTTTGTCGTCGCACCCCAATCCGTAGCAATCCTGCCCGTCGGCGACCTCGACGCACTGCCGACCCAACCTGCCGTATCGATTCGACCATGAACGTCGCCCGTGCTCTCTGCCTTGGAATTCTCACCATCCTGACATTTGCCGTCAACCACGCCGCCGCTCAGCCCTCACCCGATGGCGATACCTCCTGGGTCCGTGTCTACGATGGATACCTCTGGACCGGCCACGGCCAGCAGACGCGCTGGGCCGTCTTCCCCGATTCGACCCATCGGTATGGCAAGATCCGCATGCACTACCGACTGAAGTGCCCCGACGGCGGATGCGGCGAGTGGGACTACACGACGAAGATCGTCCTCCTCGACCACACCGGTCGGATCGACTCGGTCACCGAGGTGGCGCCGGCGTTTCGCGTCGACGGCGCGATCCGCGATACCGTCGAGATCAGGTGGGACACGACCTGGAGCACGACGTACGACCCCGCCAGCGGAACGATCGACTCGACGCGGAACGACCCGCTGTCGATCGTCTACTACTCCGATCCGGTCGACGCCTTCGAACCCACCGACACGGTGGTTGCGTGGCCGGCCGGCTACACGATCCACTTCCGCAATGACCTCGGAGCAGTCGACTCGACGATCCTCGCACCGGACACGACGCTGTATGTGTCGACGAAATTCGCGAAGCGCCCCTACGAGGTGGTCAATTCCTTCGAGATCGGCCGACTGATCACGCCCTACGGCAAGTGGTTCCCCAAGGACGATGAATTCGACTGGGTGTTCGACGCCACCGATTACGGATACCTGCTGCATGACTCGGTGGAGATTCGCGCGGTCTACGACGGCTGGACGCAGGGCTCGATCTTCTCGCTCGACTTCGAACTCGTCGACGGCGTGCCGCCGGTCGATGTCTTCCGCGTGGAGAACGTCTACTCGGGTTCCCACGAGTACGGCAATCCGAACAATCCGATCGAGGACTGGCTGGTGCCGACGCCTGTGAAGATCGACTCGGCCGCGAAGTACACGCGGCTGAAGATCACCACGACCGGCCACGGCTTCAACGGAACCGACAACGCGGCGGAATTCGCCGAACGCACGCACTCGGTCGCGATCGACGGAACGACGCGATTCAACCAGCACCTGTGGCGCAGCGACTGCGGACAGAATCCCGTGTACCCGCAGTCCGGCACCTGGTACTACAGTCGCGGCGGCTGGTGCCCCGGCGATCTGGTCCGCCCCGACCTCTACGACATCACGCCCTACGTCACGCCGGGCGGCGTCGATACGATCGACTACAACATGCAGCCGTACACCAACGACTCGCTGCAGTACCCGGCCAGCTATATCGTCGAGGCGCAGGTGCTCTTCGGCCATGCGCCGAACTTCACCAACGACGTTGAAGTAACGGGCATACGGCGTCCGAGCGACGACTTCCGCAACCGGCGGCGCAATCCCATCTGCGACATGACCTCGCCGGAGATCGCGTTCCGCAACGACGGATCGGACATGCTGCGATCGGTCGAGATCCGCTACGGCATCAACGGTGCGCTCGATCACAGCAAGACCTGGCACGGCGTGCTGAAATTCATGGATGAGGCGGTGATCGCCCTGCCCGGTATCGATCTCGGCACCGACGCCGGTACGTTCACCGTCGAACTGTCCAATCCGAACGGGACCGACGACGAGGATCCGTCGAACGACACGATGTCGAGCCGGTACGACCGCGTGGCCACGTTCCAGAATCCCGTCTCGCTCACGCTCCGCACCGATGACCTCGCCAACGATCCGTCGGTCACCAACGGCATCTCCTACGACGTCCAGACGGTCGACGGCACGGTGCTCTACCACGGCGAGGGATTCAACGATCGCCAGACGGTCCTCGATACCTTCGACCTCGAGGACGGGTGCTACTACTTCGTCATCCACGACTCCTACGCCGGAGACGGTCTCATCCCGATCGTCGGAACCGCCGGTTCGTTCATCCTCCGCGATGCGGTCCGCCGCACGGTCTACAACGGCGGGACGACGCCGCCGTACCTGGCCAGCTTTGGCAACCAGGAGATCATTCCGTTCGTCGTCACCAGCGCGTCGTCGGTCAGCGATCCGGCCAAGCTGGCCGACAGCCAGGTCAGGTTCTTCCCCAATCCCACCTCCGGCCATCTCACCGTCGACATTTCGCGTATCGGTCACCATGGCGAGGGAACCGTCCGTGTCTACTCGCTCGAAGGCAAGTCGGTCCTCAGCCAGCCGTTTGCCGCCGGTGCGGACACCATCGCCGTCGACCTCACCTCGCAGAGTGCCGGTACCTACCTCGTGCTCGTCAATGCCAACGGCACGCTCTGGTCGGAGACGGTCGTGCTCAAGTAGTGCTCCCCCCGGGTTGCCTCAGCGCATCCGACTGCCGGCCGGGCGCATCTCACGTGTGGCATGTTCTTTTCGGCGTCCACGGGCTCGGACTCGACCACGAGTGCACCCACGAGCCCGTTGGAGGAGGAGGATGAGTCGACCTGGAACGGGAAAGACCGAGAGCGGGACGAATGGACCGAAGTCGACGAAGTCGAAGTCGACGGAACCGGAGTCGAGGGACGGGAAGAATTCGGACGATGGGTACGAGCGTTCCACGGCGAACGACGCTTCGTTCGAAACCGGTGCCGGGCGCGACGACCTCGGATTCGATTCGCCACCTCCGGATCAGAGCACGCTGTCACTCTCCGATCGCGAGGCATCCGACGACGACAGAAGCATTCCGCCCACACCCGAGAATCCCGACGAACCGCATCGGGAGCGCTCGAACAGGAAGGACTGAAGGTCGTCGACTGCGCCTCCGCCATGTGCCACAAGTGAAGAGGTAACTCATGAACGTTCGAACGATCGCAACGCTGCTCATCGGATCGATGGTGATGCTGGTCGCCTGTGAATCCAAGCCGGAGGTCGAGGAACAGCCACCCGTCGACAGCGCCGCGGTGGCGATGACGCCGACAGACACGATGCTGGTCGATCAGACCGATACGGCGATCATCTACAGCGACACGACCATCAAGCCGGGTCAGCCGCAGATGACCGAAGCAACCCCGGGCCCCGCCGAAACACCGCAGTCGACCCAACCGTCGACCACGACGACGTCGACTCCTCCGCCGGGAGCCACGGTGACGCCTCCGCCGCCGACCATGACTACCGCACCGCAGGAGAAGCCGGTCGCCACGACGCCGCCGCCGACGACCACTCCGCCCGCCGCGACGACACCGCCGGCCTCGACGCCGCCTGCAGCGACGCCACCTCCGAGTCCGTCCGGCGGCAAGGCGATATTCGTCGCACAGAAGTGCACGACCTGTCACGCGATCAGTTCACAGGGATTGCCGAAGGAGAATCCGAAGGGCGGTGATCTGTCCGACGTCGGCACCAAACACAACGCCGACTGGATCATGGCGTTCATCACGAAGCAGGAAACCCTCAACGGGAAGAAGCACATGAAGAAATTCGGTGGAACCGATGAGGAGCTCCACACGCTGGCCAACTGGCTGGCGAGTCTGAAGTAACCGACACCCATCGACACGCGCGAGACGCCGGGACGACCTCCCGGCGTCGTCGCGTTCACCCTCCATGCCACGACAGTCGCAGCAGCACCAGCCGACCGATCGCCGGCGTTCCGACGAATTCCTGGTGGCGCTGTTCGAACGGATTGCCCTCGCCGCCATGCACCCACGTCAGCAGGTTCTGCGCCGTCAGCGTCAGACGCAGTCCCGCGACCCACGGGATCTCGACGCCGGCCGTGGCATCGACGACGACGTAGGACGGAACGCGACCCGAGTACACACCGGAGCGAACGGTGAACCCGTCGACGTAGCGAACGCGGGACGACGCGTTGACGCCCACCTCGGGATCGTCATACGACAGGCCGATGGTCGCTTTGTGCTTCGGAGCGTTGAGCGAGAGATCGGCGACGCCATCGAGGTTCTCGAAGAAATTCCGGCTCACCCACGAAGCGGACGCGTCGACGCTCAACGACCGCGTGATCGCCGCACGGAGCCCCAGGTCCACCCCCCACAGCGTGATCGATCCGTAGTTGCGGTAGGACAGCAGCACCGCGTCCGGGTACGACGTCTCCTGCGGCGTCACGACGCCGATCGGCGCCCCCGTCGACCGCGCGTTTCCCGGTTCGCCCGAGATACTGCCGGCCATCAGCTGCGCATAGCCCGCCGCGGTCGTATCGTCCAGCCCCGCATTCGACAGCGCCGCGCTGAGATAGCGCTGCAGCCCCTCGCGATCGAGGAACACGCTCGGCGTGATCGTCTCAAGCGGACCGATGAAATCTTCGTAGCGCGAATTGTAGACGTCCGCTGTGAGTGAAATTCGCTCGGCGACCACGCCGCGGTATCCGAGTTCGAACGTGTTGGTGATCGTCGGACCGACCTGCGAGCGATCGCTCGCATCGGCAACCGGATCGAACGCACCGGTGGCGAGGTTGACCGATCGAAGCTCGGTGCCGACCGCAAGCGGTCCCGACGACGGTGGTGCAGGGATCTGATCGACGAGGTCGCCGAGATCGGTGAGGCCCGCTTTGGCGAGCTCCGATTTCACCAGTTTCTGAATTCCCCCCCATACGGCGCCGATCGAGTCGAGCGGCAGGTAGGCCGTCGGATCGGCGGCGAAGTACGATCGCATCAGCGGCCGCCCGTCGGGCCCCCGCCGGAACGTGAATCCGGAGGCCGGTACCGAGGCAGCCCGTACGTCGAAGAGCTGCGTGTGGCGCCCGAGAATGTCCAGGAACAGTTCGCTCGATGTCGGTGCGGTGTAGGCTCGGTTGTACGTCAGTCGCAGTGACTGGTCCTTCGCCGGATTGTACACGATCGCCGCACGCGGCGAAACGATCGGCGCATCGAGCTCCGTGTGGATGTCGAACCGCCCGGCGCCGACCAGATGCAGCCGGTCGTCGAAGAGCCGCGTCTCCGACTGCAGGTAGATGCCGAACTGCGTGAACTGATCGGAATTCTCGTTCACCCCGCTGACCGTGCCTTCGGTGCGCGGCGTCGTCAGCTGGTAGTCGGCGCCGTAGGTGAGCCGCTCGGTGGTGCCGAACTCGACGTAGTGCTGCAGTTGGGCGACGAGCAGACTCGAATTGTCGACGATCGGCTGGCCGGTCGCCAGTACGTAGGTGCCCCGCTCCGACGGCGGGGCACTCAACGAGGCGAGATCGTTGCCGGAATAGCTCTGATTGAGAAACACCTGGGCGAACAGGTTGCCCCACAGCAGGCGGGCCTGGTAGTAGGTGTAGCGCCAGTCGCGGACCTCGGCAGCACCGATCCCGGTGATATCGGTGTTGCGGATCGCGTCGTTGAGACCGATGGCGACGATGGCGGTGAGGTCGTCTGCAGCCGCCCAGTCGACGCGCAGTTCGCCTCCGACACGCTCGATGGTGCTGTCGCGCACGCCGATCAGCAGCGTGTCCGGGTCGGCACCCTCGGCGATCGCCTGCTGGCGGGAGCTCACCTCGGCGGTGTCGAGGTAGCCCCAGTCGTCGCCGCGCATGAACTGACCGGAGATCTTGATGCCCAGCCGGTCGCCGAAGGTCATCGACTGACGGGCGGCAACGCGCAGCACGTTGCGCTCCCCGGCGGTGAGCGACACCCACGTTCCCGGCGACGACAGCGGCGAGCGCGTGATCATGTTCAGCACACCGTTTGCGGTGTTCGGCCCGTAGAGCGCCGAGCCGGGTCCGCGAATGATCTCGATCTGCTCGATGTCGTCGTCGACCAGTGGGATGAAGTTGTAGGCGTTGACCCGCAGTGACGGCACGCTCGCCATGCGGTTGTCGGTGAGCGTCATCAGCGTGCCGCTGAAGGCGTTGTTGAATCCGCGAACGACGACGTTGCTCTGGGTGAGTCCGGACTGCACGATATCGACGCCGGGAACATCGCGCAGGTGGTCGACGACCGTGAGGGCGGGCTGCTGGCGGATTTCACGCGCCCCGACGACGCTGACCGACGCAGGCGCCTCGGTGATCTTCTCCGGACGGCGCGAGGCAGAGACGACGACCTCGTCGAGCCCGATCGTGGCCGGCTGCAGTCGAATCTCGAAGTGGAGTGAGTCGCCCGGGGCAACCTCGACGTTCCGGACATCGGATCGGTATCCGACGTATGAGACCAGCAGTCGATAGGTGCCGCTCGAAAGTCCTCGGACGGAGAATCGGCCGTCGTTGTCGGAGACCGCGCCACGCACACGCGCGGCCTGCGCGCCACCGTCGAGCCGGATCGTCGCCGCGACCAGTGGGGAACCCGTGGCGGCGTCCAGCACCTTGCCTGTCACGCGGGCATCCTGCCCGCTGGCGACGACCGATGCAACAAGGAACGTGATCGCTGCGAACCGCAGAGATCGAATCCAATGGCGGGACTGAATCATGATCGAGGCAACCGAAGTGGAATTCGACCGGCGTGGAAGCGTCCGGACAGTGGACGGGCAGGTGGCCAATCTACATCGCAGGGGCGATCCCCGACACCTCGGTGTGCCGGTGGTCCGCTCGGTCGGCACCGCCGTTCCCGAGCACGTGCTGCTTCAGCGTGATGCGCGGGAATTCGTGCGGGAGCTCTTCGGCTCCACGCTCGGAGCCGACGTCGATCGGCTCGTCGGCGTCTTCGACAACGCCGGAATCGAACGCCGCCACTTCTGCGTTCCCATCGAATGGTTCTCCCGACACCACTCGTTCACCGAGAAGAACCAGCAGTACGTCACCAGTGGCATAGAGCTCGCCGATCGAGCGATCGACGCCTGTCTCGAGGATGCCGACATCGGCCGCGAGGACGTCGACTACCTGCTGTTCGTTTCCACCACAGGTCTGTCGACACCGAGCATCGACGCGCGCCTGATCGCTCGCGGTGGATTCAGGCAGGACGTGCGACGCCTGCCGATCTGGGGACTCGGCTGCGCCGGTGGCGCGTCGGCGCTGGCGCGCGCCATGGAGATCTGCCGCGCTCGACCTCAGGCGCGTGTGCTCGCCGTGGTCGTCGAACTGTGCGGGTTGACGTTCATGCGCAAGGACCTGACAAAAGAGGCCCTCATCGCCACGAGTCTCTTCGGCGATGGCGCCGCGGCAGTCCTGATCGAGGGCGGCGACATCGTCGGACGCCATCACGACGGCGCCTGCCGCCCCCGCCTTCTGGATTCCTCCACGACCACCCTTCCCGATTCGCTCGAGGTCATGGGCTGGCGTATCACAGACGATGGATTCAGCGTGATGATCTCCCGCGACATCCCGACGATCGTCCGATCGTTCATGAAGCGCTCCATCGACTGCTTCCTCTCCCATCACGGGCTCGACCTCTATGACGTGCGGTACCACATCACGCATCCGGGTGGCGCGAAGGTGATCCAGGCGTACCGCGAGTCGCTCGAGCTGCCCGACGACGCCCTGCGTCACACCGAGGCCGTGCTGCGCCAGTTCGGCAATACCTCGGCCAGCTCCGTGCTCTTCGTACTGCAGCGATTCATCAACGAACTCCATGATCCCGAGCGCCAACCCGCCTACGGCCTGCTGGGCGCGCTCGGTCCCGGCTTCAGCGCCGAATTGGTATTGATGCAGATGTAGTCGTGAAGCGGTCGGATCGAGGAGCGGCTCGCGCGGCAATGCTCGGTGCGTCTTCGCTGCCGACTCAGTACGTGAACAGATTACGCGGATGCTCCCGAACGTCGCCGATGCGCACGATGTGCTCCACCTCGACGCCACGCTCGATGAGCGCGTCGGCCACCCAGTAGCGATGACAGTGCGACGGTTCTGCCTCCGCGCACATGATCGCCACGACGTTCGCCGCCGCCGCCTCCACCACCCGATCGAGTCCCCGTCCGAATTCCTCCGACTTCATGAATCCGGCAAACCCGCGCGAGCGCTCCGAACACGAGCGGGCGCGTTCGATCACCTCGCGTGATGGCTTGACTCCTCCGAGCGCTTCGATGTGTTCGTAGCGGATCCCTTCAGCGCCAAGCGCGGGGCCGATGGTCTCACGGTTGAACTGCGGGTTGTGACGGGAGAACGGAATTCTGCGGATGTCGATCAGCGACTCGACGCCGTAGTGACCGAGCAGCTCGATCAGCTCGGCGGCGGTTCGCGTCGAATGTCCGACGGTGTAGATATGGCTCATGGCACGTGAATACGGATCTTGTCGCGCGATTGAATTCAAACGACCGAGGAACGCGGAAGCCGATGCAGATCAACAACGATACCGTCGCCATCATCACCGGGGCGAGCTCCGGAATCGGACGCGCGCTCGCGCTGGAACTCGCCGGTCGCGGTGCGCGGCTGGCGCTCATCGCCCGCCGCGGCGAGCTTCTCGAGGAGGTCCGCGCCGAAGCCGGCGCTCGAGACACGGAGGCGATCGCAATTGAATGCGACGTCACCGACCGCAGCGGATTCGAACGCGCGGTCGAGTCGACGATCGAACGCTTCGGCCACCTCGACGTCCTGGTCAACAACGCCGGACGCGGACAGTTCGCCTACATCGAGGACACGCCCGAGGAGCAGATCGAGAGCATCATGCGGCTCAACGTCTTCGCCCTCTGGTACGGCACATCGGTCGCCCTGCGCCACATGCGCTCCCGCAATCGCGGGCACATCATCAACATGGCGTCGATGGGCGGCAAGATCGGATTCCCCGCCAATGCCGTCTACGTGGCCGCCAAGCACGCCACCGTCGGATTCACGCGCGCCCTGCGCAGTGAGCTCGCAGGTACGGGGATCGAGGCGACCGTCGTCTGTCCCGGAGGCGTGCTCACCGACTGGGCGACGACGACCGAAGGTGGCCCGATGCTCGAGCTCTTCGATTACGAAGGACGCCGGGGTAGTGAGATCGCCGCGGAACGGGGAAGCTCACAGACCCTTCCGACGATTCCGCTGCTCGACGCCGGGAGCGTCGCGCGGAAGATTGCCGAGGCGATCAAGCACCCGGTGGCCGAGCTGTTCACGCACGAAGGCACGCACGAGCTGGCAGTGGAATTCGAGCGGGACCAGGAGGCAACCGAGGACCGCCTCGAGCCGCTCTGGCTGGCCAATCGCGAGGGATACGAGCGAATGGTGATCGGGGGCGAATAGCAGGCACTACCGGCCGCTGAAGTACATCGTCTCGACGAAATTCGACCAGACGTCGGCCGCGACATCCGGCGGCGATGCGTCGTGGGCGATTTCGAGAATCGGATCGAGGAATTCGTTGCACGTGTCGATCTCCTTCTCGATCGATGCGAGCTCCTCGTCGAGTTCCGCCCGTCGTTCGGCCACCCACTCCTCGGAGTCGATCACCTCGCGCAGCGTGTACGGTTCGCCCGAGACGATCGAGGCGATGCGACGCCGTTCCGACGCGATGGCGCTACGCAGTCGGCGCTCCTGTGAGTCGATCGCCTGGAGTCCGACGGCGTACCCCTCGCCGACTTCGGCGACGAGGTGATGGAGCGTTCTGAGAAGGCCGACGTCGCCGCGGGTGTAGGCGGACTGGCTGAGATCCCAGTACTCGCGCGAGAGCGCGTCGTCACCGGCAAGCGAATCCGGATGCAGTCGCCAGGCAAGCCGGCGGAAGAGTCGGTGGCATTCGCGCTGCTTCTGGCGCGGAGTCAGGCCCTCGTCGTCGGTGGTTTCCACTCGCGCGGTCCCGTGATCCTGCCGCCGGTCGTCGCGCGCGACCTGTCGGCGGACGCGACCGCGAATTTCTCCGAACTGATTGGCGACCGCCTTCATCACCAGCGCGACCATCTCCGCATCGAGCTTCTCACCACGATCGATCTTCAGCGCGAACAGCTCCACCATGCGCTGGCGCTGCTTCAGATCCAGCGTCCGTTCCTGCAGACGTGCCTCGAGCGCACCGAAACGCTCGGCGTAGCGATGCCGTAGTGCAGGAATCTCATCGTACTCCAGCCGCACGCGATCATCGAACGCTCGTGCCAACTCGAGCCGCAGCGCATCGACCCGGCCGCGTCGCGCCTGGACATCGGGATGAAGAATCAGATCAGACACATTGCGCACGCATTTCTCACCGCCACGCTGGTGCTCCCTCCCGGCGGCTACATGTAGATGATCACCATGGACACCACGGTAAAGACGATCCCAGTGATGATCAGCGACGGATCACGAATGATCACCGAAACGGGATTCTCGGCCGTCTGCAGCTTCTCGTCGAGCCAGAGGTAGCGGAAGATCCCGTACATCACGATCGGGACCGTGTAGATGAAATTCGTCGTGCCGAAGTACGCCTTCGCATGGTCGCTGACCGTGTAGAGCGTGTAGCTCATGATCGAGCCGGCTACCGTCACCGTCATGATCAGTCGGATCAGCTCCGGTGTGTAGTCGTCGAGCACCTTGCGGCTGGCACCGCGTCGAACGTTGTTGAGTTCGCTGCGCCGCTTGGCGATCGCCAGGAACAGCGCGATGAACAGCGTGCAGACGATCAGCCACTCCGAGACGACGACGTGGATGGCGAAGGCGCCGGTGAGAACGCGAAGGATGAACCCGGCGGCGATGATGAAGATGTCCAGCAGCACCACGTGCTTCAGGCCGAACGAGTAGCTGAGGTTCAGCACGAAATAGACGCCGACGGCGACGGCGGCCTGCCAGGGAAGCTGCGAGAGCATTGCAGCGCCAAGCGCGACGAGCACGACCAGCTGAACCACTGCCGAACCGACGCTGACCCGTCCGGACGCGATCGGACGATGCCGCTTCTTCGGATGCTCGGCGTCGGCGCGTCGATCGGCGATGTCATTGACGATGTAGACGGTGGAGCTGAAGAGGCAGAACGCACCGAAGGCGAGCAGCGACAGGCGGACCGCGCCCGCGTCACCGAGCGCCTTGCCGTAGACCAGGGGTGCGAACACGAATGCGTTCTTCAACCAGTGAGCCGGCCGCATCAGCCGGATGCGGTCGCGAAGCACTCCGCCCTTCGGCGGTGCCGGTTCACGCGCTGCCGGCGTTCGCTCCGGACGCGATGGCCGGTCGGAATTCGCCTCGATGTCGTTGGCCACGGAGGATTCGGAGCGCTCGTTCAATTGGGGATCATGGAGTTCCGTTCGTCGACACGACGTGTTCTGCGTGCGGGCCGAACCCGGCAGTGTTGCGGCACCGAATTCCGAGCGGGGTGCTACGGTGCCGGCCGGTCAGGGGAGAGGCTGTCCTCACCAGGGGCTGCTCAGAAGACGGGCGTCTCTTCATAGACCCCGAAGACCTCTTCGAGCAGTCGGCACATCTCGCCGACGGTGACGTATGCGCGGGCACAGTCGAGCACCGGCGGCATCAGGTTCGTCCCGTCTTCAGCGGCGCGACGAAGTGCCGAGAGCGTCTGCTCGACCCGCTGCTGATCGCGTGAATCGCGGAGTTCGGCGAGCTTCCGCACCTGCTTCCGCTCGACGTCCTTGGAGATCTGAAGAATCGGAATCTCCAGCGTCTCCTCCTCCTCGACGAATTCATTCACGCCGACGATCAGCTTCTCCTTGCGATCGAGTTCCTGCTGATAGCGGTAGGCCGCGTCGGCGATCTCACGCTGGAAGAAGCCGGCTTCGATCGCCGGAATCACACCGCCGAGGGCGTCGATCCGGTCGAAGTACTCTTCGGCCTCCGCCTCGATGCGGTCGGTCATCGCCTCGACCATGTAGCTGCCGCCGAGCGGATCGACCGAATTGATCACACCCGTTTCGTAGGCGATGATCTGCTGCGTGCGCAGCGCGATCTTCACCGCCTTCTCCGAGGGCAGCGCCAGCGTCTCGTCCATCGAATTCGTGTGCAGTGACTGCGTTCCGCCCAGCACACCGGAGAGCGCCTCCAGCGCGGTGCGGATGATGTTGTTCTCCGGCTGCTGTGCCGTCAGCGAACACCCGGCGGTCTGCGTGTGAAATCGCAGCGTCCACGAGCGAGGACTCTTCGCCCCGTATTTCTCCCGCATGCGTCGAGCGTAGATCCGCCGCGCAGCGCGGTACTTCGCGATCTCCTCGAAGAAGTCGATGTGCGCGTTGAAGAAGTGCGACAGCCGCGGCGCGAACGTATCGATGTCCATCCCGCGCGCCAGACAGTCCTCCACGTAGGCGAATCCGTCGGCAAGCGTGAATGCAAGCTCCTGCGCGGCCGTCGAACCGGCCTCGCGGATGTGGTAGCCGGAGATCGATACCGGATTCCACTTCGGCGCGTTGTCGGTACACCACTCGATCATGTCGGTGATGATCCGAACCGACGGCCGCGGCGGGAAGAGATACTCCTTCTGCGCGATGTACTCCTTGAGAATGTCGTTCTGCAGTGTCCCGCGGAGCTTGTCGAACCCGATCCCCTGCTTCTCGGCGACCGCCAGGTAGTAGGCGAAAATCATGATCGCTGGAGAGTTGATCGTCATCGACGTCGACACCTGGTCGAGCGGAATTCCGTCGAACAGCGTCTCCATGTCCGCCAGCGAACTGACCGCAACGCCGCAGATTCCCACCTCTCCTTCGCTCAGCGCATCGTCGGCATCACGGCCCATCAGCGTCGGCAGATCGAATGCCGTCGAGAGCCCCGTCTGACCGTGCTTCAGCAGGTATTTGAAACGCTCGTTGGTGTCCTCCGGCGTTCCGAATCCCGCGAACTGCCGCATCGTCCACACCTTGCCGCGATACATGTTCGCGTGAATCCCGCGCGTGTAGGGGTACTCGCCGGGGAACCCGAGCTTCTGCATGTAGTCGAAGTCGGGCAGGTCGGCAGGCGTGTACATCGTCTCCACCGAATCGCCGGAAAGCGTCGTGTGCTTCCAGCCGGTGGTCTTCGCCGCAGAGGCCTCGTTCTGCCACTTCTCCTTCGCCTCGTAGAAGTCGAAGCTCAACTGATTGTCGCCACTCTGCTGTCCGTTGCGCTCGCTGCCGTTGGTATTCATGACGGGGTTATTCGTTCGAATTCAAGTAAAAACTCTCTCAAGATACGGAAGGGGGCGCGAAGGGACGGTGGCATGGCCTCGGTGACGTTCGTGGTGAACATGGTCGGCAGCGACCGGAACGGCGCTCAACGATGACGCGCGTCGCAGGCGAGCGCGCGCTGGAGCAGCAGGGTCGCCTTGGCGTCGCTGCGGCCCCAGAACAGCCGGTCGAGGAACTCCGCTGGCTCGACCGTCACGCGACGGACGATCTCGTGTTCGGGAACGAATTCCTCCGCGAGCGTGACGCGACACCAGTAGTAGGCATGGTACTCGACGGGGCGGCCGTCGCTGCACTCGACGCGCTGCGCGCCGATCGGCTCCATGGCGACGACGCCGGCGGCGGCCTCCTCGATCAGCTCGCGCGAGAGAGCGTCCTCGGGCTGCTCGCCCTCCTCCACTCCCCCGCCCGGAAGCAGAAAGTGCTCGCTGTAGGGGTGCTCGGCGACCAGCAGAATCCGTCCGCCGTCGGTGAACGCGAGTCCGTAGACGCGCCGCGCCGGCACGGGTGCGCGCTCGAGCCACGTGAACACGTAGTCGACGCCGTTGAAGTGCCAGTATGCCGGAGGAATATCCATAGAGCCCGCCAGTGCCCCCCACGTCCCACGTCTCCGCCCCACGATCACAACAACGAATCCAACATCCCCCGCAGCTGCGCATCCGACGGATCGCGCGCGAGGACGACACCTGCTCGATCGATGAGAAACGTGGTCGGAATCGCGCTGACGTCGAACGTGACCGCCGCGACGCCGCGCTCGTCATAGACGTGACTCCAGGGAACGTCGGCCGTGTCGATGAACGCCGCCCACTTCTCCCGCGTGTAGTCCTGCGACACGCCGAACAGCACGAAGCCGCGATCGGCATACTCCGAGTCGAGCCGTCGCAGCGCCGGCAGCTTCGCAAGACACGGGCCGCACCACGACGCCCAGAAGTCGACCAGGACTACCTTCCCCCGAAAGTCCGAGAGTGCCACCGGTGCTCCCCTTCGATCGGAGAGCACGAAGTCGGGCGCCTGTCGACCGACCTCGACGCCAGCCGGGGGCGGGGTGATTGTTTCCGAGCCGGAGTTGTCCGCACAGGAAACGAGGAGGAGGGCGACACCCAGCATGAAGGCGAGTTTCATTGCAATGCCGGCGGGTTCGGTGGGAATTGGAAGCGGCAGGAATGGAGAATTCACACGGACTCGAGCACATCGACGCATGCGTCGACGCCGTCAAACGCAGCAGCCCACTCACCAGTGGTGCGTTCGCCGATCCGCGCGGCGATGATCCGCTTGACGTCGGCGGCGCGGTCGTCGTGCGACAGCCCGTCGTCGTCGGACAGTTCGTCGAGTCCGGTGATTTCGCGGAAACGACTCCAGAACTTCGGTTCGACCGCTGCAACCGCGAGATGCCCTCCGTCGGCCGTGCGGTAGATGTTGTAGCAGGGAAAGCGCCCGTTGTGCAGGAACGTCGCCGGATGGCGGTCCTGAATCGACTCCGGATAGTACGCCTGCTGCACCTGATCAACGGCGTCCTGGAGGTAGCACCAGTTCTGAATCGGCGGCTCCTCCGGCTGCTGCGCCACGATGGTGTTGAGCACGCTCAGCGCGATGTGGTAGCTGAAGAAGATGCCGGTAGCTGGCAGGAACGGCGGCGCGATCACCGCGTCTTCGCGATCGAGGATGTGCATGCGCAGCAGCTTCGAGTGCGCCAGCGTGTTCAGATCGTGCGCCGAGCTCTCCTCTCCCGGACGGAAGCCGAGGCGCGTGAACGAGACGCCGGCGAAATTCTCGGCGACCTGTTCATGCGTCAACCCGAGCTTGGCCTCCACGCGGGGCGGAAGCCCCATCACGACCGCGTCCGAAGTGCGGATTTCCTCGTGCAGCGCCCGCACGTGCTCGGCGTCGCCGAATTCGATCAGACGGACCTCCTTCGGTCCCTGGAATGCTTCGTAGATCCGTGCGAACGAGGGATCCCAGTCCCACGTGAGGAACGGATCGCGGTGGTTGACGTCCTCGAACTTGATTACCTCAGCACCCTGTCGGGCCAGGAAGTACGTCCCCAGCGGACCGGGCAGGCGCCATGTCAGGTCGATAATCTTCATCGGCCGCATCAGTCGTCGTGGTCACTGTCGTCGTCGCCGGAGGAGAGCGTCGAGCCGAAGTACAGCGTTGCGCCGACCTGGAGGAACTTCACCGAGGGCTCGTCGCTTCCCGAGGTGAAGAGATCGGCGAGGTTGTAGCGGGCGCCGAGATCGATGGTCACGGCACCGAGCACGAGCTCGACACCGGCTCCGAATGCCGCACCGAATTCTCCCTCGTCTCCCCAGTTGTTGGTTACATCGGCGGTATTGAGCTCGCTGGCTCCGCTGACGAAGGCCGAGGTGCGACTTACGAACGTGTAGACGGCCTGTGCGCTGACGTAGGGACGGAGCACGGGGATCGGGATCGCGAGATCGAGGCCGAGACTCAGCGGCAGCATCGTCGCGCCCACATCGAACGTACCGGAGACTTCCTGTCCGTTTGTCTCGAGACTCGTGACAGTGATGTTGCGTGCGGGGAAGAACAGGTAGGCGACGTCGCCGGCGATGCGAAGCGGTCCGGCGAGACTCCATTTGAGGCGACCGGAGACGAAGAACCCGGTGCCTCCGGAAATGTCGGAGTATGTGATCGAGTCGGCGGTGACCAGTGACGCAAAGTTGCCGGTGGCCGCGCGCAGGTCCTCACCGCTCGTGGCGACGCCGCCACCGAAGCCGAACTGGGCGCTGGCGGTGGCGCCGAGGGCGACGAACAACAGGAGCGCGACGGGTGCGGCGTAGAAATTCTTGGGCATCTCGGATGACCTCGGGTTGTGTCGGATCAGTGTTGGCGCGATGACCGGTCGGTCGCGCGGTCAAAATAGACAAGTCGTCACTGACGCGGTTTGACGGGCAATTCCTGCGCCGGGCGAAGGGAGAATTCGGGTCGCTCGGGAGAATTCGGCTCGCGCCAGTATCTTTGCGGCGCCGGACGATTTCCGCAAACCTTCCCGCACGTTCCGTGTAGTCGATCACCAACAACCACTCCCCACCACCGATCGTGAAAATTCTCCTTCCGCTTCTCACCGCGCTCGTGCTTGCATGCGCACTGGCACCCTCGACCCACGCCCAGACCGATGAACGCGAGCAGATCTCCACGAAGGTTGATTCGACCGAGTACTACCGACGGGTCAGTGTCTTCCACGTCACCCGAGCAGGCCTGTACACCTCGAAGCGCAACCTCCTCATTGCCGATCTCATATTATCCTGGTGGGGCTACAACGCCACCTACCTGCGTTCGCTCAACTCCATGATGGCCGTCGGCAGTGGTGCGATCTATTTCAATGGACTGTTTTCAAAGGACAACTCCACGGCATTCGGCGGGTTTGGAGTAAACGGCGAGTATCGGTTCTATCCGTTCGGTCATTCGCCGGAGGGGCTGTACCTGTCTGCCAACCTGGGCGTGCAGTCGCTCTCCTGCACGTATACCACCCTGGAAGGGTCGTACCCGAACGATCGGATGGTAACCCGGGACGGCTCGGCGACCGGGCCGGTGGTCGGTGCCGACATCGGCTGGCAGTGGACGCTCGGAGACGTCTACGCCATCGGCGTAGCCGGTCGACTGAGCTACGTTCCGACCGATGAGACCGCCGACGACTATTACCAGTTTGAGGACTATACCGGTCGCTTCAACCTCATTCGCTTCACGATGGGCGCCTTATTCTGACAGGTACCGGGCGCTTTCGGTTGTTCGCCGGTTCGTGGTGCGTCGATCGACATGGCAGCCACCGGAGCCGATGAAGGGGGCCCAAGGCCATCTGATGTCGGAGCGCTCGAGTCTATGCCTTGCGCGTGATCGACTCCTCCAGACGTCCGATCTCGTCGCGGATCTCCGCGGCGCGCTCATACTGAAGCTCCCTCGCCGCCAGCTTCATTTCCTCGCGCAGGTGCTCGACGAGATCCTGTTTCTGTTCGGGCGACATGTACTTGAAGACCGGTTCCTCGACGATCGACGGAGTGGAGCGCTGCTCGGCTTCACGCCGCTTCTGGTCACGACTGGCCTTCACGTCGGCGATGGCGGTCGAGCCCATGATCGATTCCCGTGACTTGCGAACGGTTCTCGGCGTGATACCGTGCTCGGTGTTGTAGGCGATCTGCAGTTCGCGTCGGCGCTCACTCTCCTCGATGACTGCCCGCATCGCGTCGGTCATCTTGTCGGCATACATGATCACCAGGCCCTGCTCGTGGCGCGCGGTGCGCCCGGCGGTCTGCATCAGCGAGCGTTCGCTGCGCAGGAACCCCTCCTTGTCCGCATCGAGAATCGCCACCAGCGACACCTCCGGCAGATCGAGTCCCTCGCGAAGCAGGTTGACGCCCACCAGCACGTCGAACGATCCAAGTCGCAGCTCGCGCAGGATCTCCACGCGCTCGAGCGCATCGATCTCCGAGTGCACGTACTGTGTACGAATGCCGAGCTCGATCAGGTACTCGGTCAGATCCTCTGCCATCCGCTTGGTGAGCGTCGTGACCAGCACGCGCTCACGCTCCTCCATCGTGACGCGCGCACGGATCTCGCCGATGAGGTCGTCGATCTGGTTCTTCACCGGACGAACCTCGATCCGCGGATCGAGCAGCCCCGTCGGTCGGATGATCTGCTCGACGAACGCGCCCCCGGTCAACTGCAGTTCCAGATCACCCGGCGTCGCTGAGACGAACACCGACTGGTTGATCTTCGCCATGAACTCGTCGAATTTCAGCGGCCGGTTGTCGAGTGCCGACGGCAGGCGGAATCCATGTTCGACAAGCGTCAGTTTCCGTGCGCGATCGCCGTTGAACATGCCGCGCACCTGCGGGAGCGTCACGTGGCTTTCGTCGACGACGAGCAGGAAATCCTCCGGGAAGTAGTCGATGAGCGTTTCGGGCGCTGCACCTGGCGGACGACCGGCGAGAATCCGTGAGTAATTCTCGATACCCGAACAGTATCCGAGCTCCTTCATCATCTCGAGATCGAACAACGTTCGCTGCTCGAGTCGCTGCGCCTCGAGCAGCTTCTCATCCTCCCGCAGTTCCCGCAGCCGCACGTCGAGTTCGTCACGAATCTCACCGATGGCACGATTGAGTTCCGGACGCGTGATGACGAAGTGCTTTGCGGGGTAGATGGTCACCGCATCGCGTTCACGGATCACGTGACCGGAGACGCGCTCGAAGTCACTGATGCGTTCGACTTCATCGCCGAAGAGTTCGATTCGAATTCCCTCATCCTCCTGATACGCCGGGATCACCTCCACGACATCGCCGCGAACGCGGAACGTCCCGCGGAAGAAGTCGACATCGTTTCGGTTGTAATGAATGTCGGCAAGGCGGTAGAGCAGATCATTGCGCTGGATACGATCGCCCTTTGCAATTCGGACCAGCTGAGAGGCATAGTTGTCCTTCGACCCGATACCGTAGATGCAGGAGACCGAGCTGACGATGATCACATCGCGCCGCCCATCGAGCAGCGCGCTGGTGGCTTTGAGGCGTAGTCGGTCGATCTCGTCGTTGATATTGAAATCCTTCTCGATGAACGTGTCGGTGCTCGGGATGTAGGCCTCGGGCTGGTAGTAGTCGTAGTAGCTGATGAAGAATTCGACAGCATTCTTCGGAAAGAAGCTCTTGAACTCACCGTAGAGCTGGGCCGCAAGCGTCTTGTTGTGGCTGATGACCAGTGTCGGTCGCTGCAGCTCCTGGATCATGGAGCTGACGGTGAAGGTCTTTCCCGAGCCGGTGACACCGAGCAGTACCTGGTATCGATCGCCGTCGTGGATCCCGTGGACGAGCTGGCGGATGGCCTCCGGCTGATCTCCCGTCGGCTGGTATTCGGAGGTGAGCTGGAACTCCATGATGGTGCGGACCCCGTGGTGCAAAAAGAGCAAACCCGAACATAGGGGAACGCGCAATTCAATCGCAAGACGTCGGCGGCAGTACAGGCGAAGAGGCCGCGGCCGGAAATCCTGTGTGCCGACTGCGACGTTTTCGTGGATCGTGTCTCCATCATTGTGGCGGGTGAACGGTCGAAGTCGACCCGTCGGAACCGGCGCATCGTGGTGATCAGGAATCAATCGCAGCCGGCTGGAACCAACGCACCACGAGCCCATCACCACCAATCCCAATGACGCCGAGTCTCGCTCACCATGGACTTCAGTCCAGGGGCGGGAGGCCCGAGAGGAACCAACGATCCAAGATTTCCGCATCATCCTCGAGAGTCACGTCAGTCCTCGGAGAGCGGGCGGAAGGGCCTCCGCTTCCACAGCGAACTCGGCACCGCCTACCGCAGCCGAAGCACGTGCACCCGTACAAGATTCGGCTCGACGTCGAAGTACACGAACCACCTCGCGGTTGCCGCCCACTGGAACGGGTCATAATCCGGACGTGCCCGCGGATGCTCCTCGAGTCGTATCAGTCCCACGGGACTTCGGGCGAAGTAGTGACCTCCTCGCATCTCGACGGTGAGAAACGGATTCGCCCCCAGTTCCTCCGTACCACCCCGATCGTCGACCGTCACGATCCGCACGTCACCTCCCTCGATTTCGAGCACCTCGCGTTCCGTCGGGCAGTACACTTCTGCAAACGTGGTGTCGTGTCGAAGGAAGAATTTTTCGGTGCGCCAGTATCGTTCCGGAAGCGAGGTCACCCGCACCAGTCGCATCGCGCCGTCCAGTTCGCGAACGGTGTCGTCGTAGCCGCACAGGAAGAGATGTCCGCCGTTGGCGACGATGTCGTTGGGCTTCAGAGCGTCGTCGTCGACGATCGGGCGACTGCACGTAATGGCACCGCTCCACAGATCGATGCGCTTCACGTTGCCGTGATAGCTGTCGACGATGTACGCGGCATCACCGAGGATGGCTACCGCGTTCGGTCCTCGGGCGAACGGACCCTGATCGGAGTCGAAGCCGAATGAATCACGAACCCCGTTGTCGACATGATAGATGTAGGCGAGCTCCTCGATCGGCTGCCGAAGTACGGTGTCGCCGTCGGATTCAGGGGGAGCGATCGGCTCGAGTGCCGCAGTCGAACGGGTGTCCGGAGCATCGGTCGTGGACGCCGCCGGGCCCGACGAATCAGCCATGGTCCGGTCGAAGCCGGCCGACGCAACGGAGTCGCCCGGTCGCGTGGTCATCTCCGAGGGACAGGAACAGCCCGCGATCGTGAAGGCCGCCACTACGAGACTGCAGACGGACAGATTCCACTGGTGCATGTGAATAGCGTGTGAGCCGACGGGAGCCGGTCCGGCGGGATGGACCGGACCGGCTCCGGGCGGCGTGAGGGAATTCGGTTACCGAACGACAGAGGGAACCGCCGAACCCGAGGATGGGTGCGGCTCCCGCGCCGGTGTGCTCGCCTGGTCGGGCGAATCCCACTTCCAGTATCCGTGAATGCGCCTGTCGAGGTAGCGCCGGCCTCCCGGCGTCACCAGCGTGCGGGCAGGCCCGTTCGCGCTGCTCGATGAATGAATCATCGTGAATGACCTGACGTGGCCGTTCTTGCCGCGGTGCACCGATTCGATGATGCCGACGTGGAAGCCCCAACCGCCGGTTCGGAACGTGACGATGTTGCCGGGCTCGAGCTGGTCGAGACGCGTTGGCTCCGAACCCTGCTCCAGCTGCTGCACACCGGTGCCTCGTCCCTGACCGACGGGATCCTCGAGTCCGGCAGCCCGAATGCAGTTCGAGACGAGTCCCGAGCAATCCACGTTGTGGCCCGGTCCTCCCTTCGCACCCAGCTTGTAGTGCGACGACCCCTTCTTGTCCACGTACTTGCGCGCCGTTTCAAGTGCTCGCGCGCGCTCCGCCGAATCGAGTCCGGTCGGATCGGAATAGGTCACCGGACTGTTCATCGCGTAGTGGTACGGAGTCAGCGACGGATGCTTCTGCCACATCGGATCGACGCTGAGGAACCGTCCCAGGAGCGGATCGTACCGCCTCGCGCCGAAGTCGCCGAGCCCACTCTCCACATCCTGTTCGCGACCGACGAATCCCTGCCGTGGTGGCAAGCCGGTAACCGCCGTGCCGAAGGGCCGGTAGTCATGCGCCCCCAGCACCGTTCCATGCTCGTCGAAGACGATCCGCGTCGACCCCTGATGATCGGTCACGCGGAATTCCTTCCGTCCCGAGGCGATCGCCGGATCGGGTCGGACGGTGATCCGCGCCAGTCCGCCGTCGATCGTGTTGTACTCGACCGGATACATGCGGACCGTGCGTCCGGGAACGCCGCAGGCGAGTGTGTCGTCGGTGCCGTGATAGACAGCCAGCTGTTCACCGGTGGCACCCAGGAGGTAGTAGACGCGCGGCATCGAGGCCATCGGATCGACGTGCGCGGTGGGAGAGACGACCTGGCGGCGACTCTCCCGCTCACCTTGTGGATTGTACCGGTAGCGCCACTCCTCCGGTCCGGGCAGGAACGGATCAATCCGCCGGTACTGCCACAGCAGCTTCCGGTAGCTCCACCGGTACTGCTCGGTGGCCGGCGTCGGAACGGTCGGATCGAACCACTGGCGCTGCAGACGCGCGCCGTCGCCGTCGTGCGCGTACACGACGAGTCCGCCGCTGCCGACCGGATCGACGACGCCCGTTGACGCAGCGCGATCCGGTCCTCCATCGCCATACGTGTTGTCCGTCCGCGACCCGTCCGTGCTCGCTGCGGACGTCCTGTTGCCGACACGATCGAAGGTGTACGAGGTCGTCTGCGCACCGTCATTCCACCGATCCATCCGGTTGGCGGCGTCGTAGTCGAACGTATCGACACGATGGACCGTCCTGTCGATGTCCTTTCCCTTGAGCGTCACTCGATCGGCGCGATCACGCGTCGTTCGCTGCACGCGTCCGCCGGGATCGTAGGCGACGATCTCCTGGAACAGCAGTCGCTGGCCGGTCTGATCGTTCGAAACGGCCCGGATCGAATCGATCCAGCGACGGGCGGTGTACGAGTAGTCGATCAGCGCCTGTGCCTGCGGGTACGCGGCTCGCGCGAGATCCCCCTGCGGCGTGTACGAGAAGACCATGTCCGCCGTCTCACGAGGTCTGTCGATCACGGTCGGATAGTGCGGCGAAGCCACACCGAGTCCGCCACCCACCGGCGAGAGCCGCGACCACACGCTGTCGACGCGACCGTTGGCGTCATAGCCGTACCACGTCGTGTAGCTGCGGAACGGATCGGATACACGCACCGATCGAACCTGATTCAGGGAGTTGTAGCGGTAGTAGACCGCGTCGAATCCGAGGTTGTCCGTGTAGCGCAACAGCGCCTCGAGCCGGCCCCGCTCGTCGTAGCTGAGCGTCATGAAGTGATAGGGTTGACCGCCATGTTCACGGTAGGCGATCGCCGACTCGCGGTCCCGTTGATTGCGCACCGACCCGTGCGGAGCCAGACTGTCCCATACCGCCCGAACCGGGAAGGCCGACCAGACCGGCCCCAGCGTTCGCGGCATCGTGTCGTACCGAATCACCATCCTCGCGAACTGCGGATACCGCGCGATGTTCTCGAAATCCGACAGTGTTGCAGTGGGATTCGTACGCGGTTGCCAGACCCTTGCGGTCGTTCGGAGCACCGGCCCTACCGGCAGATCGGCGTCGGCGAACGCCGGATTCGGCAACGGCACGCAATCACTGGAGTCCAGCTTCCACGTCGGGTCCGTCCACAGTCCGGGTGCTGGAATGGTGCCTCCGAATGCGTAGAGCTCCGAGTCCCACAACAGCGATGCGTTTGCCGTCAAAAGCGCTCGCGAACTGTCGAGCATTCCGCGGCTCGAAGCGAGGTTGATCCGCGTCGGATCGGCGAGGTCGGTGAATCGGATGTCCGGGCCTCCACCGTCGCTCGTCGTCGCCCCCGGCCTGATGGCGATGCCCGCCGTGCCGGCGTGTGGATCGCCGGGTCCGAAGGATGCCTCTCCGACGAGGGTCAGCCGATCGAGATCGTCGTATTCATAGAACGTCATCAGACTGTCGGCGTCCTGCTGTCGTGACTCCGAGAACCGCAGGTTGCCGACCGGATCGTACGCGAAGCTCGCCCGGCCGAAGTCGGGATGCGTTCGCGCGCTGACGTTGCCGAAGGGATCGTACTCGTACGTGGTGGCGTTGCCCGATGGATCGACCGTGCGCAGCAGCCGCCCGGTCATGTCGTAGTCGAATGTCGTCGTCAGTCGCATTCCTGCCGTGTCGACCACCTCGCGCCGGATACGATCGAACGCATCGCGGTATCGCGCCGTGGCGATTCCGTTCTCGTCGACGGTCACCTCCCGGCATGCGAACCCGCACAGCTCCTGATCGCCGATGCCGAAGTCCTCCAACGGTCGCCCGACCCGGTAGGTGGTCGTCCGATGCGATCCATCGGGATAGGTAACCTCGGCAACCCGCCCCTGGGCGTCCCAGGTCGTGGCGGTGACGTTGCCCTCCTGGTCCTTCTTCGTCAGTGGTTCGTCGAATCCCGAGTAGGTGGTAACCAACGAATCGATCCGCCCGTGCAGTGTGTGGTCGAGCGTGCGAATCTCACTGCGCGCCACCAGTCCGTCGGCTCCTGCGCGATGCACCGATTGCGTATAGCGACGCAATGCTCCCTGCATGATGGAATTGTCGAAGAGGTTCGACGTGTGGCGGTAGTCGTCGATCTTCGAACGCACCGTCGTCGACAGCGAGTCGTCGTCGTGGACGAACGCGATCGTGTAGTCGGCATGATCGTCCACACGGCGGAATCGTCCTTTGAGCACGAGCCGCGGACGCGTGTCTTCGGCGTCATTGGCGAACGCCACACTGCCGCCCACGGTCTGCATCTTCAGCGAGATGTCGATCGGCGTTCCCGCCGCCGCCGCCGCGAGCAGCTGGTTGCGGATCGTCGTCAGATCGATGTCGAAGCGTGCCACCCTGGAGACGGGAGTGGTCGAGACCGGCAGACAGATCGTCGGAATTCCTCCGGATCCACCCGTCAGGATTCCGTTTGTGCCACCACCGCCCGGAACCGTTCGCCCACCGACACCGTCGTCTCCCGTTCCTGAATGATCGGTCGGACAATTCAGATTCGTGAACGTGCGGCGCATCTGCACCGTCCCGCCGATGGCGACGTTCGCATCGAGCGTCAGGCAGCTTCCTTCGTAGGAAAGCACGACCAGCTCCAGACGAGCGCTGTCGAGCCGCTCGGCCAGCCGCAGCGGATGCCGTTCGCCGGCAACGATCACCACATGCCCGGTGCGCTCACTGCGCGGTACGTACGCCAGCGACGTATCGCGACAGTAGTCGAGCGTGCCCGACGCCCGGCCCTTCTCGGTTCCATCGGCCTTGTCGCATGGACACTTTGGCGCACCCTGGACCGCAACCGACGCCTCCAGCCCCACGGGGTCCACAATGACGGTATCCTGCAGCGATCGTTCGCCGCTGTAGTGACCTCCGGGACAATCGACGGTGCTCCGCTGCACCGTATCGATCGTATACCCTCGCATCGTGACGGTCTGGACGCCTTCGAACGAGGGTGCCTGCGTCGTGTCGGCGCGGAAGTCGTACGGAAGCCACGCGGTGAGCAACCGCCCATTGCGATCGTAGTCGAATCGCGAATACCAGCCGTTCGCGTCGATCTGGCCGTCGGCGAGTCCGAAGAACGTCCTGCCATAGTACCTCCGCAGCGTGTCCGTCACGACGGCACCGCGTTGTGGATCCTGAGCCGGAAACCGGCGAACCAGTCGCTCCTCGATCGCCGGACGACCGAACCGATACGAATCGAACGAGCCGCCGTCGATCCGCGTCCGGCCTTCGGAGTCGTCGTCGTAGCGGATGCGCGCGATCGGACCGTAGGCGGAGTCCTCGGGATCCAACAGCGACGGACGGTAGAAGTCGTAGGCGTACCGGACGGTGGCACCGTTCGCATTGGTCCTTCGGATCAGCAGCCCTTCGTCGTTCGCCTCGGCGGGTCCGTACTCATAGCTGTACCGCAGCCGATGCCGTTCGCCACTTCCTACGAGCGAATCGCTGAGCACGCGCCCGCGCAGATACGCAGAGTCGAGCGGGTAGGCGCCGGCGTAGTAGGCGTTGATGATTCCACCCGTGATTACTCCGTCCTCGTTGTAATGCACCGTTCGCCGCACCAGGTTGTGGTGCGACGGCACCATCAATTCGAACGTGTCGACGACGTCCCGATACACGGCGTAGCGCGGATCGAACATCGCCTTCTCCCACTGCAGGTCTGTGTGCGAGGCGCGCCATCGTGCTATCGTGGCGATCTTGTCCCACACCCTCTCGCGTATCGCCGTGTCGCTGGCAATCACCTGCGGCAGGTGCAGGTACTCGGTCACCGTCAGCGCTGCACGCGCATTGCTGTCGCGCAGCGCACACGAGGCGCACGGGCAACTGACATACTCCCGCCGCGTGCCGACGGCCCGGCCGTACTTCCGCATCAGCGAATCCGTACCTCCGAACGCATTGACCGTCGTGGTGTCGTAGTAGAATTCGCTCACCGTCTTCAGGATCCCGTTGACCACCGTTCTTCGCAAGGCCGGTTCGTACAGGTACGGCCCGAGCCGCTCGGTGGACGTCGTGGTGATCGAAGTGTCGCCGGCAGCAATCTCCTCGATCGTGTCCAGCGTCGTGCGCCAGGCGCGCGGCATCCAGTACATGTAGTTGTCGAGCAGATGTCGGCTGAACGCATAGTGATTCGTTCGCCACACTCCGGTGATGGCGTCGGTCGCGACGTGCGTGGAGCTGGTCACGAACGTGGAATCCCGATGCGGCCAGGTGAACGTGTAGAGATCGGTACGCAGCAGCCGGTCGCACGGATCGTACTTGTAGATGCGCCCCGCGACGTTGTTCAGTGCATACGCGTCGAACGTCTGCTCCTCACCCGTGTCGCCGACGAGCACACACGAATCCCCGCTGCTGCCGACCCGATGCGTCGCCGGACTCTCGTAGCCGATCCGGTAGCGCGCCGACGGTTCGGAGATTCCACTGAGCCGCCAGTTGTCCAACCGCACCGATACGCGGTTGGATCCCGAGGCGGTGCGCGGAAACCCGAAGTCCCGATAGATCCTCCGGTATCGTTCGTAGTCGAACCTCGTCGACCGCCCTTCCGGATCGATGATCTCGGTGACCATCCCGAGCCACGAGGAATACTGCGACGCATAGTCGGTCGCCCCCGCATCCGGATAGGTCGCCAGCTCCTGTGATCGCCAGCCGATGTACCCGATCTGACGGAACGGAATCGACGATGCTCCGGATGCGGCCCCGCCTCCATTGACACGGCCGATCTTCAGCAGCGTCGTCCGACCCAGTGCCTCGATCGACACGTAGTTCGGTCCGTAGCTGATCGTGTGTCCCGTGAATCCCGTCAGCAGCGCCCTCCCCAGCGTCGAGTCGGCAAACGAAAACGTCTGTCCACCCACCGTGCCGTACCCGGGGTTGTGCCGCGAATACTGGAACTGTATCGCCTGCCCGCTCGCGCAGCGGATCTCCTGCAGGTAGAACACCGTCGGTCCCGCCGTCGGTCCGCCGAACCTGTTCGCCTCGAGTTCACCGTGATTGTTCAGGTATGCGCCCATCCCATACGGCGCCGTCCACTCGCGGAACACATACTCCAGTCCGTCGCCGGGGAAGTAGTGCACCTTGCGCGGCATGAATTCATAGTCGCCCGAGAGAAACTGCTCCACATGCGCCGGCCAGTCGGTCGAGTCCAGCTCCACGTATGCGAACCCCGTGTTGTTCGCCGAGTTGACGTAGTAGTAGCCGGAGTACAGCTCCGGTCGGTTGTGCGGGGCCTCGCCGTCCGGCGGCTGATTGTTGAACAGCTCGAGCACGCTCCCGTCGTCGCGAAGGAGCCGGATCGCGTCCGTGTACAACGGATGCGACGGAGCGCCGATCGCCTCGAAATCCGCCATCCGATTCGACGCGTCGTATCCATCGATGGTCCAGACCAGATCGCCGTCGTCGAAGTCGAATCCGATGTCCTTGTTCTTCTCGATGTCCGCGAGCAACGGATTGCAGTGGAATTGCGTCGTCGCCGAAATCACCTGCACGGCGAATCCGTTGACGCCGAGGATCCACGCGGGTCGATTCTGGTGGAACTTGCGCCACCCGCCATAGATCGGATAATTGACGTCGGCACTGTTGGCCAGATCCGGCGGGTGCACCGATTCGTCATACGCCACGTACGATGTGAACGCCACCGAACCGCAGTAGTTCAGATTGACGTCGAACGTGTATCCGCGCGAATTGAACGACGATATCGGATAGGTGTAACTGACGTTTCCGTTCGAATTCGACACCATCAGATTTCCATCGACCGAAATCGTCTTTCCGTCCCGATATCCTCGTTCGTCGTACAGCTCCGATGTGCGCTTCAGATCGAATGCGCCCCGCGCGTACTGTGCCCTGAGTTCGGTGGCACACAACAGCGCGAACAGTGCGATCCATGCTACCATGTATCGGTTCATCATTCTCCCCTCTCGATTGTGGTGGTGATTGCGGACCCGCCACCGCGGAGGGCGGTGGCGTCAATCAGCGTCGGCGGACCTGGATCAATGCACGACGACCAGTGGCGCGGATGCGACTATCGTCCTCTCATCCCGCAGGTCGAAGCGGTAGTAACCGGCGGGGATCGACGTGACATCGATCTTTATCGACAGCCGTCGCGAGCGATCGACGGTGACCGGGCGCTCCAGCACCGATGCCCCATCGGAAGCGGTGACCACGACGCGGTAATTCCCGGCCGGAATCGCCATAGCGTCCACGACTGCGATCGTGCCACTCGGATTCGGCCTGAGCATCAGCTTCGGCACGCCTGCGGACGTCGAATCCTCTTCGTGTGTGCGGGGAACGCGTGTGGTGCCGTGTGGCAGCACGTAGCTGCGATGCCCGGCGGGATCGCGTACGGCTCCGTCGACCAGGTCACGGTCCGGTCGAACCGTAAAGGCGCGGAACGGCCGCTGCTGCGCGTCTCCGACGGCGTCGAGGACGATCTGCGGTTGCGACGCCAGATCGTCGCCTCCAAGAATTGCAATGGTCGTGGAAGTGTCCGCCGATCCCGCCGCCCCCGGAGCATCGCGCGGTGCAACGCCGTGCGCAGTCGTCTGCAATTCGATCAGTACATCGAACGCGTCGTCGTCGTCGATTCGGAGCACGGACGTGCTGCCGACCGCACCGAGCCATCGCCCGGCAATGATCGAGGTAATTGGCGGCGATCCCGGCTCCCATGTGCTGTCGATTCCCCACGATATCCTCGATGGCAGGAATCCGCCATTGTCGGTCCGGTAGCCGTAGAGCGTGTCCGGTATTTCGTCGGAATTGAATCGCTGGATGGCAAGCGGAATCGGACGTTCACCGCCGCTCGGCGGGATGCCCGCCAGCAGCGTCGTCGCCATCATGCAGAGGAACAGGACGATCAGTCCGAAACTGACGAGAATTGCCTGGGTGAGGTAGTATCCAGGGTGGTGTTTCACGATGCCCCTCCGTATTGAACATGAACGGAAGGCCGCAGAGAGGATCAGCCGGAATTACGTGTGAATTGGAACCAGATGCGCGGTGGTGGACTGAATATACTTCGCGAATTCAATCGGCGCAATAAGCTGGACCCGGTCGGGAGGAATTTATCTCATGTTTCCGTCGTTTCCGTTCTCCCCGGAACCTCGAGTGCCCGGCGCACGATCTCCGACTGCTCGCGAACGTGACTTCCGAGCGATCCGGCAGCGGGGGAACCGGAGGCGGGGCGACCGAGGAATCGCAGTCGCTGCGTGTCGGAGAGCTGTTCCTGAATCCAATCGGAAACCGAAGGCCACGCGCCCATATTCTTCGGCTCCTCCTGCACCCACACGTAGTCCGATGCGTGCTCGTACCGACGGAGCTCATTGCGGAGTTCCTCGACGGGAAACGGGTAGAGCTGCTCGATGCGGATCACCGCTACGTCGCGCAGATTCGCCTCCTGACGCGCTTTGATGAGGTCATAGTACACCTTGCCCGTGCAGAAGATCACGCGCGCGACGGTTGCGGGATCGAGCTGCTCGACCTCCGGAAGCAGGCGCTGGAACATGCCGTTCGTCAGCTCCGAGCGGGCTGAGACGACGCGAGGATCGCGCAGCAGACTCTTCGGTGTGAGCACCACCAGTGGCTTGCGGATCTCGCGCTTGACCTGTCGTCGCAGCAGATGGAAGTACTGCGCAGGCGTCGTCGGCACGCAGACCTGCATGTTGTCCTCGGCGCACAACGTCAGGAACCGCTCCAGCCGTGCCGAGGAATGCTCCGGTCCCTGACCCTCGAATCCATGCGGCAGCAGCATCACCAGACCACTGGTCTGATTCCACTTGTCCTCGCCGGAGGAGATGAACTGGTCGATGATCGTCTGGCCGCCATTGACGAAGTCGCCGAACTGCGCCTCCCAGCAGACGAGCGCTTCCGGATCGCTGACCGAGTAGCCATACTCGAATCCGAGCACGGAGAATTCCGACAACGGCGAATCGTACACCATCAGCGGCGCCTGCGTGTCGCTGAGAAAGTTCAGGTGGACGTAGGTGCCGCCGGTCGCCTGGTCGTGCAGCACCGAGTGCCGCTGCGAGAACGTCCCCCGCTGCGAATCCTGTCCGCTGAGTCGCACGGGCGTGTCCTCCAGCAGCAGCGAGCCGATCGCCAGGGATTCACCCAGCGCCCAGTCGATTGCGTCGTCCCTGTACTGTTCGGCCCGGTGACCGATCAGACGCACGAGTTTCGGATGCACGGTGGCGTCATCGGGAACCTTCGAGAGCACGTCGATGATGTGCTCGAGCACGAATTCGGCCACTCCCGTGTTCGGATTCGTCCATGTCTCCGACGGACGGATCTTCTGCTCGGCAAGCGGATCGTCTTCGTCGTTGTGCGGCTCGAGGGCCCGCGTGGCCTCCAGCAGACGCTCGAGCTTGTCCTTGAAGGCATGCTCCATCTGCTCGACTTCCTCGACGCTCAGCGTTCCGTTCTGCAGGAGTCGGGCGGTATAGACCACACGCGCCGACGGGTGCTGGCGGATTTTCCGGTAGAGCAGCGGCTGCGTGAAGCTCGGCTCGTCGGCCTCGTTGTGGCCGTGTCGGCGGTAACAGTACAGGTCGATGACCACGTCGCGTTTGAACGCCTGACGGTACTGGTAGGCGAGATTGACCACGTAGACGGCTGCCTCGGGATCGTCACCGTTGACGTGGAAGATCGGCGCCTGCACCATCTTCGCCACGTCCGTCGCGTAGATGCCCGAGCGCGTGTCCTCCGGAGATGCGGTGAATCCGATCTGGTTGTTGATCACGATGTGCACCGTTCCGCCAGTACGGTAGCCCTCCAGCTGCGAGAGGTTGAACGTCTCGGCCACCACGCCCTGCCCGGCAAACGCCGCGTCGCCGTGAATGAGCACCGGGATGAATTCGGCCATCCCGCGATCGCCCGATCGGTCCTGCTGCGCACGCGTCATTCCCTCGACCACCGGATCGACCGCCTCGAGATGACTCGGATTCGGCGCCAGCCACACGTCCAGATTCCGCTTGTATTCGTCCAGCTCGATCGAGCCCTTCTCCCCCAGATGGTACTTCACGTCGCCGCTTCCGAGCACGGAGAACTTGTCCTGAATGTCCTCGAATTCGGCGAAGATCTTCTGCGGGCTCTTGCCGAGAATGTTCGCCAGCATGTTCAGCCGACCGCGATGCGCCATGCCGATGAAAATGCCCCGCGCACCGTCGGCAGCCGCGCAGTGCACCAGCTCGTCGAACATCGGGATGACCGTCTCGGCTCCCTCGAGGGAGAAGCGCTTCGAACCGGTGTACTTCGTCTGCAGGAACTTCTCGAACACCTCGGCCTCGGAGAGCTTCCTGAGCACCCGGCGCTTGCGCTCCTTGGAGTAGTGCGGCTGGTTGCGCCCGGTCTCCATGCGGTCGCGCAGCCAGTACTTCAGCTCGCGATCCTGGATGTGCATGTACTCGACACCAATGCGCTGTGTGTACGTGTCGCGCAGGATCGAGAGAATGTCACGCAGCGTCGCCTCCTCCTTCGCAGCCAGCCCTCCGCCACCCGTGCGGAACGTGCGGTCGAAATCCCAGATGGTCAGGCCGTAGGTGGTCGGGTCGAGATCGGGAAAGTAGTGGGGCTCGTAGCCGAGCGGATCGAGGTGCGCCTGGCGATGGCCGCGCACGCGGAACGCGTTGATCATCCGCAGCACGTTCTGCTGCTTGCGAATCATGTCCGCGCGGCTCTGTCCGCTCAACGACGGATGCCGGTCGCGCTCCCATTTCAGCGCGCGATACGGAATGTGCATGCTGCGGAAGACTTCGTCGTAGAAACCGTCTTCACCCATCAGCAGCGCCTGGACGCGGGCGAGGAACATGCCCGACTCGGCGCCCTGGATGATTCGGTGGTCGTACGTCGAGGTCAGCTGCATCACCTTCGAAATGCCGAGCTCGCTCAGCGTCTCGGCGTCCATCGCCTGGTACGCCGCCGGATAGTTGATGCCGCCGGTCGCGATGATCGTTCCCTGTCCGGCCATCAGCCGCGGTACCGACGCGATGGTGCCGATCGTGCCCGGGTTGGTGAGCGTCACGGTGGTGCCCATGAAGTCGTCCAGCTCCAGCTTCCCGCCCCGCGCCCGCCGGACGATGTCCTCGTAGGCGTTGAAGAATTCGAGGAACGTCATCTGGTTGGCGCTCTTGATGTTCGGCACCACCAGCGACCGGCTTCCATCGGGGCGCTGCAGATCGATCGCCAGCCCGAGGTTCACCTCCGGACGCTCCAGCCGATAGGCGGTGCCATCGACTTCCTCGAATCCATTGTTGAGCGACGGGTACTCGATCACCGCCTTGACGATCGCCCAGCCGATCAGATGCGTGAAGCTGAGCTTGCCCTGATCCGACGCCTTCAGATAGCCGTTGATCAGCGTCCGGTTCTCCTCCAGAAGCTTGACCGGAATTTCGCGGAAGGACGTGGCGGTGGGCACTCCGAGACTCTGCTCCATGTTCTGCGCAATGCGCAGCGGAACGCCCTTGAGCTGCACGCCGCCCTCAGGCACCTCCTTCTTCACGGCGCCCGTCTGCCCGGCAGCGTGGCCGTCACTCGACGGCGGCGGCACCTGTGCCGGCGGGGCTGGTGCCGCGGCCTCGCCGTTGCGAGTCCCCGACGAGGCATTGCCCGATGCAGAATTATCCGATACAGAATTGGCCGACGGAGGTGTCGACAGCCCCTGCATGGCCGCGTCGAGGTTCTCCTCAGCGTTCGGATCGTATCGTGCAAAGAACGCCCTCCAGGTTTCGTCGAAGGCGTTCGGGTTCTTCAGGTACTCGTAGTAAAGCTCGGAGATGTAGGCGGAATTCAGTCCAAACGTGCTCATGATCGGCTCCTGTCAGGGAAGGAGCATTGGGTTATGTACCGCGGAGTATGGAGTCACAAATCATGCAATATAGCGGGCACCCGTCACTGGCTGAACGTGCATGGCAGCCGTGAAATGAGTTTTCACAGGTCGCGACGCTGCACCAGGCGGAAGGCGCCCGAGCGATCGTCGTCGACGAAGACGAACTCGCTGTTGACACGGTTGCGGTAGATCCAGACCACCCGCGGCGACTCCTCCGGTTTCATCTGGCGCCTGACCTCGGTCGGCGGACCGAACAGCAGGTAGACCTTCCCACGGTCGGTGTGCACGCCGTCGTTCTGCGTGATGCTGCGGAAGTTGAACAGCGCGTAATCTGCGCGACGGTAGTACTCGGCCATCGCCTCGTTGTATGCCGTCGTCGGCGTCGGATCGTGCTGCTTCCAGAATTCGTTCAAAGCCCGTCGCTGCTCCTCGGGCGATCCACGCAGCAGCCGGCTGATCGTCTCCTCGGTGGCGATCGGATACAACGCCCGGATTGCAAAGGCCGTGTTTGTCAGCATCACCGGACGATCGAACCACTGCAATGAGAACCGCACGCTGTCGGTGACCGATCCCTGTCCGGCCGAGAGCTCCAGCACCATCAGGTAGTCGCCCGGCTCCAGCGACGGCGCCGGTGCGTCGACCAGCGCCCCGTAGCCGCGAGGCGGAATGCCCGCGGACGATCCGTCCGATGCGGAGTCGCTCTGATTCGGCCGGTACCGCACGACGAATCGCACATCGTCGCCGTCGATGATCGGCTCGCTGAGCGTCGCCTGTCCGTACAGCGTGGCGAATCCGCTCGCCACCTCCCCGCCGCGCCCGTCGTTCGCCTTCTCATCGATGATCCGGTAGTGGAGTCGCTCCGGACGGGAATTGGCACCGATCGGTACGTACGCGGCGATCGGGTGGCCGAACGGCGCATTGCCGTCAATCGATGCAGCCGTCAGCGTGTCTCCGTCGATGCGTCGCAGGAACAGCAGCCTGCCGATCGCCGGCGAGGGTGCGCCGAAGTCGTCCATCTTGAACGGCCCGATCTGTTCGGAGAACTCGCCGTCGGGCGAACCGTTCTCGAGCGTATAGCGGATGGTATAGACGCCCGGCCGAAGCGAGAGATCGACCGACCCGGCGGCAAAGGAATGCTTGTCGTTGGTCCGGGAGAATTCCATCACCCGCACCGTGTCACGCCACAGGCCACGATCGGAAATCACGCCGTCGGAGCCGACCGCCTCGACGTACATCGTCGGCGTCGACACATAGCGTCCGGCACCACGGGAAAAGGAGTCGTCGACGCGGCGGAAGGTGAGCAGGTCGTAGGTCAGCCGGAAGTCGACGATCGCGCGGCCGTGATTGGCAACCGTCGACGGCAGCGTCGTCAACTCGATGAAGTGGCTGTCGCCGTAGGTGTAGAATTCGTCCATGTTCGGCGCCGCGACATCCTGTGCATGCACGATCGTCGAAGCGGCGAGAAACAGGGCGACGAGAAAGGTGGGAACGAGGCGGTTGATGCTCATCGAAACGTCTGACGTGGGTGTCGGTTGATTCGGGCGCGGGTGATCGGTCACAGACGATACGGACGGCCCGCGCTCGCCTGAATTGCCGCTCACCATCCCCCGCCGGCGCCGAGCGTCAGCGTCAGGAGCACGGCGTTGTACTCCGGCGTGTGACCTCCGTTGTTCACGTCCGATCCGTCGTGCTGCCACAGCGGACGCGACGGCATCCGGCCGTAGGCCAGCCGCGCGCCGACGACCACTCCTGCAGAACCGGAACCGAGCAGCGTCTGCAGTCCCACGCCGACGGCAACGCGCGGTGCCGAACCGGTGTACGTCGCCGACGCGCCGGCGGGAACCGGATCGCCTTCGAAGAACGGGATCGCCTCGCTCTGGTTGTTGTGGTATTCGAGCGTGTAGCCGTAATAGCCGACGTGCAGGTAGGGGAAGACCACGCCCCCGCTGCGATTGAAGACGACGTAGCCGAGGTCGACGCCGCCGCCCATTCCGGAGAGGTCGTAGCGGTCACGCGGTTCGTCCGGTCCGTTGATCGATTCGACCGTCGGAAACGAGACGCGCTCGCCGCTGAGACCCACCAGCCAGGTGCCATCGAGGACGACGTCGGCGCCCGCCCAGAGCGTCGGAGCGATCTGCGCGAACGGTTCGGTCCGATAGAGCAGTTCGGCTCCCTCGCCGCCGTCACTGCGCGGCGTATACGAGGCGAGCCGTCTGGAGAAGGGGCCGTTGTCGTGTCCGGCAAGTCCGCCGCCGATCGAGACGAACCAGCCGGTGCCGAGCGTCTGTGCCGGAAGCGCGGTGGCAGCGCACAGGAGCAGGACGAGCGAGAGGAGTGTCTTCATGGCGCGGAAACTACGAACGTGGAGCGTACGGCGTCGAGTGATGCGACCGGCCGAGCAGTGCTCCCCTCAGAGTCGATCGTCATCTTCATCGCGAAAGCGCAGCGTCAGCACGGGAATGTGGGTTCGGTGACGGAGTTCGCTCGCCGTCGATCCGTGAAACAGGTCACCGAGCAGACGGTGGCCGTGACTACCGGTAACGATCAGGTCGAGCTTCTCCTCCTCGGCGATGCGCGCGATCTCGTCCTCCGGTTCACCCGCTCCGATGCGGGTGGCACACGTCAGCCCCGCTTCGCGCAGGCGACCGGCGACGCGCTCGAGGTACTCGGCATCGCTGACGGCCTCGAGATCCTGCACCTCGGTGCCGAGGAACCGCGCCGTGGCGCTCTCGACGACATGGATCAGCACGAGTTCCGCGCCGGCAGTGCGGGCCAGCGGTACGATGCCGGCGAGGATTCCCTGATCGGCGGGCTTGACTTCCAGTGCGATTCCGATTCGGCGGTACTGGGTGGCCAGCGCCGGCTCCAGCGGCGGCAGGTGCGGCGTCGGAACGACGGCACGGCGCCGTCCGGCGGGTGAGCGCCACAGCGGTTCGAAGATCATCCACCCCAGCAGCGGCACCAGCAGGACGGTCGCCGGCAGCAGCAGGAAGCGAACGAGGGCGTTGCCCGAGGCGAGTCCGCCGGAGATCTCCTCGAAGACGAGCTGGAGATTCAGGTAGACCAGCACCGCGGCGATCGCCCAGGCGAGAATTCGCACCCACCACGGGTTGGCGAATTCGCCCATGCGAAACCGACTGCTGGTGAAGTGAATCAGCGGAACGACGGCAAAGGAGAGCTGCAGCGAGAGGATCACCTGCGAGAGGATCAGCAGCACGTCGACGGCACGTTCACCCTGCACGAGGATCACGGCGACGGCGGGTCCGACGGCGAGCAATCGCGTGAGCAGGCGTCGCAGCCAGGGCCTGATCTGGATGTGGACGAATCCCTCCATGACGATCTGCCCGGCCAGCGTCCCGGTGACCGTCGAGGACTGCCCGGCCGCCAGCAATGCGACGGCGAAGAGGATCGGCGCCAGCGTGGAACCGAGCAGCGGCTCGAGCAGCGCGTGGGCGTTCTGCAGCGACGCCACTTCGGTGTGGCCCGAGTAGTGGAAGGCAGCGGCGGCGAGCACCAGAATCGCGGCGTTGACGAAGAACGCGCCGTTGAGCGCCACGACCGAATCGAGCAGGTTGAATTTGTTTGCCTCCCGCCGCCCCTCGGTCGTGTTCTCGAACGCCCGCGACTGCACCAGCGCCGAGTGGAGGTAGAGGTTGTGCGGCATGACCGTCGCGCCGATGATACCGATGGCGATGTACAGAGCGTCACCCGTCAGCCGTGACGGCACGAATCCTGTGGCCACCTGCGAGATCACCGGATGCGAGATGATCATCTCCACCAGAAAGCAGACGCCGATCGTGCCGACGAGTACGAGGATGAATGCCTCGAGCTTGCGGATGCCCCGCGACTGCAGCAGGAGGAAGAGCAGGACGTCGAAGGCGGTGATCACCACGCCCCAGATGATGGGAATGCCGAAGAGCAGATTCAGGCCGATCGCCGAGCCGAGCACCTCGGCCAGATCGCATGCGGCGATCGCAATCTCGCAGATGATCCAGTTGACCCAGACGACCGGTGCCGGGTAGTGGTCACGACATGCCTGCGCGAGATCGCGGCCGGTGACGATGCCAAGTCGCGCCGAGAGCGTCTGCAGCACGATCGCCATCAGATTCGACAGCAGGATTACCCAGATCAGGTGGTAGCCGAACTGCGAGCCGCCGGCGAGATCGGTCGCCCAGTTGCCCGGGTCCATGTACCCCACCGACACCATGAACGCCGGGCCGGTGAACGTCAGCAGACGTCGCCAGAACGTGGATCGCGGCGGCACGGGCACACTGCCGCGAACGTCCGAGGATCGGGACGTCGACGTTCGGTGAGACATCGCAGTAGAATTGCGGGAAGAAGTTGAGCAGCGAAACCGCGGCGCGATCCACGGGCAGCAGGACAGGCCCTCGACTGCCGGGAGCGATCGCGCCGGAAACCGCCAAACGTACGGCGCGCACCCTAGCGGGACAAGAAGCCGACCTCGACGACCCGCCGCGTTGGGCCGACGTTGCGCCGATCGCTCCTTCCGTGGGCGACGGTCGTCCCGTACGCGTGACACCGGTTGTCCCGCATGCCCCTATTTTCGCGTCCTGAATTCCACGAGGCACTCCGATGACCATTCCTCCGCTGCCCTCGCCACGCTGGCGACCCCTTCCGTTCATCGGCGTGATGAGCGGACTGGTGCTGGTGATCACGCTCGCCCTGGCCAACTCGCCACCGATTCCGCCGACCGATCCGGTGCTCAACCGCCTCTACCGACCGAACATCACGACGTTCCGTCTGCCGGCGCATCTCGACTTCGCCGGAGAACCGATGCCGCTTGACGATCCGTTCGTCTACCGCCGCATGGACCGCGAGTTCCTGCTCAACCTCCAGTGGGACGGACAGGTGATGCTCTATCTGAAGCGATCGGGTATCTACTTCCCGCTCTTCGAGAAGATCCTCCGCGAGGAGGGTGCCCCGGACGATCTGAAGTACCTCGCCGTGGCCGAGAGTGCGCTGCACATGGCGCAGTCACCCCGGGGAGCCGTCGGACTCTGGCAGTTCGTCGAGGAGACCGCCCGTCGCAACGGTCTGCGCGTCGACGAGTACGTCGACGAACGCCGCGATCCCGTCAAGTCTACCCGCGCCGCCATCCGCCTGCTCAAGGAGGATTACCAGCAGTTCGGCTCCTGGGCACTGGCTGCCACCGCGTACAACATGGGTGAAGCCGGGACGGAGGAGAACATCTCGTTCCAGCGGAAGGACAACTACTACGATCTCTACCTCAACGAGGAGACGAGCCGGTACATCTTCCGCATCGTGGCGATCAAACAGATCATGTCCCACCCGGAGAAGTACGGGTACTTCCTCAACGACGAGGATTACTACCGTCCGATTCCTTCGCGGGAGGTCGTCGTCGACGAGGCGATCCCGAATCTGGCATTGTGGGCCGAGGCGCAGGGCACATCCTATCGCGACGTGAAAGTGCTCAACCCATGGATCCGCAAGCGCCTGCTGCCCGATCCACCGGCCGGCCAGCCCTACGTGATTCTCGTACCGAGCAGCTGACGTCAATGAGCATTCCATCCTCGAGGTCCACCGACGATGTCCTGCAACCGGAGCCGACCGACCACGCGACGGGCGATTCGTTCGTCGGCTCCGTGCTGGCTGCCATCGGCCGCCGTGTCCTGGCGTTCTTCTCCGAGTTCGGCGCAATCGTGCTGCTGCTGCGAAGCGTCGTGCGATTCATCCCTCAGGCGATGGCCTCCCGCGAGCTGATCGTCGAGCAGATGGCACTGATCGGTGTCAACTCGCTGCCACTGGTGGTTCTCGTGGGAACGTTCACCGGAGCGATCGCAGCGCTGCAGGCCACGAACCTCTTCGAGAAGTTCGGGCTGCTCGCTCTGGCGCGACCGTTCATCGGCGGTTCGATCGCCACGGTGGTCTTCACCGAACTCTCACCGGTGCTCACGGCGCTGGTGATCGCCGGGCGGATGGGTGGTTCGATCGCTGCACAGATCGGAACGATGAAGGTGTCCGAGCAGATCGATGCGCTGGAGATGATGGCGGTACATCCGAACCGCTACCTGGCGATGCCGCGGGTGATCGCGGCGCTGACGATGATGCCGGTGCTGATCGTCTTCGCCAACCTCGTGGCGATCCTCGGCGCGCTGGTGCTGGTAACGTTCAAATTCGACTTTGCCTCGAGCGCATTCTTCAACTCGATTCAGACGCACTTCCGAATCGGGGAAATCCTGACGGGGTTGGTGAAATCGTTCGCCTTCGGCGGCGTGACCGCGCTGATCGGATGCCATGTCGGCTTCCGCACCGAGGGCGGTGCCGAGGGAGTCGGCGCGGCCGCGGTACGATCGTTCACGATCTCCTCGGCGGCGATTCTCATTCTCGACGCCCTGTTCGGATACGTGCTGTAGCTCCCGAGGCTACCCGTCGTGGTCGCGGAACGTCCCGCCGCGCGCGAGGATCTCCCTGCCTGTCGACCTTGCACACTCAACCATACATTCTCCCGCGTACAGCCATTGATCACGCTCGAGCACGTTTCGAAATCCTTTGACGACCGAGTCGTTCTTCGCGACGTCTCGCTGGAGATTCCGCAGGGGCGGACCACGGCGATCATCGGCAGATCGGGCGCCGGAAAGAGCGTGCTGCTGAAATTGATCGTCGGACTGCTGGAACCCGACGAGGGCATGGTGGGAATCGACTCGATGCGTGTGACCGATCTCGACGAGGCGGGACTCTACCAGCTACGCAGCTCCATCGGCTACGTCTTCCAGGGTGCGGCGCTGTTCGACTCGATGACCGTCGCCGAGAATCTCGTGCTGGGTCTCACCCAGCGCGGCGAGCATGATCCGGATGTGTTGCGGCGGGAGATCTCCTCGAATCTCGTCAACGTCGGACTGCTGCCCGATCCGGACGAGGTGTCCAAGCTGGAATTTTCCGCGGCGTATGCCGAGCTGGCGGACCGGATGCCGTCGGAGCTCTCCGGCGGAATGCGCAAGCGTGTCGGCGTGGCTCGCGCGCTGGTCGGACGGCCGCGATACCTGCTCTACGACGAGCCGACGACCGGACTCGATCCGGTTACCTCCGAACAGATCGACGACCTGGTGGTCGCGCTGACGCGGAAGCTGCACGTCACGTCCGTGGTGATCACGCACGACATCTTCTCGGTCTACAAGGTGGCCGACAAGGTGGTGATGCTCCACGACGGGCAGGTTCGATTCGACGGAACGCCCGAGGAGCTGCGGACCTCCGACGACCCGGTCGTACGAGAGTTCATCGAGCGCTACGCCCTGACCGCTGCTGCCGATCGAGTCGCGCGGACAGGACACGACCAATGAGCCTGGAGACGATCAGCCCCTAGACGATCAGCCTGGAGACGATCAGCCCGGAGACGATTCACGCGGCGGCTGGTGGAACAGGCGTTGGCCGGACGGTGCGCCACCCGCGCCGATTTCCGGTGGAGTGCTAGCTTTGGCTGTGTTCGCCGGACCCCCGCCCGCGCGGGCAGGCAGCTCGGCGTGGCACCCGATTCATCACTCGATCACGATTCAACCAGGAGGAATTCCATGGCGGTACGCAAGGCACAGGCCCGGTGGGAGGGCACGCTCAAGGAAGGAAAGGGAACGATGAAGATGACCAACGCCGGTTGGGAAGGTCCCTACTCGTTCACCTCGCGATTCGAGGAGGGCGCCGGCACCAATCCGGAGGAGCTGATCGCGGCGGCACACGCCGGATGCTTCTCCATGGCGCTGTCGGCCGACCTCGAGCGCGCGGGTCATCCGGCGAAGAGTGTCGAGACCGTGGCGAACGTCCATCTCGAGCGCACCGACGCCGGTCAGACGATCGTCAGGATCGTTCTCGACACCGAGGCCAACGTGCCGGGTCTCGAGAACACGCAGTTCCAGGAGATCGCCGAGACGGCGAAGAAGAACTGTCCGGTTTCCCGCGCACTCGCCGGACCGACCATCGAGCTCAACGCGAAACTCGTCAACTGAGCCACATCGTCGCCGGGACCCGCTGGTGCAACGGTGTGTCGAGGGTCCCGGACGCAGGAATTCCGATCGAAACGGACCCGGTAGTCGACGATGCTGCCGGGTCCGTTTCAGTTGGAACTCCTATGTCCAGCGGCAAGGCCCTGCTGCGATTGGCGCTCATACGTCGTCCCGGACCGAAGCCGGCAACGTCGTAGCCCCACGTCGGCCGGGCCGCCCACGGCGGCACTCGCGACACGCTCAGGCGACCGAAACGGGACGTGACGCAATGCAGCACCCGTCCCTGGCACACTTCCGCCACACCTGCCCGACCGCCGTCTGAATCGACTACTACGCGCCGACCGCGACCTCCATGAAATCCTCGGCTACCTCGGTGTTGGGAAAGACGCCCCGGGCTTCGCCGAGCAGGTCGATCGGTGTGATGGCATTTCCCGGCGCATAGCGCGCGCTCAGATGGGTCAGCAGCAGGCGTGCGGCACCGGCCTCTCTGGCGACAGCCGCGGCATCCTCCGCGGTCGAATGACCGCTCTGCGCCGCAAGGTCCCTGTACTCCGCAGAGAACGTCGCGTCGTGGACCAGCAGGTCGACATCGCGCGCCAGCGTGACGGCAGCATCACATGGCGCGGTGTCGAGGCAGATTGCCAGAGAGGGACCGCGTCGGGACGGTCCCACCAGGTCCCGTCCGTCGATGGTCCGTCCATCCTCGAGGTGAACCACCTCTCCCGCCTTCAGTCGCCCAAACAGCGGTCCCGAGGGAACGCCGAGCGCACGGGCACGTTCGACATCGAACGAACCGGCTCGCCCGGCCTCGGTGACGCGGAAGCCGAAGGACTCTGTACGATGTTCCAGCCGCGCGCATTCGACCGATACGCCTTCGACGTCGATCACCGGTCCGGCTTCCAGCGGATGGAAGGTCATCGCAAAGGAAAGCCGCGTGTCGGTGAGCGTTACGGCCGTGCGGACGAATTCCTCAAGTCGTGCCGGCCCGTGCAACGCGATCGGACCACAGTCGCCCGCAAGACTGCATGAGGCGAGCAGTCCCGGAAGCCCGAAGACGTGATCGCCATGCATGTGTGAAATGAAGATTCGGGTGATGCGCGCCGGACGCACGGTCGAACGCAGCATCTGCTGCTGCGTGCCCTCGCCGCAGTCGAACAACCACGTCTCGGAACTCTGCGTCAGTCGCAGGGCGATCGACGTCACGTTCCGAAGCCGCGTGGGCACTCCGGCACCGGTCCCGAGAAACGTGACGAGCATGGAGCACAGGTCCCGACGATGGTCGAGACCGTAGGTGACCTCTAGCGAATGTTGTCGATGATCCCCATCGCCGTCTCGAACCGCTTCGAGACGGATGGATTCGCGGCGTTTTCGAACGGCTTGCCGCCGGAGCGGGCGCTGCTCTGTATTCCCTGAAGCTGGTGGTCGAGATCCTCGAGGTTCTCGCCCGGAGGCGCCTTGAGGTTCTTCGCAAGCGTGTCGTCGTACCCGACGCAGGCGGTGCGCACCTGCGTCAGCCAGGCGGTCTGCTGATCCCAGAGCTTCGCATCCTCGGGTGTCAGCCCCTTGGGACGATCCTCATTGATCAGTGTGTCGAGGCGGTGCGCCGCATCGCTCATCGCGGCGTGGCGTTCGACGCGGATCTCCTGCGGATCGTTCTGCGCCCGCGCCGTTGCGGCCGAACATATCAGCACGATCGCGCCGAGCGCCGTCCCCAGCCATCGCAGTGTAGCCTTGTTCATCCCATGCCCTCGTGCCAGTTGTGTCCATGCGTCGGAGACATCCTCCGACGGAAGCCACGATGATAGGCAGCCGGCGATCAACTGGCAACACGGGCAATCTCGGCAGTGCACCACAACGACGTACGCAGTGCGACCGGCTCGACAGCGCAATGCCGGGACGGATTCGAGGGCGCCCGGCCGGGACGGTCACACGCGTCCCGACCAGGGCTCCCTCACCCTGAGCCGAAGCCGTGAATCAGTCAGGCGGGCCGCGCTGCTCACCCGCCACGCGATTTCAGTCATCGAGGCCCGGCATCGACACGGAGCACACCTTCCATCCATAGTATTCGCCCTGTCGCAGCCGGAGGCGCACGCGACCCGAACGGCGCGTGCGCCGCCGCAGACCGGACCGGGTCCCCTCCCATGCCAGGTCCGCTTCATACGTCGCCTCCCCTTCGTTGACGCTGCATGCGACGTTGTCGATAGAATAGGTGCGGAACCTCGCGATCCGAGCGTACAGTCCGCCGATACGCTCCTTCATCTCGTCGAGCGATACCGGGTGCCCCGACTCGTCACACAGCGAGTCGGCCGCGAAAAGATTCCACAGGTGATCGGTGTCGCGTTCGAACAGGTCGCGCAGAAACCATCGCGCGTCCTGCTCCGCGTCGTACTCCTCGTTCGGATAGAACTCCTCGTAGATGAAATTGCAGGTCATCCCATCCACGCGGATGTTGTCCATCTCCTCGCGAAACAGGTCCTCCGTAATGAAGCGGTACGCTTCCCGGTCGTCCACGCCGGCAAGGAAGTGCACGTGGACGTTATGAGTGCGCATCAACTCGAGCAGACGGCCGGTCTCCGCTGCGATCTCGTCGTCGGGAATGTCCGAGACACCCCGAACATCCGGTTCGCCACAGTAGGCGAAGACCGTCACCCTCTCCGACGCCGCATACTGGCGTTCGAATTCCTCGACATTCTGCAGCCATTCCGACTCGACGTCGGCCGGCAGTGACTCGTCGCTCGTGATGAACGTGGCACCGTATTTCTCGGCCAGTTCTTCCCGCTTGGATTGATTCAGCGCCCGTTGAATGCGCTCCAGATCGTCATTCGGAATGCTTTGATCCATGGTGCGTGATCCGAGTGTGAACGTGATGGTGATTACCCTGCGCGCCGCCATTCGATCGGACGCAAACGAATTCCGCCTGCCGCATTCGGTCTGAAACCATGGGAGACCCGGGCGGACGCGATATAGACCACAACCACCGTGCACCGCGAGCCCGCTCCGGGCCTCCCTGGCTGCATCCCAGCAATACGAGGCACAACCCTTCGAACACAATTGTCCTCCATCCTCTGCACGATTCGGGTATCCGCCCTGCTCCAATTGTATTCTCAATTGCCGTCAGTCCCAATGCTCTCAGGTCCGGTCCTCTCAACCGCAATGCTGTCAGGCCCTGACCCGCTTGTACTGTCGCTTACCACATGTCGTGATGGTATTCGCCACCGCCGCTCGTCACGAGATGATGCCGTGAATTGCTATCCGATGCGTGGTGACGCCTCTGTGTGCGGCGGGAGGAAAGGTACGACGGCGCCGACCGCCGTGTCAACGTGACAGTGCAGAATTCTCATTCCACAATCCGCTTCATGTATTCCGAGGCGCGGGGAGTATCCTCCTCAACCGTCGCTGCTCACACGGCCGCTCCTGTCAACGCGCAAATCGTCCCGTGAACCCGACGCTACCGTTGTCGTCGAATACACGAACGAAATACGAACCCGACCACAGCCCGTCGCACCGAAGCGTGATCGTTGAATTGCGGATCTCGCCGCGCGGCACCCGCCGGTACAATGCGGTCCGCCCAAGCAGGTCCACGACGCTGACGTTTACATCCGACGTGACGGTATTGGCAAGTTCAATTTGCAGGGTGCCGTCGGCCGACGAGCTGACGCTTCCCGCGTGCGACGCGACGGCCGTCGGAACTGCGCTGAACGGCTGTGGTGGAGCCACGCGCCAGCGCGCAGCGAGGTTCTTGATACTGGTCAGATAGATGTACTGGTCATCCATCGCGGCGGTGGGCGCGTAGGCGGTGAGCCACAATGCGTCCAGATCCGTTCGCCAGTACTCCTGCAGCGTGTCGCGCAATACGAAAAAGTGTTCGCCGCCATCGGCGGAGTGTGAGAGAATTGCTCCGTCGCTGACAACGTGGACGTCGGTCGGGTCCTGCCAGAATACCGCGCCGAATAACGGCCGCAACGCGTGACGTCCGTGGTAGCGATCCCACGTCATACCGCCGTCGGAGGTGCGCATCAGCAGCCATGCGGTGAAGCCCTGATAACGCTCCGGAAGAAACACTACGAATTGAGTTTCGCTGAACGCGCGAATGCTTCCCCATTGCCGATACGTTCCGCTCTGAAACGTGTCGGACTGAATCCATGTACGTCCGCCGTCGGTGGTGGCGAAGACGCCGCCGGGAAAATTCGAACCCTGCGCGCGGTTGGCGACGCCGCGAAGGGAATTCGATGCCGCGAATCGGTGGAACACCCAGTCGTTTCTCAACTCCCACGTCGTGCCACCGTCGGTGCTCGCCACCAGACCGCCACCACAGGAAATGAAGATCGTGGTTCCAGCTCCGACGGCATTCGGCACCACCTGAATGACCGGTGGTCCGTCGAATGCAATCGAATCGGGAGTTCTGCGCATGTACGGGTCGAGCGGCGCGACGTGCGCCCCGCGCGTCCACGTGCGTCCGGCGTCGGTGCTGTGAATGATCGTCGCCTGTTGCGTCGGGTTGGACCCATACATCGCCAGGCCGATCACCGCGTCGGGATCGTTCGCGGTGTCGGAAAAATCAAGTGCCCAGACGGTACCCGTTCCCTCCGGGAGTCCGCCCTGCTGCGTCACATTGATCCACGTCTCTCCGGAATCAGGACTGAAGAGCATGCTCCCGTTGTCGCGTCCGATGATCACACGCTGACGGAAGGCAGCCATCGACCGTGGCGCGGCAGCGTTGTTTGCCGCCTGTGTGAGGTCGAGCGGCGTCCACCGTCCGGCCGTATCGCGAAACTCCTGCGCCCGCGCCGTCGTGAGCGTTGCCACGAATATTCCGAATAGAAGTACGACGTATCGCATTGCGTGTGCTATTGATCGAGCAGAAGTCCTGCGGTTGAATTCCAATTTCCTGAACGTCCGCTACCGGACGACCTCCACGACACCCGTTTCTACCCGCGTTCCGTGCACGATGCGATGAATATAGGTGCCGGCCGGAACGTTTCGGGCATCCCATCGGGCGACGTGGTCGCCGGCACCGAGATTGGCGTCGATGAGCGTGGCAAGCCGCTGTCCGTGAAGGTCGTAGACGTCGACGCGGACAGGTCCGGCTTCGTCGAGGTGGAACGGAATGGTCGTGACTTGCGACGTTGGATTCGGTCTCGCCGATCGGAGCATCGTGCTGAGGGATGCCGGGGTCGTTCCGCCTGATTCGGGAACGGCGGTGACCAGCGGTCCGTTCCAATACCCGAAGTAATACGAGGGTTTGAATCCTGCGATCGTGAAGTCACCGCCAATGAAGACGCCGTCATCGGCAATTGCGATCGCATAGACGATTCCCTGGGCATCGGCCTTGGTCACACCGCTGCCGAGCCCGGACCACCGATTGCCGTTCCACCGAGCCACGCTGTTTGCGACGACGACGTCGACGACGTAGAACTGGCCGCCGACGTAGACCATGTTCTCATACGACGCCATATCGAAGCCCTGGGCGATCGAGACCATCGCCCATGGCATTCCACGCCTGACCGTCCCAGTAGGCGATGAAATCAGCATCGAGGAATCCGGAGCCGCGGAACATTCCGGTGGCGTAGACGTGGCCGTGTGCCACGGCGAGACCGTACACCGCGTTGTCGAGGCCTTCGCCCATGGGATACCACTCACTGCCGTCCCAGCGCGCGATGTTATTGGCGCGTTCATGGCCGGCCGACGGGAAGATTCCACCCACGTAGAGATTGCCGTCGGGATCCATGGCGAGCGCCGAGACGTAGGTGTAGTAGCCGCTGCCGATGATACCGTCGCCGAGCGAGGACCACGTTTCGGTGGCGGTATTCCAGCGTGCGACGCGATTGGCGCTGACTGCTCCGGCGCCGGTGAAGCTGCCGCCGACGTAGAGGTCGGAGCCGCGCAGCACCATGTCGAATACGTACGGGCTGTTTCCGCTGACGCCGCCACCGACGTCCTCCCAGCTCTCCGTCCGGCGATTCCAGCGGGCAATGCCACCGGTTGCGATGTCGCCCGCCCGACGGATTTCCCCGCCGACGTAGACGTAGTCGCCATCGACGACGATGGCGCGAACGATGCCGTCGACGCCGCGTCCCAGCGGCTGCCACGCCGTTCCGTCCCAGCGGGCGATGCCGTTGGTCTTCACGCCTCCGGCGGTATTGAAAATTCCACCGACGTACACGTCGCTTCCGTCGAGGGCGATGGCGAGCACCGGACCGTAGAGTCCGCTCGTGGGATCGGAACCGAGCGACGACCACCCGTCGACGTCCCATGCCGCGACGTTGTTCGCCTGGCGCCCACCGGCGATCGAGAAGTGCCCGCCGGCGTAGAGCATGCGGCCATCGGTGGCGATCGCGTTGACCTGCCCGTTGGTTCCGCCGCTGAGCGGGTGCCAGGCCGAACCATCGAAGCGGGCGATTCGTTGCGCCGGAGCGCCGCCCGCCATCGTGAAGTCACCACCCACAGTGACACCGGAGTCCGAGACCGTGATGGCGTAGACGCGTCCGTCGAGTCCGGCGCCCATCGCGTGCCACCTCTGTCCGTCGAAGCGGGCGATGCGACGGGCCGACAGCGTGTCGATTGCGATGAAGTCGCCGCCGACGTAGAGGTCGGTGGCATCTGCCGCCAGTGCCGAGACCGAAGCGCCGATGCCGTGTCCGACAGGAGACCAGTCGGTGCCGTCCCAGCGCGCGATGTTCGGAGACAGCGAATCGCCCGCGCGCGTGAAGACGCCCCCTGCATACAGATCGCCGTCGAAGATCGCCAGTGCCGTGACGTAGCTGTAGACGTCGGCGGTATCGCGAAGCCCGGTTCCCAGCGGCGACCAGGTGCCGGTCGTCGTATTGAATGCGGCAATGCGTCTGGCGGAGTCGCCGCCCGCCACAGTGAACGCGCCGGCGGCATAGAGCGTCGCTCCGTCGCGGGCGAGAGCGAACACGTACGGATTCGGTCCGCCGACGCCGCCGGCGACGCTGCTCCATGCGGTGCCGTCCCATCGGGCAATGCCGCTCGCGGGACTGCCTCCTGCCTCGGTGAAGATTCCACCCACGTACAGCGAACCGTCCTGCCCCACGACCATCGTTCGCACGAACGACGCGGCGCCGCCGACACCGTCACCGAGCGGACGCCACTCGGCGCCATCCCAGCGCGCGACGCCCGCCGCCGGCTTCCCGCCTGCGTTGTGGAAGTCGCCGCCCACATAGAGGTTCGAACCCGACAGGGCCAGTGCGTATACGGACCCGTCGACCCCGTTCGTGTTGAAATCGACGACGTGACGGCTTCCGACGGGCCACCAGCGACTCTGGTCGAATACGGCGACGTTGTGCGCGGTGACGGTGCCCGCGGTGACGAAGCTTCCGATGGCAATGATCCCATCGGGTGCAAGGGCGACGCCGTGGACGACGGGTTGAATGCTGTCACCCATACCGGATTGCAGCGACTCCCAGGCCGCACCGTTCCAGCGAGCAATCGAGCCGGCCGCCTTTGCGCCGGCGGAGGTGAACGCACCGCCGGCGTACAGATCGCCGTCGACCACATCGAGCGAGCGCACCATGGCATCAACCCCCGATCCGACCGGCACCCACCGATCGGTGCTCTCATCGAGCCGCGCGACGTAGCGAACGGGTTCGGACGCACCATCCGGTCCGACGCTCGTGAATCGACCGCCGATGTAGAGCGAGCCCTGGTACGACGCGGCCGCGTACACCGTATCGTCGACGCCGCCCGCGACGGTGCTCCACCCCGTACCGTTCCACTTGTAGACGCCTCCGCGTGCGTTGCGTAGTGCTCCGCCGACGGCATAGACCGTGTCGTCGTGCAGCAGGATGTCGTAGATGGCGGCGGTGTCCGGACGGGACATGGACGTCCAGCGGGCCAGCGCGCGGTTCCACACCGCCACGCCGTAGCAGCGGGCCGGCCCCGCTTCGTTGAAGAAACCAGCGATGTAGACGTTGTCGCCGTCGACGGCGATGGCATTCACCCGCGCGTTCGGAAGCGTCTTGCGTAGCGTGAAACCGGCCCAGACACCGCTGCCGAGCGCGCTCCAGACGCCGGTCTGCAGGTTGCAGGAGGCGACACTGCGAGCCGAGGCGTTGCCGGCACTGAGGAACTGGCCGCCGACGAACAGCTCGTCGCCGGCGATCGCGAGTGAGAGCACGGGTCCGCCAACACCCTGGGCGAGCTCGGACCACCGGGAGCCGTTCCAGACGGCGAGATTGCTGGCGATCGCGTTGCCGGCCGTCGTGAAACTCCCTCCGACGTACACCTTGCCGTCGTTCACCACGATGGCGTACACCGGCCCGTTAGTTCCGGGTGGACCGAATTTATCCGACCAGTACTGGTTGCCCTCGATGAGCGTGTCGCTGGCGGCGAGCGATGGGACGAATCGGGGCTCCCCCGACGATCCGACGGTCATCTGCCATCCGGTCGGATCGAGCGCCCCGCTGAAGCCCTCGTCGAGCTTCAGCGTTCCGTCGGGATTCAACAGCGCTTCGATGGGACGGACCGTATCGGTGGTGTCGGATCGCTGCGCGGCGAGCGGGACGGAAGCCAATGCCGCCATTACCACCAGCAGCATCGGGATCGTCAATCGAATTCGGGCAGGTGCGTACCGTCGGCTCATCGGCGTGGTTGAATTGGTTCGGGCGAACGGGTCGGCGTCCCATACGACCGTAAAGATGCCATTTCGTTACCGATTCTTCCGTGATCGGCGTCATGCCGGGCACGCTCGTATCATTCGGTTGCGACTGGCCCGGCACGCATGGTTCTGTCTTGTAACTTTGCCCCCACTGGAGTGTAATTCTCCGTTCTACACTGGGAACTGAAGCCGCCAGAGGTGCGGCTTCTGTCGTTTTTCCCGGTGCATCGACGTCGACCTCCACTCGCGGCCCTCCCCCCGGCCGATTCCACCGTTCGCGCAGTCTCCGCGGCGTTCCAAAAGCATTTCTTCCATGTCGCTCGTTCGCTCCCTCACTCGCTGGTCTTCAACAGGAAGAATGTCGGCAGGCGAGGGTCGGACGAACCATGCCTTCGAATTCAGTCGTCACCTTCCGGCGCGGCTGCGACGCATGGTTGGTCTGGTGCTGACCGTGTCGGTGGTCGCAACCGTTGCCTCGGCGCAGCAGGTACCCGTCAACAGCTCGAGTGGAACCCTGGTTTTCGCCGAGAACGTCGGGCAGTGGAATCCGGAAATCCGGTTGCAGGGACGCATCGGCAGCACCACCGTCGGCTTCGCTCGCCACTCGATCGACTACTTCCACCGTGTGGTGCGCTCCGGCTCCGACGCGGAGCGCGGCGAGGGATACCTGCTCCGGACGGAATTCCTCGGCGCGCGAGGTGACGTCGAGGTGATCGGCGAGAAGGCCACCGGAACGAGATTCAACTACTATCTCGGAGCCGACGCCACCCGTCAGTTCACCGATGCACGCGGCTTTCGACGCGTCCGATACGCCGGACTCTACGATGGAATCGATCTCGTGTACGGAGATGCCGACGGAGCATTGAAGTATGAATTCGATCTGGCGCCGGGAACCGATCCGGCGACGATCAGACTGCGCTGGAGCGGCGCGCGATCGGTGTCGGTCGACACGGACGGTTCCCTCGTGATCGCTACGCCGTTCGGTGCGATGCGTGAGGCACGCCCCGTCTGCTACCAGCGCGTCGACGGGCGTCGCGTGGCCGTCGATGGGCGCTTCGTCACCGGAAGCGATGATCGCGTGGGCTTCGCGGTCGGTCCGTACGATCACTCGCGCGCGCTGGTGATCGATCCGTGTCTGGCGGTCGAATACTCCACGTATTTCGGCGGCGGCAACTACGACGACGTGGCCGCCGTCGCTGTCGATTCCAGCGGCAACGCAATCGTCAGCGGTACCACACGATCGGTCGACTTCCCCACCCTTCCGGCACAGACGTTCACCGAACAGACCTACGCGTTCGTCAGCAAGATTTCGCCGGACGGGAAAACGATTCTCTACTCGACGCTGGTGGCGCGACCGTACAACGGTCCCTTCAGTCGGAATCCGTCCTCGGGAGCGACGATGTACGAGGGCATCGGAGAGGACGTCGAAGTCTCCGGCAGTGGCGATGCGTTCGTGGCACTGACGACGACGATTCCCGGTCTGCCGACACAGGCGGGCGTGCTGCAGCGATCGATCGCGCCGAACCGTTCGCTCGGCGGCCAGTGCCCGGTTCCCTCGCGCCAGAACAGCGATATCTACGTGCTGCGGCTCGACCCGTCGGGACGGATCGCGTGGAGCACCTACCTCGGCGGAAGCGACGACGACTTCCTGATCGATCTCGCGCTGGGAAGCAGCGGGGATGTGAATCTGACCGGATTCACCCATGCCCCCGCCTGCCGGCGCTCGGGTTCGGACGTCGAGGACGCGCCGACGTTTCCGCAGACGGTGACCGACGGCCGTTTCATCTCCGGCGGCGATACACGGGGACTGGAGACATTCGTCACGACGTTGTCCTCCGACGGACGCCAGCTGCGCTTCAGCGCGCTCTTCGGTGGTTCGGGCGATGACGTTCCGGGTGCGATCGCAGCCGGGGCCGACGGAACGCTCTACGTGGTCGGTACGACCGGTTCGCCCGACCTGCCGACCACTCCCGGTTGCATCCAGCCGACGGCCGAGGCGGGCATCGGCGGCGCGGTGCGCGACGTGTATCTGGCGCGAATCGATCCGAACGCGTCGACGCTCGACTACTCGACATACATCAGCGACCACGGTGCCGGGCGAACGGGACTCGGCTTCAACGGATTCGTCGCCGATACCGCGGCACTTCCTGCCGCATTCCACAGTCCGCAGCGGCGGCAGGACATTCTGCTGTCGACACAACCGGGCGTGGTGGTGATCGGCGGAACGACCCAGAGCCGTTCAATGACGACCACCGGTGGTGCGGCGCAGCCGACGGCGCCGGGCGGCCCGACCGACGCGTACGTGATGACCGTCGACATCGGGGCGAATCGAATCAGCGCTGCCAGTTACCTCGGAGGCAGCGGCGAGGACGACTTCGGCGGCATCACCTGGGCGTACGACGGAGAGGTCGTCGCAGCGCTCGCGAGTTCATCGAGCAACTTCCCCATCACCGACGCGACGCTCCAGGATCACCTCCTCGGTGCGGTCGACGCAGTCGTGGTCACGCTTCCGCTCGGACTCGACCGGTTCGTCTTCAGCACCTACTTCGGCGGACGGAAGGGAACCGATCACAACCCGTATCCCGAGATGACGGTCGCCGGAATCACCACCGCGTCCGACGGTGCGATGTACTTCTGGGGCGGCACCTCGACGCTCGATCTGCCGATTACCGACGGCGCGTTGTGGAACTACAACGACTTCTATGGCGGGTACATCGTCAAATTCTCCAGGCCGGAGAGCGCCCTGCTTGGAACGGGCGCCAGCGTCACCTTCGACCCCGATCCATGCAACGGTGTGCAGTCGCGCCAGCAGGTCGTCTTCAACGCGGGAACGCTTCCCTTGAAGATCGACGACGTGCGCATGGTCGACGGCACGCACTTCCACGTCGCTGCCGGTTCGCTTCCTCTCACCGTCGGATCGTGCGAGTCGCGGACGATCACCATCGAGTACGCGCCGATGGGAGAGGTCGGCTGCGACGACGTGCTTCGCGACACGCTGGTGATCTCCTCGAGCAACGCGACCAACCGAACGGTCCGCGTGCCGCTGGAGGGCCGCACGGCCTGTGCCGATTCGTTCATACCGAACACGGACATCAACGACCCGAGATTCCGGCTCGGTCACGACAACGGGTACAACTTCGATGTGCGCGCCTACGCGACGGTGTCGCAGTCGATCCTCGTAATTGCCGATCCATCGAATGACGGTGTCATCGTGCCGAGCATCGGCACCGACACCGTGCGGCTGCCCAACGGCATCACGCAGCTGCACTTCGACGTCAACGCGTCGGACACCGGGATGTACTGTGCGAATTTCACCGCCATCGTGCTTCCGTGCGGCAAGACGACGCCGCTGCACATCTGCTCTCACGTCCGTACCGGCATCTACCGCGGGCCTGACACGCTCGATCTCGGGCTGATCTCCTGTGGCTGGCAGGAGCGGACGCTGCCGATCTACAACGCCGGCAACGACACGCTCGAGCTGAGGATGCTCGCCAACGGCGGACCCGATCCGTTCGATGCGATGATCACGCCCACATTCGAGAAGCCGAAGAAAATTCCGCCCGGCGATTCGCTGCTGCTGACGATCGAGATTCGGCCACGCGGTGTCGGCGTGCGAAGGGTCGAATTGAATTTCAAGACGAACGAGGGATTCACCGAACGGCAGTATCCGCACTACGTCGTGCGATTCGAACTCGACTCGGTGGCGGTGCGGCTGGCGACGTCGGCGCCGAGTCTCGTGGGAGGATTCGGCGATCGTATCGAGATGCCGATCGAATTCATACCCGTTCTCGACGGTCGCGTGCCGCTCTCACAGTTCGCCTTCCGCGTCGACTACGATCGGAACCTGCTGGTCTTCGACGGAGTGACGACCGACAGCACGCTGACGGCGGGATGGGACGTGATCGAGGCCACCGAAGACGACCAGGGAGCGCGGGTCCATCTCATCCGGCGCGATGCCGGTGCGCCGTTGACGGGGAGTGGGATTCTGGCCCGGCTGCGCTTCCGCGTTCTGCGCGGCGCCGATACGGCGACGTCGATCTCGGCCCGGCTGTATGAAATCTCGAGCGAGTGTCTCACCGCTGAGATCGACAGCGGGTGGACGTTCGTGCTCGACACGCTGTGCAACACCCGCAACCGGCTCGTGGTCAACGGACATCCGGCGCTCAAGCCCGTCGCTCCGAATCCCGCGGGCGATCGAGCGACGATCGCCTGGACGATGCTCTCCGAGGGTCATGTGCGGATCACCCTTCACGATCTGCTCGGCGATCGGGTGCGGACGATCGTCGATGAGCGGCGACGGGCCGGAGACAACGCGGTGAGCTTCGATACGCATGGTCTTCCCGCCGGGCGGTACTTCTGTCGGCTCTCGATCGACGGACGCATACTCGACATTCGCGACGTGGTGATTTCCCGATGACCGATTCCTCCGCACCGACGCGCATCCTTCTTCGACCGCTGATGGCAGCGGTTCTGCTGGCGACGATCCTGTCCACCGCCGGACTGCATGCGCAGGACGACGATTCGGTTGCTCCGGCGGATTCGCTGAGCGGTCTGACGCCGCTGTGGTTCGGTCTCTACGGCGGCTACGCGCTGCAGGCACATGTAGCGAGCATTGATCTCTGTCAGACGCCGGAGCTCGGAGGTTCGCGCGAATGCGGCACGTTCACCTCGGGAAGCGGGAGCGGACTGAGCGCCGGTCTCGGCATCGGGTATCGGCTCGACGAGCGTACCTCGATCGCCGTGCGGATGCTGTACGAAACCGCCAACGGTTCGCTCTCCACGCCTGCTACGGGTCTGTCGGAGGTGCGGCGGCCGGACGGCAGCATCGTCTCGTTCCAGAGCATCCAGCGACTCGCGAGCTCGATCTCGTTGCTCACGCTCGAACCAGTGGTTCACTATCGGCCGTTCGATCTGCCGCTGGTTGTCTCGGCCGGTCCCCGACTGAGCATCGTGGGCGACGCGACGTTCGAGGCGCGCGAGGAAATTCCCGACGGCGTCGACGTCTCGTTCATCGAGACCGGGCAGAACGTCCGCCCGTACGCGTCGGGAGATCTGGGCGTGACGACACTGTACGGCGCAACGATCGGCGCCGGATGGCCGCTGTCGCTGTCGCGGACGCTCGAGGCGGTGCCCGAGCTCGCGTTGATCGGCACGTTCAACAGCTACGCATCGTTCGGAGCGGCGCGGCTGATCGAGGCACGTGGCGGAGTGGCGATCAATTACACGGTACCGGAGCCGGCTCCTGAACCGCCGCCTCCCCCACCTCCCCCCCCGCCACCGCCACCGGTCGTGGCGCAGCTCCGCGCCCGGATCGTCGCACACGGACTCGACTCAGCGTCACTGCGGATTGGCGAGGTACATGTGCGTGACATCGAATCGATTCAGCGTGCGACCGTTCCCCTGCTGCCGAGGGTGTACTTCGAGAAGGGTTCCGCGGTGCTTCCCGTGCGATATCGCGGCGGTGACACGACCGCGGGACCGACGCTGCGCGTCTACCACGACCTGTTCGCAACCATCGCGGTTCGACTTCGCGACAATCCCGACGCGGACGTGACGCTGGCAGGCATGCGGTCGGACGACGAGCCGGATTCACTGGCACTGCAGCGAGCCGCCGCCGTTCGCGACGCTCTGGTTCGACTCTCAGGAATCGACGCTTCACACATTACCGTCAGAACCGCCAGTCATCGGGAGCATGCACCGGCCGATACCACCGAGGAGGGACGAGCCGAGGAGCGGAGGGTCGAGATCGCTGCGAGCGCGCCGATTCTCGATCCCGTAGTGCTCACCGACACGACACTCGCGGTTTCATCTCCCGGAATGCTCTTCGACATCGGCGTCGAAGCCGACGCCGGACTCGCAACGTGGACGGTGACGGCGGGACTCGACGGAACGCCATTCCGCCGCTTCCGCGGGTCGTTCCCCGTTCCCGCCCCACTGGATCTGAATTTCACCGGACCGGAGCTTCTGCGCATTGCGCACGCTCTGCCGTCGGCAATTACCTATTCGATTACCGTTCGAGATTCGGCCGGCTCGGAGTTCTCGACCGCGGCCGACAGAATTCCCATACGCATCGACCGGACACTCCAGTCGACTCCGACGCGATCAGCGCAATTGCCAGCGGGAACGGTCCTCTTCGCCTTCGACCGATCGGACCTCACCGACGCCGGACATCGGGTCATCGATCAGATCCGCTCCGAGCTGGCTCCCGGGGATTCGGTGGTGATAACCGGGTACGCCGACGAGATCGGAGACGCCGAACACAACATGCGGCTGTCGATGGCGCGGGCGCGGGCAGTGGCGGCGGAATTCCGGAACGTACCGACGACGATCGTGGCAAAGGGTGAATCCGAAGCGCCGGTACACGCTCCGACGGCCGAGGGCCGCGCCTACTCGCGCTCGGCGACGATCCGGGTGGTCGAATAGAACGCTGAGATTCGGTGCGAAACAGCGACGCCCCGTGCCGATTGCTCGACACGGGGCGTCCTGGTTCGCTGGAATTCGTACTTCGTCGCTGAGCGCCGGATGCGCTCAGCGCTCAGCGGCCGAGGAGAACATGTCGGCCACACTGGCGTCGATCGCCTCCTTGTTCGTTTCGTCGGTCGGATCGAGCACGTTGCCGTCGTGGACGAACAGCGCCGACGGATCGATCGTCAGCACGACCGTCCGCTCCGTCCCCGCGGCAATCACCACCGTCGGGTCGAGCTTCACCTCCATGCTGGAAATCACGTCGGAGTGCCATTCGAACGGGATCGATTCCCCGTCACGGTAGAGCGTCCCCATCACCTTCAACGACGGGAAATCCGGCGTCATGAACGGACCGTAGTAGGACGCCTCGGCAGTGTCCGCCGCCGTCAGTCGCGTCATCTCGAACGTGAGATGCGTGTAGGTGCCATTCGGAACGCCACCCTGCGCATACCAGATCGGCGAGCCCACGACCGCCTCGACCACGCGGGCGGAGTTGCGCACGTTCGTGCTGCCCTCACTGGAACCGAACTGATCGAGCTTCAGCGCCGTGCGGGAAAGCAGCACCTGCACCTTGTCGACGGAAATCGAATCGACCGTCGTCACCGCACCGCTCGTCGACGGACTTCCGGAGTGCTTCGCCGCCGAATGCACCGAACTTCCGGAGAGAACGGCCTCCAGCTTCACCGTACCGAGCGTCGTGACCCCCGTGGGCGAGTCCGAGCTTCCCGAACATGCCGACAGCAATGTCGCCAGTCCGAGAGCCATGCAGATACTTAGCGTACGGAAATGAGTACCTAGGGGTAGCATCAAATGGACCTCAATGCTTCGTGAGACAATAAATAGTCGAAAATGGGATAGAATCGAAGGTTGATGCCTGGAATACCGCGGGGTGGGCTGGACCTGGGGGACTGGTGCGGACCTGGGCGACGACAAATTAAACATTCCGGAGTCATGCGACGCAAGCTCCGTGATTCACGCCCTCGTCATCGATCCACGACGAACCCGATGTTCTCGAGAATCGTTTCGGCTGTCGGATGCTGACGACTCCGGATTCGGTATGCCGGGAACTCCCGACGCGCCCGGTACTCCCGGCGAAGGCGATCGAACCCTCGACGACGTTCGTCGACTGTTGCCGTCAGCAGCGCGCGCAACGATGCGTCGTCCGACGCAATGTCGAATGCCGAGCGAACGGCCTCGCTGACCGTCGCAAGACCTTCCCCCGCTTTCGGGAGGTCGAGGTCGATCGACCCATACTCGTCGAGAATCGTCGGTCGCCACGAATTGCTCACACCAAGAAACCGCGCCATCGCCTCGGCCATCATCTCTGTTCCGCGCAATCGGGCCTCGACAGAGTACCCGGCGATGTGCGGAGTGGCAATCGTCGTCCGCTCGATGAGCTGCAGCGGCACGTCCGGTTCCCCTTCCCACACGTCCAGCACCGTCGTCGCCTCCCGATGCGCCCGAAGCCACGCTTCGAGCGCCTGCGAATCGACCACGCCGCCACGCGACGTGTTTACGATCATGGCGTCGGAGCGAATTCCCGCCAGGAAGTTCCCGTCGACGAGATGGTGTGTCGGGGCTGCGCCCGAATCCGTCAATGGAACGTGCAGGGTGATGATCCGACAGTCGGCAAGCGCGTCGAAGGCCGCGGATTCGAACGTGGCATCGTGGGCGGCGCGTGGCGGATCGTAGCGGACGACGGACCACCCGCAGGCGGCGCACAGGTGTGCGACGACCGACCCGACGCGCCCGACTCCGAGGATTCCGATGGCGTCCCGGGATGGATCGAGCCTACCCCGGTGCACCAGCTCGAGCATCGCTGCAAGGACGTATTCGGCGACGGTCCTGGAACTGCATCCTCCGGCGTCGGCTGCGACGATGCCCCGTGCATGGAGGTAGGCCAGGTCGAGGTGGTCGACACCGACGGTCGCAGTTCCGACGAACCGTACCGGCGTGCCCTCGAGCAGCGCCGGGTCCACCTTCGTCACCGAACGTACCACCAGCGCGTCGGCATCGTAGAGATCGGCCGCCGTCAGATGGCGTCCGTCGACGAGTCGGACGCTACCGTACTGGCGGAAGGCCTCTTCAGCCGAGGGAACGTTTCGATCGACGACGACGTTCATCGCTTTGCCGCTGCGACGGAATCGACGTACGACCGCAGCCTTCCCTCCCGCCGCAACTGCTCCAGACGTTCGATCCACGGTTCCCGCAGCTTGGGATCGAGCTGCACGATGTTGCGGTAGGCGGCGATCATACTGCGCAGACCCGACTCGGCGAGTGCGGTCGGATCGCGCCTCGTCGAATCGTCACTCAACGCGTGTCCAGCCGCTCCGAACACGTACTGCATCATGAGTTCACCGCTGAAGGGATAGCCGACATCGTCGAGGGGATCGACGAAACTCGCATCGATGTCGACGTCAGCCAGATCATCGGAAGCAGCCACCCATTCGAATGCGAGCCGGCGACGGTCGTTCGCTTCGGAGGCCAGTGGTCGCTCCTCGCAGAAGCGCATGTATTCGAGTGCCTTCGATCGCGTCAACGATGCACCCGCCAGCGACCTGACATCGTCGCGCTGCATTGACCGGGTGGTCGAATGACCACCGGAACAGCTCACGGCACCGGCGAGGAGAACGGAAAGGATCGGGATGGTGGCAATGCGCATCGCTATTCGGGCAGATATGCTCTCGTTGCGAACGAGGTCAGGTAGAGCGCGCTTGCGGCGAATATTTCGTAGCGGTTCCCCCACCGTGACGGCAATCCCTCAATGCGCAGTGAATCGCGTGTTGCGGAATATCCGAAGTGCCCGATCGTCGGCTCTGAACCGACACTCTGACGACGCACCACGACGGAATCAGTGGAGAATTCATACGAGTCGAACGGATCACACAACGGCCGATCAGATTCCGACATCGTCCATGACCCGAGCAGTAGTGGCGAAGCCCCTTCGAAGCGCATTCCGCGGTAATAGCGCAGCGTATCGCCATGCCGGTAAAAATACCAATAGCGAAGCGTCGTGTCGGATTCCGACGAGCCTGCCGAGGAGATCTCCAGCACGCGCTGGTATCCGTCGCCGACCGCCGAGAGTTCGAGTACCACACTCCGCGTCGAATCGACCATCCAGCCGCCCGGACTGCTGCGGAAGAACGAATCGATCTGGTAATTCCCCCGATACGCATCGAGCCGGATATGGCTTCGAAGCATCGTTCCCGCATCGGTGTCGATCGCCTGACACACCCAGCCGCCGTTCGGTACCGACGCCGACACCGGTGCGTCGACCCCGCAGCCCGATGCGACGCCCGCAAGCAGCGCGATGAAGAGTACCGCTGCCGTCCGAAGCACCATATCGTGTCGTTTCCTCACAGTTGAATCACGCCTTCTCGGACGCACCGCCGCGCTTCCTCAAGCTGACGGTGTGTCCCGATGTCCATCCAGAATGCGCCGTTCACGTCGATCGGAACGATCGGCTCCCCTTCTGCCGCAAGTCGCATGTAGACATCGATGATCGAAAAGACACCGCGCTCGGTAATCCGGTTGAATATCGTCGGCGAAAGCACATGGATTCCGCAGAACCCCATGCGTCGAACCGCCGTGCGAGGTTCTCGTGCCATCCGGTCGGAACCGGTGGCAGCATTACCATGACCGACGAGCCCGACGTCATCGAAGAGCAGATGACGGGTCGCCTCGCGCTCCATCACCGCCAGCGACGCGAGTGCATCCGACGAACGATGGCGATCGACCAGAGCAGCCAGGTCGATATCGCTCAACACGTCGACGTTGTGCAGCAGGATCGGCTCGTCGCCCGCAAACGCTTCCCGGGCGTGATAGAGTCCCCCGCCCGTGTCCAGCAGCATATCGGATTCATCGGAGATCACCACCTCGGCGCCGAATCCCTCCCGTTCCTCGATGAACCGCACCACCTGATCGCCCAGGTGGTGGACGTTGACCACGATTCGCCGCGCGCCGGCGTCGACCAGACGCCTGGCGACACGCTCCAGCATTGGAACGCCATCGACATCGACGAGCGCCTTGGGAACCTCATCGGTAATCGGAATCAGCCGCGTGCCGCGTCCCGCGGCAAGTATCATTGCATCCATTCAGCCCTCGCTCCGAATGGCCGTCGGCCATGTGTGCCGTTCCTGGTGAACGACATCGGTTGAGATTCGGGGGAATCGTTCCGAGAGATGGCGCGCGAGCCGTTCAGCGAAATACACCGACCGATGCTGTCCGCCCGTACATCCGAACGCCACAGACAGTGAATCGAATCCGCGTTCGAGATAGCTGGTAACCGCCGCATCGACCAGCGTCGCAATTGCGTCGAATGCCGTTTCGACCGCATCGTCGCCCTCGAGAAAGTCGATGACCTCCGCGTCGAGGCCGGTGAGCGATCGGAAGTCGTCGTACCGTCCCGGATTGTGAATCGCGCGACAGTCGAAGACGAACCCGCCGCCATGTCCGCCGGCGTCCTCGGGATACCCGTTGCGGTAGCTGAAGCTCGCGATTGCAACCTGGAGCCGGGATTCCGAGCCGGCGGCGTCTCTTCCATCGGAATTCGTTCCCTTGTTCGACTCCGCGATCCGATCGTGGTCCGAGCCACGTCGCGTATCGAGGTTCGGACCCGACTTCCCCCATTCGACGATTCGCTCATAGACGGCGCGGAGCTCCGGCATTTCCACAGGCAATTCTCCGGCGGCGAGCACCGATCGAACGTTGTCAATTGCATACGGAACGCTCGCGAGGAAATGCGTGCGTCCCTCGTAGAAGCCGCGGTAACCGTACGCGCCCATTGCCTGCATGATCCGGACGAGCACGTAACCTCGATACTGCGTGAGAAATTCGTCCGGATCGAATTCAGTGTAATTGGCAAGCGAATCCATGTAATGTCGAAGCAGACGATCCCTCAGTTCGTCGGGAAGATCCGCCTTGGCATCATACAGCAGCGATGCGATGTCGTAGGACAGCGCACCCCGCCGCCCGCCCTGATAATCGATGAACCATGGTTCGAATTCCCCGCTCCCATGCTCCGGATCGGCCGGACGCAGCATGACGTTGCGTGACTGGAAGTCCCGGTAGAGGAAGTGCGTGCGGTCGGCCCGCAGAAGGAAGTCGCAGAGCCGTTCGAAGTCCCGCTCAAGCCGTGCTTCATTGAATGCGATTCTGGCCAGCTTGAGGAAATGGTACTTGAAGTAATTCAGATCCCACATCATCGACTGACGATCGAATTCGGCGTGAGGATAGGCGACCGAATAATCGATTGCGCGGCCGCCGATCACCTGGATTCGCGGCAGCACCTCCACCACGCGCTCATAGACTGCCACGAGCTCTTCGGGAACGCCGGCGACTCCATCGCGCTCGCGCGCCGCGGACAGCGCGTCGAAGAGCGTCGTATCGCCGAGATCCTCCAGCAGGTAGAGTCCCTGTTCCTCATCGGTGGCGTAGATGCGGGGAACGGGAATGCCGACCGATCGCAGTGATCGGGAGAATGAGAGGAAGGCGGTGTTCTCCTCACTGTCGCTGCCATGGACACCGACGACGCCGTTGCCGTCGGCATCGACGAGACGGTAAATGCTCCGGTCGGAACCGTCGGCGCGCAGGGACGTGACGACGGCCGGATCGGACCCGAAGCGCCTGGCATACAGGGAGGAAAGCAGCGGAGCGAATGCGTCCGGTCGTCGGGTCATGAAGATGCTCACGCGGCGGCGCCTGTCCTGAGTCGGAGAGGGTTCCGCTCGCTCAGTGGGAGGGCGTGTCGAACACGACCAGGGAAGAATTCAAAGCACCAATATACGGCCCGGTGCACGGCTCGGTTCAACCTCGTTCGGCGTGGTGCGTCAACGCTCGCACGTAACAATGGATGACACCGGCTGCGGGGATACACACGCGCCCGCAGCGGAGTTGCCGATCACGCGGAGCGGCCCCGATCGCTCCGAAACCACACCGAGGCACGCCATGAGGATTTCGCTGCTCTCTACCACGCTGGGGCTGGCAATCGCCGGAACCGCACCAATTCTTCTCGACGGCTGCGTGACCGTCTACCAGTATCCTGCACCAGTTGCGACCTCCGGTACTCGCGTCGCATCGGCATCCGACTGCGGATGTCCGCAGACCGCGACGGTTCCTGCGTACTCGGCGGCGCCTGCCTACCCGGCGGTACCGACATACGCCGCGGCGCCGGGCTATCCGGCGACGCCGATGTACACGGCCGCGCCCGGGTACTACCCGCAGCAACCGATGATCATCTACATCGATCCGCAGACGTCGCAGCCGATCGCCGTGTATGCCGCTCCTCCGCCTGCGTCGACGGCGTCGAATCCCATCGGAGGTCAACCGAATTCCACCCCCGCACCGGTCGCCACGACGACGTCGCCCATTGGCGGACGTCCCGCACCGACCGATGTGAGGGATCAGAATCCACGGTTCGGATACCAACCCACAACGGAGTCGGTGCATGGCGGACCGATTGGCGGGAGCGCTCTCGGAGAACTGCACGCTGCGGATGCAGGTACGCGGGAGAAGCGGAGCGACATCGCCTCGCGCGCGCCGTCGATCGTCGAGGCGATCACCAATGCGACGCTCGAGATCACCTCGCGCCAGCCGCAGGACGCCGCACAGCACAGCAACACGGCGAATGCTCCGACGGGTGGCTCGATCTCCGCCGCACCGTCGGGGCACACGATGCCGGTGAATGCCGCAACGGGGCGCACGGCGATTCCAACCGATGCTCGCTCGGAGGCGGCCACGTCGCCGAAGAATTCAAAGGACGTGCAGAGTCAGGTGGTGCCAACGAACGACGCGGCTCCCGTACACAGGGTCGATCCGCCGGCGAAGACGCCGAGCGAGTCCGATGTCTCGACACCGCAGGCGTCGGAGACCGCCCCCGTGCATGCGGTCGATGCACCGGAGGCGGGGACGACCAGTTCGAAGTCCGCACGGAGCGTTCCAAAATCAGGTGGTGCGAACTGAGCCGACGTGGCCCCTGTCCGACAAGCGTGAAGCAGGCGTGACGGTTGTCGGACGGGGCCTACGGCATGATGTCGACGGCCCATGTAAGACCGGCCGACACCCGCGGCGACGGATCGTTGAGTCCAACGGACAGGAAGGCACCCACGCGCTGTTGATTCTCGAGACGATATGCCGCACCGAAGTTCGCGTCGAGTCGCAGCGGATCGACCGATGCGGTGGGAATCGTCGCGGAGAGCGATCCGAAGAACGAGGAGCGCTGGGTGCCGAGGCGCGACATTGCGCCACCGGTGAGGACGACGGCGTCGATTGAATTTCCCCCCACCGTGTCGCCCGCCAGATCGCCAAGCATCCATAGCGAGCCATCGGCGAACCACCCCACGTCCGATCCGACGTGGGAATACGACGCTCCGACGCCACCATCCCAACTGCCCGTCCCGATTCCTTGCTCGGGATCCATCAGCGGTGGTTTCACCGATCCGTAGAGATCGACGGACGTTCGCAGATCGACGCTTCGCAATACTTCCCACGATCCGAGTACCGTCGGATCGCCGAGGCCGAAGTTCCATTGCGAATTGGCAGCGGTCGATCCGGACATCATCCCACCGCCGGATTCACTCGAGCGCATACCGCTGCGTCCGGTACTTCCGGAGCTCATCCTCGTCGTTCCCGACAGCGTCTGCCACACGGAGTTCTCGTAGACGATCGGGAGCGAAACGGCGAGTCGGGCGCGATCCAGATCGAGCGCGAGTCCCGAGCTCAGCGTCCAGCTGACTGACTCGTCCTCGACCGAACACGCCGCGGCTTCGGAGAACGTGAGCCGTTGGGCGTGGACCGAGGATGCGCTGAGGAGCAATGCGCAGATCGCCAGGACGATGTGCATTCGCCGATCACTCACGGAGCCACCTCTATTGCGCCGACTGCGGCGTTGCCTGTTGTTGCGACTGCTGCTGCATCTGCTGTCTCAGCTGTTCCATCGCGGAGACGACATCGTCGGCCTGTCCGCACATCTGGTCCAGCCGTTCGTGCAAGCGCTGCATTGACTGCTGCATCTCCGGATTCCCCATCATCTCCTGATTGGCCATCATCTTCTGAAGATGTTCGGCCGACATCCGCATCTGCTGGGTCATGCTCTGCGTGGAGGTACACAGCTGCTGCATCATCTGGGTGCGCAGTCGGTCCTGGTTTCCCATCGGCATTCGCATCTGCTCATCAAGCTGGCGCGACATCGTCTGCAGTCGATCGTGGATACGGTCCATCCGCTGCATCATGTCGTGCATACGGTCCATCTGCTGCACGCGATCCATGTCGCCATGGCCGGACGCCGGCTGTGCCTGAAGCGTCGTGGCACCGGCGGCGACGAGAAACAGCATCAGCAGGGTGAGGATACCTGTGCGTTTCATGAGATCATTCCTCCTGATTATTCCAATTCGTCCGGGGGCATCGCCGCTACCGGACGCCGGATATTCATCCGATACCAACGTAGGCCATGTCTGGGCCACGGACCATGATCAATGTCACGTCGTCGATTGCGCCGTTCGAACACGATCGGCACGTGAACCGACGCGCGGTCGGGGAGATAGCGCGCGCCGCGACAACGTGATCGGGTAACGAATTGCTTCCATGGGGGTATTACGATTCGCAACGCCGCGGCATCATTCCATGTTCAACAGGCCAGGCCACCGTCCGGGTTCCGGACGTCAGCATGGCGTGAATTCATCACACGATGGAGATACCGACGATGAAATTCCCCTGCATTCGATCATGTGTGTTGATCAGTGGTGTGCTTGCATCGGCACTTGCGGTAATCGGCTGCGAAGACGGCGGATCGGCGCGTTCAGATCACAGCTATCCGTATGCACGAACGCGGACCTCGATCACCCAGACTGAATTGCCTCCTCCTGCACCGCAACAGCCGGGTGCGGAGGACGGTGCCGTCCGAGGCGCTCCGAAGCATGGCCAATTGGATCATCCAATTGGCGACAGCATCGAATCTCCAGGCGCCGCCGAGCGATACACTGAAATACGCGACAACCCGTTTGTCGCGGCATCGAGCGAGCCCCTGTCCACGTTTTCCATCGACGTCGATCACGCTTCCTACGCGAACGTGCGTCGATTCGTCAACAATGGATTCCTTCCGCCCGAAAACGCGGTGCGTATCGAAGAGCTGATCAATTACTTCGACTACGAGTATCCGCAACCGACGGGCGACGACCCGCTTTCGATCACGACCGACGTCGCCGTCTGTCCGTGGAATCCCTCGCATCGCCTCGTGCTCATCGGGCTTCAGGGTCGCCAGGAGCAGCCTGCCGCATTGCCTGCGTCGAACCTCGTCTTTCTCATTGACGTCTCTGGTTCCATGAACTCGGCGGACAAGCTGCCACTGGTGAAGAGATCGCTCCTGAAGCTGGTCGACGCGATGCGCGACTATGATCGGATCGCGATCGTGACGTATGCATCGAGCGCCGGGGTCGCTCTGGCCTCAACCGAAGGCGTTCGGCGGGATGACATTCGCGACGCAATCAACGGGCTTTCTGCAGGCGGTTCGACGGCTGGGGCAGACGGGATTCAGGCGGCATACGACATCGCGGAGGCATCGATGTTCGACGATGGCAACAACCGTGTCATCCTCTGCACGGACGGTGATTTTAACGTCGGACCGTCAACCGATTCCGACCTCGTTACGCTCATAGAACGCGAACGCGATCGTGGAATATTCCTCAGCGTCGTCGGCGTCGGCACGGACGATCTCAACGACGCAATGATGGAGAAGGTCGCCGATCACGGGAACGGCAATTACGCCTACATCGATTCCGATCGCGAGGCCGACAAGGTCTTCGTTCGCGAAATGAGCGGAACGCTCGACGCGATTGCGAAGGATGTGAAGCTGCAGGTGGAGTTCAATCCGAAGGAAGTGTGGCAGTACCGATTGATTGGCTACGAGGACCGGATGCTGGCGGCCGAGGACTTCGACGATGACCGGAAGGACGCCGGGGAGTTGGGCGGGGGAAATTCGGTGACGGCGCTCTATGAAATCATTCCCGCCGATGCGAGGACCGGACGCAGCAGCGAACCGTCTCTGGGCGAGCGGATCGTCGACCGCATCTTCCGCCCGGCCTCGTTTTCCAACGACCAGATTCTCGAGATGAAGCTTCGGTATAAGCGACCGAATGCAACGACGAGTCGCCTCGTGCGCGGACCGGCGATTGCGACCGATCGGGACATCACAGGAGCGAGTCGGAATCTCCAGTTCGCCGCGGCGGTCGCCGAGTGGGGAATGCTGTTGCGGCACTCTCCGTACGCGGGGAACGCGAGCTATTCGCAGGTGATTGCCATGGCGTCCCGTTCCCTCGGGGCCGACACGGGCGGCTATCGCCGCGAATTTCTCGACGTCGCTCAGGCGACAGCGGCACTGCGTTGAACCTCACGCGCTGCGGGAGGGGTCGTGGGCCCATCCCGCAGCGCGCCGTCATCGTGTCACAGTACACGGCCCGCCTCGTCCTTTCGACGTCGATCACACCAAACGAGGAACACGTATGAACGTTCGAGCGCACACCGCGATCCTCCCCCTGCTGCTGTTGTCACTGCTGCCCGTGGCCCCCTCCATCGTCGCGGCGCAGTCGACGGGCGTAATCACGGGTACCGTCACGCGGGCCACCGACGGCAAAGCGATCGTCGGAGCCGTAGTCCGCGTCGACGGCACGACGCACGGGTCGGCATCCACGGCCCCGGCGGGCACCTTCATCATCTCCGCTGTCAACGTCGGCAGGTACACGCTCGAGGTCGAGTCCATCGGATACCGGAAGCGTTCGGTGTCAGTGAAGGTCATCGCCGGTGACACGGTGCGTGTCGACGTCGCCCTCGCGGCAACGGTGGAGAGGGGCCGGGAAAGCGTGGTTCGCGGCGGACGGAGTGATGCCGCCGAGGGCTCCGTCAGTGTGAATCCACTCGACCCGGCAGCGCCATCCGGCGCGTCGTACAAGAGCAATGCGATGATGGCGCCGCTGACGGCGTATCAACCGCAGACTGTGCACGGCGATGTCGTGACTCCCGATTCGACCGCAATTTCCAGCGAGCAATACAACCCCATCACAGAAAATCCGTTCCTCGTTGCGTCCACCGCTCCACTGTCGACCTTCTCGATCGACGTCGATGCTGCGTCCTATTCAAACGTCCGGCGATTCATTACCGATGGCACCCTGCCGCCGACGAATGCGGTGCGCATCGAGGAGCTCGTGAATTACTTCGACTACGCCTACCCGCAACCGACCGGAATGGATCCGTTTTCGATTACGACCGACGCTGCGGTCTGTCCGTGGAATCCGGAGCATCGGCTGGTGCTGATCGGCCTGCAGGGACGTGCCGCGCCCGCGCAGGATCTTCCTGCCAGCAATCTCGTGTTCCTGATCGACGTATCGGGTTCGATGTCGGGACCGAAGAAACTCGGTCTCGTGAAGAAGGCACTGCGGTTATTGGTGAATAATCTCGGCGAGCGGGACCGGGTTTCGATCGTTGTATATGCCGGCGCTGCGGGTCTGGTGCTGCCCTCGACGCCAGGTTCCGACCGTGAGGTAATTCGTGCTGCAATCGACCAGCTGCAGGCGGGCGGTTCAACCGCTGGTGGCGCTGGGATTCAACTGGCATACGAAACTGCGCGCAGGAATTTCATCGACGGCGGGAACAACCGCGTGATCCTCTGCACCGACGGGGATTTCAACGTCGGAGTCTCCTCACAGGACGATCTGGTGAAGTTGATCGAGGAGAAGCGGAAGAGCGGTGTATTTCTGAGCGTTCTCGGTTTTGGTGGCGGGAATCTGCAGGACGGGAAGATGGAGCAGCTTGCCGACAAGGGAAACGGCCAGTACGCCTACATCGACGGAGAACACGAGGCGGAGAAGGTGTTCGTACATGAACTCGGCGCAACGCTGCTGACCATTGCGAAGGATGTGAAAATTCAGGTGGAATTCAATCCGGCGGAGGTGCGTGCATACCGGTTGATCGGATATGAGAATCGTATGCTTGCGACGGAGGATTTCGACGACGACACGAAGGACGCGGGGGAGCTTGGCGCGGGCCACGCTGTGACGGTATTGTATGAGATAATTCCTGCGTTCGGCGACGCAGGTCCGAACACGGAGGTCCCGGATCTGAGCGACGCCACGGAGCAGAACATTTTCCGTCCCGCGAGCTTTCGTCCATCGCAGTTACTGGAGGTGAAGCTCCGGTACAAGGAACCGGATGCGGAGCGCAGCCGACTGGTGTATGGGCCGGCGATAGCAAGTGACCGGGCCGTGAGCGGTGCATCGGAGAATCTGCGGTTCGCCGCGGCGGTCGCGGCGTGGGGAATGGTGTTGCGCGACTCGCGCTACAGCAACCATGTCGGCTACGACACGATTCTGGACCTCGCGCGATCGGCGATAGGCGGTGACAGATATGGCTACCGCAAGGAATTCATCGATCTGGTGGAGAAGAGTCGCGGACTGGCGCGGTAGAGGATCCGCAGGTCCCGTGCGAGCTCGCGGGAGCGCTGGCCGATGCTGTGAGATCCCGCACCGCTCGCGCCCGTGCTGCGCAGAGCGCGCGAACCTCCAGGGGCGCTCGGGTGCGGGATGACCTTCCGCCGTTTTGGGGGCAGCGGTCGCTCCCGCGCTTCGCGCGGGAGCGACCGCTCATTGTGCCTCGGCTTTGCAGCGCTTGACCGCGGGTTCGGTGGGGGGAGGGCGGACTGAGCGGGTCCGAGAGCGAGTGGCCCTCTGAGGGCGTCAGGCGCTGCACCAATGCGATGAGCATCACCACGCTTGTGTATTTTCGGAGGCCACCATTGGCATCGAATTCACCACCTCTATGAAAACCTACTACGACTATATCCTTTCGAATAGGACGCGGTCGACGTTGTACGTCGGCGTCACTAACAATCTGATGCGGCGCCTGGCCGAACATAGAAGCGCAAGCGGCTCACTGTTTACCTCGAGGTATAATGTTCGTGACCTCCTGCACTTTGAGACGTACGCAGATATCAGGGAGGCAATTCGACGGGGAGAAGCAGGTCAAGCGCTGGTCCCGATATCGAGAGATGCGAGTGATAAACGCGATGAATCCGTACGTCCGGGATCTCAGTACGGATTGGAACCGCACCACCAGACCGCCCCCCGCCCCAAGAGCTCTCGCCTCCCCCCTTGCTCCAGTCCCTCCCGCGCCGTTCCTTTGCGGATCTCTTACACCAACGAACCCCGCCATGTTCACAGCCGATTCGATCAGGTATTACGACGACATCTACAACGCCATCGGCAAGGACTACGCGAAGGAGGCCGATACCCTCCGGGTGCTCATCGAGGCCCATCGCCGCTCGACCGGTACCCGCCTGCTCGACGTCGCCTGCGGCACCGGCGGACACATCCCGTTCCTTCGTCGGCACTACGATGTGCAGGGTCTCGATGTCGAACCCGATATGGTGGCGTACGCGCGCCAACGGCATCCGGATACCGAATTCACCGTCGGCGATATGCGCGACTTCGATCTCGGCCAGCAGTTCAACGTGGTCCTCTGCCTGTTCAGTTCCATCGGTTATATGCGCGGCGTCGATGAACTCCGACAGGCGGTGGCGAACATGGCACGACACCTCGAGCCGGGTGGCGTCCTCATCGTCGAACCCTGGTTGACTCCTGAGGCCTATCGACCCGGCGGCGTCCACGCGACGTTCGTCGATAAGCCCGATGTGAAGTTGGTGCGGATGAACAGGAGCGAGGTCGTCGATGGGACGTCAGTGATGGATTTCCACTATCTGATCGGAACGCCCGACGCGGGTATCGAACACGTCGTCGAGCGCCACGTACTCTCACTGTTTACCCACAACGAGTACATGGCAGCGTTTGCCGACGCCGGTCTGGAAACCAGCTACGACCCGAAGGGCCTCATCGGACGCGGACTGTATATCGGGATTCGTCCAAACGCGTGATCCGTCCTCGGCCGAACGCGCTTCGGTCATTCCTCGACTTCGGGCGGCGGCGGCTCCGCGCGCGGCGGCTCGGGAATGTTGCGACCAAGCCAGCCGGCGAACATCATCGATGCCGCACCCACCACCAGCACGAGCCAGCCCCAGGAGAAGGTGACCTCTGCGACGCGACCCGCCATCTTCGGATCGGCGGCAGCGCTTCGCAGATTCGTAATGAACGTGGCCAGGCTGAGCACGATGAGCAGGAGCGCAAGCCCGGCGATGAACATCAGTCGGCGATAGCGGCCGACGAGCGTGAGGATTATCGAGCCGAGCGCGAGGAGTATCAGAATGATTCCCGGAGCGACGCCGCCCCCGGTCGAGAGCATGCTCATCGGACCGAACTGCGGGTGGATCGCCAATGGGGAAAACACACCGAGTATGAGGAGGACGGCGCCGGCGACGCCGAGAATCTGAAGCCGTTGCACGAGGTTGGATCGCTGAGTGAGAGTGGGGTCCGGCAGGGAACGAATTGCCTGAGATCGTTGAATTCCCCTGTGATTCGCACGGGACGGACGGTACCGGCCGGCGAGGAGGTGCGCTCAATCTAGCGATCCGTCAGGGCACCGCCAGATGACACCATGGTGGATATCCTGTGGATAACGATGTGGAAAAGATGTTGGAAGCTTTTTGTTGCCCCGGCCTGCTCCGGCGGGTAGTTTGACGCCCGGCACTTCCCCCGTCGACATCGCACCGGCATTGCCGGGCCCCCAGCGTCGCGCACACCAGCGGCGAAGGCGATGTCCCCGACGGCATTCCGACTCGGATCTGCAGCAGCCCAGAGCGGCCGCCTACGCTCCGCTCCGGCCCTACGCCGCCGAACGCACTCTCGGTCGTCCGACCGTTGAGGTCCACAGCACAGCACATTTTCTAGTCAGCGGGAGGCCTGCACAGGCACTTCTCACTCCGGGTCCTCGGCGGGGCATCGCTCCGCCACCGACCATGTTCGATTGCGCCAAGCAGGTGCTTTCCGACAGGGTCTCGAGCATCGGCTTGGGTTCAGCTCGCCGATCCCCGGCACCGCTCGGACGTCCGTCCGGATGTCCATCACCGGTCGCGGCGGTCAGCTTCCGTTTCGGGAGCAGCACCGCCCGGGCCGTGTGTTCTGCTACGGCGCACGAGCGGTGCCATGTTCACACACGTGTTCCTGAACGTATTCGACCCCTGTACCGCGTCCGCGCGGAGCAGGGGTCGAATTGTTTTGCGTCCGCCGCCCGTTTGATTTCCCCGCGACCGATCACAAGTTCGGACCCCTTCACCCGGGCTCTCGATCCCTCACCGCACGACGTTAAGTCGCTCGGTGCGTACCTCCGCTCCCGCACCGATCGCCACGATGTAGGCGCCCGACGCCATCGATGTCGTCTCGATCGGAAGCACGTGGTCGCCGGCCGTCAGCTGGCCGAGCGGAATTCGTGTTACCGCCCGCCCCTGCACGTCGTACACCGTCACCGTCACCTCCGATGCCGCCGACAGACGGTAGCGTACCGTCGTCAGTCCCGACGTCGGATTCGGCTCCAGCCGCATCGACTCGATCTCACGCGCGCGCGAACCCGTCGCCGGCGCTTCGACCGATGCGGCAAAATCCGAGATGTCGCTCGGACACCCCTGCCAGCCGCGCGCGTCGAACGCAATCATGTATACGCGGAACAGTCCGCCCGAGCCGAAGTCGACGACCGCATCGCTCTGGTTGCTGTATGGCAGCGCCCGGATCGAGTCGTGTCCCTCCACGTCGATCGCGTGGATCGCATAGCCCACCGCCGTCGAATCCGTGCTCGGTGTCCACGTGAAGCGCAGGACGTTCCCCGTCACCTTCGTCGCCTGAATGTTCGTCGGTGGTGGAAGAATGCTCTTCACGTTGGCCACCTCGTTCGGCGCGTACGCCTGGCTCATCTGGTCGCTCGCCGCAAGCGTCGCGTAGACGTGGTAGGTGCAGTCGGGCAGCGAGTCCGGCGGGTCATAGATGAACATCCCGTCCGAAGCCGGTACGCGGCCGATGAGGAACCCGTCGAATCCATCCCCGTTGTTGTCCACGTTGATGTCCACCTCGTCTCCCTGCGTCGAACCGCTCGCATCCCACCGCACAATGATCTTGTCGGCCTCGTTGTCCGCCGTGATCGAGAACGGGCGTGGTTTCGTCACTCCGAAGAAGTCGACCGAATCCGTCGGCGCCGGATTCTCAACACCAAGTATCCACTCTCCCACCATCGGATCGATTACCGTCCAGAACGCCTTGTGACCGTCGGCCGACGTGTCGTAGCGAACGCCGTTCTCCCCCGCGACACGCGTCGCTCCGGTCGGATCGATCAGCATCGACGCCGGAACGCGATCCGCGCTCGAGAGCCGAACCACGAGCCGCATCGTCATCGAGTCGACCGAGACCGTGTCGAACGCCGTCGATGACAGCGTCCGCGGCAGCATCGACGCCGCGCGGTACAGTGGCAGACTCGCTCCGGCTGCCGGAAGAATTCCCCTGCGATCGTGACCGTCGCGCACCGTCGCGTTCAGCGGCACCGTGCCGTCGCCGATGTCGATGAACCCGTCGTCCCCGAATTCCTTCGTGAGATCGAGCACGAAATGAATTCGCCCCAGCGCATTGTATGGATCGGGAGAACCGGTCATATCGAGGTTGGCGGTGATCTTCTTCTGCCGCAGCACGATCTGTCCCGCCGCCAGCGTGTGCGGCAGTCTGATGATCGAATTCACCCAGTCGAAGGGCCACCCCGATCCGATGTCGGGAATCGTCACGTCACCGGCGATCGACGCCGTCACGTCCGCGACGGGACTCCAGACGAACTGCGCACTCTGCGACCCGCTGATCGCGTAGGCCGTCCCGCCGAGATTGCCCGCCTTGATCGTCCCGCTGAATCCGACCGATGCGTTGAGATCCAGCGTACCGGTGACTGTCCCGAGCGCCTGCCACTTGCCGGTCACCGGCGTCTTGACCAAGCGCACGGCGCCCGCATAGGTGAGCTTCAGCGGATGCTGATAGGTGCCGTCGAGATCGATCTCCAGCAGGTCCGGACTTGCATTGGAGACGAGCGTGCCGCCGGAGGTGAATTTGAACGGCGCCACGCGCAGCCCCGAGACCGCCGCACGCAGCCCCTTCAATGCCAACGGCGTGGTGCCCAACGGAATCGCCTTCGCCAGATCGACGCGTCCGGAGATGGCGTTGACACCGCCGTCGACCAGTCCGAGTCCCGCTCCGAAGGTGGCGATCGGCGTCTTGAGACTCGCGGCGATGTCGAGCGAGTCGCGCGGCGTCGAGTAATTCAGAGAAAAGTTCGTGATGCAGAAATTCGGAGCGACGCCGACCTGCTGCGTCTGAAAGCTGAGATTCTGCAGCCCCGCGTTCGTCACTTCGAATCCGAGAATCACCTTCGACGTGTCGAACTGCGTGTTCGCATCGGCGACGCAGAGCGTCGTGAAGCTGGGAAGTCGGAATCCCACCTTCATCTTCAGTCCGGTCGCATTGACGCCGTTGATGAAGGAGAACTCTTCGATGGAGAACGGCAGACCGAAGATGTGTGTCGCACCGCTGCTGATGAGATTGTTCAGCGGTGCGGTCAGAATGCCGCAGCGGGGTTCGAATCGACGCGCCCCCTGCCAGAGCACGAAATCACCCGTCGTTCCCCCGGGGAGCGTCACCTGTGGCAGATAGAGGCGGCCGTCGACGTCGACCTTCTCGACACCCGTCGTGGTATCGATCTGCATCGACCCGTCGAACTTGAGAATTCCATTGAGCGTGATCGTGCCGCTGGTACGGATCGTATTCAGCCCGCCATCCTCCCACTTGTTGCCATCACCGGCGTCGAACATGATCATCGGCAGGCCGTTGCACTGCAGCGTCCAGATCTGCAGGGTCGAATCGACGCGGACCGTTCGGCCGATGGTATCGCTGGGATCGAAGTCGGGATGCGACGCCCAGAAGGTGAGGCCGTAGCTCCCGGTATCGGTGCCGACCGGCGCAATGACGCGCCAGCTGGCGCCACCGGTGTCGTTGGTAGTGCCGACGACCTGATTGAACGCGACCTGCAGCGAATCGCGCACGCGCACCTCGGCGCCCTGCACCGGCTGATCGCTGGGATCGCGGACCGTGATGGTGAACGTCGTCGTATCGCCCGGCTTCATCCGGATCGTTCCCTCGGGCCTGACGATCAGCCGGAGATTCTGCGGCTGATGAACGGTGAACACACCGCTGCGAATCTTGTAGGTGACCTCATCGCCGGAGCTGAGGAACGAAGTACAGTTGAAGGAGAAGGTGCCCTCGATGAGTCCCTGCGCACTGTCCCAGGTGGTGACCGAGATGGAACCGGACGTGCTGTTGCAGATACTGTCACGGGAGAAATTCTGCCACGAGGCGTCGTTGGTGCCGACGGTGTAGTCGCCGGTCCCATGGAAGCTCGTGAGCAGCAGATCCAGGATGCGGATGCGGCCGGCATCGTTGACGAATCCCCGGATCTCCATCACACCGCCGGCAAGCCGGTAGGTGGCCGAATCGGTTTCACGGGCGCCCGGATTGCCGGTACCGAACGCGACGGTGAAGCTCATGTGGTTGGCCGTCTGCGCCGAGGCCGGCGGGGCGGCGACGGCAAGGCCGAGCGCGACCGCGGCGAACGTCGCCACGGCGCGCATGAGGTCGAGTGCACGCGAGGTCATGGTGCCCTTCAATGGTTGCGCGGTGCGCGCGCGCGGGCCGTGCGCCATCCGCCGTGTAGAAATGACGGTCGAAGACGACGAGGGGGAATTCGGGAGAATCAGTGTCGAGGGGTGGTCGCGATCGGTTCGTGCGCCGGGGGCAATCGGTGCGCTGACGCGGGCGAACCGGAGGCAGCGGCGGAAATTAGACAGGCGGTGGTTCTACAGCAACGAGGACTTGCTTGATCGCGGCGATACTTCACTCGATATTCGCAGGCCTCAACACTCCTCCCGACCTCGACACACTCATCAAATCCCACATGGGAGGGCACAGTGAAGTTCTTAGTTGTCATGACCAGCCGCACGCCACCGCCACCGGAAATGCTGCCGAACATCATGGCGGGAATGCTGCACTGGATCGAACAGTACCAGTCGAAGATGGATGGCATCTTCGGCTTTGCCGGCATCCAGGGCGGCTGCGGTATCGTCAATGTGGACACGGCCGACGAGCTCGACGAGATCATGGTGCGCAATCCGTTCACGCCGTTCTCCGAGACGCGGGTCTACCCGCTGACCGATCTGAAGGGGTCGATCAATCGGAACCAGGAGGTGATGGCGGAAATGACCGCGACGATCAACGGGCACGGATGAGCGTCGACCGAACTCGTTCCTGAAAACGCCCCCGGCGACCGATCGTCCGGGGGCGATTCATATCGAGGGGAATTCGGTCGGTTCGAATACACTCCTCACCGCTACCGCGGCGATAGCCGCTGTACCCGGTTCCCCGTCACTGCGTGACAGCACGCTCCTTCGAGATCCTACGCCTTCACCCCCTCCGCCTCGAGCCGATCGATCGTCGTTGCAATCCGTCGCTGCCGTGTCTGCTGACGCTTCGCCTCCTCGATCCACTGCACGTATTCGCGCTGATGCGTGTACGACAGCGCCGCGAAGCGATCGGCCGCCACCTGCGACTGATGCAACGCCGACTGCAGATCGTCCGGAACCGTCACCACGCGCGGTTCGGTGTCCTCGCGAATGACTACCCGTACCGATTCTCCCACTCCCTTTCCGATTTTCTCCCGAATTGCCTTCAGTACAACCAGGATGTGAGTCGGACCGCCCATTCGCACGAGCGTTCCCCGGTAGAGCTCCCCATCGATGGTCGCCTGAACCTTCACACGCTTTGCGCCGAAGGTCTCTTCCACGTCAAATGGAATTTCGACGTAGCATCCGCCGCCGCCGGCGGATCGTATCGTCGCGGTGAACTTCTTTTCCTTCGCCATACGAATGCTCCTGCAGGTAATGCGTCGTCAGTGGGAAGGGGGGAACAACTGAGTCGTCGGGCTGGAATCGGGGAGCTATGCGACGACTTCGATGCGATCGAACTTGCGGACCTTGAAGATCACGTAGGACACGAGCCAGCTGACGACGAAGAAGCCAACGATCCAGTAGCCAAGCGTCCCGAAATTTTCGCTGATCGCGCCCACGGCACTCCAGACCGGACCCTCGAGTCCGAACTTGTCGACGATCAGTCCCAGTGCCTCCACGCCGCCCACCACCAGTGCGGCGACCACCGACGCCAGCGTGATCGTCATGTTGTAGTACAGCTTCCGGATCGGATTGACGAACGCCCATCCGTAGGCGCCCACCATGATCGTCGAGTCGGTCGTGTCCACCAGCAGCATGCCGGCGGTGAACAGCAGCGGGAACACCAGGATCGACCAGAGCGGCAGTCCCTGCGCGGCCTGCACCGCCGCGATACCGAGCAGTCCGACCTCCGTCGCGGTGTCGAAACCGAGACCGAAGAGCGCACCGAGCGGATACATGTGCCAGCTCCGCTCGATCAGATTCATCGCCGGACGGAGAAGACGTCCGAAAATCCCCCGCTTGTTCAGCACATCTTCCACGTCCGCGTCGCTCACGCCCCCGCCTCGCCGTGCCTTCTGAAACGCCCGGTACACCTGGAGGAACACCACGATGTTCGCCGCCGCGATTGCGAACAGAAACACCGCAGAGATCGACGTCCCAATGGTACCGCCGACGGTCTTCAGCAGACTGAATTGATTCTGCAGCAGCACCGTCGCCAACGCAATGCCGACCGCGAGTCCGACGACGATTGTCGAATGGCCGAGCGCGAAGAAGAATCCGACTGAAATCGGTCGGCGCTTCTGCTGCATCAGCTTCCGCGTCACATTGTCGATCGCCGCTATGTGATCGGCATCGAAGGCATGTCGCAACCCGAAGCTGTAGGCAAGTAAGGCGAGGCCCAGCAGCTCCGGCCGGTCGTGGAATTCCATCAGCGCCCACATCCAGGCGATGCAATTGAGTGCGATCAGAATGACATAGATGCCGACGACCTTACCGCGAACACCGTCGGCACCGTCATCGAAGAGGCGTGTAATCGAACGTGTCGTCATTGGAGTTTCCATGTTGAACGAGACCCTGACCGCCCAGCCTGATGCCCGTGACCGGGTGCACGTGCCAGAGACGGACCCTGTGCGCCGGCTACGGCAACAAAGGGGCTCCTGTAAAAATCAAGTGGGTAGATAGCTGGGGTTGAGCGCCGAGAAATCGAGTTTCCCGGTGAGCAAATAGGTGATGATCTCGAAGGTTTTCATTGTGCTGTACCCACGTGCCTTTCGCTTGGCTGCCTGCACGATCGAGTTGAAGCCTTCGAGGATGCCATTGGTCACCTGGGTGCGCTTCCATCGGACGATTCCGTCACGGTGCTTGCGGATGGTCCTCGCCAGCTTGATGAATGGCTCCAGGCGACTATGCGTCGCCCAGAAGTACCACTTGTCGAGCAGCAGCTCGAAGTCCTCAACGCTCTCGGCCTCGTAGATATCCTGGAAGCTTTCGCGCAGGTGCAGTGCCCGCACGGTCTTGAGCTTCAGCGATGAGAGCTCGAGCTCCTCGATCTCGACACGCTGCTCCTGGGTGAGGTTCTGCCAGTTCTTCAGGAATGAGTAGCGCTTGCGCTTGAGGATCGGGTGCGTCTTGACTTCCGATCGACGCACCTGATCGACGGCCTCGTTGACGAGTTTGAGCACGTGGAAGCGGTCGAAGGTCACCTCGGCGTTCGGAAGATGCTCGCTGACACCCTTGGCGTAGGCCGGCGACATGTCGGCGCTGACCGTCCGGATGTTCTCGCCAGAGCCACCGTGTGCCGTCAGGTCCTCTGCAAAGCGCTTGATCGTCTCGCTGTCCTTGCCGGGCGTGACGAAGATCGTGCGGCGCCGTTCGAGGTCGACGGCGATGGTCATGTAGTTGTGTCCACGCTTCAGCGAGGTCTCATCGACACCGACCTCGGTTACGTCGCTGAAGTCTTCGGCTTCGCGTGCGGCAGAGACGTAGCCGTTGAGAATCGCCCAGATCTTGTGGTCTGAGACGTTCGTCAATCGAGAGACTGCGTGCACGGGCATGTGCGTGGCCAGCTGTAGCAGCAGTGCCTCGAAGAGCAGTGTGAATCCGTTGCCGTGGCCCGCCCACGGCGGCGTGAGCAGTCGTTTGCCCTCGGGCGTATCCAGCCGCGGCACCCAGGCGTGCAGATGGCACTCGTGTTCGAAGAAGTTCAGGTGGCGCCAGGTCTTCAGCTGCGTGTCGTAGGCACCGTAGTCACCTTCGACGCCGGACTCCTCGTCTCGGTAGTGGAACTTGGCGCCTCGACGAAAGTTCAGGTAAATGTCGAGCGATTTGCGATCCGGATCGAACTCGATGCGTTCGATGTACCAGGGATCACGGAGTCCGAGCGCCTGAAAAAACAGATCTTCCACGAGCGGTGCCTTTGAGGGTATGGGATGGACGACTTCGACCGCTGAAGATCGCGTCTACCCACTCACTTCTCAAAGGAGCCAACAAAGGTTGTACCGCCACCAGCGCCGGAAGATACTACGCCGAGTCCGGAGAGATCGCTAGCGGCCGAACGTCACAACGAACTCGAACATCTGCTGCGTCGCCTGTACGTTCGACTGAAGATCATAGGTGCCGAGTGCCCGCGTGTATCGCAGCTTGAAGAACTTCCTTCCGGCCCTGGCGCCCACTTCCACCGCGGCAACGTCCGGTCGCTTCAGACAATCGATTTCCGACTGGGCACGCATTGTCGAAACGCCCGGCAACGGCGATGCCGCTGAAAGCAATAACCAACGTTTCATGATTCGAACAGATAATGATTTCTTTTTTGGCAAGGCCTGAACTGCCGGACGTGAATTGCGGTTTCCGATACGGCGATCACACGATGATCGTCGGTGACGAACAGACTTCGCTTGACGGGCATCGAGCTCGGCACCACGAGGGCCGCCGTCCGTCGGGTGGTGAATTTCATCGGATTGGGAATTAGGGTCGAATCGCGAATGCGCCGAACGCTGGTTGTGATGTGCCTGGCGCCTCGTCATCCAGTGCCGCATCGCGTGGTATCGGGCGATCAATGACGCGCGTCCGTACATGGAATCCATGCTTGAATCCGGGACCCGCATCGGTCCCTGCTCGTGGATTGCAGCGCGCAAGGATATCGTCCGCCTCCGAATCGTCAAGGGTTCGTCGGCGTATGGCGACGACTGCCGGGAGCGGAGCAATAGCGGACAATTCAATGTCCGGTTGTTTCGTTTCGCAGCTGCGCACTATCTTCGGCGTTTTCACGAAGCACGTCGATGCGGCTCCGTTCCACGCGACTCGCCACGCCGGAGTTCCAATGCCCCCGACACCGTACCACATCCGCCAGCTCTGCGATTTCTGCCGTGCCTATCCGGTTGACGAGAAGGTGCTCTTCGTCCCGTTCCCTCAGATCGGGTATATGCTCGGCACTGCCGTTGCCGCCACGAACACGCCGTGGGTGAATCTGCGCGCGCTGACTCCGCTGGACCACGCGCGGTCGATCGCCGCGCCAATTCTCATCGCCGATGGCTGGCGCGAACTCGGCAACGACGAGAACGCATTCCTGATGACGCGGCTCGTCGAGGACCTGGTTTCGAATTCGGACACGGCCTCCGACCCCGGCTTCTTCCACGACGCGCCAATGACTGCGGGTCTGGTCAGTGCGTTTGCGACGAGCATCCGCGACCTGCGGGAATCCGGGTGTGACCGCAGGACGATCGCCGATGTGCTGGCCGGAACACCGAAAGGTGCAGGCGTACTGAAGCTCTTTGACGCCTACGATCGTGCTCTCCGGGAGGAACACCTCTTCGATCCCGCCCACCTAATGCGCGCTGCAATCGATACGGTGGAATCGGGCCGGACACCGCGGCCGCGCCACGTGGCGGTTCTCGACGAAACACCCCTGACAGGGCTTGCCGCTCGGTACGTCGCGGCGCTCAGCGACGGCGCACCGCTGCGCATCGGCCGCGATCACTACGGCAGCACGCCGCCGCGACGAACGGCCGCCTCGCGATATGCGGACGCTCCTGCCCGCGTCGACCCCGGTGAGGTCGCCCCGGGCGGTCGTCTGTTCATGCGCGATGCACTCGAGCCGGACGGTCGAATTGCGCTTCGAATTGCCATTGGGTCCGAGAACGAAGTGCGCGGCGTTCTGCGACAGATTCTTGCGTCCGACACACCGCTCGACGACATCGAAATCGCCTACACCTCGGGCGCTCCCTACCTCAACCTTCTGATCGATCTGACCGAACGTCTCGGGATTCCGACGACGTTCGCCTTCGGAATTCCCACCGGACTCACCGCGGCCGGCCAGTCGCTCTCCGGGTATCTGCGCTGGATACTGCGCGGGCTGGACGCGACTGAACTCATCGAGATGTGCCGCGCCGGGCTGATCTCCTTTGTCGGCGTTCCGCACGAGGGCCCGGCGCTCGATCCGCATCGGGTGGCCGATCGACTCGAGCGAGCGCGTATCGGAAAGGGACGGGCGCGGTACGTGCGGTCGCTGGAAATCATGCGCGCCGATGCGAAACGGCGGCTGGAGGACGGCGACGACGACGACCGGGAGCGAGCCGAACGTGAGGTGCAATTCGTGGAGGACCTCTCGACCGCTGTCGAACGACTGCTGCTGCTGGCGCCGAGCGGAAGGACGATGACGAACCGGGAGGCGGCGGCATCCGCAGTCGGGTTTCTCACGGCGTTCGCACCGAAGCGACTGCCGCGCGATCAGGCGGCCCTGCGATCGCTGCTGCTGCGACTGCGCGCATTCGACGGTGCCATTGAGGTTCAGGCAGATTCGAATCGGATCGTCGGTTCGCTCGCGGCATTGCTGGCGGGTCACACCTTCGATGCACTCCTGCCCCGTCCCAGCCACCTGTCGGTCGTTCCGATCGGTCGGTCCGGATACGGCGGTCGGAGCACGACGTACGTCGTGGGACTCGATGAAGCGTCGTTCCCCGGCATCGCCAGCGAGGAGCCGATCCTGCTCGATGACGAGCGCGCCGCGATTTCACCGGAGCTCCCACTGCTTCGCCAAACGCCCGGAGAACGTGTCTGGGAAATGGTTCGCGCGCTCGGAGCCGCGGCAGGAACGGTGACGCTCAGCAGCAATCGTCTCGCCACTCTCGACGGTCGCGTGATGTTCCCCTCCCCTCTCTTCCAGCAGGCAGCGCGGCGGGCCGAAATCGCGATGGAAGCCATCGGACTCGACGGACCCGTTCCGATGATCGACCGTGCGATCGACGACATCGAGTACCGACTGGCCGCCGGTCCGGCAGCGGCGCGCGATGCGATCGCGGATGAACGATTCGGATGGCTCGAGCAGGGGCGGATTGCGATGGAAGCGCGTGCGGAGCGCGGGCTGACGCGGTTCAACGGAATGCTGGGCGTCGATCACGAGGAGCTGCACCCCCTGGCTGGCGAGGAGCCGATGAGCGCCTCGAAACTGGAGACGCTGGCGGCGTGTCCCTACCGCTACTTCCTCAACCACGTGCTCGGAATCCGGCCGCCACGCGAACCCAGCGATGATCCGTCCGTCTGGCTCGACGCGCTCGACGTGGGAACGCTGCTGCATGCGGTGTTTCACCGCGTCATGGAAGCGATCACCGAACGCGGAGAACGGCCCGATCCCACGCGTCACGCCGCGTTGATGCAGGAACGGATCGACGCGGAGCTCGATCGGCAACGTAGCGCGACGCCGCCACCCAACGCCGCGGCCGAAGCCTCACTTCGCGAGCGGCTCACGCGGGCGGGCGAATTGTTCCTCTCCGAGGAATCGCAGCGCCCGTTCGACGTCGAGCCGATCGCCTTCGAGCTGGCATTCGGAATGGCCGATGAGGGCGGTGAATCGCAACCGATCGAGCTGGAACTCAACGGTCGCGTGCTGCGGCTGCGTGGTCGCATCGACCGTATCGACCGACGCTCGGATGGACGGCTTGAAGTCTGGGATTACAAGACGGGTTCACCAAAGAACTACGATCCGAGCGATCTGCTGGCGAACGGAACTCGATTCCAGTGGGCGCTCTACGCGCTTGCAGCCGAGCAGATCATGGGAAGTGCCTCGGAGCCGGCACGGGTAGCAACCTCGGGCTACTTCTTCCCGACCGATCGCGGACATGGTGAGCGCATCGCGGCGGCGCCGCCGTCGGTCGACGCATTGTCGGCCTACCTCGATCCGCTGCTGGAGATGGCCCGCGACGGCTGCTTCCCACGCATTCATCGGGTGCCTGGCCAATGCAGCTATTGCGACTTCAAACGCATCTGCAACGGCGAGCAGTCGGATGCCGGGGAGATCTACTCCGACGAAGAGACTCCTCAGCCAATTCGCGACTGGTGCGCGGGTGCCTGAGCCCTGCGGCAATCATCACAACCTCCGCTTTCTCAACATCATGATCCTGCACGACCAGGCCGCGCGCGACGCAATCGAGAACGAACTCGACGTCAACCTGATGGTGCTCGCCGGCGCGGGTGCCGGTAAGACCCATTCGCTCGTGGGACGCATGGTCGCCTCCGTCCGACGCGGCGTCGTCGAGGTCGACCGCATGGCGGCGATCACCTTCACCCGCAAGGCAGCCGGCGAAATGCGCAGCCGGTTCTTCCTCCGGCTGCAGAAGGAGCGCGAGAAGGCCGACGGCGAGGAACGTGATCGTATCGAACGGGCACTGGCAATGATCGATCAGTGCTTCGTCGGCACCATTCACTCCTTCTGCGGACGCATGCTCCGCGAACGTCCCATCGAGGCGAAGCTGCCACCCGACTTCACCGAGATTGAACAGGTCGAGGAATCCCGGATCCGACGCGAGTCGTGGGACCGGTTCATCCACCACTGCTACTCCACCGATGACCCGGTGCTTGCGGAGCTCGCCGAGCGCGGCCTGGAGACCGAGGATCTCTTCGACTTCTTCGTGCACAGGGCGGAGAACGCCGATCTGCCGCTCGCTGTCGACCCCGTCGAACGTCCTGACCTGACGTCGGCAGTCACAGCCGTCACACAGCTGATCGACACGGCGCTTCCATACATGCTGGATTTTCCGGAGGCAACGACGGCGAAGGTCTACCACCTGTTCCGACGCATGGACCTCTATCGTCGGCATCGCTCGCTCCACAGCGATCCCGACCGCATCGAACTGCTGCAGATGGCGGCACGGATGTGCTCCGAGGGGGCAACCAAGGGCAACGTGACCCTGAAGAACTGGAGCGATCGGGCATTTGCCGTAGCGCTTCGCGACACGATCATTCCCGAGATCATCCGGACACATGTCGCGCCGGCGCTCGAGGCGTGGAGACAGTATCTCTATCCGCCGGCGGCCTCTCTCATCGATCGCGCGGTGGCGAACTACGCGACGGAGCGGCGCAGCAATGGAACGTTGAATTTCCAGGATCTGCTCACGCTCACCAGCCGACTGCTCCGTGAGCATACCGACGTGCGCCGCTTCTTCAGCGACCGCTATCGTGTGCTGTTCGTCGACGAATTCCAGGACACCGATCCGATTCAGGCGGAGCTGGTGCTGTATCTGGGCGGCGACGACCCGGGCGAACGCGACTGGCGGCGCTGCCGTCCGCGTCCGGGGAGTCTGTTCCTCGTCGGCGATGACAAGCAGTCGATCTACCGCTTCCGTCGGGCCGACGTCGACACGGTGCGCCTTGTGCAGCAACGGGTGGAATCCTCCGGCGGACGCACGATCAAACTCACGACGAGCTTCCGTTCGCTGGGAACGCTCTGCGGGTGGTTCAATCGCGCCTGTCCGCCGCTCTTCGACGCGTTCGACCGATCGGTGCAGGCGGAATTCGCGCCGATGCACGTTCATCGCCCCGACGGTGCCGACAGCCACTGCGTGAGGCGAATTTCCATTGGAAAGGTGACGAAGAATTATCGTAAGGAAATCGTTCCGCTCGACGCGGCACGAATTGCCGACTTCATCGCCGCGGCGATCGAGGGAACGACATCGCTGAACGGGTCGGGAGCCGACGGTGACATCCTGCCTCCGCGTGCGTCGGCAGGTGACTTCATGATCCTCTCGGCCTACACGAAGATGCTCGACCGCTACGCGCGCGAACTCGAGGCGCGCGGAATTCCGTTCGATCTCACCGGTGGCGATGGATTCGGCAAACACGCCGGGCTGCGCGCGCTGCTCGACGTCTTCGAAGTCATCCACGATCCGAACGATCCCCTTGCGTTGCTGGCCTGTCTGCGCGGGCCGCTGTGTGGACTCGGCGATGACGAACTCTACGCATGGCACCGATCGGGTGGCACGTTCAACTACCGGCGTGAAATCGATCCCTCCGTCGCCGAGCTCGTCGATCCGGCCACCTGCGACCGCATCGCACAGACGTACGCCCGCATCGATGCGATCGCGCAACTCGTCGGCTCCGCTCCGCCTTCGGCAGCGTACGAACAGGCCGTTGAAATCCTCGGACTGCTTCCCAATGCGCTCGCCGGCCAGATGAGCTCCTCGGCCGCCGGTTCGCTGCTGCGCGCGCTGGCAGTGGTGCGACACCTCGAGCAACGCGGAAGTACGTGGGCGGAAATCACCAGCGAACTCCGCCGGATCGTCGAAGAACCGAAGCCGGAGATCGGGGAAATGACGCTCGATGTCGGCAGAACCGATGTCGTGCGCCTCATGAATCTGCACAAGGCCAAGGGCCTTCAGGCGAAGGTGGTGTTCCTCTGCGATCCGACCGCCACGGGCCGCGACGGAGTCGACTTCCATGTCTCCCGCACCGGCGACGCGCCATTCATCGCGCTTCCCGTCACTGACGAGCACGGCTGGAATGCGTCGGAGATCGCCGAACCCGTCGGATGGCCGGCGTGGCGCGACCGGGAGAAGGACTATCTCGATGCCGAACGGGCGCGGCTGGTGTACGTGGGCGCAACTCGCGCCGAGAACATGCTCGTGGTGTCGGTGTACGATCCGAAGGCCGGCGCGGGTCCGTGGGGACTGCTCTATCCGGCGGTTCGCGACGTTCCGGAACTCGAGCACGCGAATTTCACCACGACGCCCGCGGTGCGTGCGTCTGCCGCCGAGGCCGAACCGATCGCTGCGGAACGGACCGCGCGCATCCAGCGGCTGTCGGTGGCCAGCATCGACACTCATGCCGCGACCGACGGCAACCTGGGCCGGTTGGCATCCTCCGACGATCGAACATCAGACGATCGAAATTCATTGGGCACCGGCGGCACCGCCTTCGGAAGCGCTGTGCACGAGCTGTTCCAGGCCGCTGTCGAGGGCCGACTCCTCGAGGAGGGCCGATTCATCGACCACCTGATCGCGCGTCACGCTTTGAAGCCCGAGCAGCGGGACGACGTACTGCACGCGCTGCAGACCTTTCGCCACTCCGCCCTCTGGTCCGCGATGCAGTCGTCCCCGGAGCACTATGCCGAGGTACCGCTTGCCGCGCATGTCGACGGCGCGATCATGCACGGCGTCGCCGATCTGATCTACCGTGACGACGCCGGGTGGCACATCGTCGACTACAAGACAGACGCCGTCGGCGACCCGGCGGAGCTGGCCGATCACTACGACTCGCAGCTACGGGCCTACGCATCCGCCTGGGCCGCCGCGACGGGGGAACCGATTGCCGACGCCGCGATCTACGCCGTCGACAGCGGCGTGTCGGTCACACAGATGGCGTGAACACGCCGTCGTCGGACTCCCGTGACGTCACTGAACGGAGTAACTCTTGAGCTTGTAGTCGCCCTGCGCCCCGTTGTCCTGTTCGATCCTTCCGACGCCCTTTGCGTAGTAGGCATCGGTTTCCATCGTCGTGACCACCTGTCCGTTATACACGAGTTCGTCGATGAGATGCACATGAATCACGTCGGTATAGGTGGTATCCAAAACGGTTCTCGTCAATCCCGCCTCGGCTATCGTCGTCGTATATCGGTTGAGCGCTCCACCGCCATACGCCGAATCGGTCCACGTCGTTCCAACCGGAACTCCCTCCTTCAGCCCGATCGTTTCCCCCGACGCGAACTGCGCCACGCGTTCGTAGTACGAGGTACCGTCGAAACGCATGAAGCCGGTGGTGGGCCCCTGCGAATTGATCGCTGTCCAATACGTCTTCCCACCTATTACCGTGTCGCCGACTACCGCAATGGTGTAGTTCTGAGGCCCCGTGTAGGTCCAGGTGTTGCCCTTTGCGAGCGGGTAATAATGGGAGCTTCCGGAATCGGTCGTCGTGGGACCGGTGGGACTGGAGCCACTGCAGGCCGCAAGCGTAGCCGCAAGCGCCATGAGGGTCAGTAGAAGCAGGTGTTTCATCGATTTCTCCATGTTCGTTGTGGATGTGGGTTGTTTGGTCGAGCCACCGGCATGCATTACTTCAGTGAATAGCTCACGAGTTCGGTCACACCGTATCCGATCTGATCGATTTCGATCGGCCCGATCCCGCGAGCGAAATACTGGTCCGCTTCGTGCTCGTTGTAGATATCGCCATCCTGATCCATCCAGTCCTTGTAGTGCACCCGGATGACGTGGTCGAATTCCACGCCGTGAACCGTTCGCGTCAGGCCCGTGTCGGCCAGTTCATACGATTGCGTGTACACGATGCCGAGCAGGTTCTGGTCATTCGACCACGTCGTTCCGATCGGAACGCGTTCCCGCAGCGTCAGGAGTTCCGTCGCGGAGTTCGGCTTCGTCGTCTGGTAGAAATCCCCGCTGTCGCGCCGTATGTGCAGCGGAACGCCGATGGTGCTTTCGGAGATGAAGTAGTCGAATCCGTCGAAGGACGTGTCGCGCGTAATGGCGACCGTGTAGTTGTGAAATCCGGCATAGGTCCAGGTATTCCCGATCTTCAGCGGGTTATACGACGAATCGGTCCAGTCGGGAGCCGATGTCGTGTCGTCGTTGTGATTACCGGTCGTATCGGTCGTCGAACCGGGACCGGTCGGGACGTCGTTGCTGCAGGCGGCGAGTGCGCCGCCGAGGATCAGCAGTGCGGCAAGCAGGCGAAGTGTGGTCATCGCGATGTTCGTTGTGAGGATTATGAGAGGGAACGCAGTCAGCCCGGCTGCGGGCACAGGACGATTCGGGGTCTAATGGAGCGAATATTCTGAGAGTCGGATCCACAACTGGTTTGGAACCTTCACCTCGATCTGTCCGACGCCGCGAGCGAAGTAGTAGTCACCGTTGAAGAGCGGCAGCGTGTCCACGGCTGTTACCACGTAGTCCTTTACGTGGAACTGGGCGACGTCGGTGTAGGTGTGACCCTCGACGACACGCGTGGCACCCGAGTCGACGAGTTCATACTCGTAGTAATTCACCGTGGTACCGAAGAGGCGGGTCGTGCTCCACGTTCCACCCAGCGGGAGATCATCTCGCACGAAGAGGGTTTCGGGTCCAGAATCCAGCGACTGGCGACTGTAGTACGCGCCGCTGTCGTAGCGGATGTACTGAACGTCGCCGCGGTCGCTGGTGACGACGTAAAAGTGATAGCCATCGAACAGCGTATCAGCGACGTATCGGACGGTATACGGATGGGTACCGACGTACGTCCAGGAATCGCCGAGTGCGACCGGATTGTACGTGTTCTCAGCAAGCGGAACGTCCGGTACGTGCGTGAGCGTATCAGCACTCGAATCGGAGGTCGGTGCGGTCGGTGAATCCGAGCAGGCGGTGATCGTCGCCGCGACGAGAATGAGGATCGCAATTCGGAGCGACGCAAATCCGGCGCCGCGGGAGCAGCTCGACCATGGTGATGCTGCGCAACGGTGGTGCATTTCAGTGTCGGTATCAGGATGTGGAGAAGGGAGTCCGACGAGTCGGTGGCGTCACTCCAGTCATCCCGTCATTCCGTCGCGCAAGGGGGAGCGTCGCGTGAATTGAAGGCGCAAATATACATAATGAAGCCAATAGAAGGTTGATGTATTTGCAGGAACAGCGGCGGCGGATCACCCGACTGCAGACCGCAGACAACCGCTTCCGAACAGAGATCCGTCCGAGATGCTATCGCTTTCCTGAGGAAGGCGGCGCCGTTGCCGTGTCTCCCGTCTCGCCCGTGTCAGGTACCGTGCACGTCCATGGCGTTCCCTGTTTGACGAACGTGATCTGATACCCGCACATCTGCTGCAGCTTGTTCCGCACGTTCCAGTACCACGTGACGCTCTTGTTGGTGTTGTCGTCGTACGGCGTCATGGACGTAGCCGTCGTCGCACCGAAGACGTTCTGGGAACCGGAGTACGACGAAGCGTTCGCCTGGACACAGCCGCCGTCGACGAACGTGAAGCTCCAACGGTTGACCGTCGTAGCGCCCGTCCAGATCGAATGGTCGGGAGCGCTTTCGGCCTGAAGCAGTCCCACCGTCTCGTTCATCACCTTGACCTCGAATCCCTCGGACATGAGGATTGCCGCCATGTCACGCATGAAATCCGCCACCGGAACCTGCGGACAGGGCGTGGTGAGGAGAATCGGTTTCTTCGCGCAGCCGCATACTGCAACGGCTACCAGCGCCAGCGGGAGGTATCGTCGGATGGATATGTTCATCGTCGCGTGTCGGATATGTGATTGTTGATTCGAACAGTGTTCGCTCAACGTACTTCCGACGCCTGCCCGGACCGGACATGTTTGGTCCGGTTAACGCTTGCACACGACCCACCCGAAACGACGAAGCCGCCCGCTCGGCGACCGCTCTGGTCACCGCGCGGGCGGCTCGTGCAATTGCGCACGCGGCAGCGGGCGCTTACGCCCCCGGCCGCTGAATCGTCTGTAGTTCGATTTTGGAGTGCTGCCGCTGATCGACGCCGAGCAGCGCCGCGGCCATCGCCAGGCGCTGGTCCATATCGACGAGGAGGTGCAGATCGGGCACGATCGACGCCTGCGACTTCAAGCTGAGCGTGCCGACCGTTCCGAGCACTGCCGAGGCCGATCCCTCACCGTCGACGGAGGATCGCTGGGCGTCGATGTCGAATCCATCGACGGTCGCCGGCCACTTGCCGAGGTACTGACCCAGCGCTTCACCGGAGAACGTCACAGCGTACGGTCCGATTGCGAATGACGTGTCCATTCGTACCGGAATCGGTTTGACTCCGGGCGCCATCGGCAGATACATCCACCGCCCTCCGACTCCGATGCCTGAAAAGGACATTCCCGGCTGATAGATCCACGCCGCCGTATCGCCTTCCTGGCTGAACGTCACGGTGTCGAGCGAGCTGCGGTAGGACCACACATCGGCGCGTCCGTACAGGGAGTCGAGATGCACGACGTGGTATTCCAAGATGGTGTCGGAACCGGGAATCTCGTTTTCGTTCGAGTCGATCTGAACGTACCGGTAGGTGACGTTCGTGCCGTCGGTGACGGGTTCAGGGTAGGCGACGAGCGTGGAGGTGGGAGCTTCGGAGCACCCGCCGACGGCGAAGAGGAGCACGCCGAGGAGCATCGGCACCGAACGAAGCAGCAGTTTCGTGGAAATATTCATGAATGTCAGTCAGAGAAATGCCGAAGTGACGATCGAAGACGGGGAATCTACCACATCCGGGCCCAGCTGCACAGCGGAGAATTTGGGTCGATCGGCTTGTCGCTGGCGGTGGAACGGTCGATCCATCCGGACGGAGTGCATGCCGAGACGCCACAAGGCGAGCCATCTATCGACTCCGCCACGGCCGGCGCCGAACAGACTCTTGAACTACCCGGTCTGAGCGACGATCATGCTACCACCATTGACGGCTTCATAGAGTTCCGTGATGAGGAGTACTATCGGGTTGAATGACGTTGTCGGATCGCTGCGTGTCGGTCGTTGTCCGGAGAGGACCGCAAATAGGGTGATAATTGTTTCGGTCGCGGCTGCGAGTGCCTGCTTCGGTGTTCCGACTCCGAAGACCCTGCGCATCAGCAGCGACACGTTCGCGCAGGCCGCCTGGATCAGGTATCGCTTCTTGATGTTCGCCGTCCCGCGCAACGTCATTCGGCGGGCGCCGCCGCAGTCCAGCACATGCTCAAAGCTGCGTACGAGGAACTCGCCACGGCGTCTGAGCAAACCCTTGCCGTACGTTGCCCGCGCTGATCGCTTGGTTGCGTGCACGGCTGCACGTTCGTCGGGGGCGAGCCGTTCAATACACCGATTGCGGATCGGATCGGAAATCACGGTACGGATGCCGTAGTGCCGCAGCGTCGTCAGCTCGCCGACCTTGTAATAGCCTTTGTCTCCGGTCAGGGTTTCGATGGTCCCGGTGTTTGGCGGATCGCCCAGGGCTGTGTTCAGCCGTCCCTCCATGCTCATCACGTGCTCGGCCAACTCGTCGGTGTCGTGCTCGTCACCCGGTCGGATATCAACGTCGAGGATCGCGCCGGTGTCGAGATCAACGATGTGTTCTGGCTTGTAGATCATCCGGGTCGATCCGCGCTTGGTGCGGCCGACCTTTGCAAAGGGATCGTGTGGATTGAACCAGTCCTTGTTGCTCGTCGTGCGATCCTTCTGGTGTTTGTCGAAGCCGCTGACCGCCGCCTCGTCCTTTGGGTCAACACCCGCTTGCTTTGCCAGTCGCCGGACGTACTCGCGGTATTGCGTGCCGTCGAGGCGACTGCCCAGTGAACGCAGTGAGGCGTTGGCATCCATTACCGAGGCATCGATCGCGGTGATCCACATTGACCAGTATAAAGCATATGGCAGTGCCACGGGAGCGCGCGTGACCATCGCGTGAATATCGGCCGCAGTGGCCGTCCAGATCGCTGGGTCCGCGTTCGAAGTGACATATGCGCCATCGTTTGGCCTTCTGCCGGGAGACATTTAGCCGCTCTGCGATCACGAGATTATCGAATCCGCCGTGTGCCCGCTGGAACGGTAATTGGCGACAGGCCGTGGCTGTCGCGGTTGTCGATAGCGACCGAGCAAAGCTGCCGACGACGAACGTCGCATGAAACGTTGACCATGCTTGCTCGTTACCCGCAGTCGGAATACATTAGCTGGATTACTATAGGACACGAACAAGCCTATAGCTCGTCGGCTAGAGATTCAGGCAAGGGTTTCAGCCGATCGGTTAGAAAGTTTTCCACAGTCATTGTGTATGGCACAAGCACCGGGGCCGCACACGCCAGCAGGTCGGCTTCGATCGTGGTTGGAGTCGAAATGGATATCGGTGGACGTAGGAGCTCGGGCGGTGGGTGTTAACGGCGTACAGATGTCGAAGTACGTTAACGGCACCTCGAAGCTGGGGTTCGACGTTCTCCTTCGGCTGCAGCGCCACGGCCTGTCGATCGACTGGCTGCTGACAGGAAGTGGAAACCCTGAGGTACCTGATGCGAGTCTGTCGCCGGACCGCGACGCATCGGGTTTCATCGGGTTCCTGACGCAGGACCAGATCGATCAACTGCAGGCGCTTCTCCTCAACGCGCGGCCGGCGGAGGAGATCAAGAAGGAGTTGGAGAGGAGAGAGAAGGAAGGCCGCACGCACTGAGCACACCACCGGACTGTGGCTGTCCGGTGCTCAGTGACCACCCACGTCAGACGGGTAATCGCTCAGGGACGACAGAGAATCACCTGATCCGTTCTCAACCGGCTCGGTCCTCGACGCCTCACCCCTCGCCGCGAAGGATCACGTTGGCGGGCGTCGGCAGGAGCCCCCTATGCATTTCCCCAATGCCACTTATTCGACAGATGGTCGAAGACCTCACCCGGGTCCCGACCATCGCAGCGGGACACCCCCGGCACTCGGACCTCGATCAGACCGGAGGCCAGGCCTTCCCGCTGCCCCTCGACCTCAATCCACGGACCACCGGTGCCTACGTGGTCCCCGACGACACGCTCGAGCCGTGGCACAATTGCCGCGGTGACCTCGTGTTGTTCAACGTCGACGCCGTCGCAGCCGACGGCAGTAGCGTCTATGCGGACACGCCGCACGGCGAGTCGATCTATCAGCTTCGGGACGGCGTGCTCGAGCATGTCGACGGACACACAGTCCCGGCGCCGATGGTGCGCGTCTACGGACCCGTGACCTACCTCCTGCGATCAACAGCCATTCAACGTGCGTGACCCGTAAGCCCGCCCGCGACCCCGGGGCGGGCTTTTCGTTCTTCCGACTATTCCACAATCACAACGAAGGGTGTACGAAATGAAATACGCGACAACATTCATTGCATTGGTGTTGGTAACAACGGCATGCGGAGGGCTTCGAAATAAGAAGATGTCGGATTGGAAGGATGTTCCGAATTCTGAGCGCATGGACTTTCTTCGCAGCCTATCAGATCATGATCGCACGATGTTCCAGCTCGGGCTGAGCTATTACAGCGACCACCCGTTAGCAGGCTGCTAAAAAACCCGGCACGAATCGGTAAGTTGTGGCATGAGAGGAAAACTTCGCCATCAGGAATACCTGTACAGTTACGTTCCGCTCGAGGAGCGCATCCCGGAAGATCATGAGCTTCGCCCGATTCGCAAGCTCGCGGATTCGGTGCTCGGGGAGATGTCGCACTGGCTCGACGGTCAATACTCGGCCGTCGGTCGCCCGTCGATCCCGCCTGAGTTCCTGATTAAGGCACTCCTGCTGCAGCAGCTCTACGGTATTCGAAGCGAGATTCAGCTGATGGAGCAGCTGAATTTCAACATGCTGTTCCGGTGGTTCGTCGGAATCGGACTTGATGAGCCGGTCTGGACTCCGGAGTCTTTTTCGACAAACCGCCAGCGGCTGTTTTCGGCTGAAGGCATGCAGCTGTTCTTTGACGGCATTTTGGGTGAAGCTGCCAGGGCCGATCTGCTGTCGACCGATCACTTCTCAGTCGATGGGACACTGATCAAGGCGTGGGCCTCGCAGAAGAGCTTCCGTCCGAAGGAGCGGGATGAGAATGATGACTCCGACGGTGAGAACTTCCACGGTGAAAAGCGGAGCAATCACACGCACGCGTCAACGACTGATCCGGAGGCGCGCCTGTATCGGAAGTCCGCTGGGACCGCCGCGGAGCTGTGCTTCATGGGACATATCCTGATGGAGAACCGCAACGGGCTGATCGTTGACGTTGAGCTGACCGTGGCCGAGGCAACGCAGGAACGCGAGGCGGCATTGCGGATGCTCGACCGACTGCCGGGACAGCACCGCGTAACGGTGGGAGGAGACAAGGGGTACGATGTCAACGACTTTCATACGAGGTGTCGGGAGCTGAATGTTACTCCTCACATTGCCCAGCGGAACGATGGTCGGCGGTCGGTATTGGATCGACGAACGACGCGTCACCCGGGATATCAGGTGAGCAGTCGGAAGCGCAAGTTGATCGAACAGGCGTTCGGTTGGGTGAAGGCGGCGGGGAGATTGCGACAGTTCATGATGCGGGGAGCGGCGCGGAACGGACCGACATTCTGCCTGGCGATGACTGCATATAATATAGTCAGAATCGTTCGTGCGCTGCCGGCTCCGGCATGAGACCACGGTAGGATAACTGACTGCGACAGATCGGTCGTACCGGAAATGCGGCGATAAATACATGGGACGCCGGCCGATTACACAGGCTACGTTCAATGGCCATCTATCGATCCTCGAAATTCCCCCATCACGATCCAATTGCCTGCCGATCTTTTCACCGCCCGAGGCGGCGATCGGCTGCCGAAACGGGGATTTTTAGCGGCCTGCTAGGTTTCTTCATGTCATCCGATAAGTCGGTATGGTACGCCGAGGTTGCCGTTCGCGCTCGATTCTGCCAATGTCCTACCGGTCCGATGGCAAAAAGTGCGCGACGTTGAGCATTCCCAATCGACCATATATAGCAAACTCAATCGATTTGTGCCCGCGAGGATCACGACGTGCGCGACCTATCATTCGGAATTAGCACGACAATCCGTCAACGGCCGTCCGAAGGGGGTCTCATTTGACGCGGAGTCCGTGGGTCCCTTTCCCACACGTACACGACTCGACACGTTGAGTGCCGCTGCATTACTGTCACAACGTCGCCCGAATGGAAATTGTTCCCGTTCCACTCATCCAAGATCGCAATCATCTCGGTGTCGTTGGCGATCGTGGCCAGGTGCCGCAGGTAGATGTAGACGACTTCTGAGCAGACGCGTCCATCCGGCCACCACTGATTCCACTTCCGGGGATCCGCCGGCTTGCCGGCGAGCTCAGGCATCCATCCTAGCCACCGCTCCACCCAGGGGATCGTCCAGAACCACCGCCGCACGAAGTACAGCAGCTGCAGGAACCCGTAGTCCTGACCGGCGCACTCGACGTACGTCCGGCGCAGGGCCTCGAGCTTCTGCTCAGGTGTTCCGATGCCGACGCGCCAGACCCAGGCGTCGACCTTGGGATCCTCGTTGCGATAGCTCGTTGGCCGCATTGCAACGGCCAGCACCGCCTCAAACGCCGAGGGCTCGCCCGGAAGGATCTCGCCGAAGAACAGTCTCGAGTGCGTGTAACCCATGCGGGTGAAGAACTGCTGAGCACGGCTGAACCCGTGGCCTGCGCGCGAACAGTAGGAGGCCGGGTCTCCGACGCATGCTACCATGGTAGGTTCGAATATGTGGTGGTCAACAACAGCGGCAGCTTCAGGGTTGGGCACGGCGTGCTGGTCCGCTAAATCAGGTGACTCACAGCTCGGAGTTCCTGAGGCTGCCGACGTGAGTGCGCGGGAATGTGCGAAGCGTGTTTCGAATATGCTTCGAATTCCGTGACGTGCAGTGGCCATCTGTGACCAATTAACGCGAAGTCATGGGCGACTGGAATCGTGGATTCTGGCGGTGAAACCGGCGAAAACGAAGGAGGGCGACCGCTTCTGCGATCGCCCTCGCGTACTCCCAACGGGATTCGAACCCGTGCTACCACCTTGAAAGAGTGGCGACCTAACCACTAGTCGATGGGAGCACTGCTGTACCCGCTCGTACAAACGGGTACGGCCGACTAACCTAGGAAAGCCGCCAGAGACTCGCAATCCGGCCACATCCTGTTACGACGGACGGCCTACAGGTCGTTCAGACTCTCCTCCTTCTGTTTCTCGATCGCTCGACTGACCATCGCGCCGTTCTGGTAGGCGACGATCACATAGAAGTCCGGATCAACACTCACGGAAATCACGTTCTGCTCCTCACTTCCCACGCTCGGGTCGAAGAACCAGTATGCTGAGATCACCGCCTTTCCAACGCTTATCGCTGTCGATTCGTATCCATCCCCCTCCTCGTACGGGTCCTTGAAGAAGTAGAAGTCGTGATCGGGATCGCCATACTTGCGCTGCAGCAGCTCCTTTATTCCGCGATAGATCGGCATCACCACGTCGTGGTCGCGCCTGTCGGCCTTGATGTAGACGGTCGCGGTATGAAGGCCCTCGCCGGAAAACCGAAGAAGTATGAAGCTCACCGGCCGGCCCGCAAACTCGCCGCCGTTGAAGATCAACGCCTCATCCGTGCTGTTCTCAGCATCGAACGTCGTACCAGGGCGCTGCAACATGATCCGCTTCGCCTCGGCCTTGCTCGCGCCCCACTTGATGTTGAGAAAGTCGTCCAGCGTCCGCGCCTGCGTCGCACGAGCACCTGCAATCAGACAGACAATCATGGCAACGGTAGAAAGAGCCAATTTCATGGTCACATTCGGATTTGATTGGTGGAAGTGATCGTTCTCAGATCCCAACATGCACCTCGGACGAGGCGGAACCGGACACGACATGTCCGCTCAATCGGATTCGGCACGGTCAGGCGCCGCCCCGGCTTGCGCCCGAACCGCGCCGCGGCCGGGTGTGGAGTTGCCATCCTCTTCATGCTTGTTCTGGTCACCTCGTGCGGCAGACCAGACCGCGCCGTCACCCGCGCCTTCTACTTCTGGAAATCCACCGTCGCCCTCTCGCCAACCGACTGCGCGGCCCTCGACTCGCTCGGAGTCTCACGCATGTACGTGCGGCTCTTCGACGTGCAGTGGAACGACCAGCGTGCCGAGGCCGTGCCCGCCGGTGTTGCCCATATCGCGGGACGGTGGCCGAGTGAACTCGAACTCGTACCGACCGTCTTCATCACGAATCAGTCCGTCCGCAACGTCGCACCCGACGCACTCCGGCGGCAACGCCTTGCGCAGCACGTGGTGGAGAAGATTGCGGCGGTCCTCGACGCGTGGCGCGCGGCCGGCGCGTTCCTCGGAAGTCGCTACGATGCACCCTCGGGTGTGCTCCCAGCGCTTTCGGAAGTCCAGATCGACTGCGACTGGACGCAGTCGACGCGGGGCGCGTACTTCGACCTGCTCGAACAGATTCGGAGACGGCTGCGCGTGCACAACCCTCGACTGCGGCTGTCGGCCACGGTGCGATTGCACCAGATTCGCTATCGTCAGGCAGCCGGCGTTCCCCCCGTGGATCGCGGGATGCTCATGGCGTACAACGTCGGCGATGTGACGCAGCCGGACACCGCGAACTCGATCGTCGACGCCGCCGAAATCGACCGCTACCTCGGTTCCCTCGGCTCCTATCCCCTGCCGCTCGACGTGGCACTCCCGATCTTCTCCTGGGGCGCGGTCTTCCATTACGGTAATTTCGCCGTGTTGATCGATGGCCTGCGAACCGACGATCTCGATCGGCTGCCCGAGGTTCGCCGCGTTCGCCCGCATACGTATCTCGTCGAACGCGACGTCATCATCCGCGGTCATTCGGTCTTCGCCGGCGACACGATCCGCATCGAATCCTCGGATTCCGCCGCCTGCCTGAGCGTCGCCCGTTCGATCGCCCGTCGCCTCGACGCCGATTCCCTCGTCGTCTGCCTCTATCACTTCGACTCAACCAACCTTGCCCATCATGACCGCCAGGAGCTTTCGGCGCTCTATCGCACTCTGCATTAGCATCCTCGGTGTGGTATTCGGTGTCTACTGGACCTACAGCTGCGGGCCGCTGCCCGATTTCGACAAGTACCGGATTACATACGTCGAGCCCACGCTGCTGAATGACACCGCCGTCGAGAGCTACACCCGGACGCTCCTGCTGCACACACTCGTGCTGCGCGAGGATCTCGACGTTCGCGAGTCGGATTCCGAAACGGACGCGAACATACGCGAGTGGTCGGCCTCGTATTTCAATGAGCGCGTTCCGTATGAGGGCGTGTATTGGCTGGTCTACAAGTCGACACCTTCGGAACTCGACCTGACACGATTGGCGGTCACCGACCGTACGGCGATTCCCGTTCCGGATTCAACCGCCGTTCACACCGCCCGCGAATACCTGCGGCAATTCGATGAACTCAACGCCGACAATCACCGGCAGCGCAATTCTCCCTACTTCACCGAGCGTCGTGAACAGGCCGTCGAAGAGCTGCGGACCGAAGAACGCCGTGTGTACGACGGCGAGCTTGCACTGCGATTTCTGGTCGACAAGGCCGACGTTCAGCTGCTCGACTACCTGCGGTTTGCCAAGCAGTGTGAGTCGGTCGACTGGCAGCAGGATCCCTGGGAACCGGTATCGAGTGATACGTCGCTGATGATCCGACTGCTCGACTCAGGGTCCGCGCTCCATAATCGATGCCGCTCTCAATACCTCCGACTCCGATACGCCTATCAGCTCGTGAGACTCGCGCAGTACGCCAACCAGCCGGATCGAGCGCTGAAACTCTACGATGAACTGGTAACTCCGAACCCGGCGAAGAGTCTGATCCGTTCGTGGGCAATGGGTCATCGCGCGGGAGCGCTTCGCGCGCTGGGACGGTACCCGGAATCGGTCTACTGGTTCGCCCGACAATTCGACGCCGATCCGAGTCGACGCGAACTTGCGCTGCGCGACATCCCGCACACCTGGTCCCCCGCGCTCTGGGATTCCACACTCGCCTTTGCACACAGCGATCACGAGCGCGCGGTGTTGTGGATGGTACGCGCCATTCGCGAATACCGGCTGTCAATCGATGCGCTGCGCAACATCTATCGTCTCGAGCCCGATTCCCCGATGCTCGAAGCACTCCTGATTCGCGAGCTCGGTCGCGTCGAGCGATTCCTCTACGACGACAGACAGACGCGCGATTTCGTCATGCCGGCATCCGATGATGGGCATCACTCCTATCACTGGGATCGCACAGAGAACGGGTCGGACTGGATGATCCGACGCACCGGTCCGCCCTATGGTTGGGATACCCTCGTCTTCACGTCGGCGTCCCCGGCAGAAACGGTTCCGGGCGCCGAATACGTTCAGTCATTTCGGGAATTCGTCGAATCAGCGGGACAGTCAACTCGAATTCGAACTCCGGCATTATGGAGCATGGCCGCGGGATATCTCGATCTGATGAATCGGCACTTCGACCGCGCCAATGACGAACTCGATCACGCGCTCTCCATCGCCGGCGACCGGTATGAACTCCGGCACCAGATCCAGCTGCTTCGCTATCTCTCCAACGTCATTCGGGGCAGCGATGTCGGTACGACGGCATCGGACGCCTATCTGTCCGCGCTGCAATGGTATCGGTCGAAGCAGGATTCCCGATACGGCCGCTGGGGATATCCGACGTACGACCACGCGATGATGGCGCTCGGGCGTAATTATCTCATTCATAACGACGTTCCCCACGCCATTCTCGCCTTCAACGCGGCCGATGACGAGACGACGCGCAACGTACTGCTGGACATCTATTCCAGTGACGACGAGCTTGCCCGACTCTACCAAATGGTGTCCGCGGGTGGTGCCGACAGTCTGGAACGAAGATTACTGGGAGAATTTTCCCTCGACACCGCTGCGCTGCTCGATCTCCGCGGAACGAGACTGTTGCGCGAGGGCAGATTCCGGGACGCACTTGCGCTCTTCGAACGAATTCCTGAAGGACACTGGAATTCGGACGGATCGGATTCGACCGAATGGCGACGGTTCGAATCCGATACCGACCACCAGATCATGGACAACTATTTCGGAACGGGTCCGCAAACCAACTACACGAAGCTGTCGCTGACCCGAGCCCTCGTCGACCAGTTGTCAAACGCCGCGAGGGGCACCAATCCCTCGGACGCATACGCCCGAATCGCCAACCTGCTGTTCAACACGCCGTTCTGGGGCTACGCCGACGTGGTGTGGAACGGCGATTGGACATGGGAGATGCGCTTCTCCTACGTGTCGCCGGACGTCTATCCGTTCAATATCGATGGCGTTGCACAACGCATGGACACGGCGCAGGATCGGTTCATGCGACAGTACGGTTCCCGACTTCTCGCCGGAACCTATTACCGCAAGGCGATGCAGTCGGCAACGAATCCCGAGAAGGCGGCGCGATACGCGTGGCTGGCGGACTATTGTCTGGTCAATCCACAGACTTCCTTGCACGAGACCACCCGGCCGCCGAAGCGTGAGTTTGCGGGATTTGCAGAGCTCAGCACGAGGCTGCGCAGCGCGAAATTCGCGCGCCAGATTCTCAGTCAGTGTGAAGTTTATCGCGGGTGGATAGCGGGCACCCAATGAGACGGAAACTCCCATCGGACGAACGTTGCGCGTGAATTTCAAACTTACCGCACTGGTCGCCCTTGCGGCGATACTGCTGGCTGCATTCGGCGTCGTAGCATACAATTCCGCCGTCAATGGGTGGCGGCTTGACGCGAGCGCATTCTCGCTTCATCGGCTGCTGCACGGTGATGAATCCGACGCCGCTCCGGTTCATACGAAGTCATTTGAATTTCCCATCCGGGATTCGGTCGACGTGCAGCTGGATGTCGTTCATGCGAACGTGTTCATCGAGGGGTCCGACGACGAGACGGTATCCGTGCTGACGATGGTCGCGGGAACCGCTGCCGATCCCGACGCCTATTCGATCGCAGTCGATCGTGACGGTCGCCAAGGCGTGCACGTCGAATCGCGAGAACTGGCTCCATGGGACGAGTCGGCGCCGTCCCATGCGGAGATCCGCATATCCATACCCCGGCGAGCGTCACTGGCGCTTCAGGTGCGCGACGGACAGCTGAGCATGGAGTCGTTCACCGGACCGGTCGACGCGGTGGTTGCCGATGGAACGGTTCACGGCACCGACCTCCACGGGCGACTGCGGGTTCACGTCGACAATGGCGATGTATTCCTGGAGGAAACGCAGGTCGCGGGAACGATCGTGGCGCGAGGCGGATCGGTCGAATCGAGCTTCAACGACGGCGATCTGGTGGTGAAGGCGACGAAGCAGATTCGGGTGGTGAAACTCTTCGGCAATCTGACCGCCGAGGCGGGCGGCGACATTGTCGCGCAGGTGCTTGTCGACCGGCCGCGGTGCGATGTGCATTCCACGGGTGGAGCCGTGGCACTCGCCCTGCTGCCTGGCGCACGGGTCGACGTCGATGCTGCCGCTGCGCGCGGGTCGGTGAACAATTCGCTTCCACTGGACAGCATTTCGGCGGATCTGCCGCCGGGTCGCCTCGAGGGTCCGATGAACGGCGGTGGAGCACCGGTGACGGTGCGCGCCGATCACGGTTCGATCCGCCTGGATGCCGTCGGAGGCGAGCGCTGATGCCACGCAAGCGACGGATCGAGGAAATCGTGGAGCTGAGCGAGCCGACGTTCTCCGAGCAGCAGCGACTGGATTTCGAACGGGGGATCCGACTGTTCAATTCGGGCGACTACTGGCACGCCCACGAAGCGTGGGAGCAGGCATGGCTGCAGATGCCCGACGACTCCGGCGGTGATGCGGAGATATTCCTGCGGGGTCTGGTGCAGTTGGCCGCCGCACTTCACTTGCGGTCGTGCGGCCGCGATCGGGGAATGCGCAACAACGTGCGCAAGGCGCGGGAGAAGCTTCGGCTGGCGCCCGAGCGGTTTCTCGGGATCGATGTGGCAGGCGCTCTGGCATACCTCGAGAGCGGATGCCCGGGCGATCTGCGTCTGTAGAAGTCTGTGTTACAAGCAAGGCGACGGGCTGTCATTGCCTCGTTCGAATCCGGGCCAATTCGCGCCGCCCGTCCTGCGACCGTCGGCCGACACCAGGCCCGCAATCCACACGAATCCGGTCCTGCCATGAAGCGTCAATACCTCCTTCTGATTCTCCTGCTTGCTCCTCTGGCCTTCGGCTACACGACCACCGTGACGACCGACCCGGCGAAGATCTACCTGCTCGACGACGTGCTGTTCAGGAGCGTTCCCGACAAGGGCATCACGATCTATGACGTCACGAACCCGGCAAACCTCCGCGAATTGACCACGATCGGCCTCACGGGCAACCACGACGTGGCGGTCAGGGGTTCGACGATGTACGCCGACGATCAGGACCGCCTGGTGGTCTTCGACATCTCGGATCGATCGGCACCGAAGGCGGTCGACACGATTCGCGCGGTGTTCAACAGTTGGCAGACGGTGGAGGCGCTGCCGCTCGGGGGGCTTGCGGAGGATCGGACGTGGACGGGAAGTCCGGGCTGCGGCTGCAGCGATCCCGAGTACGTCACCTCCCCGGGAACGGCGGGTGCAGCGGAGAACGCGGACGGTACGGGGCAGGCGGGTTCGCTCACGCGATTCGCGATCGTGGGTCACTATCTCTACTGCATCGACTACACGGGCCTGGTGGTCTTCGACATCTCCGATCCCACGGCTCCGCGCTACCGCAATCGCGTCGAGGTCGGATGGTCGATCGAGACGCTCTTTCCGTACGGAGCGTCGCTGTTCATCGGCGGTCAGACCGGGATGTACGTCTACAGCATCGCCAATCAGGATGCGCCGGCCGCAGAGGGTCAGTTCCAGCACGTGCGCAGCTGCGATCCCGTAGTCGTCGAGAACGATCTGGCGTACGTGACGCTGCGCAGCGGCACCGCGTGCGGAGGGTCCGTCAACGAGCTGGACATCCTGAACGCGGCGAACACGCTGAACCCGGTGCTGATCGACACAGTAGCGATGACGGGGCCGTACGGGCTTGCCGTCCGCAACGGCATGGTGGTGGTCTGCGACGGTGAGGGCGGTCTGCGAATCGTCGACGCGACCGATCTGCAGCAGGTGAAGACCGTGGCCACGATCGGCGGCATCGTTCCGTTCGACGTGATTCTCCGCGGCAACCTGATGCTGGTAACCGCCAGCGACGGCGTCTTCGCCTACGACATCACCGACATCACGAAGCCAACAAAACTGACCAAGTACGTGTTCTGATCCGAAGGCGGCAGCGGCATGGGACGGTGGTCGGACCACGCTTCGACGGGTGCGCCGATCGCGGTGTCCAAAAAAAAATTGTATCAGCCGGAGAACTTTTCACCTTTCAGTTGTTTATACATATGGGGCCTGTCACCCATTCCACCTCCTGATGGGTGGCCGGCGCCTGGGAGGAGACTCCCGACAACAGCGTTGAACTGTGTTGAGACCGCCGCCACTGACGGAAGTGCCGTGGTGAGCACGGCAGAGCACTCCGTAACCACGACAGGAGCACCACGAGGACGCAGGCGATGCCACGACGCCTGCGTCCACTTTTTTTTTGTGGGAATTCGAGTGATGGCTGGTTGCGGAATCCCTCGTACGCTCCGCACCCTGAAAAAAAAATCTGCCCTCGCCGGGGGGTCCAGCGAGGGCATGCATTTGCAAACTGACAGTCTGTGGGCGTGACCTGGGCATTGTCAGCGCCTGTTGGGCAAGTGGATGTGTGGGCATCCGGCCGTTGGATCGATGACCAGGGGAGTGGCAGAGAGAGTGGGCAACTCTTTGGACCTCGCCGGCCCGTGGTATCGCGTGACAACCAACTCGACACGAAGGTAGGGGACCCGGATGATGACAACATGATGAACCGGCCTACCGACCCGGATTGCACTCGGACGCGATCTCACTCCTCCGAATTCTCACCGCTTCGAATTCTCTCATTCATTCTCCCATCGGGGGCCTCACGGCACATCGAGCGTCGCGACGGTTGCCCTCGTCGTGTCGGCAGCGGGATAGATGTACAAGCGAACGGGTCCGGCGTAGTGTCGCGATTCGCGATATCGGACGACGAGGGGTGTCAGATCGAACATCAACTCTTCGGTGACGAGGTGACTGCAGTGGTCGTCGCTGTCGTGTTGCGAGAGATAGAGCTTGCCATGCGGTGGGTTCGCGATCTCGAATCGGGACCAGGCGGCGAGGTCGAACGCATGGGGGCCGCAACCGCCCCTGTAGCTGACCTTCAGGGCCAGGGTGCTTCCGACGGTGTACGCCGAGTCGATCCGCAACGGATCGCTGTCGGTCGGCCGCTCGTCGAACTGCTGGAAGACGTGGGCGCGACCGCTGAGGTGCAGCAGCGACGTGTCGACCGACGATCGAACGGCGGGAGTGTCCGAGGACTCACAGCCCCCCACGCACGACGCCGTCGCAAGGGTCACCACAAGGGCGGTCAGAAGGAATTTGATGCGGGTGCAGATGGTAGTCACGACGAGTGGCTGCTGCGCAATCGCCGCGCCGATTCACCAGAGACCGGCTTCGATCTCGCTGCGTAGCGCGCGCACGTCATCGCTCGAGCAGTACGGACAGCGGCGCTCGGCCAGCAGCTCGAGTGCCTCCTGTCGCCGTCCGATCTGCGCCAGCACACGTGCCAGTCCGGTGAACGTGGAACGACGTGCCGCCAGATCGAGTGCCCGACGGAAGTACCCCTCGGCACGCTCGGGATCGTCCTCATGCACATCGTAGTAGTAGCCGATGTTCTCGAACGCGTCGGCATACGTGTCGTCGAGTTCCGCGGCGCGACGATAGCTGGCCAGCGCGTCCTCCAGCGTGTAGCGCGCGTCGGCCTCGTCGTCGAGCTGAATCAGGTCCCCGCGGAGGTTCCAGAGTCGTGAAGAACTCGGGAATGCATGCAGCGCGCTCTCGACGTCGCTGAGCGACCGCCAGGCGTCAGGATTGCCGGCGTCGACCAACGCGATCGCCTCGTTGATTCGTTCCTGCTCGGCCATCGGAAACGGAGAGAATTGGTTGTAGGGGTCAGAGGTCGGGCGCAAACCTATGATTAAATTCGCATAACGCAACCACGGCAATAACGACCGTCGCGCGGGACGTCGCGCGGCCCCTGTCCGATGCCCCGGAGCGACCGATGGCCCGCCGCACGTGCATGGTCCTCCGGGCGCTACAGCCGCTCCCCGCGGTAGACCTCCACCGGCGAACCCTCCGCAATGAACGCCGAGACCGGCTGCACCGTGAGCGACTCGACGAATCGATCGCCGTAGATCGACGCCACGTCACAGTCGAACCGACATTCAATGGCCCGCCAGACCCGCCAGCGTGGATGCGCCACCCGGTATTCCACCGTCTCGCCGCCCCGCCCTCGCACGTATCCCCAATAGTGTTCGGTGATGAACTCCTCCTCGCTTCCCTCCTCGAGCCGGCATGGCGGCCCGTCGGCCCGCGCCGCAAGCTCGTGCCAGCGCCCGGAGGCGCGCCAGCCGTAGCTCGCGGCGATGCCACGCTCGCCGTGCTCACCGAAGACGTCGATCTCGTGCCGCATGGGCATCGCGATGTAGTGCTCGCCGTACAGCCCGCGCGCAATCGCCGCGATCGCACGCCGCGGAACGATCTCACGTATGAATACCACTCCCCGCCGCATCCCGTCGGGTCCCATGCGCCGGACGTAGAAACGGAGATTGACCTCTTCGAACCTCGTGTGCCCCGGTACCGCCAGACCCGCGACCCGCGTCCGCTGGAACATGAAGCCGACCATGCTCGCCAGCGTCCGCCCGTGAAGCGTGTCGAGCTCGGTGCCGGCCGGCACGTACGGAGCCAACGCCTCGCGGTCGAGTTCGTAGTTGAGCATCACCAGGTGGCGCCATTCGGCGGTGAGAAAACGCTTCATCGGAACTCCAGCTCGAGCTGGCGATCTTCGTCCTGCCGAACGATGGGAATTCTGCCCATGTAGGTGGTGTGGGTACGACCGTTCGGCCCGCGCCGCTGGACGTAGAGATAGGGTCCGTGCAGTTGCCCCCGCCTGCAGCGGCAGCTCTCCTTGCCGCAGCGGAAGTACTTCAGTCGGTAGTGGACGTCCTCCTCGTCGGCGGCCGCGGTTGCGTCGGGAACCCCGTGGTGCTCGAGTTCGGCGGCCGCCGGATCGAGACGGTCGCGAATCCAGAAATCCAGCTCCTGGAGCTCCTCCTCGCCGAGCCTGCCGGCGGCTTCAATGATTTCGTGCACGGTCATGGCGGGCCGAACGCGTCGAGGTCGGTCTGACGGTGAGTGAATCGGATGTGAAGAATGCAGATGGTGAATCTAGAAAATCTTCGTCTCGGTGGTCGCACCGCGCGGTCGTTGGTGCTGACGGCGCTCGCGGCCGGCGCGCTCGCCTCGTGCACGCGATCGATCAGCGTTCCCGCACCCGGAGCCGCGCCCGCCCCGCCCCTGCCGGTGGCCGAACCCTCCACCATCTCCATCCCCGTGCGAGTCGATCTGACGCCAATGTTCGCTCAGGCCGAACAGACGGTTCCGAAGCGATTCGACGCTGTGGAGTCATGGACGAAGATCGCCGAGGATCCGGTGGGCGACGTCGGTGCCAAATACCACATCTGGCGCTCCCCGCTGCGACTGTCGGTCGATGCCAACCGCCTGGCGATCCAGGGCGACATCAATTACCGCTTCCTCATCGCCCACAAGGTTCCCCTCGTCGGCTGGAAGTCGATCGCCTCCTGCGGCTGGAGCGAGGCCGCACGCGTGGCATCGCTGCGGATGGAAACCACGGTGGACTGGACGAAGGACTGGCGGCTGCGCAGCTCGACCGTCGTTCGCCCCATCACGTTCGTCAACCGCTGCAGGATCACGTTTCTGAACATCGACATCACCGACTACGTTCGCGAGGCGTTTCGCGAGCGGCTCGACCAGGCGTCGAAGGAGATCGACCGGCAGCTTGCCGAGCAATCCGACATGCAGCCGTATGCCCGGCGAATCTGGACGCAGCTGCAGGTTCCGACCGATCTCGGCGACGGCATGTGGCTGCTGATGGCGCCACAGACCGCCACGATGTCACCACCCGACGGCGCCGGCAGCAGCGTCACCGCGACGGTCTCGATCACCGCGCAGCCACAGGTGGTGATCGGTCCGCGACCGGATGTTCGCCTTCAGCCGCTGCCGGCGCTGCGCAGCGCCGCTGCGGGCGACGGCTTCCACGTTACCGTCGACAGCAGGATCTCCTTCGACGAAGCCAACCGCCGACTCGAGCAGCAGCTGGTCGGCACACGCCACGTCGTCGTCGGGCACCGCGTGGTCATCCGCGGGGCACACGTCTACGGTTCGGGATCACGCGCCGTGCTGGCGCTCGAGATCGATGGTGATGTGAAGGGGAGAATCTATCTGATCGGAACGCCGGCCTACGATGCGACGCGGCGCGAGGTGTATATCCGAGGACTCGACTACAGTCTCGAGACTGCGCACGCGATCGCCGGTGCGGCCGACTGGCTCGGTCACGAGAGTTTCCGCGGGATGATCGGTGATCTCGCCCGATTTCCGCTCGACACCATGATTGCGACCGTCGGCGCAAGAATCGACTCGGCGCTCAATCGCCCGCTGGCCGACGGCGTACTCTCCCGCGGCTCGATCAGCAGCATCCAGCCCGCCGGCGTGTACGTCACCGACGACGGATTCGTCGCCCGCGCCACCATCGACGGACGGATGCAGGTCGACATCGACATGAACGCGGGAGGACAGCGCTGAACTCCGGCGACCCAACGGTCGAACACTTCGGAGATGAATTCCGGTCGCTACAGCAGCGGTCGGACCGTTCGGCGGACGAGCTCGGCGCTCAGTCCGTAGACCAGATGCGATGCCAGGGCGTAGACGTGCGTCTTCAGGGGGACGTCCGTGGGCGCTTCGGCAAGTCCGATGAGTGGTAGCGCGGTTTCGTCGGCACCGACGAACACGCCGGCACCGTAGAGCGAGCCCATGCCCGTGGTGACCACCGGCGCTAGTTCGGACGCAACACCATACAGCCCTCCCATGAGGGTACCGAACCCGAAGTGCACGGCCTCACCGGCGCGCTCACGCGAGTCGGACTTCAGCTTCGTATTGAAGACGTTCTGCGCGATTTCCGATGCCACGGTGACGGTCGGATTCTGGCTCTTCTGTCTGCGTCGCCCGCGTCGTTTCCGCCGTCCGCCGGAGGAGTCCGACAACCGGCGGGACACCGACTTCCACAGCATCTGGAATCCCGTCATAACCACCGTAGCGGCCGCTCCGGCCACGAGTCCGGCGGCCACGCCCTTGAGCGCGTCCGTTTGTTCGGATCGCTGATCATCCATCGCATTACCTCCCTTCGATTGATCGCATTGCACTCTCGTTTCGCGTCGGCACACCGGCGTCACGACCACGGCGTCGGCGGCTGAACGTCGCTCAACAGCCGCACGCCCGCTTCGGTAACGGCGACCATGTCGCAGTGTCGCAGGCCGCCCACCGCGTCGAGGTAGACCGCGGGTTCGACGTTGAACACCATGCCGGCCTCGAGCGCCTCGTCGGATTGCGGATGCAGTCTCGGCGGGGCGTTGTGATCGGTGGCAAGAAATCCCACGCCGTGTCCCGTCGGATGCGGGAACGCCTGGCCGAATCCGAAGTCGTCGATCACTCCTCGCGCCGCGGCGTCGACGTCACATGCGCGGACACCGGGTGCTATCGCCCCCAGTGCCGCCTCGCGTGCGGCGGTCACCGCTTCTTGCATCCGTACGATCTGCTCCGACGGCTGGCCGACGACGTAGGTCCGTGTCAGGTCGGTCCAGAATCCGTTGCAGGCCACGTTGCAGTGCACGAGCACGAGATCGCCGGTCGCAATCGCATGGGCGGCGGTGTGCTGGAACGGTCGGGCGGCCTGCGCTGAACGAGTTCCCACGGTGACGAAGAAGCGGCCGCCGCTTCGAGCGACGCGTTCATCGGCTTCGGCGGTGCTGTCGAAGACCGTCTGGAACGCGGAGGCCGCCTCGGCTTCGGATATCCCGGTCCGCAGCGCCCGTGCTCCTGCCACGAATGCATCCGAGGCATGGAGCACCGTCAGTGCAATTCGTTCGACTTCCGAGGGCGTCTTGACTGCACGCAGACGTGCGAGATACCGGTCCACGGGGACGACCTCGGCGGCGGCGATCGCGCCGATGATGAGCTCGCGCATCGAGCAGCCGAAGCGAACTGATTCGACGTACGACGCCGGCTCCGAGAATGGTCCGAATTCAACCCCGATCCTCCCCCCGGTGATCCCGAGCCGTTCGAAGGCCTCGCTCATCGTCGGACCGATCTTCTCAAGCGGTCCCATCATCTTCTCGAGTCCGCCTCCCTTGACGAACCGGACGTCGTCGACAGCGGAGGCGTCGATGAACTCGCGTTCGCTCTGCGGCGCGATCAATGTGAGATGACCGTCGCAGCGGAGCACCGCCACGGAGTCACCAACGACGGGCCAGTACCGCGTGAGCAGCACGACGTTCGATGGAAGCGCGCAGACGAGCGCTTCGAGGTCCTGCTCCTGCATCATGTCGACCACGGCCCGGCGGCGTCGCTGATCGGCGTCACTCATCGCAGGTTCCCCCTCTCGTCGAACGTGATCGGCTCGGGTTCACTGAGCACTTCCAGCCGGGGGTTCTGGCGCGTTTGGTCGAGCAGCGCGGGGGAGACACGGATCTCTTCGAGGGCAGCGGTATTACGAATGCGGCACACGCGTGGCGAGCCGCCTGCGAGCGCGGAGAACAGCGCCACTTCCATCGCATCGCGATCCGTTTCGAGCGCAAGTGGCAGCGACGCCTCACGGGGATTGCTGCCCGGCTCGGTAGCCGTCAGGACGTTCATCCATGTGACACGGTCATCGTAGGCGTCGACGAAGCGCCGGGTGATGAAGTCGGCCATACCGACGCCGATACCATTGCCGAGCGATTCGGGAGTCAGCGACAGGACGACGACGCGATGGAAATCCGGCGTGTGTTCACCGCCGGCGATCCGCCAGTGTCCGACGACATTGGGATCCATACCGGCACCGGAGATGTTCTTACCCATTTCATCGACGACGAGCAGGTCGAGGGCTTCGAATGGAATCCGTGGCAGATGGGCGCGGGCCACCTCGAGCAGTCGCCGATCGGCATCGAGAAACGCGTCGGCCGTCGGCTCGACGACCTCGATGCGCATGGGGTGACGGAGCGCATTCTCCACGACCGCCACACCGCAGAGCACACGCGCCTTCTGCAGCAGCACCTGCGGGACGGCATTGACCGACTTCCACAGTCCATGCGTATGGGCTTCTTCTGCACCGGCCTGCTTTCCGAGTCCGATCGTCACCATTTTCAGCAACCCGGAGGCGAGACCGGAGGCGGACTCGGGGTGTGTCTTGACGCGACCGAGGACGATGATTCCATCGCACTGGCTGGCGATCCGGTCGAGATGCACGACCGCGCCGTTCGAGGCGGTCCCGAGTTCCACCGTCTGCATCGTCGCCTCGACGGGAGCGCCGACGGAGGATTCGTCGACGCCGAGGCGACGGAGGATTTCGGTCTGACCATCGGCGGTGGCGCCGCCGTGGCTGCCCATTGCGGGGATGATCACGGCCCGAGCGCCGCAGTGTCGGATCGCATCGACGACGCCGGCAAGGAGCTCGACGAACCCGCCGATGCCGCGACTGCCGGCGGTAACGGCGATGCGATCGCCGTCGGAAATGTGATCGGCCAGACCGAATGCGAGCAGTCGGTCTCGCACATCGGCGCGCGGATCGGCGAGGCGATCATCGGCGAGCACCTGGCGAACGGGTGCCAGCGGCGGAAGCGGGCGTCGCGGCCACTGCGGCTCGTTCATGACCCCGCCTCAGGATCGATCAGCGGAATTCCGAATTCGGGATGGAATCCGCGGCGCAGGTACGTCGGGCTCTCGACGAGCATCACCTCGAGCGTCGGACGGACGCGTGCCTGGAGCAGGTGACCACCGAGCGTCGTGCCGTCGCGTCGTCCGACGACCACGTGCGCATGCACCTTCGGCTGTCCCTCGTAGCGGGTCACGTTGCCGACGAGGGAGAGCACCTCCACCTGTTCACCGACAGGATTCTTCCGGTAGTCGGATTTCTCGATTTCGAAGTATCCGAGCACGGCCGACTCGAACGCGCCGATCGCGGTGAAGTGCGCCGAGTGAATCTGCTGTTCACGTGCGAACGATTCGAGCGATTCGGTGGCTTCATCGCCGGCATCGAGCACCACGGCCCAGGTACGTTCCTGGGTGTCGTCAAGCAATCTGCTGGTCATGGTTCCTCCTGGTTGATCGTTTCCACAAGAGTGCTCCACCGGCCGCAACTGCCGCACCAGCGACCAGCGCAGAGACGACGGCCTCGCCGCGGCCGATAGACGCACGTCCGTCTGCCGCATGGGCGCCGCTCCGATCGGCGAGTTCCGCGCGCTCACGGATCGCCAGGCGCATGACCTCGGCGAGGTGCATGGCGTGGCGGCCGGTCTGCTGGCGGATCTGTTCGCGACAACTGAACCCGTCGGCGACGATGAGCGTGTCCTCGTCGACGGCACGCACCTTCGGCACGAGCACGCGATCGGCGCATGCGACCGAGACGTCGTATTTCTCCGCTTCGAATCCGAACGAGCCGGCCATGCCGCAGCAACCGGAGTCCACCACATCGTAGTCGAGTCCGAGTCGATCGAGCACCTTCGTCTGGTCGTCGAACTTGAGCAGGGACTTGTGGTGGCAGTGCCCGTGCACGAGGGCCCGTCGATCGAGCGTCGGCACATCGTAGTCGCCCAGACGATTGGTGAGGAATTCGCTCAGCAGGAACGTCTGACGGGCCAGTCGCGTCGCGTCGGGATCGTTCGGATACATGTTCACGAGTTCGTCACGGAACGTCGAGGCGCAGCTGGGCTCCAGCACGATGACGGGCAGGCCGGCACGGATTTCAGGCCGCAGACCATCGAGGATCTGTCGCAGCAGGCGGCGTGCGGCGTCGAGCATTCCGAAGTCGTAGAGGGGCCGGCCGCAGCAGTAGGGAGTGCTCGGAACGGCGACTTTCAGGCCAGCGTCCTCGAGCACCTCGACGGCGGCCTCGGCGATCTGCGGTTCGAAGTAGTTGGTGAACGTGTCGGCCCACAGGATCACGTCGGCGTCAACGGGATCGTCGTCGCGGGCGGTCATCGACACCATGCGAGTACCGTGCGTCTCGCCGTCGGGACGATTGCGGCTGAGCCACGAACGGAAGGTGTGTTCGGCGAAGGCAGGCATCTCGCGCTGCTGGGCGATGCCGCCGAGCCACTTGACCAGCGGTGCGGTCCGCTCTCCGCGCATCACGGCATTGACGAGCCTCGGTGCCAGCGACGCGGCACGCGCGACCCAGTGAATCAGTCCCATCGAGTAGTGAGCACGCGGACGCAGGCGGCCCTCGTAGTGGTGAGAGTAGAATTCCGCCTTGAGCGACGGAATGTCGACGTTGACCGGACATTGACCGGTGCAGCCCTTGCACGCCAGGCACAGGTCGAGCGCTTCCCGGACCGATTCACTCTTCCACCCGTCGGTGATCACCTCTCCCTGGAGCATTTCGAAGAGCAGATGAGCGCGACCGCGTGTGGCGTGCTTCTCCTCGTGGGTGACCATGTAGCTGGGGCACATGGTGCCGGCGTTCTGTCGACGGCACTTGCCGACGCCGACGCATCGGAGCGCGGCGCGATCGATGGTGAAGTCGTCCTTCGGCCATTTGAACCTGGTCGGCGGATTTTCCGGTCGGTAGTCGGTGCCGAGCCGGAGATTCTCCGTCGGCTGGTAGGGGTCGACGACCTTGCCCGGATTCATCCGCCCCCGTGGATCCCAGATCCCCTTGAACTGCTCGAACGCCTCGACGATGTCCTCCCCGTACATCTTCGGCAGCAGCGCCCCGCGTGACTGTCCGTCGCCATGCTCTCCGGAGAGCGATCCGCCGCAGCTGACGACAAGGTCGGCCGCATCGTCGATGAATCGACGGTACTTGTCGATTCCAGCGGCGGTGACGAGGTCGAAGTTGATACGGCAGTGCACGCAGCCGTCGCCGAAGTGGCCGTAGAGCGCCGCATCGTAGTCGTAGCGGTTGAACAGCGCGCGGAGCTTGCGGAGGTATTCGGACAGGTGCTCCGGCGCGACGGCTGAGTCCTCCCACCCCGGCCACGTATCGTCTTCACCGGGAACGAACGCGGTGGCCCCGAGACCGGACTCACGCACCTCCCACACCTTGGCTTCCTGCGCGGGGTCCTCGTAGAGCCGCATCGACGGAGGATTCTTCTGCTTCTTCAGCCGGTGCATCAGGCGCTCGGCTTTTGCATCGGATTCTTCCTTGGTATCGCCACCGAACTCCACGAGGAGCCAGCCGCCGCCATCGGGAAGCAGACTGACGTCGCGCAGGTGCAGTTCCTTCTTGCGCATGTAGCCGACAAGGCGGTGATCGATACCCTCGAGTCCCACCGGGCCATACTCGAGGATCTCCATGACGTGGTCGGCGGCGGTGTACGCATCGGGATAGCCGAGCACGAGCAGGGACCGCACGGGTGGGGACGGAACCAGGCGCACGGTGGCTTCGAGCACGGTGACGCACGTGCCTTCGGTACCGACCAGGGCGCGGGCGACGTTGAATCCGTTCTCCGGCAGCAGCTGATTGAGATTGTAGCCGGAGACGCGTCGGGGGATCTGGGGGAACGTGCGGCGAATCTCATCAGCGTGCGTCCGGCTCAGTTCGCGGAGGGCCCGGTAGATCTCGCCGCGCCGCCCGCCGCCGTCGATGATCGACTGAAGCTCCCGTTCGCTGGTCGGCCCCACGCGCATCCGAAGGCCATCGTAGGTGAGCACCTCGAGTTCCTCGACGTTGTCGACCGTCCGACCCGCCATCACCGAATGAATGCCGCAGGAGTTGTTGCCGATCATCCCTCCCAGCGTGCAATGCGTATGCGTGGCGGGATCGGGCCCGAACGTGAGGTGGTGGCGTTCGGCGGCGTCGCGGAGATCATCGAGCACGACTCCGGGTTGCACGCGGGCACGGCGACCCTCCGGGTCGACCTCGAGAATGCGATTGACGTGGCGGCTGGTGTCGAGCACCACGGCGGCATTGCAGCACTGGCCGGCGAGACTGGTGCCGCCGCCGCGCATGAGCACGGGCACGTCATGGTGGCGACACGCTGCGATCGTCGCGACGATGTCCTCGACGTGGCGTGGCACGACGAGTCCGATCGGGACCTGTCGATAATTCGATGCGTCGGTCGCGTAGAGCGCCCGGCTGCCGTCGTCGAAACGAACGTCGCCGGAGACGCTGGCTTCGAGGTCTTGCTGCAGTGAATCTATGGTGGTGTGCGTGGGCATGGTTGTCTGTCGAGCGTTTCTGGTGATCGATGTTCGGGCTGACTGCTCCGCCGGTGCTGTGCCATCCGCGGGCCACCTGCTCACGCGCGCGCTGAGGGCGCACGCGTGAGCCGTCCTCCGCGGGAGGACATCGGCGGTGCTTGCATCCCGCGTTGTGGCTTCCGCGGTCGACTCGTGCCTACACGAGCTCGCGCACCTTATCGCTGGCGACCGTGAGGGCGATCTTCTCACGATTCGGTTCGCCCCTGGCGAGCGACTCGGCGAAGTGCAGCGCCTGCTCCGGCTTGATCATCGGCGGCATCGGCGGTTCGAACGGATCGACGACGCACTGCACGACGACCGGGCCATCGTGGGCGAGCGCTTCGCGGAGCGTGTCGGCGCATTCGGCCGGATCCTCGATCGTGTAGCCCCGACCACCGCACGCCTCGGCGTACTTCGCGAAGTCGATCGGCTGCAGTTCCACCTCGTACTCCGGGTTGCCGAGAAACACCATCTGTTCCCACTTGATCTGCCCGAGCACGTTGTTCTTGATGATGATCACCTTCAGCGGAAGGTGGTACTTGACGGCGGTTGCGAATTCTCCCATGAGCATCGTGAAGCCGCCATCTCCGACGAATGCGATCGACTGCCGGCCGGGATATGCCACGGCGCCGCCGATCGCATACGGCATGCCGCAGGCCATTGTCGCCAGCGTCCCGCTGAGCGTATGCATCTGTCCCTTCCTGACCTTGATATGGCGTGCCCACCAGGTGGCGATCGTACCGGAGTCGCACGAGACGAGGGCGTCGTCATCGATCAGCTTCGACAGTTCGTGCGCCACCACCTGCGGCTTCATCGGGACGTCCGAGCGCGTTCCCCGCTCTTCCATCAGCTTCCACCAGTCCTTCATTCGATCCTGAGCGGTCTTGAGGAACGAGAGGTCGCCCTTCTGTTCGACCAGCGGCAGCAGTCGGCGGAGCGTCTCACGGGAGTCGCCGACGAGTCCGACCTCGACGGGGAATCGCAGACCGATGCGAGCCGGGTCGATATCGATCTGGACACCGCGGGCCTGACCGGGCTGCGGCAGAAACTCGATGTAGGGAAACGAGGTACCGATCATCAGCAGGGTATCGCATTCTTCCATCGCCTGCTGGGACGGCTTGGTACCGAGCAGACCGATCGATCCCGTGGTATACGGGCTCTCGTCGGGCAGCACTCCCTTGCCGAGCAACGGCTTGGCGACGGGCGCGCCCAGTCGCGCGGCCAGTTCCTCGAGTTCATCGGCGCACCCGAGCGCGCCGCGACCCGCGAGGATGAGCACCTTCTTTCCCTCGTTGATGATCGCGGCTGCCTGCTTGAGATCATCCTCATGCGGCAGACCCATTTTGCGGGTGAAGACGTCGGTGTTGTGACCGGGAACGTTGCGTTTGCTTCTGATGTCCTTTGCCGCTTCGGTCGACTGCACGTCGACGGGAATGGTGACGTGTGCGACGCCGCGGTAACCGAGCGCGGTGCGGCAGGCGAGATCGACGGCGTTGTTGACGTGTGCGGCACCCATGATGCGGACGTTGTACACGGTGACGTCTTCGAAGAGCTTGTCGAGTTCGATGTCCTGCTGCGTGTGGGTGTTGATCAGGTCATGAAACGGCACACCCGTGATTGCCAGCACCGGCTGTCCATCCATTTTGGCGTCATAGAGTCCGTTGAGCAGGTGCACGCCGCCGGGGCCGGTGGTCGCCAGGCAGACACCGAGGCGACCGGTGTACTTGGCGTAGGCGCAGGCCATGAACGCGGCGGCCTCCTCGTGGCGCGTCTGAACGAAGCGGATGTCGTCCTTGCGCTTGCGAAGCGCCTCGATGACGCCATTGATGCCATCTCCGGGGATACCGAAGATGACGTTGACTCCCCAGTCGACCAGTCGGTCGACGAGCACATCCGATGCTGTTTCAGCCATGTCGAATTCACCTCTCTTCTCTTCGTGGTTGTCGGTCGCGTAAATCTGTTTCTGCCGTAGCGGTCGGGCCGCGGGCGCTGCGCACCGCGCGGATCAGATCCGCCTGAACTTGTAGAGCGCGTAGCCATGCGGAGCGATGCGCAGCGTCAGGCGCTGGAGTTCTCTGGCGCTCATTTCACCCAGATCCTCCCAGTCCTGCATCGTGCTCTGCAGGCGGTAGACCCGGTAGTGACCCCCATCGGGGATGGCGTCGTGGGTGAGCAGCGGGGCGATTGCGAGGGATTCGTGTCCGTTGCCGACGCAGATCACCAGCTCGTCTTCCCGTTCGAACGCCGACACGGTCACGCCCGGGACGATCACCTCCACTTTCGAGCTGATCTCCCGCTGGTACATCTCGACATCTCCGTCGGTATCGAATTCATGCACCGTGTAGAATTCGTAGGTCGAGTCGTGGCGGATCAGGAAGAACGACAGGACCTCGCCGCGCGTCCGGAGGTTGCTCAATCGCAGCCACTGCCAGTCGGCCGGCAGCGCGGGGTCGACGCGGATTCCCTTGACATCGAACGACACGCCGGCGAGCCCTTCGATCGCTGCCCACATGAAGCGGGGCGGTTCCCAGGGCGAGAGGCGCATCCCGCGATTGACGAGGGTTTCGCCGTCGGACCACTCGCTGAACTGGCCGGGAACGGTGTTGAACGTCTTGGGATCGGCGACGTAGTGCCAGTAGCTGCTGCGCAGCGAGTGCGCGACCGACGGCGGATTGGTGTTGGCGCAGCCAAGCGCGTACCACCAGGTGGCGCCGGGCCAGACGCCACCGAGGCAGCCCGACTGCTGTGACGGATCGTAGCGCGGATTCTCAGACGGCAGTGCGCGGATGCCTCCCTCGGTCATGAAGTCGGCTTCTGCCAGACGGAGCATCACCTCCTCGGTGGTCTGGAGATCGGCCACGCCGCAGATGAGCGGGAAGACCATGTCGATGGTGGCCTGGGTGAACACATTGCCATCGAGATCGATGTTCCGCACGTAGAGTCCGGTCTCCTGGTTGATCAGGTGTTCGTTGATCGCGTCGCGGAGGTCGTTGCCGAGTCGGCGGTAGCGGGCGGCGTCATCGGGTCGGCCGTCGATCTCGCAGATATCGCCGAGCCCCATGAGGGCGGCGTGGCATTCGGCGTTGACCTCGGTGACGGCACCGTTGATCTGTTCGTTGGAGAGCACGTTTCGCCAACCGCAGATTCCCTCGACTCCCGTTCCCGTCGCGGTACAGACGACCAGTCCGCGTTCATCGATGCTTGCAAGGATGCATTCGCCGGCCAGCTCGGCGGCACGGGTGAGTTCCTTCAGACACTCTCTGTGCCCGGTGACCAGCAGGTGATGGGCGACGGCCATCACGAACAGCGGTGTGTTGTCATTGATGTTGAAGTCGTGGTATTCCACCGCACCGGTATTGCCATCGATGTACTCGGCGATGAGACCGTCGGAGCGCTGGTAGCGGCTCAGCAGCTGCAGCATCTGACAGGAGACCTCGGGCATCACGGTATCGCAGCCCATGGCGTACCACGCAGTATCGCGTCCGACGATGTTGCGGGAGTTGCCGGGATCGTTGGTGAACCCGATGCCGATGGGGAAGTCGAAGATCACGCGGGTCATGCACGCCTTCGCCCACTGCACGCCCTGGGTCAGTAGCGTGTCCGGCAGCTCGAGTTCGGCGCAGCCGGTGACGTCGCTGTAGTACTCGACGGTGCGTTTCAGATCGTGATTGAGGGCGGCCTTGAAGTCCGCGCGGGCGGCGTCGACGCCGTCGGGAGAGAACGCGGCGCAGAAGCGGAGCTTGCGGGAGCTGCCGGGCAGCAGCGTCACGTCATACTGCATCGCGCCGGTGAGATCACCGGTACCCTCGATGCGATCCGGAAGCGGCTTGCCGGGCGAGTAGGCCTCGTCCTCGCGGGTCGAGACGAAATGGCCGTCGGGCGAGGCGTCCGAACCGATGACGCGCACGCTGGACGCGTCGCTGAGGTTCCAGGCCACCACCGTTCCGCTCTCGTAGGTCGCGTCGATGTCGCGAGCGGTCGCACCGCGGAGATTGCAGCTGACCACGATCGAGAGCTTCAGCGGATGCATCGACCGGTTCTCCAGATGCACGACAGACGTGACGGCGCACGGATCGTCGGCGCTGCCGGTATTGGGCACGAAGAGCGTCTCGAGCACGTGCAGCCCGTCGCCGATAACGAACTCACGTTGCTGGAATGCGTGGTGCAGGTGGATGGTGCCGACGGTCGACGGCATGGCGCGCGTGAGCGTATGCTGGTCGCCGCCGTCGTCGCTTGCCGTGCTGGCCCCGAAGCTGGAGAGATCGACGAACGGGATCATGTAGGTGATCGACATGCCGCCGATCACCTCCCGACCGGCGCGAACGCTGCAGAGCCGGAGCATGTCGTTGTTGCCCTTGGTCTCCACCCACACGTTCCGGTTGCCGAACGACGAGCCCTGCGCCAGATGCCGGTCGGGCAGATGGTAGGTGTACGCGTCGCGGTCACGGGAGACCTTGACGGCATCGGATACATTGAACATCTGGCCGCCGGTTCCGGTCGGCCGCGACTCCGCGTCGAATCTCGAGCGGGCGATCCGCTCGACCGCGTCGATGAACGCACCTTCGATTGACATACAGGGCAGATTCCTCCTCTATTGATGGCCATCATTGATCAGTCGCGTGAGCGCCACCGCACCTCCGACGAGCAATGCAGACGCCCCGGCCACCTTGGCGATCGCCGACTTCTGGGCCGACGGACCCGAGGCGCCGCGCAGTTCGCCGATGAGCGTCGACGCCTTCTTGTAGAGCCGCAGCCCGGGTTCGTACAGTTCTCCGAACCCCATTCCCTCGATCATTTCGTGCTGCAGGTACGACTGCGGAACGGGGGAACCGGGAACGAAGACGACGTCGGGGTGGTACTTGTACTCGGGCTTCGCCGAGTCGTCGAGCACGACGTAGGGCCCCTCCCGCAGGTGGGCTTCGAATTCCGGATCGTCGGCTTCACCGAACATGAACGTGGGGGTCCCGCGGGAGCAGAAGAGCGTCCACAGTCCGGTCTCCAGCCACGCGTCGGCGATCGTCTTCCAGTGGCCGAGGGTTCCCTCGATGGTGGCGCCCTTGCCGGCGATCACGCGACACGGATAGCGATGCACGCCCGGGTCGGCCGGCCGCACGGGCCGTCGGGCATCCTCGAAATCAGCGCCGACGATCTCGATCGCCGCCGGGTCGGACACACCGACATCGAGTCGCGCGGCCTCGTTGGCCATCCGGATGCGCTTCTCGTCGAGTCCGAACAGCCGGCAGACGGTGACGTCGGTGGCGACCGGATCGGTCGAGGCGAGCAGCCATCCCCACCAGAACGGATCGTTCGAGCCCGGCCCCTGGCCTTCCCCGGCGACGGCACCGTCGACGATGCAGAGCGTCGGCCGGAAGTGCTTCAGCAGCAGCGCGGTGGCGCGGTAGTAGGGATCGCCGTAGCGCTGCACGAAGAGGCGGTAGCTCATCGGCATGATGCCCACCCAGTTCTTGCACGCGCAGGAGATCGGATCGACGAAGTGCGTCTTCGCCTTCGGCACGTTGATGATCACGTCGGCGCGTTCGAGGATCTCGGCAGCGGGCATGTAGCGCAGTTCGCCCGCAGCGCTGCCGAAGTCGTACACCTTGTGCGCGATCTCGTCGAGGTAGATGAGGTGCGCACCGGTGCCGCGGACCGCCTCGGCCATGCCGGTGGCCTTCATGACGCTGCGGCTGCGCTGTGCATGACCCGACGCTTCGGCGACCCACACCTCGCGCGCACCTGCTTCGAAAGCGCGTCGGATGAGCACGCGCACGAGTCGTGGCGAGGTGGTCGAACCGGACAGGTCGCTCTTGAAGAGCGTCTGATTCGGCTTGATGAGCACGCGCGCGTTGCGGGTGATGAAATGGTCGAAGCCGCCGAGCGGCTGCATCACCGCGTCGAGCGTCGCGTTCAGTTGTGATTCGTCATAAGTGTCCTCATCGCCGATGCGGGCGAGGGATACGGTCGCAGATTTCACCGTCGATGCCTCCAGTCAGATGTATGCCTCGGGCCGGTGCCGACCCGACGTGCGGTGTGATTGCCCCCGTTGCCTGCAAGAATCCTACCACGACGCACGAGCCCGGCGCCGGGGGCATCACATCGCGGCGCGAAGCGGGTCCGGCCGACACTGGGAGGCGCGCGACGGACGTGCAGGGGATTTCACACTGGAATCGGTGGCGATCGAGACGGGAACGACCGAAATAGTCTTTTATAGATGCTTTGGCGGTGGGACCCTACATTATGGACCTTGACAGCGTTCCGACCTTTGGAGACTACCGGCACGACCGCCCATCACCGGCGCCACGGTGCAAATCCCGACCAGATGAAGAACAACACGAACCCGGCCACGAACCAGACTGTCGACGCGGAGAATACCATGACGGCGGAGCTTCCCGGCACCGAGGAGATCATCAGCGACTACCGCATCGCCTACCGCAGCCGTCAGGCGAGTCTGCTGGGACGGCGCGAGGTGCTGACGGGCAAGGCGAAGTTCGGAATCTTCGGAGACGGCAAGGAGGTCCCCCAGCTGGCGATGGCGCGGGCATTCCGCGACGGCGACATCCGCTCCGGCTACTACCGCGACCAGACCTTCATGTTCGCCGCCGGCATGCTCACCATCCGGGAATTCTTCGCGCAGCTCTACGCCCACGCCGATGTCGGCGCCGACCCCTCGTCGGCGGGACGGTCAATGAACGGACACTTCGCAACGCGCAGTCTGAACGCCGACGGTACGTGGCGCGACATGACGGCGATGCCGAATTCCTCCAGCGACGTCTCCCCGACCGGTTCACAGATGCCGCGCCTGGTCGGTCTCGGCTACGCATCACGACTCTACCGCGAGCTCGAGGAACTGCGCGAGCACGCGACCGGATTCTCGAGCGACGGCCGCGAGGTCGCCTTCGGCACCATCGGCAACGCCAGCTGCGCCGAAGGCATGTTCTGGGAGGCGATCAACGCCATCGGCGTGCTTCGCGCTCCTGTGGTGATGTCGATCTGGGATGACGGGTACGGCATTTCGGTCCCGAACGAATTCCAGATCACCAAGGGAAACCTCTCCTCGGTGCTGGAGGGATTCAAGCGGGAATCGGAGGCCGACGGCGGCTTCGAGATCCACGCGGTTCGCGGCTGGGACTATCCGGCGCTGGTGGAAGTCTACCAGCGCGCCGCCGAACTGGCGCGTCGGGCGCATGTGCCGGCGATTCTCCATATCACCGAGATCACCCAGCCGCAGGGCCACTCAACGTCGGGTTCGCACGAACGCTACAAGTCGCCCGAGCGACTGGAGTGGGAGCGTGAGCACGACGGCATCACGCGCATGCGCGGGTGGATGATCGGCGAGGGCATCGCGACCGAGGAGCAACTGGAGTCGTGGGAACGAGAGGATGAGGAATTCGTGCGATCGGAGCAGCAGGCGGCCTGGCGCGCCTACCACGAGCCGATCCTGGAGGAGCTTCGCGAGGTGGGCGGGATCATCGCTTCGATGGCGGCCACGAGCGGCAATGCGGCCGAGCTGGAGCGAATTCGGACCGAACTCGAGAGCACTGTCGATCCCTACCGCAAGGACGTGTTCATCGCGATCAACCGCGCGCTCGTCGCCGCGCGCGGCGACGCGGCCGAGACGCGCAGGCCGCTTGTCGACTGGAAGCTCCGCGCGATCGAGCTCAACGAGGATCGATACGGTTCGCACCTGTACTGCGAGACGGCACGCGCGGCGTTGAACGTCGAGGAGACGCCGGTCGAGTACGCGCCGGACGCGCCACGTGTGCAGGGATTCCAGGTGCTCAACGCCTGCTTCGACGCCATGCTCGAGCGTGATCCGCGGGTAATCGCCTTCGGCGAGGACGTCGGGTTGCTCGGTGGCGTCAACCAGGGGATGGCGGGACTGCAGGAGAAGTACGGGCCGCTGCGTGTGAGCGACACCGGCATTCGCGAGACGACGATCGTCGGTCAGGCCATCGGCATGGCGATGCGCGGACTGCGGCCGATCGCGGAGATCCAGTACCTGGACTACCTGCTCTACGCGCTGCAGATCATCGCCGACGATCTGGCCACGGTGCAGTACCGCACCAAGGGGGGACAGATGGCGCCGGTCGTCATCCGCACGCGCGGACATCGACTCGAGGGTATCTGGCACACGGGGTCGCCCATGGCGGGGATCATCAACCTCGTTCGCGGGATCTACGTCGCGGTGCCCCGCGACATGACCCAGGCGGCCGGTTTCTACAACACGCTGATGCGATCGGACGAACCGGGGCTGGTGATCGAGACACTCAACGCCTACCGGCTGCGCGAGCCGATGCCGTCGAACATCGGGGAGTTCACGATTCCGCTTGGCGTGCCCGAGGTGGTGCGTCAAGGACGCGACATCACACTGGTCACCTACGGCGCCAGCGTGCGCATCGCAATGGCGGCGGCCGAGCAGCTGACGGGTGTCGGTATCGACGTGGAGGTGATCGACGCGCGCACGTTGCTTCCCTTCGATCGGGCCGGTGTGGTGGGCGAGTCGCTGGCGAAGACAAGTCGTCTCCTGGTGGTCGACGAGGACGTACCCGGCGGGGCCAGCGCGTGCATCGTTCGACAGGTTCTGGAGGAACAGGACGGCTACCGGCTGCTCGACTCCGCACCATGCACGCTCACTGCCGGAGCGCACCGCACGCCGTACGGAACCGACGGCGATTATTTCTCGAAGCCAAACGCCGAGGGCGTCTTCCAGGCGGCGTACGGGATGATGAACGAATTCAACCCGAACCGATTCCCCACCTTCCTCTCATAACTCAGGTCCTTCCGAATCGCCGGTCGAGTTCGGCGAGATCGACGCGGATGACGATCGGTCGTCCGTGCGGGCAGACGTACGGCATGGACGTGCTGAAGAGCTGCTCGATGAGATTGAGCATCTCCGGTTCTGACAGCGGATCACCGGCCTTGATGGCCGCGCGGCAGGCGAACGACGCGGCGACGAGATCACGCTGGTCGGTCATGCCCATGTGCTGGTACTCGTGGTACTGGTCGATCAGTTCGCGGAGGATATCGGCTTCCTGACCCGGCCGGACATCGTTGGGCACGCCATGGACGATGATCGTATCGGGGTGGTCCAGGGCGAGTTCGAATCCGAGCGCGGTGAGCTCCTGGCGCAGTTCACGCACGAGGGCATACTCCGTGGGAGCGACTTTCATCTCGAGGGCGAAGAGCAGCTGCTGGGACATCGGCATGGCCGACTCCATCATCCTGAGGGCCTGCTCGTAGAGGATGCGCTCATGGGCGACGTGTTGATCGACGATCATGAGGCCGGAGCGGATCTGTGAGAGGATGTACTTGTTGTGCACCTGCCAGAGTCCGCCGCGACCACCGCGTTCCTCCTCGAGGGGACGACGTTCCTGGCGATAGGTAGCGGGCGGCCGACCGGTGAGATCGCGGGTAACGTCGATTTCATCGGCAGACGAGGGAGCGACCGCAGCGTCCGAGGCGGCCTCCGGCGGTGGCGGTGCCGGCGCGTCGCGGAACGGATCGGCGAAGAGCTGGCGGACGAGGTCGCCGTTCATTCCGGCTCCGGCGTTGCGTGGCTCCGGCGGCAGATCGGGTCGCTCACCGCGGGAGGTGACGGGCGCATCGGGGAACCGCTGCGGACGATCGTATTGTGGCAGCGCGAATCGCAGCGCCGCAACCACGTCCTCACCCGTCTCCGAATTCGGCATCCTCATCGCCGGCGTGAGGTTGTGCTGCGACAGCGTCGCGCGTGTGGCGGCCTGCAGCATCTGATAGATCGAGTTCTCGTCGTCGAACTTCACTTCGGCCTTCGTCGGATGCACGTTGACGTCGACGCGCTCCGGATCGATCTCGAGGAAGACGACGTAGGGCGGATAGCTCTGGGCATCCATCAGGTGCTCATAGCCGGTGAAGATCGCGTGCGAGAGGAGCTTGCTTCGAATGTGGCGTCCGTTGAGGAAGAGGTACTGGTCGGACTTCGAGCGGCGGGCGAAGTTGGGTCGGCCGATGAACCCTGTCGCGCGGATGCCGATCCCATCGGCTTCCAGTGGAAGCAGCGCGTTCATCATCTCGGCGTTGTAGATCGCCGAAATGCGATCCTCGATCGTTCCCGCCTCGACGTTGAGCACGAGTGAATCGCCGTCGGAGAGTGTGAACTTCACCTGCGGATAGCAGAGCGCGAAGCGCTGCATGACCTCGACGATGTGTTTGAGCTCGGTGGCGTTGGACTTCAGGAATTTGCGGCGGGCGGGAACCGAGAAGAAGAGGTTCTTCACGGCGATGCTCGTGCCCGCATCGCAGGCGGTGGGACCGACCTCGACGATGGCACCGTTCTCGGCACGGACCATCGTCCCGAGTTCGTCCTCGGCCTGGCGGGTCTTCAGTTCCACCTGTGCCACGGCGGCGATGGCTGCCATGGCTTCACCGCGGAAGCCGAGCGTACGGATGCGATCGAGATCTTCGGCGGTCACGATCTTGCTGGTCGCGTGCCGTTCGAACGCCAGGCGGGCATCCTCTTCGGACATTCCCGATCCGTTGTCGGAGACGAACATCAGCGCCTTACCGGCGTTGCGGACGACGACGGCAACCTGGGTAGCGCCGGCATCGAGCGAATTCTCCACCAGCTCCTTGATCACCGACTCGGGACGTTGCACGACCTCGCCGGCGGCGATCTTGTTTGCAAGGGCGTCGGGCAGTTTCTGAATGCGGGACATGGTGCGCTGTGTTCTGTGGATCGGTGTGACGTCGATCGACCGAGCCGCGTCGACGGAGGGACGGTAGCATCATCTCAACCGCGGGTGGGAACTCGCCGCGTGCGGACACGGAAGTTAACGAACTACGCAGTGCCGCCCGGCAGGAACGCGCCACGCGCGGCGATCCGGTCGAACGGGCGCCCCACTCGGGTTCGACATGCAGATGTCGAATCCGGTGGCGACGTCGTGGGAACAGGCAGTACATGGGCGCAGCGCTCGGCATGAGCCGGGCACGGTCGGGACATGGGGAAGCTGAAACTTCAGATGGTCGCGCGGGTCCTTCCTTCGGCCATCTTGTTCGAATCTGGGCAAAGCGGTATCATGGCTGGTTGTTCTGGTAGCCGCCTTCCCCACAGCTCCGTTCACGACGACCTGCCGCAGCCCGATCTGGAACGGATTTGGTAGTTCTGCGGTACAACCGATCCACTGGTACACCGAGTCGAACCGACCGAGACGATGCTGTTCCGAACTCCGCCATCGCGACCCGACGACATCCGGCAGCGCGGCGACGACGCGCACGACGCGTTGCTGAGCCGCACCACCGTGCGCCACACGCTGGGTTCGATCATCTGGATGGCGATGCTTCGTCTGACGCTGGCGATCTTCCTGGTGTGGTACCTCAAGGACTACTTCGCGACGTACTCGGAGTGGTGGATGATCACCGTCGGCGTCATTTACGGCATCGCCATCTACCCTGCGCAGGTACAGTACCACTACTTCAAGAAGGCCTCCCGCCGACTGGTGGAGAACACGTTGTGTTCCAGCTGTCGCTACTTCAACGCTGACGGTCTGCACTGCACACAGCTCGACGAGCACGTCACCGAGCATTACCTCCCGTGCGAGGGTGAGGGTTGGGAGCCGACATCCTTCGAGTACGAGCGCGACGGCGAGCTGTAGATCGGCGTGCCCCGTCGCACGGTTGGCACCAGTTGCGAGGGAAGTCCGATCCGGCGGCGCTCGACGTTCAGCGATTTCACCAATCACCACTGTTCGGTTCCTTCCAGAGCGTGCGTCGACCCCGCCATCGCACTCGATTTCGTATGTTGCTTGATCGGTCATCGGCGAAGTGCTCCAGGAATGTCCATCACCGACCTGTTCGATCTCTCGGGAAAAACCGCGTTCGTCACCGGTGCCTCGCGTGGGCTCGGCGCAGCGGCAGCCGATGTGCTTGCCGAGGCCGGCGCAAACGTCGTGCTGGTGGGGCGACATCGTGAGACGCTCGAAGAGGTCGACGCCGCTCTGAGGCCGCACGGGGTGGACACGCTTCGGATCGAGTGCGACGTCGCCGATCGTGATCGAACGGTGGAAGCGGTTGCCAGGGCAACCGGACACTTCGGAGCGATTGACATTCTGGTCAACAACGCGGGCATCATTCGTCGGGGACCAGCTGAGCGGTACACGCTGGAGGACTGGGACGCGGTGATGGAGGTGAATCTGACGGCGGCGTTTCATCTGTGCCGCGAAATCGGGCGCGGGATGCTCTCCCGCGGCGGCGGGCGGATCATCAACATCGCGTCGCTGCTCTCCTACTCCGGCGGTCTCAACGTCGTGGCCTACACTGCGAGCAAGAGTGGACTCGCGGGAGTGACGCGGGCACTGGCCAACGAATGGGCCTCCCGCGGCGTCAACGTCAACGCCATTGCGCCGGGGTACTTCCATACTGCGGCCACCGATGCGTTGCAGCAGGATCGCGAGCGGTACGAGGCGCTGCGCCACCGCATTCCCGCGCGGCGATGGGGCGAACCGAAGGATCTTCGCGGTGCGGTGCTGTTCCTTGCATCGCCCGCCAGCGACTACGTCAATGGTCACGTGCTCGCCGTCGACGGCGGCTGGATGGCCGCCTGAGAACAGGCTGCGGACTCGCCGGCCGTAATTTTTCTATTTTCGGCGCCGAGGCCCGTAGAGACTACCCACACACATTCGCATTGCGTGCTCTTCCCCATGCGTCTTCATCTTGACCTGACATCGGTTGAGAAGAACCCGTCGATTCCTGTCAACTACAACTATCCGCTTGGTCGGGCGATCATGCGTATCCTCGCTCCGGCGGAGGAACGCTACGAGAAGTACTCGCGCGGCCACGGGATGAAGGGGCAGGCGACAAAGCGGTTCAAGCTCTACGCGTTCTCAGGCCTCGAATTCTACGGTCCCCGCTGGTCGATGCACGAGCGCACCTTCCACTTCGAGGAATCCCTCCGCGCAAAGCTGATCGTCACCTTCCCGCATCCCGAGGAATTCGTCCTCTCGACCATCGTCCCGCTGTTCAACGACGCGACGCTGCAGATTCCCGCCGGCCGCCACAACGAGCCCGTCCAACTGGAAGTGCAGGACGTCGAGCCCACCCCCTTTCCCGCGTTCCCCTCGGCCACCTACCGCGTGCTCTCGCCGGTGACCATCCGCCGTGCGCCCGATCCCGACGACGAGAACCAGGAGGTCCGCTACCTCTCGGCCAAGAGTCGTGACACCGGACCGGCGCTGGTGCAGAATCTGATCGCAAAGCACGAGATCCTGACCGGCGAACGACTTCCGGACGATGCCCTGACGATCCAGATCGATCGGGAATATCTGCGTCGCACCCCGCACATCATGCGGGCGATCACCATCCGCGAGGGTACGCCGGACGAGTCGCGTGTGCGCTGCTTCGTCGCCCCGCTGCACATGGCCGGCGACGAACGACTCATCCGCGCCGCGTTCGCCTGCGGCATCGGTGAGAAGAATCGCCTGGGGTTCGGGATGATCGGTGAACCATTTCCGCCCAAGCGGCGATCGAAGAGTCACGCGAAGATCTGGCATGGCTGATATTCTCGTGGTAGCCGCACATCCCGACGACGCGGAGCTCAACGTCGGAGGCACCATCCTCCGTCACGTCGACGCCGGTCGCAGTGTCGCCATCTGCGATCTGACGCGCGGTGAACGGGGCTCGCGAGGTTCTGCCGACCTGCGGGCCGCCGAGACGATGCGCGCCAACCGGGCGCTTGGAATTGCCGACGACATGCGGTGGAATCTCGGGATACCCGACGGTGACATCCGTGCCACGCCCGAGACGACGCTCTCCCTGGTACGCGCGATCCGCCACTTCCGACCGACCGTCCTGCTTCTGCCGTGGGATCACGATCGCCATCCCGACCATGAGGATGCCAACCGTCTCGCCCGCCGTGCCTGCTTCGACGCGGGTCTGACGCACGTCGAGTCAACCCACGACGGCCGGACGCAGTCGCCCCACCGCCCCGAACGCATGTACTGCTTCATGCAGGCGTACGAGCGCGAACCCGACTTCGTGGTGGACATCTCCGATCAGTTCGACCGCAAGCTCGACGCGATCGCGGCATACGCCTCGCAGTTCACCGTGCCGGGACGTTCCGTGCCGGAGGACGAAGGCGGACCCGAGACGTTCATTTCGCGTGCTGAATTCATGGAGGCGTTCATCGCGCGGATGCGACACTGGGGCTTCATGATCGGCAGGACCTACGGCGAAGCCTTCTGCACCGTCAACGGCCCGGTGGAATTGACGCAGCTGGTCTAGACACCATCGTTCGGTACTACTTCCTCATCCCTCCCTTCTTCCATCCGGCGCGATGGTAGCGGGCACGTAGACTCGGGACCGACACGATCTCGAGCTCCGGGTAACGCAGCGCCGTGAGTGCTCCTCCGAAGACGCAACCGGTGTCGATGCCGATGGCGTACTCATGCATGTAGGGGGCACGGTAGACCTGATGACCGAAGACGACGAGCTCGGGTCCACCGTAATCCGGCGCCCAGTCGATGCGTTCGGGATACCCTTCCGGCGTCGTCTCGCCTGTCACCGGACCGTACATGGTGTAGGAGCGAATTCGTTCGGTGGAGTGGTCCTCCAGATCGGCGTGCCACGCGGCATGCGCGACGATCGCTTTCCCGTCGTCGAGCCGGATGGCCCACGGCATGTCTGAGTACAGATCGATCAGCCGCTCACGCCACTGCCGCTGCTGGTGCTCAGGCAACGCTTCGAACTGAGCGACGGATTCCTCCAGACCGTGTCGGAGCTTCACTCGGCCGCCTTTGAGCCACCGCAGGAATCGATCATCGTGATTGCCGACGACGCTGAGTGCGTAGCCGCCGGAGTGCAGTCGCCAGAGGAGTTTCAGCGAGTCGACGATGCGATCGCCACGATCGACGATGTCGCCGACGAAGATCACGCGCGGCGGATGTGGCGACGCCTCGAGTTCCCCCTCCAGCAGCGCACCATGGCCGAGCCGACGCAGCAGCGTCACCAGTTCATCGTAGCAGCCGTGGACGTCGCCAATGATGTCGACGCGGTGGATCGACAGGTGGTTGTGCACGCGCGGATGTCCCGACAGATTCTCCGTCGGCAGGCAGTCGCGGTCATCCTCCCGGTGGAACCTCGGCGGGTGTTGTGAAGACTTCATCGAAGGGGCGGGTTGCTGGTTGGCGTCGACACGGAGTGAACATACAAACGCCCCGCCATCGGCGATGACGGGGCGTCTGCCCATTCACATTTCCGCGGCCCACGCGGAGCGGGCACGACGGAGCCGGCTACCGAATGTCTTCCGAACGGTTGGCGCCCTGGGAATTCTTCGGCGCCGAGGTCGCGCCTTCGGGAGCGCCGTGACGTCCGTGTCCACGCCCCTGGTGGCGGGCTTTGAATTCCTCCCTGATCTTCGCCATCTCCTGGCGCTGCTCTTCGGTCAGCACCTGCGAGATCTGGCTCTGCAGCTGCTTCCGATCGGCCTGCAGCGACTGCATCTTCTGCTTCATATCGTCGCGGAGACGCTGCGCGGCGTCCTTGTCTCCCGACTGGCGTGCCTGACGCATCTGCCCGCGGAGGTTCTTCAGCTCGGTCAGCTGACTGGAGTGGGCGTCGCGGAAGCGATCGCGCAGCGCCTTGATCTGCTGCTTCTGCTGGTCGGTGAGGTTGAGCCGCTCAGCGAGCGCACCGGCATGATCCTTCATGTTCTGGTGTCGCGCCTCGATCCGGTCCTGACGAGCACCACTGGTGGCACCATCGCGGGGAGCGGTACCGACGGCGGTCTGGGCGAACGTCGGCGTAGCGATAAGCATGACCGCGCCAAGCGCAAAGGCGCCGAGCCGGCCGAACCTGCTGTTGGTCTTCATGGATTGTTCCTCTGGTTACTATTCGTTGTTCAGTCGTATTCTTGTCGACCGATTCGAACGGGCGGTGGATTTCAGGAGCTTTGACTCCTGCACCGCGTCCGGGGTTTGATCGGCACTGAAATCCACCTCCCTCCGCCCGTCATGGCGATCGGCGCCCTCCGATCCGAGCCGACTGGCCCGCCCGGCACCCGACCGCCGTCCCCGTTCCGGTCGCGCACGAAGGATTAGAGACCTTCGCAGTGCGACGGTTCCCGCACAACTCCACCGACGCATCCGGCGACTGTCGCCGGAGGTTCCGACGTATCTGCATCGGCATGTACGACACGCTCACACAGATCGGCAACAGCCGTCAGGCGCTGGGAGAGCTCGCCGACGAACTCGGCCTGCCGACGCTGATCTTCTACCGCGACATCGGATCGACGCAGGACGTGCTCCGGAGCGCCGCGGGATCGGGGGCACCGGCATGGACGATGGTGGTCGCCGATCACCAGCACGAGGGACGCGGACAGGAGGGTCGGCGGTGGCGTTCGATACCGGGTGCACTGCTGCAGTTCTCACTGCTGCTCAGGCCCGCTTCGACAGGTGCCATGGCGCTGCTGCCGATTCGCTCCGGACTCGCGATCGCCGACGCCGTCGATGCCGTTCGATGCGAGTACGGCATTTCGTCGGTTCCGACGATTCGCATCAAGTGGCCGAACGACCTGATGCTGGAGGATCGAAAGGTGGCGGGAATTCTGAGCGAGGGCGTCGTTCGCGGAGACGAGTGGTGGTCCGTCGTGGGAATTGGAATCAATGCCTTTCCGGTCACCTTCGACGGCAACGACGCCGACGGATTCGAGGCGGGGTTCGTCGGTCCCACCGAGGCGGCGGGCGTCAACAGGAGCTTCCGGCTCGATCTGCTCAAGCGCATCGTACGGTCGTTGCGCGAGCGTGCGCCGTTCGAATCGGACGCACTCGAATCGGACGAACTCGACGGCTTTGCCGAGCGCGACTGGTTGCGCGGTCGGCGCATCGAGTCGCCATCAGCCGGGCGCGTGGCGGGAATCGACCGACACGGACATCTGATCGTCGAGGATTCAGCCGGCAGGATCGAGCGTGCGGTCGCCGGCCGTGTCCGGCTTGCGGATAGGAACTGATATTCGTGAAAAGCAGACGGGCGCATCGTTCAGCCGTCAACGGCAACGATGCGCCCGTCTCGATTTCGACCGGAGCTCAGTTTCGCGTGGCGTTGAACGAGCCGTTGACGGTAACCGATCCGCTTGGATTCGACACGTTCGCCAGCGTTCCCTGGAACGTACCGACCACTTTGCCACCGCTCTCTCCGACGGACGTAACGACGGTCTGACCGGACGTGCCCTGGTAGGTCACATTGTTATCGATCATGATCGTAGCGGTCGCGGCCGTGCCCCAGGTATAGGTACCGTCAGAGGTGCCGTCGAAGGTCAGGATGATTCCTGCCTGTTTGCCGTTGAGCAGACCGCTGATGGTGATGTTGCCGGTCGTGGCGACGCTTGCGACACCGTCACCTGTCACCAGGGCATTGGTGTAGGTATTGTCACCGTTGATGGTGAACTGATTGGAGCTGGCTCCATCGGTGACGGTGTCCTGGCAGCCGGTGGCCAGCAGTGCCGCGGCGAGGACCGACAGCAGCAGGAATGGTAGGAATCGCTTCATGGTGTGACCTGCGGTTTGTGTATGAGGTAGACGGAAGAACGGTCGGGACGGAGATCGTCGAGCGTGACGGCGGGGGGAGGACTGCCGGGAGCGGGTGCGTAGCGGAAGCGACGAGCGCGCGAGCGCGCGAGCGGATCGAGCGCCAAATATAGCAAGTGCACGGCGGATGCCGCGTGCGGGTGCGTGGTTCGAGCGGGCGGCCCCTCGGACGAGCGGCCGGAGTGAACGCGAAACGGCCCCGACATCAGGATGCCGAGGCCATTCGAATCGAGTGCGGAAGGGGGGACTTGAACCCCCACGCCCGTTAGGGCACTACCCCCTCAAGATAGCGTGTCTGCCAATTTCACCACTTCCGCTGAGGACAGACGCAAAATATACGGAGCCGTCGTCAGCCGGCGCAAGATTCAGCGTGTAACGAGGACTCTCACGCAGATCCGGCGGGCCTTCGTCCGCCGCTATCTTAGACGATTGATCGATGCACAACAACGCCCAGGGAACCTCTCGACGAATCGACAACTCCCGATTGCCATGAGACCTGTCAGGATTCTCGTCGTCGATGACGACCGCGCGATCCGCCACACACTGCTGGCCTGCCTGGAAGCGGAAGGCCACTTGGTTACGCTTGCCGCCACGGCATCGGAGGCATTGGAGTCGGCGTCGATGGAGATGTACGACCTCGTACTGCTCGATTTGCGGCTGGGCACGCAATCGGGGCTCGATCTGATTCCGCGGCTGGTCGCCTCCAACCCGCGTTCGAGGATCATCGTCATCACGGCGCACGCATCGATCGAGACCGCCGTCGATGCCATTCGGCGCGGAGCTGCGGACTACCTGCCGAAACCATTCGAACCCGACCAGGTCCGACTTGCGATTTCCAGAGCCGTGGAGGTGCTCGACCTGGAGCGCAACGTCTCGACACTCAGAGCCGATCTGGCCTCAACGCGCCCCCCGGCTCCTGGTTCGAGCGCAAATTCGGCAATGCAGGCGATGCTGCAGACCGCGCGCACGGTGGCCGTCACCGACGCATCGGTGCTCATCACCGGAGAGAGCGGCAGCGGGAAGGGCCTGGTCGGGCGTGCGATCCATGACTGGAGCCGGCGCCGGGAGGCACCCTTCGTCGTCGTTCACACGCCCTCGCTCTCGGCGGAACTGCTCGAAAGTGAGCTGTTCGGACACACCCGAGGTGCGTTCACCGGCGCGGTCAACACCAACGTCGGACGTGTTGCACAGGCCGAGGGCGGTACGCTGTTCCTCGATGAGATCGGCGACCTCCCTCCGGCACTGCAGCCGAAGCTCCTGCGCTTCATTCAGGACCGTGAATTCGAACGGCTTGGCGATCCGACCACGCGACGCGCCGACGTGCGCATCATCGCGGCGACGAACGTCGATCTGAGCGATCGTGTCGCCTCGGGAGCATTTCGGGAGGACCTGTACTACCGGCTCAACGTGATCGAGCTCCGCGTGCCACCGCTGCGAAACCGGCCGGAGGACATCGTCCCGTTGGCCGAAGAGCTGGTGGCGAGATTCGCGCGAAAGTACAACCGTGCGGCCCCGACAATTCCGCGCGCGACCGCCGAGGCATTGCGCACGCATGAGTGGCCAGGAAACGTTCGCGAACTTCAGAACACGATCGAACGCGTCATGATCCTGTCACAGAGTTCCGAAATCACACCACAGGAGCTCGGCTTCGCAGGGGCGGTCGGGGGCGCATCACAACCAATGGTCGGCGACCTGGTCTCGCTCGCAGATATCGAGGAGGCCCACATCCGCCGGGTCGTCGCGGCGACCGAGACGCTCGAGGAGGCCGCCCGGGTGCTCGAGATCGACCCCACCACGTTGTACCGTCGACGTCGCCAGTACGGGATCTGAGCTTCCCGGCCGCGCCGCCGAACGGCCGCCTCGCCGCAGTGCGATTGTTTCACCCCGACACCTGCATTTCACCCGATCGCGTCTGCCGGATCGGGCGAACTGCCCGCCGCTGCTCCCACGCGCAACCACCAATTCCCCACAATTTCGCCTCAATTCAACGGTTTCGTCGACTGGCACACTCGTTGACAACGGGACCGACGACGGGCGCATGTAGTGCCTCCTCATCGATCAAACGACCCGCCCGGAATCGCCATGATGAACCTGTTGATGCTTCTGGTCGCCGCAATCGTGTTCGCGCTGCTGTTCGCGTTCACGGCTGCCTGTGATCGACTTTGACCCGACACGAATCGCCATGGGAATCCTGATCGTCGTCCTTCTGTTGCTGTGCTTCGCATACCTGGTGTATGCGATTCTGCGGCCCGACAGATTCTGAACCGAATCCCGCTACGGAATGATCATCGACATCTTCATACCGACCGTCATCATCGGGGGAACGATTCTGCTGTCGTGGCCGCTTGGACGGTACATGACGTGGGCAATGGCGCCGGAGCACCCGGGCAGGCGGCGGCTCACATACGAACGCGTCATGCGGCGTCTGTTCGGCCGACTGGTCGATGAAGAACAGGACTGGAGGCGATACGTTGTCTCGATGCTGAGCTTCAGCATCGTCATGTTCGCATGGGTCTTCCTGGTGCACCTCATCCAGCCCTCCGTACCATTTCTCAACCCCGATGGAAAGGGTGCGGTCGCAGCGGATCTGATCTTCAACACGTCTGCCTCGTTCACCAGCAACACGAATCTCCAGCACTACTCCGGCGAGGTGTCGCTGAGCTACTTCACGCAGCTCTTTGGGTTGATGTGGCTGCAGTTCGTCTCGGCCGCGACCGGAATCGCGGCACTTGCGGCTCTGGCCCGAGGGCTCGCGGGGAAGGCCAAGCTGGGGAACTTCTTCGGCGACCTCCACCGCGCGACCTTCCTCATTCTTCTGCCGTTGTCCACCGTCGTCGCGGTAGTGCTCGTGCTTGGTGGCGTGGTGATGACGCTTCAGGGGGCGGCAATCGCTCACACGCTCGAGGGGACCGTGCAGACGATCGCGCGCGGGCCGGTGGCGGCATTCGTGGCGATCAAGCAGCTCGGGACAAATGGCGGCGGATTCTTCGGACCCAATTCCACCCATCCGTTCGAGAACCCATCGTTCTGGACCAACCTGATCGAGAACGTCTGCATCGTGTTGATTCCGATGGCGTGCGTCTGGATGGTGGGCCGGATCACCGCTCGGATGAAGCACGCTGGAGTGATTTTCGGCGTGATGCTGCTGCTGTACCTGGTGCTCATCGTTGCGGGTGCCCTCACCGAGGCGCGGCCGACGGCGGCATTCGCCGGACTCCCGGTCGACCATCACGCGATGAATCTCGAGGGAAAGGAACTGCGGTTCGGTCCGACGGCGGGCGCCACGTGGGCGGTGAGCACGACGGTGACGTCGAACGGATCGGTCGACGCGATGCATGACAGTCTCAACCCGCTCACCGGTCTGATCCCGATGATCGGGATGTGGCTCAACTGCATCTTCGGCGGCGTGGGCGTCGGCTACATCAACATGTTCATCTACGTCATCGTCGCGGTGTTCCTCGCCGGCATGATGGTAGGTCGCACGCCGGAGTATCTGGGCAAGAAGGTCGAGGCCCGGGAGATGAAGCTGGCGGTCATCGCCCTGCTTGCGCACCCGCTGTTCATCCTGGGTGGCACCGCACTGTTTGCGGTCACGACGTGGGGGCTGACGACACTCCACAATCCGGGGAGCCACGGGCTGTCGGAGATCCTGTATGAATTTTCATCGGCCACTGCCAACAACGGATCGGGCTTCGAGGGTCTGGGTGACGGCACGATTCCGTGGAACCTGTTCACCGGCGTGATCATGCTGCTGGCCCGCTTCATTCCGATCATCGCGCCTCTGGCGATCGTCGGTTCGCTCGCGTCGAAGCGACCGACGCCGGAGACCAGCGGGACGTTTCGCACCGACACCTGGACCTTCGGCCTCGTTCTGATTTCGACCATCGCGGTCGTCGGCGCATTGCTCTTCCTCCCCGCCGCCGTACTGGGACCCGTTGCCGAGCATCTCTCGAGCGCGACGGGCATTGCGCGTTAGGCGACTCACGTTCCCGACTGGATTCCAGCATGCCAATGCATTCCACCCCTGTCGATCCGCAGCCGAACGCCGCCTCGACGTCCACGTCGCTGAAGCTGCGGCGCCGTCGTTCCCGCCGCACCGGACTGTTCGATCCCTCACTGGTGCGCGCCGCGTTCACCCAGGCGTTCTTCATGCTCAACCCGCGGCACATGGCCCGTAACCCGGTGATGGCAACGGCGGAGCTCGGCGCGCTGATCACGTCGCTGGTTACCGTCCAGAGCATCTTCACCGGCGAAGGCGACATCACGTTCTATTTGCTGGTGACACTGATCCTGTGGTTCACGGTGCTGTTCGCAAACTTCGCCGAAGCGCTTGCCGAGGCCCGCGGCAAGGCGCAGGCGGACTCACTGCGACAGACCCGCCAGGACACACTTGCGCGACGCATCGTCGGCGACGAACTCCAGGAGATTTCCTCGGACGCATTGACGCTCGGCGACGTGGTGATCGTCCGTGCAGGCGAGGTGATCCCTGCCGACGGTGAGGTGATCGAGGGAATCGCGAGCGTGGACGAAAGCGCCATCACCGGCGAGTCCGCTCCGGTCGTGCGCGAAGCCGGTGGCGACCGCTCGGGCGTCACCGGCGGCACGCGTGTACTCTCCGACTGGATACGAGTCGAGATCACCGCAGCGCCTGGTGAGAGCTTTCTGGACCGCATGATCGCGCTGGTCGAGGGAGCGCAGCGTCAGAAGACCCCGAACGAGATCGCTCTGACGCTCGTGCTCTCCGGCTTCACGCTCGCCTTCCTCATCGTCACAGTCACGCTGTTCCCGCTCGGTCGATACTTCAATGTGACGATCGATACCCCCACGCTGGTTGCGCTTCTGGTCTGTCTGATCCCGACGACGATCGGCGCGCTGCTTCCAGCGATCGGGATCGCCGGCATGGACCGGGCGCTCTCACGCAACCTTCTGGCAAAGAGCGGCAAGGCAGTCGAGCTGGCCGGAGACGTCGACACACTCCTGCTCGACAAGACGGGAACGATCACGCTGGGAAACCGCCAGGCGCATGCATTCCTGCCGGTCGGCGGTGTCCGCGAGGCGGAGCTCGTCGAAGCCGCCGTCGTCACCTCCCTCGGCGACACGACGCCCGAGGGTCGATCCATCGTCGCGCTCGGTAGCGAGCGTTTGCAGTCCGGGACGCCGAACGAGCCGAAGGGAGCGGTGCTCGTCCCCTTCTCAGCCGAACGCCGCATGAGCGGCGTCGATCTTCCGGACGGTCGGAGACTCCGGAAGGGGGCGCCGGACACCATGCGGAAATTCGTCCTCGAGCAGGGCGGGGCGCTCCCGGACGACGTCGAGACGCTCGTTGGCCGGGTCGCGGGAACCGGGGGGACGCCGATCATGGTTGCCGATGGTGGCCGCGTGCTGGGGGTCGTTGCACTGGAGGATACGCTCAAGCCCGGCATCCGCGAGCGCTTCATGCGGCTGCGAGCCATGGGTCTGCGCATCGTCATGGTCACCGGCGACAATCCAATCACTGCCGGCGCGATCGCCGAGCAGGCGGGCGTCGACGACTTCATCGCCGAGGCCACACCGGAGGACAAGCTCGCCTACATACGTCGGGAACAGGAGGGCGGTCGACTCGTGGCGATGATGGGCGACGGCACCAACGACGCGCCGGCGCTCGCACAGGCCGATCTCGGCGTGGCAATGAACGCGGGGACCCAGGCGGCGAAGGAGGCGGCGAACATGGTCGATCTGGATTCCGATCCGACGAAGCTCATCGAAGTGATCGAGATCGGGAAGCAACTGCTGATGACGCGCGGTGCCCTCACCACGTTCTCCATCGCAAACGACGTCGCCAAGTACTTCGCGATCGTCCCTGCAATCTTCGTCGTGGCGCTTCCCCACCTCGCACCGCTGAACATCATGGGACTGGGTACGCCGCACAGCGCGATCCTCTCGGCAACGATCTTCAACGCCGTGGTGATCCCGATGCTGATCCCGATCGCGCTCCGAGGCGTCAAGTACCGGGCCGTCGGCGCCAGTTCGCTTCTGCGCTTCAATCTGTTCGTCTACGGCTTCGGCGGCGTGGTCGTGCCGTTCGTCGGCATCAAACTCATCGACATGCTGCTCGCGCTTCTCGGCGTGGCTTGACGGATCCAACGCGCTGCTCGTGGCGCAACCGACATGAACCAGTTCACGACATCGATACGAATGTGGCTTGCGACGCTCGTGGCCTGTTGCGTCGTCTATCCGGCGTTGATCCTCGGCGTCGGACAGCTTGCCGTCCCCGATCGCGCGAACGGCAGCCTCGTCGTTGTCGGCGATCGTGTCGTCGGCTCCGAACTGCTGGCGCAGTCGTTCAGCGACCCGAAATACTTCTGGCCTCGTCCGTCCGCGGTGGATTACGACGCCTCGGCGGCCGGTGGAAGCAATCTTTCGGCGACGAACCCGAAGCTGAGAGAACGGGCCCAGGGAACGCTGCGGCGGCTGGGAGCGGTCTCCACGCTTCCGATTCCTGCGGATCTGGTTTCGGCCTCGGGTTCCGGCCTCGACCCCGACATCACACTGGCGTCGGCGCTTCTGCAAGTCCCCCGAATTGCACGCACACGCGGCATCTCTCCGCCGACGCTTGCCGAATTCGTGCGTTCCCATGCGCGGTACACTGCCGGCGTTGCCATCGGCAACCAGCTCGTCCGCGTGCTGCCGCTGAACGTCGCGCTCGACTCCGCCTGGTCGTCACCGACGCTGCCGACCGGAGACTGAATCATGCATTGCCGAGAGCGTCTGCCATGAACGACCAGTCCGACATCGGCGGTATGACGCAGTCCGGATCGGATCGGGCCGAGAATTTTCTGCGTCTGATCGAGCGCTCCCGGCGCGGACGTCTGAAGGTCTACCTCGGCTACGGACCGGGTGTGGGCAAGACCTATCGCATGCTGCAGGAGGCCCACGCACTCGCAGAGCGCGGAATCGACGTCGTCATCGGTTACGTCGAAAACCATGAACGAAGCGAAACCCAGCGCCTCGTCAAGGGGCTCGAAACGGTCCCTCCACGCAGCGTGCTGTACCGTGGGATCGACCTCCTTGAAATGGACATCGATGCGGTAATCGAGCGCAACGCGACGGTTACGCTCGTCGATGAACTCGCCCACACGAACGCACCCGGCAGCCGCAACGAGAAGCGCTACCAGGATGTGCTTGAGCTGCTCGACAAGGGCATGCACGTGATCACGACCCTCAACGTCCAGCACCTCGAGAGTCTCTTCGACACCGTCCACCGTCTCATCGGCGTCAACGTCAATGAGCGGCTTCCCGACTGGGTGCTGGAGGAAGCGGACGAGGTGGTGAACGTCGATCTGTCGACCGAGGACCTGCAGCAACGGATGCAATCCGGCAAGGTCTACCCGAGCGACCGCGTCGACGCATCGCTGCGCAATTTCTTTCAACGGGAGAATCTCGAGCATCTGCGCAACCTCACCCTGCGACAGATCGCCTCCCACATCGAGGGTAGAAGCAGATCCGATCCACTCAGCCCGACCGTCAGCGCGCCGGATCAGGTGGTCGTCTGCCTCTCGTCCCGCGGACCCGACAGCCCGACCCTGTTGCGATACGGATCGCGGCTGGCGGGTCGACTCAACAGAACGTGGTATGCGCTGTATGTCCAGACGCCGTCGGAGGAGTCGCAGCGGGTCGACGCGGAAACGCAACGGCACATCTCCGATACACTCGCTCTGGCACATCGACTCGGAGCGACCGTGATGTGGCGAAAGGGCGATGACGTTCCAGCGACCATTCTACGATTCGCCAATGAGTACGGCATCGGCCATGTCGTGATCGGCCGGCCCACGCCGGCCCCGTTCCTCCGACGACTCATCGGGCAGAAACCAATCGTCGACCGATTGATCGACCACGCCGACGGCAAGGTGATCGTCGTGGTCGATACGATGAGCGCTCGGACGCCGTCGGCGCCGAAGCGCCCCCCTTCCGGCGACGCCTCGGGCACCATATCGGCACCGTCTCACCGGAGGTCGCCAACGGCGTCCATGCACGAGTCCGATTCCCAGTTCGAGGACGCTGCGCCGGCCGCGACGATCGCTGAGCTTCCGGCGTCACCTGCCCCGGCGCCACCCGGCGATATCCGCATCAGCAAATTCATCGAACCGGGCCGCATCATCGTGTGGCACGAACCGGTCACGTCGAAGCAGGCAATCAGCCAACTGATGACGAGGATGATTCTGTCGGAACCGGACCTCGGGTATGGCGAGACGCTCAGAGCGATAGAGGCACGGGAAGCAGAAGGATCGACATTCCTCGACGCCGGAATCGCGGTACCGCATGCCCGTGTCCACGGGCTCCAGCAGCCGATGTTCGGGCTTGGACTTCCACGTGCCGGCGTCATCGACCGCGACACAGCTTCACCGATTTCGATGGTGTGGCTGTACCTGATCCCGGAGATCGGCTTCGCCGGGTTCATGCCATCGGGCCAACTCACACGGATGTTCCGAAGCCCCGAATTCATGCGTCAGATTGCCGGCGCCGACGTACCTGCCGACGTCTTCGCAGCGATTCAGGAATGGGAGGACCGCAACCTCACACCGGGCTGAGCTACGTCGCCGTTCCCCTTCCGCAGACCCCTCATTCATCCGAACGCCGCAACGAGAACCCCCGGATGCCAACCGGCACGGTAACCGCAACCACGGGGCGAACACACCTCGCGCGGAACCCGCACAGACAGCAGTTGCTCACGCATCCCTCTGCGCTGCGGGTACGGTGAAGGTGAACGTGCTGCCAACGCCAGGCTCTGACTCAAGGCCGATGTCACCACCGTGTGCAGTGACTATTTCACGGCAGATCGCCAGTCCGAGTCCGGTGCCTCCGGACTCATCGGTCTCCAGCCGAACGAAGCGATCGAAGATCCGCGATTGCAGGTGGTGAGGAATTCCGGCACCGTCGTCGCTGACCGACAGCTGCAGTTGCCGTCCGTCGAAGACCGCATCGAGTCTCACGTGTCCACCCGGCGGCGTGTACCGAAGGGCATTGGAGACGAGATTGGCGAGCACCCACGTGATCTTGGTGGGATCGACACTCGCCATCGGGAGCTCCGGATCGATGTTCGCGACGAGTTCGATTCCCAGCGACGCAGCCTGGCTTGCGAAGCTCCTGCGCACCTTTTCGAACAGTTCTGAAACCGGGATATCGGCGTACCGGAGCTCGATTCTCCCCTCTTCGATTCTCGACAGATCGAGCAGATCACGTACGAGTGCGCGGAGCTGTTCGACCTGTTCCTGCGCCACGGCGAACAGCTCGCGTTCCCGCGGGTCCAGCCGGGATGTGAGCCGCTCGCGGAGCAGCCCGACACTCATCGCGATCGATGTCAGTGGTGTCTTGAGTTCATGTGACGCCATGGAGAAGAATTCGCTCTTCATACGATCGAGCTCGGCCAGCCGCGTGACGTCGCGCAGCAGCACCACAACGCCAAGGATCGAGTCCCCGGTCGATCGTACCGGAGTGACCGACCATTCGAAATGCAGCTGACGATCACCCACGGGAACGGACAAGACGGCGGACTCGCCCTGCAGTGCCGTCGGTCGACCTTCGGAGAGCGTCGTACCGATGGCGGTGTCGAGTGCATCGATTCGAACTGCGTCAGAGAAGCGCTTCCCGACTGCCGTCACCGGGTCGAGTCCCAGCGCGAACGCCGCCACCGGATTGACGTCCACGATTCTCAAGGCGGCATCCAGCGCGACGATACCGTCGTCGATACACCGGATGATGGTTTCGCTCTTTCGCTTCTCCGCAACGATCCGCTCCACGTTCAGCGCGATGTAGGCTCGAAGACGGTCGGCCATCACGTTGAACTCGCGGGTCAACTGCCCGAGTTCGTCCGACGACGGACGCGGAAGCACCACGTCGTACTGCCCCCTGGCAATTTCCGAAGCGGCGAGACGGAGTGCTCGGATCGGCCGGACGAGCCGATTTGACACCACGACGCTCAGCACGACCGCGACAACGACGCCGAAGAGACTGACGCACAGCACCGATATGGTGGCCGAAGTCGCAATGGAGCGTGCGTGCTCGCTGGCACGGTACATCGTTCGCTGGTTGAGCTCGCGGAGATCGGTGCAGGCGGTGACGACACTGTCGTAGGCATTGAGGAGCGCGGTGTGTACACGGGCATCTCGATCTCGGTCGATCGGCGGTTCCCTCCGGAGCGCCGCGCGAAGTTCCCGGGAATACCGGTGATACGATCCCTCGATTCGATCGATGATGTCCGATTCGCCGGAGATGGTGATGTTGCCGTGTGCCCGGGCGAACCATTGCCGGAAGCGGCGATCACCACGCTCCACCCGTGATTCGGTGGCACCGGGGCCGTCGAGCGAGCGCCTCAGATACGCCGTGCGTTGCTCGGACAAGGCTTCGATCATGTTGTCGGCCGCAAGAATGCTCCGGTAGTTCTCGCTCAATATCGAGTCGGAGGCACGACCGAGTGCCAGCAGGTTCGAAACTGCCCACGCACCCGCGATCACCATCAGCAGGACGGCGACACCGTTCGTCAGCATGAGTCGACGGCGAACGCTCCAGTACATGCTCATGGGCAGTCTCGAAGCAGCATTGCGAAGGTGGTTTGAATGGCCGCGGCCGCTCCGGCATCAATGCCGCGCCACGCCGCCGTCCACGTTGACGGTCTGCCCCGTGATGATCGACGATCCCGGTGAGGCAAGGAAGGCGACCACGCCGGCGATGTCCTCCGGTTCGTCGAGCCGATGCACCGACTGCTGCGGCAGCAGGTGCTCGAGAATGCTGCCCATCAGCTTCTCCCCAGGTGGTCGCTGCGTCGCGGTCAGCCCAACCGTGATCGCGTTGACCGTCACGCCGTACTTCCCCACCTCGCTGGCAAGTGAACGCACGAACCCGATCACCCCCATCTTCGAGGTCACGTAGTGCACCAGGTACGGCGTGCCCAGCCAGATCGTGTCGGAACTGAGCGCGATGATCCGCCCGAATCCGTGCTCCTTCATCGCCGGCAGCACCGCCTTCGACGTCAGGAACAATCCATCGAGATTGACCGTCAGCATCCGCCGCCACTCCTTGTAGCTGATCAGTTCGAACGGCTCCTCGTGGTAGAGTCCCACGTTGTTGACGAGGATGTCGACGCGACCGAAGCGCTCGAGCGTGCGATCCACCATCTTGCGCGTCTCCTCCTCGCGCGTGACGTCGACGCGAACCGCATCGATCTCGCCGCCGTTCTCCGAGACGATCCGCATCGCCTCGGAGGCGTCGGCGATGTCGGCAATCATGATCTTCGCACCCTCCTCGGCGAGACGGCGACAGAACGCCTGACCGTTTCCGACAGCGGCGCCGGTGACGATCGCGACACGACCTTCCAGACGGGACATTGGTTGTGTGGGGGAATGACGGATGAATTCGGACAGGAAAGCATCGAAGATAGCGAGGTGCACCTGAACACGATCTATCCGCCGTTGAGATCGAGCCGCCGCAGCGCTCGCGCGTAGATCAGGCGGACGATCGCACCCAGCACCAGCAGCCAGATCGCCGATCGCAGCAACGTCGAGACGATCGCTGCCGGATCGGGCTGCACGAACAGACGCGACGGCCAGTACATCAACACGGGGAAGGGAGTGAATTCGACCGCGGTCCGTGCCCACGCGGGCCAGTAGCCGAGCGGTACCGCGCCGCCTCCGAAAATCAGAATGAGCAATCCGAGAATCCAGACGAACGCCGTCGCCTTCTCGATCCAGAACGTCAGCAATCCCGCAATCGCCTGGAGCGCGAAGTAGAGCACCGTGCGAATGAGAAACGCGACGACGAACGCAAGGATGCCGACGGGGCCCACTGCGAATTCTCCCGACGCCGACCATGCCATCGCGATCGCGATCGGGAACGTCACCCCGAACGACAGCACGCTGTAGGCCATCACCGACGCGAATCGTGACAGCAGGTAGTCGTACGGACGCGCCAGCGTCACCGCTATGTTGCCCGAGATGACATCGTGCTCGATGTCGAGCTGCGCCTCGGTGCGAACCGAGAAGTAGAGCGTCTGCCCGGCTGCGAGGAACCAGACGAGCTGGGTCCAGGTGAACCCCTCGCCGCCCAGCGACCCGACGTGGCTCGCGTGTACCGTCACGCGCCACACCTGCAGCAGCACGAAGAATGTGATGACGACGGTGAGGTTCGCCAGGACGAAATCCCAGGTGTAGGCGGTGAGCTGTCGCAGTTCGATTCGGAAGATCGCGAAGTACTTCGCCGACTCGCGCAGCAGCCTCGGGCGGTGGTCGGCAACGGCGGGCACCTCCATGCTATTCCACCTTCCAGAAATCGATCTCCAGACCGACGGCCTCCGGCGTCGCCCGGCGCTCGGCGTGCGTCAGCACGATGGTTCGATCCATGAGGGGACTGCTGCGCACGAACGTGTCGTACTCGCCACCCGCGCCGGACGGATCGAATCCCATCTCATTCATGTACTCGATGAACTCGGTGCTCAGTTCCCTGCCGAGGTAGGACTCGCTGATCTTCCGATCGATGCGGATGATCGTGGAGGTCATCGTTCTCCTCTGTTCCTCGACCACGAGATGGGAGGGAATTCCCCAGAGTGGAAACACGGCCCGCATATCGTAGTCGCCGGTGAGCGAGCGGAAGAAATCCCTGTAGGTCGATCCGGATGATCCGGGGAAGATTCCGTAGGTGAGTCCCTCACAGCGAAGATCGAAGAGCACGTTGCGGAGTTCGCGCTCATAGGTCTCGGCGCGCGCGCGCACCTTCAGCACCGGCACGTCCATGAGGCGCGCCTGTTCCTCGATCAGCTCCGGAGGCAGACGATGGGCGAGCACCAGATCGGTGCGTTCGTCGATGAAGGTGACGAGCTGTCGACATCTGAGGCCCGCCTGCTGTCCACGGAAGACGGCGTAGTGGGCATCCTTACCACCCGACCATATCGCAAACGCATTGCTCATCGCCCTCCATGTTAGGATTTCTTGACGGGCATGGCGGCACACCGGCCGATATCTTCGACACACGCTTACGATCGATCCTGCCGAGGCGCGCGCATCGCGTTCCCATCGGACGATCCCACCTGCGCTCCACCTACCGATGTTCACGATGGGGAACCGCAACGGACAGACCACGTATTCCACCGGTGAGGTCGTTCGAATCCTGCACCGCTTCTACGATTCGAATCGGAGCATCTACGAGAAGCTGGGACAGCTGCGGCGTGGGTACACCCGACGCTGGAGGCGGAGAAGCGGTGAGGAAGTCGTTCGCGATTACGATCCACTGCTCGAGGAGGAGCGGCACTACGTGCGTGACGGAAGCGAAATCCGGTACACGCTGGCCGGACTCGATCTGATCCTGGCGACCGTCAAGAAGGTGCCGAAGGCGGATATGGGCGAAGCGTCGCGAGCGACGGGGGAACGACAGGAGGAGAATTCGCGGCCGTCAGATCCGGCAGGATGAGAGGCCGCGCTTCTCGAGGTACTGCTGGTGGTACTCCTCGGCGCGATTGAAGGTCGTGGCGGGAACGATCTCCGTGACGATCGGTCGCCGGAAGCGTCCCTCCTCCTGCAGCCGGAGCTTCGACGCTTCGGCCGCGTCCCTCTGTTCGGGCGAATGGTAGAAGATCACCGAGCGATACTGCGTGCCCACGTCGGGTCCCTGCCGGTTCAACGTCGTCGGATCGTGGTTCTCCCAGAAGACGTCGAGCAGACGTTCGTAGGAGACACGCTCCGGATCGAATTCCACCCGAACCGCTTCCGCATGCCCCGTCGTATCGGAGCACACCTGCTGGTAGGTCGGCTCCTCGGTCGTGCCGCCGGTGTAGCCCACCTCGGTCGCGGTCACGCCTTCGATCTGGCGGAACGCCGCCTCGACGCCCCAGAAGCATCCCGCCGCAAACGTTGCAGTTGCCATAATTGTTCTGATGATGAGCGTGTCGACTAGGTATCCGCCGCCGCCGCCCACGCGTGCTCCATCGCCTCAGCGGTAATTCCACTGTGCGACGTGTGCCAGAGGACTCGGCCGTGGCCGACGAGCAGGACCTGCGGCGTCTCGTGCTCGACGCCCGAGCGCGCTGCCACGTGGTTCGACACGGCGCGAGACTGCTGGACGACGATCATTGCCGCCGCGACCGGATTCGAGCGCAGGTACTGATTGACCGACGCCATCGCCATGAACGACACGGCACAGGCCGCCGAGTGTTTGAACAGCCAGACCGGCTGTGCGCTGTCGAACAGCCGGTCGGCATCCTCTATCGTCGATATCTCTTTGAGTCGGATTTCGGTCGGCACCGCAGTCTGACGGATACGTGAAGTCGAACGGACAAAGTTATGCCGCGCGTCCGTCTCCGTTGTGGTCGATGAACTTGTTGAAATAGCTCGACGGATCGGGATCGTAGAGGAACTCTACGTGACTGCGGTCGAACTTCTCGAAGAACTCATCCCAAGAGATGTCGTTGAGCCGCTCGTTCCTCGCACCGAAGTCGATGCGCAGCATGCCGCCGGTGCCCTCGACCTGCGTCGGGCGGCCACCGCGACGCTCCACCCAAAGTCGAATCTTCTCGTGATCGGTCGTCGTCCGTGCGTTCGCCATGATGTTCCTCCGCTCTCTGGTGTGTACTCGTTGCTGTTCGATGCGCGTGCGGTGGTGCTCCCGGTCCGGGTCCGGTCCGTGGCGACGGAGCGTCGACTCGGCCGGACCGGCTGGACGGATACTGCGGCGAACACCTCGCACAACCGCTGCCTCACGGTTCGCACTGATTCGAGGCACCGGAAAATTGATGCCATTCGCTCCGCCATCCGACCCGACCGGACAACGCCGGGGTCAGCGCCCGACGAGCGGTCCGTCCCTGAGTGCCCGAAGGACGTCGCGAACGTAGTGCTCACGGCGCATTCCGACCAGCACGGTATCGACGCCCGCACCGAGCACGCGACGAATCGCCAGCTGCGAGAGCGGGCCGACGAGCGAGACGCCCACCTCGCGCTCGAGCTCGGCGCGAATTGCGTCGGAGCGCTGTTGTGCCTCGACGCTGTAGTAGGCACCGATGCGCTCCATGAGTTCGCGGACCTCGCCGACGTACGCATCGAACCAGCTCAGAGCGACGTCGTCGCCGTGTGTACGGAGGAACTGCCCGACCCATCCGAGGCGTGGCGCGATGTGCTGCGAGAGCAGTTCGTTCACGGTCTCGATGCTCTCGAGTTCACGCCAGTGCTGATGCATGAGCGAGCCGACAGACAGAAATTCCGAGAGCGCCCTGGACTCCTCGGCATCCTGTGTAAGCGCCGGGGCGGAATTCCCCAGGAAGCGGAACTCGCGTTCTGCGATTCGATCGATGCGTTCGTCGATCGCCTCCGGCGACGTATCGATCGACGCCAGAGGAAAGTCGGCCAGCCGCACGAGCCGATCGTCGACGATTGCATTGAGCGGCCGATTGGCGAGCGTACCGAGTTCGGCGCGGCGGGCACGTTCGAGCAGGGTTGCGCCGTCGGGCTGATTCGCGGTCTCGACGAAGCCGCGCTCCAGAAGGTTCGCCGGAAACTGAATCACGGAGAAATGGTGTTCGGAGGAAATCGATTCGGCGATATCGATCACACGATCGAGCGATGTGAACGTAGGCGAATCCGACTGGGCGCCGAAGGTATTCGACGAGATGCCGTAGTGGGCAATCCGGCCGCGGCGGACCTCCTGTTCGAGCCAATCGAAGGCGAGTCGAATTCTCCGATAGTATTCTTCGCGCGCAGTTTCCAGGGGAACGCCTTCATGGTGCGCCCATCCGAGGTAGTACTCCGGATTGTGCAGCAGCAGCACGTCGACCATCGCCAGCCGCATGCGGTCGAGCGACCGCGAGAGCTGATCATCGAGGAATTCGGGAGCGATGCAGTGCCAGAGCGAATCACCGTACTCGACGACATCGGGGAACCCGCTGCCGGACGCGACGCGTTCGCGTGCAACGGCGAGGTTGCTTCCCTGCATGTATCCCGCCTTGGTGACGATCACGATCTCATCACGCGCGACGGCTTTCTCGACGACGAGTTCGCCGAGGACCTGCGCGAGGAGCTCTTCACTACCGCCGTCAGCGTAGTTGGTCGACGTGTCGACGAGGTTGATACCGGAGAGCAGCGCGCGACGGAGGGCCGAACGGTGTTCATCGACACCGACCGAGACACGGTAGCCGCCGAAGCCGGCGCCGGAGACGCGCCAGCCGGTGCGGCCGAGCGTCGAGAAGTGAAGTCCCGGATAGCGGGATGCGTAGGCGTTCGTTGCGTTGGCGGTAGCGGGCACGGGATAGGGATTCGAATCAGTTTCGAGTCGATTCAGGTTCGAGCACCGGACAGAGGCGGCATGGCGGAGTCGTGCGGCGGCCGATTCAGTGCAATGCACCGACTTTGAGGACGGCATCGATGGCGGGCTGATTGGCCAGCAGCAGGATCGGCCACATGACGAGCGAGAACGAGAGCGGGATGCTGAGGTTGTCGTCGATGTTGATGCCATAGCTGGCGGCCTCGGCGACGGTCGCGACGGCGGAGGAAACGACACCGGCGAGGATGAACACCCAGTACGAACCGGCGAGGACGTCGCGGTAGATCCCGGCGACGCAGAAGACGATCAGCAGCGCGGCGATGAAGAACGCCGAGGAGCCGGCGACGCTCTTTGCGAGGAACCGGCGGCGACCGAATCGGCGGCCGATGAGGGCGGCGACCGTATCGCTGAGAATGAGCACGGCGAAGGCGGTGACGGCCACGACTTTCGGGAACGCGGCGACACAGATGGTGGCCGAGAGGAAGACCCACGTTGCACCGGAGAGCTTCCACGGGCCATCGCGGGACTCGAGGCGCTCATGCGTGCGCAGCAGGTCACCGAACGACGTGACAATGAACCGTTCGACGGATGGAACGCGCGTGCGGAGGAGCTCGACGGTAACGGCGAAAGCGGTGAGCGGAATCAGGATTTCGAGGGCGAGCAGCTTTGAGACGAAGATGTAGATCGCGGGAATGAGCATCGACGTCAGGTGGATCCCCTTGCGCAGCAGTTCGCTGCGCATGGAGATGTTCGACGGATGGGTCGCGACCTGGCGTCCCGTTGAGGACGCGGACTGCTTCGAAAGCGTCATGCTCATTGGCGGCAAACATATCCAAAAAGGACGCCGCCCGCATTCGGAATTCGATGCGGGCGGCGCGTCACTTCCACTCCGACCCTGCGACGTCACTCCCCGGGGGGCGTGCTGCCATCCTGGGTTTCGCCGCTGGGGCCGGGACCACCGACGTCACCTCCGGAAGGCGCGGCACGCGGACCGATGATCATCGACTGCGGACGATCTCTGGCACTCTTCTCGGTCTGACCGGCCATCCGTGCCTGCATCATCTTCTTCACCTCGAGCGGTGCGAGCTCCTCGCCACGAATGACGGCGTCGATCTCATCGGCGTCGAGCGTTTCGCGCTCGATGAGGAGCTTCGACATCCGATGCAGGACATCGATGTGTTCCTTGAGAATCTGCGTGGCCCGGTTCATCCCATCTTCGATGATGCGGCGCACCTCCTCGTCGATCAGCCGTGCGGTCTCCTCGGAGATGTCCTTGTGCGTGGCGAAATCGCGACCGAGGAACACTTCGCCCTCGTTGGAGGCGTAGTTGACCGGCCCGAGCTTGTCCGACATTCCGAGTTCGCAGACCATGGTACGGGCAAGCTGCGTGATCTGCTTGATATCCCCCTGCGCACCGGAGGTGTAGTTGCCGAAGATCAGCAATTCGGCCGCCCGGCCACCGAGGGCCATGGCGATGCGCGCCTCGAACCACTCGCGCGAGCGCGAGTGCAGATCGTCGTTCGGCAGGAACGCAGTGACGCCGAGGGCGCGCCCGCGCGGGATGATCGTCACCTTATGCACCGGATCGGAGTGCGGCATGATCTTGCCGACGAGCACGTGTCCGACCTCATGGTAGGCGGTCATCTTCCGCTCCTCGTCACTCATGACCATGGTACGGCGCTCCAGGCCCATCATCAGCTTGTCCTTGGCCATTTCGAAGTCGTACATCGTCACCTTCTCACCGTTGCGGCGGGCGGCGTAGATGGCGGCTTCGTTGGCGAGGTTGGCCAGATCGGCGCCGGAGAATCCCGGGGTACCGCGTGCGATGTCGTCGAGCTTCACATTCTCGGCCATCGGGAGGTTACGCGTATGAACCTTGAGGATTCCCTCGCGCCCGCGGCGATCGGGGCGATCGACGACCACCTGGCGGTCGAAGCGTCCCGGACGCAGCAACGCGGGATCGAGGACGTCGGGCCGGTTGGTGGCAGCGATGATGATCACTCCGGTGTTCTGCTCGAATCCGTCCATCTCCACCAGCAGCGCGTTGAGCGTCTGCTCGCGCTCATCGTGACCACCACCGAGTCCGGCGCCACGCTGGCGACCGACGGCGTCGATCTCATCGATGAACACGATGGCGGGGGCGATTTTCTTTGCCTGGTCGAACAGGTCCCGAACGCGGGAGGCACCGACGCCGACGAACATTTCGACGAAGTCGGCACCTGAGATCGAGAGGAACTGGACACCGGCCTCACCGGCGACGGCACGTGCCAGGAGCGTCTTACCGGTTCCCGGAGGACCAAGCAGCAGAACGCCGCGGGGGATCTTTGCGCCGAGGCGCTGGAACTTGGTCGGTTCCCTGAGGAATTCGACGACCTCCTGGAGCTCTTCCTTTGCCTCATCGGCACCGGCGACATCCGAGAACGTGACGCGGGGTGAATTCTCACTCAACACGCGCGCGCGCGATTTCCCGAACGAGAAGATGCCCTTGGTACCGCCACCCTGCATGCGGCGCATGAAGAAGAACCACAGACCGATCAGCGCGATCCATGGCAGCATGGCCCAGACGGCGGCCCACCATTCGCTCCCCTGATTCTGCACCGTCACGGTCAGGCCGCGATCCATCCACTCCCGCTGCACCTGGCTGTCGACGGTGAGCAGTTTCGTGGAGATCTCGCGTGCCGATTTTACGGTCTGTCCGTCCTCGGTCGTGACCTGGGCCGGTTTGGCGAGTTCACCGCGGAACTCATAGTCGTCGGTCTGTGACTTGAGGATCGTGGCCTTGTCGATGAGGTCCGCCTCGAGCAGCCGTCTATACTCGTTGTAGGTGACCGGCACCGGCTGCGTTCCGCCGTTGCGGACGATCATGAAGACCACCATGATGCCGACGAAGATCATCAGCCAGACCAGCACGGTCCGCATCATGCGCCCGATGCTTCCCTCGTCGTCGCCGTTCGGCCCCTTGCGGGGGGGACGGGGTCGGACGGGCCTGCGCGGATTTGTATCGTTGCTCATCAGTTTCTGTCTGGTTCTGTTCGCGTGTTGTGCGTCCGTGGTCGCCTTCGACGACGGTCGGTCAGTCCTCCACGAGCCGGACATGGGCTTCGGCCAGCACGTGGATGTCGGGGAGGTTGCGTCCTTCGTGAAGGTAATCGAGTCCGTAGCCGACGACGAATCGATCTGGGATCTCGAATCCAACGTATTCCGGCGGCGTTCCCTCCGCTGAGGCACCGCGCTTGTAGAGCAGGGAGACGACCTCGACCGACGCCGCGCCGTTGCGACGGAAGTACCCTCGGAGCGCCTCGACGGTGCGCCCGGTGTCGACGATGTCTTCCACGATGATGACGTTTCGCGCTTCGACCAGAGTGCCGGGCTCGGCTGAAAAGCTCAGCTGTCCACTCGAGAACCGCTTGCCGTGGTAGCTCGACACCCGCACGTAGTCGACCGCAAGTGGTATCGGCATCGCGCGGATCAGATCCGCGTGGAAGATGCCTGCTCCGTTGAGCACCGCGACGACCACCGGATGCCGATCACGGTACAGATCGCTCAGCTGCGCACCCAGTCGCGCGACTCCCCTGGCGATGCGTTCGCGCGAGATGAACGGCACGAATTCAAGGCCGCCGATGACGACGTGGTCATCGGACGGACCCTCCTCGGTACCCTCAAGATTGGGACCACCGTCCGGGTTCATTCATCCTTCCCCTTCCTGGTTGCACCCTTCTTCTTCGTCGTCGATCGCTTCGTGGTCGATGTCCCGGACGGCTTCTTCCGCGACGCCGACTTCTTCGACGTCGAGGCGGATGTCGACGCTTGCGACGTCGCCCCGGACGTCGACGGGTTGGGCGTCGAAGAGTTCCGTTCCTTCACATCTGGTTTCGCGTCCTTTGCCACACGTGTCGACGTGGTCGATTCGCTTCCGCCTTCACTCGACGCCGAACCGCTCTTGTGCGCCGCGGACTTCTTCGCGGCTGACTTTCGACCGGAGGGCTTCTTGCCGGAGGATTTCGCGCCGGAAGGCTTCTTACGGGAAGGCCTGGTGGACGCGGCGTCTTCGGGAGTGGAGTTCGCGGGTGTCGTTTCCGGCGGCTTCCCGGCAGCCGGTGCCCGCACGGGTGCTTCCAGGCCGGATGCCGAAGACGCGTCCACGTTTCGTTCTTCAACTGCCGTCGGTTCAGCGGCATTGCGGGGAGCTGCGTTCTTGCGCCGTCCACCGCGTCGACCACCGCGTCGGCGTTGCTTGCGGTCCTGCCGTTCGGCCTCATCATCGCCGGCCCCCGATTCACGCGTCGCCTCGGAGCGGCGGCTGCCGCTGCGGGTCAACTCGAGGCGAAGCACGTGTCGCGTCTCGTCGGTGATGCGATATCGATGATCGATTCGCAGACCACAGACCCAGACGACGCCTTCGTCGTTGGCGAGCACCAGGACGCGGTGCTTCTTCTCCCGGGAAATTTTTCGATCGATCAGGAAGTCACTGATCTTCTTCTCACCCTCCATCCCGAGCGGACGGAAGCGGTCGCCCTCGCGCCAGCTGCGCAGCTCCAGTTCGGGTCCGATCCGTTCGGCGTCGATAAACTCGATGGTACCGGTGCGGGCGAACTCGATGGATTCGCGGGGAACGAAGGTTGTCTCCAGTCCTATGCGACCGATCTGCACCGACTCCCCTGCGCGCAGCGTCCTGCTTACCGGCGGCGGCGGCGGCAGCTCGCGCTGCACCACCAGCGTTTCGCGCTCCCGCACTGCGGTGAGGCCACCGGCGACATCGACACGCGCCCCGGTGTCCTTGTACAGCAGCGACAGCAGTCGATCGACCGCCGCGTAGTCGATCGGCTGGATCTCAAACAGGTTTGAGATCGTGCGTTGCAGGACCTCGGTCTGAATCGCGGGCAGGTAATGCTTCAGCTGTCCGAGGTTGAGCACGAGCCGGTCCTTCATCTCCTCGACGACGACCTGCGCGGCTGCCTGCTCGACGTTCTGGCTGAGGTAGGTATCGAGCGTCCGCATGATTGCTGCGGTTGAGCCGAGCGTAGCGACGATGGAGGGATTGAACTTCGTCAGCATCGGCAGCAGTTCGTGCCGCACGCGGTTGCGCAGATACTTCGGCGACGCATTCGACTCGTCCTCGCGCCAGGCGACATCGGCCTCCTGCACGTACGCCTCGATTTCTCCGCGCTGGAATGCAAGCAGCGGACGGGCGAGCACGATCTGACGGATGAGCGGACGAACGGCGGGGATGGCGGCGAGACCATGGACACCGCTGCCGCGCAGCAGATTCAGCAGCAGTGTCTCGGCGTTGTCGTTGGCATTGTGGGCAGTCATCACCACATGGAAGCGATGCTTCTGCGCCACGCGACCGAGGAACGTGTAGCGGGCACGACGGGCCGCATCCTCGACCGAGAGCTTGCCCTCGTCGGCCATGCGGGCCACATCGCCGCGACCGACGAACGACTTGATGCCGCGCAGACGCGCCTGTTCGATGACGAAGGTCGCGTCCTGATTCGACGCATCACCGCGGAGACCGTGGTTGTAGTGGGCCACGCCGAGTTGCACGTTGAGAACGGGTGCGAGGCGCGCCATCATATCGAGCAGTGCCATGGAATCGGCGCCACCGCTGACGGCCAGCAGAACGCGTTCTCCTCCGAGCAGCATTTCCTGCGCGCGGAGCGTCCGTCGGAGCTTCAGAATGTGTTTGTTGGTTGCCAGAGTCGTAGGGAGCATCGGCATGCCCACGAGGAGCGGGAGTATGGACGGCGGACCGGACTTCGAGCCGCCAGGCGGGGTACGGCGCTATTTGGAGGAGGACTGACCGCCCATCGCCTCCTTACCGGGGCCGATGGGAGTCCGGATGATCACGGTGACCGTCCGACAGTAGTAGCGACCCTCGGGGAGGTCGTTGTCGTAGAGAAGCTGCTTTTCACCGAGGCCCACCACCTGATCGACCTTCGCGCCGATCGCATCGATATTGAGTGCCTGCAGTGCCACCTCGGCGCGGCGCAGCGACAGCTTCTTGTTGTACGGCGGGAGTCCCACCTCGTCGGTATGACCGATGACGCTCACCGTCGAGTTCGGTGAGATCCGGCCATCCATGATTCGGGCGGCTTCATCCTGAAAACTGATCACCGCCGAGGAGTCGAAGTGAAACAGCAGCAGGTTGTACGTCTCGACGTAGTTGCCGCCCTCGACCGTACGCTGCACATGGTAGGCTCCCTGCTGCACCAGCGTGACCGAGTCGCTCTTCAGCGTTGCACGGTCCATGAACATGGTGTCGCGCAGCACCAGCCGCGAACTGATCGCGACCGGACGTTCGAACTGGAGGTCGGGTCGATTTTCCAGATTGAACTGAATTTCCTTCGGCGGCGGACCGAATCCCGTGCGGGCGCCATGGATGACCGAGTCGCCCACCTGCACGTCGAGCGACCACTGGCCGATGTCCGTGGAATCCTCCAGCGGCGGCGGATAGAACCGCACCTCGGCGGCGGGCGCCATATAGGCGGTATCGAGCAGCCGGACCGGCTCGAGCAGCCGCGGATCGTCCGACTTGAACGTCACGCGCTGGTTCTCCCGGGCAGCGACGAACGTATCGACCTCGCTCAACGAAGGGTTCTCCGGCAGGACGGTCGTCACCAGTTTGAGCTTCCGGTCGGGAATGCGCCACGTCGAGGAGATGTAGTCGCGCACGGCCTCGGCTCGACGGCGCGGCAGCGAGGTATCGGTTTCGAATCGGCTCATCGAGCCGACGATCGTGAGCTCCGACTTGTACTCGCGCAGCCGCTGGCCGATGATGTTCAGAATGTTGTGATAGACCGCGATCGTATTGCCGCGCTCGAGCCGGTTTGCCTCGAAGCTCCGACGTTCGGTCCGGGAGATCTGCACGTATCTGGCCGGGATGGTCGCTGAATCCTTTTCGAAGAACAGGTACGGAAGCAGCGCGTGCACTTCGGCCGCCTGAACGTTGCGACTCTCCATCGTCACCGTGTCGCTCAGTCCACCCGGCGTCACACCGGCGGCCTTGACGTTCGTCGACGGCTCGGCCTCTGCAACGGTGGTGGTATCCATCACCACCGTCGGCGGAGGCGGCGCTGCCACGCCACCGAGCCCCACCTTGATGCCGACTACACCGCCGAGCGTCGAAGTCTTCCATTCCTCTCCCGCGCGCAGATTGTCAACGACGTCACCCAGCCCGAGCGTGTACTGTCCCTCGGCGAAGAGAATGATCGACCGCGACAGCGGGATGTCGACGCCGACGCCGGCAAGCGCCGCCAGATGCATCGAGGCGTCCGGCAGCGAACCCAGCGAGACGAGCCGTCCACGGTTATCGGTTCGAACGAACAGCCCGTCGGCGGGATTGGTGACGACTTCAATGAACTGGTGGTCGGTCGATATCGGGTAGAGCACGCCAATGCCGGCGATGGCGTAGAGCGGAAGCGATGCCGGCGTGATTTTCACGTGCGGCGTCAGATTCAGATAGCCCAGCGTCGTCTGCAGTTCGCCATGGACCGTGGCGGTGACCGGCGAACCGTCGCTGCCGACCACATCGACGGAGTTGACGTAGTCGAGCGGCATCGTTCCGCTGCGATCCATGTAGCCAAGGCGTAACCCGACGGCGAAGAACACGCTGAACGGGTATTCGACGAGCGCGCCGAGGTTGAGTCCGTTGCCGTCACCGTTCCCGAACGACGTGCCCTCCGGGTACCCGCCGTCGGCAAAGAAGTAGGTCGGCGAGAGAGTGACGGTGTGGGAGTTGAGCTGGTAGCCACCGAAGAGGCCGATGTACAAGGACGGGGGAACTTCGACCTGCGCTTCCAGGGTGGAGTCCTGCTGCGCCGATACCACGGCCGTCGCCGCGACCGTCAGAGCAATGGCAGACGCCAGGCAGATGGTGGCGCGATATCGCAGTCGGTACAGCGTGGTCGTGTGGTTCATGCGGCAGTTTGGCGAGTGAGGGCTTCCGACGCCGTCGATGATACAAACAGCCGGCCAAAATACGGCTTTGCGTGCTCGGAGTCCCTACAGCCGCGCGCCGATGAGGTTGCCGCTTTCATATCGTTTCAATCCACGCCGGAAGATAGCCGCGGCGACAAACGGCGAGGCCACGGCCAGGACAACGAGCCCCGCGGCGATCGGCGCGTCGAAGTGCACCGTCTGTTCGGACTGCACCGCTCCGAGGTACGCGGCGGGAATGACGGTGTAGAGCACGAACCGGATCGCCAGCGAGAAAATGCGAGCCGGCTTCTTGGCGAAATGCAGAATCGTTGAGAGCAGCTTGTAGACTGCCGAGGAGTTGCCGAGCCGGAAGGTCAGCGTGTGGATCGTGATGATCCATGAAAGGAAAATCGAAACGCCGATCAGAACGCCGAAGACGTAGAGCGCCACGCTGGCCGGGCTCGGCGGCTGAAAGAAGAAGTAGAGCACCGTCCCGACGACCACCTGAATGGCACGCATCGGCTGCGCTCCGGAGAAGAACAGCTGGAAGACGGCGGACTTCGGCTGCGCCAGGAACGTGTCGAGCCCTCCCCGCACGATGATGTCGCGCGCATCCCACACGTTGTCGCCGATCAATGTATCGGCACCGGCATAGATGACGTGGTTGAAGACGACCAGGGCGGCGAGCTGTTCGAACGGCACCCCCGGAATGCCACTGGAAATTCCAAGGAACAGTTTCCAGTAGAAGAGGTACATGCCGACCTCGAGCAGGGAGAGCACGAACTCGAAGATGAAATTCGTGCGATACTCGATCGCGCTCCGCCAGTTTACGCGCATGTAGGCGCCGAGTACCCGCAGGTAGGCCAGCGGTCTCCATCCGCGGCGATCACTTCGTCGGTTCATCCGTACATTCGTCCGGCCGCGTGGCGTCCCGTGATGCAATCCCAGGACACGGATCGACGGCGCGGCACATCACGTCGACCTGATGAGGGGTCATGGCGACCATCACGATTCCGATAGCGATCGATGATCACGCGAAGGAGTGTCTCGTGGAGCTGCTCGCGCTCGACGGAAGCGTCATTCACGAGATCCATCGCGGTCTGCTCGAACCCGGCCTCCACGATATTTCATTCGACCCGCAGCAGTCCCTCGACGGTCAGGTAGACGCCGGCGTCTACATCGTCCGCGCGGTGATCGACGGCCACCCCGAGATGTTTCCGATTCAATACATGCCGTAGAATCCGTCCGACGCTCGGCCCGAAATCGAGCCGAGGGTCGGGATCGACACGGCAGGCGACGACGCCACCACCGCAGCCGCATCCCGGCCGGCTCTCACTTCAACGCCTTGTCGAGCGCCTGCTGCTCCGGTGTTCCGAGCTGAATCGCGTCGGCGACCTGCTGCAGCTGTTTGCGATCTCCGTCGGCGCGGACGAACGCGAGCAACCCGGCGTCGGAGAGACCGCGACGCTTGAGCATCGCGTACTCATTGCCCGATAGCACGTCATGCCCTTTGTCGAAGTGGTAGCGGGCGATTTCGACAATGGTCACGTCGTCGACGCCGACGTCCTTGAGCGCGCGGATGTCGTCGGTCCACCTCGGCACCGCACCCATCTCGACCAATTGCGTAAGCGCCGTGGCGTTGATGCCGGCGCGCGTGAGCACCTCAGCGTCCGCACCGATATCGAAGTCGAGATTCGCCTTCTTCAGACTCGTCACCATCGAGGCGATGACGTTCTCGTCCAGACCGGTCTTCTGCATGTGGATGACCTCCTTGACTTCCCGGTCGTTCAGGTTGGTCTTGCTGAGTTCGGTGGCGACTGAGTCGGAGAATCCATTGGCGACAAATGCGTCGTGCGTCGGCTTGTCGGCGGTGTCGCACCCGGCGACGGTCAACAGGCTCAGCACGAACGCGAGCATGGCAAAGCGAAGGGTCTTCATTCGGTCGTTCCGTTGTGTGTGGAGTGGACGATCTCACCGTTGATCGGCGTCTGTTGCCGTGCGTCATCCGCTTCGGCGCCGTCATCTGCTTCGGCACCGTCATCTGCTTCGGCACCGTCATCCTCCTGCCCGCCGTGGTCCTCGTGCATCGGCTCATCCCCGGTCGTCGGCGCGTTGCTCTCCCCGGCGTTCCGCACGGATTCGACGGGCGCGTGCTTTCCGGCGGCGCCCACACGTTCCTCGATTTCCTCGACGCTCATCGTGTCGTCCACTGTGATCACGGGCGCCTGCTCCGGCAGATGCGCGTCCTCCTCCATCAGCTCTTCGATTTCGCGAAGCTTCGGAAGGTCGGAGATGGACTTCAGGCCGAAGCTCCGGAGGAACTCATCGGTCGTGCCGTAGAGAAGCGGACGGCCGACACCATCGCCTCGGCCGGTGATCGCCGCCAGATTCTTTTCCAGCAGCGATAGCAGCACCTGATCACAGTTGACGCCACGGATCGACTCGATCTCGGGTTTTGATGCAGGCTGACGGTAGGCGATGATCGCGAGCGTCTCGAGCGCTGCGGGCGAGAGTCGCCGGCGCGACTTGTCCTTCGAGAGCAGCGCCACGAATTCGCCGTACTCACGACGCGTAGCGAACTGATAGCCGCCAGCGACCTCCACGATGCGGAAGGAGCGGCCGGATTCCTCGTACTCACCATTAAGCTCCTCGACGAGATTCCGCACCAGTCGCTGGTCGATGCGCACCCGCCCACGGCTTCGGACCGCTCGGTATGAATCCGTCAACTGATCGAGATCTTCTTCGAGTTCATCAGCTCCGTCATCGAGCCCGGCATCATCCTCGTCGGCGGTCTCGGGCGCCGGTTCATCGCTGGCCTCGTTCGAATTCTCACCCTCATCAACCTCGAATTCCGCTTCCGACTCCGCCTCGGCGCCGGCGTCCGCCTCGTCGGTCGGGACCGGGACCGTCGGCGGCTCCTCGTCCTCACCGGAGAGCAGCCGCACGAGCATGCGGGCCGGGACCGGTTCCTCGGAGGCAAAGACGAGTGCTTCGATTACCGGTCTGAGCAGCTCGGGGTCGTAGGAAATGGCGGAACGCTTGGCCATTGAATACAGCTGAATGCGATGGGAGTTGGGGGGAATTTCAGAGTCGATACAGGAGAATGTCGTCGAAGACGGCGTCCTGCCGATAGGCGATGAACTTGCTTCGAATGAGCTCGAGCATTGCGAGGAACGTGACGACGAGGCCGATACGATCGAGGTCGCGGACGAGGTCGAAGAGCGTTACCTGCGTCTGGTGGGCGAGCTCCGAGAGAATGTATTCGGTCTGCTGTTCGATCGTGTAGGTGAGCTGCTCGACCACGTGGACGTTCCTCTTCGGAGCACGATCGACCGCGCGTTTGAAGGCGGTGAGCAGGTCGTAGAGCGTGACGTTCCGCAGAATCTCCTCCGGCGTCGCGTCGGTGATGACCTTTTCGTCGGCCTTGAAGTACTGGCGATAGAAGACCGCGCGATTCTCCTCCTCGCGCTCGCGCAGTTCACCGGCGATCTCCTTGTACTGCCGGTACTCCAGAAGGCGACGGACGAGCTCGGCGCGGGGATCTTCCTCGTCCTCCTCTCCCGCGGCACGCTCGGGCTTCGGCAGCAGCATCTGCGCCTTGATCTGCATGAGCATCGCCGCCATGACGATGAAATCGCCCGCCTGCTCGAGATCGAGCATCTGTATCGCGTGCGTGTAGGTGAGGAACTCCTCGGCGATGCGCGCGATCGGAATGTCGTAGATATCCAGCTCGTCACGCCGGATGAAGAACAGCAGCAGATCGAGCGGCCCCTCGAAGTTGGGCAGCGATATAACGTAGGGGTTGGCACTCATGGAACTTGGAAGTTACGAAGCCGGCAAGATCGAGACGCCAGCGTCACCGCTGCGGGCGACGGCAGCGACGCTGAGATCGCCGGGGCGATCGAAGCGGTGAGTTCGTACCTTTGAGGCTTCGATCGGCCCTGGCCGGCGGTTGGCGGCTCCTGCAGCCGGGTGGTTTGTGCCGCCGGGGCTCCCGGGCGCGCCACCCCCGTTCGAACATTCACATCCACACTCACGCATTCCCAAGCCGTGTCTCATACCTACAGGAATTTCATTGGCGGTCAGTGGACCGATGCGCGCAACGGCGCCACCTTCGAAGACAGGAACCCGGCCGATCGCGACGACGTGATCGGAACGTTCCCTGACAGCGGTGGGTACGAGGTCGATCAGGCGGTCGCCGCCGCGCTGGATGCCTACAGGAGCTGGCGCCTGGTACCCGCACCGAAACGTGGCGACATCCTTCGTCGCGCCGGCGACATACTCGCCGATCGGAAGCAGGAGCTCGCCCGCGCCATGACCCGGGAAATGGGAAAGCCCGTCTTCGAAACCGCAGGCGACGTTCAGGAGGCAATCGACACCGCCTACTACGCGGCCACCGAGGCGCGACGGCTCTTCGGCTACAATGCACCGAGCGAGATGTCCAACAAGGTGAACCTCTCCTTCCGCATGCCGATCGGCGTCTGCGGGATCATCACCGCGTGGAACTTCCCGATGGCGGTGCCGAGCTGGAAGATCCTTCCGGCGCTCGTATGTGGTAATACCATCGTCTACAAGCCCTCGGAGGACGCGCCGCATTCGGGCAATCTGATGGCGGAGGTCCTGGCCGAGGCCGGGTTGCCCGACGGCGTCTTCAACGTCGTCCACGGAACGGCGGAGGCAGGCAGCGCCATCGTCGAGCACCCGGATACGCGGGTGATCGGATTCACCGGTTCGACCGAGGTCGGCAACCACATCGCCGCTCGTGCCGGAGCGCTCAACAAGAAGGTGTCACTCGAGATGGGTGGCAAGAACGCGCAGATCGTCATGCCGGATGCCGATCTCGACCTCGCGCTCGACGGCGTGCTGTGGGGCGCATTCGGTACGACCGGCCAGCGCTGCACCGCGACCAGCCGGCTGATCCTCCACGAGGCGATCTACGATGAATTCATCAACCGACTCATTACACGTGCTTCGAAGCTGAAGATCGGCCCCGGGCTGGAGGATGGGACCGAGATGGGACCGGTCATCAACGAGAAGCAGCTGGAGCGGATCGAACGCTACGTGAGCATCGGCCGTGAGGAGGGTGCCACCTGCGTGCTCGGCGGCGACCGCGTCGGTGAGGATCGCAAACTCGCCGACGGCAACTTCTACCTGCCGACGATTTTCATCGACGTCACACGCGACATGCGGATCGCACGCGAGGAAATCTTCGGACCCGTACTGTCGGTGATCAAGGTCGCCGATCTCGACGAAGCCATCGACGTGCTCAACGACACGCCGTATGGACTTTCGTCGAGTCTGTACACGAAGAACGTCAACGACGCGTTCCGGGCGATCCGCGACATCGAGGCCGGCATCACCTACATCAACGTCCCGACGATCGGAGCCGAGGCCCACATGCCGTTCGGAGGCGTCAAGGGAACGGGCAACGGGCACCGCGAGGGCGGCTGGACGGTCTACGACATCTTCACTGAGTGGAAGACCGTCTACATCGACTACTCCGGCTCGCTGCAGCGCGCGCAGATCGACAACTACTGACCACCCGGCGGCGTCAGGCGTCGTCGGCGGGATTTCTCAGTCCGCGAACGTAGTTGTCGATCAGTCGACGGTAGCTCTCATCGAGGTCGACCGGCAGACCGAAGCCACCGACGCGTTCGATGTCGACGAATCCGTGCAGAATACTCCGCAGTCCCCGGATGGCGTGGATGGCGTCCCGTTCACCGAGGTCGAACGACTGCATGATCGACTGCAGCAGCGCGATGATGCGGGCGGCTTCCTCCCCGGCGGCTCCCTCCGCCACCGGAAGCAGCAGCGCGTAGAGTCCGGGATGCGCCCGGGCGAACGCACGCGCGGCATGGGCGACGGCCACGAGCGCAGGTTCCGCCTCCTTTCCCGCGGCCGCCGAATGCAGCGTCTCGTGGAACCGCTGGAAGGTCAGGAGCGTGACGCCCGCGCGCAGGTCGGCAAGACCGCCGACGTGGTTGTAGAGCGACGGCACGCGGACCTTGAAATGGGCGGCAACGTCGGTCAGTGTGATGAGCTCCGGATCTCCCGCCTGGTCGATCAGATCGGCGGCGGCGGCAACCACCCGATCGCGATTCAGCCCCGGACGCCTAGCCATTGTGGGCGTCCTCCCACCGACGCGCCGCTGCTTCGATCGCGGCATCCATTGCCGCACGGGGATTCGAAAGAACAGGACCGTGGCCGACGGCCAGCCGGTCGGGATGCAATGCCCGCAGTCGACGTGCGCTGTTCAACGCGGTGAGATTGTGCCATGTCGCCATGGCGGGAAACGGAAACAGCGGATTGAGGTGACCCGAGACGCGCGTGCCCCATTGCGTGCTGTAGGCGTCGCCGGCGATCAGCGTCCCGTCACGGCGATCGAGGAATGCCGCGTGGCCTGGCGTATGTCCGGGCGACGCGACCACCTCGAGCGATCCGACCCGATCGCCGTCGCCGACCGTGCGGGTCACCCGTGTGGTGAGCGACGGCCATCCCCCACGAACGGGCGTCTGCGGTTCCCCCGGTTCGAGGTCGAGGTCACCGCACATCTGCCGTGCGGCCCGTTCGGTTGCGATCACCTCAACGTCGGGAAGCGACGCCACCAGCGCGTCGAGCGAACCGACGTGATCGCTGTGCGGGTGCGTCAGTGCGATACGACCGATGGCGCCGCGCTCCTGCCGCGCCGCTGCGATGATCGCCTCGGCAGTGCCGGACAGGCCGGCGTCGATGAGCGTGAATCCGTCGGGTTCCCGAACGAGAAAGCAGTTGAACGCGGCCATCCGCGTGATCTGAATGAGATTCTCTCCGATGCGTTGCGTCTTCATGGGTTCCTCCCTGGTGACTAATGACATTAGCAATATAGACTAACGTCATTAGTTTACCAAACACCCACTTGAATTTTCGAACCAGCGGCCGCCTCGGCGTGGACGCCACGACCGAGAAGGCAGCCGACACGCGACCCGGCCTTCGGCCGGACTCCGCCAGACACACGACTTCGATACATGCCACGCGAATCACTCTCCGACCGGCGCGAACGTGCGCTCGAGATCATTCGAATTCTCGAAGAGACGTATCCCGACTCGCGCATCGCGCTCGACTACCAGACGCCGTTCCAGCTGCTGATCGCGACGATCCTCGCCGCACAGTGCACCGACGCGCGGGTGAACATGGTCACGCCGGGCCTCTTCGAGCAGTACCCGACGCCCCAGGCCTTCCTCGACGCACCGGTCGAGGAACTCGAGCAGGCGATCTACTCGACGGGATTCTACCGCAACAAGGCGAAGTCGATTCGAAGCGCGTGCAGGACGCTGGTGGAGAAATTCGGCGGCGAGGTCCCCTCGACGATGGAGGAGCTGCTGGAGCTTGGCGGTGTGGGGCGAAAGACGGCCAACGTGTTGCTCGGCCACTGCTTCGGCGTGCCGGGCATCGTCGTCGACACGCACGTCAAGCGTATCGGTAACCTGCTCGGGCTGGCGAAGTCGGACGACCCGGTGAAGATCGAGGCGCAGCTCGAGAAGGTGATTCCAAAGCAGAAGTGGGTGAAATTCGGTCATCTCATCGCCGATCACGGGCGCGCGATCTGCATCGCGCGCCGACCGAAGTGCGGGCAATGCCCGCTGGCGATCGTCTGTCCGTCGGCTACCTGAGCACCACCACCTGTCCGGTCCCGACGGACGTTCCCGCACGCAGTACCCAGGTGTAGACACCGCACGGAAGGTCGGAGACATCGAGGCGAACCGTGTGCGAACCCGCGGTCACTGCGCCGGCGTCGATCGAGCGCACCTCCGCTCCGACGGCGTTGTGGAGCGTGACCACGACGGGCGCCGCGCCGGACAACGTGAACGGGATGGTGGCGACGTCATCGGCGGGATTCGGACGCGCACTCGCGACGGTGCAGCCGGCGACCGCATGCGTCTGCTGAACGCGCGATGGAAGCGTCGGCGAAAATCCGGCCTGGAGGATCGGATTGGGATCGAATGCGTCCTGAACCCATGCGACGGCATACATCTCCTGCGCCTGCCAGTCGGCTCCGAGTGCATAGCTGTAGGAGAACGTCTTCTGTTCGTTGGGATTCAGCGTGATGTCAACCCCGTCGCTCGTCGTCAGGAAGGCGCGGAAGACATCGTAGAAGTCCTTCTCCCCGTTGTCATTCGGCAGGTCGGACAGATCGCGATGAATCGCATTTTCGACCGCCGCCACGCGCAGCTTGTATCCCTGCTGCAGTCCGCTCGGTCCGGCTGTGACCACCACCGTAACCTTGATCGAGTCTTCGGAGGGTTCCTGCGTGACCTCGATACCGATTGGTGCGTCGGTGGCGAGGACCTGATCGACGCGTCCACGAACCTGGGATTCATCGGTAGGAAGCACCGGGAATTCACCGCCGACGCGAGCGTAGGGCAGCCCTGCCTGTCCCCCGTAGAACGTATAGCGAGCGTCATTGTCAGCCCGATCCGCCAGGTAGAAGGGGTCGTTCGGATGGGGAAAATTCATGTGGTAGCGGATCGACGTGACGCGATCGGCATGGTCGGCGACGACGGCGTTGAGAACGGGCGTCGCCTGGACGCACGGAATGCAGGTAGCGCTGTTGAACTCCTCGATGAGCACGACGGACTGGAACTGGGCCCGCGCCACGCCAGCGGCGCCGCAGACGAGCAGTGCGAACACGAAGAGCAGTCGGGCAGCGGGAATCGAACGGGTCATGGAGACGTCCTGCGGATGGTTCGAAGTGGGCTTCTCGTCGATGCAAAGCACCGAATATATTCTGTCGTGCCGACACATTCCAGCCAGCACCGGTGCAGCCAGCACCGGCCGCTCTGCGGCTACAGCGTCGATGTCACCTCGAGGCGGAATCCTTCGAATGGATTGATCAGCCTGCAGACGCCACCGGTACAGACGACACCGCCGCGCTCGGCACCGTACTGGGCGGTGATGGTGTGCGCGGTTCCGATGCGATAGGCAGCACCGATCACCGGCCAGAAGTGGCGCTGGCTCTCCTCTGTGTTCGTCGTGGAGTATTCGACGCGCGTGAAGATCGTCCACGTGGGAGAGCGGGTGAACTCCAGCGTCAGCAGTGCGTTGAAGTACCGACCGTCGCTGGCCGCCTGTCCGATCGAGTCGATTGCCGGCTGCACCTTGGTGTCGTCGGTGACGCGCTGCAGCTCGAGGATCGAATGGAGGGTATTGCGCTTGCCCAGCCCGTCGTAGGCCTCGAGCATTGCGGTCGAGGCGCGGTAGGCGACGGCGCTCGGCGCGATCAGATCGCCGTTGCCGACGGTGTAGGTCATGTTGTAACGCTGCTGCAGCGCGAGGGAGAACGAGTTGTCATCGTCGAGCGTGTAGTCGGCCTTGGCGAAGGCCTCCCAGTAAGGCGAGTAGCGGACGTCGGCAAGCTCGGGAAACGCGCGGGGTGCGTCGTCGAGCGGGTGATACATGGTCTTCGCCACCTCTCCGGAATCGGTCGGAGCAACGAACGTGGCCTCATAGGCAGAGTGCCGGCTGCCTCCGAGTCCGATGAACGTCAGCGTCAGATCCTCGCTCGGGTAGACCAGGCCTTCGAGCTGGAATCCCACCTCATCGTTGAGATCGGGTGCATGCGGGTTGCGCGCCAGCAGGGTCTTGTCGTGCTCGTAGACGAGCGTCGGAGGATTTTGAAACGGGAGGCCACGCGTTGCGCGTGTGTTGACATCCCGCTCGTCCGGGTTGACAAGATCGAAGCGGTAGTTCTTGTACTCCGCGGTGATGCCGAAGATGTCGGTCGCGTAGCCGAGCATTTCGTAGTAGCCGGTACCGTACGTGCTCGAGCTGGTGCGTGCACGGGTGGCGCTGTCGATGTCGGTGCGCTTGTCGGAGACGCTGAGGTAGGCGCTCAGTCCATCGTAGTTCACAGCGACGTGTCCTTCGCGCAGGTAATCGTTGAACTCGCGGAAGTATCCGCTCCGCGTCGGATTGCCGGTTGCCGCCACGTACCCGCCGCCGACGGCGACGGGCGCGATCGGCCGCACTTCTCCTGAGGCGCCGCGCACGAGGTACTGCTCCACGCGCGACGGATTGAGGATGTCGGCGTAGTTGAGAATGCCCCCGAAGGCTCCGACGGAGTACTTCTGCTGATCGAAGTCGAGCTCGACGCCGTCGGTCTGCGTGTTGAACCCGAGGGGACGGCTTTCGAACGTGTTGAAGATCATGCCGCGCCCGATGAGGTTGTAGAACGATCCGGCTCGGACGCGAAGGCCGTCACGACGGAATTCCCCGAAGTACTGCGTCAGTCCGAGCGTGTCGCGTCCATACTCCCGCGGCTTGTCGATCTCCACGCGAAAACCGAGGGTGAAGTCGCTGACGTACATGCGTGTATCGAAGAGATCCTCGAGGTACTCCTTGCTGACGGTCTTTGCGTCGAGCGCCTGGTCTCCCCTGCCGTAGCGGAACTGGTTGGAGACGACGGTCTGGAGATTCTGTGCACGGACCGTGACGGCGGCTGCCACGGCGGCAACGGCAATCACGACGCAGACGCGGACGATGCGGGAAGGACGTGACACGGATTTGTCGGGAAGAGTGAATGGAAGTCTGACGCAAATCAGCCGGCGAAAGAGTCGTCGACGTGTGCCGTCAATCGGGCGCGGGAGGTTCGGGCAGAGGTGTGAAAGCCGGCGGGAAAAATAGGAAAACCGGAGCACCGCGATCGGTCCTCCGGTTTTTCGAATTGTCGACGCTGGCTACTGCGCCGACGAGTCGTCGGTGGTTCCGGCCGCAGCGGCCTCGAGCTGGGTGACTTCGTCGAGAATGTGATCCTCGTCGCCCTCGAGGTAGCTCTCATGGCGCGAGTGAAGCGAGCCATCGGCAGCGAAGATCAGGGTGAACGGAACGTTGGTTCCCGCAAGCGCGTTGAAGACCTCCTTGCTCGGATCGAGCAGCACGGGGAAGGTGTACTTCCGAGCGTTGATGTACGGCGCCACGCGGGCCATCGACTTCGTGTCGTCGATCGAGATGGCGATGTACTGGACGTTGCGTCCCTCGGATTTCAACTTCTCGTAGATCGGCTGCATCGCCGCCATTTCCTTCTTGCATGGTCCGCACCAGGTCGCCCAGAAGCTGACGATGGTCACCTTCCCTTTGGCCAGATCGGCGATGGACGTCTTGCTGCCATCGACCGATGAGAGCATCTGCGTCAGCGATCCGACCGACTGGGCGTGAGCGACACCCGAGAGGGCGACGATGGCGGCAATCAGAAGCGGGATGATCCGGGTAAAATTCTTCATGCGAATTCGGTTCGTTGCTGTGAATACGTGCTGGTCGGTGCGAGCGGTGTCCGCCGGGGGACGAACGGCGCTCTACGGTGGAGTTCGACAGAGGAATCCCCGACTCGTTTAGCGAGCGCCGTGTACAGGAGCGCCGGAACCGGCACGGTCCGGCGCGGCGGACGGCAGCTGCCCGGGCGGTCCGGCGGCAGACGCAGAGCGACAAGATACGCGCTCGGTCGCGTTCGACGCGAGGTCCTCGGCGGGTGCAGCGCGGGCGAACGCTCAGAATTTCACGCTCATTCCAAGTGTGGGGAGAATTGGAAACATCGTGACGTCGTGGGTGGTCAGTTCGATCGTATCCTGGTCGACGTTATAGGAGCGGGTGAGCAGGTTGGTGTGATTATACACGTTTGCGATATCGAGGTACCACGACCAGTCCCACCCGAACCAGTGAGTGTAGAACGTACCGCGCACGTCGAGCCGCTGGTAGTCGGGCAGGCGTGCAGAATTGATGTTTGCGACACCACCCCGATCGACGCTGAAGAGTACGTTGCCGAAGAGATTGGTCGCGATCGTGGGGACCGTGGCGCCGGTGGAATCTTTTGCCATGACGACGATCGGATGGAATCCGATTGCCGGCGTGTAGGGGTAGCCACTGCCATAGGTGAAGCTCATGCCGGCTTCGAACCAGCTGTTGAACCGGTAGTTGGCCACGAGATTGAGCGTGTGGCGCTGGTCGAAGTTGAAGGGGAACGTCACGCCATCGCGGTACCGGTTCGCCCACGCGAGGGTGTAGCTGATCCAGCCATTGAGTCCGTACCCCTCGTTGGGCATCGTGGTGCGCTGCAGCATCACTTCGAAGCCATAGGCATCGCCGGTCGCGTCGTTGACGGGAATGGTGGTGAGCGAATCGCCGGAGCGGGCGACGGGCGTGGTCCATCCTTTCCGGTACTTGGGGTTCTCGCCGGTCGGCTCACTGATGTAGTCGACGCCGTTGACCTTCTGCTGGACGATGAGGTCGGAGAAGCTCTTGTAGTAGCCCTCGAATTTGACCTGCCATGTATCGTTGAGCATGCGGTCGAGGCCGAGCACGTAGTGCATGGAGCGCTCGGCCTTCAGGTCCTGCACTTCGGGAGCTGTGAGGTCGTAGAACGTGTTGCCATCAATGAGCTTTTCGTAACCGGGCGACTGATAGTAGACGCCGAAGGCACCGCGCAGCGTCGTGATGGGATCGATCGCCCAGGTGGCGGCAACGCGTGGCGAGAGGTAGGCGCGGTCGATGATTTTGTAGTAATCGAATCGCAGCCCTGGCTGCAGCCACACACCGTCGAGGAGCTCGATGCGATCCTGGGCATAGGCGTGGGCTCGATAGTAGTCGATGTCGGTCTGAATGCTGTCGGGGAACGCCTGGCGCCCGGCCTGGCGGAAGGCGAGCAGCAGCGAATCGGGTTCGGCGGAGAATTCCAGTCCGGTGTTGATCATGTCGACACCCGCACCGAATTCCACCAGATTCCCTCCGGCCTCGATGCTGGTTTCATTCTCGACGGTGTATTTGCGGAAGCTGAAGCCGGCGTTGCCGTTGCCGATACTCAATCCTGGCGGATCGTTCGGATCGATACCGCGGGCGCGAAGCGAGTCCTGCAGCTCCGGTGGGAGGGCTTGCAGCAGCTTGATGACGCTGTCGCGGGACAGATCACCGTAGAGCAGTCGGCTGCCGCCCTCGCCACCGAACTGCGTGCTTCCGTTGTTGCGGTACCAGCTGAGGGTGGTCTTCGACAGCACGTTGGGAGTCGGAGTGTAGCGCCAGGAGGCACCGAGCACGGCGTTGTAGGAGCGATCGACGACGCTGAGCGAATCGATGCGGTCACGATTGGCCGAGGAGGTGATGTCCGTGCCGTCTCGGTTGAACAGGGCGTCGAGGACGAAGCCATGTTCCGGGACGGGGTTGGCAGTCGCCTTGAACTGGACGTCCTGGAAATTCGGCAGGGCGACATCGCCTTCCAGGACGTTGGCGGCGCGGAGGATCGGTCCGGCGATCAGATCGTAGTAGGTACGGCGTCCCGACAGGAGCCATCCGCCATGGAGACTCTCCGGCAATGAACCTTCGAGCACGAGGTTGGCGTTTGTGATCGACGCGTTCAGCTTGCCGAGCAAGGGTGCTGCGCGCTCCCCTTCCCTGTTGGTCACATCGAGCACCGCGGAGAGGCGATCACCGTAGCGGGCGGGGAAGCCACCGGTGAGCAGTGTCACATCGCTGACGGTTTCCGGATTGAACATCGAGACGAGGCCGTACAGCCGATACGGGTTGAAGACCTCGATACCGTCGATGAGAATCAGGTTCTGATCAGGACCCGACCCACGGACGACGAGCTGGGCACTGAAGTCATTCGGCGCCAGCACGCCCGGGAGCGATCGCAGTGACCGCATGACGTCCTCAGCCGCACCCGGTAGGTATTTGGCCTCTCTCGGTTCGATCCTCGTCACGCTGGTGCGCGTGTCGCTCTGTGCCTGGCGTTTACCATGGGCGCGCACGGTGACTTCGCGGCCCTGGATCGAGGCTTCATTGAGCGTGAAGTCGGCGGTGACGTTGCCGGCGGCGGGAACGGAGATCCTGCGCCGTTGCTCAGCATACCCGACGAACGTGACACGGAGCCACTGTTCACCCGACGGTACGTTCGGGATCACGTAGTGTCCCGCGGAATCGACCGCGGCTCCACGCGAGACATCCTCCACGCGCACGGTCGCTCCGAGCAGTGGCGCCCCCTGCGCATCCCGCACATGACCTTCGACGGTGCCCTGCTGCTGCGCGCGTGCCGAGGCCAGCGCGAGCACCAGTGTCACCAGCGTCACCGCCGCCGTACGTATTCCCCAATGCATCATCGAATAATCGTAGTGGACGTCTCACCCCCGGGCCGTTTGCTGCCGGCGGACGCAACGTGCTGCGAGCGCGGGTCGGCCGCCGTGCTATCCCCGATGAGTCGGACGACGTCGACCGTTCAGCGTTGTCGGAGGAGTCCTGGCCCATTCCCATCAGGAGGGACTGCAAAACAAGCGTGTCGTACCACGCGAGGAAAGGCGGAGTTGCGGGCCATGACAGACTTTCACAGCGGAGCGATCCCGGGGGGGCGTTCGATCATTGGACGACGACGATTCGGGCGCGGCGCACCAGCTGGCCATCGCGGTCGAGCACGTCCAGGAAGTAGACGCCTGGACGTGACGGCGCACGGACCGCTCCATCGTTTCCCGCTGAGCGTGCAACGACGGTGCCGGCGACGTCGCGCTGGACGACGACTGATCCGGCCGGAGTCCGGACGCCAAGATCCACCATCTGGCCGGCGAGGACGGGACACGGGCTGACGGGCTGGAAGTCGGCGACCGCAGGTGCTGATGGTACGGCGGTGATGATCGGGGTGAGGTCGTAGTAGACGGTCATGTGCATTTCGGTGATCGCGGGGTCGGGGACCGCGACGCTGCCCCCTTCCCTGTCGAACGTGTAATTGAAGACCGTGCCGGAGGTGATGTTGTCGGTGAAGCGAATCGAGTCGATTCCTGTGGGAAGCGGCGACGCAACAGCGATGCGCAGCGCTTTGCCGTCGGTGTTGCGGACGTCGAATTCGTACACGAGCGAGAAGTGATGAATCGCCTCGGGGCCGACCGAATCGGGGACGCCGCGCACGTCGCCGTCGAGCCAGTAGTCAGCGTTGGGCTGAGCGACGAACATGGGGTAGAGGCCATCGGGAGGCGGTCCCGGAATTTCACATTCGTTGTGCGTGAAGCAGTCGGCCCCATCGGTGTACTCGGAGCTGAACCCGAACGTGCGCAACGGTGCCTGTGCCGAGCCGTCGTCGAGCGAGAACGCCACGGTACCGAACACGGCGAGGGGTGACTGGGCAAAGGCGGCGATACCGCCGTAGACGAAGAGTGCAAGGAGAGGCAGCAGGAATTTCATCAGTGTCACTGGTTGGAGCTGGAGTATGGTCTGGCGGCGCCAGACCGGTGCCAGAAACGACGACGGGCGGGCTTTCCCGAAGAAGGGAGAGCCCGCCCGTCGCATTCGGATCAACGACCGTCCGGTCCGGTGCGACGCCACGTCGCGGACCGGTATCGGGTTACTTCGTGACGGTGATCTGATGCATCACCGTCTCGCCGCTGGCGGTCTTCAGCACGTAGTAGTATGCGCCCGACGGGAGACCATCGGTGCTGAACTCCACGGACTTCTGACCGTCGACGGTACCGCGGAACAGCTCACGAACCTCGGCGCCGACCGTGTTGTGCAGCGTCACGGTGACGAACTGCTCAGACGGAACCGAGATATCGAAGCTGGCGCGGCCGGACGTCGGGTTCGGATACGCAGCGGTCAGGTTGATCGACTTCGAGGCGACGCTGCTGATGCGGACCGACTTGGTCATCGGGTTGGTGACGGTAACCGCACCGGCCTGGCCGGCACTGAAGCTACCGAGCACCGCACCGGTGTTCGCATCGGTAAGCACGTAATCAGCATCGGCACGATCGACCGAGACGACGACTGGATAGGTAACGCCATCGAAATTGACGACATGCGACTCATCGCTGCTGTTGGCAACGCTGACCATGCCGTTGTTGTCGAAGCGGGCATCGAACATGCCGTGACCCGGAACGGGCGGCATTTCGTAGTGCGCCTCGTCGATGCCGTTCTTCTCACGACCGAACCAGAGCGTTCCGACGTGCTGGGCGTTGTCGCTGACGTTCAGACGACTGAGCGCCTCAAACGGCCGGGCGGCCGCCTTGCCGGACGGCGGGAGTGCGTTCGGCGGAGCATCCAGGTGATAGTAGCCCTGCTTGTCGACCTTGATCCAGTAGCCGAAGCCCGGATCGAGGCGCGAGACGAGCTGATATCCCTCACGGGTGACGTAGCGGTAGACTTCGCCGGTGAGAACCGGGACACCCGTACCTCCGCTGCGCGGCGGAGCGAACGTGATGAAGTCGGTCGTCGTCGGAACCGAGAGCGCGCCGACGGTATTCCATCCACGTGCAACGGCAACCTCGAAGATCGGAGGCACCTGGCTGTTGATGTGATAGAACGGAACACCGGCGACCGTGCGATCGAGGATATCGCCGTACTTCACGAAGTAGCCGAAGCCGACGGCGACGGTATCCTCCGCGGTATAGAATCCGGAGTAGAACCGCAGCGGCTTGGTGTTCGCATTGGCGAACACGGTACCTGAACGGTTATCCGACGGACGCACCGGAAGCGACACCAGGTTCCATCCAGGATTGATCTCCGGGAACTGCACGACGCGCGGAAGCGTGTACTCGATGCAGAAGCCGGTGGTGTTCGGGTCCTTGATATAGAACGCGTGTCGGGTACCACCGAGCGAGGTCGACTTGCGCAGATCCTCGCTGAAGATCAGTCCGTTGGCGTTGTCACGAATGAACAACTGTGCACCCTGCGGGAAGTCGGTTTCGTCGTACTCGATCACGAGCGGGTACGAGGACGGTCCGCCCGTGCTGAAACGCACACAGTAGGTGAGCGTCGTCGTCGCGTTGTACGGACGGATGTCGATGCTCTTCTCCGAATTGGTCGCCGAAGGCGGAATACCGCGCGTGTCGACCATCCCGTTGAAGCCGTCGGTCAGATCGTGTCCCGGCGGGAAGAACCGCGCAAAGAACTGGTTCTGATTCGGCGGATTTGCCGCCTCGGCTTCGCCGAAGAGCGAATCGACACCGGTAGTTGCACCAATACCGGTACCGAAGGTCAGGTACGTCGTGTCCGGCAGGGCCGCCGAATTGCGTACGAGCAGACGAATTCCGCGTGTACGGGTCGACTCCTGCGTCGTATCGAGCGCGTCTTCGAGCGGATTGCGATTGACGATGAGCGTCACCCGCAGCCGCACCGCGCTGTTAATGGCGTCAGAGGAGCGGACGGTGACATATCCAGTGTAGATCCCAGGAGTCGGATACCCGCTTCCATCGGAAGTCGGAAGCAGCGACGGATTGGCGATCACATTGAAGTACGCCTGCTCACCCACCTGGCGGATGAATACGCCTCGCTCACCCTGTCCCGGCTGACCACCGGGGAATCCCGGCGGAATCGTATCCGAAACGCGGAGCCACGGCTCATCGGTTTCCACGGTGACGTTGCGCAGGTAGGTACTGGCAATACCATTGAGGAGAATGAGATTCGAGACGATCGCATTCGGATTGCCGTACTGTGTCTGCAGCGGCGTGATCAGTTCATAGTTGGACGGATCACCCTGCACCTGTCGAACGAGACTCGTCGGGAAGAGGTCGATCCGCGGACGCTCAGTGACCACGACAATCGCCGACCCGTAGTTGTTCGGATAGGTGATCGGAATCACCGGCGACGGTGCGACGCCTGCCTGATACTGCTCAAAGCCGCGGTTAGCCATTTCCGGAGTCACATCGACGACGCGATAACTGTTCCACCAGATTGAATCGCGGTCGAGAATCACCTGGTCGCGGTTTGCGCCAGCGGAACCACCCGCGGAAGTACCGACGACCTCGAACTTCACGTAGAGGAAGACGCTGGTATCGCGGAACTGACACGCCGTCTGGTTCGGAATGGTGCTCCGGGTCTGTGGCAGCGCGATCGACGAGCTGCCGGTGACCATGATCCGTTCGCCGTTGGCCGACGGAGCGCCGGTCGTAGGCTTCTTGTACGTAGCGTCGTCATCGACATCCCAGCTCAGATTGAAATCGTGAGCCAGCACCGTCGTATCGAACGGCATCGGTCCGCGCTTCTCCACGCCGACGGCGTGAATCAGTGTGCGGTTGTACTGCAGTTTGAACTTGAAGCTGTAAATGCGCTCGCCGGGAAAGCCAGTGACCGGGTCGGTCTGCGGGTCAAGACAGTTCTTGATGAAAATTGGCATCAGGAAATACCGAGTCTCACCAGGTCCTGCCTCGGCGACGTACTGCGTGTCATTGGCCAGAACGTCGTTCTGCCCCGACTGGTTCACCTTCACGAGGCTGAGCGTGGGAAGCGTCTTGCGTCCGAGGCTTTGCGCCTGGACTTCGCTGCCGAAGACCAGAAGCGCTACGGCCACGAGCGCGATCATCTTCGCCCCGCTAATCCAATACCGATTACGCATGGACATTTCTCCTACGTTGATTCTGAGAGCTGTTATATCACTAGAAACTGTTTGCATACGATCCTCTGTCGATCTCGGAGCACCAGGAAACAGACCCCACGCGGGGGTACCGTCCCGAGCAGCACCGCCAGCCTTCCAGGGCCGACTTCATTGACTCGTTGGATTTCAATTCGGCGTCCGAGGAGATCGAACACCTCGACCGTCGCGTGACTCATCGAGCCACACTCCACCTCGAGCTCGGATGATCCAGGTCGCATGACGACCGACACCCCGCTCCGACCGGTCTCGTCGACCGCCACGGAGACCGTTGACGTGTCATGAACGATTGCCGCGGCCATGAGTGTCCCGTCCTGTCGAACGAGTCGACCGAGACAGGAGCCGGCGTTGATGCCAAAATCGGTGACTCGGATGAGGCGCGAAAACGCACTGTCCGTTCGACGTCGAATGGCCAACCGCAGCAGCGGACCGTCCTGTTCGAGATCGGAAGTAGCGTCGAACACGGCATGCACCGAGTCGCCGCTGAGCGAGACATCGCGGCTCGACCACAACGGCTGTGCGGCGAGCGTCCCGACCTCGAGGGTATCAATGAACTCGTAGTATGACGTGTCCGCCGCAATGGAAAACTCCACACGGTTGACACCCCTTCGCCGCAGGTTCACGACCGATACCGTGAGCGTATCGGCCTCGAGCGTGTCGAGCTCGCCATCGGAAACGCTGATCGTCCCCGTGTACTGCGGCGTCGTGTCACGAACGACCTCGACGTATCCGGGCGAATAGATCGGTTCGAACCGCGTTCGCGACTCGAATGAGATCTGCGCCACGGTGATCCACCCATTCGGCATCCCCACCGTATCCGGGGCGGTAACACTGCCAATCAGGTAGAACAGCGGTCCCGGCCCGTCGATCACCCCGGACAGCGTAATGTCGCCGATCTGAATGAACATCTGGCCGCTGCCGGACGGGTCCTTCTGGACCGACTGGTTCGGTGCCTGCTCCGCGAGCGTTCCCGCCGTGACCAGTCGCGTATCGAGATCGAAAGCCGAGCGGTCCCACTGAACCGTGGCCGAAATCGCGAAGACGCTGTCTCCGGTCAGCAGACTGTCAATCTCGACCGGAATGAGGAACTGCGAGTTGTCCTCACAGATGTTCAACCGGAGCGTATCGACCCACACGTGAATGGATCGCGTCTGCTGCGCCGGAGCAGCCGGAGAGAACACCATGCGAGCGGTCGCAAAGACGATCGTTGTCAGAAGGATGCGACGCATGCTGTTCATCTCCGGCTGTCCAAGGCGTGGATCATGTCAAGGTACTCAGTCATGCCGGCGGCGGCATGATCGACATCGGTCATCGACTATCAGTCGCGCACCTGCAACGAGATCGTACGGCTCTGGCCGGCTGCCTCGATGCGGCAGTAGTAGACGCCGGCGTCAACCGTGCGTCCGGCCCCGTCGCGGCCATCCCACTGCACCGAATAGCTGCCGGCGTCGATCGAGCCGTCAACCAGAGACCGGACCTCGCGGCCCAGCAGGTCAAACACGCGAACGTTCACCGCACCATTGCTCGGGACCGTGTAGTCGATGGTCGTGGTAGCCCCGGCCGTGAACGGATTCGGGTGGTTCTGCGTCAGGTTGAGTTCCGCACTGCCTGCGGTGGCACTTGACGTCGTCACTCGACGCAGCCCCTTCTCCTGACTTCCGACCTTCACCGACTGGAATACGGCCGCACCATCGGTTGGCTCGACGACCAGCGTGGCAACCACCTGGCCCTCGGCAAACGTACCGGCAGCCGCGAGTGCCACGCGATCATCGGAGCGGGCGGCTTCGACCCACGAATCGACGGTCTTGGGTGCCGTGCGCACCTCGACGATCCGCGTTCCAGGAGCCGCCTGAATGGCAACACCCAGTGCTCCATCGAGATTGCCGTTGAACGTGACCGGGATCTCCATGCGATTGGCCGACGTCATCGCCATCGGCTTGAGCACGACATCCGTCGGCACGGCAGCCGGGACGGCCTTGCCGGTGAACGGCGGAAGCGTGTCCGGCAGCCACGGCAATACCGGCACCTTCGCTGCCAGGTACAGCATGATCAACGCGGCGTCCTGCTGGTCGGCATCAAAGAGGAACCCGTTGAAGCTGTTGTCCTGCGGGAACGGCAGCGCCGGATTGACATCCTTGGTCGGGAAATTCACACGGTATCGCACGATGTTGTTGAACTGATCAAGCGAGTCTCCCGTGTTGTTGTAATTCCGCGTGGAGTAGTAGAAACGACTGTCGTGGTTGACATCGCCATGGAAGCCGTTGCGACCATAGGTGGAGTCGAACGGCACGTCGCGTGACGCCTGGTGCCGCAGAATGCGGATCACATCGGCGAAGGTGACGAATCGACGCTGATCCTGGCGAACGAACGACGGGACGGTCGCGTCGAGCTGCGTGAGATCGGCGTCGCCGTCTCCCCATCCGCCGATCCGGCCGGCACAATGCGGTGCGAAATGGAATGCACGGCCAGGGAATCCAGCCGGCGGCCAGTTGCTCGTCAGTCGCATGCTGTAGCGTGCGCTGTCGAGATTTCCCGTCTGCTCATAGGCAACGCAGTTCAGAAATGACGTGGCGCCGTTGGGAACGGCCGGCGCATCCTCGATGCCGACCGACGCGCCGCTCGTCTTGACGATGCCGGTGGTACCCACCGGACCGTACTGGAACTCGATTTCCGGCTCCTTCGTGGCGCAGTTGATCGAATCCGACTGGATGATCCAGAGTTGGAACGATGCGATCGAACTCGGCTGCGGCGCACGCCCCGGAGCGAACGGATTCGATGGGTCGGTTGGATCGAAGTAGTAGTTGACGTTCATGTTCTCCCACTCGACCACGAACGTGTCACGCGGGTTGGTGCCCGTGCCCGGCTTGTTGATGTACCGGACCGTCGAGTTGGTGTACTCCTGGCCATCGATCAGGCGATTGCGCAGGTAGTGATCACCGAAGAACGGAGCGAGCGTAAGGTTCGGACGCGAGTTATTGAACAGCGAATTCGGATCGTCGCCGAAGAATCCGGCGCCGCCGGTGATCGGGCGCTCGAAGGAGACCCAACCGTTGACGCTGATATAGACTCGAGTGTAGGTCTGACCGTTGTACTCGACCGGGAAGCCGATGTTGAACGGACCCGCAACGCCGTTGTCGGGATCGACGACGCTCGGGCTGAAAATGTCCACGAACTGGTTGCGCGGGACCTGGATACCGAAGCCAGCCTGTGGCTGGTACGGCCGTGGTACGATGGAAATGTCGTACTCACTCCAGATCTGCGCGGCCGCTTCCCGGGGCACCACCAGGGCCAGCAGGGCCACCCCGGCAAGCACTCCGAAGATTGTCTGACGCAGCTTCATGCTGAATTCCTCTATTTGATTGCTTCGAAAGTTGCTGTGTTGACGAACGACGCTCTCCGGCGAGCCGCCCCACTGGCGGTGCCCTCCGCGATCGGAGGACACCGCCGTCGGAGTCATTGAATAGCCGGCTCGACCGGCAGTGGACACTACCTGGTCAGGACCATCGTACGGGTCAGGACCTTCTGGCCAGCCGTCAGACGATAGGTGTAGGTGCCACTCGGAACCCTCTGCCCACTCTCGTCCTTGCCGTTCCAGACAGCGACGTGTCGACCGGCCGCTACCACCTCGTCGACGAGCGTTGCAACACGCTCACCGCGGACGTCGAAGACTTCGAGCATCACCTTTCCGGCGTTCGGCGCCGTGTAGGCGATCTGCGTCTCGTTCGAGAACGGATTCGGAACGTTCGCCGACAGCGAGTAGCCGGCAACGCCGGTAACCGCAGGTGCAGCGAGTGTCGTGTCGAGTCCGTAGGTGATATGGAAGCCCTTGAGCGAGCTCGACGCCAAGATCCGGACGGCTGCGGTGTCGCCGTTGACGACCAGCTGAACACCACCGCCCGGCGGCAGCTTCACACCATTACCCGTCGGCGCCTTCATGTCGATGCGGAAAACCGCACCGGCAAGCGGATCCATGATGAACAGTGACTGCGGCGCCTTCTGTGCATCAGAGATGCTCCAGTGAATGGTCACCGGATAGTAGACGCTTCCACCCTCAAGGAAGCCCGGCTGGAAGATTCCCTTCCAGGTGAGCGGTCCTTCGTCGGCTCCTGGTGCCTGCGGGAAGATGTCCCGAAGCACACCGTTCTCAGTCGGAATCGTCCACCGTGCATCAAACACGTCGAGCGGCGGTGACGGAGGAAGCTCGATCTCACAGTACTGCGAATCGAGTCGACCAAGCGCGCTCTGCTCCTCTCCGGTCGTCGCATTGCGGGCGATGCCGAAGATCAATCGCTGGAACGCGTCGCCTTCGTGAGCGTTTGTGTTCTCCACCAGCAGAGGCATTGTGAACAGCGTCTGCTCGGAGATCATCACGTCATACGACAGCGTGTCGATGTTGCCCGCCTTGTCGGTCACCTTGACCGTAACGGTCTGCTTGCCGCTGCCCTGGACGTTGGTTCCGCTGACCGTCAGCTTCAGGCACGAATCGGCCGGAAGCTTTTGACCGTCGATCGTCGACGGACTGACCGACAGTCCCGGCGGATTGAGCACCTCGAGCGTGAGCTGCTCGGCGCCCAGCGAATCCGGTCGACCCAGATCGAGATCGCGCACGCAGAGGCTGTCCACGTACGGTACGTTCGGATCGATGCAGACGATCGGCGGACGGCCGAAGAGCTTCGGCAGGTGCTGCGTCGAGTCGACCCGCATCGAGTACGTGCGGACGTCGGTCAGACCGAATTCGTCCTCAACGACCACCGTAACAGTGACCGTCTTCGGAGCATCGGCCAGACGCGGCGTACCGTAGAGGAGACCCGAAATCGGGTTGACCTTCAGCCAGGATGGCGTGGTCTTCGGAGCCCGCCACAGACCGGCCTCCCAATAGCACTTGTCACGTGCTACAAAGGCCGTCTGCGCCGTGTTGGTTACGACCGTCTTGTCGGAATCGAGCTCCGTCTTGCCAGTCTGATAGATGTCGCGGTTGAGCGCGTCATCCTGGTAGACGAGGTAGTACCGCAGGCGCTGGTTGAAATTCAGGTCCACAGCCTTGACTGCACGCGTGGAATCGAGCAGTGCGGGGTTGTAGTCCGTGTCTTCCTTTGCCGGCGGAAGCGTGGCCGGAGCCGGGTGCGCCGGCTGCAGCTGCGGAGCGACGTTGACAATCGCCCGCATGTCGCGCTTGTTCTGGCCCGTGTGACCGTCATGGACGTACACGGTGAAGACCGTATCGAGGTTGAACGCGTTGTTGGCCTGAGCCGGGTTGCGCAGCATGTTGATCGCCTCGAGCGAGTCGATGCGCAGCACGACCTTACCCTGCGTGAGCAGCGCCGCACCGTTGTCGGTCGACAGCGCCGGATTGCGCAGCAGGCTGTCCGCCATCCACACCGGCCGAATCTCCGCCACGTCATCGTGGATGAGGCTCGTGTCCGTTGGGTTGTTCCGAGCATTGAAGACGAATCCATAGGTCGTGCGACCGTACGGGAACGTCCACCCCTCGGCCTGTGCGTTCTTGTCCTCCACCTCGTCGTCGGTGTTGACATCGAAGTCGAAGCGCAGCTTGTTCGTCAGGTTCGCCACCGCCAGGTTCGTCCGACCATTGTTGGAGCAGCGCAGGCTGTCCGGAAGGAAGACCGGCGGAGTATCCTGAACGAAAATCCGCATCCTATAGGTCGCAGTCGAAGAACCACCCACGTCCACTGTATCCTGATTCAGGTAACGGGCATTCTTCTGGTCGTATACCTGACAGTTGAAATACGGCGGATAGAGGAATACGTAGCGGGAGACCACGCTGTCGGGCAACAGACCCCGCAGCGAATCAATCGTACGTACACCCGGCGGGTAATTCGACACCCGAACCTCGAGCAGCTCACCGCCCGGAACCACGTCCGGATTGTGTGGCTGACCGTAGAACCGGAGGAATCCACGCGTGCTGTCACGCTGTCCGGGCTGGTTCGGATAGACCGTATCGGCATGCAGCCACGACGCAAGGCGAACGAACGCCGGACTGCTGTTGATGAAGGCCGTACCGTTGCCCTGCTCCAGAAGCGTGTACCACTCGTAGCGGAGCGCCGTGTAGCGATCCGGGAAGAAGATCGAACGCGGATCGAAGAACCCGTTGATGTCGTTGGCCGTCACCTCGAAGATCTTCGACGTGTCGCGGCCAGTCGGATCACTGATGTAGTTCTGATCCTCAACCAACCACCGAGTGTTTCGCAACTCCGACGGCTGCTTGTTCTCCAGCGAATCACGCTGACCGAAGATGATCGGTGCCGCGATGCTGTTGTTGCCGGCGATCTGGAACTCGAGACCGGTGAAGCGGGCGTCATTGACCACCTGTGTGATCGAGGCATCCGTCCGCCACATCATGGTCCGAGAGATCACCCAGACGCGGTCGCCCACCTTCACCGGAAGTGCGCGATAGCGCTCGCCGGCGTAGACATCGACGAAGCTCGGTGGGTTCGTCCGATTCTCATACTTGAAGCCAGGACCGCCCAGCTCCAGCGTCGGAGAAATGAAGCCACCATAGCGACGACCCGGAACCGTCACCGAGTCCTCGTAGGCCGCTGCCATCGCACGCGCCGCCTTCAGACTGTCCAGACGTGTCGGCAGGTTCGGCAACCAACCGTTCGACTCGAGGTAGTACTGCGGAGCAAGACGTGCGATCTGACCGACCGAGAACGCGGCTCGACCCTCGTAGGTGCGACGCTCGAGCGGATCGCGATTGATCGAGTCGGCCACGAACTCGACCCGTGAGCGGAAGAGATTCGAGCCCTCGCTCACCTGCTTCGAATTGCTGCGGATGATCTCGCCAGTCTCGACGTTGATCACGTAGAACGTTGAATAGTTCAACGCATACTTGTCGTCGTTGACCAGATCACCATTGCCGATGTAGTTCGCACGGCTTTCCAGGAAGAGCGGGTATCCGATCGGATGATCACCGACGAATTCGCGCTGCAGCTGCACGTACGGATCGTTCGGATTCGTCTGCAGCAGCTGGTCAACCAGGTACGGATCGCGCGTCAGTCGACGGACGACCTTGCCGGCATAATGACCCGTGGCATACGTCAACAGGTGTGGCGGAATGCCAACCGCGAAATCCTCGATCGGAGCCAGACGCGGCGCAGAGTAATCAACCGCCTTGATGTCCCGGCCCTTGTCAAAGATGTCGTAGACACGTCCCTCGAACAGAAGCGTGTCGGGAATCACACCAACCGGAACCGGCGTATAGGTGTAGTACGAACCGACCGGATCGCCGACCTTGCGAGTCGACTCGAACGGCCCCTGCTGCTCCGGAATGGCCGGATTCTTCAGCGGAAGCGTGCAGGAGTCACCCTGGATATAGAAGGTGTTCTGCAACGTGCCGCTCGGAAGCACGGTCGTTACCGGTGCCTCGACGCGACCCCAGAAGTTGCCGCGAACGGTGTCGACACCACTGAATCCAACCGGCGCGCCGACCGGACGGTCCGGAAGGCGAATGATGAACCGGGCGTTGTTGTTGTAAATCGCGTTGGCGTTGACGTGATACGACTCGGTCGGCGTCGGTCCCTCGATCTCACCGTAGAACGTGGCGCCTGCGAGCGAATCCGCTGCGGCACTCGTCCGGTAGTTGGTGATCACGTCGACCTTCGCGCCGATGTTCGACACAGCGTCGTTGTTCGCCACAAGCGACTTGTTGAAGATCACGCGCAGGTCGTAGTTGTCGGAGTACACCGCCGAACCGGACCACGCCGTATCCTCCTCGATCCGGACACGATGAAGCATCACCGAGTCCGTGCGCGGCGTACCGACACCACCAGACGGCTGCTGGTCGTTGATGTAGATCGCGCCACCGAGACCGGTGCCGTTACGATTGGGATCGATCAGGTCGCCGTGCGGATTTGCCACGAACGCACCAGCGGTGTCGCGAATCGCGACGTTCTGGAGGAATCGCGTCATCTGGCGCTGATCGGTCGGCTCTGGTCCGTCGATCAGACCGATCGGCAGACCGCTTACGAAGTCGTATGAGGAATCGCCCTGGGCAAGGAAGTAGCGGTTGTCGCGACGGCCCGGAAGAACCATCGAAACGGCACCTCCGTTTCCGAACCGGACCCAGTTCTGAAGGAACTCGACCGACCGGAAGAAGTTGGTGTTGCCGTTGACCGAGTACAACGCACCGCCACCAACCGTCTGCGGCACGATCGAGCCGGGCAGATTATAGTCGTCACGAACCGTCCACGTGCCGAAGCGATTCCCCGGGCCGATCGGATTGACCGCCGGGTTGTAGAGCTTGATGAGGCGCGTGTCCGCCACCATTCCGGAATCGACTGAATTCTTCCGGAACAGCACGTTCTCAATGCGAGCGCGGCTAATCGACGGGTTGGTCTGGTTGTCAACCACCACCGCACCGCCGGTCAGACCGGCAGCGTTGCTGTCGAACAGAATTCGGCGATCGATGATCGGGAAACCAGCCTGTGTCGAGTCAATGCTCGTGAGGTATGGAGCGTAGAAGTAGGTATTGCGCTGCGTGTAGATCGCACCGCCGTCGTATTCCGCCTTGTTGCTGATGAAGTACGAGCTGTCACCGAGGACCGGCGAAAGCGCGTTGTCAGACAGCGGATTCGACAGTGCTGCGATGTAGATCGCACCTCCGCGTCCCGACTTGTTGTCGGTGAACCGGACGTTTCCGATCGCGGTCAACACCGGTGAGGACGGCGACATGTAGATCGCACCTCCCTGCGACTGACTTCCGCGCTGCAGGTAGCTCGCGGCCGGAACGTTCGGAGTCGCAGTGAAGTTGCCGATGAAGCGCGACAGACTGAAGTGCATCGACGTGCTGTCACCGACGTAGATCGCGCCGCCCTTGGCACCATCAGAACCGGCAGCATTCTGATAGTTGACCGCGTGGTTGCGCTCAAAGAGCATGGTATCGGTGGGATCGCCGTTTCGGGCGGCGATTCCGAGGAACGCACGCGTACTGTCCGCAAGACTGTCGAGCGCCGTTCCGCGGCCCAGAAATACAGTCATGTATCGGCGGGGTCCCGAGATGTACATCGCACCGCCATACGACTGATCGTAGTACAGCGGGTTGGAGTACAGCGACGTGACCGATGTGGTATCGCGATAGCCCGCGAGGTTGTCCACCGTGTTGCCAACGAGTACACGGTTGTCACGGAACGTCAGTCGGCGAACGCGGCCCTGATTGATCGCCATTCGACCGTCGTCGTATCCCTGACGGTACTGCACACCGTTGGCCGGGGACGCAGGCACCGTCGAGCGAAGCATCGGAATGGCACCAAAGGGGGTATGGATCGAATCGACGGCACTGGGACCGCCGTAGAGGTCGTAATCCTCAGGATTGCCATTCGGGAACACGGCAAAGCCGGCTCCCAGCGTCGCCGAGCTCGGATCCTGGGGGATCACCTTACCGCGTGCGTAGAAATTCCCACTGGCATCATACGGTGCCTGCAGGAACTGCACCGCGCCACCGTGGAAGCGGGCGAAGTTGCTGTCGAAGCGACACTCGAGGAGCCAGGTCTTCGACGAGAACGTCGTCAGCGCACCACCGCCACCGGTGGTCAACTGTCGGATCTGGGTGTTGAGCGCGCTGCCGGCGGTGATCTGTGACTGGTTATAACCCGTCTGCGGGTTCGGCGTGTAGAAGTCCGTGGAGGAAACCACCTGTACGTCCTTGCGGAAGTTCACGAACGTCACGTTCCGGAAGAATGCGGTGTCCGCTCCCGGAAGAATCACGATGTGCCCCCACTCCGTGGAGTTCATGTTGACCGGTCTGCCCCGGAAGACGATCGGCGCCCGAACCACATCCCGTTTGTACGGGCGGTTGCTGAGGTTGGGATCGCTCGCGCACCGGGAGAGTCCGTTCGCGTAATAGAACAACAGGTAGGGTACGTAGCTGATGTGGTTCGGCCCTGGAGCCGTGATTTCCGGCTTGCCTCCGATGTTAACGTTGGCCCGCAGGAAATTGACGTCGCAGTAGCGGTCCGGGTAGACGTTGACGTTTGGTGTCGCACCGTTGAACTTGGCCTCGAGCTCGCCGTCGGCAATGATTCTGCCGCCGACCGAGTCGATCAGGCGTCCGTTCGGAAGGAACTCGACCGTCGTGCCTGGCTCAATGAAGAGCGCACCGGAAACGGTGTACTGGCCGGCGATCTGATACAGGGTGTCCTTCGTGAACACCCTGTAGTTCCCCTGTGATAGGCGACCAGATACACCTACAATCGGCAGGGTCTGCGCAAAGGCAGTTCCACCGACGAGGCTACACGTCACCAACAGGAGTAACGCTTTCAACAATCGCTGCATGTTTCCCCCTATGATGAGAAAATCGGTGAAAGGACGATGTATTCTGTGTTGAACTTTGTTCGGCGGATCCGGGCGATCAGCGCCGCGGGAGGTTGTGGAAGGAGTCGCAATGCTCATAACTGGTTCTCCAGACAATTACTGTTTCCGGACGACCACGCGCCTCGACGCGCTCTTGCGCGATTGCACCCGAATGGATGCATGGGCAGCGCAAGTGAACATCGAGCGACAATCCGGATTTGACGTCGACGCGATGCGACCTGTGCCACTCTGCGTCGGACATGGGTTCGTGACCCCGCGAGTGGACAGACCATGACGACGCGAAACGCCGATGCCGGTGCGACATATGCACCGGCAGTCAGTCCGTGTGTATTCCAAGAGGGGGGGGGACGCTACGACTCGTCGCCAAGCCGAGCGAGCGCAAGGCGCGCTTCGGTGTTGGCTTGAGAACCGGGGAACTGATAGGCAACTCTGCGGTAGTGCTCGATCGCCTCGTCCTTCCTGCCTGCACGTTCGTAGTTGCGGGCAGCGCCTACGAGGTACGTTGCAGTATTGAGATCCAGACGATCCTCGGATGCAGCACGGGCATACTCGTCGGCAGCCTCCTCAAAGTGACCCTCAGACTCGGCCACCGCCGCAAGCCCTGCGTGGGCCCCGGATCGGACCAGAGGGGCGTCCGAATCGGTCGCTGTCTCGTATGGCTGCTTCGCCTTCTCCGCTTGCGTCGTCACCAGATATGAGTTGCCGAGCAGCAGCGCGGCAGCTTCGCCCGCTTCTGTCGACCCCCACTCCGCAACGATCGCCTTGAGCCCCATCGCCCTGCCCCCCCCGCTCGTCATGACCGAATCGCTGCCGTTGATGGCCGATTCGAAGTCACCACGATCGTAGAGAGGACGAATCCGAGCAAGCGCAATCTGCGCCTTCTGGTTCGCCTGGGCTCGCTTGTATACGAAGAAGTAGAAAATGCCCCCTGCCGCTACCAGCAACACCAGACCGATGATGCCGAGCAACCGCAGGTTGTCGAGCAGGAATCCTCCCTGCACGACGCGACCAGTATCCGTAACTGCTTCCGACGTATCAAACTTCGATACGGGCTTTGCCATTAGTTCTGTGATTCAAAGGAACCGCGTCTATGCGATTGAGACAGTGGACTTGAATGTCGTCTGGACAGGAAAGTGGAGAATGGACCTCCAGGTAGGTATGGAGCGCGCCCGGAGGGACTCGAACCCCCAACCCTCAGAACCGGAATCTGATGCTCTATCCATTGAGCCACGGGCGCGTCGATCACGTTGACCTGCCTGTGATTCCGCGATCGAACGACCACCATGGGTCGACGGAGTCCGCTTCAACTTCCCGTCCACAGGCTCGGTCACGAAATTCAGCCGACAAATATATTCCCCGCCACCTACGTACACAACAGTTGTTTCGCCTTATCCATCACCGGCCCGCGGCCGATCGTATCAAGTACCGCCTCAAAGAACATCGTTCGCCGCCCGGCTCGGTCCCCCCCGACTCCGGTCGGCGAACGATGTGCGTCCTTTGTCAACGGTCGTGCCAATCCCCAAATCCGTGAATTCCAGCGAATTCCGTCCCTTCGCACTTCTTGCCTGTGAACACACCCCACCCGCCGTGACGAATGATCACGGCGCCCTGCCCGGCCCATCTCCCGCGAACTCGAGGCGACCAGTGCCGAGCACAAAATTATTTCAAATGATGAAGCGGCAGACGAATCTGCACTGCAGATCGACTGCCGCCATCGTTCACACGAGCTTTCACCGCCTCCGTCCGGTGATCCGTCCTACCGCTGCTTCGCCTTGATCGGCCCTCTGATCCCTGAGTACCCCGTGAGCTCACCGTCGATCGTGCCTATCAACACCTTGGTGCTCACCTTCACAGGAATCTTCCGCTCGTCGTCGGTCAGATACACCACAATCCGACCCTCGCTCTTGAATAGACCGCCCTCAGTCACCATCGGTTCGACGACGACGCAGTCGAACGTGCCTGCATCCACCGTCACCCGCTTGCGTCCGAGAACTCTCACCCGGAGATCGTGCGTCTCCTTGCCGTAGAAATTCTTCATCATGATGCTCTGGCCGGTCTTCATCTCCCCAAGATCCTGTGTCCTGATGAAGTAGAACGCGCTGAGGATGTCGTGCACGAACTCCGGGACGTCAAATGATCCCTCGGTCGTACGTGCCCTGTTGGACCGCTGGTCGATGTTCGCCGCGAAATCGCGTGAGTAGCCGCCCTCTCGTACCCGTTGCTCGAATCGCCACGGCATGACTCCCTGTTCATCGATCAAACTGCGATAGTAGTCACGTACCGGGAATACGTTGTCGAACGTCTTGGTCGTGCGGACCGTGAACGTGGCGTCGTAGCACTTGCGGCCCCCGACCGTCTCTGGACTTGGCCCTATCTGCATTACCGCATGGCCCGCTGTGACGAACTTATATTTCACATCGAAATCAAGCGTCTCGCCGTATCCGAAGGCCACGTTCGGCACGTAGCGCAATGCACCTGCTGCGTGGGCCTCCAGGGCCTGAGTCGACTCAGTCGACGAACCCCCGAGCACAATCATCGACGCCGCGGAAAGTGCGCCAAGCACACCCAGAATCGCAGTTCTTCGCAGTCGCAGGTTCAGGCGGTCGTTATTCATCTGTGGCCGTGTGGATATGAAATTCAACATGTGCAAAGCCATTGGACGCGGGCGTGTGCGGCGGGTTTACAGCTGAGTCGCGGTCCCGCTCCGATCTTCGAGAATCGCAGAACACGCGGCGACGATTCGCGAGGGCTCTATCCGCGACACACACGTTTCCGGCGGATGGCGACGCTCGCATGTGTCACAGAACGCCTCCGTGGCCAGCGGAACGAGCGTCGCGACCCGATCACCAATGGGGCGCCACCGTGCCGGCCAGGCGGGAGCGGTGGCCGGATAGAGTCCAACTACCGGCGTTGCCACCAACGCCGCCAGGTGTAGCTCACCCGACGACACGCCAAGTACGAACCTGGCACCCCGGTAGAGCTCACTCCGTTGATCCACATCACAAGGAATGCCCACGCCGGACCGACCGACAACGTGAATCTCGGTTGTGCCGCTCTCATCAACCGAAATGTCGAGAATCGGGAATTCGGGCCACCCCGTCCGGAGCGCCTCCGTCACCGTTGCCATTCGCTCCGGATCGTATGACGGTGCCGCTTCGTCGATCGACGAGCGAACGACAACAACATAGTCGCCTCTCACACCGAGCTTCTCGAGCGATTCCCCGATGGTTAAAGCAGCAGCGCTCGAAACGGGCAATCCGGGCATTTCGACCGCGAACGGCGGACGCAGCAGCGGAGCAAGCAGGTTGACGGAATGCTCCGACGCGTGCCGCGCACCCTTACGCCGGTGGTCGTACACCCACCGCGTGAACAGGCCGGAAAACCACCTGTAGCCGCTGCCGATGCGTACATCGACCCGCGCAGCCACCGCCGCCATGGCAAGTCTGAAATCTGCGTGGGCGAATATCATGGCGTCCGGGCCATATGCGCGAAGGAGTCGGTACAGCCGAACATCCGGACGTCGCACGAGAACATGGTCCACTTCGGCAATGCGCCGAACGATGGGTGCCGACGATTCGCAGACAAGCATCGCGATTTCGACGTCCGGCAGACGCCCACGCAACGCCGTGACAATCGGAAGCGTGACGATCGCACCGGCCAGCGAGTCGGCGCGCGCTATCAGAATGCGGTTGAGCTCCTCCGTCGGTGTCAGAATGGCCATTGGCGAAGGTCTCTCAAGGTTTCTTTGACTTCAGCCACGATACTCGGGTTACGCCGAAACGATATCTTCCGCGTTCGATCTCTCGAACAGAGCATACCGCAGCGGGACATGACGTGAAACTAGCACTTGTCGGATATGGACGAATGGGCCGCACCATCGAACGCGTGGCGGCGGCACAGTCTGTCGACGTGACCGCCATATTCGACGGACGAAACCCTCCGATCGGTGATCAGCCCGATCCCGATTTTGACGTCGCTATCGAGTTCTCCACACCCGAAGCCGTCGTCGACAACATTGCCGTACTCGCCGGCTGGGGCAAACCAATCGTTGTCGGCACTACCGGCTGGTCCCACCGCATCGACGAGCTAACGGAAATCATCAATCGCACAGGTGGACGACTCGTTCATGGGAGTAACTTCTCGCTTGGCGTCAACCTGTTCTTCCAGATCGTCCGCGAAGCTGCCCGACTGGTCAATTTCTTCGACATCTACGATGTTGCCGTCAGCGAAATCCACCATACAGGCAAAGCCGATGCGCCAAGTGGTACGGCGTTGGAACTTGGTGACATCGTACTCGATGAAATCTCGCGAAAGACCAGCATCGTCGCCGAGACCATGCACCGCCGTATAGATCCCGAAAGTCTCCACGTTGCCAGTCAACGACTCGGTTCAACACCCGGGACACACACCGTGAGCTTCGATTCAGTTGCCGATACCATCGAACTCATCCACCGTGCACGCAATCGCGATGGATTTGCCCTCGGCTCACTTCTTGCCGCCCGTTGGATCCTCGATCGTGATCCGGGCGTCTATGAATTCGAAGAAATCTTCTCCGATGCCTCGGTCATTCGATCGCTCATGAATAACCGTCAACCCTGATTGTCTAACGAATTGCACTTCCGCATGGACGCACCGTTTCACGGCACCGGAACCGCACTTGCCACACCGTTCGCCCCCGATCGGTCAATCGATTTCGACGCGCTTGGTCGACTCATCGATATGCAGATCGACAATGGCGTTGAAGCCCTCGTGCCGTGTGGCTCCACGGGTGAAAGCGCTACACTTGAGCGCAGTGAAAAACTTGAAGTGATACGGTTCACGGTCGAACACGTCCGCCAACGATCCGACGCCCCCAATCGACCAAAGGTCGTTGCAGGCACCGGTTCCAACGTTACCGCCGACACCGCCTCGCTTACCGAGGACGCCGCGCGGCTCGGTGTCGACGCCGCGCTGGTGGTCGGTCCGTATTACAACAAGCCCTCGCAGCAGGGTATCCTCGAGCACTACGGCACCGTAGCGAAAGCGGTACCCGAACTCCCGATCGTCCTGTACAATGTCCCCGGTCGTACCGGGTCAAATATCGCCGCCGAAACTCAGATCGAGCTCGCAGTGCGGCATGAAAATATCGTCGCCACCAAGGAGGCATCCGGCGATCTCGATCAGTGCAGTCGCATCATTCGCGACGCACCGCAGGGCTTCGTACTCTACAGTGGTGAGGACAGCCTCACGCTTCCGCTCCTCGCAGTGGGCGCGCAGGGCGTAATCGCCGTAGTGGCCAATGAGGCGCCCGCGGAATTCGGGCGAATGGTCCGCGCAGCACTTGGCGGAGACTTCGAGACTGCCCGCCGAATTCACCTGCGGCTGTCGTCACTTATGCAGCTGAATTTCGTCGAGTCAAACCCGGTGCCCGTGAAAGCTGCGCTCGCGTTGATGGGCGTTTTCGACGGTGCCCACTACCGCCTCCCCCTCGTCCCCCTCGCCGATTCCAATCGCGTACGCCTTCAGGCGGAACTCCAAATCCTCGGACTCATAGAGTCGATCGAGGTCTGATCCGTCCCCCGAAATTCGATATTCCGATTCCGCACCAATACGAATTCGCTCGACATAACGAATTCCCCTCAATCCCATCGCCTTGGACGCAACCGAATTCTGGACAACCTGTAGTGCCAATGGGCTGCTGCTCGATCGCGAGCAGATGGAAACATTCGAACGATATGTGCAGGAGCTGCTGTACTGGAATTCGCGCGTCAACCTCATTTCCCGCCGCGATACCGACAACGTCTGGCTCCGACACATCCTCCATTCCGTCTCCCTGTTCTTCACCGATGAAATGCCTAAATCCGGCCGCGTGCTCGATATTGGTACCGGCGGCGGACTTCCTGGTATTCCCATAAAAATTGTCAATCGAAAATTCGATGTGACTTTGCTCGACTCGATTGCAAAGAAGGTCAATACCGTGCGGATGCTTGCCGGCCACGTGACGCCACATGGACTGAACGTCGTGCGGAATCGTGCCGAAGAATTGTCCAAGGATCCGCGCTTTGGCAAACCGTACGACCTCATCGTCTCGCGTGCCACCGCGCCCCTCGTCGACCTCATGAAATGGTCGGTTCCGCTGTTGAAGCCACAAGGGAAAATTCTGACGCTCAAAGGCGGCGATCTCACCGATGAAATTTCCCAGGCGCAACGCAGGTTTCCCAATGCATCCATCACCGTCATCGACCTTCGCGTCGCTGGGACGGACTGGTTCGAGCAGGAACGCAAGGCGGTGGTTCGCGTAACGAATCTGCCCGCACCCGACGCCGCCAGCTGACACGCCGGGCGGCGGACTCTGCAAAACACAAAGGGGCCCACGGACGAAGATCCGTGTGCCCCTTCCCGTTCACATCACACCCCTGTCACTTCCAACTCCGAAGGGGCTAGGAACACCCGCTCGTCGTGCCGCAGTCCTCGCAGACGTGACAAGCACCGTTCTGCTTGACGCGCATCGATCCGCAGTTCCCGCACATTTCACCCGTGTACCCCTGCGCCTTGGCCGAGGCAGCCCGATCGCCGACTCCCGCTCCTCGGGACGTCGGGCGCTCGCTCGACGATGACTTCTCCGGCGTCGCGGTTGTCGATGGCCGGCCGCCGGCCTGCCGCGCGTACAGCTCCTGCCCCGGAGAGAGGCGTCCGCGCCCGTTGACCTCACGACGCCCCGATCCGTTGGTCCCGTTGCCGCCACCGTAGTCGAGCCCCTCGGTCTCATCGACCGCCTTGACGTGCACGAAATCCTGTCGATTGAGGTACTCGTAGCCGATCGCCCGAAAGACGTAATCGATGATCGACGTCGCATTCTTGATCGCCTCGTGACCGTACACCGGTCCGGCCGGTTCGAATCGCGTGAACGTGAAGGTATCGACCATCTTCTCGAGCGGCATTCCATACTGCAGGGCCTTCGAAGCAAGCACGGCGAAGCAGTTGAGCAGCCCCTTGAAACTCGCGCCCTCCTTGTACATGTCGATGAAGATCTCCCCGATCGACCCGTCCTCGTATTCCCCCGTTCTGAGGAAGACCTTGTGGCCGCCGACGGTCGCTTCGCGGACGAATCCGTGACGCCGCTTCGGAAGCCGACGCCGCTCGGTCCGATGGTACACCTTCTCGACAACCCGCTCCTGAATGCGCTCCTGCACCTCCCTCGGTGTGATTTCCGTGTGCGGGTCGCTGAGCGCCACATCCTCCACCAGATCGGTGTCCCGCATGGCGTTGAGCGGCTGCGACAGCTTTGAGCCATCACGATAAAGCGCAATCGCCTTGAGCATCAGCTTCCAGGAACTTGCGTACACCTCCTCCACCTGTTCCACGGACGCATGCCCGGGCATGTTGATCGTCTTCGAAATCGCACCACTGATATATGGCTGCGCTGCGGCCATCATCTTCACGTGCCCCATGTAGTCGATGTACCGCGTACCGTAGCGCCCACACTTGTTCGCCGTGTCGAACACCGGCAGGTGCTCCGAACGCAGCCCGGGTGCGCCCTCGATCGTCATCGTGCCGCAGACGTATCGATTCGCCTGTTCGATCGCGCCGTTCTCGAACCCGAGTTCGGTGAGCACGTCGAGCGACGGATCCTCGAGCTGGCTGCCGGTAATGCCAAGCGACTGGAGGAATTCGTCCCCGAGCGTCCAGCGATTGAACACGAACCGAATGTCGAACGCGCTGTCGAGTTCCCGCTCGACCACCGCGAGCTTCTCATCGGTAAAGCCCTTGTCGCGGAGTCGATCGTGATCGATCCCCGGAGCGCCGATCAGCGTGCCGTGTCCCTTGATGTACCGCTCGATCTCCGAAATCTCGGCCGGGCTGTAGCCGAGCGCGTTCAGCGCCCGCGGAACCGACTGATTGACAATTTTGAAATAGCCACCACCCGCGAGCTTCTTGAATTTCACCAGCGCGAAGTCAGGCTCGATTCCCGTGGTATCGCAATCCATCACGAGGGAAATCGTGCCCGTCGGCGCGATCACCGTCACCTGCGCGTTTCGATACCCGTACTGCTCGCCCATCTCGAGCGCACGGTCCCAGCATTGGCGCGAACTCACCACAAGACTCTCCGGACACTTGTCGAAGTCCAGCGGCATCGGCGTAATCGACAGCCCCTCATACTCCGATGGCGGCGCTCCGTAGGCAGCGCGACGATGGTTGCGGATCACCCGCAGCATATCCTTCTCGTTGTTGCCATAACGCGGGAACGGTCCGAGGTCCCGCGCCATCTCCGCCGACGTCGCGTACGCCTCGCCGCACATGATCGAGGTAAGCGCCCCCGCCCACGCACGACCCGCATCGGAGTCGTACGGAATGCCCGCAGTCATCAGGACGGTGCCAAGGTTGGCATACCCAAGTCCGAGCGTTCTGAAGTCGTAACTCTTACGCGCGATGTCCCTGGACGGGAACTGTGCCATCAGGACCGAGATCTCCAGCACCAGCGTCCAGAGCCGCGTCACGTGTCGATAGCCCTCGACGTCGAACGCGCCGGATTCGGTGTCGTAGAAGTGCGCGAGGTTGATGCTCGCCAGATTGCACGCCGTGTCGTCGAGGAACATGTACTCCGAACACGGGTTGCTCGCGTTGATCCGGCCGTCGCGCGGGCAGGTATGCCATTCATTGACGGTCGTGTCGTACTGCAGCCCGGGATCGGCACAGCTCCAGGCCGCATAGTTGATCTTGGTCCACAGATGCTGCGCCTTGACCGTCCTCGCCACCTCGCCGCTCGTGCGCCACGTCAGCTGCCAGTCACCATCGGTCTCCACCGCCCGCATGAAGTCGTCGGTGACCCGAACGGAATTGTTCGAATTCTGCCCCGACACCGTGTTGTACCCCTCACCCTCGTAGTGGGTGTCGAACGTGCGGATGTCGATATGCGATTCGCCCTGATCGACCAGCGCGAGGGCCCGTACGATGTAGTTCATCGGAACACCGCGGTTGAGTGCGCGCTGGATCAGTTCGTGCAGCTCAGTCCCGGGTTCCGTGTAATCGGTGCCGTTGCGCCGCGCAAGGCGCATGATCTCGTTGAGGAAGACGTTGTTGATCTTCGAGCCCGCCACCAGCGCCGCCACCTTTTGCTCCTCGACGACCTTCCAGTCGATGAACGTCTCGATGTCGGGATGGTCGACGTTGAGGATGACCATCTTGGCAGCGCGGCGCGTGGTGCCGCCGGACTTGACCGCCCCGGCCGCACGGTCGGCCACTTTCAGGAACGACATGAGGCCGGAGGAGACGCCGCCGCCGGAGAGCGGCTCGCCCTCGGCACGAAGCGCCGAGAAGTTCGAACCCGTTCCGCTGCCGTACTTGAAGATCCGCGCCTCACGCGTGATCAGATCGAATATCCCGCCTTCGTTGACCAGATCATCGTTGACCGACTGGATGAAACAGGCGTGCGGTGTGGGTCGGGTGTAGGCGTCCTTCGAACGGGTCAGCCGCCCGGTCTTCGGATCGGCGTAGTAGTGCCCCTGGGCAGGCCCGGTGATGCCGTAGGCGAAGTTGAGCCCCGTATTGAACCACTGCGGTGAATTCGGCGCGGTCATCTGCGCCAGCAGCGTGTAGGCGGTTTCGTCGTAGAACGCCGAGGCGTCTTCCTCGGTGTCGAAGTAGCCGTAGTCGCGTCCCCACTGCGTCCAGCAGCCCGCCATGCGGTGGACCACCTGCCGGATGCTCGTCTCGGATTCGAGCACAGGCTCGCCGTCACCACCGACCACCGGATTCCCCTCCTCGTCGAGCTTCGGCACACCCGCCTTCCGGAAATACTTCTGCGCCAGGATGTCGGTCGCCACCTGCGACCACGTCGCCGGAACCTCGATGTCGCTCATTTCGAAGACGACCGAGCCATCGGTGTTGCGAAGCACGGATTTGCGGCGTGTATACTCGAACAGGTCGTAGACGTTCTCACCGGCTCTGGTGAAACGGCGTGCAATCTTCATGGTACGTCCTACTGCGTCGGTTGGCGAATGAATGGTCCAGCGCGTCCGTGCCGACAGGTGGCGCGCGCGCTACGGGCTCTCCCGGAATGAGTGTGAGGCGGTGGGCTGAGGTCTTTAAGGGCTGTGGTCGTCCGGCCGTCCCATCTGCTCGCTCCTCGTTACTGGCCCCAACTTCTGGGCTTCCCCCGGCGAAACCGGGCGACCAATATACACCCCCCTCGCCTCGAAAATCCATCGGATTCTGACAGAGCAATAACGGCACCCAAGAGGAGTGACGCCGCCCCGAGTGCCCCCGGTTCCCCTCCCTTCCCGGAGCCCGATCCCATTGCGTATCTTGGTCGTCTTGCCCCGCCGCGGCCGCCCCTCTGCTCCGGGCCACCGCCCACTGTGCGATCGTCCCGTCGTTGATCGGCGCCCCCCCCTCGGCCGGCCCCCTCTCCGTTCAATGACCCGTATTCTCCTGTCGCTATGCCCGTACCTGACACCGCCCGCTCCGCCGGCTCCGAGGCCGCGACGAAGCAGTCGACCCCGAAAGGCTCCCCACGACCCAGCCCCGCCAACGGCCGGTCGCCCGACGACGCCAATCCATCCGTCGACTGGTCCCGCGTCGCCCGACTGATGCTCGTCTCCCGAGCGCTCGATCGCGCCGAAGAGGAACGACTCGTTCCCCAGGGCCTCGTCACCTACCAGTTCTCCTCCCGTGGCCATGACCTCGCCCAGATCCTCCTCGGCCTCGCTCTGGATCACCCCCGCGATGCCGCTACCGTCTACTACCGGTCGCGCCCGTTCATGCTCGCCGCAGGTCTCGAACCCGAAGAAGCACTGCGCAGCACCATGGGACGCAGCGGCGGGATCTCCGAAGGTCGCGACATCGGTGTCGTGCATAACATGCCGTCCCGCGGCGCCGCTACCATCCTTCCCACCAGCGGCGATGTCGGCGCGCAGTATACCCCCGCCGCTGGATGGGCACAGGCCATCCGCTATCGCGCCGGCTCGCTCAAACAGAAGGAGTGGAATGGTGCAGTCGCGGTCGCCCTCGGTGGCGATGCCTCCTGTGCCACCAATGGCTTCTGGTCCGCCCTGACCATCGTTACGACCGAACGCCTCCCCTACATCTTCTTCATCGAAGACAATGGCTACGGTATCTCAGTGCCAGGTGCCGCCCAGACACCCGGCGCCAACATCGCCGACAACCTCGCGTCGTTCGCCAACCTCCGTATCCTCGATGGCTCCGGTACCGATCCGGAATTGACCGCCCGCCTCGTTGCCGAGGCCGTGCGAGCCGTCCGCCAGGACGAGGGACCCGTTCTCCTCCGCGTCGTCGTACCCCGCCTCTGCGGACACTCCTTCGTCGATACCCAGGCCTACAAATCCGACGATCTGCTCGCACGTGAACAGGCCGACGATCCCCTGCCGAAGCTGCGCGATTACCTCGCCGCCAATGAGTTCCTCTCTCTCGAGGAGTGGGACGCCCTGGCCAGCGAGGTCGATGAGGACATTGCCGCAGTGGTCGAGCGCGCCGTCGCATCGCCCGATCCCGATCCCGCCGACGTTCTGCACGACGTCTTCTCCGAACCCGGGCGGCCACAGACGATCGGCGGAATTCTGGCTGACGACGGTCAGGCCGCGGCTGAATCGCAGGACGACACGACACACACGCCGCACCCGGAAGGTCCGCGGATGAATCTCGTCGACGCCGTCAGACGCACGCTTGCTGTCGAACTCGAACGAGAGCAGCGCGTGATCGTCTTCGGCGAGGACGTCGGCGCCAAGGGCGGTGTCCACGGCGCAACCATCGACCTGCAGTCGCGCTTCGGCGCCGACCGCGTCTTCGATACCTCCCTCAGCGAGGAAGGCATCATCGGGCGCTCCGTCGGAATGGCGATCGCCGGCCTCGTACCCGTGCCCGAGATCCAGTTCCGCAAGTATGCAGATCCGGCACATGAGCAGATCAACGACTGCGGCACGATCCGCTGGCGCACCGCGGGCAAATTCGCCGCGCCGGTCATCGTGCGGGTGCCCGTCGGATTCGGAAAGAAAACCGGCGACCCGTGGCACTCCGTCTCCGGCGAGGCCATCTACGCGCATCTGGTCGGGTGGCGCATCGCCGTGCCTTCGAATGCCGAAGATGCCGTCGGCCTCCTCCGCTCGGCAATCCGCGGCAACGACCCCACGTTCTTCTTCGAACATCGCGCACTGCTCGACACGAAGGAGGCGCGACGCCCCTATCCGGGCGATGACTTCCTCGTGCCGTTCGGTCGCGCGAGTATCGTACGCAGCGGTGAGCAGGCGTCGATCGTCACCTGGGGCGAAATGGTTCACCGTGCCCTGACTGCTGTCGAGAAGTCGGGACTGGACGTCGAGGTGATCGACCTTCGGACCATCCAGCCATGGGACGTCGAGACGGTGCTCGAGTCGGTTCGCCGCACCAGTCGCTGCATGGTCCTTCATGAGGATACGTGGACCTGCGGATTTGGCGCGGAGATCGCTGCGACCATCGTCCAACAGGCATTCCGCGATCTCGATGCACCGGTGCTGCGGCTTGCAACAGCCGACTGCCCGGTACCCTACAACGTTGGTCTCATGGATGCGGTCGTTCCCTCCGTCGACGCCATCGCTCGCGCTGTCGAACGCCTCGTCTCGTACTGAACGATTGATTGACTCCCGACCCGCAATCGTGCGATGAAGACGAACAGCGACATCCTCTGGACGATGCTGTCGAGTGAGCTCGGCCTGCCGCAGGTCGCCGAACTGCAGGACTACCTCACGGGCCAGTCCGACTACTTCGACATGGGATATGGTGATCTGTCGGTCGAACCCTACGACGCGCGCGGAGGCCGAAGCACGATGTTCCGCGTCCGACACCGAATCCACGGCGAGGTCACCGTCAGCAACAGTGCCCTGCGCAGCGTGCTGCACGACCTCCGCCATCATCTGAATCGCCGATTGCCATGAACCACCAGCGCAACGTCGACACGATCCGTATGCTCGCCGTCGACATGGTCGAGACCGCCGCGTCAGGTCACCCGGGACTGCCGCTCGGTGCCGCTCCGATGGCCTACGCCCTCTGGACGCGCCACCTCCGTTTCAATCCGCTCGATCCCGCATGGCCGAATCGTGACCGCTTCGTGCTCTCGGCCGGTCACGGCTCGGCACTCCTCTATTCGCTGCTCCATCTCTTCGGCGTTCGTGAACTCACCATGGAGCAGTTGCAAAGGTTCCGTCAACTCGGGTCGATTACCCCCGGCCACCCCGAATACCGCCTCACGCCCGGCGTCGAGGTCACTACCGGCCCGCTCGGTCAGGGTATCTCCAATGCCGTCGGCATCGCCCTGGCCGAACGCCACCTCGCTGCGCGCATCAACCGACCGGAATTCCCCGTCGTCGATTTCCGGACATTCGTGATCGCAAGCGATGGTGACATGATGGAAGGCGTCAGCTCCGAGGCGTCCTCCCTGGCCGGACACCTGCGGCTCGGAAAACTGGTCGTCCTCTACGATGACAACCGAATCTCCATCGACGGATCGACGAGCCTCGCCTTCACAGAAGATGTCGGGAAACGGTACGATGCCTACGGCTGGCAGGTCCTCGTCGTCGAGGATGGCAATGATGTCGATGCCGTCGATGAGGCGCTTACCGCCGCCACGCTCGAACACGGTCGCCCGACGCTGATTCGCGTCCGCACGACTATCGGCTACGGCGCTCCCGATAAGGAAGGCACCGCCGCAGTGCACGGCTCGCCGCTCGGTGCCGAAGAGCTCCGCCGCACGAAGGAATTCTATGGGTTCGATCCGGACCGGTCGTTCGTGGTCGAAGACGACGTCCGCAGGGCGTTTGAAGAATTTGCTCGGGCCGGCGCCGTCGACGAACAGCGCCATGCCGACCTGCTCGCGGAATTCCGTCGCGACCATCGTGACGCCTCGCGCGACTACGATGCGTGGGTGAGCGGAACCCTTCCGGCCGAACTTAGCAACACCCGTCCGACGTTCGAAACCGGTACGTCGATGGCCACCCGCAAGGCCAGCGGCGCCGCGCTCGCGTCACTGACACCCGTCATCCCCTTTCTCATCGGTGGATCGGCCGATCTGACGCCATCGAACGACACGAAGGTGCGATCGAGCGAGGATGTGGAACCGGGGCACTACGGCGGCCGCTACATCCACTTCGGGGTCCGCGAGCATGCCATGGGTGCGATCATGAACGGCATGGCCGTTACCGGCCTGGTCCCCTACGGCGGCACCTTCCTCATCTTCAGCGATTACATGCGACCCGCCATCCGGCTGGCCGCACTCAGTGGGTACGGTTCGATCTTCGTCTTCACCCACGATTCGATCGCGCTCGGCGAGGATGGCCCCACACACCAGCCGGTGGAACAGCTCGCCTCCCTGCGCGCGATCCCGAACCTGTGGGTATTCCGCCCGGCCGATGCCAACGAAACGGCCGTCGCCTGGCAGATGGCCGTCGAACGCAGGAACGCGCCGACCGCGATCGCGCTGACACGGCAGGGCGTTCCCGTGCTCGATGGCACCGACGGCGACAGCGCTCGCCGCGGCGGGTACGTGCTCCGCGACGTCGATCCCGAACTGTCGGATATCGATGTCGTGCTCGTCGCCACCGGCAGCGAAGTCCACATCGCCCTCGACGCCGCGGATATCCTCCTCGGCAACGACATCCATGCACGCGTGGTGAGTCTGCCCTGTATGGAACTGCTCCACGAGCAGGATCCCGAATACGTGATGGAACTCTTCCCGATCGCCGTTCCTGTCGTCAGCATCGAGGCCGGTGTCGAGCTCGGATGGAACGGACTGTCGGACCTCCACGTCGGCATGTCCTCCTTCGGCGCCTCGGCACCGCTGGCCGATGTCCTGGAGCACTTCGGCATTACGCCGGAACACGTCGCCGGGAAAGCCAGAGAACTCGTCGAGGAAATCGCGCAGGCCGGCCGCGAACTCGACTGGCTGCTGGGTTCCGGTCAGAGTGAGGATGGTGAGTAGAGAATTCCTTCAGCGACGAGACGCTTCGCAACTACCATGAGAATTGCAATCGGTGCCGATCACGCCGGCTTCGAAATGAAGGAGGCACTGCGCGAATGGCTCGCGCACACGTACGACGTCACCGACGCCGGCGCGTACGACGCCTCGCCGAGCGACTATCCCGATATCGCCAGAGCGGTTTCTGAGGAAGTGGTGAGCGGCCGCGTCGACAGGGGAATCCTCCTGTGCGGCAGTGGCGTCGGTGCCTCGATCGCCGCCAACAAGATCACCGGCATTCGTGCCGCCCTCGCTCACGACGCCTACTCGGCCGGCCAGTGCGTCGAACACGATGACGCCAACATCCTCTGCCTCGGACCGCGGGTGATCGGCATTGAATTGGCGAAGGTGCTGGTGACCACGTTTCTGAACGCGACGTTCTCCGGCGAGCCACGCCACGTCCGCCGCATCGAAAAGATCCGCCAGCTCGAGCGCGGTCGATAGCCCCGGCGCCACTACACGATCGCTCGTATTCCCTCGATCAACCGCTCGAGCTCCGAGTACGATGTGTATCCCTGTACCGAAATGCGGATCGTGTCCCGGTTGTTCCACCGGAAGTGCGGTATCTCCACCAGATGGTCGTCGTACAGCCGCTGCTTCAGCTCGGCTCCGTCGAGTTCGTCCGGCAGCAGGAACGCCCGCATCTGCTCGAACCACCGGTATCCACCCGCATCTCCGTCGACCGTCATCGCCTCGGCGTCCAGCACCCCCATGAGATCGTCACTCGCCTCGAGGATCATCCCGTGGCAGCGTTCGCGTACCTCGTTCCAGCGGTACCGTTGCTGGAACTCCCATGCCGCCGGAACAGAGAGCGACGCGGAGATGTCACGCGTTCCCCGATACTCGTGATGTGAAATGAACGTGCTCACAGCGGCCCACTGCTCGTTCGGTTCCCATCCCCAGCTGACCACCAGCGGCTCGAGCAGCGACTGCGTCTCCGCTCGCGCATACAGGAACGCGGAGCCCTTCGGCGCGCAGAGCCACTTGTGGAGATTTCCCGTATAGAAGTCCGCGCCGATCGACCCGAGGTCGAGCGCAATCTGACCGGGAACGTGCGCTCCGTCGACCAGTGTGATGATTCCCATCGCTCGGGCGCGACGGCAGATCTCCGCCACCGGAAACGTGAGCGCCGTCGGCGAGGTGACGTGGCTGACGAAGAGCACACGCGTCGCCGGCGTCACCGCGGCGAAGATCCTGTCCACCACATCGACCGGATCCTCCACGGGAACGGGAATGGTCGCCTTGCGGTACGCCGCGCCGCAATTGCGACAGATGAACGTCCACGCCCGATCGCATGCTCCGTACTCGTGATCGGTGGCCAGCACCTCGTCTCCCGTCCCCAGTTCCAGTGAGCGCGCGACGATGTTCACCGCGACCGTCGCATTGGTCACGTAGACGAGGTCCTCAGGTTCGGATCCGATCCGCGCGGCCAGCAGCGCGCGCGATCGCGCCAGCAGCTGCGCCGCATCGCGTCCATAGAATTCCACCGGCTGCTCCTCGGCCAGCAATTGCCATCGGTGGTAGTGTTCCATCACCGGACGGGGCACCGCACCAAAGGAGCCGTGGTTGAGGAACGCGACCTCCGGTCGGATGTAGAACAGAGGTCGAAGCGCCTCGGGCGTGTTGTCGAACGTCTCCGGTGCCGACGCAGCTGGAGCATCATCGAGCGAGAAGAAATCGGTGTTCACGAGTCAGGCGGGTTGAATTCAAAGGTGGGGAGACGCGGCGCGGCGCGCGGATGCGAACCGGCCACGGAAGCGGAGTCTGGCATACAATGTGATCGTTTGACACCACACCGCCAGAGTACGCACGGAAGCAACTGAGAGGTCGAACCGATGGGCGCATGGGCACGCACTTCGGACATCGGATGACGGTACCGCGTTCGGTGCTTCCCGCGATCCGCCGTCAGTCACACTGAGTCGACCAGCACTGCTACAAGGATGGGAAAGACAACGGACTACTATATCTCCGCAGTCCGCACCAGAGGCGGTCACATTACACACTGCCGTGTGCACAAGGCGCTCGAGAACGGCTCGTTCGCCCCGTACGGTCTGGTGCAGCCCAGAAGCACAGTGATTCTGAACCTGCGTAGCAGGTCGCGTGGATACCGAACGCTGAATGTCAGGGAAGGTCGGCGATTGCCTGGCGATCCGGTTCGACTTGCCGAGGTCGAACACAGGTACTACCTGCGTCGCGACCACACCGATCAGCCCGGTGACGATCTCGGCGATCTGCCGAGATTCTGATGACTACTTCTTCTCGTTGAACAGCGCGTCGAACATCTCGCGCGCCTTCTGCGACGCCGTGTTGGCCGCTCCCGCCGCGTTGCGCAGAATGTCGGCCAGCGGATCCTGTGCGTTGGTGAAATCCTCACGGTACTGTCCGGCGGCCTTTCGGAACGCCTCGCGCACGTCATCGGTAGAATCGCCGGACCGACGGCGATACTCGCCGCTGAGAATCGTTCCGTATTCACCCCGATCCACCCACGACTTCAATTCCGTCAGTCGAAGTACCGGGAACGGATGCGTCTGTCCGACGAGGTTGAACAGCTTGTAGACGATGTCGAGCAGGTTGCCGGAATTGTTGTATTCCTCTGCCTGCAGGAAGAATTCGTTGATGTCCATCTGATCGGTGCGGGCACCGCCGGCCAGCTTCATCAGCAGCGAGTAGGAAACCTGCGGATCCTGCACCACCAGCAGCCCGGCGCGATCGGCGCTCAGTTCACTCTTGCGATCCCACTCGCGCAGCGCCATGATGATCGCCATCAGCGATGCGCCACCGAGGGGAACCGCGAAGGCGATCGCGGAGAAGCGCACCAGAATCGCCAGCAACGTCTTGTACAGCACGTGCCCGCTCATGCAGTGCCCGAGTTCGTGCGCGATCACCGAGAGCAGCTCCTCGTCCCCCACCGATTCCACGAGGGAGGAATTCAGAACGATGAACGGATGGTCGACGCCGATCGCACCCGCGTTGAGAAACGGACTCTGCGAGACGAACAGTTCCGGTCGCTCGGCGACGTCGAGCACTCCGCACGCATCGCGATAGAGCCGATTGACACGGGGGAACTGCGTGTCGGTGACGCGAACCGCCGAGGCGAGCGTGAGCAGCCGCAGCGACTTCTCGGTCGTCACGCCGATGAGCTTCTGCAGCAGAAGATCGAGCCCCGGCACCTTCCGCAACGCCGTGAGCGCCGCGCGGTCGGCCGGATGCTCCCACGTCTTCGATCTGATTTCAGGAAACGTGACGCGGTTGCGCCGGAGTGCGTTCGAGGTATCCATTGCTGCTCATGCGAGTCATGTGAGCCGGCACGTCGGACCGCAGTCGCATCCGATGCGTCGGGCTGGGGGACGTTGAATTCGTTGCTTACTCCCGGCAGCGGCAGAAGTTGCAGCCGCTCGGACGGCCGCCGCCTCAGCTGGCGATGACGTTCACCAGCTTGTCCGGAACAGCGATCACCTTCCGCACGGTCTTCCCGTCGATCAGCTCCCGGACCGTCTGATTGTCGAGCGCCAGACGCTCGAGCGCGTCGCGATCGGTGCCCGGTGCCACCCGGACCCGTTCTCGAATCCGGCTGTTGACCTGCAGGACGATCTCGATCTCCTGTTCGACGAGTTTGGCCGCGTCGTACGAAGGCCACGCCGCGTCGGCGATCGACGGCTGGTGACCGAGACGCGCCCAGATCTCTTCGGCGAGATGCGGCGCAAACGGCGACAGTAGTACCGCGAACGCCTCCATTGCCGGACGCGGCTTGACGTCGAGGTTGAGGAATTCGTTCACGAAGACCATCAGCGCCGAGATCGCCGTGTTCAGTCGCACGGACTCGATGTCTTCGCTCACCTTCCGGATCGTCTGGTGCAGCACCCGCTCCTCGTCGGCAGTCATCTCGCGATCGTCGACCAGCGCCACCACGTTCGCATCCTCGTCGCCGGCGACCATCCGCCAGGCACGCGCGAGGAACCGTCGTACGCCCTCGATTCCCTTCGACGACCATGGCTTGTCCATCTCGAGCGGTCCCATGAACATCTCGAAGAGACGAAGCGCGTCGGCGCCGTATTCGTCCACCACGACATCGGGATTGATCACGTTGCCGCGCGACTTGGACATTTTCTGCCCGTCCTCGCCGAGCACCATCCCCTGATGGATCAGTCGTCGGAAGGGCTCGGGACTCTTCAGCACGCCGCGATCGTGCAGCACCATGTGCCAGAAGCGCGCGTACAGCAGGTGGGTCGTCAGGTGCTCCGGTCCGCCGATGTACAGGTCGACCGGCAGCCAGAATCCGTCGAGTTCCCGGTCGATCGGCACGATCGCGTTTGCCGGATCGACGTACCGGAGGTAGTACCAGCACGATCCCGCCCACTGCGGCATCGTGTTCGTCTCTCGGCGCCCGCGACCGTGGACCGGATGCTCCACATTCAGCCAGTCGGTCGCCAGCACGAGCGGGGATTCGGTGGAACCCGACGGTTTGAATTCTTCGAGATCGGGCAGCTCCAGCGGCAGCTCACTCTCATCGAGCGGCATGACCAGTCCGCTCTCGTAGTGCACGATCGGAATCGGCTCTCCCCAGTACCGCTGCCGACTGAAGAGCCAGTCGCGCAGGCGGTACTGCACCGTCTGCTGTGCCGCCTCGCCGAGCGATGTGACGATCGCGTCACCGCCCTTCTCGGATGGCATTCCATCGAAGCCATCCGAATTCGCCATCGTTCCCGCCCCTGTGTAGCACGCCTGACCATGCATCACCGCATCGTGAAGGTCGGCACCCTCCGGCGGTTCGATTACCGGCCGGATCTCCAGTCCGAACCGGGAGGCGAAGGCGAAGTCGCGTTCGTCATGCGCGGGTACTCCCATGACGGCGCCCGTTCCGTAGCCGGCGAGCACATAATCGCCGGTCCAGACCGGAACGCGTCGGCCGTCGGCGGGATGGATCGCGAAACTGCCGGTGAACACACCGGTCTTCTCCTCCTGCGACTGCCGATCGAGTTCGCTCTTCAGTGACGCCTGACGTCGGTACTCCTCGACCTCGGCACGCCGATCGTCGGTCGTCAGCCGTTCGAGCATCGGATGCTCCGGAGCGATGGTCATGAACGTGACGCCGAAGAGCGTATCGGGTCGTGTGGTGAAGACCCGCAGTTCATCGCCCGACTCGGTTGCGAACCGTATTTCGGCGCCGGTCGACCGACCGATCCACTCGCGTTGCACGGTCTTCGACCGCTCCTCCCAGTCGAGCGTCTCCAGACCCGCGAGGAACCGTTCGGCGTAGGCGGTGATGCGCATCATCCACTGCCGCATCGGACGTCGCTCGACGGTGTACCCCTTGCCGACCCATTCGTCGACCTCCTCGTTGGCGAGCACCGACCCGAGTTGCTCGCACCAGTTGACCGGCATCTCGGCCTCGTAGACCAGGCGGAAGTTCGCCAGCACCTGCTGGCGTTCGAGTGCGGAGAATCCATTCCACGCCGACGCATCGAATCCCCACTCGGGACCGTCGTACTCACGCGGACGCGGGAGGTTCGCCGTGCCGTCGCGCTCGAGCTCTGCGACGAGCTCAGCGACGGGGCGTCCCTTCTGCATCCGGACATCGAACCATGTGTCGTAGAGCTTCAGAAAGATCCACTGCGTCTGTCCGTAGTAGGTGGGATCGGCGGTGGATACCTCGCGGGACCAGTCATAGCCGAAGCCGATCGACTTGAGCTGCCGTCGGAACGTCGCGATGTTCTGCCTGGTGATGATCCGCGGATGCACGCCGGTCTTCATCGCGTGCTGTTCGGTCGGAAGGCCGAACGCGTCCCAGCCCATGGGGTTGAGGACGTTGAATCCGCGATGCCGGTGGTAGCGGCCGAGGATGTCGACGGCGGTGTAGCTCTCCGGATGACCGATATGCAGCCCCGAGCCGGAGGTGTACGGGAGCATTCCGAGCACATAGAACTTCGGGCGCGACCTGTCGCTCGTGTCGGTGCGGAACGTCTCGTGTTCCTCCCAGTAGCGCTGCCAGCGCGCCTCGATCTCGCCGGGTTGGTAAGCCATGGTGCGTGAGGGTCCAACAAGTAGAAGCGCCGCTTCGAGATGGGAAATCAAAGCGGCGCCGGTTGTGTTTTCGTGCGTTGTGTTGGGGGGGGATCAGGGCACGGGCGCCGATTCGGATGCGGCGAGTCGCAGCTGCTCGACCGCGTAGTCACGCAGGTCGACGAGCAGTTCACGGCGCTTGTGCGACCGGGCTTCGGCGATCTGTCCTTCGACATAGCCGAGCATTTCGCCGAGAACATCGAGGTAGATGCCACCTTTTTCGACCTGACAGTCGATGAACCCCTTCATGCAGAGGTTCTTGTCGCGTTCCAGGCACAGCTCGAGGAGTGTCTTTCCCTTTGCGACGAGCCGTTCGGTAACGACCGACGCCTTCTCACCGTGATCCAGTGCCGTGTACTCGTTCATATCGGATCTCCACAGCCTGATTCATGACCGATCGTCGAATCCTTCACATCCGGACGCGGCCGGTGCCGCGAACCCATCCCGCATTCGTCACAGCCGGACTCGGGAGGCGATGCAGGCGCTCCTGCCAATGGATCGACCCGGAAGGGGACGACGCTGAGCGGGGATGCATGCTCCTGGAGTGGCGGGCGAATATATCGGGTCGAACGAATGCCGGACAAGTGGAGGTCCCGCCGGCGGGCGGGTGCATCATCCGGCCACAAAACGAAACGTGCCGCCGGAGTCGGCCCACCCGGCACAATGGCAACGGGCGCACGCGCTCCGGCGGCACGTCTGTCGCTTACTGCATCTCCTTGGAAAGTCGATGCTGGCGACGGATCGCCTTCTGCCGCGCCATCCGGTTGACCACCGACGGTTTGACGTAGAAGGTGCGTCGCTTGAATTCCTTGAGGATACCCGAGCGCTCGTACTTCTTCTTGAAGCGACGCAGCGCCCGATCAATCGATTCGTTGTCCTGAACGGTTACTCCGACCAAATCTCGTTCACCTCCTTTCAGGTGCCTGTTGCTGTTGGAATGAATTACACTGTTTCTGACATCTTCACTACTCCCGGCAGCGGCGAGGCGCGTTCAGACGAGGTTCTCGATCAACCGCTTCTCGCCCAGCTTTGAAAAGGCGACGACGATCGCCTGGCTGCCGTTGGAGGTAAGCTCCTTGGAGACGACCGTACCGACGTCGTCCCAGGTCTTGTGATAAATCGCGTCACCAATCGTGTAGATGCTCTTCGGCGAGTACGGAATGCAATCCTCGACCGATACATTCACTTCCCTGCTCGCCCTGCGTTCACCTTCGATGACCATCATGTCGATCTTCATCGTATGGTGGCATTTCGAACACTTGGCCCACCGCTTTCCATCCTCCTGCCCGTCTGCCTCGCCAACCAGCTCAAACTTCGTCGGCGTCACGCACAGCTCGCATAGATTCGACAACGTGATGTACTTGGACTGCTTGGCACGGGCCATAAGGAAACTCCTGCATGTTCAGTGGAATGCCTGATGACGGTAACCTCCAAGTTATCATATTTGGCGCTATCCGCAACAGGACGGGCAATGTGGTCGGCGTCGCCCCGTCTATGCACGTCTGTGCACGACGGGAGGACGCGCTTATTTATCGACGAATTCAATCCCCAAAACGTGCGGCCGCGACATCGCCGACCCGGCGTGCCGTAGCCGCGACGTCCGAGCTCTCGTCACCGTCACTCTGACGCACCTTCCCCGGCGCTCCGTGAACGCAATCCGTTTCAGAATCGAACAGACCCTCGGTCGACTTCCGCGCCCGCCGCTGCGACCCGCCCTCGGCGTCGTGGCAGTCGCGTGGACGCTCCTGCTGGGATTCGACCTGCTGCGCGGCGATCTGAATCGGCTGACACCGGATGCATTCCATCCGGCGCGGCGCATCGTGATGCTGATCGCGCTCGTGCCGATGCTGTTGCGCATCGTCAACCCGGATCGCATCGATGACGACGCGCGCGCCTACCGGGTGTTCGTGCGCCTGACGGTCGTCCTTGGCATCGCCTCGCTTGCCCTCCTGCTGGCGGGTATGCTCCCGTTCGCCTACTCCGCATCCGATGGACCCGACGGTCTCGGCTCCCTGATCATCGGACGCCTGGCGGGCCTGGTCACGCTGCTGGCCCTGCCGGTGCTGGCCGAGGGGACGTCGATGCTCTACAGGTATCGATCGCGTCACTCGACGCCTCTGCTGGCGGTCCTCTTCTCGCTGACGGTGATTGCAGCCGTCGCCGTCGGGCAGATTATCCCCGTCTCGGTCGAAGCCATGGCCGACGACCGGTACGTCGTTCTGCCGCTGATCAATCTCATCGGCATCGTCGCCTTCGTCCGCTCGATCCGAAGCCGCTGGCTGATCAACCAGCGCAAGCGGCAGAAACTCTGGGTCCTCGCACTTTCGGCGGCCGGCATTACCACATCGATCATTCTGCTTGCGCTTCTTCACGGCACCAATACCGCGCGGGCCCTCGCCTCGTTCTTCCCCGGTCTGCTGGCGCTGTCGCTCTGTGTGGCGGTCGCAATGATCGTGACGCAATTGTGCGTCTTCTTCAACGCGCTGCTGAGCATCCCGACGGCCGAAGCGATCGACCGACGCAACAACGAGGTCGCGTCGCTGGTGAACCTGGCGCAGTTGCTGACACGTTCGTTCGATCCGCTGGAGCTGGTCGACACGTCGCTGTCGATCGCCCGCGAGGTGACCGGCAGCGCAGTGGCATGGATGCGGCTGCGTGATGCCGCCACCGCAGACGCCCATATCGTTCATGAGAGTACCAGGCACTTGGCAGACCCGGCCGCGCGCGCGGTCATGGACGCTGTCGAATCGCGCGAGCGCCCGAGCCCGTCGCTCTGGACATCGAGACGCAGGCGGGTGTCGGTCGCCACGGCAATCGAGGTCACCGATCGATCCGGCCCCGCAGAGATCGTGATTCGCTCGGCAGCCGCCACACCGCTCCAGCTCGCCGGACGCACGATCGGCGTGCTGTACGTCGCAAAGTCCCGCCCGCACGCCTTCGATTCCGAAGACGTCACGATCCTCGAGGCCGTTGCCGACCAGATCGCCCTGGCAATCGATCAGTCCCGTCTCATCCAGGAGTCGATGCAGCGGGAACGGCTCGAACAGGAGATGGTGATCGCGCGCGACGCGCAGCAGCGACTTCTGCCGCGACAGCTTCCGGAGAGCCCCTGCTTCCGTATCCACGCCGAATCCGTTCCGGCCAGCATCGTCGGCGGCGATTACTTCGATGTCGTCGGCTTCGAGGATGACTCGATCGGCGTGATCATCGCCGATGTATCCGGCAAGGGCGCCAGCGCGGCACTGTACATGAGCATGATCAAGGGAATCATTCAGGCGCTGAACCGGGCCTGCGCGTCGCCCCGCGAGCTGCTGTCGAAAATCAACGTCGCGCTCTACGGCAACATCGACCGCCGTCGCTTCGCGACGATGACATGCGCGCGGCTGGCACCCGTGGAACGCCGCATGTCGATCGCCCGCGCCGGTCACTGCCCCACATTGCTGGTGCGCGGCGGACGTGCCCACTACAGCCGCCCCGACGGCCTGGGGCTCGCCATCGCGCGGCCCGAAGTGTTCGATCGTATGCTCGACATCGACGAGGTCGACTTCGAACCGGGCGACGCCGCCATCTTCGTCAGCGACGGTATCCCCGAGGCGACCGATCCGGACGGGACCGAACTCGGATATGAGCGGCTGGCGGTGATGGCCCAGCGGGCGGTCGATCACGTCAATGCGCTCGTGGCTGAAACGCTCGACGGCTCCCCAGACGAGGTCGACACGCCGGAGGATGTCCGACCGGAGCGCGACCTCGAGGGCGGCCGACGTGAAGCCGCCGCGGGAACCGACGTCGAAGCCGCTGAAGCCGCCCTCGACGCGCGAAGCGCCCTTGCGATCCGCGATGCAATGTTTGAGGAAATTTCTACGTTTACCAGAGGCGTGCCCCCTTCCGACGACAGCACCATCGTCGTTGTCCACTGGAGATGACACCCGTCGCTTCAACCGCACGATTCCGATTCTACCACTACCCTGGAACCCGACTGTCCGCCAATGCGGACGTGGGTGCAACCCGGTCGATCCGACCGCAGTATTCCCACTGTCTTCCGATGAATGAGTTCACGATATCGCTACGCCAGAATCCCCCTGCCGAGGTCGTCGACCTCGTCGGCTTCCTCGATGCACACACCGCTCCGCAGCTGGAGGATACGTTCCGCGGTCTGATCGATGAGAACCGATACAACATCATCGTCAACTTCCGCGATCTCACCTATATCTCCAGCGCCGGCCTCGGCGTGTTCATGGCCTTCATCGAGGACGTTCGCGGGAACAACGGCGACATCAAACTGGTCGGCATGTCCCCCAAGGTCTACAACGTGTTCGACCTCCTTGGCTTTCCCACGCTCTACGAGATCTACGACGACGAGCAGCAGGCCCGACAGAAGTTCGCCGAACGCGTGTCCAACGCCGACTAGCACCATGCACGACAACGCGGAATACACGCTGCGAATCCATCAGGTCGTTCCAAGCCGGACCGATGAGCTTCATCACATCCGAACCGTGGTGGAGTCCGAAGCGCTGCGATTCGGGTTCGATGAGGACACCTCCTATCGACTCGCCCTGGCCGTCGATGAAGCGTGCACCAACATCATCAAGCACTCCTACAAGGGCGACCCCACGCGCGAGTTCAACCTCGATATCTCCACCTCCGACGACCGCTTCCTCATCGTCCTTACCGACCAGGGCTGCGGCTTCACTCCCGACCGCTCGATCAAGTTCGATATGCAACGGTACTTCGAGCGCATGCGCCGCGGCGGACTCGGACTGCATATCATCAAGCTCGTCATGGACGACGTCGACTACGATGTCACCGCGCGCCATACCAACCGACTGCGCATGGTGAAATTCAAACCGGGAGCCTGACACAGTCCGGGAGTTCAGCCCCCACGACTGCCGGTTCACACCGGCCGCCTTCGCCGCCCACCCACCTCCACGCCGCCACCGTTTCCCGCTACGATTGTTTGGCGCAACGACTCATTTGCCGCGCTTGACACAAGTCATGGACTGCCGGATGGATTAGCCGCAAGTTGCATCTGTCGGCCGAGTGAAAATCGCGGAGCCGCATGCTGGCACATCTGTTGTGACCACCGTGAATACAACTTTGCGAATCAAAGCGGAGGTAGAGAAGATTATGAGGCTAGCAAAGCGAACTCTGCAGTCATCTCTTCTGATGACTTTTCTGTTACTGGGCCTCTTCGTGAATACGACAATGGCCCAGGATGCAGATGACAACGTCCAGAACGGAACCGTTGTGGACAACGACACATGGGACGGTGCGCCGGTACGCCTCGGCGTCTTCGGCGGACTCAACGGCAACATCGTCGGAGCCGGCGCCCAGCAGCTGAATCTCATCGGTACGCAGGGCAACGGAACCCTCTTCGACACACCGAACAACGACGGAACAGTCAACACCATCGACGGTACCGCTCTCGGGTACTACTTCGGTGGCATGTTCGAATACAACAGCGGTGGTCTGCTCGGTGCGCAGCTGCGTGCCTCGGTCGACGATCGTCGTGTTCATTTCAACAACTGGGACCTGACCGATCCGGCCGCCGAGCCGCGCTTCTCAGCGCGGATGACGTATCTGTCGGTCGAGCCGATGCTGCGCGTCAACCTCGGCAACCCGGACTTCCACCTGACGGCAGGACCGCTGCTGTCGTGGCTCATCAACGCTTCGTACGACTATACACCGGGTCGCGATGAGACGACGCCGGCCATCTCGGGTCAGAAGCTCAACGATGCGAAGAGCTTCGCCTATGGCGTCAGCGGCGGACTTGGCTACGACATCATGCTCAATGACGATCCCCAGAGCTCCACGCGCTGGTACCTGACGCCGTTCGCCGAGGCGAGCTACATGCTCGACCAGGTGAAGTCGGACTACCCGCAGCTCCAGGATCGCAACGACGTGTGGGTGACGACCACCATCCGCGGTGGTCTGCAGCTGAAATTCGGTATGGGTGCCGAGACCGCACCCGAGCCGGTCGTCGTCACCGAGACGCACCCGGCAATTACGCTTGCCGTGCGCGCCCCGTCGACCATCGTGACACAGCGTGAGATGCGGGAGTACTTCCCCATCCGGAACTACATGTTCTTCGACAAGGGTCAGACCTCGATTCCGAACGAGTACGTGCAGCTCTCGCCGAGCGCCGCTCAGTCGTTCGCCGATTCGAATCTGCTGAACCCGCCTGCAACGGGCGATCTCGCCGATGTCTCCTCCAACCGGAGCAGTCGGCAGATGACCGTCTACTACAACATCATGAACGTCGTGGGCTCGCGGATGCAGGACAATCCGGGTGCGACGATCAGTCTCGTCGGATCGGCTCCGGTCGCCAACGATGCCCGGCTGATGGCCGGTAACGTGCGTGACTATCTGGTCAATACGTTCGGCATCGATCCTTCCCGGATCAACGTCAGCGCCCAGACGCGGCCGCCCCATCCGTCGGGTGATGCGTCCACGCCGAAGGAGGACCTCGATCTCGTCGCTCAGGAGAACGACCGCGTCGAGATCCAGTCGGATGATCCCGCGATCCTCAAGCCGGTGGAAATTCGCTCGATGCAGTCGGCTGCCGCCGACAACGATGTCACGCTCAGTGTCAACACCGTGACCCAAACGCCGATCGACAGCTGGACCGTCCATGTGACCGGTAACGGATTCGATCGCACCTACGGCCCCTACCAGGGCTCGATGACCGAGACGAAGCTCGCCGGTGAGCCCATCCTCGGTACCAACAGCAGCGGTACCTATACCGCAACCGTGACCGCCCGGACGACCAGTGGTGAGACCGTCTCGCAGACGGAGAACTTCCAGCTCGCGCGTCTGGCCGAGCCGCCGGTCACCGACCATCGGTTCTCCATCCTCTACGAGTTCAACCAGTCGACGACGCTCGACATGTACGAGGACTTCCTGCGTAACACCGTTGCGCCGCAGGTCCCCGCCAATGCCACCGTCGTGATCCACGGCCATACCGACGTCGTCGGAACCGAGGATCGCAACCTGAAACTCTCGGAGGATCGCGCCCAGAGCGCACTGAACGTGCTCAAGACCGCGCTGGCCGGGAAGAACGTGACGTTCGACAGCTATGGATTCGGCGAGACACCGATGCGCGCCCCGTTCGGTAACGACAGCCCCGAGGGCCGTTACTACAACCGGACGGTCGTCATCGAGGTCGTCCCGAGTTCGTAATCGCCGACGTCGCAACGCACCGCGATGTACCCACGAGGGCCGCTCCCGCAGGAGCGGCCCTCGTTTCGTTTCGCCTCCGAATTCCTGCATGCCCCTCAGCCGCCCTGCCCGCCAAGAACCGCACGTACGGTGCGAACCCGTCGTCTGGCGACCGGCAGGCGCGTTCCGTCATGCCGCACCACCGCGTACGTCCCCGCAAACCACGGTACCAGCGATCCGATCTGGTCCGTGTTGACGATGAATGAGCGGTGAATGCGCAGGAACCGCCGCCAGTCCAGCCGCTGCTCGAGCACCTCGAGCGTGAATCACACCGGATGCGGCACCCCGTCGACGTACGCCGACACCGTCTTGTCCGCCGCCTCGAACCACGCCACACGGTCGGTCGACACCACTTCGAAATGGCGCCCCCGGGCGCGTGATCATTCGCTCCAGCACATGCCCTCCGGCCGGAGCCGTCGCCGCCACGTTCGACTCCTCGTCTGCACCTCGTCGATCCCATTCGAGAATTCGCTCGAGCGTGCGGTTGAGTCGCGACAGTCGAACGGACGCTCCCGCTCGATCAGCGCGATCGCCTCCTGACCCGATGCACACTCGTCGATCACGTCGACTGCAACGTCGGCGTCGGCACGCAGCATCCGCAGCCGCGCGCGGGCGAGCGGCTCGTCGTCAACGATCACGCACCGCTTCGTGGCGCGTGAACCGAACTCGTGCCGCAGTCGATTCCTGCCTCGCCTCCGTTCCGGGCGCGATCCCGAAGCTGGTGGCGCTGCGCGATCTGACCGCCGCGGAACGCGATCAACGCGCAGGTCAGCTCCCGACGGACCACCCCGTGTGGTCACTGGAGTGGTCCGACGATGAACTGCACATGCAGTGCTGGGTCTCCTCCACCACCGGTGACGTCGTCCGGTCGCCCGCCGTCACCGATCCGGGCCGTGTGAGGGTCGAACTCTTCGATGTCCGCGGTGAACGCGTTGCGGTTGGAAGGGTGGTTTCGAATTCGGCCGATGGTCTCACCGCCCGCATCGATACCGGTGCGTACCTGGTACGAATTCGATCGGATCGGTGGAGCGCGTCGGACACGTGGGTGAAACTGCCTCACCAGCGATAGCCGACGCCGAGCAGGAGTGAAATGTGGTCGACGGTGAAATCGTTGTCGCCGACGGCGTCGTCGGAGAAGACGTCGTTGAGCGCAAGTGCATACGAGGCTTCGGCCAGCAGTTCCAGATGCGTCGCCGGCGCGAATCGGATTCCCGCCCCCAGCCGCGCGTCCAGCGGCGTGGCCAGTGGCGTGGTGTTGTCGAAGCTGCCCACCGCCTGCGATGCCGATCCATCCGGCGCAAATGCCGTCGTCTCCAGCCGATTGGCCAGTGTGATCACCGTCCCCTCGATGAGCCCGTTCACGTAGATCGTGCGCAATCCCGCCGAGGCGAACGACGCCCCGTCGGAGTAGATGGATACTTCGAGTCCCAGCGCCGCCTGCCAGGTCTGAACCTCGAATCTGGTCGGTAGCCGCGTCGCGTCTCCGGCATAGCGGGCGACCCAGTAGAGCGTGCCCGTTCGCAGCGCGAGCGCGAATCGATCGGACATGGGCACGACCGCCGCAAGCGAGAATCGCCCCCCGGTTCCCGTTCGGGCCAGCTCCGGCCCCACCGTGCCCGACCCGCTTCGTTCCACCGTATCCTCTCCCACGATCACGCTCGGGAACGAACCCCTCGGATTGCTCAGGACCACGCCGCCGCACACGCCGAAGAAGACTCCGAGCGGATTCGCCGAGTCCGCCATGACCAGCGCGCGATCCGGCGTGTAGGTCTGCGCCCGAAGTACAGGCGCCGCCGCCAGGAGGACCACCGCAAGCACCATCAGCCGCTTTGGAAGCATCACTCCACCCTCAGCGGTTTGGTGACGCCGGCACCGTCGAGCGTGTCGTCGCCGCCGAAGTACGAATCGTCGAGCTCCAGGTGGGCGTCGCCCGAATCACTGCGGGAGAAGCGCCAGTCCCGCGATGTACTCAGCGACTGCAGCACCACGTTCGACGAGGAATTCCAGTAGAAATACGGAGCGTGCGTGAGCTCACTGAGACTGTTGGGTGGAATCACGTAGTTGGTCGACCGCTCGTCGTCTTCCCCTTCGTTGACGATCAGTCGCAGACGCTCGAACGTGAAGTTCGATATGCGGGGTGTGAAGATGGTCTGCTCCGGCGCACCGTTGTCGATGCGGTACTGCTCATCGACCCTGTACTGGATGCCGAGGTTCACCATCGGCTCCTCGCTCCACTTGCGCCCCTGGTCGTCCTCCGGCGCGATCACGCGCCACGAGTGCCGCACCGGCCCGCGATGCCCGATCGGATAGATGCGCGTCGTGCCCGCAGCCAGCGTATCGATCACCAGCCCGTTGCGGATGATCGCCACCGGCGTGCGCAGTCGATTGACGAACGTCGTCGACTCGAGTACGACGTCGAACACCACCGGTGCGCTGACGTCCTCCACACAGCCGGCCAGCACCAGCAGCGTCAGCGTGAGCAGCAGCGCCCGCGGTGAGTCCCTCATGATGCGGCGCTCTCCAGCTTCTGTCGGAGCACCTGCGAGACGAGCTTCGGATTCGCCTTGCCCCGCGTCAACTTCATCGTCTCGCCGACGAAGAACCCGAACAACTGCGTCTTTCCTCCCCGGTACGTCTCGACCTCAGACGCGTTGTTCTGCAGCACCTGCTCGACGGCTTCGTCGATGAAGCTCGTGTCGCTGATCTGCACGTACCCCTTCTCCCGACTGATCTCCTCCGCACTCTTCGGACTCTCGAGCATCTCGGCGAAGATGTCCTTCATGTTCTTCGAACTGATCACGTCCGATGCGAACAGATCGACCAGACCCGCCAGCCGCGACGGCTCGACGGGGAACTCTGCGATGTGGCTGCGACCCTCGGTGAGCACGCGGAGCACCTCGGTCATCACCACATTGCTCACATGCTTGACCGCTGCCTTCGACGGCTCCTTCAGCGCCGCGACCGTCGCCTCGAAGTAGTCGGCCACGTCCCGCGCGTCGGTGAGCACCCCCGCGTCGTAGTCGGGAATGCCGTACTCGGAGACGAACCTGCGTCGGCGTGCCACCGCAAGCTCCGGCAGCTCCGCCCGGATCACCTCGATCGCCTCCTCGGTCAACACCACCGGCAGCAGATCGGGTTCGGTGAAGTAGCGGTAGTCGTGCGCGTGCTCCTTCGATCGCATCGGACGCGTCGCTCGCGCGTTCGCATCCCACAACCGCGTCTCCTGCTCCACCCGTCCGCCCGATTCGATCAGCTCGATCTGGCGGACGATCTCGTGCTCGATCGCCTTCTCCACCGCGCGGAACGAATTCATGTTCTTCACCTCCGTCTTCGTCCCGAACTCCGCGGCGCCCCGCCGCCGCACCGAGACGTTGGCGTCGCATCGCAACGCACCCTCCTCCATGTTGCCCGAACAGATTCCCAGATAGACCACGATGCCGCGCAACTGCGTCAGGTAGAGCCACGCCTCGTGCGCCGATCGGATGTCGGGCTCCGAGACGATCTCGATCAGCGGCGTCCCGGCACGGTTGAGGTCGACCAGTGTGTTCGAGATGTCCAGATCGTGGATCATCTTGCCGGTGTCCTCCTCCATGTGGATGCGCGTGATGCCGATTCGCTTCGCCTCGGCCCCCTCCGGCTCGATCTCGATGTAGCCCTCGTAGCAGATCGGATCGTCGTACTGCGAGATCTGATAGCCCTTCGGCAGGTCGGGATAGAAGTAATTCTTGCGTGCGAACGTGCTGCGTCGACGGATGCTGCAGTGCGTGGCCAGTCCCATCCGAACGATGTATTCCACCATCTTCCGATTGACCACCGGCAGCGTGCCGGGATGGCCGAGGACCACCGGATCGGTGTTGGTGTTCGGCGTCGCATCGAAATGCGTCGAGGCGCGGCTGAAGGCCTTGGTTGCGGTCAGCAATTGCGCGTGTACCTCGAGGCCGATCACCGCTTCGTAGGATTCCAGCAGCTTCGGATCGATCGAGTTCAGGTCGGACATCGCTTCGGTCGGGGGTTCTGGAACAATGGAAAGAATCAATATAGCAGCCCCCGTGCGACCTCCAGCCAGGGGCTCCCGACGAGGATCATGGGAATTCAGACGGTGGAAATTCAGACGGTGGAATTCGACTCCGACCTCTACCATCGTACCGTTGAACTGCGCTTGGAAATACTGCGCAGACCGCTCGGACTGTCGTTCGATCCGGTGGCGATGGCCGCCGAGGGCAATGAGGTTCACCTCGCCGCCATGCTCGACGATACGCTCGTCGGATGCCTGGTGCTGACACCGAAGGAGAACGGGGAAATCAAAATGCGACAGGTGGCCATCGCCGCTGATGCGCAACGTCAGGGCGTCGGTACGGCACTGGTGAAATTCTCCGAACGCTTCGCCCGCGAGCACGGCTTCTCGACCATGACGATGCACGCGCGCCAGAGCGCCGTCGCCTTCTACGAACGACTCGGCTACACGGTCTACGATGAACCGTTCGAGGAGGTGACGATCCCGCATCGGAAGATGCGCAAGGACCTCTCGCCACCGCAGTGACTCAGACTCAGACTCGGATTCAGCTTCCGCTGCGAAGCATCGCCGCGAACGCATCCGGCAGCGGACCCCGCTCGATCGCCTGCGCCGCCCGCTCCACGTCGTACCGCACCCGCACGAATTCCACCCGCAGGCCATCCCCGTCGGCCCGAAGCTCGCCGCCCTCCCACTCGAGCATCACCAGACACGCCCGCGGATCACCATCCTTCGGCTTTCCGACCGAACCGGTGTTGATCGCGTGGCGCACGCGCGCCCGGCCGTCTGATTCATCCTCCAGCACCCGGTGATACGGTTTGTGCGTGTGGCCGAAGAGCATGACGTCCGCCTCCGCAGCGCGCATCATCCGCAGCAGGCTCTCCTCGGGTCGATCCTCGAAGAGGTATTCGTTGATGCGTCTCGGACTTCCATGCACCATGAGGACCGACGCGGTGGCGAACTCGAGCCGCAGGTGGCGCGGAAGCGCTCGCAGATATTGCCGCCGCTCGTTGGTAATGATGCGGTTGGTGAATTCGATCGACGCCGCTCCGCGCGAGCGATCCTCGTCGGTGCGATAGGCGCATCCGCAGTCGTCGGAATTTCTCCCGACCCCGTCGTCGTAGTTGCCGGCGACGGTCGCAATGCGCCTGCTGCGGATCAGGTCGATCACCTCGTTGGGCCACGGGCCGTAACCGACGAGATCACCAAGGCAGAAGACCATGTCCGGACGGCGCCGGTCGATCTCCTCGAGCACCGATTCGAGCGCGGGCAGATTGGCGTGGACGTCGCTGAAGATGGCGATGCGCATGATGGAGACTCAGAATTGCGATTGCATCCGCGGCTTCGCCTCCCCCCGGCCCAGCCAGTCGGCCACCCGCACCAGTGCGATCATCACCGGCACCTCCACCAGCGGTCCGATCACCGCCGCGAACGCGACGCCGCTGCCGATCCCGAAGACGCCGACGGCAACCGCGATCGCCAGCTCGAAGTTGTTGCTCGCCGCGGTGAACGCCAGCGTCGTCGTCCGCGCCCGATCGGCGCCGATGCGCCTGCCCATCCAGTAGGAGATGAGGAACATCACCACGAAGTAAATCACCAGCGGAATCGCAATGCGCACGACGTCGAACGGCAGCGCGACGATCGCATCCCCCTTCAGCGCGAACATCACGACGATGGTGAACACCAGGGCGACGAGCGTCAGCGGACTGATGCGCGGAATGAACACCCTGTCGTACCACTCGGCTCCGCGCACGCGCCGAAGGATGAGCCGTGACAAGAATCCGGCGGCGAACGGAATCCCCAGGTAGAGGGCGACGCTCCGCGCCACCTGCGCCATCGATATATCGACGACGCTGCCCTGCAGGCCGAACAGCGGCGGCAGCAGCGTCACGAACACCCAGGCGTAGAGCGAGTAGAAGAGCACCTGGAAGATCGAGTTGAACGCGACGAGCCCCGCCGCGTAGTCGGTGTCGCCCCGCGCCAGCTGGTTCCAGACGATCACCATCGCGATGCAGCGGGCGAGTCCGATGAGGATCAGCCCGGTCATGTACTCCGGTCGATCCGGCAGGAGCACGATCGCAAGGAGGAACATGAGCGCGGGTCCGACCACCCAGTTCTGCGCGAGCGACAGGCCGAGCAGACGGGTATCGCGAAAAACGCTCGAGAGCGATTCGTACCGCACTCTCGCCAACGGCGGGTACATCATGACGATGAGTCCGATGGCGATCGGAATGGAGGTCGTTCCCACCGACAACCCTGTGATCGCGTCGACCACACCCGGAGCGGCGGCGCCGAGCGCGATTCCCACGATCATCGCCGCGAATATCCACGCGGTGAGATAGCGGTCGAGAAACGAGAGCCGCCGACGGCCCTGCTGCGCCGTCGGCGGTGACTCGTCGACGCCGCTGGCGTCAGTTGCCATGGTTCGTGTCCGAACAGCAATTGCAGCACGATCCGTCGCACGTAGGATCGCCGCAGCAGTCACACGTGCCGCAGCACGTGGTTCGCATTGCCCGATCGTCAGCCATGTCGACCTCCATGATTGATATATTCTGCCAGGCGGATATGACCAACATAGCGACGCCTTACATATTCGCCAACACAAATATGACAAACGGGGAGAATTCGATGGCGGCTGAGACAGGAGCCGGGGCGATGGTGGCACTCTTCAACGCGCTTGGGGATCCGACGCGGCTGCGGTTGCTGAACCTGATGCGCGGCGGGGAGATCTGCGTCTGCTTCTTCGTTGAGATCCTCGGGGAGCCGCAATCGAAGATCTCGCGGCACCTCGCCTACCTGCGTCGAAACGGTCTGGTGGAGGCCCGCCGTCAGGCGAAGTGGATGCACTACAGGATCGCCCGTCCCGCCGATCCCGACGTCGCTGCCGTGCTCGACGCGGTGCTGGCGTGGATGGCCGACGATGCCGCGCTGGCCGCCGACCGCACCAACCTCGTGACGGTCTGCTGTGCGCCATCGCTGCCGGTCGATCTCGAAGGTGCCCCGCTGCCCGAGGAGCTGCGGGGACGGCGGAATTCGTAATCGGATGTTGCCCGCGGCGAACGATGACAACCGTCATGGTGGCTGCCGCCGCATACGGATATGTTCAATGATCGATCGGCACGAAATTCCGTCGAGCGCTGCGGGCGCGTCCCCCGGACGTCCGTCAGCCATAGACAGGACCGGAGCGTCACCCCTGCTCCGGTCCGTTTTATTTTGATCACCTCCCTGCCGTCCGTGGTCCGCGTCGCCTACCGTCCACCTCCCATCATCATCCCGCCCATGTCCCCGCGCTGGTATCCGGGATGGTTGGACATCCACTGCCGCATCTGTTCGTAGCTCGTCGAGTCGCCCATCATCCCGTGCCCGTAGCCGTAGATCATGCCCGTGGTCATCATGCCGTACCCCATCGGCGTTCCAAACATCCAGTGGTACATCTGATAGGCGGCCGTTGAATCGCCATACATCAACTGCCGACGGACGCCGTTGACCATTCCCCCGAACATCGCTCCCCGACCCATCGGCGCGCTCACCATGCTGTCGGCCAGACGGCGCGCGAACGCCGTGTCGGAGCGCATTCGCTGCATTACCGTGGAGACCGTCACCTGCTGGTCGGCGGAATCGCCCGGCTGCACCTGATGTCCCGGTGCGCATCCTGTCGCGGGAAGGAGCGTCGTGCTGAGCAGCAGTGCCGCCATCGTCGTCAACGTCGTTCGCTTCATCACCGTGCCCTCCGATTTATTCACTGAATGAGGTTCGTCAGTTGCTGCAAGTCGCGGGCCTCGCTCGCCGGTCACATCGACGGCACACGCCGCACCGGGACGCTCGAATCACCCGTTCTCCTCAACGATGACCGGGCGATCCTGGAGCACCAGCACCGTCGAACGTCGCCTCGGGCACGACGGTTGCGTGCCGGGTACAACATGAACTGGGGAATTCTTACGGTCCTTTCCAACGCGTGGTTCGTCGTGCCGTGGTACGTCGTCGGCATCACCGCCGCGTTCTGGGTTGCATACGACGTACTCACCACCAATACCGCTCTGAAAACGGCGATGAAATGGGCGTGGCCGATCATCGTGCTGTTCTTCTCGGTCATAGGTGTGGCGCTGTACTACTTCACCGCACGCGCTCCCGGCGTCGGTTCGGCGGATTCGGAACAACGGAAGTCACGCGCGCACGACGAATTCGAACGGATCATGTTCCGGCGTGTCAACGGCGCGGTGATCCATTGCGTCGCCGGCGACGGCCTGGGAATCATGTCGGCAATGGTCATCGCACGCGCGACCGGCATGAGCTTCTGGCAGGAATTCTGGTTCGAATATGCAGTCGGTTTCGCATTCGGCCTGTTCATTTTCCAGTTGCTGTCCATGCGTGCCATGGCTGACGGGATACTCCCCGCACTGGCAATGGCATTCCGTGCTGAATTCTTTTCAATGCTGACGGTAATGGGTGGCATGGGAGCCGTCATGGCGTTCGTCACTCCGTCGGTCGTCGGCTCGCAACCCCATCCGCTCACATACGCCTTCTGGGGATTCGGAATGATCGGCCTGCTGGTCGGATACGTCTTTACATTCCCGATGAACTGGATGCTGGTGGCGATCGGATGGAAGCATGGGATGGGGAATCCGGAGGGGGCCAGGACGGTCGGCACCGATCGGGCGCGGGCATGGCTGTTCGCGGCGATGACGGTCCTCGGTGCCATCGCACTCACGCTGCCGGCGTGGCTCAACGAGCTCCGGGAAGATCGACGGCATCCGGCACCGCACATCGTCACCGCGGACGTCGATGCGATGACATCCGACGGTGCCGCAGTCGAGTCGGGACTGCTCCGCACGCTCCAGGTCGCACGCCAATCGCTTCGGGATGATGATCGGACCGACGCGGTGACGGCGCTCGACGCTGCGATGCGCGTCGCCGCGATCGTCCGGACGGCCAGCCCCGCGCCGCACAACGACTCGGTGTACCGTGCAATCGTCCGCGCCCGCCGAGCGCTGCAGATGGGCGAACCCGGCGAAGCGCTGCGGCGCATCCCGTCGATGCGACCGGGCGACGTGCTCCTCGGCGCGCGTGCCTCCGGCGCGACGAGCGACTTCATCGGAGCCACGGTGCTTGACACCCGCGGGATCGAGATCGGAGAACTGATCGGCGTTCGCGGAAACCGGATTCGCCTGGCCCTGGGCGGTGCTCGCGATGTGTGGGGATTCCTCGATCTCGGTGCCGACCGAATCGTGACCGTACCCGCCGGCCGACTGATGTTCGGCGCCGACCACATTCTCGGCGGACGGTACGTCATCGGGCCGATCTGAAGGCGTCGGCCCGAATTCGATTCGTATCATCCCTCCCCTGCACGTTCGTCGTCTACCGTAGCCCCAGCACGCCGGGAATGACCACCGCTGAACCGGAGAAGGACGACGATCAACTCTGAACGAACGCTGATGATTCGACCCATCATATTCGCCATCATCCTGACAGGTGCTGCCCTGTCACTCGGTGCATGCGGTAGCCGCGAAGACGTTCCGCAGATGCAGGATTCGCTCGCGACCGCGACGAATACGGTTCCAGTATCCGACACGTCCGCACCGCGTCGAACGATGGTGGTCTACCACAATCCGACGTGCGACTGCTGCGGCCGATGGGTTGAGTACCTACGCAAAGGCGGCTTCAATGTGACCGTTGTCGTGCGGAAGGACATGGCGGCAGTGAAGGATTCGCTCGGTGTGCCGCGCCAGCTGTGGAGCTGTCACACGGCAATCATCGACGGACACATCGTCGAGGGGCACGCGACGATCGGCGAGATCGACTCGATGCTTGCAGACGGCGAACAGGTGCGCGGTATCGCCGTTCCCGGGATGCCGGTCGGTTCTCCCGGAATGCAGACCGGACCTCCGCAGCCGTACGATGTGGTCGCCTTCCGTGCCGACGGCGCGAAGCGCATCTTCGCCACGCACTGATCGTTCCTCCGTCAATTGTCAGGACCAACGGCTTCACGCATGTCACACGACCACAGCCACGCTCCGGCGAACTTCGACACCCGGTTCAGGGTGGGAATCGGCCTTAACGTCGCGTTCATCGTCATCGAGGTGGCATTCGGAATCGCGGCCGGTTCCCTCGCCCTGCTTGCCGATGCAGGACACAATCTCACCGACGTGCTCGGGCTCGGCCTGGCCTGGGGCGGAGCGGTGCTCGCGCGTCGGGAGCCGACCGAACGCCGCACCTATGGGATGCGCCGGGGAACGATCCTCGCCGCTCTTTCCAACGCGCTGTTGCTGCTGATCACGATGGTGGGAATCACCTGGGAGGCGATCGACCGCTTCGGCTCGCACTCGACGATTCAGAGCTGGACGATCGTCTGGGTTGCCGCCGCCGGTGTCGTGCTCAACGGAGCGACCGCATGGCTGTTCCAATCCGGACGCAAGGGCGATGTCAACGTTCGCGGTGCCTTCACGCACATGGCCGCCGACGCGCTCGTCTCGCTCGGTGTGGTCATTGGCGGCGTGGTAATCGCGCTGACGGGACTGGCCATCATCGATCCGATACTCTCACTCATCATCGTCGCGGTAATCGCCATCAGCACATGGGGCCTCCTGCGCGACTCGGTCAACCTCGCGCTCGATGCCGTTCCCGAAGGAATCGACCTACCGGAGGTAGAGCGCTACCTCAGCGAACTGCCGGGCGTAGAGGCGCTGCACGACCTGCACATCTGGCCGCTGAGCACCACGGAGACGGCGCTGACCGCGCATCTGGTCAAGCCCGATCCGACGAGCGACGACGAGCTGCTCGATCGCGTCACCTCCGAACTGCACGAGCGGTTCCACATCGGACACACGACGATCCAGTGGGAACGCCAGGAGTGCGCGGCAAAGGAGAACATCGTGTAGCTGCTGGCCCGGCGGGCACTACTTGTTGTCCATCTCACTGAACCGGAGTCGGTTGCCGAACGGGTCGATCAATTCCATCACCTTCCCGCCCCACGGCGCATCGTCGAGTCCGGGTCGCAGATAGTGGTAGTTCGTAGCTCGCAGCTCGCTATGGAGCGCTTCCAGACCGGTGGTAACGACAAAGACGGTCGAACCGGGCGTCGCATCGCCATAGTGTTCCGAGAGGTGCAGCACGAGATCGCCGCGCGCGACCTCCGCATACAGCGGCATATCGGGTTCGAACCGATGCTCCCAGTTGACGGTACACCCGAGGTAGTCCCGATAGAATTCCATCGCCTTGGGAACATCGAAGATTCTGAGAATGGGAATCGTGCGGAAGGTCTGCATGGAGAGAATTGGTTTCGTGGATCGAACGTCTGATCGGCACCGCAAACTTGCACCAAGGTTTGCACACGAGGCCGATCGTCCGCGAGCGCACGATCGGCGACCGGAGTGAATTACGCTCCCAATAGCGCCGCCGGCACAACGGCAATTCCATCCGGTCGACGGTAGGCGTGGGGTCCGGTCGTGACGACGACGGCGTCGATCAGATCCTCACCAATCTGTTTGCGCAGCCACAGCAGATGCTTCACGTCGTGGTCCTCGACGCTACGGCTCAGCTTGACCTCGATGGCGACGACACGGCGATCGTCGCACTCGACGATCAGGTCGATTTCCTGAGCACCTCGGGCCGTCCGCATGTGTCCGACCGATGCCTCCGCGGCCTGCGCAGAGACACGCACCGACCGGGCGACGAGGGATTCGAAGAGGTGGCCGAGCAGTGTACCATCGTGTGGAATCGGAGGACCGGATTCTTGTCCCGAAAGCAACGCGTCGACGCCGAGTCCGAGCAGCCGCACGGCGAGCGCCGGGCAAGGTATCCAGCGAGCTGCGCATGCAACGCCCGTCCGCTCAGGTGACGAATTCCCGGAAAGCCCGACCGGACGATCTCCGCCACGTAATCACCCAGGCCCCAATCGGTATTCCCCGCGACGCGGGGTTGGCCGCCACCCAGAATCTCGCGAAGACTCACGGTCGACGCGTCGGCACCCTGACGTTCGTGCAGCGAGAGCGGACGCATTCGGACCGTAACCACCCGCGCCGCGCCGGAGTGCGTTGGTGGCCGCGCAGAGCTGGCCGAGCCGGTCAGGAGATAGGAGTTCGGAGATGCGCCATCGTCCACCGCGCGACGCACCGCATCCCACGTCGGAGGCGTCCGCTGCCATTCATCCAGGAGGATCGGCGTCGGCCGATCGAGCATCGCCGTCGGATCGGCGCCGGCGATCGCCTGCACCGCCGGATCGTCCAGGCGGTAGACGGTTACGGCTCGCTGCAGCGCCGTCTCGGTATTGCCGACGCCGTTTGCGCCCTCCAGAGAGACCGCCGGCAGCGCGGACAGTAGTTCGTCGAGTTCGTCGTCGACGATGCGACGCAGGTAGCGCATGGTCAGGAATTCCCGTGAAATCGCCGATACTCGGGCACAAGACACGAATTCCTGATACGTACGCTACCGGTATGCATCCCTCTACGCTACCGTAATGCAGATCTCTACGCTACCGATATGCAGACGTTGGATCCTCGAGATCCACGATTCCGATCGGCTCGATGCCGGTTGGAGGACGACGTCCTACCGCCCGAACCCCACGCGGACGACTCGGCGCAGTGAACAACGGGAAGTCTTGCGGATACGGAGTCGGTTGGGGTGGTCGGTTGATGATGCGGCTGTGCCGCGCGCGTGATCCGCGGGAACGCGGGTTCGTCGTCGGGGAGCGATGCAGCGAAGTCGGCGGTACGATGCCGCGACAGCGGTGACCGAGCCGAGTGGTGCGTTGCCCGTGGGCCTCGATACGTGACTGCGTATTCCGAACCATGCTCGGCCAACGCATCAGAGACATACGGATCGGCAGAGCCGCACGATGCGAATCGACGTCCCGCAGGAGAACCTCGAGAAGTTCTGCCTGGTCCTCCTCTACATCCTGAATCGTGTCGGGTCACAGCCGAACGTCGGGGAGACCGTCGTGTACAAGCTCCCGTACTTCATCGACTTCTACGAACGCCATGAGGAGCAGCTCATCGGCGCCACCTACCAGCGCAACCACTATAGTCCGACACCGATGGAGTTCCAGGCAATCATCGAACGAATGCTCTGTGACGGTGACATCGAGAGGGTCCAGCGTACCTACTTCACGTACCGTCAGACGAAATACCTGCCCTGTCGCACCCCGGACCTCTCGAAGCTCGACGGTCGCGAGCTGTCGACGATCGACGACGTCCACGACCGCCCTGGCGACATGTCGGCCGGTCGGATCAGCGAGTATTCGCATGAGGATGTGCCGTGGCTGACCACGGAGCCGGGGGAGGTCATCGCAGACGAAAAGGCATTCTATCGAACACCCGCGCATTCGGCACGGCTGGACCGGGGAACGGGAGGCGACGGCCGAACTCCTGTCGCCCCGCCTTAGCCGCTCTGTGCGAAGCGAAGGACGCGATGCAACTCGCGGGGTGACGACAGGCTATCCGGCCGGCCAATACACCCGAATCAGCGGAAGCAGACTGCGTCCCTCGGAATCGAAGTCGTCGTAGTGTTCCACCGCGAGTGCGGCAAACTCGTCGAGGTCGACGAGCGTTATCGGAATGCTGGCACGATCGGCTTCGTACCGCGCCTCGCGCGTAAAACCACCTGTGCTGACATACATACCGCGGTCATCGCTTCTGAGGCCACCGAGAAAACTCCGAATGCGTTCGGCGCCGATCGTTTCCTTGCGGTGTTTCACCTCGGCAATGATGCGCGGATGCTGAAAGCCCAGGCCATCGGGCGAAGCGAGCACGTCGCGCCCCCGATCGGGACCTCGCGGCGTTACGCGCGTCCGATATCCCATCGCCCGAAGCAACGCAGCCGTCAGCTGTTCCATGTCCTCGGGCGACAATCGTCCGATGCGATCCTTGATGAACTCATGCGCGCGATCGAGCGCCTCGCGGCGGATGGTAATCCACTCCTCCTCTTCCTCGACCTCGGAATCCTCCGGCTTCAGCTCGCCTCGTAGCGCCGACTCGAGCTCGTGCTGCGCATCCGGACCGGGCTCGAAAATGGTGATGGAGCTGCCGAGCGAGTTGCGAACCGACGGGCTAAGGACGTCACGTGACACGCGCCCCTGCCATTGCACATCCCGCATGTTCGGATACTGTTCGATCACCGCCGGATCGTACCGATACTCACCCGTCACGCGGCCGACCAGGTATTCTCTTGTCCCGGGGCCGTAGGAAATCACGCCGTCACCCACCGATATCACCGACCGAAACTTGTGGAGCACCCCGGCTGTCAGCAGATTCGTGGCGCCGCTCTGATCAGGATACGTCTGTCGAACGCGCGTTCGCATGGTCTCCAGATCACGGATCTCGGTGAGATCCCCGAGCTCCTCCCAACCGATCGCCACAACGCCGCGCTCCGAAAATTCATCGATCAGCACACCGTGTTCTCCGGCGCGCACCATCCAGAAGTTGGTCATAGAAGTGTGTGAGAAATTGGATCGGTCTGAATTTATTCCGAACGCCATGTCATCCTGAGGGAGCCGTAGGCGACCGAAGGATCTCGACGGTGCGCGATCCCCGGTGGCGGTGACCGGCTGTCGCCCGTTCCCCGTTGGCCACAGAGCCGGCCGCTCCGCTCGCTCTACGCGGCGCCCGCCCTCGCGAGATCCTTCGCTCCGTGCCCTCTGCTCGCGGCGTGCACTGCGCTCAGGATGACAGTCATGACACGTTGCCAAGTGCCGTGAACGTGCTTTATCCCCCAATCCGCTCCACCGCTTCCGCGAAGTCCCCGTCATGGCGCACGGCCACCACCCGGCATCCGCGATCCTGAAGTGCGGCGCGGGTTTCCTCGTCCTTCGCCCGCTGTTTCGGGTCGTCGTGGTGCGGACCGTCGACGCGAGATCGACCCTTGTGAGCGCCAGAAGGCAGTCGCGTTCGCGTGCGCGAACGAGGGAACCTGGCGGGAACGATGTCGTGGAGAAATCGGGCACGTGTTACGCGGCGGTTCTGGCGGCAAATTGCCGAAACAATAGCGCCACCGATTATCCACACGTGTGGATAATCAATCGAGATGCCGTGGATTGGAAAACCGAACTGGTATTGCGGCTGCGGAAGGGTGCGGTAGTGCATCCCGGGGAGGAGTAGTGCAGTGCGGGGCAAAGATCCACCATCAACCGAATACTTCCAAATGTTCAGCCGGCGCGGTGCCGTTCCGGACGTGCGATGTGACCCCTGGGAGTCCCTACGTCGGGGAGTCGATCGCCAGATGCCGACCGTTTCTCAGCTTGGGATGTTTCAGGGGGCGAAGCACCCGGGCGATGACGCCGACGTATACGCCATTCGGCTGGCGCGATGGGAGGACCGACCGCGAGGAGTGATCGGGCGTGGACTCGATGATGTCGTAGCGAAGGAACGCCGCGATCGTCAGCGAGTCAGCGCAGTGAGCTGTGATCCTGCGCTCGGAGGCGATGCGCTCGGAGAACCCGATGATGAGCATTTTGAATTGGGCGAGCGGATCGACCCCGGGCCGCTGGCCCTCACTGCCGTCCCGCTGGCAGCAGGGTTCGCACGTCGTCCGAACCTTATCAGCGAACGCGATGCTTTCGAAGGCCACTTCGGGATTCTGATAGAACGACGTGATCGGAGTCTCCCGCGGTTCGATCGTGGCAGTGCACGAGTACTGCTGCGTACACGACTCCTTGGACCTGAACGTGGTGCACGATGCAGCAGTGGTCAACGGAAACGCCCGGCGTTGCGTGAGGGCAGCGTTCAAGCGAGTGAGATTTTCGACGGTCTGCCAGCTCCCAATTCCATTCACATTTCCCGAATACTTCGTATGTCAAGCGTTGTCGTTCACGGTATCGGAATCTCCATCGACGGGTTCAGCGCCGGTCCGGATCAGGACCTCGAGCATCCGCTCGGCGTCAATGGACCGGAGCTCATGAAGTGGTTCTTCCATACACGCACGTGGCAGAACATGTATGGTGACGGTAATGGAGAGACCGGGGTCGACGATTCGATCGCCGAAAAGGGGTTCGGTCGGTTCGGCGCCTGGATTCTCGGACGCAATATGTTCGGTCCGATTCGCGGACCGTGGCCGGACGATTCGTGGAAGGGATGGTGGGGCGATGATCCGCCGTATCACGTTCCGACGTTCGTATTGACGCACCATGCGCGGCCATCAATTACGATGGAGGGCGGGACGGAATTCCATTTTGTTACCGAGGGAATTCACGTCGCTCTTGAACGCGCGATAGCTGCCGCGGGTGATCGTGACGTTCGCATCGGCGGCGGTGTAGCGACCATCCGCCAGTACCTGCGCGAACGACTGATCGACGAGATGCATCTGGCGGTTGCACCGGTGTTGCTCGGTGCCGGCGAGAATCTGTTCGAGGGACTCGACCTCCGCACTCTCGGATATGAATGCGCCGAGTCGATCGCCGGAGAGCGCGCGCATCACGTGTTCATTCGCAAGAGCGCCTGAGCAGCGGGGCACCACGGGGGTCACGCCGCCCTCCACACGCAGGACCGCGGGGTCGCCGGCGGCCGCTGCATCGAGATCCTTCGCTCCGACCGCTCTGGTCGCTGCGCTCCCGACGCGCTCTCCGCTCAGCTTGACAGCCGCGTCTGGCCGGTGAGCCGAGCGCTCGACCGAATTCCCGCATTTGCTATCTTCGAATTCCTGTGCCATCCCGATGATCCCCGCAATTCAGCAACAACCGCAGCCGTGCGCCAAAGCGCGGACGCAATCATGATTACCTTCAGTGTCGAGATCAATCGCCCCCCTCGTGAGGTGTTCGCGTACGTCGACGAACTCGATCGGCATGGCGAGTGGCAGGATGCCATAATTTCGGCTCGAAAGGTGCCCCTCGGTCCCACCCGCGTCGGTACTCGGAATATTGAAATGCGAAACGTGCCGGGCGGACCGCGGGAATTCACCTCGGAGGTAATAGAACACGATCCGCCGCGGCGAATTGTCGCACAGGGGCTCAATGGGCCAATCCGTCCGACGGTGACGGTTATGGTGGAACCCCTCGACGGTGGTGCTCGATCGCAATTCACACTACAATTGGAATTGAGGGGAATTGGAATCGGACGGCTCTTCGCCGTGTTCGCGCGCCGCGCGGCCGTGAAGCAGATCCCGCGCGACCAGGCGCGACTGAAGCAGATTCTCGAGAGCTGAACGCCGGAGGACCCCGGCGCGAAATTCCGGGTTCATTTACATTGCTCCACGGACGTTTCTGAACGGGCAGCAGGGACAGTCGATGGGATTGGTGGCGCCGGACCGCGACGTATTATTAGCCCCCTTCAATCGAGCGATCTTCAACGCCCCCACAGCCGCCCCACCGGCACCGCATACAGCCCCTCGCCGAATGGCAGCACCGAATCGCCATTGTAGAAGACCACACCGCATCTCATCCGATTTCCCGCAATCGCTTTGAGCGCCTGCAGTCCTGTGAAGTCGCGCGCGATGACGGTTCCGGACGACTTCACCTCGACGCCGACGATCACGCCGTCGGGGCGTTCGATCACGATGTCCACCTCGGCGCGGTCGCGCGAGCGGAAGTGATGGAAGGCGAGCCGCCGCTGGTTCCATGCCGCATTCCGACGGAGTTCCTGATGCACGAACGTCTCCACCAACCGACCCCGAAGGGTTTCCTCTGCAACCAGTGACGTGGCGTCAGCGCCGAGGAGTGCGCACGCAAGTCCGGTGTCGCACAGGTGGAGCTTCGGACTCTTGACCAGCCGTTTCGATCGATTCGGACTCCACGCCGGAAGTCTCTCGATCAGGAAGAGCGCTTCGAGCATCCCTACATAGCGATCGACCGTTGGTCGGGAGACCTGCAGTGTGCTCGTGAGCTCCGAGATGTTCAGCAGGCATGCCGTTCGCGCCGCGATCAGACGCAGCAGACGGGGCAGCACCTCGAGTTCTCGTATTTCACCAATCTCCCGTACGTCCTTCGCCAGCAGCGCGTCGATGTATTCGGAGTACCAGCGCTGGCGACGCTGTTCGGAGGCACGTTGAAGCACCGGCGGATACCCGCCGCGAACGATCCGATCGAGAAGATCGGCCGACCGCCCTCGATTGCGGTCGATGATGAGATCGCACTCGAAGAGTCGATCCAACAGCTCTGTATCGGTGCCCTCAATCTCCGCCTGTGAGAGTGGCCGCAAACGCAGCACCTCCATCCGTCCGGCGAGACTCTCGGACAGCTTCGGCGAGAGCAGCACGTTTGTCGAACCGGTCAGGATGAACCGACCGGGGCTCCGATCCTCGTCGACGGCGAGCTTTAGGGAGGCGAAGAGTTCCGGTACGCGGCCGATTTCATCGACGATCACACGCGACGGCAGATGGTCGACGAATCCCGACGGATCCGTACGGGCGGCCTCGAACGTCGGGCCGTTGTCGAGCGTCACGTACGCGTAGCCCCGCGCGTCGCCGATGCTCCGCGCAAGCGTCGTCTTGCCCGTCTGGCGCGCTCCGTGAATCAGCACAACCGGTGTGTCGTTCAGCGCCTCGAGCACTCGCGCAAGGACGAATCGGGGAAATGCGGGAAGTATCTCCATCATGGCGGAACCTATCACCGCGCTGCGCAGATTGCAAGTTTGATATGCGCAAATTGGAGGATTGGAGGGCGATCTATCGATGATTGTCCGCCCGGAAACGTAGACTTTGGCAGATTTCGCTGGAATTCGCGGGATATGCTTGCGCAGATTGCAGACGCCATTTGCGCAATTTGCAGGTTTTGTCTGCGCATTGCGGGTTTCTCCACCATCATCGGAGGCACCGCAACTCCACCGGATTGCCGCATCGCCTTCCAATTCTTCCACGCCGACGTCGTCGCCCGCGCGTTGTCAGGCGTGCCGTCCGCCGCCACCCGCACCGGCACGGCACCCGCTGCATCGAGATCCTTCGCTCCGACCGCTCTGGTCGCTGCGCCCCCGACGCGCTCTCCGCTCGGGATGACATCCGCGCCGATATCGGGTGAATGGCAGGCAGTGGCGGTTCACGTCGACCGCGCTTCGCCCTCTCTCAGTCGTCCCTGCTATCTTCCGCCCGCACGAATCGTCCCTTGACGACGTGCAATTCTCCCCTCCCGTCTTCCCTCCGCCGGAGCCGAGTCGGCGCACTCTCCGTTCACCAGTCCGTTCCAATTCATGCGTATGAAACGTCTTCCCCGTCCAGCTCGCCACGTGTCATCCCGCATTCTGATCTCCGCCATCGCGCTGTTCGCCGCCGCCGCTGCCTCCATGACGGCACAGACCACGCGCGACGTGAACCCGCTCCGCCACGTCGATCGGCCGCCCGCGGGTCAGATCCACCAGCGATCCAACACCGACACCCTGCAGCCAACCCGGCAGACCGCCACGGCGTTCATCGAGAATCGTGGCCAGTGGGACGCCCGCGCGCGGTTCCTGCTGCAGACGCCCGGACTGAACACCTGGATCACCGGCACCGGCGTCGTGTACGATCTCTATCGATTCAATGATCGCCGGACGACGAATCAAGCGCATACTGTCCTCGACTCACCCGAACAATTGCAACAAGGGACTCGCAGCGGTCAGGTGGTGCGGATGCGCTTCCTCACCGACCGGCCGACGCCGCACACGGCGGGACGTGACGTCCTGCCGGGCGTCTGCAATTACTTCATGGGAAGCGACGCTTCTCGGTGGGTAACGCACGTTCAGCGGTTCGGAAGCGTGCGAGCCGAGCAGGTGTTCAACGGTGTCGACGCGGTGTACTACCTCGACGGCGGTCGACCCCGCTATGACCTGGTGGTCGCTTCCGGAGCCGATCCGTCGGTGATCCGCATGGCGTTCGACGGCGCCGACTCGATCGATGTCGCGTCGGATGGTTCGCTGCGAATTCTGACGGGCGTGGGAGAGCTTCGGCAGCAGGGGTTATATGCCTATCAGCAGGTCGGCGGTGAGCGGCGGCAGGTGGCGTGCAGGTTCACACAGGATGGAAATGGCGGCGTGCGATTCGCGTTGGGTACATATGACCGGACCCGCGCGCTGGTGATCGATCCGCTGGTGTGGTCGACGTACCTCGGAGGCAACGACGTGGACGGAGGAGTGGATATCGCGCTCGATCGCGGTGGAAACCCCTACGTGACGGGATTCACCATGAGTACCGACTACCCGACGAGCGTCGGTGCCTATGACGACTCTTATGATCCACCATACACCAACGTCTTCGTCACCAAGCTGAGCAGTGATGGACGCACCCTCATGTATTCGACCTACCTCGGTGGATCGCAAGGCGGCAGTCAGGCGTATGGTATTGCGGTCGACGACAGTGGGTATGCCTACATAACGGGCTATACCAACGGCTCCGATTTCCCCACCACGAACGGTGCGTTTGATCGATCCTATGGCGGGGTCTACGATGCGTTCGTCACCAAGCTGAGTCGCGACGGCAGCGCGCTCGTCTACTCCACGCTGCTCGGTGCTGACGGCGACGATGAGGGAACGGGTATCGCGGTCAATGACAGCGGAAACGCATTCGTTACCGGACAAACGGGCAGCAGTGGATTTCCGACGACAACCGGTGCGTATTCTGAAGCCTACCAGAACTCGCTGGACATTTTCGTTTCGAAGTTGAGCCGCGATGGCAGTTCGCTCGAATACTCCACATTCATCAACTCAAACACCGTGGCCACTGCCTCAGCGATCGCAGTCGACGACAGCGGCAATGCGTACATAACCGGCAGCACGGTCGGAAGCGATTATCCAACCACCGTCGGCGCATACGACCGATCGTTCGAAGCCAACGGGTTAAATACCATCGTTACGAAGTTGAATGCTGACGGCTCAAAGCTTGTCTACTCGACGTTTCTCAGTGACCGGGGTTCCGGTAAGGGCTTTGCCGTTGCCGTCGACCGCTTCGGAAGTGCCTACGTCGTACGCAGTGCAACGACAAACAACTGGCTGACCAAACTGAGCCCCGACGGCGGTTCGCTCATATACGACACGGACGCCGGTGGCCACTCAGAATCGGCCATCGATGTCGCGGTCGATTCCTGGGGCGACGCCTACGTCGTCTCCTCGACGACCGACCCCGCGTTTCCAATCACCCCAGGGGCGATGGACACGACGTACAATGGAGGAACTGACATCGTCATGATGAAGTTCGATCAGAGCGGTGCGGCCCGCGTCTATTCGACATTCATCGGCGGAACAGACCGAGACGTAGGCCTCGGAGTCGCCGTCAATGATGCCGGTTACGTGTGCGTGCTCGGCATTACCTACAGCCCGGACTATCCGGTGACGAATGGAGCATTCGATACGTCAATCAATCCGACCGGCACAGGGCAGGTGGATATGGTCGTCACTACCCTCGCGACGCCGACCGTCGCCGTCACCTCCCGGAGCAGTGCAGTGCCATTGTGCGCCGGTTCCACAATTGGGCTCACCTGGTACTCCCTCCTCGTCGACAGTGTGAAGATCCAATACTCGACCGATGCCGGTGCCTCCTGGATCACCATTGCGAACTCGGTCGACGCGTCGACGGGTTCCTACCGGTGGACGATTCCGGCCACCCCCACGACGCAGGCGCGACTGCGAATCAGCGATGCTTCGAAACCAACCGTGGTCTACGACGCGACCACGACCGACTTCGAGATCCGGGTGCTGGAGATTACCGGGCAGCCGACCGATCAGCAGGTTCATGTCGGCGACACCGCCAGCTTCACCGCCTCTGCGAGCGGGTCGGACACGGTACAATGGCAGGTGAGCGATGATGGCGGCAACAGCTGGCAGGACATAGCGGGAGCAACCTCGACGACCTATTCGTTGACCGTGGCGCTCGACGACGACGGACACGAGTATCGGGCGGTATTCTCCGGCGGTTCATGCAGCCAGATGACCGATGCGGCGACGCTGCATATCCAGCCGTCGATAGCCCTTACCTCGCCGAACGGAGGCGACGCCTTCTGTGGTGGCGCGACGACGCAGATTACCTGGAGCGCCTTCGTTCTCACCGCCGTGAAGATCGAGCTATCCACCGATGCCGGTACCACGTGGGATACGCTGGCGAATTCGGTCCCGAACACGGGCTCCTACGAATGGACGGTGACCGCCTCGGCGACGGGCAGCGCGCGAATTCGCGTGAGCGATGTGGACGATCCCGCCGTCAGCGATGTGAGCGACACGAACTTCGCGATCAACGTCTTGGAGGTCACGGCGCAGCCGGCCGATCAGACGGTGACCGCGGGCGGCACGGCAAGCTTCACCGCCGGTGCAACGGGTTCGCGATCGAAGCAATGGCAGCGCAGCACTGATGGCGGCGGCACCTGGACCGACATCTCCGGCGCCACGAGCAGCACCTACACGTTCACCGCCGACGTGAGCGACGACGGCAATCAATACCGGGCGATGTTCACGGGCGCCCCGTGTCAGGCGATGAGCCAGGCGGCGACGCTGCACGTGCAGGCGAGCACGGGCGTTGCCACGGAGGTACGGACCGACCACGGCCTGCATGCGACCGTCACGCCGAACCCCGTACACGAGAACGAGTTGACGCTGCATGTCAACGCGCCGGTCGGTGCGCACGTATCGGTGTTCATGCACGACCTGCGGGGTGAACGCGTGTGCGAGAAATCGGGCGTCTCGACACCGGCAAGCGGCGAGCTCGTCATGCGGCTCGATGTGTCATCGCTCCCGTCGGGATCCTACGTGGTGACTGTCCGCACCGACACGTCGTCGACGTCGGTTCCCGTGACGATCAGCCGGTAGCCGGAGAGCCAGCTGGGCGGCCTCCTTGGAGGGTGGAGATATGCCGAAACCGCACGAAATCATCGGTCGGGTGGACGAATGGCGTCTGCTCGACGAGATGGGGGGCAGCGGCCGACCTGAGCTTGCGTTCGTTCGCGGACGGCGACGCATCGGCAAGAGCTTCGTCCTCTCGCGATTCACCAATTCGGTTGGCGGCTTGTAGTACCAGGCGACGCGGCGAACCGAGTCGGAGCAGCTCGCCGGGCTGTCCACGATGCTTGCAGAGCACTTCGACGATGCGGCGCTCCGACACGGCAGTTCGCTCGCGGCGTGGGACGCACTGTTCGGCTACCTCAGTGAACGCGCTGCGGCCGACCGGCTCATGATCGTGCTTGACGAGTTTCCCGACCTCAGCCAGGCATCACCGGCGCTGCCGTCGATACTCCAGAAGTTCTGGGATCGCGACTGGGCCACCGGGCGGATGAAGCTGGTCCTCGCCGGCTCGTACGTCACGGCGATGAACCGACTGCTCGAAGCGGACCAGCCGTTGCACGGGCGACGGACGCTTCGTATGGCGTTCCGTACGTTCGACTTCCCGGATGCCGCGGCCATGCTGTCCGAATACGACCTGCGCGACCAGATGCTCGCCAACACGATGTTCGGAAACCTGCCGGGCCACCTGGCCCTGATCGAACCGACCCGGTCTCTCGCCGAAACCGTCCAGCGACAGATCCTCCACACCGGCGGCCGGCTTCTCGACGACGCTCAGACGGCGGTCGTTCCACGCCCCGACCCTCGTCCTCAATAGCGAGAGGAATTAACCATTGCTGCATTGGAATAATTGACCGCCGGCTGTAGCTTCGCACTCGGTTTCACCGACGTCCACGTCCATTGCTCATCCCACGCACCGCATCAGTCGGTATTCGCCTCCAAACAGGAGTCGAATCTCTCACCATTTCTGGAGAAGTGTCATCATGAGTGATCTCACGGACAACCTCACTGATTCGAACGTTGACGATCGCCGTGGCGATCGCATGGCGAGCTCGCCGGCTACGATCTCAATGCTCCCGGACCCAGTCCATCACACGGCCGCGCTCACCATGAACGACGCGCCAGGACTCGTGCATCTACAGCTTCAATGCGATACGAGCGTTGACCCTGTTGAGGGATATTTAAGCCCCAGTCCCGATGGCTCCGGCGGTAGCAGTTGGGGTACCGAACAGTATCTCTACGTGGCGGACTCCCAGACCCGCTACATATATCCGTCGTCTACGCCCCCCGGTGGCCCGAGTCAACCGTACGACCAGGGACCGGTCAATGGTGAGATGGCAAATTCGTATGTGTGGACCTCATCTGACGTGAACGCCGGTGAGGCAACGATCATGGCTTCCGTACCGAACTCGTTTCTTTGCGCGCCGCAGGCAAACGGGCAACTCAACGTCGTCGGCACCGCCAATTCGAACAATCTCTCGCTGAAGCTCATTGCGGCAATAGACGGTGCGACGGTGGAGTTGGAGGGGCCGGTCAACCACTGGACTCCGAAAAAGGTAGCTGTGGGGCAAACCATATCCGCCTGCTCACTTCCACCAAATTCCAAGGCGGTGTTTCGCGCCGTCGACGCAAATCAGCTACCGCTTGGTCAATGCACCCATGTTGACTCGGATGCTAACCTGCCGCCCTTGACATCGACCAATTCATCCGAACCCTTCTGTAGTGCGCAGATCGAGTTCACCAATTCCGATTCCACGGCAAAGGTGGTGATCGTCGTGATGGAGGACGGGCTCGGTGGCGAGCGATGGCAGAAGCCGTAACCCTCTCACACGCGGCATTCGGCCGGACCGCGACCTCGCGTGGTCCGGCCGATCACGTATGGACATCGCCGACCGTCTTCGGGGAATCATCGCGTCCGTCGCGGATTCTTTGCCATGCATCGGCCTCCTCATTACGATCGGTCGTGCGGAGGATCTGGATCAGCACGAGCATCGACAGGCGGGTGCACGGGTGCGACGGCCCCCACTGCTCCAGCTGTCGCGGCAGGAGTTCGCGGATAATCGCCTCGGCCTCGTATGGTCGACCCTGCCGGCGGATTGCCGAGGCGATGCGGCACCGTGCATAGATCGTCATCTCATGGTGTTCGCCGTAGATCCGCCGCGCCACGTCATACGCTCGTCGGAACTGTGCTTCCGCGTCGGCCGGACGGTCGGACTTGATCGCGTTGCTACCGAGCCCGTCGAGCGCGCGGACGAGCACCGCATTGTCGCCGAGTGAGTGTTCGAACCGCTCCACAACGTCGTCGAGCATCGCCGAGGATTCGTCGAATCGTTCCAAAGTTCCGAGGACGCGGGCCAGTTCAACTCTGAAGTGGAGCGTGTCCAGATGCGTTTCTCCCAGCGAATGCGTGGCGACACGCACCACCCGCGCGAAGATGTCGGCCGCGCCGGCGACGTCCTCTCGCAGCAGCTTCAGCCCGGCGAGGTTCACGAGCCGACTCAGCGACTTCGGATGGTCGAGTCCGAACGTCGCCTCGCTGATCCGCAGCGATCGGCGCAGATGCGCCTCCATATCGTCGATCCGGCCACGCTGATAGGCACACGCGGACAGACTGTCGAGCACGTCGCAGACACTCGGATCATCCGGTCCCCCGCGGAATTCCAGACGCGTCAGTTCGTCGACCCAGAGTCGTTCTGCTTCCACGATCCGTCCGGTATGAAACAGGGCGGTGGCGTATCCGTCGGCGGCGTCGAGTGTCGCCGGATCGTCGGCGCCGCAATAGCGATGGCGTACGCGGTACACGAGCTCCTGTATCGGGAGGGCGTCGCGATAGCGTGATCCGGCGACGTGGAATGCACCGACGGCCGACATCAACGTGAGCGACTGTACACCCGATCGCCGGGCCGCGCCGATCATCGCCGCACACGCTTCGACAGGATCGTGCTGCCCATCGAGTCCATGCCAGTATTCGATCAGTTCGTAGCGACGCGACGGCACGCTGAGCGCAAGGAACACATCCGGAGAGGATAGGCACCGCGCCAGGGCATCCGGTTCATCCGCCTCCCTCCACTGCCACGGTTCCTCTTCGGCACGTCGAACGACGTCGGTCGCGCGACTGAAGAATTCTCCCAGTCGACGGTGGCGATCGCGCAGGGCATCGGTGCCGGTGAGATACCGCGCGTGAACGGCCCGCTCCAGATAGCTGTGGAAGAAGTCGAGCAGCCCGTTGCGCCGCAGCATGTGGTAGTCGAATGCGAACAGAAGCCGCGAGAGCTCGAGTCGACGAAGACCGCTCAGCTCGAGCAACTCCACCTCCGAGAGTCCCGAACGAGCCGCCGCGATCGCGGTGAGCACCGAATCGAGCAAGTCGCGCCCGAAGTCGCGCTCCATGCGCTCGAGCACGAGTCGGAATGACGCGTCGAGATCCTCCGCGGCGATGAACCTGCCTACCAGATCGGCGATGGTCTCGTGAACGCCGTGTATCCGCAGTTCTTCGGCGACCAGCCGCAGGAACAGCGGGGACGACGCCTTGGCGTCGCTGGTGAGCAGACGCAGGTGCGCCGCGTCGATTCCCTTGTGGAACGCGGCGAGGTAGGCGACGACGATGCTCTGGCGGACGCGCTCGTCCTCGATCGGACGGAGCTCCACCACACGCCAGCCCCGATCGGAGAGTTCGCGCGCGACGTCCGCATCGGTCGTCGATGTCACGATGTGAATCGATGGAGGCAGCGCGTCGGGAAGCCACTGCAGCGACCGGCCGCGCGCCTCGAGTTGATTGGCGGCATCGACGACCAGGAGTGCGGGGATGGTGGAATTCTCACACTGCCTGCCGATGCGCTCGAGCCAGCCGGCAAAGCCCGCTTCGAGCGCATCGGGATCGCCATCGACCTGATCGTCGATTCCGAAGTGCGCCGCGCATGCGCGTACGATGTGCTCGATGGTGCCGGCAACCGTCGTGCTCGAATCGGTCGCTCCGACGTAGTGCTCCACCAGAAGCGCATCGGGATGCTTCCGGGCGAAGTCTGCGGCAATCGATGCCGACAGGGAGCTCTTGCCGATGCCCGATGCGCCGGCGATCACCGTCAGCTGTGCTGCAATCGCGGTTGAATCCCCAACGACACCGTCGTACTCGGTTCGTGGGATGTATGCACGTCGGCGGCTGGCAGCGAACGCGCGATGCGCGCGCAGCTCGAGTTCGTCCGGGCTCGGTCCGTCCCGGTCAGGCCACATCCGCTCGATCAGCGAATGCAGATCCGACCGCACTCGACCTCCGAGTTCCAAGGGATCGACGAATTCCTGGAACTCCAGTCCACAGCTCGTGACACGATCGACGAACGATTCGAGGCGTCGCGAATCAGAATCCAGCGGACCGTCATGGCGACGCCGGTAGAGCATCACACACTCGTATGGATCGACTTCCTCATTCGCTCCCTCGCGCTGCGTCGCGGCGTCGACACGGGAGAGCACGCCCTGGATGAATTCCAATTCCGTGACGCTCTTCCCCTCGCGCACTGCCGCTTCCACCCACGGATACCGCTCGATCAGCTGGTCGTCCATAAAGATCTCGTGCAGTTGCGGTATCCAGCCGTAGGTGCTGCCGACGATACCGCAGAAGAACGGGTGGCAGCGATCGACCTCTTCGAGACAGGTGCGGATGATCCGGCCGAGCGCCGCCTCCTCATCGGTCAGACCCCACCGCAGATCGATCTCGGTGAAGGTCACGCCCCGCTGCCGGCAGAGCACACGGATCTCCGGGAAGACTTTCTTCACCAGATGCTCGCGTTCCTCCTGCAGGTCGCGGAAGGTCGAGCTGATGAACACGCGGAGTTCGTTCGGTGCGGACACGGCGGTTCCCCCACTGTTCGTGGAGAATTGGGTTGGCGGAGCGGCCGAGATGGCGAGAAGCGATGTCGTGGGATGAGGGTACGGCGTGAGGCGGCGAGAATATAGCGCGCAGCCGGTGAACGCGTCGCCGCGTCTGAGGTCCGGATCGGCACGAGTCGGTCGGCCGTCGAAGCGACGTCGCGCCGGCGTTGCCGTTGGCCGCACTCCCGGAATGCGTGCGTCAGCGTCTGCCTGCTACGCAACGTCGGCGCCGAAGCGCGCCAGCAGATTGCGGGCGTTCCCGGCGGCCTCGGCATCGCCGATTTCCTCGGCCGTCCTCAGCGCCTCATCGACCATGCCGCGCGCGAGCTGGCGTGCGGCCGGACGCCAGTCGCCGACATCGAGCGACGGATGAAATTCGCGCAGTCCCTCCGGCGGCTCCTCGTCCCGTTCGCACAGATCCAGCAGCAGCCCCGCGGCCGTCGACAGCGTGGTTGCCAGCCATGAACGTGAACCGCACGCGCGGTGACCGTCGATCGCGGCGCGGCAGCACGCAAGGGCCTCGTCGACGAGACCGAGCGCGATGAGCGAGCGCGAAAGCGTCGTTCGGCCGAATGCGACGCCCCGCTCGTCGCCCATCGTCACATACATCTCGATCTGGGTGCGGCCACACTCGAGCGCCTGCTCGTAGCGGCCGAGATCGGCGTAGACGATCCCCATGTTGCCGATCGCCACCGCCTGTCCCTTCGGAACGCCGATCGCGCGGCAGATCGACTCCTGACGCTCGAAGCAGCGAAGCGCTTCGCCGTAGTGCCCAAGCTCGCGGTGGATCGATCCCATGTTGCCTGCAGAGCTTGCGACGCCCCAGTCATCGCCAAGTTCGGTGCTGATCTGCTCCCTGCGCTGAAGCAGCGTCATCGCCTCGTCGAACTCCTTCCGCCGTGAATGGATCAGCGCGATGTTGTTGAGCAGCGCCCCGAGCCGGAGTCGATCGCCAACCTCTTCGATCGTCGCCGCGGCGCGGCGGAAGCAGTCCAGCGCCTGGTCCATTTCATCGTGGGCGACGTGAATGAGCCCGATGTGGGCGACCGCATCGGCGATTCCGCTGCGATCACCCAGTTGCCGCACGATCTCCTCCTGACCCACGTAGCACTCGAGCGCGCGATCGTTTTCGCCGCGACTCCAGTACACGTTGCCGAGCGCATTGAGGGCTCTGGCCTCCCCGGGTCGATCACCAAGCTCTGAGAGCAGTCGCAGCGCATAGGTAATCTCCTCGATGGCATCGTCGTAGCGGGCACGCATACGCAGCAGATCGCCACGAGTCGAGCGGGCCAGCGCCTCGGCGGTGCGGTCGCCGATGCGCCGAGCCAGCTGGATTCGTTCGCCATGGTATCCGTCGGCCTCGTCGTACAGTCCCAGATGCTGCATCAGATCGCCGACGCACTGCAGCGCGTGGATGTGTCGTGATGATTCCTGGCCTGTGGCCAGCCATCGTTTCAGCGCGGCATTACAGAGCCCACACACGTCGAATCGATCACGCAGCCTGCTCCAGTACCGCACGACGTCGTATCGTGATTCGCCGTCGGTGAGCGCCATGAGCACTTCGAGCTGCGACAACATGCTGGCGACGCGATCATCACTGCCGAGTTGCTCGAACGCCGCACATGCCTCGAGCACCTCCCGTGGCGACACGGCCACGCCGGCTGCGATCGCCGCGTCGACCGAGGCATGGAAGTGTGCGCTCAGGCGCTCGGCGCTCTCGCGGCGCGCGTCCTCCTGCTGCAGATACCGCCGCCGAACCGCCTTCACCAGGTGGTCGTGGAAGAAGCCGAGCAGCCCGTCGCGATGAAGCAGGTTGTAGTCGAGGGCGAACAGCATGCGCGAAAGCTCCAGACGACTGCAGCCGGCGATTTCGAGGATCTCGGATTCGGAGAGCCCCGATCGTGATACCGCGAGCAGTCGGAACAGATCGACCACCGTCGCACCGAAGTCCGACTCCATGCGCTGCAGCACCAGATCGAACACGCCCGGCAGGTCGTCGGCCGCCCGGAACCGGGCGATCACCTCCTCGAGCGTCTCGTGTCGGCCGTGAAGCCGCATCTCCTCTGCCACCACCCGCAGGTACAGCGGCGAGGCACCCTTCGGATCGCTCGAGATACGGCGAAGATGCTCCCGCGAGATCCCCTTTCTGAACTCGCCCAGGTACCGGACGATGATGCTCTCGCGAACCCGTTCGTCGATCAGCGGCACCACATCGAGTCGCGACCACTCCCTCTGTCCGAGACGCTCGCCGGTTTCTCCGCCGGTCGTCGAGACGAGCAACCGGATGCCCGCCGGCACTGTCTTCGGCAGCCAGCTCATGCGACGCCCCACCTCGTCGAGCTGGTTGACGGCATCGATCACGAGCAGAACGGCGACACCGTGTTCGGAGGCGATGCGCTCGGCACGGAACAGCCAGTTCGGGAGCTTCGACTGCAGCTCCTCGTGCGTGTCCGGAATCGGCTCGTCGATCGAGAACCGCTCGCGCAGTTCCGCCAGCAGGTGGCGCATGACCGCATCGCTCGTCCCGCCCCGGTCCGACGCGCCGACGTAGTGTTCGACCACGAGCGCCGGGGGATGTTTCCGCCGGAAATACTCGGCCAGGTACGCGACGAGCGAGCTCTTGCCGAGACCCGATTCGCCATGAACGACGAGCGGTGTGGTGCCTTCGGTGATCCAGAGGGAGAATTCCGACAGCGCGGCGGGCTGCGGAATGTAGGCGCGCACGCGGCTCGCGGCGAAGGCGGCGTGCGCGCGGCGCTCCAGTTCGAGCTCCGACGGCGCCTCCTCCGCCGGCCAGCTGCGATCGATCAACTCGAGCAGATCCTCGCGAACGAACCGACCGAGATGCTCGATTTCGGCGAACTCGCGAACCCGATGGCCGCTCGAGCGAGCCCGCTCGACGAGCGATCGGAGCTGCTCCGGTCGTTCGGCTTCAGTGTCGTTCTCCTGTCGATGATAGAAGAAGGACCCCTGGCCGTCTGCGGCATTCAACACGCCGTGCACGAACTCCATCTCGGTGACGCTCGCGCCTTCGATCGCCAGCTCCTCAACGAACGGATATTTCGCCAGCAGCTCCGGATCCATCAGCACTTCGTGCAGTTCCGGTACCCAACCGTAGCGGGAGCCGATCAGTCCGATGAAATACGGACGGCACTTGTCGACCTCCTCGAGACAGGTGCGGATCACGGTCCCCAGCGCCGCCTGCTCGTCGGTCAGGCCCCATCGGAGATCGATCTCGGTGAAGGTCACGCCCCGCTCGCGGCAGAGCGCGCGGATCTCCGGGAAGATCTTCTTCACCAGATGCTCGCGCTCCTCCTGCAGGTCGCGGAAGGTGCTCGAGATGAACACGCGGAGTTCGCTATTCGACGACGGCATCATCGGCCTCGGGTGATGGTGTGGACCTGGCCGCGCGGAGCTCTTCGAGCTTCACGCGATAGTCGTGCTTTGGAATGCGCTCGAATAGCGCCGCGTAGAGTTGTTCAGCTTCCGAGCGGTGGTCGGCATCGGTGGCGCTGAGCTTCCAGAGCCGGTAGTGCAGTTCGGCACATTGCCCCATCCGCTCCTCGGACGGGTGGCCCGAGTCTTCGAGGGCCGGTGTGGGTGTGGTGGCCTCCTCCAACAGCCCGGTAAGACGTTGCAGTGCGACGTCTCTGCGTCCCTCTGCCGCTTCGATCCGTGCAAGCAAAATGCGACCGTTGAACAGCGTGTCCGCCTTCGACAACTCCTCGCTGATCGACACGCACTCTTCGGCCTGCTCCCGCGCCACCCGTAGCGACATGGCCTGCCACGTCCCACCCTCCGCATCGGGGACGTACTCCCCCAGGTACTCCGGCAGCTCCCCCTCCTGCTCGACGAGTTCCACCAGAACGTGGGCTGTTCCCGACAACCAGTTCGTCAGTCCATCGCGGTAGCCGATCTCACCGTGCTCCGTCGCTGCCTGCTGATAGCACGCCAGCGCCTCGCTGTACTCCCCGCGGCTCGAATGCACAATGCCACGATTGCCCACGGCCAAGGCGATGCTCCTGCGATCGCCAAGTTCTCGCGCGATCGCCTCCCACTCAGCATAGCACGCCAGCGCCTTGCTGTACTCCCCGCGACTCCGATGCACAATGCCACGATTGCCCATGGCATGGGCAATGCTGCTGCGATCGCCAAGCTCCCGCGCGATCGCCTCCTGTTCAGCATAGCACGCCAGCGCCTCGTTGTACTCCCCGCGACTCCAATGCACAAGGCCACGATGGCCCATGGCACGGGCAATGCTGCTGCGATCGCCAAGCTCCCGCGCGATCGCCTCACTCTCACCATAGCACGCCAGCGCCTCGCTGTACTCCCCACGACTCCAATGCACATTGCCACGATTGCCAACGGCAACGGCAATGCTGCTGCGATCGCCAAGCTCCCGCGCGATCGCCTCACTCTCACCATAGCACGCCAGCGCCTCGCTGTACTCCCCACGACTCCAATGCACATTGCCACGATTGCCAACGGCAACGGCAATGCTCCGGCGATCGCCGAGCTCCCGCGCGATCGCCTCGCTCTCAGCATAGCACGCCAGCGCCTCGCTGTACTCCCCGCGACTTCGATGCCCATTGCCACGATTGCCCACGGCAATGGCAATGCTCCGGCGATCGCCAAGCTCCCGCGCCATCTCCTCGTGTTCACCATAACACGCCAGCGCCTCGCTGTACTCCCCGCGAATCGAATGCACATTGCCACGATTGCCCACGGCAACGGCAATGCTCCGGCGATCGCCAAGCTCCCGCGCCATCTCCTCCGCCTCTCGTGCCAGTCGCTCCGATTCCTCCATCCGACCCAGGTTGCGTGTAAGCTGCATAAGCGACGACAATGCCTGCGACTCCCCGGCGCGGTCCCCAACCTCCCGCAGCAACTCCACGCGCTCGCGCTGCAACCGCTCGGCATCCACCCACGCGCCGATTCGATTCAGTAAATCGGCAACTGATCCCAGCACCGCAGCACGCCGATCCGCTTCCCGCCTCTCCCGCTCTGCGCATCGCTCCACTCCTGCATCGTAGGCGGCTGCCACCGCCGCTACATCCACCGACGACCACAGCCGCAGTACCTCCTCACTCTCGGCGGCCCATATCTCTTCGAACCGCTCCATCTCCGTCAGTGCCGCCTCCAGACGTGCTCGCTCTCCCAGGTTCTCCAGCGCATGAAGCAACTCACGGGTCGCGCGAAGGCCCACCGCCGAGCCCTCGAAGTAGTTGGCTAGCTCTGCGTAGCCCTGCCGCTTCTTCCCCGCATCGGTCAGATATCGCTTCTCGACCGCTCGTCGCAGGTAGTCGTGGAAGAACGTCAGCACCCCCTCCCGACGCACCAGGTGGTAGTCCAGACCCAGCAGCAGCGTCGAGAGCTTCAGACGTCCGACCCCGGTCAGCTCGCCAAGCTCCTCTTCGCTCAGTCCACCACGCGAGCACCACAGCAACGACATCACCTCGCGTACAACCTTCTGCGAGTAGTCATCCTCCAGTCGCTCCAGCACACGCTGGAACAGATCCTCCGTCCCCGATGTCCGCAGGTACTGGCCGATCCGTTCGTCGAGCTTCTCGTGGCTGCTGTCCAGTCGCAACTCCTCCAGCAGCGTCCGCAGAAACAGCGGATGCGAGCACTTCGCGTCTTCCACGATTCTGGTCACCTGCTCCTTCGACAACGCCTTGTGATACTCCGACAGATACCGCACGATCACCCCCTCTCGCTCACGCTCCTTCAGCGGTTGCATCGCAAGCTCACGCCAGCCACGTCGCCGCAGATCCACCAGCGTCTGCTCCACCGTTGAGGTGATGATCAGCTTCACCCCCGCTGGCATCATCGGTGGTAACCAGTGCAGATCGAGCGCACGGCCGGTGAGCTGATTTATCCCGTCGATCACCAGCAGCATCGGCGCGCCGACGCCGAAGCCCAGCCAGTTGGCGAAGTCGCGTTCCATCTCTTCCGGCTTCGACGGGATCTCTTCGCTCCGTTCGTATCGTTCCCTGATCTCCTCGATCACGTGCCGGATGATTCCGAGGTGATCCGAGTCGCCTGCGCCGATGCCGACGTAGTGCTCGACGATGAACGACTCCGGCTCGCGACGCTTCTGCTGCTGGCACCAGAACGACACCAGCGAACTCTTCCCCGATCCACTCTCGGCATAGAGAATCAGCGGTGGCGCACCGGCATCCTGATACCACGCGCTCAGTTCGCTCAGATACTCCGGGTTCGGTATGTAGGCGCGCCGGCGTGATGCGGCGAACGCCTCGTGACGAATCCGCTCCTGCTCAAGCGCTGTCGGCGCTACCGCATCGGCGTAGTCACGGTCGATCGTCCGCCGCAGTTCGTCGTAGACCATCTCACCCAGCGATACCGGATCACGGAATTCCTCGACCGGCAGCCCGGCTTCCCGAACGCGCTGCTGCAATCGCTCAAGCGCCGCCTGCTCGCTCCCCGTGATCGCAGACTCCTCGCCATAGCGCGTGCGTCGGAAGAAGAAGCGGGCGCGGTCGTTGCCATCGTTCAGCGCGCTGTGGCGGAACTCCAGGTCGATGATGCTCGCCCCCTCCATCACAGCATCCTCGATCCACGGATAGCGGCCAATGAGTTCGGCATCCTTGTAGATATCGACCAGGTCGGGCACGTACCCGTAGCGCTCCCCGGTGATGCCGATGAAGTAGGGCCGGCAGCGGTCGATCTCCTCCAGGCATGTGCGGATCACCTGACCGAGCACGACATCCTCCTCGGTCAGCCCCCACCGCAGATCGACCTCTGTAAAGGTGATCCCCCGCTGGCGGCAGAGCGCGCGGATCTCCGGGAAGATCTTCTTCACCTGATGCTCGCGTTCTTCCTGCAGATCGCGGAAGGTGGAGCTGATGAAGACGCGGAGTTCGCTATTCGGCTGCGGCATCATCGGCCTCGGGTGATGGTGTGGGTTTGGCCGCGCGGAGCTCCTCGAGCTTCACGCGATAGTCGTGCTTTGGAATGCGCTCGAATAGCGCCGCGTAGAGTTGTTCGGCTTCCAAGCCGTGATCGGCATCGGTGGCGCTGAGTTTCCAGAGCCGGTAGTGCAGCTCGGCACATTGCCCCATCCGCTCCTCGGACGGGTGCCCCGAGTCTTCGAGGGCCGGTGTGGGTGTGGTGGCCTCCTCCAACAGCCCGGTAAGACGTTGCAGTGCGACGTCTCTGCGTCCCTCTGCCGCTTCGATCCGTGCAAGCAGAACGCGACCCTTGAACAGCGTGTCCGCCTTCGACAACTCCTCGCTGATCGACACGCACTCTTCGGCCTGCTCCCGCGCCACCCGTAGCGAAATGGCCTGCCACGTCCCACCCTCCGCATCGGGGACGTACTCCCGCAGGTACTCCGGCAGCTCCCCCTCCTGCTCGACGAGTTCCACCAGAACGCGGGCCGTTTCCGACAACCAGTACGTCAGTCCAAAGCGGAAGCCGATCTCACCGTGCTCCGTCGCTGCCTGCCGAAAGCACGCCAGCGCCTCGCCGTACTCCCCCCGATCCGAATGCACACTGCCCCGATTGCCCACGGCAATGGCAATGCTGCTGCGATCGCCCACCTCGCGCGCGATCGCCTCACTCTCAGCGAAACACGCCAGCGCCTCGCTGTGCTCCCCGCGACTCCGATGCACATTGCCACGATTGCCCACGGCAATGGCAATGCTCCTGCGATCGCCAAGTTCGCGCACGATCGCCTCCCACTCAGCATAGCACGCCAGTGCCTCGCTGTACTCCCCGCGACTCGAATGCACCATTCCGCGACTGCCCACGGCAACGGCAATGCTCCTGCGATCGCCAAGCTCGCGCGCGATTGCCTCCTGTTCACCATAGCACGCCAGCGCCTTGCTGTACTCCCCGCGGCTCGAATACACAATGCCACGATTGCCAACGGCAACGGCAATGCTGCTGCGATCACCAAGCTCGCGCGCGATCGCCTCCCACTCAGCATAACACGCCAGCGCCTCGCTGTACTCCCCGCGACTCGAATGCACAACGCTACGATTGCCCATGACACGGGCAATGCTGCTGCGATCGCCAAGCTCGCGCGCGATCGCCTCCGACTCAGCATAGCACGCCAGCGCCTCGCTGTACTCCCCGCGACCGTAATGCACAATGCCCCGATGGACCACGGCAACGGCAATGCTGCTGCGATCGCCAAGCTCGCGCGCGATCGCCTCCGACTCAGCATAGCACGCCAGCGCCTCGCTGTACTCCCCGCGACCGTAATGCACAATGCCACGATCGCCCATGGCACGGGCAATGCTCCGGCGATCGCCAAGCTCGCGCGCCACGTCCTCCGCCTCTCGTGCCAGTCGCTCGGCTTCCTCCATCCGACCCAGGTTGCGCGTCAGCCGCGCAAGCGACGACAACGCCCCCGATGCTCCGGCGCGATCCCCAACCTCCCGCAGCAACGCCACTCGCTGGCGCTGCAACCGCTCAGCTTCAACCCATCCACCGATCCGATCCAGCAGATCGGCAACCAGTCTCACCACCACCGCTTGCCGCGCCGCCCCCGGCTCCGCACGCTGCTGCCATCGCTCCAGTCCCGCATCGTAGGCGGCTGCCACCGCCGTCGGCGGAATGGACGACCATAGCCGCAGCACCTCCTCGCGCTCGCCACCCCATATCTCCTCCAACCGCTCGATCTCCGTCAGTGCCGCCTCCAGACGCGCTCGCTCTCCCAGTTTCTCCAGCGCATGAAGCAACTCACGGGTCGTACGAAGACCCACCGGCGCACCCTCGAAGTATTCGGCAAGCTCTGCGTAGCCCTGTCGCTTCTTCCCCCCATCAGTCAGATACCGTTTCTCGACCGCTCGCCGCAGGTAGTCGTGGAAGAACGTCAGCACCCCGTCCCGCCGCACCAGGTGGTAGTCCAGACCGAGCAGCAGCGTCGAGAGCTTCAGCCGACCGATGCCGGTCAGCTCCGCAAGCTCTTCTTCGGTCAACCCGCTGCGTGAGCACCACATGAGCGTCATCACCTCGCGAACAACCTTCTGCGAGTAGTCGTCCTCCATCCGTTCCAGCACCTGCTGGAACAGATCCTCCGTCCCCGTCGTTTTCAGGTACCGCTCGATGCGTGTCTCCAGCTGCTCGTGGCTCGCGTCCAATCGGAGTTCCTCCAGAAGCGTCCGCAGAAACAACGGGTGGGCGCACTTCACGTCCGCCGCCAATCGACCCACCTGCTCGCTCGACAGCGCCTTGTGGTACTCCGACAGGTAGCGCACCACCACCGCCTCGCGCTCCTTCTCCGTCAGCGGCTGCATCCCCAGTGTCTGCCAGCCACGACCGCGCAGATCGACCAGGGTCTGCTCGACCGTACTGGTGATGATCAGCTTTACACCCGGCGGCATCACCGGAGGCAGCCAGTGCAGATCCAGTGCTCTCCCCGTCAACTGATTGATCCCGTCGATCACTACCAGCAACGGCTTGCCGACGGTGAACCCCAGCCAGTTGGCGAACTGCTGCTCGATCTCCTCGGGGGCCGACGGTATCTCCTCGCTCCGGTCGTACCGCTCCCTGATCTCCTCCATCACGTGCCGCATGATCCCGAGGTGATCGCTGTCGCCGGCCCCGATGCCCACGTAGTGCTCCACGATCGGCAGCTCCGGCTGACGACGATGCATCTGATCGCACCAGAACGACACCAGCGAGCTCTTGCCCGAGCCCGACTCCGCGTAGATCACCAGCGGCCGGCTCCCCTCGGTGGAACGCCACTCGTTCAGCTCGCTCAGGTACGCAGGGTTCGGGATGTAAGCGTGCCGGCGACTCGCAGCAAATGCCCGGTGTCGCGAGCGTTCCTCCTCGAGTGGTGTCGGTGCCGAGGCCTCGGAGAAGTCCCGCCTGATGATACCGACCAGATGATCGTACACCTGCTTGCCCAGCGACACCCGATCTCGGAACGTCTCGGTGCGGACTCCGGCATCGGATACCCGCTGCATCAGATCGGCGATGCGTCGCTGCTCCTCGTCTTCCTCATCCTCACTCGCATGCAGCGACTCCTGTCCCCGGCGGACGAACACCGCCGCACGCGATACGTCCGCATCCGCATTGAGCAGACCATGCCGGAACTCCAGGTCGGTGATCGACGACGAATCCATCGCCGCCGTCTCCAGCCACGGGTATTTCTTCAGCAGCTCGGCGTCCTTGTAGTACTCAAGCAACTCCGGCACGTACCCGTAGCGGTCGCCGGTAATCCCGATGAAATACGGACGGCACTTGTCGATCTCCTCCAGGCACGTGCGGATTACCTGACCGAGCACGACATCCTCCTCGGTCAGGCCCCACCTGAGATCCACCTCGGTGAAGGTGATGCCCCGCCCGCGACACAGCGTGCGGATCTCGGGGAAGATCTTCTTCACCAGATGCTCGCGCTCCTCCTGCAGGTCGCGGAAGGTGGAGCTGATGAAGACGCGGAGTTCGTTATTCGGCTGCGGCATCATCGGCCTCGGTTGATGGTGTGGGTTTGGCCGCGCGGAGCTCTTCGAGCGTCACGCGGTAGTCGTGCTTTGGAATGCGCTCGACGAGAGCCGTGTAGAGTCGATCGGCTTCGGAGCGGTGATCGATCGACGGGTCGACACCGAGCTTCCAGAGCCAGTAGTGGAGTTCGGCACGTTGCGCGTCATCAGTGGTTTCCGATACCATCACGCCGAGACGGTGGAGCGCAGCATCCGCTGCCCCTTCGGCAGCGTCGATCCGTGCCAGCAGGATCCGCCCGCCGAAGAGCGTGTCCTGCTTCGACAATTGATCAGAGATCGCGACGCATTCCTCGGCATGCTCTCGGGCCGACCGAAGAGACATTGCGACCCATGTCCCACGCCCGGCGCCATGTACGTACTCTGCCAGATACGCCGGAATCTCCGGATCGCCTCCCCCGACGATCTCCAGCAGAACGTCCGCAGTACCTTCCAGCCAATACGTAAGACCGGTGAGAAAGCCGACCTCCCGATGCTCCGTGGCCGCCGTTCTGAAGCAGGCCAGCGCCTCGCTGTACTCTCCGCGACTGCGATGCACGGTGCCCCGATTGCCCACCGCAACGGCAATGCTTCTGCGATCTCCAACCTCTCTCGCGATCGCCTCCTGCTCGGCATAGCACGCCAGCGCCTCGCCGTACTCCCCGCGATTGTGATACACGCTGCCGCGATTGCCCACAGCACCGGAAATGCCAGCGCGATCTCCGAGCTCTCTCGCGATCGCCTCCTGCTCGGCGTAGCACGCCAGCGCCTCGCCGTACTCCCCGAGCTCGTACTGCACACTGCCGCGATTGCCCACGGCATTGGCAATGCTTCTGCGATCTCCAAGCTCCTGCGAGATCGCCTCCTGCTCGACATAGCACGCCAGCGCCTCGCCGTACTCTCCGAGCATGCGATGCACAATGCCCCGATTGCCCGCAGCAGCTGCAATCCCCCGACGATCTCCAAGCTCCCTCGCGATCTCCTCTTGCTCCGCATAACACGCCAGCGCCTGGTTGTACCTCCCGAGCATGCTATGCGCACTACCCATCGCGCCGAAGTTGTATCCCATCCCCTGGCGGTTACTGATGCTGCGATTGATCTCCAACGCACGCCGAAACCGCTCTATCGCCTCAGCGGGCGATCCCTGGTCCTGCTGGATCAATCCAATGTTGTGAGTGACTCCGGCAATCTCCCTGCGATCGCCAAGCGCTCGCGCAATCTGCTCCTGCTCCGCGAAGCACGCCAGCGCCTCCTCGTACTCCCCGCGATCAGAATGCACAATGCCTCGGTTGCCGACTGCGCGGGCGATGCCTCTGAGATCGCCAAGCTCTCGCGCGATCCGCTCCGCCTGTCTGACCAGGTCCTCGGCCTCCTCCCGCCGTCCCAGTTGGCGTGCAAGCATTCCAAGCGTAGCCAGCGCCGCTGCCTCGCCCGTGCGATCCTCGACCGCGCGCGCTCTCTCCAATCGCCTGCGCGCCACCTGTTCGGCATCTCGCCAGGCACCCACCCGCTCGTACAACGTCCCGACCGCATCCAGCACTGCAATTCGTTCCTCATCCGTTCGCTCACCCTCTTCCCACTGCTCCAGACCCGCACCGTAGGCTTCGGCCATTTCCGACAGGTCCCGCGTTGACCACAGCCGCAGCACCTCGTGCTCGTCGGACTTCCACAATCCGGTGAATCGATCGATCCGGCTCAACACGCCATCCAGTCCTCGCCGGTCCCCCAGCGTCTCCAGCGCGTGCAGCAGTTCCAGCGTGGAGCGGAGCGTCACCTCCGTTCGCTCGAAGTATTCCGCAAGCTGACCGTACCGATCGGCACGCATCGACGACTGCCTCAGGTACCGCTTCTCAACCGCGCGCCGCAGGTAATCGTGGAAGAAGGTCAGGACACCATCACGCCGCACCAGGTGGTAGTCCAGACCCAACAGCAACGTCGACAGGTTCAGCCGGCCAATGCCGGTCAGTTCAGCGAGCTCTTCTTCGGTGAGCCCTCCTCGCGAGCACCACAGGAATGCCAACACCTCCCGAACCGTCTTCTGCGAGTAGTCATCCTCGAGCCGCTCCAGCACACGCTGGAACAGATCTTCCGTGCCGGTGGTCGCCAGCAGCGTCGTCACGGCCTGCCCCAGATTCTCGTGCCTGCCGTGCAGCCGGAGCTCCTCGAGCAGCGTCCGCAGGAACAGAGGGTGAGAACATTTCGCGTCCTCGGCGATGCGCTTCACCTGCTGCGCCGAGAGAGCCTTGCGGTACTCCGCGAGGAACCGCACGACGACCGCCTCGCGTTCGCGTTCCTTGAGCGGCTGCATTCCCAGCTCGGCCCACCCGCGAGCGCGCAGGTCGACGAGCGTCTGCTCCACGGTCGAGGAGATTATCAGCTTGACGCCGGGCGGAATCATCGGCGGCAGCCAGTGCAGCTGCAGTGCGCGACCGGTGAGCTGATTGATGCCGTCAATCACCAGCAGAAGCGGTTTGCCGACAGTGAAGCCGAGCCAGTTGGCGAAATCGCGCTCCATCGCCTCCGGCTTCGTCGGCAGTTCTTCGGCGCGTTCGAAGCGCTCCTTGATCTCCTCCATAACGTGCCGGATGATGCCGAGGTGATCGGAGTCGCCCGCGCCGATGCCGACGTAGTGCTCGACAATCGGAAGCTCGGGCTGACGGCGCCGCAACTGCTCGCACCAGAAGCTCACCAGCGAGCTCTTCCCCGAGCCGCTCTCGGCGTAGAGGATCAGCGGAGTGTCGTCCGAGGCGAACCAGTCGTTCAGCCGCCTGAGGTAGTCATGGTTCGGGATGTAGGCGCGGCGGCGGCTTGCAGCAAAGGCGATATGCTTCGACCGTTCCTCTTCGAGTGGCGTAGGGCGCCTCGCATCGGCGAAATCGCGTCTGATGATCTCGATCAATTCATCGTAGACCATCTCTCCGAGCGACCCCGGATCGCGGAACTCCTCGACATGGAGCCCGGCAGCGCGAACCCGCTCCTTCAGCCCATCGAGCGGCTTTCCCTCCGGCAGGTCTCCACCGCCGTCGTCGAGACCTCGACGCTGGCGACGGAAGTAGAATCGGGGAGCGTTTTGGACCGACACCGGATCATTCAGCACCGCATGCCGAAACTCCAGATCGATGATCGAGGCACCCTCCATGGCTGCCTCCTCGATCCAGGGCCAGCGTTCGAGCAGCTCGGCGTCCTTGTAGTACTCAAGTAACTCCGGCACGTACCCGTAGCGCTCGCCGGTAATCCCGATGAAATACGGCCGGCACTTGTCGATCTCCTCCAGGCACGTACGGATCACCTGACCGAGCACCTGGTCTTCGTCGGTCAGTCCCCACCGAAGATCGACCTCCGTAAACGTGATCCCACGCTGGCGGCAGAGCGCGCGGATCTCCGGGAAGATCTTCTTCACCAGATGCTCGCGCTCCTCCTGCAGGTCCCGGAAGGTGCTCGAGATGAACACGCGGAGTTCGCTATTCGACGACGGTATCATCGGCCTCGGCGGTGGGTGATGATGTGGACCTGGCCGCGCGGAGCTCTTCGAGCCTCACGCGGTAGTGGTGCTTTGGAATGCGCTCGAATAGCGCCGCGTAGAGTTGTTCAGCTTCCGAGCGGTGATCGGCATCGGTGGCGCTGAGTTTCCAGAGCCAGTAGTGGAGCTCGGCACGCTGGTCCATCCCCTCCTCTGACGGGTGGCCCGAGTCTTCGAGGGCCGGTGTGGGTGCGGCGGCCTCCTCCAACAGCCTGGTAAGACGTTGCAGTGCAACGTTTCTACCTCCCTCTGCCGCTTCGATCCGTGCAAGCAGAACGCGACCGTTGAACAGCGTGTCCGCCTTCGACAACTCCTCGCTGATCGACACACACTCTTCGGCCTGCTCCCGCGCCACCCGTAGCGACATGGCCTGCCACGTCCCACCCTCCGCATTGGGGACGTACTCCCGCAGGTACTCCGGCAGCTCCCCCTCCTGCTCGACGAGTTCCACCAGAACGCGGGCTGTTCCCCACAACCAGTCTGTCAGTCCATAGCGGAAGCCGATCTCACCGTGCTCCGTCGCTGCCTGCCGATAGCACGCCAGCGCCTCGCCGTACTCCCCGCGACTCGAATGCACAATGCCACGATTGCCCACGGCAACGGCAATGCTGCTGCGATCGCCCAGCTCTCGCGCGATCGCCTCCTGTTCACCAAAGCACGCCAGCGCCTCGTTGTATTCTCCGCGATCCGAATGCACACTGCCACGATTGCCCACGGCAAGGGCAATGCTGCTGCGATCACCAAGTTCTCGCGCGATCGCCTCCCGTTCACCATAGCACGCCAGCGCCTCGTTGTACTCCCCGTGACTCGAATGCACAACGCCACGATTGCCCACGGCAACGGCAATGCTGCTGCGATCGCCCAGCTCTCGCGCCATCGCCTCCAACTCAGCATAGCACGCCAGCGCCTCGCCGTACTCCCCGCGGCTCGAATGCACATTGCCACGATTGCCCACGGCAATGGCAATGCTCCTGCGATCGCCAAGCTCCCGTGCGATCGCCTCCTTTTCACCATAGCACGCCAGCGCCTCGCTGTACTCCCCGCGATTCAAATGCACATTGCCACGATTGCCCACGGCAATGGCAATGCTCCTGCGATCGCCAAGCTCCCGCGCGATCTCCTCGCTCTCAGCATAGCACGCCAGCGCCTCGCTGTACTCCCCGCGACCGTAATGCACAATGCCACGATTGCTCACGGCACGGGCAATGCTCCGGCGATCGCCAAGCTCGCGCGCGATCGCCTCCGCCTCTCGTGCCAGTCGCTCCGCTTCCTCCATCCGACCCAGGTTGCGCGTCAGCTGCATAAGCGACGACAACGCCTGCGATTCTCCCGTGCGGTCCCCAACCTCCCGCAGCAACTCCACGCGCTCGCGCTGCAACCGCTCGGCATCCACCCACGCGCCGATTCGATTCAGTAAATCGGCAACTGATCCCAGCACCGCAGCACGCCGATCCGCTTCCCGCCTCTCCCGCTCTGCGCATCGCTCCACTCCTGCATTGTACGCAGCCGCCACCGCCGCTACATCCACCGACGACCACAGCCGCAGTACCTCCTCACTCTCGGCGGCCCATATCTCTTCGAACCGCTCCATCTCCGTCAGTGCCGCCTCCAGACGTGCTCGCTCTCCCAGGTTCTCCAGCGCATGGAGCAACTCACGGGTCGTGCGAAGGCCCACCACCGAGCCCTCGAAGTAGTTGGCTAGCTCTGCGTAGCCCTGCCGCTTCTTCCCCGCATCGGTCAGATATCGCTTCTCGACCGCTCGTCGCAGGTAGTCGTGGAAGAACGTCAGCACCCCCTCCCGACGCACCAGGTGGTAGTCCAGACCCAGCAGCAGCGTCGAGAGCTTCAGACGTCCGACCCCGGTCAGCTCGCCAAGCTCCTCTTCGCTCAGTCCACCACGCGAGCACCACAGCAACGACATCACCTCGCGAACAACCTTCTGCGAGTAGTCATCCTCCAGTCGCTCCAACACACGCTGGAACAGATCCTCCGTCCCCGATGTCCGCAGGTACTGGCCGATCCGTTCGTCGAGCTTCTCGTGGCTGCTGTCCAGTCGCAACTCCTCCAGCAGCGTCCGCAGAAACAGCGGATGCGAGCACTTCGCGTCTTCCACGATTCTGGTCACCTGCTCCTTCGACAACGCCTTGTGATACTCCGACAGATACCGCACGATCACCCCCTCTCGCTCACGCTCCTTCAGCGGTTGCATCGCAAGCTCACGCCAGCCACGTCGCCGCAGATCCACCAGCGTCTGCTCCACCGTTGAGGTGATGATCAGCTTCACCCCCGCTGGCATCATCGGCGGTAGCCAGTGCAGATCGAGCGCACGGCCGGTGAGCTGATTTATCCCGTCGATCACCAGCAGCATCGGCGCGCCGACGCCGAAGCCCAGCCAGTTGGCGAAGTCGCGTTCCATCTCTTCCGGCTTCGACGGGATCTCTTCGCTCCGTTCGTATCGTTCCCTGATCTCCTCGATCACGTGCCGGATGATCCCGAGGTGATCCGAGTCGCCGGCGCCGATGCCGACGTAGTGCTCGACGATGAACGACTCCGGCTCGCGACGCTTCTGCTGCTGGCACCAGAACGACACCAGCGAACTCTTCCCCGATCCACTCTCGGCATAGAGAATCAGCGGTGGCGCACCGGCATCCTGATACCACGCGCTCAGTTCGCTCAGATACTCCGGGTTCGGTATGTAGGCGCGCCGGCGTGATGCGGCGAACGCCTCGTGACGAATCCGCTCCTGCTCAAGCGCTGTCGGCGCTACCGCATCGGCGTAGTCACGGTCGATCGTCCGCCGCAGTTCGTCGTAGACCATCTCACCCAGCGATACCGGATCACGGAATTCCTCGACCGGCAGCCCGGCTTCCCGAACGCGCTGCTGCAATCGCTCAAGCGCCGCCTGCTCGCTCCCCGTGATCGCAGACTCCTCGCCATAGCGCGTGCGTCGGAAGAAGAAGCGGGCGCGGTCGTTGCCATCGTTCAGCGCGCTGTGGCGGAACTCCAGGTCGATGATGCTCGCCCCCTCCATCACAGCATCCTCGATCCACGGATAGCGGCCAATGAGTTCGGCATCCTTGTAGATATCGACCAGGTCGGGCACGTACCCGTAGCGCTCCCCGGTGATGCCGATGAAGTAGGGCCGGCAGCGGTCGATCTCCTCCAGGCACGTACGGATCACCTGACCGAGCACGACATCCTCCTCGGTCAGCCCCCACCGCAGATCGACCTCTGTAAAGGTGATCCCCCGCTGGCGGCAGAGCGCGCGGATCTCCGGGAAGATCTTCTTCACCAGATGCTCGCGCTCCTCCTGGAGATCGCGGAAGGTGGAGCTGATGAAGACGCGGAGTTCATTCGGCGTGCTCATGATGCTCCCCCTGCTGAGCGCAGTTCTTCGAGACGTTGTTTGTGATCGTCGCCCGGATCGGTCTCAACCAAGGTGTGGTAGATCCGCTCGGCTTCGCCGCGATGATCCACATCCGGATCAAGCTCCAGTTTCCACAACCAGTAGTGGCAATTCGCGCGGTCCGAATCGCTGCGCGCTCTGTCCATCAACTCCGTCAACCCCGCACGCGCCGCGTCTGCATTCCCCTCCTCCGCATCCAATTGTGCAAGTACAACGGTGCTTGTGCGAAGAGTGTCGGGCTTCTGCAGTTCGGTCGATATCCGCTTGCACTCTTCGGCGTTCTCCCTTGCAACATCCAGCGACAATCGCCGCCAGTTCGACTCCGTCGCATCGGGAACATATTTCGCCAGGTACTCCGGAATCGAGTCGGCCGTCCGCACGATCTTGAACAAGGCTAGTGCTGTTCCCGAGAGCCAGTACGTCAGGCCGTAAGGGTAGTCGACGGTACGGTGCGCGTTGGTAGCCTGTGCATAGCACTCGAGCGCTCGGTCATAGTCTCCACGGTCAGCGTAAATCACACTCATGTTGCCAACAGCTATTCCACTACCACGGGTATCTCCCAATTCTCTCTCGATTGCCAGGCTGCGACGGTAACACTCCAGTGCTTTGTCGCGCTCTTCGCGACCGCGATAGACCATGGCCATATTGTTATTGGCACCGGCAACGCCAGAACGGTCCCCCATCTGCTCAGCGAGGGCCAGCCTGCGCTCGAAGCATTCCATCGCCCGATCATACTGGCTCATCTGGGCGTACACCAGGCCCATATTGTTGCTGACGAGTCCAATGCCCGCCAGGTCACCCAACTCCTCAGCCTTCGACAGTGAACGCTGAAATGCTTGCAGCGCCAGGTCATGTTCGTCCCGATCTGAATGGATCATCCCCATGTTGCCATTGATCGTTGCGATTTGATCGAGGTCACCCAACTCCTCGGCAATCGACAACTCACGCCGCATGAACTCCATTGCGCGATCGTACTTCCCGCGCGCATAGTATATCGCCCCCAGACCGCGGATGGAACTGGTGAGTCCACGACGGTCGCCCAACTGCTCGTAGATCTCCATCGACCGAAGCAGGAGTTCGTGTGAACGATCGTATTCACCCTGACGGTGGTGGAGCGAAGCGAGGCGGTGGGCCGCTTGCGCTTCTCCGAGGCGGTCACCAGAGTTCTTGTGCGCGCGCAAACCTCGTTCGAGTCGCTCGCGCGCTTCGTCGTAGTCGCCGCGCAAGTGGAGCAACCAACCGAGCGACAGTTCCGCCGTGACGGCCTCGGTTTCCAAACCGTGCCGCGTCGCCTCCTCCAGCGCGCTCCGCTCGATGTCAATCGCGCCTCCCCAGAGACCGAGTCGCTCGAGTACACTCGCCACTGTCGAACGGGCCTTTATCTGTTGAGCGGGTTCACCGCTGATTCCGCGCTCGATACTCCGGTGGTAGATCGCCTCGGGATCGTGACCCGCCTCCCGCAGACGCGCCCATTGCGTCAACACCTCGTTGGTGTTGGTCTCGGCGCAGAGCAACTGCAGTACGTCCAGGTTCGCAAGCGTCTCGATCAGCTTCGCGTCATCGCCCGCCTGCGCGTACTGCCACATCCGCTCGCTCGCCGTGCGCCGGTTCAATTCCGATTGCTCGAAGTACGCGGCAAGCCGCAGGTGCGTGCGCTGTTTGTTCTGCTCGTCGGTCACGTATCGTTTCTCGACCGCGCGACGAAGGTAGTCGTGGAAGAACGTCAGACGTCCTTCTTTACGTACCAGATGGTAGTCCAATCCGGCAATCATAGTTGCGATCTTCAAGCGGGCCAGTCCGCTGACCTCCGACAGCTCCCGATCATCCAGCCCGCTGCGACTGGCCCACAGCAGCGACATCACATCGCGCACCGCCCGTTGCGAATAGTCATCCTCGAGCCGCTCCAGCACGCGTTGAAACAGATCTTCCGTGCCCGTCGATTCCAGGTAGCCGGTGATGCGTTCGACGAGTAGATCATGCTGCCCGACCAGACGCAGTTCTTCGAGGAGCGTCTTCAGAAACAGCGGGTGTCCGCACTTGTAGTCGCCCGCGATCCGCTTGATCTGTTCGGCGTTCAACGACTTGCGATACTCGGCCAGATACCGCACCACCACCGCCTCGCGCTCCGCCTCGTCGAGCGCCTGCATGCCGAGGCGTTTCCATCCCCGTTGCTCCAGCTCGAGCAGCGTCCCCTCCACCGTCGAGCCGAGGATCAGGCGAATCGACGGTGCGATCGATGGCGGTATCCATCGCAGGTTGAGCGCACTCCCCTGCAACTGATTGAGCCCGTCGAGTATCACCACCATGTGCTCGCCGTTCTTCTTCAATGCGTGGTCGGCGTAGCCAAGCCACTGCCCGAACGCTTTCTGCAACTCCTCCGGAGTCGTCGGAATGTCCTCCTCGCGTGCAAAGCGCTCCTTGATCTCCATGCACAGGTGCTGGATGATCGCGTAGTGATCCGTGGAGGTCGCGCCGATGCCCACGTAGTGCTCGATCACGTGCGCTTCGGGATGCTTGCGCCGATACTGTTCGGCCCAGAAGGCGAAGAGCGAGCTCTTCCCGGACCCGCTTTCGGCGTACACCACCAGCGGTGGATCATCCGAGGCAACGTGTTCGTTCAGCCGTTTGAGGTATCGAGGGTTGGCGATGTAGGCTCGGCGGCGACTGAGGGCGAACGCGGCGTGGCGGGCACGTTCCTCCTCAAGCGGCGTGGGCGGCTTTGCGTCGGCGAAGTCGCGTTTGATGATCTCGATCAGGTCGTCGTAGATCAGCTCGCCGAGCAGGCTTGGATCGCGATACTCCTGCACGTTCGTGCCTGCGTCGCGGATGCGTTGCTGGTAGGCCTCCAGGCGCTGGAGTCCTTCGTTGGTGTCGGATGGGCCGTCGAGGGTCGCGCGATGGCGGCGGAAGTAGAAGCGGGCGCGGCGGGCCGGGGTGGATGTCGACGACGAAATGGACGGAAGCGACTCGGTGGGCGGATTGAGCACACCGAACTGCGCCTCCATCTCGGTGATGGACATGCCGTCAATGGCGGCGTCTTCGATCCAGGGGTATTGCTCGAGAAGTTCGGGATCCTTCTGGATGTCGACGTACGTGGGTACAAAACCGTAGCGATCGCCGGTGATGCCGATGAAATACGGGCGACACTTGTCGACTTCGTCCAGGCACGTACGGATCACCTGACCGAGCGCGACGTTCTCATCAGTCAATCCCCACCGCAGATCAACCTCGGTAAAGCGGATGCCACGGGCGCGACAGAGCGAGCGGATCTCCGGGAAGATCTTCTTGACGAGATGTTCTCGTTCCTCCTGCAGATCGCGGAAGGCGGAGCTGATGAATATGCGGAGTTCGTTACTCGACGACGGCATCATCGGCGGTGGTTGATGGTGTGGGGTTGGCCGCGCGGAGCTCCTGCAGCCGGACACGGTATTCGTGGTTCGGAATGCGTGCCAGAAGATCCGTATAGAGCCGTTCCGCTTCGGCCCGGTGATCGGCAGCGGTCTGCAGTCCCAGCTTCCAGAGCCAGTAGCGCAGCTCCGCTCTCGCCTCCCCGGAGACGTGGTCGCCGTCTTCGGCGGACGGTGTGGGCGTGACCTCATGGGAGGAGTGGCCCAGGTTCACGAAGACCGGCGTGGGTCCGACAGCCTCGGAGCGATGGCCCGGATCTTCGACGGCCGGCGTCGGGATCGGTTCTTCGAGCATCTCCACCAGTCGCGCTCGCGCAGACTCGTCGTTGCCTTCGGCTGCGTCGATGCGGGCCAGGAGAACACGGCCGTCGAACAGCGTGTCCCGCTTCGACAACTCCGTCGAGATCTCCACACACTCTTCGGCCAGCGCCCGGGCCTCAGCACGCACGACCGCCTGCCATCGCGAATGGTCCGACGCGGCATCACACCCTCTTGTTCCTCCGACCGGTGAGTCGAACAGGTCGGGAACGTACTGCGGCAGATACGCCGGCATGGTATCACCATCCTGCGTCACCTCCAGCAGCACCGCCGATCGGCCCGACAGCCAATGCGGGAGGCCGAAGCGGTACCCGACGCCCCGACGTTCGTCCGTCGCCTGCTCAAAGCACCGCAACGCATCCTCGTACTTCCCGAGAACGAGGTAGACGAAGCCCATGCTTCCGACGGCGTAGATCGTGTTGCGGCCGTCACCCAGCTCCTCACTGATGGTCAACGCGCGTTGGTAGCAGGAAAGGGCGCTGTCGTATTCACCACGATGGCCGTACACTTCGCCCATGTTCCGCATCGCGGAAGCCATGCCCCGGCGGTCGCCCAGTTCCTCACATATCGTCACTTGCCGCGTACAAGCCGCAAGGGCGCGATCGTACTCCCCCTGCCTGACATGTACGAGCCCCATGTTCCCGATGGCAAGGGCCGCAATCCGACGATCGCCCAACTCCTCGCTGATCGTCAACTGGCGTTCGAACGACGCCAGGGCTCGGTCGTAGTCCCCGTGCTGGACGTAGACAATGCCTGTGTTGCCGACGGCGACTGCGACGCCACCGCGGTCGCCCAGCTCCTCGAGGATCGACAGACCTCGCTCGAAGCTCGCGAGCGCTCGATCAAACTCCTCGCGAAAGAAGTACACGTTGGCCATGTTCCCGACGGCATGGGCCACGCCCCGACGATCGTCCAGCTCCTCGCTGATCGTCAACTGCCGCTCATAGCTCGCCAGGGCGAGATCGTAATCGCCGCGATAGGAGTACACGGTGCCCACGTTCCCGACCGCGCCGGCCACGCCCTGCCGCTGGCCCAGCTCCTCATACAGCTGCAGCGCGTGCTCCAGGCGCCGCAGTGCCTCGGAATACTCTCCGCGCAGGTGCAGGAGCCACCCCAGCGATCCCTCCGCGCGCGCAATCTCCATCCGGTGATCTCCCTGGATTGCCGCCGTCAGCGCCTGGCGTGTCAGATCGATCGCTCCCGTCCACATCCCCAGACGCTCCAGCACGTTCGCAACCGTCAGCGTCGCGTGCACCTGCCGGTGCATGTCGGAACGTCCGTTGAACGTGGCGAGGCTCGCCCGGTAGATCGATTCCGGATCGTGGCCCGACTCCCGCAGACGCGCCCACTGTGCCAGCACCTCCTCGGCACCCGTGTCCTCATAGAGAACCTCCAGAACGGCCACGTCGCCCAGGGTCGATATCAGCTTCGACACGTCGCCCGCCTCGGCGTAGCCCCAGACCCGCTCCCGCGCGGTCCGCTCTGCCACCTCGAGGGCCTCGAAGTGCGCCGCAAGCCGGCCGTGCGTCCGCCGCCGGAACGCCTCGTCCGCCAGGTACCGCTTCTCGACCGCGCGTCGCAGGTAGTCATGGAAGAACGAAAGCCGGCCCTCCTTGCGCACCAGGTGGTAGTCCAGTCCCGCAACCATGGTCGCAATCTTCAGCCGAGCCAGTCCGCTCACCTCCGAGAGTTCGCGCTCGTCCAGTCCCGTCCGGCTGCACCACAGCAGCGTCATCACATCCCGCACTGAGCGCATGTTGTAGTCCTCCTCAAGCCGATCGAGCACCCGCTGGAACAGATCCTCCGTCCCCGTCGCCTCCAGATACGCGTCGATCCGCTCGTCGAGCACTTCGTGCTGTCCCACCATCCGCAACTCCTCCAGGAGCGTCTTCAGGAACAAGGGGTGACCGCACTTGTAGTCCCCGGCGATGCGCTTGATCTGCTCGTTGTTGAGCGACTTGTGATACTCCGCCAGGTACCGCACCACTACCGCTTCCCGCTCCGCCTCGCTCAGTGCCTGCATCCCCAGCGTCTTCCAGCCACGCTTCTGCAGCTCCATCAACGTGCCCTCCACCGTCGAGCTCAGAATCAGGCGGATCGACGGTGATATCACGTCCGGGATCCACTGCAGTCGAAGCGCCGTCCCCTTCAACTGGTTCAGCCCGTCGAGCACGAGCACCAGCCGTCCGCCCGTCTGCTGCAGCGCGTGATCGGCGTAGCCGAGCCACTGCCCGAACGCCTTTTCCAGTTCGTCCGGTGCCGTCGGGACCCCCTCCTCCCGTCCGAACCGTTCCTTGATCTCCATGCACACGTGACGGATCACGCCGTAGTGATCCGTCGCCGTCGCGCCGATGCCAACGTAATGCTCGATCACCGGCACGTTCGGGTGCTTCCGTCGGTACTGATCGGACCAGTAGGCGAAGAGCGAACTCTTCCCGGAGCCGCTCTCGGCGTAGACCACCAGCGGTGGATCGTTCGAGGCGGCGTGGTCGTTCAGACGCTTCAGGTACTGCGGGTTGGCGATGTAGGCGCGACGGCGGCTCAGCGAAAACGCGTCGTGTCGCGAGCGCTCCTCCTGCAGCGGTGTCGGCGGTTTCACGTCGGCGAAGTCCCGCTTGATGATCTCCACCAGATCGTCGTAGATCAGCTCGCCGAGCGAGCCGGGGTCGCGGTACTCCTGAACCGATGCTCCGGACTCCCGGATCCGCTGCTGGTATGCCTCCAGTCGGCTGCGCTCCAGGTCGTCCGGAACATCATCGAGACTGGCGCGGTGGCGGCGGAAGTAGAAACGTGCGCGTTGGGCTGGGGTGGATGTCGACGACGAAATGGACGGAAACGACTCGGTCGGCGGATTGAGCACACCGAACTGCGCCTCCATCTCGGTGATGGACATGCCGTCAATGGCGGCGTCTTCGATCCAGGGGTATTGCTCGAGAAGTTCGGGATCCTTCTGGATGTCGAGGTACGTCGGGATGAACCCGTAGCGTTCACCGGTGATGCCGATGAAATACGGGCGGCATTTGTCGACTTCGTCCAGGCACGTACGGATCACCTGACCGAGCGCGACGTCCTCCTCGGTCAGTCCCCACCTGAGGTCCACCTCGGTGAACGTGATTCCCCGTTCCCGACACAGTGCACGGATCTCCGGGAAGATCTTCTTCACCAGGTGTTCGCGCTCTTCCTGCAGATCGCGGAAGGTGCTGGAGATGAACACGCGGAGTTCGTTAGTCTGCGACATGAGAGGGTTCTGAATCAGATGAGTCACCGTCGGCAGCCCGCTCGTCGATCCGCGCGAGCAGCGCCGTGGCATTGGACAACGCTTCCGACTGCGAGAGTTCGGCGCCGATCACAATGCACTCCTCGGCCAGCTCGCGCGCCGTACGCAGCGCCGGGGAGATCCACGAGTCGGGCTCGGCGTCCGGAACGAACCCCGGCAGATACTCCGGCATTGCTCCACCGGCACGGGCCAGCGTCAGCAGTACTTCCGCGGTTCCCTGCAGCCAGTAGGTCAACCCGTAGCGGAAGCCGATGGCACGGTGTTCCTCCAATGCGTCACGGTAGCAGCCGAGCGCCCGCTCGTATTCCGCTCGCTCGGAATACACCATACCGCAGTTGCCGACGGCGATACCGATGTCCCGGGGATTACGGAGCTCCCTCGCAATGCGCTCCTGCTCCCGGTAGCACTCGAGGGCCTCGGAGAATTCCCCGCGACCGAAGTGCAGCGTGCCCTGGTTGCCGACGGCTCCTGAAATGTTCCGAAGGTCACCGAGACCACGAGCGATCTGCTCCTGCTCTCGATAGCATTCCAGCGCCTCGCCGAGCTCTTCGAGACGCCAGTGCGCGATGCCTCGGTTGCCGACGGCCATGGCGATGCGGGGCCGATCGCCAAGCGACCGGGCGATCCGTTCCTGTTCTCGAAAGCACTCCAGCGCCTCGGAGTGCTGACCGATCGCTGAATGCACGTTGCCACGATTGCCGACGGCGATGGCGATGTTCTGGCGATCGCCGAGCGACCTGGTGATCTGTTCGGATTCTCGAAAGCATTCCAACGCCTTCTCGTATTCACCGTGTTCGTAGTACACGACTGCACGGGCGCCGATCGCTGCTGCAATGTTTCCCAGGTCACCAAGATCGCGGACGATCCGTTCCTGCTCCCGATAGCATTCGAGCGCTTCTTCGTACTCGCCGCGATCCTTGTGCACGACGCCGCGATTGCTCACCGCACGGGCAATGTGCGATCCATCGCCGCATTCCCGCGCGATCGCTTCGGCCTGCCGCACGAGCGACTCGGCTTCATCCATCCGACCCTGATTTCGGGCCAGCGAGGACAGCCACGACAGCACCGCCGACTCCCCGAGTCGGTCACCGGTCGATCGCTGCAATTCCAGTCGCTCGCGTTGAAGTGCCTCGGCCTCGGACCAGTTGCCGATCACCTCATGCAGCTGCGTCACGCCAGTCACGACCGACAGACGCCGCGTCACATCGAAGGATTGCGAGGCACTCCACGACGCCAGCCCGCTCCGGTAGGCATCAGCCACTCGCTCGCGATCGCATTCGGACCAGAGCCGAAGCACCGTATCGCGTTCGCCACCATTCCACAGCACCTCGAACCTCGGGACCTCCGCAATCATCTGCTCGAGGCGTTCCCGCTCATCGAGCATCTCCAGCGCGTGGAGCAACTGCAGCGTCGTGTGAAGCGTTGGCGCCTGCTCGGCGAAGTACCTGGCCAGTCGCTCGTGCCACGCGCGCCGCGTCGCAGCATCGGACAGATACCGCTTCTCCACGGCCCGCCGAAGGTAGTCATGAAAGAAGCTCAGCAGCCCGTCCCGGTGAAGCAGATGGTAATCGAGCGCGAACAACAGCCGCGACAGTTCCAACCGACGCATGCCCGTCAGCTCCAGCAGCTCCTCCTCGATCAAGCCCGCACGCGACGACCCGATCAGACTCAACAGGTCGCCAACGACCGCCTCGCCGTAGTCTCGCTCGATGCGTTCGAGCACGAGGTCGAACACGTCCATCAGGTCGCCGGCCCGTGTATAGCGTTCGATCACGTCGTCGAGCGACTCGTGCTCGCCGTGAAGCCGCAGCTCCTCGGCAACGACCCGCAGATACAACGGTGAACGGGCCTTGTCGTCGCCCACCAGCCGTCGCTGCTGCTCCGGACTGATTCCCTTGTGAAACTCTCCCAGATACCGAACGACGATGCTCTGTCGAACGCGCTCGTCGTCCAGCGGACCCACCGACAGTTCCGACCACTGCCTGGATTCCAACCGCTCGGCCGCATCGCCCGGTGTCGTCGAGATCACCAGCTTCACACCAGGCGGGACGGTCTCCGGCAGCCAGTTCATCAGTCTGCCCGATGCATCCAGTTGATTTACGGCATCGACAACGATCAGCACGGAAATCTTGTCCCGGACCATCAGGTGCTCGCAGCGATAGAGCCAGTTGGAGAAGCTCTTCTGATACTCCTCGGCCGTCGACGGCAGCTCGTCTTCGATGTCGAATCGATCGCGAATGGACTCGACGACATGTCGCATTACCGAGATCGCCGTTCCGCTGGTCTGCGACGCGCCGAGGTAGTGGGCGACGACAAACGAACCCGGATTCTTCCTGCGGTAGTATTCGACCAGATAGGCCACCAGCGAGCTCTTGCCGAGGCCCGATTCGCCGACGATGACCAGGGGTCGATCACCCGACGTAGTCCAGGTGGTGAACTCCTTCAGGTAGGTTGGATTGGGGATATACGCACGGGTCCGACTCGCGGCGAACGCCGCGTGGGCGCGCCGCTCCAGTTCCAGTTCGCTCGGTGGCGCGGCGTCCGGCCAGGTCGCCTCGATCATCGCAACCAGGTCGGCGCGCACCAGATCACCAAGCTCGTCGACGTCCGCGAATTCGCGGTACCGTCGGCCCGTTGCACGCGCGCGTTCGATCAGCGAGCCGAGTCGGTCGGGATCGTCGGACGCGGTGAGATCGCCGCTGCGGTGGTAGAAGAGGGCGCACCGTCCGTCGACATCCGGCGCGTTGAACACACCGTGCATGAATTCCATCTCCGTGACGCTGGCACCCTCGACGGACTGCTCTTCGACGAACGGATACTTCGCAAGCAGGTCCGGATCGGTCAGGATATCGTGCAGCTCCGGCACCCATCCGTACCGGTTGCCGATGATGCCGATGAAATACGGCCGGCACTTGTCGACTTCTTCGAGGCAGGTGCGGATGGTGCGTCCGAGACTTGCTTCCTCCTCGGTCAGTCCCCACCGCAGATCGACTTCCGTGAACGTCACGCCGCGCTGGCGGCAGAGCGCGCGGATCTCCGGGAAGATTTTCTTCACCAGATGCTCGCGTTCTTCCTGCAGATCCTGAAACGTGGAGCTGATGAAGACGCGGAGTTCGTTGGACGCGGACACGATGCTGCACTCCTTGATAGTCAGGATCGGGTGTCTCGGAGGGGGAGCCGGGTCTGCAGATGTGCGGACGTGGGAGGCGTGTGGCGTGCGAGGCGGGGAGAATATAAATCGAGGGGGGAAATCCGACCGGTGCCCACCCGCCGCGGCGGTCGGCCCTGCGCCGTCGACGACGGCGGCCGGACAGTCGGCGCGCTCGCGAAATTTCCGCGTCGGAATCCGACGGTGCGGTCGACATCGTCGAGGGCAGTATCTTCATCCGCCAATCCGGTCGACCGGCCGATCGTTCGATCCGCCGATCAACTCGACCCGAACTCCGCCGCCCGACACCCCCAGCCCCACGTCGTCCACGAACCGCACGCAGGTGACACGCCCATGGGCATCACGACGCTGCTCGCAGCGCTCCTCGCCGTGTCCGGCACGCCGACGGTGACCGTCGACTGGATCGAGGTCACGCAGGTCGTGCAGGATACCGCCAACTCGGTCGAACTCGTTGCCGGCAAGCCGACGGTCGCCCGTGTGTACGTAAACACCGACAACGTCGCCAGCGTGGTCGGCTGGCTGCGCGTTCGCTCGAAGTCGGGGGACACGCTCATCCGTTCGATGAACCGGATGATCATCGATCCTGCGATGAACGCGACGGTGCGGGGTGCGCGCGAGCGCAATCGGTCGGTGCTCACCGGAAGTCTGAATTTCCTGCTCCCGCCCCGCGAGGGCAGCGTCACGCTCACGCTCGAATCCGTCGACGGGGCGATGCTGTCTGAGAGCGCCCCGCGACGCTCGGTTACCGTCGCGTTCGTCCCGATGCCGGTGATGCACGTCTGCCTGGTCGGGCTTCCCTACCGCATTTCCGCCGACTCGGTGCTGATGCCGCGCGAGGTCGATTACCGGCTGATCCGGTCGTGGGTATCGCGGACGTTTCCGGTCGATTCGATCGCGTTCCGCACGGTCGTGGCCGATACGACCGGCATGGAAGACGTCGCGCGGAATCCGGACGGCGGCTGGGCCTGGCTCGCGGTGGAATCGATCCGCGCGATCGACCGGTCGTACGGTGCGGATCGGACGACGCACTACTGCGGCCTGATCTACGACGACGGCAAGCACTTCACGCGCGGACTGACGATCGCCTCCGCCGCCGACTCGGGTGAGGCGAGGATCAGCTTCGCGCCGGTCGGTCGACCCCGGGGACAGTACGCGTGGGATACCGACAGCACGTATGGCGACTGGTACGTCGCGCACGAGCTGGCGCATTCCTACGGCTGCATGCACATCGGCGTCGGCCCCGACAACGATACCGCCGACGCCACGTATCCGTTCGCCGACGGATACCTCAGCGACGACCGCCACACGTTCGCCGGATTCGACGCGGGTGACGTCCGAGGCGATCGGCAGATCGCGATGGCGCCCGTCCGTCCGATGATCGCGCACGACCTGATGTCGTATTCGACCCACCTGTGGCTCAGCAGCCACACCTATCGCGCGTTGATGCGGAGCATTCTTGCCGAGCACCAGCAGGCGCACCGCGACACGATCGTCTCGGCGTTGAGCGACCTGGTTCCACTCCGCTCCGGATTCCGCGATTCCGCGTTCTGCATTCACGTCGTCGCCCTGGTCGACACCGCCGCCGGCACGGGATCGATCGGCGTCGTCAACCACCTCGATCGGCGCGCGCTGTCGCTGCCCTCCGCGGGACACCGTGCCGCGCTGCGAGTGCGCGACACGGCGGGCATGGTGCTCTATGAGCACTACGCACGAAACGGTGCCGACCGATATCACAACGCGGACGCTCCGCACCTGCTGTTCATCAGCGCGCTGCTGGCCGACACCGCCGGAATCGGCTCCATCGAGCTGCTCTACGACGGTCGGCTGCTCGACACGTGGCTCGCGCCGACGCTCGAGCAACCGTCGGACACCGCGGCAATCGTCACGCGCGACTCCGCCACGATCCACGTCCGCTGGCCGGGTCTGGTGCGGCGCTCCGACGAATCGCGCTACCGCATCGAGGAAAGCACCGACGGCGGAACGTCGTGGCAGCTGCTGACGCTCGTCGACGACGTGCCCGAGGTTCGCCTGAATCGCGCGGACCGTCCGGGCGTCACATCGCTGCGACTGCAGGTGGTGCTCGACGCCGGATCGGAGTCGGTGCGCGTCGCTCATATCGACCTCGCGCTTCCCTGAAGCTCCCCGCAACCCGTACTGACGACCGGACATGGCTACGCCCGCATCGACATCCGGACAGCCGCCATCGGAACTGCGTCTGTTCATCTCCTCGACGTTTCGTGATCTCGACGCCGAGCGCGAGCACCTGATCAAGAAGGTGTTCCCGGAGATCCGCGCGGTCTGTCGCTCGCGCGGCGTCACCTTCACCGACGTCGATCTCAGATGGGGGCTGACCGAGGAGGAAGGCACGCTCGGGCGGATCATCCGGATCTGCCTGGAGGAGATCGACCGCTGCCGTCCGTATTTCCTCGGCATCCTGGGCTCGACCTACGGATGGATACCGGACGTCCACGACGTGTTCATAGACTCGCAGCTGCTGGAGCGCTACGGGTGGGTCGAGCAGGCGGCGCTCGAGGGAAGGAGTCTGACCGAGATGGAGTTCATCCACGGCGTGCTGAACGATCCAGGAGCGGCAGGCGACTGCGCCACGTTCTACCACCGCACCGCCGATGCCGGATTCGGCGAGGACGAGGCCGAGCTGCGCGGACTCATCGAGCGAACCGAGGCGGCGGGATACACCATCGGAGGATTCTCCGATCCGGAGGAACTGGGGCGGATGGTTCGCCGCGACCTGCTCGCGCTCATCGACCGGACGTGGCCGGAGGATTCGGCGCCGGACGACGCCGAACGCGAGCGCCTGCAGCACCGGACGTTCGCCGCGAACCGCACACGCGCGTATATCCCCCGATCCGAGCCGCTCGCCCGGATCGAGCAGTGGATCGCCGGTGACGCTCCCCTGCTCGTCGTCAGCGGCCCCTCCGGCCTCGGGAAGAGTTCGCTTCTCGCCTACGTCGCCGATTCGTACCGTCGTCGCGCGCCGGATGCGTTCGTCGCCGAGCACTACTGCGGCGCGTCGAACGCGAGTACGTCGATCGCCGGCACCGTGCAGCACCTGCTCGAGGAGATCATCGCACGCTTCGCCATCGACGAGTCGCCGCCGAGCGAGCCGAGCGTGCTGGAGCATTCCCTGGCGGACTGGCTCTTTCGTCTGAATCACGAATCGACGGCCGAGGGCGCACGGTCGCTGATCGTCATCGACGCGCTCAACCAGCTCGAACCGCGGGCCGAGGCGATGCTGTGGCTGCCGACGACGCTGCCGGAGGGCGTTCGGCTCCTGGTCTCCACGACGCCGGGTGACGGTCTGGAGGTGCTGCGTGATCGCGGCTGCGAAATTCTTCCGCTGACGCCGATCGCCGATGAACGGGTTCGACAGAGCATCGTCGTTCGCTACCTGGGAGAGTTCCACAAGGGAATCGACCCCATTTCGCTTCGCATGCTCTGTCGCGACCCGAAGGCGGAGTCGCCGATTTTCCTGCGCGTGGTCGCCGAGGAGCTGCGCCTGCATGCCCGGCACGAATCGGTCGGCCGACTGGTCGAGCACTACGTCGCCGCGACCGATCTCGACGACGTGTTCCAGCGGGTGCTCGAACGCATGGAGGGTGACTTCGGGACCGAACGGGTCCGATCGCTCCTGACGGCGATCTGGGCGTCGCGATCGGGGCTGGGAGAATCCGAACTGCTGGAGATCGACGGCAGTGCCCGACTCGAGCTCTCGCAGATCCTGTTCTCCCTCGACTACCACCTGCAGCGCCACGGCGGCCACCTCGCCTTCTTCCACGACTACCTGCGTCACGCGGTCGATCGACGCTACATCGACGGCGACGAACCGGCGCGCGAGGCGCACGCGCGCGTCGCCCGATACTTCGCCTCGCAGCCGCCGTCGACACGCCGGGCCGCCGAGGAACCGTGGCAGTGGAACGCGGCCGGACAGTGGGATTCGTTGTGGCAATGCGTGTCGTCGCTCGAAACGTTCGACCTCCTGTCGGACGACCTCGAGCAGTTCGAGCTCATCGGGTACTGGAATGCACTGGCCGAGCGCTATGACATGAGCGCCAGCTACGCCGAGGCGCTCACGCGATGGGAGGAGACCGGTCCGGATGCGACCGCGCTGTGCGACCGGCTGCACGCGCTCGGCACGTTCCTCTGCACCGCATCGCGCCTCGAGGCGGCGAGATCCATGTTCGATCGACAGCTCGACATGGCGGGCGACCGCTTCGGACCCGACGACGTCCGCACCGCGCGTGCGCACGACGATCTGGGACAGGTGATGATTCTCGGCGGCGAATTCCGGCAGGCGCGCGCGCACCTGCTCGAGGTGCTGCGGATTCACGAGGTCCGCGGCGAACAGAGCAGTCGCGCGCACCTGCTGCTGCTCGACAACCTCGCCTCGGTGTACTACGCGCTCGCCGAGTACGATCAGGCGATGTCCTCGGCGCGTCACGCCCTGGACCTCTCCGTCCGGACGTTCGGCGACGGCGGTCCGGAAACGATCTCGCGCCTGCACAGTCGCGCGGCGGTGACCTCGGCACATAAGGAGTATGACCGGGCGATCGAGATGATGCGGGACGTCGTGGCCCGATCCACCCAGCTCTATGGTGCCGACCACCCGTACACGTGCCGCGAACGGTACAGTCTCGGGGCGACGTTCCAGCTTGCCGGACGGTATCGTGAGGCGATCGAACACTACCGGGCCGCGGTCGTCCATCTGCGTCTCGCGCTCGGCGAACACGTTCAGGTGGCGACCGTGCTGTACAACATCGGAACGTCGCTGCTTGCCCTCGGGGAGTATCCGGAGGCGGAGTCGACGCTCCGCGACGCGTTCGCGATGCAGGACCGGCTGGTCGGTCGATGGCACCCCACGACGCTCGACACCGCAGCCCACATCGCCGCAGTGCTCATGCACACCGCTCGCGCACGGCAGGCGGCCGACGTGCTGTCGGTGGTGATCCCGGCCAAGGCCGCGATCAGGGGCTGGACACACCCGCTGGTGCGGCGCAACGTCGAGACGTTCGCCCTCGCCATCGGCGAGGCAGACATGCTGCCGCCGGATGTCGCCGAACGTGAAAAGACCGACGAACCGCAGCAGACGTTCGAACGCCTGTGCCGACTCGCCGGTCTTGCAACCGATCGTCGTGAGTACACGATCGAGACGACGACCGGCTCCGGCGACGTGTGACCCGGTCGCCGACGACGGCCCTCGATTCAAATTCAGTCACCCGGATCGGTCTGTCCGGCTTCGCTGACGGTGATTTCGATCGTCAGCGACCCGTTGAACGGCGCCGTTTCGATCGAGTCGAACTGGTATCGCGCCTTCGTCGTGGAATCCGCATTGACCGACGGCGTCCCCTCTCTCTGCACCGGCCCGAATTTCGCGATCAGCTCCAGCTTGTTGTCCGGTGGAACCGTGAGCACGGGAACACCCTGCAGCACGTCGATCGCCTGCCACTGTGGGGTCGTGCCCGGCTTGTTCAATCGGTACCACGCGGTCGATTCCGGCGGAGGCACGCCCGGCACCTCGAGCCTGAGAGTCATCGGGCGGGTCGCATCGTTGTCGGTCACGCGCCCCAGTTTGTTGTCTTCGGTGAGGTCGAATTTCGCTGTAGCCATGGGTATATCCTCGGTTGAATTGATGAGGTCCCTGCAGTCGAGATCCTGCCGCAGGATGAGCAGACACGCGCAACTGGTGACGTGCCGGAACAGGGGGAGGGAAAGGCGGTGGTCGGAAGGGGTGGTCTCTGCGATGCCGGGGGAATATAGCACCGATCGTTGCCCGGTGGTGCCGCCGTTCCCGCCGGACGAATTCCGCCTCGACCGCGCGAGACGGGCCGAGTGTCGGGGCGGAGAAACGGGGCTTTGCCGGCTCGCGCACGAACTGAACGATCCGGCCTCGGCCGTCGTCCGCAGCTCCCGACTGCTCACCGACCGACGGGTGGCCGCCGATACCGCGGCGCGGCGACTCGGTGCGTCAGGCCTCACGCCGGAGCAGACCGCCGTGCTCGAAGCGACCCGCGAGATCTGCCTGGCGATCCCCACGGCGTCGGTCCGCACGGCAATCGCGCAGGCCGATCGGGAGAACGCGATCGCCGACTGGCCGCTGGACAACGCATCCGACGATGCCGACGCCGAACACCTTGCCGAGACCTCCGTCACCATCGACGCGTTCGCGGCAGAGCGCGCGGATCTCGGGGAAGATCTTCTTCACCAGATGCTCGCGCTCCTCCTGCAGATCGCGGAAGGTGCTCGAGATGAACACGCGGAGTTCGTTCGATGTCGCCATGCAAGCTCCGGCAGCCTATCTTGGGGAATCCGATCCGATCACACGATTCGAACGGCTTACAATGCAGAGGACACTCGATGGGTTGACCGCCGTGATCCGACGCGAAGGCGACGACTGGGTCGCTCTGTGCCCGGAACTCGACGTAGCGTCACAGGGAACGAGCATCGAGGAGGCCCGTCAGAATCTCGCCGAAGCCGTCGAGTTGTTTCTCGAGGCAGCGTCGGAGTCCGAGGTTCAGGCGCGGATCTCAGGCGAGGTTTATATCACGCGGCTGGACCTGAGGCGCGCATAGACTTCGCATCCTGTCCGGCGCGGATGTCTGTGCGATTCTGAACGCACACGGGTTCTCGCAGACGCGCCGTCGCCGGAGCCATGTCGTGATGCAGAAGCGTGAACAGGCGACAACCACCACGGTCATCGTACCAGACCACCCGGAACTGCGAACCGGAACGCTGCAGTCGATCATTCGTCAGTCGGGACTTCCGCGATCGCTCTTCGAAACCGCCTGACAAGCACGAGACCCCTGCGGCGCATGCCGAAGGAGCTCGAGATGAACACGCAGAGTTCGTTCGATGTCGTCATGTGTCGCGTCGCGGGAACGGCGTGCACGAAATATCGTCCCCGTGCAACGGGTTCGATCAGAATGACGTGACGTGGGGGCGGCCGGCCTGGGGTGGGAATCGGATGAATATAGGCAGAGCCACGCCGTGCGACTGCCGAACCCGCAGCTCAGCTGAACCGCACGAATTCGATAGCTTCGCCGCGGACGCAGAATTCAATGCGCCCGAATCCACCCGCCTCACCCTCCGCTCGCCTTCCCCGTTCATCCGCTCCGGAGCTCATCATGCCCTTTCTGCGATCGACCACCGCACCCTCGCCCGACATCATCCACTCGTACTCGCCATCTGCCGTTCCTCGGAACACCCGAACCCGGCGCCGATCGCACACGGCCTTCGCCGCTGGCGCGCCTCTCGCCTGCCTTCTCATGCAGAGCTGCGGATCGACCGCGGAATTCAAGTGGACCGACGCAACGGTCTGCGGCGACACCGCCGACGTGGTCCGCACGGCTGCGGACGACGCCAACGCCCCTGTGCTGTGCCGAAGCTCTCTTTCCGCGCCGTACGTGGGCATCGTCGTTGACTGCAACTGCAAAACCAACAACAAGTACGCGAGCTCGGCGTTCTACCAGACGCTGCACGGTGCCGGCAGCTACGCCTGGGTACGCCCCGATGACGACTGCACGGTTCCCGAATCGGCCGTCGATTACGGACCGTCCGACGACGGAAGTCGACGTCTGATCTGCCGACCCATTGGCGACGATCCTGGACCGATCGGGTACGTGGAGACGGTCGACGGCAGTCTCAAGGACTGCGAATGTCAGCTCCCGTACTGGGGAAGGGTCGAACGCGTCGAGCGGTTCGAAATCCTCACCGCCTCGGTCGATGCGACCCGATTCCCGTACGACGACGTACTGCCGATAGCGAGGAACGACAAGGTCCTCGTTCGCAACGGGGCGCTCTACGGCATCCTCTCCGGAGATCTCCAGCCGATTCTCCCGTGCGAATACCTCATTCTGGAAATTCCCTTCGACGGCGCGGTGCTGTTCCGGAAACCCAGCAGATCCTCGCAGCCCACGACGGAAAGTGGGGAACGGTCGACATCAGCGGACGCGTCGGTCTCCCGTTCGAATACGACTACGCGAACAAACATGGCGACGGGTTTTATGCGCAACGCGACGGAAGCATCCTGGTCCTCGATTCGAACGCAACGGTAGTGACTACGATCGCGTATCCGCAGCTGCTCGGACAGTTCGGCCACGTCCTGTTCGTCAGCTCCAATGGACGCGATGTCGAACTGTACGGAACCGACGGCAAGCCCGTCGATCGCAAAAAGTCTACCGATAGATTCTCTATCTGAACGGCAAATACGGCGTGTACGACGTGAAGTCGAACACGTGGACGATCCCGCCCTACTATGACCGGATCGAATGGAAGGCCGGCTTCGAGATGGTGCGTGACGGTGTGGAGACGAGGGCCGACATCGAGCGGTGAGCGTGTCGTCGCCATCGACCGGTCCACCTTCGGGTGACGCCGGTGTGCCCGTCTCCTGCGGTTGCCCGTACCGATATGGCGTCGATGCGCGGTCCGCTTCCCGCCACGAAATGTCGCACGTCCCGTTGACATCGTCCCATTCGAGGAACAACGAATGCAACCCCTCCGATACTCGATCAACATCACGCTCGACGGATGCTGCGATCACCGAGCCGGAATTCCCGACGAGGACACGCACTACCACGCGATGGAAAATATCGCCGCGGCCGACGGGCTGCTGTTTGGTCGGATCACCTATGAAATAATGGAATCGGCGTGGCGGCCGTCGGCCGAAACCGGCGCGATCGATGGCCACCTCTACGCGAACACTGATCCCACGTTGCCATTTCACCTGAACATTTCTTTTGAAATTCAATAACAACCCTTGACCCCCCACCCCCCACATTTCATTACATTCGTCGCGCAATTCGAATCACCCGCTATTCAGGGCATCCCGGTCGCGAACCGGATGAGCGAGTGTCAGCATCGCTTACAGCTCACCATACGTGAGCATTGGGATAGCCGAGCGTCCATGCCACAGTGGTTACGCATCTTCTGCTGACTATCCACCGACCGATACGTCTTCCGTTTCTGTTTCGACCACGAGGGTTGTATCCCTCGTCGAGTCATCGCTGTTCGATATCCCCATTCAGCTTTGTGCTGAACTGATGCGGCGGCTACGGTTGTCGTTGTCCGAACACCGGTATGTACGTAGCAGCCGTAATTGCGGTTTGCCTCGTACTGGTTGCCAGTGGGCAATGCCATTCATTCGGCGATCTCTGACGATATCACGTTCCACTATCCAGGCACCACAATGAAAACCTCAAAAACATGGGGAACCGATCACCATCGCCTCCTACGGTCTTGGGTACGCTACAGTCTCAGGTACGGCATAGTGCTCGCAGGTCTCATGTCGATGCTCCTTTCGTCGGCCGCCGCTCAGCCCTGCAGTTGTGCCGGCGACTTCGACGTCCTCACCAATTGCATTGAGACGCGGGTTACGCGCACGGACGACACGTCGAACAAAACCTGCTACGAAGTAATCGTGTACAATCATCAGTTCAGCTCGAACTCGAGTCTCTGCACTACCTACGATCAGACGCAGTACCTTACGTTCGAACTGGTTCACCCGGACTGCTTCCCGGGCCAGCTGCAGATTTTTCCCAGCGATGGATACTACGATGGCTGGATGTACATCGATCCGGCCACGAACACGTGGTATCCCTACTACGATGACACGACGGGTCACCCGAGGAAGATCACGTTTATGCTGACACCGGACACCGTCAATGGCAAGGCGCAGCCCGCGTACTTCAGGCAGTGCGACGTCGATACGTTCTATGTGTGCTTCGACTGCATTTCCGCGACGGAGGACTCCCTGATGCGCGATCCCAACTGTGAAGCCGTCCCTCCGGCCTCACCCGGCTTCCCAAACGTGCCCGCTTCGGTCTGGCCGGATGCCTGCCCGCCCGTCTGTTACGACCCCAGCGACCCCGATCAGTCTCTTGCCTCGCTGATGGACATGCGCGTGTACTTCAGCGATGCGAGCGGGAACAATCTGTGCACCAATGAAAGCGGGCCGACCGGCCGAACGTACGATTCGCTCAGGGTGGAGCCCCAGATCTGCGATTTCTCGGGCTGCCGGGATAGCTGTACGCGATACTACACATCGTGCAATTCCTGGTCGATCACGTGGGGGTGCGATTACGCGGATGTCGTCGTGGTGAACGACCATGCACGCCCATCGTGCGATCCAGTCTACAGCTTCGAATTGGACTTCTATCCCGATGGACTGAAGTTGTGTCGGAAGGATCCGCCTCCGCCGTTCAGGAACTGGATCGTGACGTATGATTCGGTGACGGGGCGACTTCGCTACGACGCTCCCGCCGGAAGTCCAGGCCTGCTTTCCTGCGACTCGTTCAAGGTTCGGGTTCCGTTCTGTTGTGGCGACACGAACTACGTTGGCGTCGGAATCAGCGGTGGACGCTGCGGGGCGGACCACTTCGCCTGCATCGATGAGGAAGAGCCCTACGACAGTTGCTATTACTACCCAGGGTCGGACGACCTCTACGACGGCACCAACACGCTGCTGGCGAGCAATCCCGGCTGCGGCAACTGCTTCTATGGCGGCCACGACTACGCCCGGTGGATCACCGGCAACGACGTCGTCGGCCCGAAGGACACGTGTGATACGCTGATCATCTACAACCGCAACCAGACCGGCGATTGCGGGAATTCGCCGACGGGGAACAGGGCCTGGACCAATATCATTTTGGACAGCGTGCCGATCGGGTGTACCCCGAGCGCATTGGGCTGGACGCCGAACCAACTCAGCCCCAACCAGTGGATGCTGGCACCGCCGCCAGGACAACGTCCGCCGTGCGATTCGGTGGCGATTGTCTTCTGCTGTGGCTACACGCCGCCAAAGGTCCGTTGGGAGACGCAAGACGGATCGGGTACGATCGACGTCGACTCAGTCAATGGCGCGACCTGGGAAGGGGCGTCCTACCGTATCACGGCGCCGCCGGCAGAGTCCGGTGGGACTGTCGAGCCCTCCCGAACCGCCGCACTCGCCGGGTTCGAACTCGGTGCCGTCGCACCCAATCCGTCGACGGGGGGCGTCGTGATCCCGCTCTCGGTCGGAGCGTTGGCATCGGGAGACGGTTCTGCCTCCATCCAGGTCTTCGCCATCGACGGGCGGATGGTTGCCCAGATGCGGCAGAACGTCCACGGCAGCTCGGTTGCGACCCTTGCGATCGACGCTACGTCATGGCCGAACGGTAGCTACCTTGTGCGGGTCGTCATCGAGGGACACGAGCTGTCGACGTCGTTCAACCTCAACCGATAGATCGCGCTGATCGGGCGGAGCCGGCGCCTCGGTGGTGTCGGTTCCACCCGAGCGGCAGACGAGTCGCATCATGGTTCGAAGAGTGCCTATCCAAACACCCGCCGCGACCGAAGAGAGCCAGCCAACGCTCTCATGGCTCAGCACGCCAGTCGAGCGTTGCCGGTGCTGCGTCGAGCGACCGGAACCCTTCGTCAGACTCAGGGCAGGCCGGCGCCGTGGGATCACGCGGCCGTCTGCAGCCCGTACTGTACGTGCGGCCAAGCGCCTCGTCACGCTCGTTCTGCTGACCGTGATTTCCGTGACCACGGGTCTGGCGCAGCACGAACAGGATCACTGGGCGTTCGGCGATCACATTCTCCTGTCATTCGTCGGCGACACCGTGCGATTGGACTCGTGTCCCATGTGGGCTATCGAGGGATGCGTATCGGTTAGCGATCCCCGTACAGGTGATCTTCTATTCTATTCAAGCGGCGATACCATCTGGAACCGGGCGGGACAGGTAATGGCGGGCAGCTGGACGTCGCCGGACCGTTCGTATGGGGACTGTGTTCAGAGCGCCGTCGCCGTCCCGGATCCGGCCGATCCCGATCGCTACTATCTATTTAGGAATCACGAGGATTACCTGACCGGGACCGTCGGGGTTCGCTATACGCTCATCGATATGAAGGGTGACGGTGGAAACGGAATGGTCGTTCGTGATGGCGTTGCCATCGACGGTCCGACGACCGAGGCGCTGGTCGCCGCCAAACAGTGCGACGGGAAGGGATACTGGGTGCTGTGCCGGGACCTGTACGGTGCCGATGTGCGCGTGTTGCTGGTATCCGACACCGGTATCGTCGAGACCAATGGAGGTCGCGGCATCAGCTTGGTTCCGTACGGCAACGGCGTCGTTCCATGGTATGTTGGCTCATTAAAGGTAGCTCCGAATGGACGACTCGTTGCGATGGCATCCAGTAGCGACGGACGGATGGAACTTTTTCGATTTGATCCGGCAACTGGAGTTCTCAGCGATCCGATCGTACTCGAGGTTGGTGATGGTTGCTCACCGTATCTCTCGTTCTCGCCCAACTCGAGTAAACTGTATGTTTCCAGTCGATCCCTGGTGCAGTTCGACGTGTCTGTGCATGAGAAATCTCGGATCCAGAACTCTCGATTCATGATCGGTCCATATGCGCGAACGATGCAGCTTCACTCCGACGGCAAGTTGTACCTCAATCTGCCCAGCTACGTGGGGAGGATTTCATTTCCCGACAGTAGTGGCACGGCGTGCGACTACGACCCTGCGTGGTTCAAGCTCCCGGAGTCGATGTGGAATCCGATTGGCCTGCCGAACTTCATCGACGCGCTGCACCCGTGCGGAGTGGTGAGGGCACGCTTGCTTCCGGGCGATACCCTCATCTGCGCCGGCACCGGTCTGGTGCTCCGTGACTCGAGTACGGGTCCGGTCGTCTCGCGACTCTGGCGGATAACAGGGGACACGTCGATGATCGACTCGAGCCGGGACCCTGGACCGGTGTATTTCGACCGCCCCGGCACCTTCCACATTTCCCTGTTGGTCACCGGCTCGGATGGTTTCACCGACGCTGACAGCTGCACGATCGTGGTCGTGCGACGGCCGTCAATCGCGATCGAGGGTGCGACGTCGATCTGCACTGGTGATTCCGTCACGCTCACGGCGCGCTCGGCGTTGGCGGCCGACTGGTTCAGCGGCGGCGTGGAAATCTGCGCGGGCTGTTCGGCGCTTACGGTATCGCCGCCGTCGACGACGACGTACGTGGCACGCGTTGTGAACGACGCGGGGTGTTCGGCCTTTGATACTGCGGTCGTCACCATCGTACCACCCCCACCGCTGGACGCGGGTCCGGATGTTCGTATCTGTGCCGGTGATTCCGCGTCGCTCCTGGCAAGCGGAGCCGACACCTATGCGTGGTATCCGGCGGACGGACTCTCCTGCACCGAATGCGCGGCACCGACGACCTCCCCCGAAGGGTCGACGACGTATTACGTCACCGGCATGAATGCGACCGGCTGTTCGGCCGTCGACTCGGTCCGTGTGGATGTGACGCCACCGCCGCAGCTCGCGATCGACTCCCCCGATTCGATCTGTGCCGGCGCGTCGACGGTACTGGCCGCCCACGGCGCCGGGCACTACGCGTGGTGGCCCTCGACCGGACTGAGCTGCGCCGACTGCCCGGCGCCCATTGCATCGCCCGTCGCATCGACGTGGTACTTCGTCGAAGGACGCGACAGCAACGGGTGCGCGGCGGTCGATTCGGTGCTCGTCGATGTCGTGGCAGCTCCCGTTTTGAGCGGTGGAAATGTTGTGCGCATCTGTGCGGGTGACACAGTGCAACTGGCCTTCAGCGGCGGCGGCTCCTATCGCTGGACTCCCGCCGACGGACTGACGTGCGACACGTGTCCTGCGCCCCGGGCGTTCCCTCGCACAACGACCCGATACCTGGTGATGGGCACCAATGGCTTCGGTTGTCGGAGCGTCGACACGGTCACGGTCGTCGTGGCCCCACGTTCGACCGGCAATCTCGCAGTTTCCGCCGCTGCGGCACTCCGACCTGGAACGACCGCGCGCGCGGATGTATCGTCGGACGCACCACTACAAGCCGCCGTTCTTTCCGTCGATGTGTGGCACGATCCACTGTCTTGCCGAGTCGACAGCGTCACACCTGCCCCCGGACTTTCGAGCCAATGGGCCGTGTCCTGGTCACGCTCGAGCGATTCCACGTCCACCGTCCGACTGACCGCGGATACAGCGAGTACGCTCGACCCCGGGCCCCTGTTTTCACTATTCGTCCGCCCGTTTCTGGGGCGCTCGGATCACACGGTGCTGTCGTTGACCAACCTCGTCGTGGTCGGCGGGTGCGTTGACCTGACCGGTTCGCACACGACGATTGCACTGGACTCCGTCTGCGGACTCGATCTCCGCCTCATCGAACTGAACGCCGGGCATCGCTCCCTCGCCTCACCCGTTCCCAATCCCGTCTCGACGACGGCCACCGTGCGGTTCGCTGTGCCCCTGAAGGGGCGGTCATGGCTACGGATCTACGCCGCGGACGGTCGCATGGTCGAGACCATCCTCGACGCGGTCCTCGACCCGGGAGAGCACACCATTGACATCGATGCCACGACGTTGCCAAGCGGTCGCTACACGCTCGAGCTGGGACAGGAGGGATGGACCGAATCGGTCGCAATGATGGTCATTCGCGCCAACTGATCGCGGCGTCGTGTGCCCACGGTCGGACTCGCCTTCGCCGTCAGTCCGACCGTACGGCGGTCGATTTCTTTGTCGTGCAGCGGCGCGGACTCACGATGACAGCTTCGGCTCGCGCCGGGGAGACTCCAGGATGACCACCACGCCTCGCGCCTCCGTGGGCGACGGGGAGCGGCCGATGGCGCCACCAAATTCAGCGTGATCGTCCGGACCGTTGCTCCACCCTCCCCGCCCTCTTCTCCCCCAGCGACAGATGGTGGTCGTTGATACGATCCCCCTCCCGACCGTCGTACTGCGGGCCGAGATGATACCACGGCGCGGTCTCCACGTCGCGGCCGCGATCCTTCGTCCACTTGATGTTCGGTTTGTCGCGCAGAACGCCGGCGCCCTTCTTCTGGATGTCCGGCACCGTCATGAACGGACGGATGTTCAGCCGGACGCCGTCGTTGATGTCGGGATTCCATCCGATCGGCTGCTCGGCGAGCTGCTTCCAGCGCACGAAGATGTCGTACGGCTTCGGCAGCCCGCTCGCACAGCGTTCCTCGGCTATCTTCGTCCAGTGGTTCAATCGGATGATATCAATCGTTGGTACCACGAACATTGTATATTCTCGATCCAATCCCGGGCTGCGCATCGTCGCTGTCCACTTCCTTCATGCGTCAACGAGGCACCACAATGAAACGCCCAATGACTGCACCATTCCCGGGGGGGGGGCGACTGACCGCCACCGCCTCCATCGCGGCCTGGCCGCGTTGCTCCTTGTAATCAGCCTGACTCCCGTCGCGCGACGTCCCGCCACGGCTCAGTCCTGCAGCTGCGCCGGTGACTTCGATGTCCTGACCAACTGCATCGAGACGAGGGTCACCCGCACCGATGACACGTCGAACAAGACGTGCTACGAGGTGATCGTGTACAACCACCAGTTCAGTTCAATCCCGAGTCTGTGCACGACGTACGACCAGACGCAGTACCTGACCTTCGAGCTGGTGCATCCGGACTGCTTCCCGGGACAACTGCAGATATTCCCCAGCGACGGATACTACGATGGCTGGATGTATATCGATCCTGCGACGAACACGTGGTATCCCTACTACGATGACACGACCGGTCATCCCCGGAAGATCACGTTCATGATGACGCCGGACACGGTCAATGGGAAGGCGCAGCCGGCGTACTTCAGGCAGTGTGATGTCGACACGTTCTACGTGTGCTTCGACTGCATCTCGGCGACCGAGGATTCGCTGATGCGGGATCCGGACTGCGAGGCGGTCCCTCCAGCGTCTCCGGGCTTTCCGAACGTCGCCGCCTCTGTCTGGCCCGATGCCTGCCCACCGCTCTGTTTCGACCCCAGCGACCCGGATCAGTCGCTGGCGTCGCTGATGGACATCCGGGTGTACTTCAGTGATGTCAATGGGAACAACCTCTGCAGCAACGAAAGCGGGCCGACGGGAAGGACCTACGATTCACTCAGGGTCGAACCGCAGATCTGTGACTTCTCGGGTTGCCGCGACACCTGCACCCGATACTACACCTCCTGCAATTCCTGGTCGATCACCTGGGGGTGCGATTACGCCGATGTGGTCGTCGTCAACGATCATGCGCGCCCATCCTGCGATCCGGTCTACAGCTTCGAGCTGGACTTCTACCCGGACGGTCTGAAGTTGTGTCAGAAGGACCCGCCTCCGCCGTTCAGGAACTGGATCGTGACGTATGATTCGGTGACGGGGCGACTTCGCTACGACGCTCCCGCCGGAAGTCCAGGCCTGCTTTCCTGCGACTCGTTCAAGGTTCGGGTTCCGTTCTGTTGTGGCGACACGAACTACGTTGGCGTCGGAATCAGCGGTGGACGCTGCGGGGCGGACCACTTCGCCTGCATCGATGAGGAAGAGCCCTACGACAGTTGCTATTACTACCCAGGGTCGGACGACCTCTACGACGGCACCAACACGCTGCTGGCGAGCAATCCCGGCTGCGGCAACTGCTTCTATGGCGGCCACGACTACGCCCGGTGGATCACCGGCAACGACGTCGTCGGCCCGAAGGACACGTGTGATACGCTGATCATCTACAACCGCAACCAGACCGGCGATTGCGGGAATTCGCCGACGGGGAACAGGGCCTGGACCAATATCATTTTGGACAGCGTGCCGGCCGGTTGTTTTCCCTCGGTTTCAGGCGGCTGGTCAGCCCCCGGGACTGGCCCAAACCAATTCACTCTGACACCTCCGACCGGACCACGCCCACCATGTGACTCGGTGGCAGTTGTCTTCTGCTGCGGCTACACACCTCCGAAGATTCGCTGGGAGACTCGAGACGGATCTGGTACCATCGACATCGATTCGGTCAACGGGGCAACCTGGGAGGGCGCGTCCTACCGTATGGTGGCGCCGCCGGCGATGCCCGACAACGGTATGGCGGCTTCAGGCGACGCCGCGCTCGCGGGATTTGCCCTCGGCGCCGTGGTGCCCAACCCTTCAACGGGAGGAGTCATGATTCCGCTGTCGGTTGGAAAGCTGACGTCGGCAGACGGATCGGCCTATGTGCAGGTCTTCGCCACCGACGGACGGATGGTCGCGCAGATGCGGCAAAACGTTCACGGCGGTTCGGTTGCCAGCGTTGCGATCGATGCTTCGTCGTGGCCGAACGGTAGCTACCTTGTCCGGGTGGTTATCGATGGTCACGAGTTGTCGACGTCCTTCATCATCAACAAGTAACTCGCGCCGATCGGGTGGAGCGCGGTTCCCTTCGTACCGGCTCCGCCCGATCGACGAATTCAACCGAGCATGGGAAGATGTATCCTTCTCGCGATGCTGATGGTGATCACCGTCGCCACGTGCCATGCGCAGCACGAACAGGATCACTGGGCGTTTGGCGACCACGTTCTGCTGTCGTTCGAGGGTGATACGGTACGGCTCGATTCAAGTGCGATGCTTGCATTCGAAGGCACCGTAACAATAAGCGATCCCGGAACTGGTGAGATCCTGTTCTACTCGAACGGCGACACGGTTTGGAATCGAGCCGGCCAAGCGATGGCGAGCAGTCGGATGGCGCCGGATCAGGCTTCTTCCGACTGTGTTCAGAGTGCTGTTGCCGTTCCGGATCCCGCTGATCCCAATCGCTACTACCTCTTTACGAACCATCAGGATTTCTACTTCGAAAGCATCGGAGTCCGCTATGCTCTCATTGATTTGAAGGGTGACGCCGGAAACGGCAGCGTCGTTCGGGATGGAATTGCAATTGACGGTCCAACGACTGAGGAACTGGTCGCAGCGAAACAGTGTGACGGGAATGGATTCTGGATCCTCTGTCGGGATCTATATGGTACGGACATGCGGGTGCTGCTCGTGTCCGACACTGGTCTCGTCGAGACTGCAGGCGGCCGACACGTGAGTTTGCGCCCGGATAGCAATGCCGTCGTACCGGCGTACAGGGGATCTCTTAAAGTTGCTCCCAACGGACGACTCGTCGCCTGGGCACCGTCGAACACGGATTGGATGGAATTGTATCGATTCGATCCCGCAAACGGAGTTCTCAGCGATCCGACTGTCCTTGACGTCGGCGATGGCTGCCTGCCCTACCTTTCATTTTCACCCAATTCCACCAAGCTCTATGTGTCGAGCCGGACTCTCCTGCAGTTCGACGTGTCGGTGTACGAGAAGCCGGCCATCGAGAAATCGAGGGAATCGGTCGGACCATGGACGCGTACGATGCAGCTTCATTCCGACGGCACACTGTACCTCAATCGTCCCGGGTATCTTGGAAGAATCTCATTCCCTGATAGTACGGGAGCGGCGTGCGCGTACGATCCGACGTGGTTTAAGCTCCCGGAATCGATGTGGAATACGGTCGGCCTGCCGAACTTCGTCGACGCGATGCACCCGTGCGGCGTCGTCCGCGCGTCGTTTGGTCCGCACGACACGGTCATTTGCAGCGGCACCTGGTTGACGTTCCGTGACTCCAGTGACGGGCCCATCGCCTCGCGACTCTGGCGGATAACAGGGGACACGTCGGTGATCGACTCGAGTCGGGACCTTGGACCGGTGTATTTCGACCGCCCGGGCACCTTCCACATTTCCCTGTTGGTCACCGGCTCGGATGGTTTCACCGACGCGGACAGTTGCACGGTCGTCGTTGCACAACGGCCGTCGGTTTCCGTTAGCCGGGACACGTCGATCTGCGCGGGCGACACCGTCACGCTCACGGCAACCTCAGCAACGCCAGTTGATTGGTTCGGTGACGGGCAGAAACTCTGCTCCGGCTGTTCGGAGATCTCGGTATCACCATCGTCGACGACGACTTACGTTGTCAGGGTCACGAACGACCTCGGCTGCTCGGCCTTCGATACCGCGATCGTCACGGTACTGCCGCCCCCCTCGGTCAGCACCGGTCCCGACGTTCGGATCTGTGCCGGGGATTCGACGCCCCTGGCGGCCACTGGTGCCGATACCTATTGGTGGTATCCTGCCGAGAGTCTCTCGTGTGCGACCTGCTCGACACCGACCGCCACTCCCGATGCGTCGACGACCTACTACGTCACCGGAACGAATGCCGCCGGCTGCTCCGCCCTTGACTCCGTCCGCATTGAAGTGACCGCACCGCCGCGCCTGTCGGTCGACGTGCCCGATTCCATCTGCGCTCGCACGTCGACCCAGTTGGCGGTGCACGGAGCCGAGCACTACGCCTGGTGGCCGTCCGCCGCGCTGAGCTGCGCCGACTGTGCGTCGCCAGTCGCATCGCCGGACACATCCACCTGGTTCTACGTCGAGGGACGCGACAGCATGGGCTGTTCAACGGTAGACTCGGTGCTGGTGCATGTCGACGCCGCTCCGGTGCTCAGTGGCGGAGGCGATGTGCAGATTTGTCCCGGAGATACCCTCCAGCTGACCATCGACGGCGCCGCCACATACCGCTGGATTCCAGCGATCGGCCTGTCGTGCGACACGTGTAATTCGCCCGAGGCCTTCCCGACGGTCTCGACGCAGTACGTCGTCGTCGGAACCTCTGCGCGGGGTTGTCGGTCGCTCGACACGCTCAACGTCACCGTCGTGCCTGAGCGCACGGGGACGCTCGCTCTGGCTCACCCGTCGGCGGTGCGCCCCGGCAGCACCGTTGGGGTCAGCGTGGCGTCGGACGTTTCGGTTCAGGCATCGAGTCTATCGTTCGTACTACGCCATGACCCTGCATCCTGCCGAGTCGACAGCGTGACTCGCTCGGCGGCGCTGTCGTCTGAATGGGTGGTTTCGTGGTCCTCGGCCAACGACTCGACGACGACGGTTCACCTTGCAGCCGATGCATCGAGCGCAATCAGCGCCGGGCCCATCTGCATGGTATTCGTCCGCCCATTCCTGGGGCGATCCGATCGCACGACCCTCTCAGTCGGCAGCGTCGACGTCACCGGGGACTGTGCAGCGCTGAGGGGTGCTTCGACGACCATCGCCATCGACTCCGTCTGCGGTCTGGACCTGCGGCTCATCGAACCGAACGTCGGTGCTCGCTCCATCGAACCACCGACACCGAATCCCGCCTCGAAATCCGCCGTGGTGCGCTTCGCCGTTCCGCTGACCGCGCCCACCTGGCTGCGCCTCTACGCCGCCGATGGACGAATGGTGACCACACTCATCGACGCGACGCTCGACGCCGGCGAGCATACGCTCGAGGTCGACGTCTCGGACCTCCCATCCGGTCGCTACACACTCGTTCTGGCACAGTCGGGATGGACCGAATCCACAGGTTTCGTGGTAGTGCACGCGAATTGACCACCGACCTCGCACGCTCACGTCACGAGCCGCACTACTGATAGCGCCACGGCTCCGGTTGGATCGGCTTGCGGATATCTCGCCGACGAATGATTCGATAGCGTGCCGAGCGGGTGCACTCCGGCCGTGTTGGGCTGGGGAGCGCCGTTCAACTCCGGCCTAAATCAGTGGACACTAACACCTCCCGCTGGTCCGCGCCCTCCGTGCGACTCAGTTGCCATTGTCTTCTGCTGCGGCTACACACCTCCAAAGGTCCGCTGGGAGACCCGGGACGGCTCCGGTACGATTGACATCGACTCCGTCAACGGCGCGACGTGGGAGGGCGCATCCTACCGCATCGCTGCGCCACCGACGGTTTCCGGCGACCACGAAGCGCCGGCAAGTGGCGCAAAACTCGCGGGGTTCGAGCTCGGCACCGTCGCACCGAATCCTTCAAGCGGTGGTGTCGTCATCCCGCTCTCCGTCCGAGCGTTGGCATCCGGTGACGGTGCTGCTTACATCCAGGTCTTCGCAGCCGATGGGCGGATGGTTGCACAGATGCGACAGAACGTCCATGGCAGCTCGGTCGCCACCATTGCGATCGATGCCTCGTCGTGGCCGAACGGTAGCTACCTTGTACGAGTCGTCATTGACGGTCACGAGCTGTCGACTTCCTTCATGCTCAGCAGATAAATTGCGCTGATCGGGTGGAGCTGGTGCGAACGAGGAGCCAGCTCCACCCGATCGATTCCTGAGGCGGCCCATGCTGCGATTCATCATCCTTTCAATAGTGGCGGTTGCCCCATTTGCAACGGGATTGGCACAACACGAACAGGATCACTGGGCGTTTGGCGACCACGTTCTGCTGTCGTTCGAGGGTGATACGGTACGGCTCGATTCAAGTGCGATGCTTGCATTCGAAGGCACCGTAGCAATAAGCGATCCCGGAACTGGTGAGATCCTGTTCTACTCGAACGGCGACACCATTTGGAACCGGGCGGGCCGCGTGATGGATGGCAGCGTACCCGGGCCGGATCGATCTTCTGAAGATTGCGTCCAGAGCGCAGTCGCCGTTCCGGATCCAGCCTCACCTGATCGTTACTATTTATTCAGGAATCACGAGGATTATTATTGGTTCGGCGCCGTAGGCATTCACTATTCCCTCATAGATATGCGAGGGGACGGCGGCTATGGCACGGTCATTCGTGATGGGTTAGCCATCGCAGGGCCCACGACCGAGGCGCTGGTCGCTGCCAAGCAGTGTGATGCACGAGGGTATTGGGTGCTGTGCCGGGATCTCTACGGTGCAGATATGCGTGTGTTGCTCGTGTCTGACACAGGACTCGTTGAAACCAATGGAGGCCGCGGCATCAGTCTGCTGCAGAATGGCAACGGAGTCGTTCCATGGTATCGGGGATCATTGAAAGTAGCTCCGAATGGGCGGCTCGTTGCCATGGCGCCCGAAAGCGATGGACCGATGGAATTATTTCGATTCGATCCCGCAAACGGAGTCCTCAGCGATCCCATCGTACTTGACGTAGGCCATGGCTGCGCTCCGTATCTGGCGTTCTCGCCAAACTCAAGCAAGCTGTATGTCTCCAGTCAATCCCTCGTTCAATTCGATGTGTCGGTGTACGAGAAGTCTGCGATTCAGAAGTCGAGGAAGGTTATCGGACCATTTGCGCGAACGATGCAGCTTCACTCCGACGGGAAACTGTACCTCAACCTGCGCGGCTATCTGGGGCGAATTTCGTTTCCTGACAGTGCCGGCTCGGCGTGTGGCTATGATCCGACGTGGGTCAAGCTCCCGGAATCGATCTGGGACTGCGTCGGCCTGCCGAACTTCGTCGACGCGATGCACCCGTGCGGCGTCGTCCGCGCGTCGTTTGGTCCGCACGACACGGTCATTTGCAGCGGCACCTGGTTGACGTTCCGTGACTCCAGTGACCGGCCCATCGCCTCGCGACTCTGGCGGATAACTGGGGACACGTCGGTGATCGACTCGAGTCGGGACCTTGGACCGGTGTATTTCGACCGCCCGGGCACCTTCCACATTTCCCTGTTGGTCACCGGCTCGGATGGTTTCACCGACGCGGACAGTTGCACGGTCGTCGTTGCACAACGGCCGTCGGTTTCCGTTAGCCGGGACACGTCGATCTGCGCGGGCGACACCGTCACGCTCACGGCAACCTCAGCAACGCCAGTTGATTGGTTCGGTGACGGGCAGAAACTCTGCTCCGGCTGTTCGGAGATCTCGGTATCACCATCGTCGACGACGACCTACGTTGTCAGGGTCACGAACGACCTCGGCTGCTCGGCCTTCGATACCGCGATCGTCACGGTACTGCCGCCCCCCTCGGTGAGCACCGGTCCCGACGTTCGGATCTGTGCCGGGGATTCGACGCCCCTGGCGGCCACTGGTGCCGATACCTATTGGTGGTATCCTGCCGAGAGTCTCTCGTGTGCGACCTGCTCGACACCGACCGCCGCTCCCGATGCGTCGACGACCTACTACGTCATTGGAACGAATGCCGCCGGCTGTTCGGCCCTTGACTCCGTCCGCGTTGAAGTGACCGCACCGCCGCGCCTGTCAATCGACGTGCCCGATTCGATCTGCGCTCGCACGTCGACCCGGTTGGCGGTGCACGGAGCCGAGCACTACGCCTGGTGGCCGTCCGCCGCGCTGAGCTGCGCCGACTGTGCGTCGCCAGTCGCATCGCCGGACACATCCACCTGGTTCTACGTCGAGGGACGCGACAGCATGGGCTGTTCAACGGTGGACTCGGTGCTGGTGCATGTCGACGCCGCTCCGGTGCTCAGTGGCGGAGGCGATGTGCAGATTTGTCCCGGAGATACCCTCCAGCTGACCATCGACGGCGCCGCCACATACCGCTGGATTCCAGCGATCGGCCTGTCGTGCGACACGTGTAATTCGCCCGAGGCCTTCCCGACGGTCTCGACGCAGTACGTCGTCGTCGGAACCTCTGCGCGGGGTTGTCAGTCGCTCGACACGCTCAACGTCACCGTCGTGCCTGAGCGCACCGGGACGCTCGCTCTGGCTCACCCGTCGGCGGTGCGCCCCGGCAGCACCGTTGGGGTCAGCGTGGCGTCGGACGTTTCGGTTCAGGCATCGAGTCTATCGTTCGTACTACGCCATGACCCTGCATCCTGCCGAGTCGACAGCGTGACTCGCTCGGCGGCGCTGTCGTCTGAATGGGTGGTTTCGTGGTCCTCGGCCAACGACTCGACGACGACGGTTCACCTTGCAGCCGATGCATCGAGCGCAATCAGCGCCGGGCCCATCTGCATGGTATTCGTCCGCCCATTCCTGGGGCGATCCGATCGCACGACCCTCTCAGTCGGCAGCGTCGACGTCACCGGGGACTGTGCAGCGCTGAGGGGTGCTTCGACGACCATCGCCATCGACTCCGTCTGCGGTCTGGACCTGCGGCTCATCGAACCGAACGTCGGTGCTCGCTCCATCGAACCACCGACACCGAATCCCGCCTCGAAATCCGCCGTGGTGCGCTTCGCCGTTCCGCTGACCGCGCCCACCTGGCTGCGCCTCTACGCCGCCGATGGACGAATGGTGACCACACTCATCGACGCGACGCTCGACGCCGGCGAGCATACGCTCGAGGTCGACGTCTCGGACCTCCCATCCGGTCGCTACACACTCGTTCTGGCACAGTCGGGATGGACCGAATCCACAGGTTTCGTGGTAGTGCACGCGAATTGACCACCGACCTCGCACGCTCACGTCACGAGCCGCACTACTGATAGCGCCACGGCTCCGGTTGGATCGGCTTGCGGATATCTCGCCGACGAATGATTCGATGTGCCCCCCTACCGCAGCTTCAACCGCTTCTGATGCTCACGGATCAGATAGGGTTGGACGCCGTATTTCGCGGAGAGTTCGCGGGTCGACATCGTCTTCGACAGTTCGACGAGTTCGTCGTCATTTGAACGATCCCAGAAGAATTTCCTCCGAGGTCCGATCGGTTCGAGTTTCACGAGAGTTTGAGAGCGGGAGCTCGCCGTCAACATTCCCCGCCCGCCCCCGCACCGCCTCGAATATCTCCCGCGCCAGGATCGGGAAGGCCGAGCCCTGGAATTCCTTGTCGGCCATGTAGCGCGTGACGATCGCGTCGTTCTCGCCCATGCGCTCGATCATCAGGTCCTCGATCAGCTTGCGAATCCCAGCTCGAATTTGTCCAGCGGGTTCGCCAGCGCCGGATGCGCACGCGCAGGCTATTGTCCTCCATTACCTCGGGAATCAGTCCACGCAGCAACAGCTCCGCCTCGGCGTCGCTGAACCTGGCCTCGAAGGCGAGGTCCTCGCGTTCCGCAGGAGGATCGCCACGCTTTAGGGATGCGCTGTCTGCATTCAAGGGAGTTACTCGCAACGTCGTGAGAGTCGGGTGGCAATGAAGAATCCCGAAGTCGAGCGCTACGGCTCATACGGTATGTCTGATCAAGACGCGGAGGTCGTGGAACAAATTCACGAGGCCTCTCCGTCCGAGCGCAGCTCTTCGAGCCGTTGTCTGGAATGGTCGTCCGGATTTGTCTCCATCGAGGCGTGGTACAATCGCTCGGCTTCGCCGCGATGGTCGACGTCCGGATCGAGCTCCAGTTTCCACAACCAGTAGTGGCAATTGGCGCGGTCCGACTCGCTGCGCGCCCTGCTCATCAACTCCGTCAATCCCGCACGGGCGGCGTCGGCATTTCCCTCCTCCGCATCCAATCGTGCAAGTACGACAGTGCTCGTGCGAAGTGTGTCGGGCTTCTGCAGTTCGGCCGATATCCGCTTGCATTCTTCGGCGTTCTCCCGGGCAACATCCAGCGACGATCGCCGCCAGTTCGATTCCGTTGCATCGGGAACATACGTCGGCAGGTACTCGGGCATCGAATCGGCCGTCTGCACGATCCTGAGCAGTATCCCCGCTGTTCCCGAGAGCCAGTAGGTGAGGCCGTACGGGTAATCAACCGTACGGTGGGCCACGGTAGCCCGTGCATAGCACTCGAGCGCACGGTCGTACTCTCCACGCTCGACGTATATCGAACTCACGTTGCCGAGCGCAATTCCACTTCCACGGACATCTCCCAATTCTTCATCGATTGCCAGCTTGCGACTGTAGCACTCCAACGACTTGTCGATCTCGCCGATGCCGTGATACGCCATGCCCAGATAGTTGTTGGAATCGGCAACGCCAAGGCGGTCTCCCATCTGCTCAGCGAGGGCCAGCTTCGTTTGAAAGCACTCCATTGCACGTGCGGACTGGCCCAGCTTGAGGTAGACCAGTCCGATATTGCCATTGACGAGTCCAATTCTCGCCAGGTCACCCAACTCCTCAGCCTTCGACAGCGAACGCCGATATGCTTGCAGCGCCAGGTCGTGTTTGTCCCGATCTGCGTGGATAGCCCCCATGTTGCCGTAGACTCCGGCCATTCCATCGAGGTCACCCAATTCCTCGAAAATCGACAACTCGCGCTGCATGTATTCCATCGCGCGCTCGTACTTCCCACGATGATAGTAGATCGCAGCCACGCCGCGCAGGGTCGAGGCGATGCTGCGTCGGTCGCCCAATTGTTCGCGGATCTCCATGGACCGCAACACGAGTTCCAGTGCATGATCGAGTTCCCCCTGCCGGTATAGGAGCGAAGCGAGGTCGTGGGCTGCTCTCGCTACCCCGAGTCGGTCACCCGAATTCTCGTACATGCGCATGGCTCGTTCGATACGATCACGCGCTTCCTCGTAGTTGCCGCGCGACGTTAGCAACCGACCGAGCGCCAGTTCCGACGCGGCCGCCTCCTTCTCCAGATCGCTTTGCGTCGCCTCCTCCAGCATGCTCCGCTGAATCTCGATCGCACCTCCCCAGAGGCCGAGCCGCTCGAGGACGCCCGCCACGACCGACCGGACGTTCACCCGTTGCGCCGCTTCGCCACCGCTTGCCTGCTCGATGCTCCGCCGATAAATCGCTTCCGGGTCGTGTCCCGACTCCCGCAGACGCGACCACTGCGCCAACACCTCGTTCGCACCTGCATCGGAATACAGCAATTGCAGTACGTCCACGTTTGCCAGCGTCTCGATCAGCTTCGCGTCGTCGCCGGCCTGCGCGTACTGCCACATCCGCTCACTCGCGGTACGCTCGTTCAATTCAGCTTGCTCGAAGTACGCGCCGAGGCGCGCGTGCGTCCGCTGCCTGTTCTGTTCGTCGCTCAGATACCGCTTCTCCACCGCACGCCGCAGATAGTCGTGGAAGAACGTCAGCCGTCCCTCCTTCCTCACCAGATGGTAGTCCAGCCCCGCGATCATCGTGGCAATCTTCAGGCGGGCAAGTCCGCTCACCTCGGAGAGTTCTCGTTCGTCGAGACCGCTGCGACTTGCCCACAGCAGCGACATGACATCGCGCACCGCCCGCTGCGAATAATCATCCTCGAGTCGCTCCAGCACGCGCTGGAACAGGTCCTCCGTGCCCGTCGATTCCAGATAGCCGCTGATTCGTTCGTCGAGAAGCTCATGCTGCCCGACCAGTCGAAGTTCCTCCAGCAGCGTCTTCAGAAACAGCGGGTGTCCGCACTTGTAGTCGCCCGCGATGCGCCTGATCTGTTCGGCGTTCAGCGACTTGCGATACTCGGCCAGATACCGAACCACCACTGCCTCGCGCTCCGCCTCGTCGAGCGCCTGCATGCCGAGACGTTTCCATCCGCGCTGCTCCAGTTCGACCAGTGTCCCCTCCACCGTCGAGCTGAGGATCAGGCGAATCGACGGTGCGATCGTGGGCGGTATCCATCGCAGGTTGAGCGCGCTGCCCTGCAACTGATTGAGTCCGTCGAGTATCACCACCATGTGCTCGTCGTTCTTCTTCAGTGCGTGGTCGGCATAGCCGAGCCATTGGCCGAACGCCTTCTGCAACTCCTCCGGCGTCGTCGGGATCTCCTCCTCGCGTGCGAACCGCTCCTTGATCTCCATGCACAGGTGCTGGATGATCGCGTAGTGATCGCTCGAGGTCGCGCCGATGCCCACGTAGTGCTCGATCACCTGTGCGTCCCGATGCTTGCGTCGATACTGTTCGGCCCAGAAGGCGAAGAGCGAACTCTTCCCCGACCCGCTCTCGGCGTACACCACCAGCGGTGGTTCATCCGAGGCGACGTGTTCGTTCAGCCGTTTGAGATACCGAGGGTTGGCGATGTAGGCGCGACGGCGGCTCAGGGCGAAGGCCTCGTGGCGCGCCCGTTCCTCCTCCAGCGGCGTTGGTGGTTTTGCATCGGCGAAGTCGCTCCTGATGATCTCGATCAGATCGTCATAGATCAGTTCGCCGAGCGAAACCGGATCGCGGAAGTGTTCGACGCTCGCGCCTGCGTCGCGGATGCGCTGCTGGTAGGCCTCAAGGCGGGTGCGTTCGTCGTCTTCGGTGCCCGTATCCTCCAGAGTCGCGCGATGGCGACGGAAGTAGAAGCGGGCGCAGTGGGCTGCGGTGGACGTCGACGACGATATGGACGGAAACGACTGGGTCGGCGCATTGAGCACACCGTAGTGCGCTTCCATCTCGGTGATCGACAGCTCCTCGATGGCGGCATCTTCGATCCACGGGAACCGTTCCAGCAGCGACGGATCCTTCTGGATATCGATGTAGGTCGGGATGAATCCGTAGCGCTCTCCGGTGATGCCGATGAAGTACGGACGGCATTTGTCGACTTCTTCGAGGCACGTGGTGATCACCTGACCGAGCGCAACGTTCTCATCGGTCAATCCCCAGCGCAGGTCGACTTCCGTGAACCGGATGCCCCGCTCGCGGCACAGCGCGCGGATCTCCGGGAAGATCTTCTTCACGAGGTGCTCGCGTTCTTCCTGGAGATCCTGGAACGTGGAGCTGATGAATATGCGGAGTTCGTTACGCTGTGGCATCGTCGGGCTGCGGTGAGTTGGGGTCGGTCTGCGCTTCCATCTCATCGATTCGCTGCTGGTAGTCGCGTTTTGGGACAGTTGCGACGAGCGAGCGATACAGCTGCAGCGACTCGGCGCGGTGATCTTCGTCGTTGCTGCCAAGCTGCCACATCCGGTAATGCAGCTCGGCACGCTGCTCATCGTTGTCGCACTCAACAAGCAGGGCACGCATTGCCTCTGTCGCCCCCTCTGCGTCCCCTTCGGCAGCTGCCATGCGACTCAGCAGCACCCGGCCACCAAACAGCGTGTCCTGCATAGAGAGGTCCTTGCTGATCTCTACGCACTCCTCCGCATGTTGGCGCGCGACGCCCAACGTTGCCGCCCGCCACGACGACGGCTCGACTTCAAATACGAATGATTGAAGAAACGAAGGAGGCGGTGCGGTGGTCTCACCTGCATCGGCGACGTCCACCAGTGCGGATGCGAAGCCATGCAGCGCATAGCTCAGGCCGGCACGGTCGCCTATGTCTCGATATTCGTCAGCGGCCTGGCGAAAACACGGGAGCGCCTCGGCACGTTCCCCGCGAGCGGCTAGAACGGCCCCCCGGTTGACAATGGCGAACGCCACGCCGCGGCGGTGGCGGCGGAAGAAGAAGAATGCGCTGTCGTTCGCCTCGCCAGGGACATTGGAATCATTGAGCACGGCATGCCGGAACTCTAAATCGATGATAGACGATCCCTCCATTGCCGCGGTCTGGATCCACGGATACCGCTTCAACAACTCGGCATCCTTGTAATACTCGGCAAGCTCCGGCGCGTACCCGTATCGCTCCCCTGTGATCCCGATGAAGTACGGTCGACACCCGTCGATCTCCTCGAGGCACGTGCGAACGACCTGTCCGAGCACGACGTCTTCGTCGGTCAGCCCCCAGCGCAGATCCACTTCCGTGAAGCGAATGCCACGCTCGCGACAGAGCGCGCGGATCTCGGGGAAGATTTTCTTCACCAAATGCTCGCGTTCCTCCTGCAGATCGCGGAAGGTGGAGCTGATGAAGACGCGGAGTTCGTTATTCGACGGCATCAGAGGCCTTCGGCGGGATAGGTTCGATCGCGGCGCCCATTTCGGCGAGACGCGTGCGGTACACGTGCTTCGGGGCCTTCTCAAAGAGTTGCTGATACAACCGCATCGCCTCGCTCCGGTTCGCCTCCCTGTCCGATGACAATCGCCACTGCCAGTAGTTCAAATCCGCACGCTCGGCGTCATCGCTCACCTGCTCGAGCAACTCTTCGAGGCGTCGCAGCCCGTCACCGACGCTGCCTTCGGCTGATTCGACTCGTGCAAGCAGCAGCTGCGACGCGAACTGTGTATCGGGTTTGTGCAGATGCGTGCTGATTGCCAGGCACTCTTCTGCGTCCCTGCGCGCACACTGCAGGGCCAGGTCGTGCCAGTTCGCCGGCGTCGCCTCCGGCAGGAGGGTGCGAAGATATCCAGGCATCTGCGGGTGTCGGATCAATTCCAGCAGCACCTGCACTCTGCCCTTGAGCCAGTAGGTAACTCCGTGAAGGAATCCGGCGCTGCGATGTTCCTCCAGAGCATGATTGAAGCACTCCAGCGCCTGGTCATACTCACCGCGGGGGATGTAAACAGATCCCATGTTGCCGGTGGCAATCGAGAATCCGATGCGGTCACCGGATTCCTCATAGCTCGCTCGCGCCCGATGGAACGCCTCGAGTGCCTGGTCGTACTCGCCGAGATCGACGTGGAGGAGCGCAATGTGTCCGATGGCGGCGGAGACGATCTTCCCGCGCTCGCCCAATTCCTCGCAGATAGCCAACGCCTTTCGGTAGCATTCCATCGCCTGGTCGTACTCGCCGCAATGGGAGTATGCAAGACCCATGTTCCCGACGACCATCGCGACCCCGCTGCGATCACCGAGTTCCTCACAGATCGCCAGCTTCCGCCGATAGCACTCGACGGCCTGGTCATACTCGCCGCGATTGAAGTGAACACCCCCCATGTTCCCGATGGCAGACGAGGCCCACACGCGATCGCCAAGTTCCTCGCTGATCGCCAGCAATCGCCGCTGGAATTCCAGTGCGCGGTCATACTCGCCCAGATCGGCGTAGAGCGACCCCAGGTTCCCGATGGCACGGGCGACGCCGCTGCGGTCGCCGAGTTCCTCGCTGATCGTCAATAACTGCCGCTCGCATTCCAGGGCGTCGTCAATTTCGCCACGAACGGCGTACACGTTCCCCAGGTTCCCGATCGCGCTGGCCACCCCGCGTCGATCGCCCAGCTCCTCACTCATGGACAGCGCCTGCCGGTAGCATTCCAGCGCACGCCCGTACTCGCCGCGACTGAAGTGCAGATTCCCCATCTCCGCGATGACCCCGGAGACGCCAATGCGGTCGCCCAGGCGTTCGAAGACCTCCTGTGCGGCGGAGAGCTGCACCAATGCCTCGTCGTATTCCCCTCGGTTGATGTACAGCTTCCCGAGACCGCGCAATGCAACCGCGTGGTGGACGGAATCGTGAGCGTCAACGGCACGACTCAGAACCTGATGGTGAATCTCGATGGAAGCCGACCATTCCCCCAGCTTCTCGAGCAGGCCACCGACGCGCACCAGTGGTTCCAGCGCGACTTCACTTCGCTCGATCGCCGCTGTGACGCTGCGGCGATAGACCGACGACGGGTCATGTCCCAGCGTGCGCAACCATGCCCACTGCTGCAGGATGTCGTAGACCCCGGGGCCGCCGTGCAGGAGCGCGAGGATTTCCGGGCGCCCAAGGAATTCGGCCATTTCCGCATCGTCGTTTGCCTGCCGGTACTGCCACAACAACTCGATTGCGATCCGCTGATCGGGTTCGGCCGCCTTGAAATATCCTGCCAGCTGCTGGTGGACGCGACGGTGCTGCTCGGCGTCCGACAGATAGCGGTGTTCGACCGCTCGGCGGAGATAGTCGTGAAAGAATCCCAGCAGTCCGTCATGGCGGATCAGGTGGTAATCCAGGGCAAACAATACCCGCGACAATTCCAGTCGGCTCTCTGCGCTCAACTCCAGCAACTCCGTCTCGCTCAGGCCGCTTCGCGAACCCCAGATCAGCTCCAGGATCGCCCGCATCCGTTCCTCGCCGTAATCATGCTCCAGTCGTTCGAGCATCGCCTGGAACACCTCGTCGAGATCGGCCGACGAGACGTAGCGCCGAATCACATCCGAGAGCGTCTCGTGCTCTCCGTGCAGTCGGAGCTCCTCGGCGACCACCCGCAGAAACAGCGGCGAACTCGCCTTCGCATCGCTGACGACCATCTGCAGCTGCTGTGGCGCGATCCCCTTGTGGAATTCGCCCAGATACCGGACGACGATGCTCTGTCGCACCCGCTCGTCCTCCAGCGGCACGACATTCAGCTCCGACCAACCGCGCCCGATGAGCCGCGTTTCGACGTCGCCCGGCGTCGTCGAGATCACCAGCTTCGCGCCCGCCGGGATCGTCTCCGGCAGCCATGCCAGCCGCTGTCCCGCTTCATCGAGCTGGTTGACCGCGTCGATAACGATCAGCACGTCGATCTCCGCCTGATCGGCCAGATGCTCACAGCGGAACAGCCAGTTCGGGAAGCTCCGCTGGAGGTCCTCCGGCTTCGATGCAACCGGCTCGTCGATGGCGAAGCGATCACGGACCTCCTCGATGATGTGCCGCATCACCGAGGTCGCCGTCCCGCTCGTCTGCGATGCGCCGACGTAGTGCTCGATGACCAGCGACGTTGGGTGCTTCTTGCGATGGTACTCTGCCAGATACGCGACCAGCGAACTCTTGCCCAGACCCGACTCGGCGGTGATCACGAGAGGGTCCGTTCCCTCGGCAAACCACGAGGTAAACTCCTTCAGGTAGGTGGGATTCGGGATGTAGGCGCGCACCCGGCTCGCCGCAAACGCGGAATGGAAGCGACGCTCCGTCTGAAGTTCCGACGGTGCTTCACCCTCCGGCCAGTTGCGATCGATCAGATCGACCAGATCGGCCCGCACCACGTCGCCCAGATCCTCGACACGCACGAATTCGCGAATTGGTCGACCGGTGGATCGCACCCGCTCGACCAGAGCGGAGAGCCGCCGTGCATCGTCGGCGTCGGACGAATCGGTGGTGCGGTGGTAGAAAAAGGCGTACGCGCCATCGACCTGCGGGGCATCGAACACGCCATGGACGAATTCCATCTCGGTGACGCTTGCTCCGTCGATGGCAAGCTCCTCGACGAACGGATACTTCGCCAGCAGCTCCGGGTCCATCAGTATCTCATGGAGTTCCGGCACCCAGCCGTAGCGATTACCGATGATGCCAATGAAATACGGACGGCACTTGTCAACCTCTTCGAGACAGGTGCGAATCACCTGTCCGAGCATCGCGTCTTGCTCGGTCAGTCCCCACCGCAGATCGACGTCAGTGAAGGTGACGCCCCGCTCGCGGCACAGCGCGCGGATCTCGGGGAAGACTTTCTTCACCAGGTGCTCCCGCTCCTCCTGCAGATCGCGGAAGGTGCTCGAGATGAAGACGCGGAGTTCGTTACTCATAGTCGGCATCGTCTGCCTCGGTGGCGGATGATGGTTGGAGTCGGCCGCACGCAGCCCCTCGAGCTTCACGCGGTGGTCGTGCTTTGGTATGCGCGCCAGCAGCGAAGCGTACGGGCGTTCGGTTCCCGCGCGATGGTCGATCGAGGCATCCGGCTCGAGATTCCAGGAGCAGTCGTGCAGCTCGGCACGTTGCTCGACATCCTCGGCTTCATCCGCCATCACGTGCAGGCGGCGAAGTGGGGTGTTCCCGCCCCTTCGGCAGCTTCGATTCGCGCCCAGAGCACGCGACCAGCGTACAGCTCGTCCGGCTGTGACGTCTCTCCTGGGAGCGCGCGACTCTCCCCGACGGCGTCGCGCCGCTTCAGGCAACGAAATCCGCGCGGCGCCGATCGAGCATCGCCCGTCTCAATTCGCCCGCTCGGCCTGCTGCTCCTCCTCGTTCTCCGGCTCCAGGTATCTCGTCTCGACTGCTCGGCGCAGATACGCATGGAAGAAGTTGAGCAGCCCGGCGCTGCGCATCAGGTGGTAGTCGAGCGCCATCAGGAAGGCCGAAAGATCGAGCCGGGTGAATTTCCGTCCGCTCATGCCCTCCAATGGCGGCTCGAGATTCAGCAGATCCTGCAGTTCGCTCTCGGTCAATCCCGAGCGCGACGCCCAGACGTACATCATCGTCTGCTGCACCAGCTCCTGATCGTAGTCCTCCTCCATGCGCTCGAGCACGCGATGGAACAGGTCGTCGAGATCGCTCGCCGACAGGAAGTAATCGATGCGCTCGTCGAGCTGCTCGAAGACGCCGAAGACGCGCAGTTCCTCGAGCACGGTTCGCAGAAAGAGCGGGCTGTGTGTGTTCGGTGTCGCTGCGATTCGGCCGACCTGATCGGCGGTGAGGCGCTTGCGGAACCCGGCGAGATACCGCTCGATGACCGTCGCGCGCTGCTCGGCACTCAGTGGTTTCACCTCGAGCATCGGGTAGCCGCGCGAACCCAGTGCGTCCAGCGATGGCCCCTCGGTGGTACTGACCACGAACGTGACGGCTGGCGGAATGAACTCGGGAAGCCAGTGCAGCTCCTGTCCGAGCGACGGGAGCTGGTTGACCGCGTCGATCACCACAAGGAGATTCGTGTCACGCGCATAGGCGAGCCACGCCGGGAAGTCGCGCTCGATCCTCTCGGCGCTCTCGGGCAGCTGCTGCTCGACGCCGTAGAGTTCCTTGATCTCGGTGATCAACCGGAGCATGAGGCCGATGCGATCCTGCGCCGCGGCGGTGGCGCCGACGTAGTGCTCGATCACGTGGTCGTCCGGGTGCGCCGTGCGATACTGCTCCGACCAGTACGCCAGCAGCGCGCTCTTTCCCGTTCCGGACGGTGCCGTCACACAGATGCCCTGGTTGCCCTCGGCAACGAGCTCGTCGAGCCGAGCGACGGTCGACGCGTCGGGCACATATGCGCCGCGACGCGTACGGGCAAAGGCCTCATGCGCACTGCGCTCCTGTTGCGCCGGGGAGGGCGCCGCCTCGACCGGAAACCGTTCATCGATGATCGCCAGCAGATCGGCCCGGATCTGCTCGCCGAGTTCCTCGGGCGTACGGAAGTCATCGCGTACCGGGAAACCGCTACCGTGGAGTTCCGACTTCAATCGCTCGAGTCTGTTCGCCAGCGTCTCGTCGGATTCGGTGAACTCCGGTGGCGTGACGTCCGGGTGGCGCAGGTAGAAGAACGCGTCGACCGCGTCGCGCTCGCGCATGAGCGCTCCGTGGCGGAACTCCATCTCGGTAATGCTCAACCCCTCGTCGGCTGCCTCGGCCAGCCACGGGTAACGCTCTTCGAGCTCGGCGTCGTCGGTCTGGTCGTGCGGCGGCACCCAACCGTAGCGTCCGCCGAGTATGCCGATGAAGTACGGTCGGCACCGCTCGATCTCCTGCATGCAGATCGCTATGACGCCGCCCCGCTCGGCCTCCTCGCGTGTGAGCCCCCACCGCAGATCGATGTCGGTGAAGGTGACGCCGCGCTCGCGACAGGCGGCGCGGACTTCGGGAAATACCTTCTTCACGAGATGCTCGCGTTCCTCCTGCATGTCGCGGAACGTGCTGGAGATGAACACCCGGAGTTCGTTTGTCGCGGACACGGCGGTCCTCGTCTGTTGATGTACGAACGGATTCCCGGAGGTGGCCGGGAGCTACGGGGATGTGCTGAGGTGGAATGAAGAGCGCGGAGAATATAGGGGGCGGCGGGAAACCAAATGTCGGTTACAGGTCTCACTCTGCGGCGACTCCAGCGCGAGTAGAACGGATCATCTCCGGGAAGACGTTCGTCACGAGATGCTCCCGCTCCCCCTGCAGATCGCGGAAGGTGGAGCTGATGAAGACGCGGAGTTCGTTCGATGCGGGCACTGTTCAAGGTCGAACACGGTGGACGGATGGTCGCGGGGCGGTTGACTTGGAAGGGTGGGGATCCTGCGGTTCGCGGTACGAATATACCGACGACGAATCAGCCGGACGATCGTCGTGCATCGCTCCGACCACGCCTCGGGTCTGGCGCACCCGCCATTGTCGATCGAGAAGATCCTCTATCTTCCTGCCGCCAAATCACCCACCGACGATCGTCACCCTGTCGGACCTCCGCCCGTTGTTCGCGCGACATCTCATCGCCGGTTTCACCGTCATGATTTCTTCTCGACGTCAGCATGTTCAATGACGTCCCCATCCATTTCCACACCGGAACGATCGCACAACGTTCGCCGTGCCGGAAACGAGTGGCCGGACTCCCCGTTCGTTTCTTCCCAACGTCCCTCGTCCATCACGAATTCCAACGACCCTGGACCATGCAAACACGTCGTCTCCTCTCGCCCCTTGCGCTCGGGCTTGCACTCCTCGCCGGCTGTACGTCGGTCCGAACTCCTTCGCTCCGGTGGACGCCGTCCACCGACTGCCAGGACACCGCCGCGGCGGTACTGGTCAATACGGCATCGACCGATTCCCTCGTCCTCTGTCGGGGACGACTCAATCGCGACCCGTTCATCGGAATCGTCGATGATTGCGACTGTCTGGGGAGCGGGCCGTGGCAGAAGGTGTCGATGTACCAGACGCTGAACGGATCGGGTTCGTACGCCTGGGTGGATATACGATCAGGAGACGACCTGCCCGACGACGCCGTTCCGTACGGTCCGCCGGACGACGGACGCCGTCGGGTCATCTGTCGCATGTCGATCGACGGGACGCCGACGATAGGCGTCGCCGAGGAGCCGTCCGACGACGGTCAGCCATGCAACTGCGTGACCACAGGACCTGAGCCGACACGCAGCTCGGAGTTCGCGGTCTTGACGGCGAACGTCGCCGATGACCCGTATCCATACGATCTGACCGTGCCCGTGTACGGACAACCCAACGTCATGGTGGTCCGCAGCGGCTACCACTACGGATTCGATTCGTCTAACTGGAAAACGATACTCCCATGTGAATACCAGTTCGATCCGAACCTCGACGGCCCGGAGTCCTACATGTCGGGGGCCGTCGTAGCACACGACGATTCGACATGGGGTACGATCGCCCCCAACGGATGGGGCGTGCTCCCGTTCGACTACCAGTACCTCGCCGAATGGAACGGCACATACTACGCTCAGAAGGACGGTCACGCTTTCATGCTCGACGACAATGGCGAGATAGTGCAACGCCTGGGCGATTCGCACCTCTGCGGTCTGGTTGACCTGAGCGGCTACGACTCCGATCGGCGGGAGCGAGTGAGCGACGGGATCCTGTTCCTGAGTCCCGACGGAACGAGTATCACCATGCATCGGCTGACCGGGAACAGTTCGCGGAAACCCGATCGGATCGTGGTGCTGTACGTGAACGGGAAATACGGTGCGTACGACACTGTAAAAGAGGCGTGGGCACTCGACCCCGAATACGATCGAATCGAGGTCAGCGATGATCACTACACGGTCTACCGTGACGGCGAGGCAAGCACCGTTGCCCGATAGCGGACCGTTCACCTGCAGTCATGTGCGGACATGGTCCGGCCTCTTCGGGGATCTCTCCCTGTCGCCGATGCCGTGCGGACCGGACGTGGCTGGCGGCGCCCCCCATCGCGCTCATTTGCGATCGACCGCGCCAGCCACGAGAACCGCCAGCGGAACGACCTCGATGCGGTCGGTGAGCGAATACCGTTTGATGCCCGGGTAGACGACCGTGATACGCTCGAGTCCAACATCCCCGAGCGCGGTCAGGAGCGAGGGTGTCAGACCTGGCGCATCCGACCGTTTGAATTCGAATCCCACACGAGTGGCGTCAGTCTCAAGTATCAGGTCGATCTCGGCCTTCTGATGGGTACTCCAGAAATACGCCTGACGGTGAGGAATGGCCATCAACACCTGCTCGAGCGCGTATCCCTCCCACGAAGCACCGAGCTTCGGGTGCACAAGGAGTTCGTCATACGAACCAATCCCCATCAGCGCGTGGAACAGGCCGCTGTCGCGGATATAAATCTTCGGGGATTTGACCTGTCGCTTACCGATGCTGGCGATGAAGGGTGGAAGCTGCCGGACCATGAACGCGTCGGTAAGGAGATCGAGGTAGCGCTGCACGGTCTTCCGATCGACGTCGAGCGCCTGCGCCGGTTCCGAGGCGTTCCAGGTCTGACCGTGGTAGTGGGCAAGCATGCGCCAGAATCGATGAAGTGCGGTTGACGGCGTTCGTACTCCCCACTGGGGCAGATCGCGCTCGAGCAGCGTCAGAATGAACTGTCGGCGCCACTCGACGCTCGCCGATTCCGACGACGCAAGGAACGAACGCGGGAAGCCCCCGCGTTCCCATAGCTGCGCCGACACACCCGATCCCACCTCACGGAGCGCCAACCCGGAGACGTCGATTCGGGCGACGCGCACGGCGAGACTCTCGGAGCTCTGTCGCAACAGGTCACCCGACGCACTTCCGAGGATCAGGAAACGTGCCCGACGATCCGGATGGTCTGCCAGAACGCGCAGCACGGGAAACAGTTCGGGACGTCGCTGGATTTCATTGATCACGACCACGCCCTCCAGCGGCAGAAGGTTGATCATCGGATCAATCAGCCGGACAAGGTCCGCTGGATCCTCCAGGTCGAAGTAGTTCGAAGTCCCGTGGGAAACGAACAATCGTGCGAGCGTGGTCTTGCCGCACTGTCGCGGTCCGGTCAGCAGTACGAGCGGATTGCTCTCGAGACTGCGCTGGATCCGATCGACGTATTCCGGTCGTTCAATCACGAGCTGCACCATGAAAATCAGGAAGTTCGTTCCCGTTTCTCATGGTCGCGTAACGATTCGTAACGACATCACGGTACGCTTCGCCGGACCTCACGAGCGGAACGTGAACGCGCCCTGACCTGTGATCCACGGTCCCAGAAGGGCTGCCGGCACAACGGCAATTCCAGGCAACTCTCTATGCTACCGTCATGCAGTCATCTACGCTGCCGTAATGCAGATTTCGGGTCCTCATGATCCACGAATCTGACCGCATGGACGCCGGCTGCGCCACGACACCGGCGCCCGAGCCGAGTGATGCGTTGCGCGTGGGGGCCGATGCGCGACGAATGATATTCTGACATAACATTGTCCGGTATTCACACATTGCCCATATTCCATTTCCACCTGAATAATTCCGAACCATGCTCGGCCCACGCATCAGAGACATACGGAACGCTCGCGGATTGACTCAGGAAGCGTTTGCCACGCGCATCGGACTCGGCCGAACGCAGGTTGTGGCAATCGAATCCGGGAAGCGATCGGTCAAGGCGGAGGAACTCCAGGCAATCGGCAGGGCTCTCGGCGTCTCCTGCGACGCACTGCTCGACGAGACGCGCGACGTCAGGGTCATGATCGAATCTGTCGGAGCAGAGCCGCAGCCGGGCGGTGCGATGCGGATCGACGTCCCGCGGAAGAATCTCGAGAAGTTCCGACTCGTCCTCCTCTACATACTCAACCGGATCGGTTCGCAGCCGAACGTCGGCGAGACGGTCATTTACAAGCTGCTCTACTTCATCGACTTCGACTACTACGAACGGTACGAGGAGCAGCTGATCGGCGCGACCTACCAGCGCAACCACTATGGTCCGACACCGATGGAGTTCCAGGCAATCATCGAACGAATGATCCGTGACGGTGACATCGAGAGGGTCCAGAGTACCTACTTCACGTACCCTCAGACGAAATACCTGCCCCGTCGCACCCCGGACCTCTCCAAGCTCGACGGTCGCGAACTGTCAACGATCGACGACGTCCTCGACCGTCTTGGCGAGATGTCGGCCGGTCGGATCAGCGAGTATTCGCACGAGGACGTGCCGTGGCTAACCACGGAGCCGGGGGAGGTCATCGCATACGAAAAGGTGTTCTACCGAACGCCGGCGTATTCGGCGCGGCTGGACCGGGGTCCAGGAGAGGACGGTGACGAGTGAGTTCGGGAATACCAATATCGGTACTGCGACGGCCGAAGTTCGAGCGAGACCTCAAGAGACTATCGAAGCGTTTCGCATCACTTCCGGAAGACCTTGATACGTTGATCGACACCGCCATTCCACTGTTCCATCGATACAGCGTAGACAACGGTGGAATCGTAGAGATTCCGGCTCCTTTGAGAAGTGAGTGGGTAGACGCGATCTTCAGCGGTCGAAGTCGTCCATCCCATACCCTCAAAGGCACCGCTCGTGGAAGATCTGTTTTTTCAGGCGCTCGGACTCCGTGATCCCTGGTACATCGAACGCATCGAGTTCGATCCGGATCGCAAATCGCTCGACATTTACCTGAACTTTCGTCGAGGCGCCAAGTTCCACTACCGAGACGAGGAGTCCGGCGTCGAAGGTGACTACGGTGCCTACGACACGCAGCTGAAGACCTGGCGCCACCTGAACTTCTTCGAACACGAGTGCCATCTGCACGCCTGGGTGCCGCGGCTGGATACGCCCGAGGGCAAACGACTGCTCACGCCGCCGTGGGCGGGCCACGGCAACGGATTCACACTGCTCTTCGAGGCACTGCTGCTACAGCTGGCCACGCACATGCCCGTGCACGCAGTCTCTCGATTGACGAACGTCTCAGACCACAAGATCTGGGCGATTCTCAACGGCTACGTCTCTGCCGCACGCGAAGCCGAAGACTTCAGCGACGTAACCGAGGTCGGTGTCGATGAGACCTCGCTGAAGCGTGGACACAACTACATGACCATCGCCGTCGACCTCGAACGGCGCCGCACGATCTTCGTCACGCCCGGCAAGGACAGCGAGACGATCAAGCGCTTTGCAGAGGACCTGACGGCACACGGTGGCTCTGGCGAGAACATCCGGACGGTCAGCGCCGACATGTCGCCGGCCTACGCCAAGGGTGTCAGCGAGCATCTTCCGAACGCCGAGGTGACCTTCGACCGCTTCCACGTGCTCAAACTCGTCAACGAGGCCGTCGATCAGGTGCGTCGATCGGAAGTCAAGACGCACCCGATCCTCAAGCGCAAGCGCTACTCATTCCTGAAGAACTGGCAGAACCTCACCCAGGAGCAGCGTGTCGAGATCGAGGAGCTCGAGCTCTCATCGCTGAAGCTCAAGACCGTGCGGGCACTGCACCTGCGCGAAAGCTTCCAGGATATCTACGAGGCCGAGAGCGTTGAGGACTTCGAGCTGCTGCTCGACAAGTGGTACTTCTGGGCGACGCATAGTCGCCTGGAGCCATTCATCAAGCTGGCGAGGACCATCCGCAAGCACCGTGACGGAATCGTCCGATGGAAGCGCACCCAGGTGACCAATGGCATCCTCGAAGGCTTCAACTCGATCGTGCAGGCAGCCAAGCGAAAGGCACGTGGGTACAGCACAATGAAAACCTTCGAGATCATCACCTATTTGCTCACCGGGAAACTCGATTTCTCGGCGCTCAACCCCAGCTATCTACCCACTTGATTTTTACAGGAGCCAACTTGTGGAGCACCCCGGCCGTCAGCAGGTTCGTGGCGCCGCTCTGATCAGGATACGTCTCTCGAACGCGCGCTCTCATGGTCTCCAGATCACGGATCTCGGTGAGATCCCCGACCTCCTCCCAACCGATCGCCACAACGCCCCGCTCCGAAAATTCATCGATCAGCACACCGTGCTCTCCGGCGCGCACCATCCAGAAGTTGGTCATAGCGTACTTCGAATAGTCGTGTTGAGCTGGGAGATATTTCCGTCGCAGCAGTAAACGCCACCGCGCACCGCGGTGGTCGGACAGCCTCGGCTGTCGCTCCACCTGCAACACCCGGAGCGGGATTCGGACATCGATGTCACGTGACGCCCTTGTCAGGAATCGGCGACACCGCTTCCACCGAAACGATCGCGAATTCGGTCAAGTTGTCCGCCAATTCAATTACATCGGGGAGGAAATGACCAAAGCGAACGAGTTTCGCGTCGGCATAGATCAATGCCGAGCAGACGAGAAGACGCATCTTGTCGCGCATTCCGGAATCGAGTCGTAACACACACGCGGTATGCCGTGACTGGTTCTGCGGGCATAACGGTGGGAGCGTGGTTAGCGGACGGACCAATGTAAGCCCCTGGCACAGTACGGTAGCATCCACGATGGGTACGGTTTCGGCCAGCCACCAAGAATGTCCTCCGACCGCTCCGATGTCTACGGTCCGGCTGCGGCGTCCAACATGCTTTCGACAGCAGCAATTCCGAGAAGGAGAAAGCGATCCTGTAGTCTTATAACCCGTGTTATCAGGTCCGGATCATCCCGCTCGTCTGCCTCTCGAAGGAGCGCGTTCAGCGCCTGAGCGAGCGACGTTTGGTCTGGGACGTAGCTGGCGCCGTCCGCGCGCTCGTAATAGTCGGCCAAGTCTTCCACCACAGGGAGAGCGGTGAGTGGGTCCGTCTTGACGGTGTCCAATATCCACTCCGTGGCATCGTGGGCCCTCCATCGATGCCTGAGATCCTTCTCCGTTCGCAGCCAGGCCCGAACGATCTCAGGCGACAGATGGAGACCAGCAGACTTAGTCGCGCGCCTGAGCGAGAGATGCTCAGCAACCGCCAATGGCACGGCCTCGTGTTCAAGAATCGCGAGGATGCCTCGTTCGCACAAGTCTCGATGTGCAGGATCGGACGAGTTGGTGACCAGCACGTCCCATACGCTTCTCCAACCCTCGACATTATCGGCTGAAAGGGATTCAAACACGCTGTCCAGTGATCTGTGGCCAGCGAGGACGCACAGTGTTGCGATCCGGCCATATGTCCTCTTGGCATCATTGGCGGATTCGGCCTGGAGTCTGTCGAGGTATGGCTCGACGTACCCAAAGTTCGAATGATAATTGTGATACAGGACACCTTCGGCCCACTGCCAGAAGTCGGGCGGTGCATCGGCCATGATATCCGCATACCACTTCCAGCCAACCTCAGGGCGGGCCCATATTGTATAGGTAATGCGCGAGAGCAACGTCACGCGCACCGCCGGGTCAGGATGCTTCGCGAACATCCCGACGAGACCAGACAGAACACCAGGAACCTCCGCGCCGGCCTCAACCAGCCGATTGTACAGGTGAAGTGAGCTCTCGGCCGCAGCACCCATTATGGAATTGATCCCCCTGAACATGTTATTGCCAGACTCCAAGGGAGTGGCGTCGGTCTCGAAGACACGCTGGAGGACCACAATGGCTCGCTGGACGAACGCTTCCTCGACGCACGTCGAACAGATAGCTGAGACGGCTTGACGTATGCCGCCTTCATCGTCCTCGCCTAGATCCCTTCGCTCGACGGTGTCCAGTAGCCACGCGCAAATTTCGTGGCCGCTTAGAAGCGGCTCTACCGGGTCCCAGTTATTATCCTTTGCCGCACGCCCGAACCGCACAGACACATGGGTTGCTACACCGTACTCGATCGCACTGGTGTAGGGTACAAAGGCTGAATCGCCGACCAGTTCACGGAAAACGCGGATGAACTTGGCGGGATCCTGGGTTGCCGCCGCTCTAAGGACCGACGGAAGCTCGCCCACTCGCCTGCCAACGCCGCCGATCCACTCCTCGTCATCCTGATTCACGCTTATGTAGTAGAAGCAAAGGCGCGTGACAGCGCGAGAGCTGAGTTGCAGAAGGTCGTCCGAAGAGACAGGCCCGCCAATCATACCGCCGTCTGCTCGGGGCCGCCAGAAATGCCGCTCTGGACCCACCAGCGGTTTACGTGCGTCGACGAACGCTTCAGTTCCGAGCGTGCGATAAGGACGTGGAATGGCGGAAAGGTAGAGATAGACGTCGCGTGGGTCCAGTCCATCAATCTCCGACAGAAGAAGCTGTTGGTGTTGTTGCATGACCTCCGCAGAGATATACGGATACCCCGCTGTGATCAGTTCACAGAGTTCAGCCTCCAGTTGGAAGCTGACATAGACGCCCGGATCCATGAGTATGCGACAAATCGCGTCGGGATTCGGCTCTGGAGCGCCTATGAGCGCGCGAAGTAGCAGGTACTGGACCGCAGTGTTTTCTTGTCCGGTGAATCGCGCCAGAATCGACCTCCACAGCGTACCTCCTGTAGCCGCATGACGTACCGCACCGCGCTCGATGCCCTTCAGGATGCAGTTTGAGATGTCGACGCAATGCAGCCCGGCCGAGTTATTAATGCCCCAACTCGTGTTGTGCAGCAGGAAACCATGCGGATCGGCGTCTCGTGTGGTTGACTCGAGAAGGTATTCCACTGCCTGCTCGAGGAGATAGTCACTGGCTTCCAACCGCCTAGTGAGCAACTCGGGGTCGATTTGATGCTCGCTCGGGCTGTCCCTACGTTCCGCCAACGGAACGCGTCGACCATCCTCGGCTACGGCTCCTCGCTGAATCCACTCCCAGAGAATATCGTCTGCACCGTCCCAGGACGAAGCCAGCGTATGAATGAACTCACCAACGGTAAACTCATTCCGATCAGGGTGTTTGAGCAGGCCTTCCACAATCTCTCGCGCCAGGCGCGGGTCGACCGCTGTCAATCGGATGACGCCGTCCCGGATTGCCCACGATAGTTGACCGTCTCGGCCCAGCTCCGACTGAAGGAAGGTTTTCCATACGGAGGCGATAATCCTTGGCTGCAGCGCAACCCAGGTTTTCAGATGGCCGAGTGTCTTTAGAAGGACCGCCGGTTCGTCTCGGTCCCGTAGGTTCGGAACAACCCTCGTTTGGATCACATCCAACCAACCCTCGCGGCGAGTACGCAACAGCATGCGTTCGGCCAAGCTGACGTGGCTCCGAACTATCCGGTCAATTAACGGGTGGTCTTCCTCAACCGGGTCGACTTCCGCAACAGTCTCGCAGACTAGGCGACGGATGTGGTATGCGATCTCAACATCATTGATCACCGCCCAGACTGACCTTCGAAATTCGGCTGGATCCGCGGCACGCAACTGTGCGATGAATTCTCGAACAGCCGGTCGAATCGCCGGCAACGCGAAGCGGGATTTGATGAATTCCTGCAACGTCGTGTCCGATTGGAACGCGTGTCGCACTGACAGGTAGTCTACAAGGGATTGGTGGGCGAACTTGACGAAGCCAGGGTTGGTTGGTGTCAAGAGATTGGAGCTGATCAATCGCTGGATGGCTTCTACCGAAAGTCCGATCCTGGCGGTGGAAACTGCCGGAGATCGGCTGATCTGCATGGAGTCTGCGGCCGACATGAAGGCCGACATCACTTCACTCCCCAAAGCCGGATCTGTAATCACGAGTTGGTCGAAGTATGCTTCATAGAGTTGCGCCGGTGACGTGAAATCCAAACGTGCGCGGCTTCGGAGCGAACAGAAGATCGAGAGGTGCTGCGGTACGCAGAGAAGCGTCCGGAGTGGGTCCTGGACCTCATCCGGGTTGACGCCCACATGCTTCAGTAGCGGTGTCACATGGTCGTCAAACGCCAACGGCGACAGGCTGATTCTCCTGTCCCATTCGCGTCCGCGAAGAAGTGGGTCGAAATCCAGGTCGAACGATCGGCAAGCGGCAACCAACGAGACGTTGTCAAGCGTGTGCAGGCGGTCCATTATTCCCGTGAATAGCCGCATCGTGTTTTGACTGCGGAACAACGAAATCACGTCGAGCGAGTCGAGCACAACCACAACACGCCGGTCGACCGCCAGCCGAGCGACAACGCCAATGACATTATCCGGGAGACCGCGGTCTGAGAGGTCTGCCTCACTCTCGGAACCGGTGAAATGGTCGCCTTGGATATAAAGGAATTCGAACTCACGTGAGGCTTCGATTTGGTCCACCACGTCGAGCAGAACACACGACTTGCCGGTACCGGGTTGATCGGCGATCAGGATGCGCCGACTGCCGGCTCTGATCTCAGACAGCACGTCCTCCACTTCTGATCGCTGGATGCGTTCGTTCAGAATCTCACGAACTCGACGGCGGCCGACCGCAGACGCCTGACGGAGGAGTGACCGCAGTTCTGCCTTGTCGACGTAGGCCGCAGCCGGATGGCCGGCGCCGGCCAGTTCGTTCAGCACCCCCGTGCGGGTGAACTTCACCGTGGAACTACGACCGCCGGCTTGCATCTGCCTTAACATCCGCTCGAGAAGTGCCTTGACGTCGTTGGGTCGAGCAAAGGACGGCCTCAGCATTTCCAAGTTCAATGCTTCCCATTCGGCGATGTCGTTCGCAGGCCCGATTTTGATCCGGCGACACAGCGATGCCGCAACCTCGGTATTACACGACCATATCGTGCTAAGCGCGTCGAGCGACTGCTGGTGCGTTTGAGCTCCGCTGTTTTGAAATGACGTGAAGTCAGGGTAGTGGCGTAGCGTTTCAATCAGTGCTTGAAGAGCTCCAAAGGGCGACCGGGAGTATAGTACGACCCGGCCAGCCGGGTCATGGTCCAGTTGATTCTTGGCTTTTTGGAGCTCATCCTCAAGTTGCCGGTCCTTGAGTCGCCATTCACGATGGTTGGGGTGATTCTTCTTCGCCTGAATGTATTTCCTGCGCCCGTCGGAGAAGTGAACAACGACATCGTCGATGTATGGTGGCACCGGATCGTCCGCCGTTCCAATAGACTCGGCTTGTACCGCGGCGACGGTGTCGTCGCCCAACATGCGAATGGTCCAGTAGAGCGCGATCTGAAGCTGGTACTCGTCGCCGTGAGAGGAATGTCTTCCTGCAAGGCTCATGACTGTCGTGAAATGGTGATGCGCCCGGAAGGTATGCCGCAGTGACCTCGGGAGTCGAAACTCGTGGCGTTTGTGCCGGGTCATTCCGTAATTCACTGCTACCGACCGATTGCCCTTTGGAGAGCCACCTGCTTCAGAGTCTGGGAGTCCAAGTAATCACGTGCGCCGACCGTCGACCGCGACCGACCGGGGTCTGGATGCAATAATCGAGTCTCGCATCGCATCGTCAGACCGCCGTTCGTCACGATCGATCGCCTTGGCCCCCCGCCCGCCCCCGCACCGCCTCGAATATCTCCCGCGCAAGAATCGGGAAGGCCGAGCCCTGGAATTCCTTGTCGGCCATGTAGCGCGTCACGATCGCGTCGTTCTCGCCCATCCGTTCGATCATCAGTTCCTCGATCAGCTTTCGGATGCCTAGCTCGAATTTGTCCAGCGGATTCGCCAGCGCGGTCTGGACCACTCGCTCGCTGTTGCATGCCCTCTCCTTGATCTGCTGGAAGAACAACCGATCCTCCTCGCTGAACTCCGTGCCGAACCGCTCGTTGAGCACCTCGATGATCTCCGAGAGCGGCGCCGGCTCGTCCTGCGCCCGACCGCTGCCAACCTCCGTCGGACTCTTCACGTACTGCGTTTCTCCTTCGCCGATCTGGATGGCGCCGTCGAATACCTCGCGTCGGCGGTAGTACTGCAACGCAACGTCGTCGCCCAGCTGAATCGCCGTCGTGTCGCGCCCCGCCACCAGATGGGGCAGCAGCATCCGACCATAGCTGTAGAGCTGCTCCAACTCGGCGTCGGCGTACGGAATGATCTGACTCAGGAACGCGTAAACCCGCACGAACCCCGAGAGCTTGTCGCGGAACGCGTCGCGGAGGTCGTCGTCCTCCAGCGCCTTGAATCGATCGACCGCGGGCTGCAGATGCTTCTGCATGTGCGCGTGATCGGCCGAACTCTGACGCTCGATCGGCTTGTAGAAGATTCGCGCAAGCGCCTCCACCTCGCTCCAGTGGTAGACCTGCATTTCGTCGAGTTCGTGCTTCAGCTTCTCGAGCATCGCCGGATCCGATTCCGACTCCAGTTCCGTCCGATCGTAATACGGCTTGAATGCAGCGAGAATGTCCTCGGCGTCATTGACGAAGTCGAGCACGAACGGCGCGTCCTTTCCGGGAAACGTGCGGTTCAACCGCGAGAGCGTCTGCACGGCCTGCACGCCATCGAGCCGCTTGTCGACGTACATCGCGCAGAGCAACGGCTGGTCGAAACCCGTCTGGTACTTGTTGGCGACCAGCAGCACGTTGTAATCCGAGGATGCGAATCGTCCCGGCAACTGCGATTCGCCGATCGGTCTGCCGGTGACGACATCCTCGTTCATTCCGGGTTCGGTGTATTCGATACCGGTATCGGGATCGCGGACGGTGCCGCTGAAGGCGACGAGGGGACGAATTCCGGTGTAGCCGTTCTCCTCGATGTAGCGCTCGAATGCCAGCTTGTAGCGCACCGCGTGCAGCCGCGACGGCGTCACGACCATCGCCTTGGCCCGTCCACCGATGCGCCCCATCACGCTGCGATGGAAATGTTCGACGATCACCTCGGTGCGCTGTTCGATGTTGTGCGGGTGCAGACTCATGAATTTCGCGAGTGCGCGCACCGCCTTCTTCTTCGGCACCGACGGGTCGTCGGCCGCGGATTTCACGAGTCGATAGTAGGTCTTGTACGTGGTGTAATTCGCCAGCACGTCGAGGATGAATCCTTCCTCGATCGCCTGCCGCATACTGTAGAGGTGGAACGGTTCCGGCTTGCCGCTGTCGCCCTTTCGGCCGAACAATTCGAGCGTCTTTCCCTTGGGTGTCGCCGTGAATGCGAAGAAACTGAGGTTCGGCTGCCGACCGCGCGAGGCCATCACCTGGTTCAGCCGATCCTCCCAGTCGGCCTCTGCCTCCTGGCCCGTCTCGGTACCGGCACCGAGGATCTCCTTGAGCTCGCGAGCCGATTCACCCGACTGGCTCGAGTGCGCCTCGTCGACGATCACCGCGTAGCGCCGCTGCGCGATCTGCTCGCGCCACTCCCGCGCCTGTGTCCGCTCCTCGGCACTCGCCGTCTCGCGCGACTCGGCACCGGCCACGCGCAGCAGACCACGAAGCACGAATGGAAATTTCTGCAGCGTGGTGACGACGATCTTCGTTCCGTCGACCAGGGCCTCGGCCAGCTGCCGGCTGTCCTGGTCGATTGCCCTGACGACCCCCTGCGCGTGCTCGATCTGGTAGATCGCGTCCTGCAACTGGCTGTCGAGCACGCGCCGATCGGTGATCACCACCACGCAGTCGAATACCTTATTGTCCGATGCATCATGCAGACTCGCCAGCCGATGCGACAGCCACGAGATGCTGTTGGTCTTCCCGCTCCCGGCCGAATGCTGAATCAGGTAATTGTTGCCAGCGCCCTCGATTCGTGATGCCTGGATCAGCTTGCGAACGGCATCGAGCTGATGGTAGCGTGGGAATATCATCGTCTGCCGCGTGACCTGCCGCTGCCCACCGTTCGCATCCTCCACCTTCTCGTCCTTCGACTCGATGAACATGAAGTGACCGAGGATATCGAGGAAGCTGTCGCGCGCGAGGACCTCCTGCCAGAAATACCCCGTTCGATATCCCGACGGGTGCTGGGGATTGCCCGCGCCACACGTCACGTCACCGGGATGGCTTCCACGGTTGAACGGGAGGAATCGCGTCTCATCCCGGTGCAATCGCGTCGTCATGTGCACTTCGTCCGGGTCGGCGGCGAAATGCACCACCGCGCGACGCTTGAACGCGAAGAGCGGTGCGCGCGGATCGCGGTCGGTGCGGTACTGCGCCACGGCGTTGCGCCAGGTCTGTCCGGTGGCGGGGTTCTTGAGTTCACACGTGGCGATCGGAAGCCCGTTGACGGAGAAGAGCAGATCGACCGTGTCGTTGCGGCCCGGATGGCACCGCACCTGGCGGGTGACGGTGAGCTCGTTTCGCTCGTAGAGGGCGAGCACGTCTTCGTTGAGCCCGTGCGCCGGCCGGAACCACGCCATGCGGAACGTCTTGCCGAAGAACTTGAAGCCATGCCGCAGCACATGGAGCGTTCCCTTGACGTCGAGCTCACCGACGAGCGCCGCCACGATCTTCTCCTCGAGCGCATCGGCGTGCAGCGCGCGCATCGACTCCCACAGCTTCGGCTGCGTCGCCTGGATGAACGCGACGATGTGATTGGGGAATACGGCGCGGTCGACATCCCACTCGGCGGTCGAGCCGGCCGTCCAGTCACCATCCCGCAACAGCATCTGCTCCACGTAGGATTCGAAGGCGTGTTCGGTGGTCTGGTCAGACATTTGGCAAATGGAGGTCAGGTATGGCGATTCCGGCTCAATTCCCTCAGTTGCTACAGGACGTCGAGGTCAGCGAGAATCCGCTCGAATTCGTCCCTGCTGAGCGGACAGTCAACCAGTGCAAGGAACTGCTCCTTCGACAGAGAACACTGTTTCGCCATCTGCTTGAGCAATGCGACGCCGATATCCCTGCCGGAGTGGCTCGTGCGCGTCTTCACGAGCGTTCTTTTACCGTCGGCCGTGTGATATATGAAGAAATGATGGTGACGTTCATCTCGGACGAAGCCCTTCGTCTGCAGACCAGCCTCGACGTCACGCTTACTTCGTTGCATTGGTCACCTCGCGGATCCGGATCCGAAGCGCGTGCTTGCGCCGTTGTGCATTCGGCGTAAGATCGTCGTCAGGTGCGAGGGCGTAGGTCCGCCACTGGACATCGATATCCCGCTCGATCTCCTCGAGCAGCTCCTCACGCGTCACCGCCATCGCCTCTATTCCGAGTTCAGCGTCGACTGCAACGAGGAACTGGTACGACTCATCGGCGTTCACGTCGATTTGGAGCGGAGGAGTCAGATGCAGAATTCCGTCCGGAGTACGTACCCGCGACACCGAGAGCGGCGACAAATCGACGTCGCGAATATCTTCGACTTCGCTGATTCGAGTCGGATTCCCCTCCTCATCAAGCGTCACCTCACCGATCACCTGCACCAGTTCGCGTGGGCTACGGAGCAGCATTTCTTCTACGGATTCGAGATAGAAGCAGCGCACGATGCGTTGAGTCGGTGGATATCGCAGCGTGAGCTTGGCCGCCTCGAAATCGATTCCTACGACCTTTCCGATGATCGCAGATCCGAGGGCACTACGATCTTCGGACTCGATTCTTCCAATCACCTCCGCGACCGCAAGCGCATCGAACTCGAGGTGACCGCCTTCAGCAACAATGCTGACTGTCCATCCGGAATCGGCGGCGGGCAACATTTCCCGCGTATGGCGCAGAAGCCGTTTGCGCAGCCTACGGTCCGGGATGATCGATCGGATCGAATCGGCATTCTGTTCAGCAAGGGCGCGGCTGAGAGCGAGATACTTTTGTTGTACAGCCGCCTGATTCTCATGCAGGAAAAGATCTTCGTCGCTCGCGACGAACGTCGTCGCCTGCACGTAACTGCCCGCGGTTGCCGGGAGTGCCCGCAACGCATAACGGTCCGCAATCCTCGCCGGCAGGCGAATGCGCGACTCGAATTCACCGTCCTCCTCCTGGAGCGCCAGATCGTACACCACCTGCTGAAGGCCGGTGAGCACACGAGCCAGCAGGGCAAGCGGCACGGCCTGATCGTCCTTGTCCGATCGGGCCATTCGCAGAACGATGTCGTCGACACGATCACGGTCCATGAAGTAGTGCGGCGCAATGGCCCCACGATGCGTTTACTGCAGGATGTTGAAGAGTGAATCGGAACCTGAGAATGTACGGGTCCGGAAGAGCACCGAAAATACGGTTAGACGGGCAACCCTTTACCCAACCGTGCACCCTGCCGTTGACCACCCGATTCCACAAGCTCACGCACATCGATCTTCCCCGTGACCGCCGCCGTGATAAGCGCCGTGCGATACTCCAGCAATCGCTCGATGGCGGTCTCGATCTTGTCGACCATCGCGTCGAGCTTGGCGGTCTCGCGGTCGAGGTAGGCGGCGATGGCGTGTTGTTCCTGTACCAGTGGAACGGGCAGCCGGAGTTCGTTGAGGGTTTCACGGTTGACCTTTGGCATGGCCACGCGATCGGATTCCAAGGTTGACCACTCCGTAAATTGACTTGAAATTAGTATGAATAGTAGATATCGGCTCGTCAGGTTGCCCCTTGGTATTAGAGGGTACATATCTGCGCTACACAGGCAATCCGCGGGAGCCAACACTGCCTTCGCCAACGCCGGCCGAATCTTCGAGTAAACCACCTCACCAGACTTGCAAAGATACTTACCACTAATAGCGCCTTGGTCAGCAGCGGACTCAGTGGCCAACAGTCGCCCCGTCCCCGACTGAATGTGGTTCGGCGCCAACAAAACCATCGACAGATATGGTTCAATCTCGGGGTCAACCTGTCCTTCAGCGATAGATACCTCTCGTGAGAACTTGCTGACCTCCCAATGCTCCGGCACCTCCCCGAGCCATTCCACGCCGGAGGGCTTGAGCTTGGGGTGCGGATCGAGGCCGGCCTCGGCGGCGGCCTCGGGCGGAAGCCCGCGGGTGACGGTACGCGAGATGAGGGCGGTGCGCTTCTCCTTCAACCGCTCGATCAGCGTCCGCTTCTTCTCCACCAGCGTGTCGATCTTCTCAGTCTCGCGATCGAGGTAGGTGGCGATGGCGTGTTGCTCATCCACGCTAGGAAGCAGCAGCAACGCCTCGCCAACGGCCGACTTCGGCAATCCGTACCGAGTGACGCCGGTAGAGGCGACCTGAAACTGCTGATTGACAGCACGTGCTTGAAGTGCACGGAAGAGAAACGGTCCGTACAAGACTGTGGAGTCGGCACGAATCATCGCGAGGTGGTAGCCGCATACCAGATCCGGAGCCGACTCGACAACCAATGCAGGAACCGCGATGTCCGACCAGTCTTCTGAGTCCTTGGTGATAACGACATCGCCCACTTTCAACCCGAAGCGCCGAATCTCATCCGCGGTTGCGGTCGTCTCCATTAGTTCGTCATTGGGCCGAATGAAATCCTGATAGTACACATCGGTGTAGTTGCAGAGGCGGACTGGGAGTTCGCCGTCCGCAGGAACCTTATCGACATTGCTTACCCAGTAGGCCGACACCACTTTCAGTCGATTGACCTCCCAGTGCTCCGGCACCTCCCCAAGCCACTCGATACCACTGGCCTTGTATTTCGGATATGGTTTGGCCTTCATTGCTTTTCACCTCCGCGACCCTTCCGTTCGAGCTTTCTGGCAGCTTCCTCCAGCGCATCGATGTCGTCGGCATCGGCAGCCCGCGCTTCGGCCAGCCGGCGCTGCGCGTCGAACTTCTCGTAGCGGTCCGTGGCGACCTGCCTCTTCTCTTCGGCGCTCACGCTTCCCGCGTTGTCGAGGATCGGGCGCTCGTTGAACTCGAGCAGGCGATCCACATTGTCGCGCCAGTAGTCGAGGGTCAGGTCCTTTCGCTGCCTCGCCCGCAGCTCCGCCTGTTCGAGGAAGATCACCACGAGCCGGTTGAGGGTATCGAACTCGTCCTCGCGCAAATAGTTCTTCGCAATGATCACGTCGTGCTTTCGTACCCGGGTGCCGCTCCAGGAGGTCAGCGCCATGTTGGGCTCGGAGGGATCCGCACGGGAGACGACGATCTCGGCGGCGGTCTTACGGGTGACTGCGTAGAGCAGCTTGTTCTGCACCTCCGCGAAGAACAACTGCGCCTGCCTGTCGTCCTTATCGTAGTCGCTGCTCAGGGCGAAGAGATCTCGCACCTTCTGATAGAACCGCTTCTCCGAGGCGCGGATCTCGCGGACCCGGGCCAGCAACTCGTCGAAGTAGTCCCAGCCGCCCGGATTCTTCAGGCGCTCGTCGTCCATCACGAAGCCCTTGACCAGGTATTCGCGCAGGTGGGTGGTTGCCCACTGGCGAAACTGGGTGCCGCGTGGGGAGCGAACGCGGTAGCCGATGGCGAGGATGAGGTCGAGGTTGTAGAGCTTCGTGTTGTAGCGTTTACCGTCCGCGGCAGTTGTCAAGGATTCCTTGACAACTGAATCGTCCCGCAGCTCCCCCTCCTCAAAGATGTTCCGCACATGCAGCGACACGTTCTGCTTCGTAGTCTGGAAGAGCTCGGCGATCTCGAGCTGAGTCAGCCAGACCGTATTGCCGCCCAGCCGCAGATGGAGCCGCGTCTCACCATCCTCCGACGTGTAGAGAACGACCTCGGAACTCATTCGGTCACCTCCTTCAGCAGCTTCAGGATGTCCCGTTCGAGTTCCTTGATCTCCGCCTCGATCACCTCCAACGGCCGTGGCGGCTCGTACTGGTAGAAGTGGCGGTTGAGCGGGATCTCGTAGCCGATCTTCGTCTTGCTCTCGTCAACCCAGGCGTCGGGGACGTGCGGGAGCACCTCGCGCTGCATGTAGTCGTCGATCGATTCCTTCAGCGGAACGCTCTCGGTGTCGCGCAGCTCCGGGTCGGGTTCGGCCTCACCATGTTTGTCCCAGCAGCATTCGGCGGTCTCGTCGCGCTCACCGAGTGCCGAGAGCACCGCCTTGCGTTCCGCCGCGGCGAGCCGCGTTCCCTCGGCGCGCTCGAGCGCGTGCAGGTCGGCAAGGAACACCTCCCGATCGCGATATACCTTCTCGCCGTGTTCCTCGGCGAATCGCTCCAGCAGCGCGCGGATCTCATCCTGCCGCTGTGTTCCCGCCTCGATTTCCTCGCGGCGCGCCTTCTCGTTCTTCTTCTTGCTCGTAGCCAGGTTCGCGAACCCACGTTCGTCCTCGAGTCGCGCGATGCGCTCGGCACTCACCTGGAAATTCAGGCGCAATGGCCGCTCGACGGTGATCTTCTGGAAGCCGAAGTCGGAATTGTCGAAGACCTTGCTGACGACCCGGACCTTGTCGATGGTCTGCTTCGTGATCGGATCTTCCTCGGGAAACGACCGCGTCTCACCGTCCTTGAATTCTCCATAGATCCGCGCGATCTCACCAATCTGATCGGGCTCGCTCGCGCGGTCGTTCGGGTCGCCGATCTTGTGGCGCTTGTTGCCGAGCGACTTCGGCATCTTCACGTAGAACCGGCGGGCATCAACGAGCTGGACCTTTCCCTTTCGCGCGGACCGCTTACGATTGGTGAGGACCCAGATATAGGTGGAGATACCCGTGTTGTAAAACAGCTGGTCCGGCAGTGCCACCACCGCCTCGAGCCAATCGTTCTCGATGATCCACTGGCGGATGTTGCTCTCACCGCTGCCGGCGTCGCCGGTGAACAGCGGCGAACCGTTGAAGACGATCCCGATGCGGCTGCCGCCCTCCTCGGGCGCACGCATCTTGGAGATCATGTGCTGCAGGAACAGGAGCGACCCGTCGTTGATGCGCGGTGTGCCCGCACCGAAGCGTCCCCCGAAGCCGAGCGTGTCGCGTTCGCGTTCGATGAACTTCTGCTGCTGTTTCCACTCGACGCCGAACGGCGGATTGGCCAGCATGTAGTCGAACGTCCACCTCGTGCCGTCATCGCGCCGTTCGAACTGGTCGTTGCTGAACGTGTCGCCGAGCTTGATGTTCTCGGCATTCTCCCCCTTGATCAGCATGTCCGATTTGCACACCGCCCACGATTCGTCGTTCCAGTCCTGACCATACAAATGCGGGTTGGCATGGGTGTTCAATTGTCGGACGAATTCCTCGGCGACCGAGAGCATGCCGCCGGTGCCGCAGGCCGGATCGTAGATTGTCTTGACCACGTGACTCTTGCCGAGATCGCGTTCCCGATCGAGCAGCAGGTTCACCATCAGCCGAATCACCTCGCGCGGGGTGAAATGCTCTCCTGCCTCTTCGTTGGACTGCTCGGCGCCGATGCGGATAAGCTCTTCGAAGACGTAGCCCATCTGCGTGTTGTCGACGCGATCGGGCGATAGATCGAGCGCGGCGAACTTCTTGACGACCTCGTACAACAGGTTCTTCTCATCGAGGCGCACGATCTGCTGATCGAAGGAGAAGTGCTGCATGACCTCCCGCACATTCGCCGAGAAACCGTTGATGTAGTTGGTCAGGTTTGCGGCGAGCTCGTTGGGCGCATCGAGCAGATTTGGCAGGTCGAACTTCGACAGGTTGTAGAACGGTCGGCCGGTAACTTTCTCGAGAAGACTGCGGACGACGGTTTCGTGCTTCGACTTGATCTTCTTGTGTTCATCGAGCACCTGCTGCTTCGTGGGCTCCAGCAGGCAGTCGAAGCGCCGCAGCACGGTCAACGGCAGGATGACCTTGCGGTACTCGTTGCGCTTGTAGGGACCCCGAAGCAGGTTGCAGATGCTCCAGATGAAATTGGCGAGTTCGGCGTGCGTACGAGCGGTCATGAGGATGGCTGGATCGGTCAGCAGGGCGGCGATGCGGCGCAGAGAGCACACGGGGGGCCGCCGCGCAGGAGGACTGTGAGGGCGATGCGAAGCGCGGAAGATACGAACGGGGCCAGATCCGCTACCTGTGAACGAATCCGTTGTCGGGCTCCGGCAATGAAGGGTTCCATCCCGTTGCGTTTCTGCCGCACCGGATCACGCCACCGACGTATTCGCAGGACTGCGTGTCATTGGAGGTCCATTCCAGCGAACATCTATGACCAACCATATCGGAAGTAATTTCGACGACTTTTTGAAGGAAGAAGGTCTGTTGGCGGAATCCGAAGCCGTCGCAATCAAGCGCGTCGTTGCGTTTCAAATCGACCAGCTGATGAAACAGCAGAACTTGAGCAAAACCGAGATGGCGGCACGCATGGCCACCAGTCGGACCTCCTTGAACCGGCTGCTTGACCCGTCGATCGGATCGGTGACGCTGCAGACGCTGGAGCGTGCTGCCGCAGCTCTCGGAAAGCGGTTGCGGCTGGAACTGGTGTGACGGCGTGCGCACGACGGCCGTATGCCGCAGGCGCGAACGTCACCGTGGCTGACTCGTCGCCACCTCGATGAACGTCACTGAACGTCTTCTGTCTGTCAGAATCGACGCCGTGCCGCAGCGCCGTGCGCCATCGCAAGTAATCAACCCCTATTCCCATGCTCTATCCCCAGCAGTTTGAAGTCAATGAGGCGTGGATCGCGTTTCGTATGAATCGGATTCCGGTTCAGACCGAACGTGATGACGACGTCAATGTGATCGCGCTGATGGATGCGGCCGAGCTGCTCGTATTCATCGGCGAGGCGCGTGAGGCTTTCGCCGAGCGGTTCGGATAGTCGTCTGTTCGGCGAACGAACCTGGGAGGATGGGGCCCCGCCGTCGGTGGACGGAACGGGATGACGCGATCGCGGGGCTTACGAAGCAGCGCTTCCACGGTGCGGCACACAATGGAATCGGCATCCCGGGTCCGCGGTGGTCGGGCCAGCCGGCCCGGTGCCGCTGCGCGGATTGCAGGTGCGGGCTGCTCTGATTGAAGGAGCGGAGGGTCCGTTTCCTCGGTCTACACCACCGCCGCAGGCACAAAATGGACTGAATTCTTCAGGAATCGACATCCCGCCGTGCGCGGGTCGCAGGAATTGGGATGCGCCAGGTGTCCGCTGGGACGGGAACAGCACACCCACAACCTTGCAATTCTTCCACGCCGATGTAGATTTGCAAGGTTATGATTCCACGACGTTGTCGATCCGAACTGATTGGCTTGCTCTCGCGCCATGCGGGCGCGGTGCTGCTGGGACCGCGGCAGGTCGGCAAGACGACTCTTGCGTCGGATCTCGCCAAGGACATGCCGTCGACGTACCTCGACCTCGAGCGGCCGTCGGACGCCGCACGGCTGGCCGATGCCGAGCTCTACCTGTCGCGGATCAACGATCGACTGGTGATCCTTGACGAAGTGCAGCGCATGCCCGGGCTGTTCTCGACGCTGCGGGGCGACATCGACCGTCGGCGTCTTGCCGGAGAGCGGACGGGCCAATACCTGCTGCTCGGTTCGGCATCAAACGTATTGCTCAACCAGTCGGCCGAGTCGCTTGCAGGTCGTGTGGTGTATCTCGAGCTCGCGGGGTTCGACGTCCTCGAGGTCGGCGTCGAGCACTCGGATCGCCTGTGGCTTCGCGGCGGATTCCCCGATGCGTTCGATGCAATCGACGACGCATCGAGTCTCGAGTGGCGACTCGCGTTCATCAGGACGTATCTCGAACGTGATATCCCGTCGCTCGGCGCGCGAATTCCCGCCGAAACGCTGCGACGGCTGTGGACCATGCTGGCGCACGCACAGGGCGGAGTGCTCAACGCCAGCCGCCTGGCGGCCGGTCTCGGCGTCAGCGGTCAGACCGTCGGCCGCTATATCGACATGCTGGTCGATCTGATGCTCGTCCGCCGTCTCGAGCCGTGGGTGAGCAACGTCGGGAAACGACTGACGAGGTCGCCAAAGATCTACGTGCGTGACAGTGGCATTGTCCATGCCCTGCTTGGTATCCAGCGTCACGACGACCTGCTCGGGCATCCCGTGGCCGGTCCGAGCTGGGAGGGATTCGCGATCGAGAACCTCATCTCCGCCCTGCCCCGCGGTGCCACGCGCTGGTTCTATCGCACCTCCGCCGGCGCGGAGATCGACCTGGTCGTCACGCTGCCGGACGGCACGACGCAGTGGGCGATCGAGGTGAAGCGGGCGCTCGCGCCGAAGGCGTCGCGCGGTTTTCGAACGGCCTGCGACGACATCGGCGCGGCCCGCCGCATCATTGTCACTCCGGGCACGGACGCGTGGCCGCTGCATGCGGAGATCGAGGTCATCGGCCTCGCCGGCGCGATGTCCGAGCTGGTCGCGTTGTCGGCGCCATAGCACGCGCCGCCAAGAGCCTATCCAAAAACCACTTGCGAAGACGAGAGAGAGCGAACGCTCTCACGTCAAGGCGCGCGAACGACGCGTAGCCGGCGCTACTTCGAGCGAGCGGATCCTTCGATGACTCAGGACAGGCGCCGCCGTGAGAGCTTGCAGCCCCGCGAAGCCCGTCGAGGGTTTGTGGATTGGCTCTAACAGACTGTTGAAATACCGTCATCTGCGGCGTTGCCCTCCTCGCGCGTCGCTGCGGCGACCGTCCGGTCGCCTCATTCCACGCTCGTCGGGCGCCTTGCATCTAACGGCATTGTTCCGGTCGCTTCGCGCCGGGATGAACCGTCTGCGCCCACTCAGTATTTCAACAGGCTCCCAAGCACGCGTGAGCATGGCAAGCCGGTTGCTGGACAACGCCGACGGGCAGAGCGAGCGAGGAGACCTGACGCTGTACACGACATTCGAATTGCCGCGATCCCAGGCGTGCGATCCGGTCCGTCGCGACTTGTTGGTTTATCGGTCCTGCTATCTTCCGTGCCTGCGAATCAGTCGTTGACGACCTGCAATTCGCCCGCCTTCCTCCTTCCGCCGGCATCGATGCCGCGCGTTCAATCCCTCACCGTTCCGTACCGACCCCAACCTATGAAAGGCCTTCCCCTTCCCGTTCGACATTCATCATCGTCCGTCCTGCTCTCCGTAATCGCGCTGTTCCTCGCCGCCGCCACCCGGCTACCGGCGCAGACCACGCGCGATGAGCAATTGTCCCGCTCGACTGTCCAGCAACCCGCCGCTGTGCGGCAATTGCAATCCAACACCGAAACGCTGCAGCCAACCGGGCGGACCGCCACGGCCTTCATCGAGAACCGAGGACAGTGGGATGCCCGCGCGCGGTTCCTGCTGCAGACTCCAGGACTGAACACTTGGATCACCGGCAGCGGTGTCGTGTACGATCTCTATCGATTCAATGATCGCCCGACGGCGGATCAGCATGGGGCAGTCCTTGATTCTCGGGGGCCGGCGCACCAGGGGACTCGCAGCGGTCAGGTGGTGCGAATGCGCTTCCGCACCGACCGACCGACGCCGCACACGGCGGGACGTGACGTCCTGCCGGGCGTCTGCAACTACTGGTCCCCATTGAACAGAGCGTAACTTATCGGAGTGCGCGACGAGCACGTGTGACTTTCGCGAGAATGTCGGTCGCGGTCGCGGTCCAGATGAACGGCTTCGGGTTTTCGTTATGCCTCGCGATATGCTCGTGGAGCCCGTCAATCAGTGACGAGAGCGAGGGGAAACTTCCACGTCGCAGTCGACGTTCTGTGACGTCACGAAAGAAGCGCTCGACCATGTTCAGCCATGACGCACTCGTCGGTGTGAAATGAACCTTGAAGCGCGGATGTCGATCGAGCCACGCACGCACCTTCGGATGTTTGTGGGTCGCGTAATTGTCGCAGATTATGTGGATCGCCTTTCCCGGCTCGACGCTTTGCTCGATGAGCTTCAGGAACTTGATCCACTCCTGGTGTCGGTGCCGTTTCATCGTCGTTCCGATGATCGAGCCGTCGAGCGTGTTCAATGCTGCGAAGAGCGTTGCGGTGCCATTGCGCTTGTAGTCATGGGTCATCGTCTGGCCGCGCCCCTCTTTCATCGGCAGTGACGGCTGCGTGCGGTCGAGCGCCTGGATCTGACTCTTCTCGTCACACGAAAGCACGATGGCATTTTCCGGCGGATTCAGGTATAGGCCGACAACATCCTCAAGCTTTTCAGCGAATTGCGGATCGTTGGAGATCTTGAACGTCTCGACCAGGTGCGGCTTCAGTCCGTATTCACGCCAGACGCGACCGACACTCGCATCGCTGATGCCGACCTCCTTCGCCATGAGCGATCGGCTCCAGTGCGTGGCATTCGCCGGCTTCTCCTCGATCGTTTTCCGAACGATTTCGCGTTTCAACTCCTCGGTGATCGTCGGAGTGCGCCCCGGGCGCGGCGCGTCCTTCTCGATGCCGCTCAGCCCAAACTTCGCATAACGAGTCCGCCAGCGCCCTGCCTTTTGACGGGTAATGCCCAGCGTAGCGGCGATTCCGTGATTGTCGAGCCCCTTCGCGGCCAGCAGAATAATCTTCGCTCGTTCAGCGAGCCGCACCGACACACGACGACCACGGCTGAGTTTTTCGAGCTCCTGACGCTCGCTATCATCCAGTACAATTCGCGGCGCAACACGCATAATTCATTCCTCAATGAATGTTGCGCACAAGTTACGGAATCTCTAATGGGCTACACTACTTCCTGGGAAGCGATTCTTCACGGTGGGTAACGCACGTGCGGCGGTTCGGAAGCGTGCGGGCCGAGCAGGTATTCGACGGTGTCGACGCGGTGTATTACCTCGACGGCGGTCGACCCCGCTACGACCTGGTGGTCGCATCCGGAGCTGATCCGTCGGTGATCCGCATGGCGTTCGACGGCGCGGACTCGATCGCTGTCGCGTCGGATGGTTCGCTGCGAATTCTGACGGGCGTCGGAGAGCTTCGGCAGCAGGGGTTGTACGCCTATCAGCAGGTCGGCGGTGAGCGGCGGCAGGTGGCGTGCAGGTTCACACAGGATGGAAATGGCGGCGTGCGATTCGCGTTGGGTACATATGACCGGACCCGCGCGCTGGTGATCGACCCGTTGGTTTGGTCGACGTATCTCGGAGGCAACGACGTGGACGGAGGAGTGGATATCGTGCTCGATCGCGGTGGAAACCCCTACGTGACGGGATTCACCGAGAGTACCGACTACCCGACGAGCGTCGGTGCCTATGACGACTCCTATGATCCACCATACACCAACGCCTTCGTCACCAAGCTGAGCAGTGATGGAAGCACCCTCATGTATTCGACCTATCTCGGCGGATCGCACAACGGCAGTCAGGCGTACTGTATTGCAGTCGACGACAGTGGGTATGCCTACATAACGGGCGTTACCAACGGCTCCGATTTCCCTACCACGAACGGTGCGTTTGATCGATCCTTTGGCGGGGTCTTCGATGCGTTCGTCACCAAGCTGAGTCGCGACGGCAGCGCGCTCGTCTACTCCACGCTGCTTGGTGCTGGCGGCGACGATGATGGATTGGGTATCGCGCTCAATGACAGCGGAAACGCATTCGTTACCGGACAAACGGGCAGCAGTGGATTTCCGACGACAACCGGTGCGTATTCTGAAACCTACCAGAACTCGGTGGACATTTTCGTTTCGAAGTTGAGCCGCGATGGTAGTTCGCTCGAATACTCCACATTCATCAACTCAAACACCGTGGCCACTGCCTCAGCGATCGCAGTCGACGACACCGGCAATGCGTACATAACCGGCAGCACGGTCGGCAGCGATTATCCAACCACCGTCGGCGCATACGACCGATCGTTCGAAGCCAACGGGTTAAATACCATCGTTACAAAGTTGAATGCCGACGGCTCAAAGCTTGTCTACTCGACGTTTCTCAGTGACCGAGGTTCCGGTAAGGGCTATGCCGTTGCCGTCGACCACTTCGGAAGTGCCTACGTCGTACGCAGTGCAGCGACAAACAACTGGCTGACCAAACTGAGCCCCGACGGCGGTTCGCTCGTATACGACGCGGACGCCGGTGGCCACTCTCAAGATGCCATCGATGTAGCGGTCGATTCCTGGGGCGACGCCTACGTCGTCTCCTCGACGACCAACCCCGCATTTCCAATCACTCCAGGGGCGATGGACACGACGTACAATGGAGGAACTGACATCGTCATGATGAAGTTCGATCAGAGCGGTGCGGCCCGCGTCTATTCGACATTCATCGGCGGAACAGACCGAGACGTAGGCCTCGGAGCCGCGGTCAATGATGCCGGTTTCGTATGCGTGCTCGGCAGTACCTACAGCTCGGACTATCCGGTGACGAATGGGGCATTCGATACGTCAATCAATCCGACCGGCACAGGACAGGTGGATATGGTCGTCACCACCCTCGCGACGCCGACCGTCGTGATAACGTCGCGAGGTGTGGCGGGAGCGTTGTGCTCCGGTACGACCGTTGGACTCACCTGGTGCTCCCTTCTCGTCGGCAGCGTGAAGATCGAATACTCGACCGACGCCGGTGCCTCCTGGATCACCATCGCCAATTCGGTCGACGCATCGTCCGGATCCTACCCCTGGACGATCCCGGCCATTGTCACGACGCAGGCGCGCGTGCGCATCAGCGATGCCTCGAATTCATCGGTGATCTATGACCAGACCACCGCGGACTTCGAGATCCGGGTGCTCGAGATTACCGGGCAGCCGACCGATCAGGAGGTCGCCGTTGGCGATACCGCGAGCTTCACTGCGTCGCAGAACGGTTCGGCCGCCGTGCAGTGGCAGGTGAGTAATGATGGCGGCAACAGCTGGCAGTCCATTCCGCTCGCAACCCTTGCCACGTACTCCTTCACCGTTGCGCTCGACGACGACGGGCAGCAATACCGGGCGATATTCTCCAACGGATCGTGTACCGATACCACCAATGCGGCGACGCTGCATATCCAGCCGTCGATAGCCCTCACCTCGCCGAACGGAGGCGACGCCTTCTGTGGTGGCTCGACGACGCAGATTACCTGGAGCGCCTTCGTTCTCACCGCCGTGAAGATCGAATTGTCGACCGATGCCGGTACCACGTGGAATACGCTGGCGAATTCGGTCCCGAACACGGGCTCCTACGAATGGACGGTGACCGCCTCGGCGACGGGCAGTGCGAGAATTCGCGTGAGCGATGTGGACGATCCCGCCGTCAGCGATGTGAGCGACACGAACTTCGCGATCAACGTCGTGGAGGTCACGGCGCAGCCGGCCGATCAGACGGTGACCGCGGGCGGCACGGCAAGCTTCACCGCCGGTGCAACGGGTTCGCGATCGGTGCAATGGCAGCGCAGCACCGACAGCGGCGGCACCTGGACCGACATCTCCGGCGCTACCGGCAGCACGTACACGTTCACCGCCGAACTGAGCGACGACGGCAATCAATACCGGGCGATGTTCACGGGCGCTCCGTGTCAGGCGATGAGCCAGGCGGCGACGCTGCACGTGCAAGCGATCACGGGCGTTGCCACGGAGACACGGACCGACCACGGCCTGCACGCGACCCTCACGCCGAACCCCGTACACGAGAACGAGTTGACGCTGCATGTCAACGCGCCGGTTGGTGCGCACGTATCGGTGTTCATGCACGACCTGCGGGGCGAACGCGTGTGGGAGAAATCGGGCGTCTCGACACCGTCAGGCGGCGAGCTCGTCATGCGGCTCGATGTGTCATCCCTCCCGTCGGGATCCTACGTGGTGATTGTCCGCACCGACACCTCGTCGACGTCGGTTCCCGTGACGATCAGCCGGTAGCCGGAGAGCCAGCTGGGCGGCAGCGTTGGAGGGTGGAGATGTGCCGAAACTGCACGAAATCATCGGTCGAGTGGACGAATGGCGTCTGCTCGGCGAGATGTGGGACAGCGAGCGACCCGAGCTTGCGTTCGTTCTCGGACGGCGACGCATCGGCAAGAGCTTCGTCCTCTCGCGCTTCACCAATTCGGTTGGCAGCTTGTATTACCAGGTGACGCGGCGAACCGAGTCGGAGCAGCTCGCCGGGCTGTCCACGATGCTTGCAGAGCACTTCGACGATGCGGCACTCCGACACGGCAGTTCGCTCGCGTCGTGGGACGCACTGTTCGGCTACCTCAGTGAACGCGCTGCGGCCGACCGGCTCATGATCGTGCTTGACGAGTTTCCCTACCTCAGCCAGGCATCACCGGCGCTGCCGTCGATACTCCAGAAGTTCTGGGATCACGACTGGGCCACCGGGCGGATCAAGCTGGTCCTCGCCGGCTCGTACGTCACGGCGATGAACCGACTGCTTGAATTTGAGCAGCCGTTGCACGGGCGACGGACGCTTCGTATGGCGTTCCGTCCGTTCGACTTCCCGGAGGCCGCGGCCATGATGTCCGAATACGACCTGCGCGACCAGATGCTCGCCTGCACGATGTTCGGAAACCTGCCGGGCCACCTGGCCCTGATCGAACCGACCTGGTCTCTCGCCGAAAACGTCCAGCGACAGATCCTCCACACCGGCGGACGGCTTCTCGACGACGCTCAGACGACGATCGTTCCACGCGCCGACCCTCGTCCTCAATAGCGAGAGGAATTAACCATTGCGGCATTGGAATAATTGACCGCCGGCTGTAGTTTCGCACTCCGTTTCACCGACGTCCACGTCCATTCCTCATGCAGCGCATCGTGCCAATCGGTGTTCGGCTCCAAACAGGAGTCGAATCTCTCACCATTTCTGGAGAAGTGTCATCATGAGTGATCTCACGGAGCTCGACACAGAAGCCTCGCACAAGCCCATCCAGCGGCATCATGTTCGAACGGACGATTCCCCCTTCGCCCTCACTCCTGTCGCATCCCAGCCGACCATCAAGCTCACGGCGAATTGCGATGCCGTGATCCACCTGACGTTTACTGCGGACAACAGTACCGCTGTGAGCGCCGGCGTGTCCAGTTCCGCTCCGAACGGAACCGGTTGCAGCGTGTGGAGCCCGGAGGTATATCTGTTCATGAAAGGTGGCGCAGTCATCTACCTGGTACCCGCATATGTAGACAGTGGAGCGCCAGAGATCTACACATCTGCTCCTAGCATCGTGTCCGGCGGCAGCAGCGCCCAATGGCCGGTGTCCACTGGTGGCGGGAATGCAACTATCGCCGCCGAGGCCGTCGGCTCCTTCACCTGTCAGCCAAACGTTCCGGCCAACGGTCAATTGACGCTCACCGGTGGCACAATTTGCGGATCCGTCCAGTGGGGGCTGGGCGGGGACAAAGCGGAGGGGGCGGTGCTGCAGAAGAAGGATGCCTCCGGGAATTTCAACACCGTCACTGAGAACCCCATGCCGATCAATCCATCGGAATCGGTCGTCCTTCAGGTTCTTGACAAGGATCGCAACCCGAGCAGTGACTCCAAGCAGGTGAACTCCGAGACCACCGAGCCACAACTGACGGAGGCCAATTCGACTGGTCAGTTCAACGGAGCGATGTTCAATTTCACCCTTCCGTTGCCGACTCAGTGCGTGATGGTATCGATAATCGAGGATTCGGTGGCCGGGGACTAGGCGGTGCCTGCCAACAGTGTCTCGGGCTGAAATCGGCCGGACTGCAACGTGCTGCGGTCCGGCCGATCACGTATGGACATCGCCGACCGTCTCCGGGGAATCATCGCGTCCGTCGCGGATTCTTTGCCATTCATTGGCCTCCTCATTACGATCGGTCGTGCGGAGGATCTGGATCAGCACGAGCATCGACAGGCGGGTGCACGGGTGCGACGGCCCCCACTGCTCCATCTGTCGCGGCAGGAGTTCGCGGATGATCGCCTCGGCCTCGTATGGTCGACCCTGCCGGCGGATTGCCGAGGCGATGCGGCACCGTGCATAGATCGTCATCTCATGGTGTTCGCCGTAGATCCGCCGCGCCACATCATACGCTCGTCGGAACTGTGTTTCGGCGTCGGTCGGACGGTCGGACTTGATCGCGTTGCTGCCGAGCCCGTCGAGCGCGCGGACGAGCACCGTATTGTCGCCGAGTGAGTGTTCGAACCGCTCCACAACGTCGTCGAGCATCGACGAGGATTCGTCGAATCGTTCCAGCGTTCCGAGGACGCGGGCCAGTTCAACCCTGAAGTGGAGCGTGTCCAGATGGGTTTCTCCCAGCGAATGCGTGGCGACACGCACCACCCGCGCGAAAATGTCGGCCGCGCCGGCGACGTCCTCTCGCAGCAGCTTCAGCCCGGCGAGGTTCACGAGCCGACTCAGCGACTTCGGATGGTCGAGTCCGAACGTCGCCTCGCTGATCCGCAGCGATCGGCGCAGATGTGCCTCCATATCGTCGATCCGGCCACGCTGATAGGCACACGCGGACAGACTGTCGAGCACGTCGCAGACGGCGGAGTCGTCCGGACCGACGCGGGCCTCCAGACGCGAAAGCTCGTCGCACCACAGTTGGTCGGCCTCGACGATGTGTCCGGAATGAAACAGGGCGGTGGCGTATCCGTCGGCGGCGTCGAGTGTCGCCGGATCGTCGGCACCGCAATAGCGATGGCGTACGCGGTACACGAGCTCCTGTATCGGGAGGGCGTCGCGATAGCGTGATCCGGCGACGTGGAATGCACCGACGGCCGACATCAACGTGAGCGACTGTACGCGCGATCGCCGTGCCACGTCGATCATCGCCGCACACGCTTCGACAGGGTCATGGCGCCCATCCAATCCGTGCCAGTATTCGATCAGTTCGTAGCGACGCGACGGCACGCTGAGCGCAAGGAACACATCCGGAGAGGAAAGGCACCGCGCCAGGGCATCCGGTTCATCCGCCTCCCTCCACTGCCACGGTTCCTCTTCGGCACGTCGAACGACGTCGGTCGCGCGACTGAAGAATTCTCCCAGTCGACGGTGGCGATCGCGCAGGGAATCGGTGCCGGTGAGATACCGCGCGTGAACGGCCCGCTCCAGGTAGCTGTGGAAGAAGTCCAACAGACCGTTGCGTCGCAGCATGTGGTAGTCGAATGCAAACAGAAGCCGCGAGAGCTCGAGCCGACGAAGACCGCTCAGCTCGAGCAGTTCCACCTCCGAGAGTCCCGATCGGGCCGCCGCAATCGCGGTGAGCACCGAATCGAGTGAATCGCGCCCGAAGTCGCGCTCCATGCGCTCGAGTACGAGTCGAAACGCCACGTCGAGGTCGTCTGCCGCGGTGAACCTGCTCACCAGATCGCCAATCGTCTCGTGCACGCCATGAATCCGGAGTTCCTCGGCAACCAGGCGCAGGAACAGCGGCGACGACGCCTTGGGGTCGCCTGTGAGCAGACGCAGGTGTGTCCTGTCGATTCCCTTGTGAAACGCGGCGAGGTATCCGACGACGATGCTCTGGCGGACGCGCTCGTCGTCGATCGGACGGAGCTCCACCACACGCCAGCCCCGATCGGAGAGATCGCGCGCGATGTCCGCGTCGGTCGTGGACGTCACGACGTGGATCGATGGAGGCAGCGAGTCGGGAAGCCACTGCAGCGATCGTCCGCGCGCCTCGAGCTGATTGGCGGCATCGACGACCAGGAGTGCGGGGATGGTGGAATTCTCACACTGCCGTCCGATACGCTCGAGCCAGCCGGCAAAGCCCGCCTCGAGCGCATCCGGATCGCCATCGACCTGATCCTCGATGCCGAAGTGCGCCGCGCATGCGCGTACGATGTGCTCGACGGTGCCGGCAACCGTCGTGCTCGAATCGGTCGCTCCGACGTAGTGCTCCACCAGAAGCGCGTCGGGATGCTTCCGGGCGAAGTCTGCGGCAATCGATGCGGACAGGGAGCTCTTGCCGACGCCCGATGCGCCGACGATCACCGTCAGTTGTGCCGCAATCGCGGTTGAATCCGCAACGACATCGTCGTACTCGGTTCGCGGGATGTATGCACGTCGGCGGCTGGCGGCGAACGCGCGATGCGCGCGCAGCTCGAGTTCGTCCGCGCTCGGACCGTCCCGGTCAGGCCATATCCGCTCCACCAGCGAATGCAGATCCGACCGCACTCGACGTCCGAGTTCCACGGGATCAATGAATTCCTGGAACTCCGGCCCACAGCTGCTGACGCGGTCGATGAACGTTTCGAGGCGTCGCGACTCGGAATCCAGCGGACCGTCGCGGCGACGCCGGTAGAGCATTACACACTCGTATGGATCGACGTCCTCGATCGCCCCCTCGCGCTGCATCGTCGCGTCGGCACGGGAGAGCACGCCCTGCATGAATTCCAATTCCGTGACGCTCTTCCCCTCGCGCACTGCTGCTTCCACCCACGGATACCGCTCGATCAGCTGGTCGTCCATGAAGATCTCGTGCAGTTGCGGTATCCAGCCATAGGTGCTGCCGACGATACCGCAGAAGAACGGGCGGCAGCGATCGACCTCTTCGAGACACGTGCGGATGATCCGGCCGAGCGCCGCCTCCTCATCGGTCAGACCCCACCGCAGATCGATCTCGGTGAAGGTCACGCCCCGCTCGCGGCAGAGCGCGCGGATCTCCGGGAAGACTTTCTTCACCAGGTGCTCGCGCTCCTCCTGCAGGTCGCGGAAGGTCGAGGAGATGAACACGCGGAGTTCGTTCGGTGCGGACACGGCGGTTCCCCCACTGTTCGTGGAGAATTGGGTTGGCGGAGGGGCCGAGATGGCGAGAAGCGATGTCGTGGGATGAGGGTACGGCGTGAGGCGGGGAGAATATAGGCCGCAGCCGGTGAACGCGCCGTCGCGTCTGAGGTCCGGATCGGCACGAATCGGTCGATCTTCGAAGCGACGTCGCGCCGGCGTTGCCGTTGGCCGCACTCCCGGAATGCGTGCGTCAGCGTCTGCCTGCTACGCAACGTCGGCGCCGAAGCGCGCCAGCAGATTGCGGGCGTTCCCGGCGGCCTCGGCGTCGCCGATTTCCTCGGCCGTCCTCAGCGCCTCATCGACCATGCCGCGCGCGTGCTGGAATGCGGCCGGGCGCCAGTCGTCCACAGCGAGCGACGGATGAAATTCGCGCAGTCCCTCCGGCGGCTCCTCGTCCCGTTCGCACAGATCCAGCAGCAGCCCCGCGGCCGTCGACAGCGTGGTTGCCAGCCATGAACGTGAACCGCACGCGCGGTGACCGTCGATCGCGGCGCGGCAGCACGCAAGGGCCTCGTCGACGAGACCGAGCGCGATGAGCGAGCGCGAAAGCGTCGTTCGGCCGAATGCGACGCCCCGCTCGTCGCCCATCGTCACATACATCTCGATCTGGGTGCGGCCACACTCGAGCGCCTGCTCGTAGCGGCCGAGATCGGCGTAGACGATCCCCATGTTGCCGATCGCCACCGCCTGTCCCTTCGGAACGCCGATCGCGCGGCAGATCGACTCCTGACGCTCGAAGCAGCGAAGCGCTTCGCCGTAGTGCCCAAGCTCGCGGTGGATCGATCCCATGTTGCCTGCAGAGCTTGCGACGCCCCAGTCATCGCCAAGTTCGGTGCTGATCTGCTCCCTGCGCTGAAGCAGCGTCATCGCCTCGTCGAACTCCTTCCGCCGTGAATGGATCAGCGCGATGTTGTTGAGCAGCGCCCCGAGCCGGAGTCGATCGCCAACCTCTTCGATCGTCGCCGCGGCGCGGCGGAAGCAGTCCAGCGCCTGGTCCATTTCATCGTGGGCGACGTGAATGAGCCCGATGTGGGCGACCGCATCGGCGATTCCGCTGCGATCACCCAGTTGCCGCACGATCTCCTCCTGACCCACGTAGCACTCGAGCGCGCGATCGTTTTCGCCGCGACTCCAGTACACGTTGCCGAGCGCATTGAGGGCTCTGGCCTCCCCGGGTCGATCACCAAGCTCTGAGAGCAGTCGCAGCGCATAGGTAATCTCCTCGATGGCATCGTCGTAGCGGGCACGCATACGCAGCAGATCGCCACGAGTCGAGCGGGCCAGCGCCTCGGCGGTGCGGTCGCCGATGCGCCGAGCCAGCTGGATTCGTTCGCCATGGTATCCGTCGGCCTCGTCGTACAGTCCCAGATGCTGCATCAGATCGCCGACGCACTGCAGCGCGTGGATGTGTCGTGATGATTCCTGGCCTGTGGCCAGCCATCGTTTCAGCGCGGCATTACAGAGCCCACACACGTCGAATCGATCACGCAGCCTGCTCCAGTACCGCACGACGTCGTATCGTGATTCGCCGTCGGTGAGCGCCATGAGCACTTCGAGCTGCGACAACATGCTGGCGACGCGATCATCACTGCCGAGTTGCTCGAACGCCGCACATGCCTCGAGCACCTCCCGTGGCGACACGGCCACGCCGGCTGCGATCGCCGCGTCGACCGAGGCATGGAAGTGTGCGCTCAGGCGCTCGGCGCTCTCGCGGCGCGCGTCCTCCTGCTGCAGATACCGCCGCCGAACCGCCTTCACCAGGTGGTCGTGGAAGAAGCCGAGCAGCCCGTCGCGATGAAGCAGGTTGTAGTCGAGGGCGAACAGCATGCGCGAAAGCTCCAGACGACTGCAGCCGGCGATTTCGAGGATCTCGGATTCGGAGAGCCCCGATCGTGATACCGCGAGCAGTCGGAACAGATCGACCACCGTCGCACCGAAGTCCGACTCCATGCGCTGCAGCACCAGATCGAACACGCCCGGCAGGTCGTCGGCCGCCCGGAACCGGGCGATCACCTCCTCGAGCGTCTCGTGTTGGCCGTGAAGCCGCATCTCCTCTGCCACGACTCGCAGGTACAGCGGCGAGGCACCCTTCGGATCGCTCGAGATACGGCGCAGATGCTCCGGCGAGATCCCCTTTCTGAACTCACCCAGGTAGCGGACGACAATGCTCTCGCGAACCCGCTCATCGCTCAGCGGCACCACATCGAGTCGCGACCACTCCCTCTGTCCGAGGCGCTCGCCGGTTTCTCCGCCGGTCGTCGAGACGAGCAACCGGATGCCCGCCGGCACTGTCTTCGGCAGCCAGCTCATGCGACGCCCCACCTCGTCGAGCTGGTTGACGGCATCGATCACGAGCAGAACGGCGACACCGTGTTCGGAGGCGATGCGCTCGACACGGAACAGCCAGTTCGGGAGCTTCGACTGTAGCTCCTCGTGCGTGTCCGGAATCGGCTCGTCGATCGAGAACCGCTCGCGCAGTTCCGCCAGCAGGTGGCGCATGACCGCATCGCTCGTCCCGCCCCGGTCCGACGCGCCGACGTAGTGTTCGACCACGAGCGCCGAGGGATGTTTCCGCCGGAAATACTCGGCCAGGTACGCGACGAGCGAGCTCTTGCCGAGACCCGATTCGCCATGAACGACGAGCGGTGTGGTGCCTTCGGTGATCCAGAGGGAGAATTCCGACAGCGCGGCGGGCTGCGGAATGTAGGCGCGCACGCGGCTCGCGGCGAACGCGGCGTGCGCGCGGCGCTCCAGTTCGAGCTCCGACGGCGCCTCCTCCGCCGGCCAGCTGCGATCGATCAACTCGAGCAGATCCTCGCGAACGAACCGACCGAGATGCTCGATTTCGGCGAACTCGCGAACCCGATGGCCGCTCGAGCGAGCCCGCTCGACGAGCGATCGGACCTGCTCCGGTCGTTCGGCTTCAGTGTCGTTCTCCTGTCGATGATAGAAGAAGGACCCCTGGCGGTCTGCGGCATTCAACACGCCGTGCACGAACTCCATCTCGGTGACGCTCGCGCCTTCGATCGCCAGCTCCTCAACGAACGGATATTTCGCCAGCAGCTCCGGATCCATCAGCACTTCGTGCAGTTCCGGTACCCAACCGTAGCGGGAGCCGATCAGTCCGATGAAATACGGACGGCACTTGTCGACCTCCTCGAGACAGGTGCGGATCACGGTCCCCAGCGCCGCCTGCTCGTCGGTCAGTCCCCATCGGAGATCGATCTCGGTGAAGGTCACGCCCCGCTGGCGGCAGACCGCGCGGATCTCCGGGAAGACTTTCTTAACCAGATGCTCGCGCTCCTCCTGCAGGTCGCGGAAGGTGCTCGAGATGAACACGCGGAGTTCGTTGGACGTAGGCACGGGGGCCCCTCCTGTTTGATTGGGATCGGATTCCAGAGGGGGGGGCCGGGAGCTGTGGGGGATGTGCTGACGTGGGAGCAGGGTGACGTGTGAGGCGGGGAAAATATAGGGGGAGATCGGTGCTCGGCGCGGCTCGAAACTATTCCGCCAGGTCATCGCCCGCCGCACGAGCCGACGATGGTGGTGGCACTACCGTTCCCGGATCGACGCGCAGTTGCTGCAGCCTGAGGCGACACTCGTGCTTCGGAGTTTTCTCGAAGAGCGATTCGTAGAGGCGCAGCGCTTCGCTACGGTGGTCGGCGTCGGTGGCATCGAGTTTCCAGAGCCAGTAGTGCAGTTCGGCTCGCTGTCTGTCGTCGGTGGCCTGCGTCAAGATTTCGCGCAGCATCTGTTGCCCCGACTCCGGCTCTCCGTCTGACGCCGCGATGCGTGCCAGAAGTATCGCGCCACTGAACTGCGTATCGCGTTTCGACAGCTCCTCGGAGATGGCCAAACACTCCTCCACCTGACTCCGCGCTGCCCGGAGTGACGCCACCCGCCACGATCCCCGCTCAGCTTCCGGGACGTACTGGGAAAGGAACACGGGCATCTCACGTTCCGACTCGACGAGCTCCAGCAGCACGCGCGCGCTTCCCGCCAGCCAATAGCTCAAACCGTATCGAAAGCCGATCGCGCGATGCTCCGTGGCCGCGGTGCTGAAGTGTTCCAGTGCTCGATCGTACTCGTGGCGATTGGTGTACACCGTGCCCATATTCCCCTGCGCTATGGCTACTCCCCGACGGTCGCCCAACTCCTCACCGATTCGCCGCCAGACCCCATAGCACTCCAGCGCGCGATCGAATTCGCCACGGTCTGCGAATACAATGCCCATGTTCCCCTGCGCATACGCCACGACCCGGCGGTCTCCCAACTCCTCGCTGATTCGCAAACAGGCGCCATCAGCTCTCCTGAGCACGGTCGAATTCGCCGAGAACCTGGTACACATTGCCCATGTTCGACCGCGCATACGCCTCGCCCTGCCGGTCTCCCAACTCCTCGCTGATACGCAACGACAGACGAAGACTCTCCAGGGCTCGATCATTCTCGCCTCGATCTCGGAACACCGTACCCATATTCAAGCGCAAGGTCGCCACGCCCCGGCGGTCTCCCAACTCCTCGCTGATTCGCAAATGCACGCCGAGGCTCTCCAGCGCTCGATCGTATTCGCCGCGAAGCGCGTACACGCTGCCAATGTTCCCCTGCGCTATCGCCACACCGTGCCGGTCTCCCAACTCCTCACACAGGTCGAGAGACCGCTTCAGTTCCTCCAACGCTTCGTCATTCTCTCCGCGCAACCGCAAAAAGACCCCCAGCTGGACTCGCGAGGCTGCTTCCTCGGCCATGTCTCCGCGCGCTTCGGCCCGGCGCAATCGCTCCCGGCTCAGTTCCATCCCGTACGACCACCGCCCGAGACGGTCCAGGAGGTCGACCACCCTACCGATCCCGACGCCCCGCTCCACGGCATCCGACTCGGTCCAGTGCTGCAACCCACGCCGGTACCACTCGTCGATCACGCTCCCATCCGGTTCCTCCGCCCAGTAGCCCAGAACCTGGTACGATGTCTCGCGTGCATATAGTGACAGAAACACCGGAATCGTCGACAGACTCTCCCGCAACCGATCGCTCGCGCCCGCCTCGTGGAGCTGATAGGCCAATTCGCTCGCCGTGCGCACGGGAACCCTCGCTCCATCGCCGATCGCCGACTCCACGCCCATCTTGAAGTACTCTGCCACTCCCCGGTGCGTCGCCTGGCGCTTCTGCTCGTCGCTCAAATACCGCTTCTCCACTGCACGGCGAAGGTAGTCGTGGAAGAACGTCAGGCGTCCCTCCTTGCGAACCAGGTGGTAGTCCAGTCCCGCTACCATCGTCGCGATCTTCAGCCGCGCAATCCCGCTGATCTCCGAGAGTTCACGTTCGTCGAGTCCGCTGCGGCTTGCCCACAGCAGCGTCATCACATCGCGAACCGCACGCATGTTGTAGTCCTCCTCCAGGCGCTCGAGCATCCGCTGGAACAGATCCTCGGTGCCGGTTGCCTCCAGGTAGCTTTCGATCTTCGCGTCGAGCTCTTCATGGCGTCCGACAAGGCGCAGCTCTTCGAGCAACGTCTTGAGGAACAGCGGGTGACCGCACTTGTAGTCCGAGGCGATGCGTTTGATCTGCCGCGGGTTGAGTGACTTGCGGTACTCGGCCAGATAGCGCACGATGATCGTTTCGCGCTCGGCTTCACTGAGGGCCTGCATGCCGAGGCGAGACCAGCCGCGCCTCTTCAATGCGACGAGTGTGCCCTCGACCGTCGAGCTGAGGATCAGGCGGATCAATGGGGAAATCACATCCGGTATCCACCGCAGCGTCAGCGCCTCACCCTGCAACTGGTTGAGTCCGTCGAGGATCAGCACCATCGATCGGCCCTCCTGTTTCAAGGCGTGGTCGGCGTAGCCAAGCCACTGGCCCAACGCCGTCTGCAGCTTCGCCGGCTCCGAGGGGATCTCCTCCTCGCGGCCGAAGCGTTCGTTGATCTCCATGCAGACGTGACGGATGATCGCGTAGTGGTCGGTCGCCGTCGCGCCGATACCCACGTAGTGCTCGACGACGCGTGTCTCGGGGTGCGTGCGACGGTATTGCTCGGCCCAGAAGGCGAAGAGCGAACTCTTGCCACTTCCGCTCTCAGCGTAGACCACCAGCGGAAGGTCATTTGACTCGGCATGATCGCTCAGGCGCTTGAGATGCTGTGGGTTGGCGATATAGGCGCGTCGTCGGCTCTGAGCGAACGCCACGTGCCGCGCACGCTCTTCCTCCAGAGGCGTCGGGGGTTTGGCATCGGCGAAGTCGGTCTTGATGATCTCGATCAGATCGTCGTAGATCAACTCGCCGAGCAGGCTTGGATCGCGATACTCCTGCACACTCGCCCCCGCATCACGTATTCGCTGCTGGTAGGCCTCCAGACGAGCTTTCTCCTCATCCTCGAAGGCGTCGTCGAGACTTGCGCGGTGACGGCGGAAGTAGAACCGCCCCCGGCCGACCGGACCCGACTCCGCCGGTACGAGCGACCGATTCAGCACTCCGTACTGCGCTTCCATTTCCGTGATCGACATCTGCGCCAGTGCTGCCTCCTCGACCCACGGGTACAGCTCCAGCAACGTCGGGTCCTTCTGTACATCCAGATAACTCGGGATGAACCCGTAGCGCTCGCCGGTGATGCCGATGAAATACGGACGGCACTTGTCGATCTCCTCCAGGCACGTACGGATCACCTGACCGAGCGCCACGTCTTCGTCGGTCAGCCCCCACCTGAGATCCACCTCGGTGAAGGTGATGCCACGCTCGCGACAGAGAGCGCGGATTTCGGGGAAGATCTTCTTCACCAGGTGTTCGCGTTCTTCCTGCAGATCGCGGAAAGTCGAGCTGATGAACACGCGGAGTTCGTTATTCGACGACGGCATCGTCGGCCTCGGCTGTGGGTGATGATGGGGAAGTAGCGGCGCGGAGCTCTTCGAGCCTCACGCGGTAGTGGTGCTCTGGAATGCGCTCGAATAGCGCCGCGTAGAGTTGTTCGGCTTCCAAGCGGTGGTCGGCATCGGTGGCGCTGAGTTTCCAGAGCCGGTAGTGCAGTTCGGCACATTGCCCCATCCGCTCCTCGGACGGGTGCCCCGAGTCTTCGAGGGCCGGTGTGGGTGTGGTGGCCTCCTCCAACAGCCCGGTAAGGCGTTGCAGTGCAACGTTTCTACCTCCCTCTGCCGCTTCGATCCGTGCAAGCAGAACGCGACCCTTGAACAGCGTGTCCGCCTTCGACAACTCCTCGCTGATCGACACGCACTCTTCGGCCTGCTCCCGCGCCACCCGTAGCGAAATGGCCTGCCACGTCCCACCCTCCGCATCGGGGACGTACTCCCGCAGGTACTCCGGCAACTCCCCCTCCTGCTCGACGAGTTCCACCAGAACGCGGGCCGTTCCCCACAACCAGTCTGTCAGCCCATCGCGGAAGCCGATCTCACCGTGCTCCGTCGCTGCCTGCCGATAGCACGCCAGCGCCTCGCCGTACTCCCCGCGACTCCAATGCACAGTGCCCCGATTGCCCACGGCAACGCCAATGCTCCTGCGATCGCCAAGTTCTCGCGCGATCGCCTCCAACTCAGCATAGCACGCCTGCGCCTCGCTGTACTCCCCGCGGCTCGAATGCACAACGCCACGATTGCCCACGACAGTGGCAATGCTCCTGCGATCGCCAAGCTCCCGCGCGATCGCCTCCTGTTCACTAACGCACGCCAGCGCCTCGCTGTACTCCCCACGACTCCAATGCACACTGCCACGATTGCCCACGGCATGGGCAATGCTGCTGCGATCGCCAAGCTCCCGCGCGATCTCCTCCAACTCAGCATAGCACGCCTGCGCCTCGCTGTACTCCCCGCGACTCGAATGCACATTGCCACGATTGCCCACGGCACGGGCAATGCTGCTGCGATCGCCAAGCTCCCGCGCGATCGCCTCCTGTTCACCATAGCACGCCAGCGCCTCGCTGTACTCCCCGCGACCGTAATGCACAATGCCACGATTGCCCACGGCACGGGCAATGCTGCTGCGATCGCCAAGCTCCCGCGCGATCGCCTCCTGTTCACCATAGCACGCCAGCGCCTCGTTGTACTCCCCGCGATTCAAATGCACATTGCCACGATTGCCCACGGCACGGGCAATGCTGCTGCGATCGCCAAGCTCCCGCGCAATCGCCTCGTGTTCACCATGACACGCCAGCGCCTCGCTGTACTCCCCGCGAATCGAATGCACATTGCCACGATTGCCCACGGCAACGGCCATGCTCCGGCGATCGCCAAGCTCGCGCGCGATCTCCTCCGCCTCTCGTGCCAGTCGCTCCGCTTCCTCCATCCGACCCAGGTTGCGTGTCAGCCGCGTAAGCGACGACAATGCCTGCGATTCTCCGGTGCGGTCCCCAACCTCCCGCAGCAACTCCACGCGCTCGCGCTGCAACCGCTCGGCATCCACCCACGCGCCGATTCGATTCAGTAAATCGGCAACTGATCCCAGCACCGCAGCACGCCGATCCGCTTCCCGCCTCTCCCGCTCTGCGCATCGCTCCACTCCTGCATTGTACGCGGCTGCCACCGCCGCTGCATCCACCGACGACCACAGCCGCAGTACCTCCTCACTCTCGGCGGCCCACATCTCCTCGAACCGCTCCATCTCCGTCAGTGCCGCCTCCAGACGCGCTCGCTCTCCCAGGTTCTCCAGCGCATGGAGCAACTCACGGGTCGCGCGAAGGCCCACCGCCGAGCCCTCGAAGTAGTTGGCTAGCTCTGCGTAGCCCTGCCGCTTCTTCCCCGCATCGGTCAGATATCGCTTCTCGACCGCTCGTCGCAGGTAGTCGTGGAAGAACCCCAGCACCCCCTCCCGACGCACCAGGTGGTAGTCCAGACCCAGCAGCAGCGTCGAGAGCTTCAGACGTCCGATCCCGGTCAGCTCGCCAAGCTCCTCTTCGCTCAGTCCACCACGCGAGCACCACAGCAACGACATCACCTCGCGTACAACCTTCTGCGAGTAGTCATCCTCCAGTCGCTCCAGCACACGCTGGAACAGATCCTCCGTCCCCGATGTCCGCAGGTACTGGCCGATCCGTTCGTCGAGCTTCTCGTGGCTGCTGTCCAGTCGCAACTCCTCCAGCAGCGTCCGCAGAAACAGCGGATGCGAGCACTTCGCGTCTTCCACGATTCTGGTCACCTGCTCCTTCGACAACGCCTTGTGATACTCCGACAGATACCGCACGATCACCCCCTCTCGCTCACGCTCCTTCAGCGGTTGCATCGCAAGCTCACGCCAGCCACGTCGCCGCAGATCCACCAGCGTCTGCTCCACCGTTGAGGTGATGATCAGCTTCACCCCCGCTGGCATCATCGGCGGTAGCCAGTGCAGATCGAGCGCACGGCCGGTGAGCTGATTTATCCCGTCGATCACCAGCAGCATCGGCGCGCCGACGCCGAAGCCCAGCCAGTTGGCGAAGTCGCGTTCCATCTCTTCCGGCTTCGACGGGATCTCTTCGCTCCGTTCGTATCGTTCCCTGATCTCCTCGATCACGTGCCGGATGATTCCGAGGTGATCCGAGTCGCCTGCGCCGATGCCGACGTAGTGCTCGACGATGAACGACTCCGGCTCGCGACGCTTCTGCTGCTGGCACCAGAACGACACCAGCGAACTCTTCCCCGATCCACTCTCGGCATAGAGAATCAGCGGTGGCGCACCGGCATCCTGATACCACGCGCTCAGTTCGCTCAGATACTCCGGGTTCGGTATGTAGGCGCGCCGGCGTGATGCGGCGAACGCCTCGTGACGAATCCGCTCCTGCTCAAGCGCTGTCGGCGCTACCGCATCGGCGTAGTCACGGTCGATCGTCCGCCGCAGTTCGTCGTAGACCATCTCACCCAGCGATACCGGATCACGGAATTCCTCGACCGGCAGCCCGGCTTCCCGAACGCGCTGCTGCAATCGCTCAAGCGCCGCCTGCTCGCTCCCCGTGATCGCAGACTCCTCGCCATAGCGCGAGCGTCGGAAGAAGAAGCGGGCGCGGTCGTTGCCATCGTTCAGCGCGCTGTGGCGGAACTCCAGGTCGATGATGCTCGCCCCCTCCATCACAGCATCCTCGATCCACGGATAGCGGCCAATGAGTTCGGCATCCTTGTAGATATCGACCAGGTCGGGCACGTACCCGTAGCGCTCCCCGGTGATGCCGATGAAGTAGGGCCGGCAGCGGTCGATCTCCTCCAGGCACGTACGGATCACCTGACCGAGCACGACATCCTCCTCGGTCAGCCCCCACCGCAGATCGACCTCTGTAAAGGTGATCCCCCGCTGGCGGCAGAGCGCGCGGATCTCCGGGAAGATCTTCTTCACCAGATGCTCGCGTTCTTCCTGCAGATCGCGGAAGGTGGAGCTGATGAAGACGCGGAGTTCGCTATTCGGCTGCGGCATCATCGGCCTCGGGTGATGGTGTGGGTTTGGCCGCGCGGAGCTCCTCGAGCTTCACGCGATAGTCGTGCTTTGGAATGCGCTCGAATAGCGCCGCGTAGAGTTGTTCGGCTTCCAAGCGGTGGTCGGCATCGGTGGCGCTGAGTTTCCAGAGCCGGTAGTGCAGTTCGGCACGCTGCGCGTCGTCGCCCCGCTCACCAACCAGGCCGCGCAATGCGGTCATCGCTCCCTGGGCATCACCTTCGGCAGCGATAACACGGGTCAGCAGCACACGGCCGGCAAACAGCGTATCGAACTGCGAGAGCTCCTCGCAGATCGATACGCACTGCTCGGCATACCCTCGCGCGACGCCCAGTGCTGCCGCACGCCACGACGACGACTCGGCATCACGCACGAACGATCGGAGAAACGGGGGAATCGCAGACGTGGGATCGACATCCCCTTCGACGACGTCCACCAGCACGCCGGCAATGCCGTGCAGCCAAACGCACAGACCGGAGCGATCGCCCATCTCGCGATGTTCCTCAGCGGCAAGGCCGAAGCACTCCAGTGCCTCGGCATGCATTCCGCGGGATGCCAGCACGGCGCCTCTGTTGCCGATCGCGAGCGCCACGCCGCGACGATCTCCCAATTCGCGCGCGATCGATTCCTTCTCGTCATAACACGCAAGCGCTTCGGCATACTCGCCGCGGTCGAAATGCACCGTTCCCCGATTACCGATCGCCAGGGACATGCCCTTTCGATCGCCAAGATCGCGCGCGATCGATTCCTGTTCGGCATAACACGCAAGCGCTTCGACATACTCGCCGCGGTCAGCATGCAGAATCCCCCGATTACCGAGGGACACGCTCAAGCTCCGTCGATTTCCCAACTCGCGCACGATCGACTCCTGCTCGAGATAGCATGCCAGCGCATCGGAATGCTCGCCGCGCTGATGAAGCATGATCGCCCGGTTTCCGACAGCCCGGGCCACGCCATTGCGATCACCCAGTTCGCGCGAGATCGACCCGCACTCATCGAAGCAAGCTACCGCCTCGGCATATTCGCCTCGATGGAATCTGACGGCTCCGAGGTTGCTGAGGGCGAATTCGATCCCACGTCGATCATCGAGATCGCGCGAAATGGACTCGGCCTCTCGGGCGTACAGCACCGCCTCTTCGGAACGCCCAAGCTGCAACGACGCCCGTGAGAGCACGACGAGCGCACTTGACTCCACCGTCCGATTACCAAGCCGGCGCGCCGCGTCCAGTCGACGGCGCTCGAGTCTCTCGGCCGCCATCCAGCCGCCGATGCCGTCATACAACCGGCTCAACATTCCCATCACCTTCAGCTCACGCTCCTGGTCGGCGCCGGCGTCCCATTGGTCGAGTGACGAGCCATACGCCGCAACCACCCGATCGACATCCACACTCGACCACAACCGCAGTACCTCCTCGGAGTCCGAGGCCCACAGCGCCGCGAAGCGATCGATCTGCGCCAGCGCTCGCTCCAACGCCTCGCGATCACCCAGGTGCTCCAGCGCGCCGAGCAGTTCCAGCGCCGTGCGTGCATCGATTGTCATGCCTTCGAAATACTGCGCCAGCCGGCGCCAGAACTCCTGCTGTGCGTCGCTGCTGCTCAGATATCGTTTCCCCACCGCCCGCCGCAGATAGTCGTGGAAGAATGTCAGCACGCCGTCCTTGCGGACCAGATGGTAGTCCAGTCCGCTCAGCATCGTCGACAGCTTCAATCTCCCGATGCCGGTGATATCAGCCAGGTCCGTCTCGTCGAGTCCCTGGCGGCTGCACCAGATCAGCGACATCACCTCGCGAACCGACCGCGTCGAATAATCATCCTCCATCCGCTCGAGCACCTGCTGGAACAGATCCTCCGTCCCCGTGGTGCGCAGGTATCGCTCGATGCGTGACTCCAGTTGCTCGTGGCTCGAATCGATTCGCAGCTCCTCCAGCAGCGTCCGCAGGAAGAGCGGATGCGCGCACTTCGCGTCCGCCGCCAATCGCCCCACCTGCTCGCTCGACAATGCCTTGTGGTACTCCGACAGGTAGCGCACCACCACCGCCTCGCGCTCCTTCTCCGTCAGCGGCTGCATCCCCAGCGTCTGCCAGCCACGGCCGCGCAGATCGACCAGCGTCTGCTCGACCGTACTGGTGATGATCAGCTTCACACCCGGCGGCATCACCGGCGGCAGCCAGCGCAGATCGAGTGCCCGGCCGGTCAACTGATTGATCCCGTCGATAACGATCACCAGCGGTTTGCCGACCGCGAATCCGAGCCAGTTCGCGAATTCCCGCTCGATCTGCTCCGGCTTCGATGGAACTGCGTCAGCCCGCTCGAACCGCTCCTGAATTTCCTCCATCACATGCCGCATGATCGCCAGGTGGTCGCTCGAGCCCGCCCCGATACCGACGTAGTGCTCCACGATCGGCAGTTCCGGCCGCAGCGAGCGCTGAAGCTCGCACCAGAAACTCACCAGCGAACTCTTCCCACTGCCGGACTCCGCGTAGATCACCAGCGGTGTGGAATCTTCCCCGGCGAACCAGTCGTCGAGCCGCTTCAGGTATCCGGAATTCGGGATGTAGGCGTGGCGGCGAGACTCTGCAAACGCACGGTGACGAGAACGTTCTTCCTCCAGCGGTGTCGGCGGCTTCGATTCGGCGAAGTCGCGTTCGATGATCTCCATCAGCGCATCGTAGACCATCTCGCCGAGCGAGACCGGATCGCGGAAGTCTTCGACAGGAACTCCGGTTGCGCGGATGCGTCCCTTCAATGCTTCGAGCCGCGACGACTCCAGTTCGTCCACGTCGCACTCGTGTCCCCGTCGGTGACGACGGAAGAAGAAGGACGCGCCGTCGGGTTCGTCGCGGTTCGATCGAGGTTCACTGAGCACGGCGTGGCGAATCTCCAGATCGATGATCGACGCCCCCTCCATTGCCGCGGTCTGAATCCACGGATACCGTTTCAACAGCTCGGCATCCTTGTAGTACTCGGTCAGCTCCGGAACGTACCCGTAGCGCTCGCCGGTAATCCCGATGAAATACGGCCGGCACTTGTCGATCTCCTCCAGGCATGTACGGATCACCTGACCGAGCGCCACGTCTTCCTCGGTCAGCCCCCACCTGAGATCGACCTCCGTGAACATGATGCCACGTTCGCGGCAGAGCGCACGGATCTCGGGGAAGATTTTCTTCACGAGGTGTTCGCGCTCCTCCTGCAGGTCGCGGAAGGTCGAGCTGATGAAGACGCGGAGTTCGTTAGGCGGCGGCATCGTTTTCCCCGGCGGTGGGTGATGATGGGGAAGTGGCGGCGCAGAGCTCTTCGAGCTTCACGCAGTAATCGTGCTTTGGAATTCGCGCGGCGAGCGCTGCGTAGAGTCGCTCGGATTCGGAGCGGTGGTCTGCGTCGGAGTCGCCGAGCTTCCAGAGCCAGAAGTGCAGCTCGGCTCGCTGTTCATCATCCGCGGCACCTTCCAGCATCACGCCCAGTCGATGCGCCACGGCCGCCGTGCTGAAGTGTTCCAGCGCGCGATCGTACTCGCCGAGACTCCGGTACACATCGCCCAAATTCCCCTGCGCTATCGCCGCGCTCAGGCGGTTGCCCAACTGATCCAACAGATCCCGCGCGCACGCCAGTTCTTCCAACGCTTCGTCATGCGCTCCGCGCAACCGCAACAACCCACTCAGACTCCTCCGTGAGGCTGCTTCCTCAACCGTGTCTCCACGCGCTACTGCCAGGTGCAGTCGCTCCCGGCACAGCTCCATCCCGTAAGACCACCGCCGCAGACGTTCAAGAATATCGGCCACGCGACCAATCCCCGCCCCCCGCTCCACACCGTCCGATTCCGTCCAGCGCTCCAACCCGCGTCGGTACCACTGGTCGATCACGCTCCCGTCCGGCTCCGTCGACCAGTACGCCATCACCTCGTACTTGGCATCCCCGTCGTAGAGCGACAGGAACACCGACATCGTCGACAGAGTCTCCCGCAACCGATCGGTCGCGCCCGACGCCTTGAGCTGATACGCCAGCTCCCTCGCCGGGTGCGCCGGAACGTTTGCGCCTTCACCGATCGCCGTCGTCACGCCCGTCTGGAAGGACTGCGCGAGCCGGTTATGCACTGCCCGTTGCGGCAGGCGTTTGTTAGTCGGTGGCGACATCGTCGGCCTCGGCGGTGGGTGATGGTGGGGAGGAGGCGGCGCGGAGGTCGTCGAGCATGGATGCGTAGCTCTGCTTCGGGATGCGCGCATGCAGGGCGGTGTAGAGTCGGAGCGCTTCTCCGTGGTGCTCAGTGTCGGTCACACCGAACTTCCAGAGCCAGTAATGGATCTCCGCACGGTGTCCATCATCGGTGGTTTCGCGAAGCATTTCCTCCAGGTCCCCGATTCCACCCGCGCGATCGCCGGCAGCAACAGCGACCCGCGCGAGCAACACGCGGCATTCGTGGAGCATGTCGGCTCTCGATAGTTCGCGGGCGATTTCCATGCTCTGGAGAACGTTCTCACCGACCGCCTGCAAGGCATCGTTCCTCCATGTCTCAGGTTCAGCATGCGGGACGTACCGCTGCAGGAATTCCGGCATCATTCCTTGCGGAACCGTGGCGTCACTGCGATCGATCATCGCCAGGAGTACCTCCCCGATGCTCTTGAGCCACACGCTCACGCCGTGACGGGAGCCGAGGCTGCGATGGCCGGTCATCGCCTGGTCATAGGCCGCAAGCGCCTCTTCGTAGTCTCCGAGACTCGCGTACACGCGACCACGATTGCCGACGGCAGCCCAGACGACATATTGATCGCCGATTTCCAGCGCGATCTGCTCGGCCTCGCCATAGCACGCGAGCGCCTCGGCATACTCCCCGAGATCGGTGTGCACCGCAGCACGATTGGCGAGGGAAGCGGCAATGTTTCGTCGATCGCCCATTTCCCGCGCCATCCGTTCCATCGTCCGATAGCACGCAAGCGCCTCGGCGTACTCGCCGCGATGGGCGTGCACCAGGCCACGGTTGCCGACGGTACTGGGCATGCCCTGCCGGTCGCCCAACTGCTGCAGGAGCTGCTCCGATTCGGCGTAGCAGGCCAGCGCCTCGCCATGCTCACCGATACTGTGATGCACGATACCGCGATTGCCGACGCAACGGGCAAGGCCGGCTCGATCACCCAGCTCCCGTGCGATTGATTCCGCCTCCCGGAAGCGGTCGAGAGCGTTGCCGTTCTCTCCGAGACTGTGGTGCAGCACGCCCTGATAGGCGAGAGCATTCAGGATTCTCCGTCGATCGCCCAGCTCCCGTGCGACCGCCTCACTCCGTCGCGCAAAGTCATTGGCTTCCTCCATTCTGCCCAGGCCTCGGGCATACCACGACAACGCCGACAGTGCATGCGATTCTCCTTCGCGATCTCCGAGTTCCTGCACCAGCCGCAAGCGCTGGTTCTGCAGTCGATAGGCCTCGCGAAAGTCAGCGACCGAAGAGAGCAGCTCCGCGACCATACCGAGGACTTCCGACTGACGCTCGGGTGATGGCGATTGCGTCCGCGTCCACGTGTCCACGCCTGCCCTGTACGCTTCGGCAATCGTCTCCGGCACGCTCTGCGACCACTGAGCCAGCACTTCGAGCCGATCGGTCCGCCACAACAGTTCGAACCGCGCCATGTTCGACATCACGCCCTCCACCCGCTCCCGTTGTCCGAGGGAGCTCAGAGCGTGCAGCAGCTCGAGCGTCGATCGCAGCGTCAATTCCGTTCGCTCGAAGTGCTCGGCCAGGTGTTCGTGGCACAGGAGCCGAAGCTCCGGCTTCGACAGGTACCGTTTCTCGACAGCACGCCGCAGATAGTCGTGGAAGAAGCTCAACAGCCCATCGCGTCGCAGCAGGTGGTAGTCCAGCCCCAGCAACATCGAGGAGAGCTTCATGCGACCGATACCGGTCAGCGCCTCCAGGTCCTCCTCGCTCAGGCCCGATCGCGACGCCCAGATGAGACTCAGCACCTCGCGCACCGCCTTCTGGGAATAGTCGTCCTCCAGGCGTTCGAGAACTCGCTGGAAGAGATCCTCGGTACCCGTCGTATTCAGCAGATTCTCCAGCGTCCGATCCAGATGTTCGTGCATCCCGTGAACGCGCAGCTCCTCCAGCAGCGTCCGCAGGAACAGCGGGTGGGCGCACTTCGCATCGGAGGCCACGCGCCTGACCTGCTCGGCCGACAGCGCCTTGCTGTACTCGGCCAGAAACCGCACCACGACCGCCTCGCGTTCGGACTCGCTCAACGGCTGCATCCCCAGTTCCGACCAGCCGCGACGTCGCAGATCGACCAGCGTCTGCTCGACGGTGCTCGAGACGATCAGCTTCACTCCCTCGGGCATCACCGGGGGCAGCCAGTGCAGATCCAGCGCGCGCCCGCTCAGTTGATTGATTCCATCGATCACCAGCAGCATTGGTGCGCCGAGGTTGAAGCCCAGCCAGTTTGCAAACGCACGCTCGAGCTGCTCCGGGCGAGAGGGAATTTCCTCGCTGCGATCATACCGCTCCCTGACCTCTTCGATCACATGGCCGATGATCCCCAGGTGACTGCTGTCGCCTGCGCCTATACCCACGTAATGCTCGATGACGTGCAACTGTGGTTGCCGTCGCCGAAGCTGATCGCACCAGAACGACACCAGGGAACTCTTGCCGGAGCCGCTCTCGGCGTAGAGCACCAATGGCTGCTCACCGGTGGCGAACCACTCGTTGAGTCGCTTCAGGTACTGCGGATTGGGGATGTAGGCGCGGCGGCGACTGGCGGCAAAGGCGGCATGGCGGGAGCGTTCCTGTTCCAGCGGTGTCGGCGGCTTCGCCTCGGCGAAGTCCCGCTCGATGATCCCGATCAGCTCGTCGTAGATCAGTTCGCCCAGCGACACCGGGTCGCGGAACTCCTCGACCATCAGGCCTGCGTCACGAATCCGCTCCTTCAGGGCGACCAGCTTCTCGTGCTCTTCGTCGCTATCGGTTGCAGGCGATGCGTCCGGGAGTGTCCGGCGCTGGCGTCGGAAGAAGAATCGAACGTATTCGGCCCGCGACGGATCGTTGAGAGCACCGTGTCGGAACTCGATATCTGTAATGGACGATCCGGCCAGCGCGGCGTCTTCGAGCCACGGCCAGCGTGTGAGCAGTTCCGGATCCTTGTAGTACTCATGCATCGGCGGTGCCCAGCCATAGCGCTCACCGACCAGCCCGATGAAGTACGGACGGCACTTGTCGATCTCCTCGAGGCAGGTGCGGATCACCTGGCCGAACACGACGTCCTCGTCGGTCAGTCCCCAGCGCAGGTCGACTTCGGTGAACGTGATTCCCCGCTGGCGGCAGAGCGCGCGGATTTCGGGGAAGATTTTCTTCACCAGATGCTCCCGCTCCTCCTGCATGTCGCGGAAGGTGGAGCTGATGAAGACGCGGAGTTCGTTAGGCTGCGACATCATCGGCCTCGGGAGCGGTGGGTTCGGCGGCGGCGATGAGCTCGTCGAGCCTCGTGCGGTAGTCAGACTTCGGAATTCGCTCGCATAGCATCGCGTAGAGCAGCTCGGATTCGGCGCGGTGGTCGCTCGACGGGTCGAGACCGAGCTTCCAGAGCCAGTAGTGCAGCTCGGCACGCTGCGCGTCATCAGTGGTTTCCGATACCATCGCGCCGAGACGGTGGAGCGCAGCGTCGGCGGCCCCTTCGGCAGCGTCGATCCGCCCGAGCAGAACACGGCCTGCGAAGAGCATATCCGGCGTCGACAGCTCCTCGGAGATTTCCACGCATTCCTCGGCCTGTTCTCGCGCCACCCGCAGGGTGTTCGCCCGCCAATTCGCAGTATCCGCCCCAGCGACAAACTCCGGCAGATACGGTGGCATTTCCTCGCCTCCCTCGACGAGCTCGAGCAGTATGTGCGCGGCTCCCTTCAAACAGAAGTCCAAGGCATGGCGATTGCCGATCCGGCGATGCTCCGCCGCCGCCGAGTGGAACTGCTCCAGCGCTCGGTCATACTCGCCGCGACTGAAGTACACATTGCCCATGTTCCCCTGCGCAATGGCAACGCCCTCGCGGTCGCCCAACTCCTCGCTGATCTGCAACTTCACCCCATAGCTCTCCAGCGCTCGGTCATACTCGCCGCGACTGGAGTACACGATGCCCATGTTCCCCTGGGCATTGGCAACGCCCTCCCGGTCGCCCAACTCCTCGCTGATCCGCAACTGCACCCGAAGACTCTCCAGCGCTCGGTCATACTCGCCGCGAGCGAAGTACACACTGCCCATGTTCCCCTGCACCCCGGCAACGCTGTGGCGGTCGCCCAACTCCTCGCTGATCCGCAACCAGGCCTCATACCTCTCCTGCGCTCGGTCAAATTCGCCGCGGCTCACGTGCACGCTGCCTATGTTCCCCTGCGCAATGGCAGCGCCGCGGCGGTTGCCCAACTCCTCGCTGATCCGCAACAGCGCCTTATAGCTCTCCAGCGCTCGGTCATACTGGCCACGTCGGAAGTACACATTGCCCATGTTTCCCTCCGCATTGGCCACACCGCGCCAGTTACCCAGGTTCGTGTACAGATCCAACGCCCGCGTCAGCTCCGCCACGGCGTCGTCGTATGCTCCTCGTAACTGCAATAGCGATCCCAGACTCACACGCGATGACGCCTCCTCCGATGTGTTGCCCCGCCCCACCGCCAGCCTCAATCGCTCACGACACAGCTCGATCGCATACGACCAACGCCCCAGCCATTTCAGTACGACGATCACGTGTCCCAATCCCGCACTGCGTTCTGTCGCATCGGCAACCGACCAACGCTCCAGTCCCCGCCGATAGCAGTCGTCGATCGCATCCCCGTCCACAACCCCCGACCAGTAGCCCAGGACCTCCTCTTCCCTCTGTCCCGTATAGAGCGCCAGAAACACCGGCATGGTCGACAGACATGCCTGCAGACGGTCGCTCGCTCCCGCGGCCTTCAATTGGTACGCGAGCTCGCCGGCCATGTGTTCGGACACTTTCGATCCCTCAGCCATCGCCGCCGACACCTCGCTCTGGTAATACTCCGCAAGCTGCTCGTGCGTCGTCTGCTGCTTCTGTCCGTCAGCCAGGTAGCGCTTCTCGACCGCACGCCGCAGGTAATCGTGGAAGAACGTCAGCCGCCCATCCTTGCGCACCAGGTGGTAGTCCAGACCGCTGATCATCGTCGAGAGCTTCAGGCGTCCCACCCCGCTCAGCGCTTCGAGTGCCCGCTCGTCGAGTCCGGCACGACTTGCCCACAGTACGGCCATCACCTCGCGAACCGCTCGCGTCGAGTAGTCATCCTCCATCCGCTCCAGTACCTGCTGGAACAGATCCTCCGTACCGGAGGTCCCCAGGTACCGATTGATCCTGGCGTCCAGCGTCTCGTGCGAACTGTCCAGTCGGAGCTCTTCGAGAAGCGTTCGCAGAAACAGCGGGTGCGAACTCTTCGCATCCTCCACCAGTCGCGCGATCTGCTCCTTCGACAGCGCCTTGTGGTACGCCGAGAGATACCGCACGATCACCCCTTCCCGCTCTCGTTCGTTCAAAGGCTGCATCGCCAGCGTGCGCCATCCACGCCCGCGCAGTTCGACGAGCGTCTGCTCGACCGTGCTGGTGATGATGAGCTTCACCCCCGGTGGCATCACCGGCGGGATCCAATGCAGGTCCAGCGCTCGACCCGTCAGCTGGTTGATGCCGTCGAGAATCAGCACCAGCGGTGACCCGACGGTGAACCCGAGCCAGTTGGCGAAATCCCGCTCGAGGTCCTCCGGCTTCGATGGCAGCTCTTCGCTGCGATCGAAGCGGTCCTGGATCTCCTCCATCACGTGCCGGATGATCCCGAGGTGATCGCTGTCGCCGGCGCCGATGCCCACGTAGTGCTCGACGATCGGCAGCTCCGGCTGTCGGCGCCGAAGCTGTTCCGTCCAGAAGCTCACCAGCGAGCTCTTGCCCGATCCGCTCTCGGCGTAGATCACCAGCGGTTTCGCGTGTTCCTCCGCCAGCCACGCGTTCATGCTGACCAGGTACTCGGCGTTCGGGATGTACGCCTGGCGGCGACTCGCTGCGAACGCCTCGTGCCGTGCCCGCTCCTGGTCCAGCGGCGTCGGAGGTGCCGCGTCGGCGAAGTCTCGCTCGATGATCTCCATGAGCGCGTCGTAGACGGCTTCGCCGAGTGATGTGGGATCGCGGAACTCCTCGACGTCGAAGCCGGCGCTGCGTATCCGATTCCTCAGATTCTCGAGCCGGTGGGTCTCCGTAGCGTCGGCCGGTGCCTCCGATCCGCGGCGGCGACGGCGGAAGAAGAAACGTGCCCGGGTGGTGGCGTCGGAGGAGTCCGGCGCCGGGACCCCTCCCAGCCTCCCCTCCTCGTGCTTCGCGCTCGAGGGGTGGTGGGTTGGTGCTGCCTCTTCCTCCCGCTGCGCGCTCTCCTGCTCGGCTTCGTTGAGTGCGGCGTAGCGGAACTCGAGATCGACGATGCTCGACTGGTCCATTGCCGCTTCCTCGAGCCACGGGTAGGAGGCGAGCAACGCCTCGTCCTTGTAGTACTCGACCAGGTCCGGGACGTAGCCGTAGAGATCACCGGTGATGCCGATGAAGTACGGGCGGCAGCGATCGATTTCCTCGAGACAGGTGCGGATGATGCGACCGAGCGCCGCGTCCTCCTCGGTCAGCCCCCACCTGAGATCGACCTCGGTGAAGGTGATGCCCCGCTCGCGGCACAGCGCGCGGATCTCCGGGAAGATCTTCTTCACCAGGTGCTCGCGCTCCTCCTGCAGGTCGCGGAAGGTGCTCGAGATGAAAACGCGGAGTTCGTTAGGCTGCGACATCATCGGCCTCGGAAGCGGTGGGTTCGGCGGCGGCGCTCAGCTCGTCGATGCGCTGGCGGAATTCATGTTTCGCCGTGCGCTCGCCAATCATCCGATACAGGTGCAGCGATTCGGCCCGGTGGTCGGAATCGTCGGCGTCGACACGCCAGAGCCAGTAGTGACACTCGGCGCGCTGAGCGTCGTCCACGGCCGAGCCGAGCAGTACGCGAAGTCGGTCGGTGGCGGCGACGCGGTCGCCGTCGAGGTCGTCGAGACGAGCGAGCAGCACGTTTGATGAAAAGGCCGTGGTCGACTTCGAGATCTCAGTGCTGACGGCAACGCACTCTTCGGCTGCACGTCGCGCGGCTGCGAGTGCCGCCCGACGCCACGTCGTGTCGGTCCCGCCCGGGAGGTAGCCGGCGAGGGGCGCCGGAACAGGCTCGCTGCCTGGCCCGGCGAGTCCGACGATATCGACGAGGGTGCGTGCGGTTCCCTCCAGCCAATCGACCATGCCGTACGGATATTCGATTGCACGGTGTTCATCCGTGGCGCGAGCGAAGCACTCGAGCGCCTCGGCATACTGGCCGAGGCCGCGAAACGCAACGCCGGTGTTGCCGATCCCGAACGCCGCGCTTCTGCGGTCTCCGATCGATCTGGCAATCCTCTCCTGTTCGGCGAAACACATCCGTGCGTCGGAATACTCGCCGAGCTCGGCATGGATGACGCCTCGATTGCCCACGGCCACGGCAACCTGTGCGGGATCGTCGAGTTCACGCGCAAGCGTCTCCCACTGCTCGTATGAGGCGATGGCCGCATCGTAGAGACCCTGCCAGAAATAGGCGTTGGCACGTCCGGCACACGCAGTGAGTATGCGTCGGGCGTCTCCGGTCTCACAACCGATCTTCTCCGCTTCTTCAAAGCATTCCAGCGCCCGTTCGTGTTCACCGCAATCCGAGTAAACCACTGCACGATTACCGATGGCTGTTGCGACGAGACGTCGATCGCCCAGCGCTCGGGCGATGCGTTCCTGTTCGGACAGAAGCGAGAGCGCTTCCCCGTATTCGGCACGATGGCTTCTGGCGAGTCCCTCGTTGCCGATTGCAACGGCGAGCATCCTGCGATCGCCGGTCGATCGAGCGATGACCTCCTGTTCGCGATGACACGCAATGGCTTCGGCGTATTCACCACGCTGGTGGTGGACGAGACCTCGATGGCCCACGGCCACGGCAACCATTCCCCAGTGTCCCACGGCTCTGGCGTGGCGCTCCTGTTCGTCGAAGCATGCCATCGCCTCGTCGTTCTCACTCCGCAACATGCATACGAGACCACGCTGACCGACGGCAAACGCGATCATCCTCTGATCGCCAGTCTCACGTGCGATCTGCACCGACTGGAGCGCGAGGCCCTCGGCGTCCTGCATCCGGCCAAGGTGTCCGGCCATCTGTGCGAGCATGACCAGGACACTCGCTTCGCCCCTGCGATCGCTCCGCTCTCTGACCAGTTGAAGGCGCTCCTGCTGCAACCGCTCCGCGTCCTCGATGGCGCCCACCACCTCGAAGAGGTCGGCAATCATGCCGAGAACGTTCGTCAGTCGTGCGCCGTCGGGAGACGACCGGGATCGCCACGACTTCAGACTTGAGTCGTACGCAGCCGAAATCACCGACGGGCTCTGCTCGGACAAGAACTGCAGTACAAGGAATCGATCGGCTCCAGGCCACAGGACTTCGAACCGGGAGACATCGGTCAGGACGTTCTGAACCTCCGCCGCGGAACCGAGTGCATTCAACGAATGCAGCAGATCGAGCGTCGAGCGCTGCGTCACCTCAAGCCGCTGGAAGTGGGTCGCGAGCTGCCGATGCCGTTCCTGCTGCGATTCAATCGCCGACAGATATCGCTGCTCGACCGCGTGCCGTAGATACTCATGGAAGAACGTGAGGACGTCATCCTTGCGAACGAGATGGTAGTCCAAGCCGTTCACCATCGTCGAGAGCTTCAGTCTTCCGATGCCCGTCAGCTCCGACAGCGTGGTCTCGTCCAGGCCGCGACGACTGCACCAGAGCAGGGACATGATCTCACGAACCGCACGCGTTCCGTAGTCGTCCTCCATGCGCTCGAGCACGAGTTGAAAGAGATCGTCCGTCCCGGTCGCCTCGAGATATCGCTCGATCCGTCCGTCGAGCTGTTCATGGCTGGCATCCAGCCGCAGTTCCTCCAGAAGCGTGCGGAGGAACAGCGGATGCGAGCACTTGGGGTCATCCGCAATCCTGCGCACCTGATCCGGTGAAAGCGCCTTGCGGTACTCCGAGAGGTACCGCACAACCACCGCCTCGCGTTCCTTCTCCGTCAGCGGCTTGATCCCCAGCGTCCGCCAGCCCCGCGACTGCAGTTCGACCGGCGTCTGCTCCACCGTGCTGGTGATAATCAGCTTCACTCCCGCGGGCATCACCGGTGGCAGCCAGTGCAGATCCAGCGCACGCCCCGTCAACTGATTGATCCCGTCGATCACCAGCAGCAGCGGACGGCCGACGGTGAATCCCAGCCAGTTGGCAAACTGCTGCTCGATCTCCTCCGGCTTCGACGGCAGCTCCTCGGTTCGCTCGAACCGCTCCCGAATCTCCTCCATCACGTGCCGCATGATCGCTACGTTGTCACTCGAGCCCGCGCCGACTCCGACGTAGTGCTCGACGACCGGCAGATCAGGATGCAGGGTGCGCTGCATGTGACACCAGAACGACACCAGTGAACTCTTGCCGGAACCACTCTCGGCGTAGATCACCAATGGCCGCTCGTCGTCGACCGACCATGCGTCGAGTGCCTTGAGATACTCCGGGTTCGGGATGTAGGCGTGGCGCCGCGACTCTGCGAAGGCTCGGTGACGGGAGCGTTCCTCCTCGAGCGGTGTCAGAGGTGCCGCGCGTGAGAAATCCCGTTCAACGATCTCCAGCAACGCGTCATGAACCATCTCACCGAGCGAAACCGGATCACGGAACTCCTCGACCGGAACGCCAGCGGCGCGCACCCGCTCCTTCAGATTCTCCAGCCGCGAAGCCTCCAGTTCGTCGACGTCGGGCTGATGTCCGCGACGGTGTCGACGAAAGAAGAAGAATACAGATGGGCTGTGTGTCGCGGATAGTTGCTCAGGATCCAAGGCAACATCCCCCTCGTCCTCCTTCTGCATTTCCCACGAAGAAGGGAGAATTGCGGGGGCGTTGAGCAGTGCATGGCGGAATTCGAGGTCGATGATCGAGGCGTTCTCGAGCGCCGCTGCGTGGAGCCACGGGTGACACCGCAGCAACTCGGCGTCCTTGTAATACTCCTGTAATTCCGGCACGTACCCGTACCGCTCGCCGGTGATGCCGATGAAGTACGGACGGCACCTGTCGATTTCCTCCAGGCATGTACGGATCACCTGGCCGAGGACCACGTCCTCGTCGGTCAGACCCCACCTGAGATCGACCTCGGTGAAGGTGATGCCCCGCTCGCGGCACAGCGCGCGGATCTCCGGGAAGATCTTCTTCACCAGATGCTCCCGCTCCTCCTGCAGGTCGCGGAAGGTGCTCGAGATGAAAACGCGGAGTTCCGTGGGTGCAGACATGGTTGGCCGCTCCGATTCGTGTGGTCTCGGCGTCACGTGTTGGTACGCGAATCTGCGGTTGGGAAATGATGGGGTGGAAGGCGGCAGGAATATAGCTTTTGAGCAGCCATCTCGGAGCGCTCCGAACCCTCGTCCGGCGTTGCGGCGACTCCGCCGGCGATCGTTCGCGACCGTCCGGACTCGGGCGAACCCATCGCGCTATGCCGTCGGAACCGCCACGCGCAACGCGATCCATTGCTCGAACCGCACCGCCGCGCGATAGCTGACATAGGCGAAGAACGGAGCAGCGACCACGTCGACCGAATAGTGGACGTGCTGGAGCAGGAGCAGCGTCCCCGTGACGATCGTGCAGAGCAGGAAGATCATGCGCACGCTCCCGAGACGCGCGGTCAGAAAAATCAGAAACAGCGTGGACGTGTGCCCGGAGAAGAAGAGGTCCTTCAGCAGCGTCGTGCCGGTACCTGCTGCAGCAAATGGATCCACGAGCGGGATGATCCCGTTCGGCGGAGCCAGCGGCGTCAGATACATCACCACCATCCGGACAGACATCATTATCACGTACGCCTGAAGCGCGACGAGCAGTCCGCGCGGATGCGAGAGCAGATAGAGAATGCCGACGACGATGCTGCCGTAGATGAAGGCGAAAATCGCCCAGGTGACGTCACGCGCCTGGAAGGACGCAAGTATCGGATCGGGCAGTACCACCCCCGGACGTTTCTCGATAAAGAGCACGAAGTGTGAGAAGACGAAGAGAACGGCAACGAGCGTCGCCACCGTCGCGAGGAGCTGTCGGCGCACCATCGGACGCGCCCAGGCATCCCTCCAGGTATCGGCCATGCGACCGGGGGCTGTGTGGTTCATTGTCTCTGTGTCGGTGTCCGCCGTTGATTGGATTCAGGCCGATAGTATTGAGCGGACCGGCGATGTCGATGCTGTCACCAATTTCCTCGGAGTCGGCCATACCGATGAAATACGGTCGGCTCATGTCGACTTCCTGGAGGCAGGTCCGAATTGCGCGGCCGAACGCGAGATCTTCATCGGTCAGACCCCAACGCAGATCGACTTCGGTGGAGGTGATGCTCGTGATTCGCGCGGACTGCGCCGGTCGCTCCCGCGACACAGCCATCTCCGCCGGCACGTTCTTCCGCGCGGGCCGACTCCTCCCAAGTTCGGGCGCCGACTCCCGAGCGGTCAATGCGGTTCGCCGTTTCTACATCCCCACACCGACGTGCAGCACGATGTTGCGGCCGGGATCCAGCGCAAACCCCTTGTAGCGGCTGAGGAAATCGCGGTAGGCGTGATCGGCGAGATTCGTGACGCGGGCATCGATCCGGACGTCGTGGCCGAGGAACTTCGCCTGCATTCCGGCACCGAGATTCACCAGTCCGTATCCAGCGGTGACCTGGTCGCTCGGCGCAGGGTTCGTCTGCTTGTCGACACCCTCCAGTTCGACGCTGAGCCACGCCCGATCGGCCCATCCAAGTTCGGTGGAGTGCAGCTCCACGCTGATCGCCCCGCGCTGCGGTGGCATCAACGGCAGCGGCTGATCGGTCTGCTGGTTGTCTCCACGCACCATGTCGTACCGTGCCGAAACGCTCAGCAGATCGATCGGCTCGACGGTTACCTGTCCCTCGCCACCGGTCAATACCGCGTCCGCCTGGTGATGCCGGTAGACCGGCAGACTCTCGAGCGAATCGCCTGATCGCTCGATGTAGATATAATCCGTAATACGGTTCTGAAACGCATTGAATGAGATGCGGACCGCGGGGAAATCGAGTCGAATTCCGCCGTCGAAATTCAGACTCGTCTCCGGATTCAGATCCGACCGCCCGATCTCGTATCGGGCATCGCCAATACGTGGTCCATTGGCGTACAGTTCGAAGTAATTCGGTGCCCGCCATGCCCGTCCCACGTTCGCCGTAACCGCCATCTCGTCGATCGGATGCCAGACAGCGCCAAGACTTCCCGTCACCGCCAGATACGACCGCGAATCGTCGGCAACCATGCCAAGTACCGGATCGGCCGTTGCGTTGAGCGATCGACCGTCGATGCGTGCTCCGCCCAGAAATTCCACGGGACCGAGGTCGAGCCGCTCGAACGCGAACACTGCTCCGGAAATCACCTCGGCCGCCGGAACGATATGACGCCCCTTATCGGGTTCGTTTCCCTGTGACATTCCCGAGATACCAACAGTGCCGGTAATGTCATCGCCGATCCGATGATGCGCCAGCAGATCGAGTGTGAACGTATTCAATACGAGTTCGAATTCCTCCTCTCCCGTATCATTTCCGCCTCCCTGCTCATCGCCCGGTTCCTCGGCAAGGAAATGCCGCTGGAACTGCGCGTGGCCCTCCAGGCGCATCGAGGCGAACGGCATCTGGCCGTTGAGCTGCACGCGTTCGTCGTCGAGTATCCGACGCGGTCCGGCGTTCTCCTCGCCGCCTGCCGGCGGTTCGTTCGCCTCGAGCAGATGGTATACGCCGCCGTAGTGGACGAACCGGAGATCGGCATTGCCCCAGTCACCCGATACGCCTCCGGCCAGTTCGCCATTGACCGCCCAGAATCCCGTGTTCTCCAGTTCGCCGGTCGGTGTCGAGAAATTCTGGCCGACACGTCCGGTCAGCAGCGCTCGCCATCCGATCGAACCGGTGACGCCCTCGAGCTGTCCGATGAGGCCGCCCTCAGCGTTGCTGGACGCACCATAGATCTCTACCCCGGCGTGCGTGTATCCCTGCTGTCCACTGGCGTCGGGAAGCGGTTCGGGGATCACATTGACCACGCCGCCGAGCGCGTCGGAACCGTACAGCACGCTGAGCGGACCGCGCACGATCTCGAGCCGGTCGGCCATACGCGCGTCGACCGACGGCGCGTCCTCATCGCTCCACGAATAGTCCTCCAGACGCAGTCCGTTGTCGACGACGAGCACGCGGGAACCGCTGAGACCGCGGATCACCGGCTTGCCGATCTGCTCTCCGGTACTCAGCGTCCGAACACCTGGCTGCTGCTCCAGCACGTGCGCCATCGAAACGCTGTGGTGTCGTCGCAGTTCCTCCGCGTCGACAGTCGACACGGGCAGCGGCGAATCGGTCAGATCGATCGCCTCCCGCGAGGCGGTTACGGTCACCGGCGGCGCCATCAGCGGCATCGCCCGAAGCGATACGTCGAGGGTCGTCGACTGTACGACCGACAGGTCCACCCGCTTCGACGCCGTCGCATACCCCAGCCGCTGAAAGAGAATCGTATAGGTCCCTTCGGGCAGATCGGAAAAGACGTAGTGCCCGGCGTCATCGGTGCTCACCTTGCGTCCAAGCTCGGAGATGATCACATCGACGTCCTCGAGCGGCGCGCCGTCGACTGCCGTGACGGTGCCGGAAATCGTCCGTCCGTCCTGGGGAGGCGCGGCGACTGCGGTACACACGCTGATGGCAATCGCTATTAGCGACATTGCGAGGTAATGTCGGATCAACATCGATACACAGTGGTTGAATGGGCGTGGATGGGGGTTGAAAGCGTACAAGATCGGAAAGTGCCTCCGCGTGACAAACCACGCATCCGACATTGCGGACCGAGGTGTCACCGGGCGTCCAGCCAGACGAGCTCCGGAAGGCCGCCGCGCATGCCGATGACGATCGCGTACTGATAGAATTCCCTGCCGATCGCCATTGCCGCATCGCGATCGATGGCGAAGACCAGCAGACTGGGTTCTGCCGGCCACTGGCCGTCATCACTGAGACCCTCACCGGGTAGGAAGTCGTGGGAAAGCTCCTCGAGCCGCGCGCGCAGTGCTGCGTCGAGTCGCGCGTTCGTCGCCGCGTCGAGCAGGTGTGAATGAGGATTGCAGGCAGTGATGAAGGCCCACCGGTCGACTCCGCGACTCGCGAGCAGACGGTCGAGTCGGGCGCTTGCGACACCGATGCGGATGTCGATCGCGCCGGACGGAGTGTCGGTACGGTAGGTCGTTGCCCGGTATGCCTCGTCGAGTTCGCGCATCCTAGTGAACGACGTCGAAGCGCCGTTGGCTCCGCAGCGTCGGCGTGGTGAGCACCATCAGATAGCTGCCGCTGTGGAGTCCGCCTGTATCAACGATCACGTCGTGCAGACCCGGTTCGACGTCACCGTCATACATCACCGCCACCTCGCGTCCGAGCATGTCGGCCACGACCAGACGGTGGCGACCCGACTCGATCGTCCGGATTTCGACCGTCGCCTCGGAGCGAACTGGATTCGGCCGGACGGCAACGACTTTCGCCGCGCCCTCGTCGAGCAGCAGTCGTACACCACCATCGTAGCAGACGCCGAGCAGATGGAAACGACCGTTCGCCGCCTGCACCGCAATCGCATTGCCGCTCGATGCCGGATCCTCCAGCACCAGATCCGTCGCCGTGTCATTGCCGAGCAGCGCGAGGAAGCGGTAGACGCGAAGCACCGAGTCAGAAGCGGGCACCGGCGGTACGTCGACTGCAATCACACGGTCGCCGCCGTCGAGCGTTCCCCGCGGTGTGTCGCCGATCGGATAGAGCAACGTCGCATTGAATCGAAGCGTGGCGCCGATTCTCGTCGACGACGGGACACCCTGAAGGTTCGCACCACGCCGCAACACGATCGGTACCACGACCTCCTCGCCGGGACGCGCGTACGTATCGGTCGCGGCGATGTCAGCCGACGCAGATGCGACGGCATTGGAGTCGATACCTTCACCCGTCAACTGCACCGTAGCCGGCGTGCTCGTCTCGGCGCCGATCAGGAGGTTTGCACTGATTCGGCCCTGGACCGATGGTGCGAATCGCAGGTCGAGTCGCAGTCGTTCGCCAGGCTCGAGCGTGATCGGAAGGGCAGCACTAACGATCGAGAACATCGAGGAGTTCGCTCCGTAACGTTCGATGCCATCGATCCGCACCGGCACCGCGGAAACGTTTTCCACCAGCGCCACGCCGATCGTGTCGCGCGTGGCACCCAGCGACACGCGACCGAAGTCGACAAGTCCACCGACGATCGCGAGCACCGGCGGGATGCCGCGCCCCAGAATCGCGACGGAGCTCGCCGATGCCTGCGTTGCGATCTCGAGCTGCGCGGAATGCACTCCCGGGGCTGTCGGGTGAAAGCGGAATTCCACCGCATGCGCCTTGCCCGCATCGATGGTGAAGGGCGGAAATCCCGAGACGATTTCGAACGAACTGGCATCGATACCGGTGATGGAGACCGAGTCGACTCGAATTGCGATCGAACCGGTGTTCCGCACGAATGCCGTCACCACCGAATCCTTCGCCGATCCCACCGCGACGTCGCCCATGTCTACCGTCAGTGCGGAGAACGATGGCGCGACGATCGAGAAGACGGCATCGGAGGTATCCCGCTGCAGTGCGAATTCCCCCACCCTCCACACGACGATGTCCCAGTTGTCATGGCCGACCAGCGTGTCGCCTCCGAATTCCGCCAGCTCGGTGAAATCACCCACGACGTAGGCCGTACCGTCGGGAGCCGGTGCGAGGCCGTAGGGGTAGTCGCCCCGCAGTCCGCCACCACCATGCGCCCACAGCGGGGTACCGTCGTTCGCGTACTTCGCAACGAACAGGTCGTTGTCATTGCCGTCGATGCGCAGCCCATCGAATCGGGTGTTGTAGGAGTACGATCCGGCGACGAGCAGTTCGTTCGACGGCGTCACCGCTACCAGACTTCCGGAGGTCAGTCCGCCGCCCGCACCGGTCACCCACTCCACCCTGCCGTCCGGTGCGTATCGAGCGAGGAACATGTCGACCAAGAGACCGATGGTCGATCGCGTCAAGGAGCCGAAGCTCGCCGTACCGCGAAACGCTCCGGTGACATAGGCATTGCCGGACGCATCGACAGCGACGCCGCTGCCGCGATCGTACTGTGAACCACCCGCCTGTTCCGCCCAGATCGCGCGGCCATCCGACGCGTACTTCGCAACGACGATGTCGCTGCCACCCGCGCTCGTGAGCGTCCGACCTGCGATATCGAGCGAGCCGAGGAACTGGCCGGCAACGACAATGCTTCCCGACGGATCGGTCGCGAGCGCACGTCCGTAGTCGACCGTCTGAATTCCCGTGCTCCTGATCCATTCCAGCGTGCCGTCCGGGCCGAATCGTGCCAGCAGTAGTTCGTCGCTGCCGACCGCCGTCGCGACAGGACCGCCGAAGTCGATCGTGCCGTTGAATTCAACGCCGAGTGCGATTCCCCCGTCAGGCATCGCATCGATCGCGATGCCACGTTCATCGTCCGAACCGCCCGCGTGCCGCACCCACCGGAACGTCCCGTCGGCATCGTACTTCGCGACGAAGACGTCGGCGCGACTCACGGGCGTGACCGCAGTGCCGCTGAAGTCGGCATCGCCGTTCCCGATCTGCCCGGTGACGTAAATGTTCCCCACGCGGTCGACCGCAACGGCGTAGGCGGATTCCGAACCGATTCCACCATCGCGGCGCGCCCAGGCGACCGAACCGTCTGGGCGGTACCGCGCGATGTAGAGATCCGCTGCTCCGGCGCTCGTGAGCGTCGTTTCACCGAAGTCGATCGTGCCGGAGAAGTACCCGACCACGATGGCATCGCCGGAGGCGTCGGTGGCGATTCCGCGTCCCTCCTCATAGGCGACCGTTCCGATCGCCCGACTCCATCCGGACGTGCTCGAGGCATCCGACGGAGGGTTCTGCGTAATACGAACGAGGCACTGATTGGAAGGGGAATTCGGAACGTGCCACCGATAGCGTCCGCCCGTTGCCGCCGTCGCGATCGCGGTCCAACCAATTCCACCATCGGTGCTCAGGGCAAGCGCCACGGTATCCGTCGTCGGAATTCCATCCCACGTGATGACCGTGTCGTCGCCGACCACGTACGTCTCGCCTCCGTCGGGAGCCGTGAGCGTGAGTGTCGCAACGGTAGGCGAGACACCTGGATAACCGCCGCTGGCGAAGAAGTGCCGAGTACAGCGATCGGTCGTGAACGTGAAGTCGGTCCAGGCGTAACCACTGTCGGCTGGCGTGAAGCTGATCGTCAGCGTGCGCGACTCGCCTGCAGCAAGTGCGAACGACGTCGGTGCGATTGTGAACGCGGGATTGCTCGGGAGAATATCCGTGATCGTGACGGATGTGTTCTCGGCGGTGACGGTAACTGTCGTGTCGAACCGAACGCCGGGAGGTTTCGATCGCTCGTACAACGACGCCGGGACGAACCGCAGTCGGGGAAGGCTCGACTCGGGAACGGTGTAGCGGGCAGAGGCGGTCATCGTGCTCCACGTCACTTCCACCGAACGCTCCTCGTGCTCACAGGCGAGGTCGCTCCTCCAGGTGATCCGACAGGTGCCGCCGCCCTCGACACGGTTGAGAATCCGCAGATATAGCGCGCGCGCCTCGCTGCGTGATGTCACGTTTTCGTACCACGCGCCGCCGCTCGCGGATGCAACGTCGCGCAGCGACTGGGGGCACGCCATTCCAAGCGTGACCGCGTAGATCGTGCAGTTCTGCCGTGCCGCCTCGGCGATGATCTCTGTCTGGCGCGCCATCGTGCCCGAGCCATCGGTGAGGAACACGATAGTGCGGCGATGGGAGGCACGGGCCGACACGGCGAGTCCACCAGCCACGGGCAGGAGCAGGCCCATGTCGTAGTCGGTGCCGCCGTGTGGCTGGAGCGATGCGACGGCGGCGTGGAGACGAAGGCGATCGTCGGTGAAGTCCTGTACGAGCTGATTCGCGTCGTCGAATCCCGTGATGGCGCAGGTGCTCGAGGGAGTCGGCAGCGCATCGATCCACGCGTCGGCGGCGGCGCGTGCGAGTTCGATCCGGGTACCCCCGATGGCATCAGTGGACATCGATGCGGAAACGTCGAGGACGAGTACCGAGGAGATGTCGGCGGGAGTCGGGAGTGTGGGACAGTCGATCGACTCGACGGCGCGGGGGATGCCGTTATCGGTGAGCGTCAATTCCGACACCGGCGGGGAGACGACGCGCCCCTGCGGGTCGAACACTTCGAGTTCAGCCGACAGGACGGGGAAGCTCGACGTGTCGACATTCGACAGCGAAAGACTCTGCGCATGGGCGAGGGTCGCGCAGGCACAGAGCAGCGCGGGGATGAGGATGAGTCGCATGATTGTGCTCTCTGAAGGGCCGGCAACAGTCGCGAGCGGGTACCGGCGGGGTCCACGACCCAATGGGACGGTGGGGGCGAAGTTATGTCGCACCGTCGCTTCAACGACCGAATGGCTCAGCCGTGGGCTAAGGGAGGGCGGCCCTCCGGGCCTTGGAAATTGCCGTTCGCTCCAGCAGTGGCGCTCGACGAGTAACGAGGTATCCGCATTCGTTCGGCGAGCAGCGATGGTATGGTGGTCTCGCCTGAGGGTTGCGACAGCGCGCGGACATCGCGCAGTCGCAGCAGGCGCTGGTCGTATGTCGGATTCTCCGTTCGAACCATGGAGGAATTCACATGCTGGGGGCATGGCAGACCGTGGACGGAGGGAGAATATAAAACCCCGGTCCCGCGCGACGGCAGGATCGGGGTTCACAATCGACCGGGCAGCACTCACGCCGCCGTTGTGGCCTGCGCTGCGAGTAGTTCGTCGAGATTCTTCTGCGCCATCTTGATGCCTTCCTCCATACCCATTTTGAGCACGGTTTCGAGGTCGGACAATTTGTTGTACGTGACGTCGACCGTCACGGTGGTACGACCGTTCTCGGCGAAGTAGCGATTGACCCAGGTTGCCTGCGGAAGGTTCTCATCGACCGAACCGTCGTCGTGGCAGAACGCATCGAGCGCGTCGATTCGCTGGAGGGGTTCGATTCTGTTATAGGCCGCACGTGCCCAGTGACGTTCGCCCTGGGGACCGACCATGGCGTAGAGCCAGTGTCCGCCTTCGCGGAAGTCCATTTCCTTCGTTTCCGCCCGCCACGGCTTCGGCGCCCACCATTGATCCAGCAGTTCCGGATCGGTCCACGCCTTCCAGACGCGCTCCAGGGGAGCATCGAATTCGCGCTTGAAATGAAGGGCGTTGTTCTCCTTATCGACATTGAATTGCATCACGAAACACCTCTTATGGCTTTGTGGATTTCAGAAGTTCATCGAGCTGATCGAATCGCTGTTCCATTCGCGACCGGAGTTGATCGAGCCACCGGTCGACCTCATCGAGTCTCTGCGGATTGAGCTGGTAATAGATTTCGCGTCCGACGCGCGACTGATCCAGCAGCTGACATTCGTTCAACACGCGCAGGTGCTTCGAGACGGCCTGGCGTGTGGTATCGAACTGCGCGGCGAGCGCATTTGGCGTCATCGCCTGCGCGGCGAGCAGGACCAGGATTGCCCGCCGCGTCGGATCGGCGAGCGCCTGAAAGACATCTCGTTTCATGCTGTTTGGGTCACACGTGCAACTGATCGGTTGCGAATATATGCGAAACCGATCGGTTGCGCAAGAGGAGTCGGTCGATTGATGGAATTCGATGGGTGGAGTTGGTGGGAGCGCCTCAGCGCCCGGCGTGGAATTCGATGTGGACGTCGGGTTGCGGCTCGGTCGCGCGACTCCTGTCACTCGGTGTTCCCGACCTGCTCGCTCCTCTCTCCCGGCCCGAGGTCGAACTCGTTGAGCGAAAGGAAGCGTACCAGGGACAGACATGGCGTACGATCTTCAACCTGATTCTCGACCTGCGTACTCCGGATCCCCTGGTGTTCATCCTGGACGAGTTCCAGTACCTGGCCGACGACCGCGGAATCGGCGGTCTCGCGTCCGAGCTGAACGCCGCCTGGAAGCGGCGACGACCGGCCCGTCCGCTGCTTCTCGTGCTCTCGGGTTCGGCCGTTGGAACCATGGAGGCACTCGCAACAGGTGGCGGACCGCTCTACGGCCGATTCGCGTGGCAGCACCGTCTGCATCCCTTCGGATACTGGGACTCCGCCACGATGACTCCGTTGCCATCGCTCCGCGATCAGGCACTCAGCTATGGTATCTTCGGCGGCACGCCACGCTATCTCGCGGCGGTTGATGCCCCGCAGGCATTGGCCGCAAACGTCGCACGCGAAATGCTCGCGCCTGATGGCGACGTACGGCTGCTGGTTGAGACCGCACTCGATCAGGAATTTGGGCTGCTGGATACCTCCAAATATCGCGCAGTACTCCGCGCCGTCGCCGACGGCTGCACCGGCCGGAATGAGATCGCCCAACAGACCGGACTCCCCAACGACCAGGGCCTTCGCGACAAGTTTGGACGGCTCGTCGAGCTCGGGTGTGTCGAGACACGCAGGAACATCGACGCCAGGCCGAACGAACCCGTTCGCAATGGCATCGCCGACCCGGCGTTCCGCTTTCATCAGCGCTTTGTCGTGCCGGAACTCGACAAGTACATGGGACTCGAATTCGAGCGAATTGCCGTGCAGGCCTACGATCGGCGCCATGATTCCCTCGGACTGCCGCTCGTGACCGAATGGGGACGATGGGAAGGAGCCGATCGCGAGCGACGATCGCTGGCGATGCTCGAGCGTGCGGCAGACGCCGGGCGTGCCTGGGCCCACGTGACGCTCGAGCCCGCTTCCCCGCTGCTCTACGTATCGGCGAGCGGCTTCACCGACGACTTCCGTGAAGCGATAGAGTGTGACGACCGTGAGGTGATCTGCTGGTCGCTTGCGGATTTGTACCAGGCGTGAGATCACGCCGTCAATTACCTCCACTCCATGATGCACAACGAGTACCCCGTCCTCATCGCCGGCGCCGGTCCCGCCGGCATGATGCTCGCCGGTGAGCTTGCCCTCGCCGACGTCGATTGCATTATCGTCGAACGCCGCCAAACCCACGAACTCGATGGCTCCCGCGCCGGCGGTCTTCACGCGCGCACCATCGAAGTCCTCGATCAGCGCGGCATCGCCGATCGATTCCTCACCGAAGGGAAGGCGATGCAGATACAGGGCTTCGGAGGAACACCCCTCGACATCAGCGACTTCCCCACACGCCACAACTACGGTCTGGCGCTGTGGCAGAAGGAATTCGAGCGGATTCTCGCCGGCTGGATCGCAGAACTCGACGTCCCGATCCTTCGAGGACGCGAGGTCATCGGCTTCACGCAGGATGCCGACGGCGTGGACGTCACGCTCGCCGAGGCAGAGCGGATCGACGATGCCGGCGCGCCCGCCGCGCACGAATCGCTCAGCGCCCGCTACCTCGTCGGTTGCGACGGCGGACGCAGCCTCGTCCGCAAGACTGCCGGAATCGAATTCCCCGGATGGGACGCGACCACGAGCTGGATCATCGCACATGTGGAAATGACCGATCGCCCGGAGATCGGTGTTCGGCCCGAAGGCGGTGGCATCGGTCCGGTCGATCGCTTCGGCGACGGCAGCGGTCCCTACGGTGTCGTTCTCAAGGAACGCGACGTCGCGCATTCCGGAGATCCGACGTTCGAGGAATTCCAGGAAGCACTCATCGCCGCCTACGGCACCGACTTCGGAGCACACAGCCCGATCTACCTCTCGCGCTTCACCGACGCGACCCGCCAGGCCGCCACCTACCGCAGCGGCCGCGTGCTGCTCGCTGGCGACGCCGCCCACATCCATCCGCCGCAGGGCGGCCAGGGTCTGAACATCGGCGTGCAGGACGCGGTGAACCTCGGATGGAAACTGGCGCAGGTGGTCCACGGTACATCGGGCGAATCCCTGCTCGACACCTACCACGCGGAGCGGCACCCCGTCGCCGCGCGAGTGCTGCGGACCACGATGGCCCAGGTCGCCCTCGCCACCCCGGATGACCGCCACGACGCGCTGCGCGAGACCATCGCCGAGCTGCTCGCCACCGACGACGCCCGCCGTCATATGGCCGGCATGATGTCCGGCCTCGACATCCACTACGATCTCGGCGGCACACATCCGCTCGCCGGCCGCCGCATGCCCGACCTCGACATCGAAACCGACGAGGGTCCGACGCGGGTCTACACGCTGCTACACGAGGCCCGTCCGCTCCTGCTCGATTTCACCAACGGTGAACTCGAGCTCGCTCGATGGGCGAATCGAATTCGTACCGTGCGCGCGACGTACGACGGTGCGTGGGAGCTGCCGGTGCTCGGCACCGTATCCGCACCGACGGCAGTGTTGATTCGCCCCGATGGATACGTGGCGTGGGTGGGAGTGGAACGGCTCTCCGAATCGGTCGACAGGTGGTGTGGCCGTTGCGCTGCTGATCACCGGAATCGGTCTTACCAGGGCATTGATTAATTGCACCCGTCGAGGCGATCGGCGTTGCTGCAGTCCGGATCTACCGTCATTGTGAGGTCGGCCTCGGGCATGGCCGTATTCGATGCGGGGTCGCTGCGCCTGATCCCGCGAGGAATGGTGACCGTGCTCGACGATGGAACCACAAGTCGCACGATATCGATCTTCGACATCCCGCGTCGCGAACTGTGTCGACGTACCACCGCATGAATGCTGCGCCTCCAGGAAAGGCCGGGAGGGTCGCCCTTTCGTAGCCCATGGCAACGCTGTGGGTGTTCGATATCCATCCGGTCGGAATGCCACTCCACCACGCGCTGTTCGCGTTGCGCCGGGGTCTCGTCCGACGCACGAATTACGTTCGACGCACGATGTGCAATGGGGCAGGCGTCCCGCAAACGACGCGATTACTTTTGACGGGAACGAATTCGCCGGCGGTATTTGGTCGCTATAGGGGTTTCTCCTCGACGATCGCGAGCAACCGCGAATCCAGCACTGCCGCCGTCCGATGCCCCATCCCCTCCTGGTACGCTTCGTGGGAGGCGAACGCCATGAAGGTCTCACGCGAACGGTGACGAACGAGCATGACGAAATCCCAGACCTCGTTCGGCGGCCCGATCAGGAATCGACCGCCATCTCCCTGGAACACCACCTCGCCTCCACTCTCCTCGAGGAATGGGAGCGTCTGTTCCATGTACTTCATGTACGCCTCGCGGCCGGAAATGGGCGTGTCGGGCGCCAGTTCGGGAAACGCGGAATAATCGGCGACGTCGCGAAACCGCAGCAGGTTCAGCATTACGACTTCGCCCGGAACGTTCCGTCCGAAGAATTCGCGCCCGGCGTCCTGGGATACTTCGAGGTAGGATTCTGACATGTATATAGTCTCCTGAATTTTGCGGGTGCGGCATCGTGCGGCGCCGGCCGTCATGCGGCGAGGCGAACTGCGACGACCGGAGTGGACCGAACACACGTTGCACTCAACTTCCGGTCGATTCGGCCGAGCACGCCGGAGAAGCGATCAAACGCTTCTTGAGTGATGATCACCTCTGCCGTACATTGGACGGCTGACCTTCGGGTCATGCGCCTGCCGCATCGATCCACACCGCCTTCGAGTACGGATTCGTACAACGCGGACAACAATAGCAATCGATTCCAAACCGGACATGCCACGTCCGGTTTGCTCGACTCGTCGGCGTATCATTCCCCGTTTCGCTCCTGTCAATCACGCACCGACGCATGAGTACCCACGTCGTCATCGAGAACCCGGTCATCAATTCCCCGTTCGATGAACCGAACCGCCACTTCCGGTTCAGTGATGAGGGCATCACCGACGAGGTCGTCGAAGGGCGCCGACCAAGCGCATACTTCATCCCGATCCCGAAGTCGAAGAAGAAGAGTGGGCAGATGCCCATTGAAACCGAGTGGACGCAGGACCGGGTCGAGCAGAATCCACTGGTCAACAAGATCCGCCAGCGCGTTGAGCTCTGGCGCAGGGGTGGATACAGCGGGGTGACTGCAACCACCCGGCAACTGCTGAACTACTGGACGAATCCGGACCGTGAACGGAAGCTCTTCTTCTGTCAGATCGAGGCGCTCGAAACCGTGATCTACATCACGGAAGTCGCATCGAAATCGGGAGACGGATGGATCGCCGACGACCTGCGTCGGGCCAATGCGGAATCCAATCCGGGTCTCCCCCGCCTCGCCATGAAGATGGCGACCGGTTCGGGAAAGACGGTCGTGATGGGAATGCTGATCGCCTGGCACGCGCTCAACAAGCTCGCCAATTCACAGGACGCCCGATTCTCCGATACGTTCCTGCTAATCGCCCCCGGCATCACCATCCGCGATCGCCTGCGGGTGCTGCTGCCGAACGATCCGAACAACTACTACCGCCAGCGTGACATCGTCGGTCCGGAGGCGCTAGAGAAGCTCGGACAGGCGCGGATCCTCATCACCAACTTCCACGCGTTTCAGCGACGCGAGAAGATCGCCGGCGCGAAGCTGACCAAGTCCATCCTCGGCGCCGACCAGACCGGAGCGTTCACCGAGTCGCCCGACGAGATGGTCCGGCGAGTCTGTCGCGAGCTGGGCAACAAGAAGAACATCATCGTCATCAACGACGAGGCGCACCACTGCTACCGCCGCAGACCGGATGGCGAGGAGGTCAAGCTCAAAGGGGAGGAGCGCAAGGAAGCGGAGCGGCGGGATACCGAAGCACGTGTCTGGATCACGGGCGTGGAATCCATCAAGAAGAAGATGGGCGTCAAGGCGATCTACGACCTGTCGGCCACACCCTTCTTCCTCCAGGGCTCCGGATACAGCGAGGGCACACTCTTCCCATGGGTCGTCTCCGACTTCTCGCTGATCGACGCGATCGAGGCGGGGATCGTCAAGGTGCCGCGCGTGCCGGTATCCGACGACTCGATGATCGGCGAGCAGCCGACCTACCGCGACCTCTGGCTGCGAATCCGCGACGAGCTGCCGAAGAAGGGACGCAAGACCGACGCCGTGGGCGGTGAGCCGAAGCTGCCGACGGAGCTGCAGGGCGCACTGCACAGTCTCTATAGCAACTACGAGAAGTACTACCGGATCTGGGATCAGAACACCGATGCGCAGGCGAAAGGATTAACGCCGCCGGTGTTCATCGTCGTCTGCAACAACACCAACGTGTCGAAGCTGGTCTACGACTACATCGCGGGTTGGGAGAAACAGGTCGGTGAGGAATCGATCGTACAGGCGGGGGAGCTCGAGATTTTCCGCAACGACGATCGTTCCGGCAACTGGCTGCGTCGACCGAATACGATCCTGGTCGACAGCGAGCAGCTGGAGTCCGGCACGGCGATGAGCGACGATTTCAAGAAGATCGCCGCGCGCGAAATCGAAGAATTCAAGGAAGAATATCGACAGCGGTTTCCCGGACGCGATGCCGACGGCCTGACCGATGAGGATCTGCTTCGAGAAGTAATGAATACCGTCGGCAAGTCCGGCAAACTGGGCGAGGGCATCAAGTGTGTCGTCAGCGTCTCGATGCTCACCGAGGGATGGGACGCCAATACTGTCACCCACGTCCTCGGCGTTCGGGCGTTCGGTACGCAGCTGCTGTGCGAGCAGGTCGTCGGACGCGCCCTGCGACGCATGAGCTATGCCGTGAACGATGAAGGGAAATTCGATGCGGAATACGCCGAGGTGTACGGCGTTCCCTTCTCCTTCATACCGACCAGCGGGAGCAATCCCGATCCTCAGCCGGGCCCGATGCCGACTCGCGTCCGTGCGCTCGAGGATCGCGCAGATCTCGAGATCACGTTCCCGCGCGTGGTCGGTTACCGCTTCGATCTTCCAGCCGACCGCCTCGAGGCGACATTCACGGATGATTCACATCTCGCGCTCTCGAGCGCCGATGTTCCGACGCGCACCGAGATCGCTCCGATCGTCGGGGAGTCGGCCATCCACACGCTCGAGGACCTGAAACGACGTCGCGAGAACGAGGTTGCCTTCCATCTGGCGCGCTACGTAACCCAGCATTACTTCTCCGACACCGAAGGCTCCCCTCGCCCCTTCCTCTTCCCCCAACTCCTGGCAATCACGAAGCGCTGGATGTCGGAATGCGTGACGCTGAAGGGCAATACGTTCATCCAACTCCTGCTGTTGACCGAGTATCGGCACGATGCCGCCGACCGGATCTACCGGGCCATCCTGCGAACGCACCGCGGCGAACCCGTTCTGAAGCCGATCCTGCGTCCCTACGACACCATCGGCTCGACGCGCTACGTCGACTTCGACACCACGCGTCCGGTGTATCAGACGAATCCGGAGAAGTGTCACATCTCGCATGTCGTCGCCGATACCGGATCGTGGGAGCAGAAGATGGCGCAGGTGCTCGAGGAGGAGGTCGACGAGGTGATCCGTTACGTGAAGAACCACAACCTCGGCTTCACCATCCCCTACGCGCTCAACGGAGAGCAGCGGCAGTACATTCCCGACTTCATCGCGGTCCTCGACGACGGCCACGGTCCTGACGATGCACTCAACCTGATCATCGAGGTCAGCGGCGAAGCGCGTAAAGACAAGGCGGCGAAGGTCGCGGCCGCGCGGTCGCAGTGGATTCCTGCGATCAACAACCACGGCGGATTCGGCAGGTGGGCGTTTGTGGAGGTGTCGGATCCGTGGGATGCGCGGAATACGATCCTGGGCGCCGTCACCACGTCGACGGCTTCTTGATCGACCGACCGTCTACGCAGATGTATGGGTCGGCCAGTTGGTACGAGGCGTACGAGTCCTTGCTCAACGAGAACGATGGCGCCAGCTTTCCAAGCTCCTTGTTCTTTCGATCGTAGGGAAACGCGAACCAGAGCTCGGATTGTGGATACAGCCTCGCAACGGCACGGACCGCCGGTGCCACGTCCGTGTCGCCAGTGACCAGTACGGCAATCTCACATTCACCTTTGTGAAAGAGCTCGAGCAGCTTGACGGCGATGGCAACGTCCGTTTCTTTCTCCTCGTACCGCTTCAACTTGCTGTGGCACCTGTCGCAGACCAGCACTTTGGGCTTGAAGCGAGCGAGTTCGATCGATACGCCAGAGTCGCGAAGACAATCGAGGTAGATCTGGTGACGGACAGTGACATCTGGCCGCTTTGCCTCCAGGTGCCTTGCGAGGGCAGAGAAGTAGAACACATCGCTGAGCCGGACGTCGCGACCAATCAGGTATGCCCGATCTTGACACAGGCGTCGGATATCGAGCCATTTCGTACTGGCTCCTTGCAATGCCTGCTGAGCTCGACGTACGGAATGATAAAGATTGAAGCCGTCGATGAGGAAGGCAGCGCGTCGCATCGATCGTCAGTTGTGGCGGTACAAAAAAAAGCCGCCGGATCGTAACCCGGCGGGGGCCAGTGAGCCCCGAAGGGCCCAGCTGGGGTGGATATCTGAGCACAAAGATCACACACTTGACGCTGTGACGCAAGGCCTGATCGTACGGCGGCCAATGTACCTCACGTAGTCATCTCCTCGATTTCCTCTCGTAACACCTCTCTCCTGCCATGGCACGCAAGAAGTCGCCGACGAAGAACGCGCCGACGCCCGTCGCCTCGATCAGGCACAAGGACACCCGCAAGAACATCCCCACCGAGGAGCTGCGCGACTTCGTGGCCGATGAGGAGAACGCGCCGAAGACGATGCTCTACCCTCGCGATCCCTCCCTCGACCCGCAGCTGGTGTGGAAAGGAAAGGATGAGCAGGATCAGGCGGACCTGGCGGTGCCAATCGTGCCGATCTACATCCAGGAGGCTCGACCGGCATGCGATAATCGAAGCCCACGACGAAGAACAAAAAGGACAAGGCGGCAAAGGTCGCGGCAGCGCGCTCGCAGTGGATACCTGCGATCAACAACCGCGGTGGGTTCGGGCGGTGGGCGTTTGTGGAGGTGGCGGATCCGTGGGATGCGGCGGCTGTGGTAAAGGGGGTGATCAGTGAGACAGCCCATCAGTAGTGTAGGTGTGAACGTGAAGCGAGCAGCGCATCGGTTCGGTGGTCCGTGGACAACAGAGAAGCTCGAGCGTGTCCGGAAGTATCTCGCAGCGTATGCAACAATCATGGATCGGCAGGATTTCCGATTCGCATACATTGATGCCTTCGCCGGAACCGGATACCGCACATCGGAAGGGGTCGATGCAGCAGAGAGCCCGTACCTGGAGCTGACCGAACCGGAGGGTGAGGAGTTCGTAAAGGGGTCCGCCCATGTGGCACTGGAGATCGAGCCGCGATTCACGAAGTACATCTTCATCGAAAAGGACGAAGGAAACCTTCGTGAACTGAACACCCTTCCTACCGAATATCCTGACCTCGCCTCGGATATAGTTATCGAGCACGGCGAAGCGAACGCGTACCTCAACGAACTCTGCCGGAATCGGAACTGGGACAGGAACCGCGCCGTCATGTTCCTGGATCCGTATGGAATGCAAGTGCGGTGGGAAACGATCGAAGCCATTGCGTCGACTAAGGCAATTGACCTGTGGCTACTATTTCCGCTCGGCGTTGCCGTCAACCGGCTCCTGCGTCGCGATGCAGAAATATCAGAAGGCAATCGTCACCGGCTTGATGAAATGTTTGGCGAGCCCGACTGGTATCGCGCCTTCTACGAAGAACGAAGCGAAGAAAGCCTGTTTGGCACGGAGAGCCGCACGCGCAAGGTCAGTGACTTCAAGTCCATTTCCGGATATTTTGTGCGTCGACTCAAGACGATCTTTCCCGGTGTCGCTGAAAACCCCTTGGCGCTTCGCAATAGCAGGAACAATCCGTTGTATCTACTCTGCTTCGCGTCGGCAAATCCACGCGGTTCAAAGACAGCTGTGAAGATTGCACAAGAGATCCTGAGCAAACCGTAATGGCGACGAACTCCTCGATAGAGTGGACCGAAGCGACGTGGAACCCGGTCACCGGCTGCAGCAAGGTAAGCCCCGGCTGCAAGTTCTGCTATGCCGAGCGGATGGCGAAGCGCCTCAAGGCCATGCGGCAGCCGAACTATCGGAACGGCTTTCGGGTAACGCTGCAGCAACACGCTCTGGAGATACCGTTGCGTTGGCGCAAGCCGCGGATGATCTTCGTGAACTCCATGAGCGACCTGTTTCACGAAGACGTGCCGTCGGAGTTCATCGTCCGCGTGTTTGCAGCGATGAACGAGGCCCCGTGGCACCAGTACCAGATACTTACGAAGCGGTCCGAGCGCCTGCGCGAGCTCTCTCCCATCCTTCCTTGGTCGGAGCACATCTGGATGGGGGTGAGTGTCGAGAATCTTGACTACATGTATCGGATCGACGATCTGCGGGCTACTGGTGCTGACATCAAGTTTCTTTCCCTGGAGCCGCTGCTCGGACCGCTTCCGGATCTTGACCTCCGCGACATCGATTGGGCGATCGTTGGTGGGGAGTCGGGACCGGGCGCTCGCGCGATGGATGTTGAGTGGGTCCGCAGCATACGCAACCAATGCGCCACCGCTCAGGTGCCGTTCTTCTTTAAGCAGTGGGGCGGATTCAACAAGAAGCGAAACGGCCGCGAGCTCGACGGACGGACGTACAGTGAACTGCCGGTCGGAACCGCGTCGGGTGCGGTTTAACTGGACCCGCCTTGTCGTAAGTGTAATTCGGCACCGACCAATTCCACCGAGTTGGCCTCGTAGGCGGTTGATGCTGAACGTCTCGACTCTCTCAACATTCTCGCAACACCTCTCTCCCGCCATGGCACGCAAGAAGTCGCCGACAAAGAACTCCTCGACCCCGGTAGTCTCCATCAAACACAAGGACACTCGCAAGAACATCCCCACTGAGGAGCTCCGCGACTTCGTGGCCGACGAGGAGAGCGCGCCGAAGACGATGCTCTACCCTCGCGATCCCTCCCTCGACCCGCAGCTGGTGTGGAAAGGAAAGGATGAGCAGGATCAGGCGGACCTGGCGGTGCCAATCGTGCCGATCTACATCCAGGAGAAGATTCATCCGCAGGCGATCATCGAGGATCTGCGACGCCACGCGGACGCCACGTCTAACGACGAGAGCCAGCTCGACTTCTTCGACGACTTCAACGGCATCGACGAGTTCGAGAAGAAGATCGAGTTCTACGAGCATGACCAGCACTGGTCGAACCGGATGATCCTCGGTGACTCGTTGATGGTGATGAACTCGCTGGCGGAGAAGGAAGGTCTGAAGGGACAGGTTCAGATGATCTACATCGATCCTCCCTATGGCATCAAGTTCGGCTCGAACTGGCAGGTGTCGACGCGGAAGCGGGATGTGAAGGACGGGAAGGTCGAGGATGCGACGCGGCAGCCGGAGCAGGTGAAGGCGTTTCGGGATACTTGGCAGCTCGGAATTCATTCCTATCTCGCCTATCTGCGCGACCGACTGGCCGTGGCACACGAGCTACTGACTGAATCGGGATCTGTCTTCGTGCAGATCGGCGATGAGAATGTTCACTTGGTACGTTGTCTACTCGACGAGGTATTCGGTGGAGACAACAATGTCGCTATGATCCCGTTTTCCAAGACGAGTTCTGCAACTGCTGAGCTCTTGGCCGGCACGACTGACTACCTTCTTTGGTACGCGAAGAACCTCAGCCAAGTCAAGTATCGACAGCTGTATCTGGAAAAGGAGATCGGTAGTGCGGGTGCGACGAAGTACTCCAGCGTCATTTTTGATGATGGTAACCTCCGCCCAATGACTCCCGATGAAATGGTATCTCCGGTGTTCTCAAGTGGTGGCCGGGTCTGCACCCTTGGGGGATTGACGAGCCAACGCCCTCCGGGGGACTTTCCCGTGTCAGCCTTCGGTCGGGTGTTCCGGCCTACGTCGGGTTACTGGAAAACCGGTGTTGATGGTATGCAGCGGTTGATAATGGCAGGTCGGGTCGTAGTCAGCGGACGCCAAATCCGCTATGTGCGGTGCCTCGATGATTTCATCGCCTACCCAATCTCGAATTCTTGGCCCGACGTGGCCGGCGTGCAAAGTCGTACTGATCCGAAGGTCTATGTCGTTCAAACGTCAACGAGCGCGGTTCAGCGTTGCGTGCTGATGACGACAGATCCTGGCGACCTCGTCCTCGACCCCACCTGCGGCAGCGGCACAACTGCCTACGTCGCCGAGCAATGGGGCCGCCGCTGGATCACTATTGACACCAGTCGTGTTGCACTTGCTCTCGCCCGCACGCGCCTGATGGCGGGCAAGTTCCCCTACTACCTCCTCACGGATTCCCGCGAAGGCCTCGAGAAGGAAGCGGAACTCACGGGCGTCATTCCGCAGGACATGGACACGGACGGCGACATCCGCAAGGGCTTCGTCTACAAGCGCGTCCCTCACATCACGCTCAAGGCGATCGCCAACAACGAGGAGATCGACGAGATCCACGAGAGGTGGCAGCCGAAGCAGGATGTCGCGCGCGAGCAGCTCAACGCGGCCGTCAAACAGTCGTGGGAGGAATGGGAGGTGCCGCGTGAAGTCGACGAGAAGTGGTCGGCCGCGGCAAAGAAGGCACACCAAGAGTTCTGGTCGCTCCGCCGAAAGCGGCAGGAGGAAATCGATGCGAGCATCGCCCGGCGTGCCGATCAGGAGACGCTCTTCGACCAGCCGTACGAGGACAAGAAGCGCGTGCGCGTCACCGGACCGTTCACAGTGGAGAGCCTCTCCCCTCACCGCGACCTCCCCGCCGACGAGAACCTCGACGGTACGGTGAGCAAGGAGGAAGCGCATCGCGAGCAGGACTTCACCATCATGATTCTGGAGAACCTGAAGAAGGCGGGTGTCAAGGGGACCGACAAGTCGGTCCGGATCAAGTTCGACACGCTCGAACCGTTCGCGGGCGATGGCTGGATCTGTGCAACGGGTACCTACACCGACGCCAAGGATAAGCAGCATCGAGTCGCGCTGACAATCGGCCCGGAACACGGGACCGTCGGTCCGGACCAGATCAAGGAGGCGGCCAAGGAGGCGGTGCAGGGAATCGGATACGACGTCCTGGTGGTGCTGGGCTTTGCCTTTGACCCGCACGTCTCCGAGGAGTCAAAGCGCTATGGCAAGCTCACCGTCCTGCCCGCCAACATGAACCCGGACCTCGCAATGGGCGACGAACTCCTCAAGAAGACCGGCGCCGGCAACCTGTTCACCGTCTTCGGCGAGCCGGATGTCGCGATTATAACCGACAAAAATGGCGAGACGGTGGTCGACCTTCGTGGCGTCGACGTCTTCGATCCCACGACGGGCGACATCCGCAGCAACAGCACGGACGACATCGCCTGCTGGTTCATCGACACTGAATACGACGGCGAGAGCTTCTTCGTCCGCCATGCCTATTTCACCGGCGCCCAGGAGCCCTACGACAGGCTCAAGCGTGCCCTGAAGGCCGAGATCGACGAGGACGCCTGGTCATCCCTCTACCGCACCACAAGCCGTCCCTTCCCCCGCCCCGCAACCGGCAGAATCGCCGTGAAGGTGATCAACCACTACGGGGACGAGGTTTTGAAGGTGTTTGAGGTGTGATTGCCCCTGCGTTGACCGTAGTCCCGCCGTAGCAACTCGATTGCAAAGACCAGGAAATGTTGGATAGACTACTGTCTTGGATTGCAGACAACTCCGGCTGGGCAGCCATTATCGCAGGAGTGGTCTCGGGGTTCCTCGGCGGCGGAATGTACGCGGCCGTACAACGATTCATCGCAGTTCGGTATGTGTCTGCGCGCACTCGCCTTCGTGTTGTTGGCTGGACACATAATGGGCAGAACGCTCAACTCCGCGTGGTCAATCCCACGGCAACGGCACTCGAGAACTGCACGCTTTACGTTTGGGTTCCCTGCAATTCACTCATGCAACTTACCGTTGCCAACGACTCGCAAACACGCGATGAGGCGCACAACTCACCCGCTTACAACAACACGAACATCGTGGGTGCCCGACTCTGTTGGTCACTCAGTCAACGCGACCCGGTCGAGCATAATCCCTGGAAGATCGATGTTGCGCCGGGCGAGGAACAATCGTTCACGCTGTTTCGGATTCACAACGATGTGTTTGTACAGGGCTTGCCGTATGACGGCACAATGAAGCGCCTCATCGAACTTCCGTCGGAAACCGGATACACTGGTGAGGGCGGCAGGACGCGTGGGTTCTTCGACGCGCGTCAGAAAATTGTTGGACTATTGCGCGTCGTCTCGCGCAACGCTCGGGCCTCAGAGTTTCTAATACTCCTCGACGCGACGCCCGAATCCGTGCCAGTGTCGGTCAAGCGCGTCCGGTGGTTCCACAAGATAAACCCGTTGTCCCGGGTCCGGAGAGAATATGATCTACTGCGACGAATGTCGTACTCCATATCCGGAGAATACGCTGCGGCACGCTTCAACGTATTTGGAGTCGGGAGGGAAAACGAGAGGCTGTGAATCGTATCACACTCGCGCTCGGCTGGGAAATCGATGGGCCCGACCGCGTGCCAACCATACGGGCGCAGCCCTGCTGTCAACACGCCCTGTCCTCCACCACCGCGAGCAACCGCGAATCCAGCACTGCCGCCGTCCGATGCCCCATCCCCTCCTGGTACGCTTCGTGGGAGGCGAACGCCATGAAGGTCTCGCGTGACGTGTGACGAACGAGTATGACGAAATCCCAGACCTCGTTCGGTGGCCCGATCAGGAATCGACCGCCATCTCCCTGGAACACCACCTCGCCACCACTCTCCCTGAGAAATGGGAGCGTGTGTTCCATGTATTTCAAGTACGCCTCACGTCCGGAGATCGGCGTATCGGGTTCCAATTCGGGAAACGCGGAATAATCGGCGACGTCGCGAAACCGCAGCAGGTTGAGCATTACGACTTCGCCCGGAACGTTCCGTCCGAAGAATTCGCGCCCGGCGTCCTGGGATACTTCGAGGTAGGATTCCATCATGTCCATGGTCTGGTTGATTGCGTCGCCACCGGCTCGGCAGCGACGTCGTTGGCTTGGGAGAATGTGCTGCAAGGCAGCCACCTCCGGGAGCGACGACCGTACGCCGGATCGTGAGGAGCGGAGCGGACGACCATGCCGGCACTATCGGTGCGCGGAACCTACGGTTCAAAGCGCCAGCGTTCGCCTTCGTTGAGAGGCCGTGCAGGGCCCACGAGCGGCACGCACCACGCGTGATCGCACGACCAGATCGCCTGCACGCCCGCGTCGGATGTTCGTTCCTGAGCCCGCGACCCGCCCAGTTCAAACTTGTATATTCGCCGCCGCACCGTGGGCGTCGACCGCGGCGTTTCGCGCGGGCATATGCGACACGAACCGCAAGTGACCGAGACACGGGACCGGGATTCTCGTCGTCCCCACGCGAGCGCACCTCACCAATCCCACGATCGACACCGCATCGAGAATGAATTTCACGGACCCGCACCAGTCGGTTTCCGGTGACACCTATTTGGAGTGAATCATGCCGCATCGCACCCGCACGCCGCTCACCGCGGCGTTCTCCGCACTGCTCCTACCGTTCGTTCTTGCCATGATCCCGTCGTTGCTGCCGGCGCAGACCAAAGCGCAACGCTCCGCAGCGGAGCGCGGTGCGGACGCGTTGCGGGATGCCGTCGGGTCGGGCGCGACCGTCGACCGATCGATCGCGCGGGCGCAGGCGACGTTCGTAGAGAACCGGGGACAGTGGGATTCGCGGGCGCTGTTCATGATGCAGACGCCGGGACTCGAGACATGGGTGACCGGCGACGGCATGGTGCTCGACCTCCATCGCACCGTCGACGAGGAGCGTGCAGGGCGGTCCAACGTCGGCGCGACCATGTTCGACGATCACTCCCTGGCAGCGGCCCGCGAGGGTCAGGTCGTGCGGATGCGCTTTGCGAATGCCGAGGCGCAGGTGCAACCGATGGCACTGGACACGCTGCCGGGACGAAGCAATTACTTCATCGGCAACGATTCGTCCCGCTGGGCGACCGATGTGCAGCGCCACCGACGCGTGCGAATCGATCGAATGTACCCGGGCATCGACGCAGTCTACTACGTCGAGGATGGCCGTCCGCGGTACGATCTGGCGATCGCAGCCGGAGCCGATCCGTCGCAGATCCGTATGGAGTTCGAAGGCGCCGACACGGTGCGCGTGACGGCCGACGGGACGTTGCTCATCGGCACGAGCGTCGGCGAGTTGCAGCAGTCGGGATTGCTCGCATACCAACGCAACGGGTCCGAACAGCGCGCCATTGCGTGTTCCTTCTCGGTCGACGCCGATGGACGGGTGCGCTTCGAGGTGGGGCACTACGATCGCTCCCGTCCGCTGGTAATCGATCCGCTGGTGTGGTCGAGCTATATCGGCGCAAGCGGAGATGACCGTGGACACGAAATCGCAATCGACTCAGCCGGGACCATGTACATCGCCGGCCCGACGAACAGCCCTGCGTTTCCGACCACGACCGGTGCCTACAAGCGCACGCTCGGTTCCGACAGCCCCGATATCTTCATCGCCAAAATCGATCCCTCCAATGGAAGTGGACCGCGGCTGGTGTACTCGACCTATTTCGGTGGCAATGGAGACGATGCGGTCGCAGGTATCACCATCAATCGCCATGGCGACGTCTTCGCCTGTGGGAACACGTCCAGCACCGATTTTCCTACCACCGCAGGCGCCCTCGGCGCCACTGCCACGCCCAACGGCAACGCGTACGTGATCCAGCTCGACCCTTCGGCCGGCGGCGTCGCACAGCTGGTCTACTCGACGTACGTCGGTGGTGACGGACAGGACTTGTGCTACGCCGACGCGATCGACGACGATGGCAACATCTACGTGACCGGCCTGACCTCGTCGCCGGACTTCCCGACGACGAGCGGCGCCTTCGGCGCCGCGTTGCGCGGCAACAACGACGTGTACGTAATGAAGATCGACCCAACGAAGGTCGGAGCAGAGCAGATCGCGTATTCGACCCTGATCGGGGGCTATGGCGACGAGGTTGCATTCGCGGTCGTCGCCAACCACGACGGAACGATTTCGATCGCCGGCTCCACCGGCGGCGGTGCGCCCGGCTTCCCAACAACCTCGGGCGCGTTCGACGCCGACACCCTCGGCGGTACCGACGTGTTCGTCGCCACGCTCGATCCGTCGAAGAACGGATCCGCGTCGCTCGCGTTCGCCACGATCTTCGGCGGCTCCGGTGAGGATGAAGCCCGAGGACTCGTGGTCGGCTACGACGGAATCATCACCGTCAACGGCTTCACCGCCTCGCCCGACCTGCCGACCAGTTCCGACGCCTATGACAACTCGCTGGACGGCACCTACGACGTGTTCCTCGCACGCTTCGACCCGACGCGCACCGGCAACAGTCAGCTGCTCTACAGCACATACCTCGGAGGGGCGGGCGAAGACCGCGCGAACATCAACGATCTCGCCATCGATTCCATCGGAGCCGTCTACGTCGCCGGCTATACCGGCTCGGCCGATTTCCCGACCACGCCCGGAGCGTACGACACAACCCTGAATGGATCGTTCGACGGGTTCGTAGCGAAACTCGATCTGCGCAACCGCCCGTCGGACCAGATGCTCTACTCCACGTTCCTCGGCGGCGATGCCGTCGACTGGCTCTCGAGCATCGTGGTCGATGACCGAAGCAATGCGTTCGTCGTCGGACAGACGTCGAGCAGCAACTACCCGGTTACCGACGGCGCATTGAACGTCACCACGGGCGGTGATTGGGATGCGGTGGCGACGGAGCTGGCGATCCCGGCAATCGACCTGCGGGCGCCGAATGGCGGCGAGGCCTGGTGTGCAGGCTCGACGCAACAGATCCGGTGGTCGTCGTTCACGGTTGGGGACGTGAAGATCGAGTTCAGTACCGACGGCGGCACGACATGGAACACCATCGTCGGCGCGACGTCGGCCGCCAGCGGCAGCTACGGATGGGATCTGCCTGAGACAGGTGCAGCCAGCTGTCGAGTTCGCATCACCCCGGTCGAGCCGTCGGCGATTCGCGAGACGAGCGATTCCGACTTCGCGATCACCACGCTCGTCATCGTGCGCGACCCGTCCTCGCAGACCGTACACGCCGGTGAGACGGTCACGTTCACCGCCGAGGCGACCGGCACACCCACCCCGAGCGTCCGGTGGCAGCGAAGCACCGACGGCGGTGGCAACTTCAGCGACATCGCCGGCGCGACCTCTCCCTCCTACTCCGTCGTTGCGTCCGCCGACGACGATGCGTCGCAGTATCGCGCACTCTTCAGCAACGGATGCGTCGCGCCGACGGCGGCCGCAACACTCACCGTGCAGGGCAGCTCCGGTGTCACGCGCACCGCAACCCCGGCTTCCACACTCGCCGTGTCGGCGCGGCCCAACCCGGTTCACGGTGATGCCATCGCGATCGACTTCACCCTCCCCACCGAGAGCCAGGCGCACCTCAGTATGATCGACGTGCACGGAACGGCCGTCATCGACCACCTCGAACTGCCACGAATGCCGGCCGGAGAACACCAGTGGACGCTCGATGTATCCGCACTGCCGTCAGGCACCTTCGTCGTGATCGTCTCCACCGGCACGGCGTCGGCATCGGTTCCGGTCACGCTCATCAGGTAACCACACATCGATTACGGTCCCGTTTCATAACGAACCCGACCGGAACGCACCGCGGGTAAGCTGCGGCGCGTCCCGAGTTCCGCCGCGCCAGGATTGCCATGTCGTGCGGCGCGACACGTGGCTACCCACTGTTCCATTGCGAAGCACCCCATGCGACCACTCCGCTATTCAATCAACGTCACGCTCGACGGCTGCGTCGACCATCGCGCGGGAATCGTCGATGAAGAACTGCACGAGCATCACACCGGCAACATCGCCCGGGCCGATGCGCTCCTGCTCGGCCGTGCGACCTACGAGATGATGGAATCCGCGTGGCGCGAGCCGGCCCGCACCGGCGTGCGACCCGACTGGATGGAACCGTGGATGGATTCCTTCGCCCGGACGATCGATGCGGTCCGCAAGTACGTCGTCTCCAGCACGCTGCCGCAGGTCGACTGGAACGCTGAACTCATTCGCGGCGACCTGGGCGACGCCGTCCGGGCGCTGAAGGAGGAATCGGGAAACGGTCTGGCGGTGGGCGGCGTGACGCTTCCGCTGGCGCTCGCGGAACTCGGCCTCATCGATGATTACGAATTCGTCGTGCAGCCGACCCTCGCGGGCCACGGTCCGAGACTGCTCGACGGACTTTCAACCCACGTCCACCTGCAGCTCGTCGATCGCAAGGAATTCATCTCCGGCGCCGTGGCAATGCGGTATGAGCCGAGGAGGTAGCGTACAGGGCGGATTCGGCCTCCGTTATGTCATGGACTCGGTGATCTCCTGCTGAAGAAACGCGCGGATCGCGAAACAGAAACCAGTCCGGCGGACTGAACGTCAGCGCTGAAAACGACACCGTCGCCAGAATGAGAAGTCCCGACGCGCCGATCCGGAGCGCGGGACCGAAATGCCGACCGAGCGCGGCGTGGCCGAGGAACTCACCAATGAAGATCGCAACTGCAAATATTGCGATATCCAAAACCAGGTAGTGACTCCCCAACAACGCCGTGTATCCGTAGAACAGGGCAACGATGACGAACGAAGGGAGGATGCAGCGGATGGCGGTTGCAGGAAGCCAACCATGTTCCGAGCCGTAGATCTTCCGCTGGATCGGTGTAATCGCAAGCGCGGGCCAGAACGCAAGCTTGAGGTGCTCCCACGTGCTTTCGTTCGTCGCGGCAACAACGGCGACGACTCCGTTTCGACCGGACCACTCCCACGCGAAGTGAAGAAGGGAACCAGCCGAGATAACGACGACCGCGCTCCAGAGGGCGCGCCACTTCAGCGTTTTGCTCAGGGTAAGCATCCGAACACGTTCAATCGTTGCATGACATTCCAGGTCCACACCGCGGGATCGGAGCCTATCGTCCTTGACAGCAGATCACGATCGTATCGCTTCGCCGTTTGCCAGCCTTTTCACGAATTCTGAAGTCTCCCATCTGCGGGTTTCCGACTCAGAGCCTCTCAATTCAATCGTCCACACCACGGCCCCGATCCTTCACATTCGCCAGCACGCGCTCCTACGCGGCGCGGTCGCCGCGCGCAGCACGTTCACGCAACGACATGTCGGTCGGCGACGCGGAATTGAACAACCTCATCAGAAGGAAACAGGCGACCGGAAGTACGACGGCGTAGCCGACGATGCCGATGCGCTGCAGCCGCATATCGCCGATGAGCGGGCCGGCGGTTCCCGCGATCGTCAGGACGCCGCTCAGCAACAGTGTGCGACGCACCCATCGCTGAATACCCGCACCACTGAACACCGGAGCTGCGAAGATCAGACCGAGCCCGAGGAACCAGTCCCACGCGAGCAGTTCAGCCGAATAGGCCGCGGACGGCCACGTGATCAAACCCTCGCCAAGCTGACGAACGGCGGTCAATTCCACGAAGTGCACGACGCTCGTCACGCCGGCAAAGGCGACGGTGAACGCCAACGCGATGACAGCATACACCTTCCGTTCGTCGGCGGCGTACCAGTGAACCGACGCCATGGTCACCACGAGGGCCGAGGCCGACAGAAGCGTGAGCACCTCCATAATCGCGAGCACGGGATCGACGATCGGATCATCGAAGCCGACCTGGAGGAATCCGACGGCCAGCGTCACGGCATACAGCACGCCGATTACTACGACGCACCCGGCCGACCACGCGCCCAGTCTGTATGATCTGTCCATGGCGACCCTCTCGCTCGAATTGGGTTGGATTATCAGCGGTGTTTCCGTGCAGTACCCGCAGGATTCCACGCCCCAGCCGGACAGTCCGCTTGCCGTGCTCACCGCTCCTCCCGATCTTCCCCGTTTCCAAACCCTCCAACAAACGATTCCAACCGAAGCTGAGCATCATGGCGAAGAAGAATTACTGGCTGCTAAAATCCGAACCCGACTGCTATTCCATCGATGATCTCCAGCGCGATGGGGTCACGTACTGGGATGGCGTGCGGAATTATCAGGCGCGCAATTTCATGCGCGATGATATGAAGGTCGGAGAGGGCGTTCTCTTCTATCACTCCGGTGCCGAACCTCCGGGTGTCGCCGGACTTGCCGAGATCGCCCGCGAAGGGTACGCCGATCATACCGCGCTCGATCCCGATGCCGATCATTTCGATCCCAAGGCCACGCCGGAGAAACCGATCTGGTCGATGGTCGATGTGAAATTCGTCGCGAAGTTCCCCGAGGTCGTGCCGCTGGCGACGCTCAAGGAGACCGCGGGTCTCGAGGATATGGTCGTCACCCAGCGCGGTTCCCGCCTGTCGGTCACGCCTGTCACCGCAGAAGAGTTTGCGATCGTCTCGAAGCTCGGCAAGGCGAAGCGCTCGGCGAAGGCGTAGCAATCCCCCGCGCCGCGTTCGCCGACCACAGCACAGCAGTCCTCACCGACGTTTGCGATTTGAACGAGCGAAGGAATTCGGCACGAACAGCGTACAGGAATTCGTAGCACCTGAAGCGACCGAATTCACGGTGACCGTAGAAACGACCGAAGGCCACGGCACTCCGCTGCAGGAGATGCCGTGGCCTTCGGTGCGTCTGAATTCCACCACCCGTCGGCCGAATCGTGCCTCGTCGTCGCTCAGACCTTCTCGGTCGGACGGCGCGACTTCGGTCGAGCGACCGCGACGGGCTTCTTGTCAGTCGGCTGATTCACCATTCGATAGGTGCCGAAGACGTAGTCCCACACCGGCGAGGTGACGCCGTAGCCCTTCGACTCATCCTGGTAGTGGTGCTTCATGTGGTTCTTCTTCACCCACCCCCAGATCGGACCCTTCATCGACCAGTGATGCGTGGCGTAGTGGATCTCGTCGTAGCAGACGTAGCCGAAGACGAGGCCCATGAACATCGGCGGGGCGAGTTCGGCACCGACGGTGAGCAGGAGAATTCCATAGAAGACGAAGGCGAGCGGGATGCTGAATCCCGGCGGCATCACCAGGCGCGTACCGTCGTTGGGATAATCGTGGTGCACACCGTGCATCAGGAAGTGGATCCGCTTACCGAAGGAGGTCTTCGGATGGTAGTGGAAGGCCCACCGGTGCAGCGTGTACTCGGCGAAGGTCCACGCGGCAAGGCCGGCGGCGAAGAGGCCGAGGATCTCCCAGCCGCTCAGATCGCGCTGCCAGATGCTGATGTACAGCATCCAGAGCATCACCGGCGTGTAGAGGATCACCGGCGTGGCCGGATGGACGTGCGAGAAGAATTCGAGGAAGTCGCTGTCGAACATCCGTACGGATTCGTCCTTGTTGGAAACGTAGCGTCGCTCGCTCATACGTGGGGTCGGATTAAGTGCAAAACACAAATCTAACACGGTTGACACTGAGATCGCGGTAGCCTCTCGCAGTGACCGCAGGGAGGGTCCGCAGAGATCGCGGAGCGAGAGCGGCAATGGCCGTTCCCAACCGGACCGCGTCGATGGCCCACTTCCAATGACTCTCATGACCGCGACGTTCTCCCGCATCGGGGCGCCGAACCATCGAAGCACCGCTACGCCAGCGCCAACGCCCCCGCTCACCAGCGCCCTGCCCCAGCACCACGGCCGCCGTGGCGATCTCGGCGGAAGCGCTGCTGACGATGACGCCGCCGGACCTGAGTCAAACCGCCCACCGCAACAAGCACCGCTACCCCTCGGCGCCCTTGGCGCGCCGCGTTACCGGCGTGGATGAAACGTCCGGTGGACCTCCCGCAGATAGTCGCGGTCGACGTGGGTGTAAATCTGTGTGGTGGAAATGTCCTCGTGGCCGAGCATCTCCTGAACTGCACGAAGATCGGCGCCACCCTCCAGCAGATGCGTGGCGAACGAATGGCGAAACGTGTGCGGATGCACGTCGAGTTCCACACCGGCGCGACGGCCGTAGCTGCGGGTCATCTTCCACAACGCGTTGCGGCTCAACGCCGTGCCGTGGGAATTCAGGAACACCACGTCGTCGTTTCGTCGCTGCGGATTGACCAGTTGCGGCCGCGCCTCCTTCCGATAGCGGGTCACCCACGAACGCGCCACCGATCCGATCGGCACCAATCGCTCCTTGTTCCCCTTGCCGATGACACGTACCAGTTCGTGTTCGAAGAGCAACTGCCCGGCACGCAGCTCGCGCAGTTCGCTGACGCGCATCCCGGTCGCGTAGAGCGTTTCGAGGATGGCGCGGTCACGAAGTCCGAACGGCGAGGTAGTATCGGGCAGCGCGAGGATCGCCTCGATCTGATCGACGGTCAGCACTTCGGGAAGTCCGCGCCGTCGCCTTGGCAGGTCGACTTCATCGGAGGGATCGCGCGTCGTATCGCCTTCGATCGAGGCGAAGTGATGCAGACTGCGAACGGAGCTGATGATCCGTGCGATCGAGGTCGGCGCGAGTCCAGCGGCATCGAGTTCGAAGACATGGCGGCGAATCTGTTCGGCGCGAACCTCATCGAGCCGCGTGATACCGGTGTCGGCGAGGAAGGCGAGGTACCGCCGGGCATCGCGCAGGTAGGCATCGAGCGTATTGTCCGACGCTCCGCGTTCAAGCAGCAGATGCTCGGCGTAGCGCTCGAGGAGCCGAGCGAGGGATTGCGGAAGTTCCGGCGCAGATACGGTCATCATCCATATATATAGCGGCAATCCACTCATCCCGACGGCTCCCGCCCCGTTCCCCGCGCTATGCCGGCACTCTCGAGGACAATCTCCCCGCTGCGACCGACCGCCACCTCCGCAACCGCGACACACGCCCCCCGCAAGGCCCGGAGGGCCACCCTCCCTTAGCAGGCTGTTGAAATACTGCCGTCTGCGGCGTTGCCCTCCTCACGCGTCGCTGCGGCGGCCGGACGGCCGCCTCACTCCGCGCTCGTCGGGCGCCTTGCATCCGACAGCATTTGAACAGCCTGCGCCACCTCAGTAATTCAACAGGCTCTTAGCCCACGGCATCGCCGCGGGTATTCGATCAACTCCTCCGACGGAGCGACTGTTCGACCCGCGCGCCCGGCACGTCGTCCGTGCCGGTGTCACCACGCTACTCGCCCTCGCCGGGCTCGGGGCTGCGATCGTCGGGCTTCTCCTGCGACGATTTTTTTCTGTGCGCGAATTCGGCCTCGATGTTCCCGAACGCGTCGTCGATGTAGGGAATCACCGGCTCCTCACGCTCCTTCGGTTTGCGTTCCTTCGGTGGCGGTGGCTCGGCTCCCGTCTCCGGTGGCTGCCCGGGTTCGGGCTTGTACTGGATACGCGGATGACTCATGCCGATCAGATTCTTGACGAACGCCGTTTTGATCTTCGTCAGATCCGCCAGCGTCAGCTCACACTGATCGAGCTGCCCGTCGCTGAAGCGTCGCTTGATGATCCGATCGACCGTCTCCTCGATCGCCTTCTTCGTCGGATCGGGCAGCGAACGCGTCGTGGCCTCCACCGCGTCGGCAAGCATCACGATCGCGGCCTCACGCGTCTGCGGAAGCGGTCCCGGGTAGCGGAACTGATCGGGATCGGCGTCCGGATTCGTCTCCAGCGCCTTGTCGAGGAAGTACTTCATCACCGTCGTGCCGTGGTGCATGGGGATGAAGTCGAGAATTCGCTGCGGCAGCTTGTACTGCCGGCCGATCTCGAGCCCCTCGACCACGTGGTTGCGCAGAATCTTCGCCGACTGCTCGGGCTTGATCCGATCGTGCTTGTTGCCCATCCCCATCTGATTCTCCACGAAGTATTCGGCCCGCGGAATCTTCCCGATGTCGTGGAAGTACGCCCCCACCTTCGCCATCAATGCGTTCGCCCCGACCGCCGTCGCCGCGCTCTCGGCCAGCCGCGAGATCGTCAGCGTGTGCTGGTAGGTCCCCGGCGCCTTGTCCGCCAGCGCACGCAGCAGCGGATGGTTGAGGTTGTCGAACTCCAGCAGCTTCAGGTCGGTGGCGATGTTGAACCGGCTCTCCAGCAGCATGATCGTGCCGAAGGTCAGCACCGGCGAAGCGAGCGCGTTGATCGCGGCAAACGCCACCCGCGTCTCCATCGCCACGCCGCCCTCACCACGGCCGAGTCCGATCGCCAGAATCGCCAGCGAATAGCCGAGGAGGGAGAAGGCGATCGACCGGAACAGCTGCGTGCGGCTCTTGATGTCGCGCACGGCGTAGATCGCCAGGACACCGGCGGCCAGACAGGCGATGGCAATGCCGTAGTCGGCCCCGCGAAGTCCGGCAACGATGAACGAGGCGGTGACGGTCAGGTAGAAGGCCGTACGCGAGTCGAAGAGGATCACCAGCAGCATTGCCAGGAACGGCATCGGGATCAGGTACTCGATCGGCAGCGTGCTGGAGACTTCCAGTGACACGTAGGCGAAGACCGCCATCAGGAGCACACCAGCGAGACTGATGCCGAGCTGAAGGTTGTCGTAGAAAATCCGGGGACGGAAGTAGTAGAGGTACAGCAGTGCCGGACCGAGCAGGATCACCACGTGGGCGAAGTTGCCGATCAGCTGCAGCCATGGCGAATCACGCTGTTCGCGCAGCTGACGCGACTTCTGGTAGCTCGCCAGCATCTTCTTCGTCCGCTCGGTGATGGTCTGACCCGGCGCGACGATCACCTCCCCTTCGGCCACCACGCCCTCGGTCCGTGCCACGCTCTGCACCGCATCGTTGCGTTCCTCACTGGTGAGGACGTCGCTGTAGCGCATCGTCGGAGTGAACACCTGGCGGAAGAGGTCGCGGGCGAGGGCGAGACTGTTGCCGCGCAACCTGGTGGGCAGGCGGGATTCGACCACCTGCACGGCCTCGGTCGAATCGTAGAGCATGTTGATCGGCACCGACGCCTCGTTGACGGCGTTGTAGCGGACGTCGATCCGCTCGCCCGGAATGGTCGACTTGCGTCGATCGATCACGCCGGCATTGTAGATCGGTGAGAGCACGTCATCGACGATCGAGGCGATGGCGATGGTGCGACGCCCGCGCGACTCCTCGGGAAGACTCTGCACGTGCGACCACGCGCTGTCAGAAAGCCACGGCGGCCGGTCGGTCGCGGTGGCAACCTGCTGCGCGAGCAGTCCGAGCGTGTCGGAGAGCGTCGAGGTGGTTCGTCCGGTGGGAACGAAGATCGGCAGGACCTTCGCCAGCTGGTCCTGGATGTCCCGCTGCAGCACATCCTCGTCCTTGTACAGCGGGAACGCGAATCGGGCGCGGACGGTGTCGCCCGGCCAGATCGATCCGACGTCGTAGGAGAAGTCGACGAGCGACGTTCTGGGAAACAGCCAGGCGGTAAGGAGGATGCTGACGGTGATCGCGGCGATGCGGAACCACGGTGCGGTGCGCAGCGATCGCGGAGCGGCACCGCGTCCGTCAGCCCCGGTGGCGTGTCGCCAGATCATCGATGCTCTGTGTCGGATATCGGCCATGCGGCTGATGGGCAGTACCGGCTTCGGCTCCGCGGCGATCGCCGAGGGCCGCCTTCGGTACGATGGTGTCAGATTGAATTCAGAATGAATGTTCCCAGTGGAAACTCAGGCCGTCGTGCGCAGCAGATGGTCCAGGAACTCGTCGATGCCGTGCTCCAGACAGTCGCCGCGCGTAACGAAGTCGGCCCGATCCTTCAGTTCGTCGACGGCATTGCGCACGGCGACGGAGTAGCCGGCACGACGGCAGAAGTCGACGTCGTTGTGATGATCGCCGATACCGATGACCGAACGCATGGAAACGTTCAGCGCCGAGATGAGATTCTCCAGTGCACGCACCTTCGTCGCCCGAGCCGAGCGGACTTCCAGGAACCAGGTGTCGGCGGAGGAACGGGATTCGTAGATCCTCAACTTGAGCGCCGAGCGCCGTCCGCCACGTTCGACGGTGTTGAACACCTCGTTGACGGCGAAGAAATTTCCCGCGGCGATGATCTCCAGCACCTCGTCGCCTTCCATGAGCGGTCCGGCCAGAGCGTCGTCGCGCCAGTGACCGTAGCGTGAGGGCAGGGGCATCTCCGCCATCGACTCATGCAGTCCTCGCGGCGTGACCGCGCACCACTCGACGCCGTCGGTTCGGCCGATCATATCGACCACCTCATGGGCCAGGCGCTGATCGAACGCGATCGTCGAGGAGGGTGTCTCGACGCCGGGCATCACGGTCATCGCGCCGTCGAGCGAGACGATCGGCTGGTCGTCGGCCAGCATTCCCACGTAGGGAGTTACGGCACGATGGTGGCGGGCGGTGATGATGACGAATCCGATGCCGGAGGAGAGCACGCGCCCGATGAGCGAGGCCGTCGAAGCGGCGACACGTTCGTCACCACCGAGCAGCGTGCCGTCGAGATCACAGGCGATCAGCTTCGCCCCCTGGAGCCGACGATCGGTGCGAATTCGGGGGAGAAAATCGAGCATGGCGTTTCGACGGTATCCGGTGATTCGGGCGGCGGAACGATGGATGCGGTTGCGACAACCGGGCAGCTGTCGGGACCCCGCGCCAAACCAGTAAGCTACAAGGTGAATCCATATATTTACAACGTCTGGCCCGCTTCGAAACCACCGATTGACTTGGCCGCGCGTCGTGCGGCCCAACCCGACCGAGAACATGAAGATCGACATTACCCGCACGTCCCAGCGCCGCACCTACCCTCAGCCGTCGGAGCTGGGGTTCGGTCGCCATTTCTCCGACCACATGTTCCTCATGGATTACACGCCGGAGAAGGGGTGGTACTCGCCACGGATCGTGCCGTACGGGACGCTCGGTCTGATGCCGGCCAACCTCACGCTGCACTACGGCCAGGCCGTCTTCGAGGGAATGAAGGCCTTCCGCTGGAAGGACGGCTCGGTACACATCATGCGCCCGAAGGATCACATCGAGCGCTTCGCCAATTCCGCCGACACCCTCGTGATGCCCGAGTTCGATCAGGACTTCGTCGTCGATGCCGTGGAAACGCTCGTCGACGTCGATCGCGACGTCGTTCCCGGTGAACGGGGAACGGCGCTGTACATCCGCCCCACGCTTATTGCCAATGACAACGCGCTCGGCGTGCGGCCGTCGAACGACTACCTGATGTTCATCATCACCTCTCCGGTCGGCAGCTACTACGCCCGCGGGATGAGTCCGGTGAAGATCCTCGTCGAAGAGCACGCCTACCGCGTCGCCCGCGGTGGTCTCGGTGAGGCGAAGGCCTCGGCCAACTACGCCGCCTCCCTGCGCGCCGGGTTCCGCGCCCGCCAGGAGGGATTCGATCAGGTGCTCTGGCTCGATGCGCACCAGCACGAATTCGTCGAGGAGGTCGGGACGATGAACATCTTCTTCGTCATCGACGACCGGCTCATCACACCGCCGCTCGGCGGGACCATCCTCTCCGGCGTCACCCGGCGCTGCGTGCTCGAGCTGGCCGAGGAGTGGGGCATCACCTGCGAGGAACGCCCCATCTCCATGCACGAGGTGGTCGAGGCCTATCGCGCCAACCACCTGCAGGAATGCTTCGGAAGCGGAACCGCAGCGGTGATTTCCACCGTCGGTGAGCTCAACTACAAGGGCGAATCCCTCATCATCAAGGAACGGCCGGGTTCGCTCCGTGAACGCCTCTATCAGTCGATCACGGGAATTCAATACGGCGAACTGCCCGACGCTCACAGTTGGATGTACCGCGTCCGCTCCGCTGCCGAACGCGCCAGCGCCTCCTCCCCCAGAGGCGTCACCACCGGCCAGTCGGTCGAGCACTAGCAGCGACGGTTCTTCGCAATGCGTATCAGCGGCTTCAGCTTCGTCAGAAACGGCGTCTCCCTCTACTATCCGATTCGCGAGGCGGTGGCGTCCGTCCTGCCGCTCGTCGATGAGTTCGTCGTTGCCGTCGGCCAGGGAGATCCGGGAGATACCACGCGTGAGGTGCTCGCCTCGCTCGATTCGCCGAAGCTCCGGATCGTCGATACCATCTGGGATATCGATCGCTTCCCGGGCGGTACCGAGAACGCCCACCAGACCGACATCGCGAAATCCCACTGCACCGGCGACTGGCTCTTCTACCTGCAGGCCGACGAGGTGGTGCACGAACGCGATCTGCCGACGATCCGTCGCCGCTGCGAACAGCTGCTCGACGACCGCGAGGTCGAGGGTCTGCTGTTCGGCTACCTCCACTTCTGGGGCGACTACGACCACTATCAGCGCTCCCACGGCTGGTACAAGCGCGAAATCAGAATCGTCCGGAACGATCCGGAGATTCACTCCTGGGAGTCGGCGCAGTCCTTTCGCAGAATTCCCGACTTCGACGGGCACAGCTATCGGCAGCGGGAGGGAACGCACAAGCTGAAGGTGGCCCCGGTGGAGGCGACCATCTTCCACTACGGCTGGGTGCGCCCCCCACGCCTGATGCGCACCAAGAGCCGCGCCCTGGATACCGTGCACAAGGGCACCGCCGCCGCCGAGGAGATCTACCGGCACCTGCCGAGCGATTTCGACTATGGCGACCTCCGTCGCCTCGCGCGGTTCACCGGAACCCATCCGGCGGTGATGCGCGAGTTCATCGCGCGGTTCGACTGGGATGCGGCGCTTCGCGAATTCGCCACGAACCCGACCGACCGCCCACTCCACAAGCATGAACGCATGAAATACCGCGTTCTCACGTGGATCGAACAGCACCTCGCCGGCGGACGCGAACTCGGAGGGTTCCGGAACTACGAGTTGCTGCGGCGGTAGCCGTTCGTCGCCGTTGCGCCGGGACGATTATCCAGCATGGCCTCGCTACCTTTGTCGTTCCTCGGAGCCGGCGGCCGTCGCATCGACGACACATCGAGGACGTCGAGGCGGCAGTTCACGAATTCCCCGCCGCGTTCGTCACCGATGCCGTGGATACCCCTCCCACCTCCGAACTCCCGCGCTGAACAATTCTCGAGCTCCGATATGAAGTCTTCGATACGTCGCGATTCCGTTGCTGCCTCGCTCCTGCTCTCGCTGCTGGTCGCGCTCGCCGCGTTCGTCTCCAGCGGCATCGCCGCGCATGCCCAGGGCAACCCGCCCCCAGTGAAGTGGAGTGCGGTCAATCCCACGGTGAAGGCGAAGGCGGGCGAGGTGGTGAAGCTCCAGGTACGCGCCACCATCCCGAACGGCTGGCACCTGTATTCGCCCAACAACGACGTGGCGCTTCCGATGGAGATCACCGCGGGTGAGAGCAAGGTGGTCGCAACCATGGGTACGCCGTCGTACAGCCCGAAGCCCACCCGCCACTACGACTCGAATCTCGACGGCAACACGGAGTACTGGGAACACACCGTCACGATCACCGTTCCGGTGACCCTCGCCGCCAATCTCACCGATGGCGATCACCCGGCCTGGGTGAACTTCTACCACCAGTACTGCAACGCGACCAACGGCATGTGCGCGCTGCCGAAGGACGCGAAGATCGCCTTTACGATTCACGTCGGCGGCGACGAGACGACAGCGGACCACGCGGTGGGTGATGCGACCGATCCGAAGGTGCTCGAGCAGCACCGGCGCGACAGCGTCCGGGAATACCGGGATTCGGTGGCGGCAGAGGCGCAGGCGCTGGCCGACAGCATCAAAGGAGCGCGGACGGATTCGCTCGCGGCCGCCACGGGGGTCGACACCGCAGGAGGCACGACCGCGGACGTCGCCACTCCTCCCGGCGGTGGCCGGTCCTCCGAAGTCGCCCCCGGTGGCCATGTCGACGAAATCACCGAGGCCAGAAACGAGGGCTTCGGCGCGTTCCTCTGGCTGGCTGCCGGTGCGGGACTCTTCGCGCTGATGACGCCGTGCGTCTTCCCCATGATTCCCATCACCGTCTCATTCTTCACCAAGCGTTCAGAGGACCACCGCAGTCGCACCGTGCGCGACGCATTGTTCTATTCGCTCGGCATCATTTCCACCTTCTCCCTGCTCGGTCTTGCTCTCGCCCTGCTCCTCGGTGCCACGGGCATCAACGACGTTGCCACCAATCCGATCATGAACCTCGTGATCGCGGCGGTGTTCGTCATCTTCGCGCTCAGTCTCTTCGGGATGTACGAGATCCAGGTGCCGACGAAGCTGCTCAACACGCTGAACATGAAGGCGCAGGGCGACGGCGTCGGGAGCATAATGCTGATGGGACTGGTCTTCTCGCTGACGTCGTTCACCTGCACGGTGCCGTTCATCGGTGGACTGATGGCGACCGCGAGCACGGGCAACTGGCTGTGGCCGCTGGCCGGCGCGGCAATGTTCGCGGCAGTATTCTCCGCTCCATTCTTCCTGCTGGCGATGTTCCCGGCGCTGCTGAAGAAGATGCCGAAGTCGGGAGGATGGCTGAATTCGGTGAAGGTGGTGATGGGCTTTCTCGAGATCGCCTTCGCCATCAAGTTCCTCTCGAACGCCGATCTGATCTGGTCGTGGGGTGTGCTCACGCGCGACGCATTCCTGGCGATCTGGGTCGCGATTGCGGTGATCGTGACGATCTACCTTCTGGGAAAATTCCATCTGCCGCACGACTCCGAGACGTCGAAGATCGGTCCGATCAGACTGCTCTTCAGCACGGCATTTCTGGCGATCGGATTCTGGCTGTTCACCGGACTTCTCGGACGCAATCTCGGCGAAGTGGATGCCTTCCTGCCGCCATCGGTCTACCCGGGCACCGAGACGGCGTCGATCGTGACGACCGACCCCACCTCGAGCGATGCGGAGTCGGAGTGGATTCTCAACGACTACCCTCGCGCACTGACGGTTGCGCAGAAGAGCGGCAAGCCGATCTTCATCGACTTCACCGGCTACACGTGCACCAACTGCCGGTGGATGGAGAAGAACATGTTTCCGCGCAGGGACGTACAGGAGCTGATGGGCAAATACGTTCTGGCGCGACTCTACACCGACCGACGCGACTCGATCGACCGGGCGCAGCAGCGGATGCTGGTCGAGGACTACAAGACAACCGCGCTGCCGTACTACGTGATTCTCTCCTCTGACGGAACGGTGATCGACCGCCGCGCATTCACGCGCGACGCCGAGGAGTTCACCAGCTTCCTGCGCGGCGGCCTGGCACCGGGAACGCTTGCCTCCAGGTAGGCGTTCTCTGGCGCTGTCGCGCGGGTGAATCGCTGCATCGATGGCGGCGCGACGCCAATACGATCCTCCGATCATCGCACGTCCGACGACGACGAGAAGCACAACGACAACGGGGCCGCGGCGCTCATGCACCGCGGCCCCGATGTTTACTGCCACTGTCGACGCGACGACTATCGCGTGATGCTCACGAGTTCCATGTCGAATCCGATGACGGGCGCCGAGTCCGGGATTCCCGGGATTCCAGGAATGTTGATCGGCACGTTCTTGCTGTCCATCGACTGCATGAGCAGGCCGTCGTTGAGATCGAGCGCCACGTGCATCTTCAGCGAATCGTCGATCGCTGTGAACGCGCTGACCGTTGCGGTGATCATGATGCTGTGATCGGTGGCGTAGGCGGTCGGGTAGTCACCGTTGGGCACCGCGATGTCGGTCTTTCCCTTATGGTCGGCGCGCGCGGAGCCCTCGATGGTACCCGAAAGCGTGGTCGCTCCGACCGGAATGAACACCGAGTCGAGGAAGCTCGCCGCCGAGGTCCAGGACAGCGCGCTGGCGTCACGCGTCGAACCGATCTTCGACCACTGCTTCGGAATCTGCGACAGCGCCGTATCGAGCAGCTGGCTGTCGAAGCGGGAGGCGGCGACGCCGAGCATGTCGTACTCGTAGAATTCACCATCCTCCTGCGCTGAGACGAAGATCGTGTCGGTCGACGCGATGGTCGTGCCGTCCTCATTGTAGAGGTCGTCCTTGATCATCGTCACGTTCTGCTGACCCGCGGGCGCGCCCATGGCCGCGGTCGCGTCCGTCTGGAGCACCGTCCACGTCCGCTTCCGCTTCGTCGAATCGACGCGCTGGTTGTCGATGTTGCGCTGGTAGTAGTCGTAGGTGTACACCTCGCCCTTGGCGTAGGCGAACGAGGGGTTGGCCGTGATCGTGTTGTCACTGCTGCAGGAGACCAGCAGCGTCGAGACCGTCGCGATCGCGAGGCCGAAGAGGATGAGTTGCTTCATTGATGTGGCTCCGGGATATGGAACGATTGAATTGGGCTTCAGGAAATCTTGTTGAGGTTCTCGCGAACGCGTGTCGCGGCACGCCGGAAGACGTCGTATTCCTTTTCCAGCAGGTCCACCTCGACAATCTGCTCGACGCCGCGGCGGCCGACCTTCGCCGGCGTACCGATCACCACGTCGTCGAGACCATACTCTCCCTCGAGTCGGACCGCGCACGGCACGATGCGACGCTTGTCGCGGGCAACGGCTTCGACCATGGCCGCAATTGCCGCCGAAGGGGCGAAGAACGCCGAGACGGTTTTCAGCTTGTCGAGAATTTCGTCGCTGGCACGTCGCGTCCGTTCGACGATGGCGTCGATTCTGGCGGCCGGCAGCCACTGGGACAGCGGAATACCGGCGACGGTTGCAAACCGCACCAGCGGCACCATTTCCGTACGCGTGCCGACGACCAGCGCGCTGACGTCCTCGATGGCGACGTCGAGTTCTTCGGCTATGAACGCCCGCAACCGCGAGGAGTCGAGGATGCCGGACATCCCCATCACGCGGTGGCGCGGCAGACCCGAGGCCTCGACCGCGACGTAGGTCATCTCGTCGAGCGGATTGGACACGATGATCAGTATGGCATGGGGCGATCTGGCGACCAGCTCTCTGGTGACACGGCGGACGGTCTCGGCGTTTCGCACCAGCAGATCGTCGTAGCTCATTCCCGGTCGACGTGGCATGCCGGCGGAAACCACCACCACATCCGAGTTGGCCGTGTCGTCCATCTCGGTGCTACCCCGCAGTCGGCAGTCGCTGTCGACCAGCGGTGCCGACTGCATCATGTCGAGCGCCTTGCCGGCTGCCAGGCCGTCGACGACGTCGAGCAGGACGAGCTCGCTTGCGATTTCATCGGAGTAAATCCGCAGGGCGGCATGGGCGCCGACGTTGCCGGCACCGATGATCGAGACCTTCATTCAGACACACAGGGTTGATGGTGTAACACCGCGAAGAACGAAAACGTCGGAAGGTACGGCGAGCGGACTGCGATCGGGAAATTCGAGGTGCATGGAACGCAGACGGGAGCGCCGGCACGTTCGGCCGGGCTCCCGTTGTTGCTTCAGGTCGCGCAACGACGCGCGCGCGCGACGAATTCACTCACCGCAGGATCGTCACCGGTGTCGAGGCGACGCCGGCAGCGCCATCGCCGTACACCACCAGCCGGTAGGCACCCTGCGGAATTCCATCGGTCGACAATCGCGTCTGGTGATCGCCGGCCACGCTCTGTCCCATGCGGCGCGTCAGCACCGTCCGCCCCATCGCATCGACGAGCTCGAGCGTCACACTGCCCGCGGTCTTCGTATGGAACGCCACCTGCAGCGCGCCCGAGACGGGGTTCGGCCACGTCTGCAACGCTGCGACGGAACTCTGAGCGGCATCGACCGAAGCGATCGCAAGCGGCCAGTCGAGCAGTCGGTAGATGCTGCCATTGTTGCTCACGGTACTCACGTGCACGATCGACGAGTTATCGAGGATCATCGAACGCTGTCCCCATCCCCGCGAAGAGCTGACGGGGACCGGGTAACTCGTGGAATCGGCATTCTGCACCGAGGTCCACGCGTGCCCGCCATTCGTCGTCTCCCAGATCTCACCGCTGCGCAGCACCATGTAGCCGGAGCCCGGGCTCGCCCAGAGCAGTTCACTCATGTGTGACTGCTCACGTCCGATGACGGGTTTGTATTCCGGCATGAAGAGCGTGCCATCGCTCGAGAAGTACATCGACGTGTTGCGCGAAGTCTGAAATCGATCGAACGCAAGGGCGCGGTACTCGCCGCCGACGTAGTCGATGGCGGCCAGGCGCTTCGGCGCCAGCAGGCCCGCGTTTCGCCAGGTAGTACCGCCGTCGGTCGTGCGCATGATGTACTGATTGGCCACTGGTCCCATCATGGCGGTACCGGTGTTGGCATCTTCGAACGCGAGGCCCCAGATCTTCATCTGAACGGAGTCGGTGGTAAACAGCGGATGCCACGTGGTGCCGCCGTCGGTGGTCGAAATGATGCCGCGCTTACCGTAGAGCCAGCCGTGCATGCCGTCGAGCCAGTAGAAGTCCGACACCGGCTCGTACCACCAGTCGGTGTTCACCGCGAGATCCGGGCTGCCGAACGCCGTCGAACCGAGCGACTCCCAGGTAGCACCCATGTCCGTCGATCGAATGATGCCGTAGAGTTCCACCGGACCGGTGGAGATGGAAACCAGCCCGATCACGAGGTTGGGGCTCGCCTGCTTGTCGGGCATCGTCAGCGCCAGGACGTTACTGACGTTGGCGGGCAGTCCGGAACCAGCGAGCACGGTATCGGTAATGGTCACCACGCCGTCGCCGGCGGTGCCGCGGAGGATGGCTCCGCCCTGCAGTCCGACAAGGATATGGCCGTTGGTGCCGGTCAGTGCGGGAGGAATCTTGTAGGGTGTCTCGCCGGTTCCCTGGGCGTGCAGACCGAACGAGGTGACGAAGAAGAGTGCGGCGAGCAGCAGGAGTGTACGTGAGCGGTTCATGGGCAAAGCGAACTCAGGGTGAAACATCCCGTTGAAACGAAGCGGCCAAGATAGAACGCAGCACCTCCGCGGTGCAATGCGAACGGCCCGCGCTCGAGATCGAGCGCGGGCCGTCGTCTATGGAGCATTCCGAACCGGTCGTGTGAGACCGGAAGCGGGATCAGTACATGTCGCCCATGCCGCCACCCGGCATCGCCGGCGCAGGCGGATTGTCCTCCTTGCGTTCGACGATCGTCGTCTCGGTGGTCAGCATCAGCGCCGCGACCGACGCGGCGTTCTCCAGCGCCACGCGCGACACCTTCGTCGGATCGATCACGCCCGCCTTCAGCAGATTCGTGTAGTCGTCGTTGTAGGCGTCGTAGCCGAAGTCATCCTTGCCCTCGCGGACCTTGGCGACGACGACCGAACCCTCGAGGCCGGCGTTCTGCACGATCTGACGAATCGGCTCCTCGAGCGCCCGCCGGATGATGCCGATGCCGATCGTCTGATCGTGGTTGGCACCCTCGAGTCCCTCGAGCTTGGAGAGCACGCGAACGTAGGCGACACCGCCGCCCGGAACGATACCCTCCTCGACGGCGGCACGCGTGGCGTGCAGCGCATCCTCGACACGCGCCTTCTTCTCCTTCATCTCGACCTCGGTGGCCGCACCGATGCGCAGCACCGCGACGCCGCCGGAGAGCTTCGCCAGACGCTCCTGGAGCTTCTCGCGATCGTAGTCGGAGGTCGTCTTGTCGATCTGCGTGCGGATCTCATTGATCCGGCGCTTGATGTCGTCGCTGGAGCCGGCGCCCTCGACGATCGTCGTGTTGTCCTTGTCGATCGTCACGCGCTTGGCGCGACCGAGATACTCGACCGAGGCGTTCTCCAGCTTGAAGCCCTTCTCCTCGCTGATGACCGTACCACCGGTGAGTACCGCGATGTCCTCGAGCATGGCCTTGCGGCGATCGCCGAAGCCCGGGGCCTTGACCGCGGCCACGCGCAGCGTGCCGCGCAGCTTGTTGACCACCAGCGTGGCCAGCGCCTCGCCCTCGACGTCCTCGGCGATGATCAGGATCTGACTGCCGGCCTGCGCCACCTTCTCCAGGATCGGCAGCAGGTCCTTCATCGATCCGATCTTCTTGTCATGGATCAGGATGTACGGATCGTCGAGCACCGTCTCCATCGCGTCGGCGTCGGTGACGAAGTACGGCGAGAGGTATCCGCGGTCGAACTGCATACCCTCGACCACGTCCATCGTCGTCTCGGTCCCCTTCGCCTCCTCGACCGTGATCACACCGTCCTTGCCGACCTTCTCCATCGCCTCGGCGATCTGGCGGCCGATCTCCGGATCGTTGTTGGCCGAGATCGTTCCCACCTGCGCGATCTCCTTGGTGCCCTCGACGTCCCGCGAGAGATCCTTGAGTCCTTCGATCACGACGGACACCGCCTTGTCGATCCCACGCTTGAGATCCATCGGGTTGGCTCCGGCGGTCACATTCTTCAGTCCCTCACGGATGATCGCCTGCGCGAGCACCGTCGCCGTCGTCGTACCGTCACCGGCGACATCACTCGTCTTGGCGGCGACCTCGCGCACCATCTGCGCGCCCATGTTCTCGAGCGGATCCTCGAGCTCCACCTCCTTGGCGACCGTCACACCGTCCTTGGTCACCGTCGGGGCTCCGAACTTCTTGTCGATGACGACGTTGCGGCCCTTCGGTCCCAGCGTCACCTTCACGGCGTTGGCCAGCTGGTCGACGCCACGCTTCAGCGCGGCCCGCGCATCGGCGTTGAACTCAATCTGCTTGGATGCCATTGTTCTGCTTCCTCTCTATTTGATTCTCAGTATCGGTTGCTGTTGACCTGCAGTGACGACTGAAGCGCCGGTTCGGAACTGCGGGACGGCGGGAATTCGAATTCTCCCCCGTTCCATCACACCGCCGGTCGCTTCGCGCCTCGCGTCAGTCGACGATGGCGAAGATGTCCGACTCCCGCATGATCAGGTAGTCGCTGCCGTCGATCGAGACTTCGGTGCCGGCGTACTTGCCGTAGAGCACCGCATCGCCCACCTTGACTGCCATCGGCGTCACCTTCCCATCCTCGCTCTGCTTGCCCTCTCCAACGGCGATGATCTCGCCACGCTGCGGCTTCTCCTTGGCCGTGTCCGGAATGATCAGCCCTCCCTTGGTCGTCTCCTCGGCCTCGACCGGCCGGACGATCACGCGATCGTGAAGCGGTTTCAGGTTCATCGTTGTTCTCCTGCGTAAATGAACGGTGTGTTGTATCGTGGTTCGAATTCGGGCAGAATTTCGAGGTCTCGCGTTAGCACTCACCAAAAGCGAGTGCTAACGGCCGGCAAATATAGGGTGGCCGCTCGAACTGAGTCAACAGGAGGTGGGTGGTGTAACACATTGGTAATTCCCGGGGTGGTGTGACGCGCGGAAACGCGCCGCCGCGTTTGCTCTCCTCAGCCGTCGATTCGCCGTGAGTCGATGACTCCCAGGCCCGGATTCTTCGCTACTCCCCCCGCCGTTCCAGCAATCGGAACTGCACGAGCGAGACTGCAAGGATCAGCAGGAACGTGAAGTAGGCCACCGCCGAGGCGTAGCCCATTGCGTCGGCACGCTCGAACGCATTGTCGAAGACGTGGTAGACAAGCGTCGTGGTCGCGTTGATGGGCCCGCCTCGCGTCATCACGTACACCTCGGTGAACACCTGGAAGGAGCGGATGGTGTTGATCACGATCACGAACAGCAGCATCGGCTGAATTCCGGGCAACGTCACGTCCCGGAATTGCTGCCATGCGCTGGCGCCGTCGATCTCCGCCGCTTCGTAGAGTTCGTTCGGAATCGCCTGCAGCGCTGCCAGGAACAGCACGACGTAGTACCCGACGGCGATCCAGACGTCCATCGCCATGATCGCCGGTAGCGCCGTCGTCGGCTCGATCAGCCACCCGCGATGCGGGTACGGCATTCCGAGGAATTCGAGCAGCGAATTCAGGTAGCCGTTGTGCGCGTAGAGGTTGGTGAAGATCAGCGACAGCACCACGATCGCCGTCACCGACGGAATGAAGTACGCCGAACGGTAGAATCCCTTCCACGCGATGTTCCGATTCAGCATCACCGCGATGGCGATGGCGAAGATCGTCGTGAAGGGAATCGTTCCTACCACGAACACGAGTGTGTTCTCCAGTGCCGTCCAGAAGACGGGGTTGGAGAACATGTGGCGGTAGTTCTCCAGCCCGATCCATGCGGTGCTGTTCGACAGCGTGTTGTACTGCGTGAAGCTGAGGTACAGCGAGCGTCCGAGCGGATAGACCCAGAACAGCGCGAGCGTCACCAGCCAGGGCGAGAGGAACGTCCAGGTGATGAGGGGGCGCTCGAGCGTCAGTTGCGCGCGTCGTGCCATCGATGGGAACAGTGGATCGTGCGGTTGGAGGTTGTGCCGACGGTAGCGTTCACGATGCAAGCATTCGGAGGAATTCCTCTTCGTCGATCACGGTCACCTTCAGCTTCTCTGCCTTCTCGAGTTTCGAACCGGGGTCGGCGCCGGCGACGACGTAGTCGGTCTTCTTCGACACGCTCGAGGTCACTTTGCCGCCGCGCGCCTCGATCAGTTCGGTCGCCTCCGGTCGCGTGTGAGTCTCCAGCGTTCCGGTGAGCACGACCGTCCGACCATTGAACGGCGAGCCCTCGACGCGTTCGGCCCGGATCTCCCCTTCATCGGCTTCCATGACGACGCCGGCATCGCGGAGCCGTCGGATGATCCGACGGTTGTCCGGATCGGCGAAGAAGGTGACCACGGAGTCGGCGATGCTCGGCCCGATCTCGTCGACCGACTCGAGATCCTCCATGCTCGCGTCGCTGAGGCGATCGATCGAAGCAAACGCGCGCGCGATCGAGCGCGCCACCGCCGCTCCGACGTGGCGGATGCCGAGCGCGTAGAGCACGCGGGCGAACGGCCGCTGGCGACTCGCATCGATCGCCTCGATCAGATTGTCCGCGGAGCGCTCTCCCCATCGCTCCAGCGCCGCAATCTCGTCGCGACGCTCACGAAGGTCGTAGACGTCCGCATAGTTCGTCAGCCAGCCGAGTTCGACGAATTGATCGACCACCTTTTCGCCCAGCCCGTCGATGTCCATCGCGCCGCGCGAGGCAAAGTGCGTGATCCGGCGGCGAATCTGCCATGGACACTCGGCGTTCTCGCAGAAGTGATTCGCCTCGCCCTCGGGTCGATGCAGCAGACTGTGCAGCGGACACGGGCAGCGCTCGGGAAACTCCCATGCCTTCGAGTGCTCCGGTCGTTTGGCGAGGACCACCTCGTCGACCTTCGGAATCACGTCGCCTCCCTTCTCGATCACCACCGTGTCACCGATGTGGATGTCCAGGTCGCGAATGAAATCCTCGTTGTGCAGCGTCGCGCGACTGATCGTCGAGCCGGCCAGCAGCACCGGCGTGAGCTCGGCGACCGGCGTGACGCGCCCGAGGCGGCCCACCTGCAGCGTGATGTCGTTGAGCACGGTCTCGGCCGTCCGGGCTTCGAATTTGTATGCGAGCACCCACCGTGGCGACTTCGAAATCTGCCCGAGCTCCTCCTGCTGCCGGATCGAATCGACCTTCACCACGACTCCGTCGATCTGATACGGCAGATCCTGCCGATGTGTCTCCCAGTGTCGGCAGAACTCCAGCACCTCGTCGATCGACTCGCACAGCGCCCGATTCCTGTTGACCGGAAACCCCAGCCGCTCGAGCAACTCGAGGTTCTTCGAATGGCAGTCGAAGCGGACGTCGTCGGAGTCGAGGTAGTAGGTGAACAGTGAGAGGGGACGCGAGGCAACGACCTTCGGATCGAGCAGCTTGAGCGTGCCCGCGGTGGAGTTGCGAGGGTTGGCGAACCTCTTCTCCCCGGCTTTCTCCCGTTCGGCGTTCATCCCTTCGAACGCCTCGACGTTCATGTACACCTCGCCGCGGACCTCGAAGTTCTTCAGTTCGGTGGAGTCCACGCTGACGGGTCTGACGCGCAGGGGGACCGACCGCACGGTGCGGATGTTGGGCGTCACGTCATCGCCCTGTTCGCCGTTGCCGCGGGTCGCGCCGCGGACGAGCCGGCCGTCCTCGTAGATGAGACTGACGGCAACGCCATCGATCTTGAGCTCGCAGACGTATCGGGGCTGGCCGCCATCGAGTCGGTCGCGCACGCGCCTGTCGAATTCACGCACCTCTTCGGGATCGTAGCTGTTGGCGATCGACAGCATCGGGCGGCGATGCGTGACGGTGGGGAATGAGGGCGTGAGATCCGATCCGACGCGCTGCGTGGGCGAGTCCGGCGTGACCAGCTCGGGGTGCTCGCGCTCGATGGCGATGAGTTCATCGAGCAGTCGATCGAACTCGCGGTCGGAGAGCGTCGGATCGTTGAGGACGTAGTAGCGGTAGTTGGCGTCGCGCACCAGGGTGCGCAGCTCCTCGGCGCGTCGGGCGAGCGTGTCGTCGGCCATTGTTCGATGGTTCGAATTCATTCGGCCGGACGTCCGGAGCGTCGGGCCATGCAACGGGCGCAAAGATAGGATTGCAGGGCGGCAAATCCTTTGTCGGATGCATGGGGGTTGCGTAGCTTTGTGGTTCTCGATTCAAAGCAACGCTCACACTATCGGCACCCGACCATGTTGTTCTGGTTCATTCTGATCGTCTCACTCCTCCTTTCGGCCGCGCTCATCACGATGGTGCTGCTGCAGCCGAGCAAGGGCGGCGGACTCGGTGCCAGCTTCGGAGGGTTCGGAGGAACGCTCGGTTCCACCTTCGGAACGCGCCGGACGCTCGACTTCCTGGCGAAGGGAACGACGTGGGTGGCGATTGCGATCGCCCTTCTGGCGATCATCACGAATAAATTTCTGACGCCGTCGACCGAGGGTCCGCACAAGGGCATCGTGACCGAGCAGGGTGCACCGTCGACGACGCCGGGCGTGCCGACGCCGGGAGAGGCGATCCCGCCGGGACCCGCCGAGACGCCGGGTGCAGCACCCTCACAGGCGGCCCCGTCGCAGGCAGCGCCGTCCGGTGGTGGCGCGCAGCAGACGCCGGCTGCTCCGCCCGCCGGGGGAGGCAAGTAGGCGGGAAGAACCGCCCGGGCAGAAACTGCAAGCCGCACCCGCGCCATGTGCGCGGGTGCGGCTTTTTTTCGGAGCGGCCGGGATGTGTCACAGCAGACGTTGACGGCGGACGCTGCTCCGACACACCTGGTGCTCACCCCGGCGGCCAGTTCATCTGCCGCCCGGCGAGCAGATGAATGTGCAGGTGCGGAACCTGCTGCCCGCCGGCATCGTTGCAGTTGATCACCAGCCGGTAGCCGTCCTCGTCGACACCCTCGGAGTGCGCGATGCGCGTGGCCACGCGCACCATGTAGCCGACCAGTTCATCGTGCTCCCGCTGAAGATCGTTCAGCGTCTGGATCTCCTCGCGCGGGATCACCAGCACGTGCAGCGGTGCCTGCGGCGCGATGTCGCGGAAGGCCATCACTCGCTCGTCCTCGTAGACCACGTCGGCCGGGATCTCGCCGTCGAGAATCTTCCTGAAGATCGTCTCTGCCATCACAATACCTCGTTGATTGCGGCGATGAAGGTATCACCATGCGTCGACACGGCATCACCGGGCGATCGATCGCCCCCGTCTCGTCGTGGCCCGGGAGTTGCGCATCCGGCACGCACCGCCGAGCCCGTGACATTGACGCTCCCCTTCAGATGAATTCGAGAACGCCGTACCGCATCGCGTATGTCCTCGTCGTCACACTCGCGCTGAGCGCGCGCGGTGCGTCGGCACAATCGAATTTCAGCTTTCGCGTCGGCGCCGCCGGCATCATCGATCGCAGCGGACAGGTGCACATGGGCCCGAACGTCGGGATCGCCGGCAAGTTCAACGTTCTGCCCGTCATTCGCGTTCGCTCCCAGTTCGATGTCGACAGAATTCAGATGAACGACATCCACCTCGACGGCTACGACGGCGACCAGACGATGACCTACGTCTCGCTCGGCATCGGGGTCGAGCTCGGCGCCGGTTCGCACGCGGTCAACGTGTTCGCCTGCATTCTCCCACACGGCACCATCCGCACGACGATCCGCGCTCTCCAGGACGACCGCGGCCGACCGCGCATCGAGTCGGTCACGCGCTTCAGCGTCGGCTTCGTCACCGGCGCCGGCATCGAATTCTACCTGAGCGACAACATCGGATTCGAAGCGCTCGGACAGTTCCTGGTCTACAATTTCGACTCGGGTCTCGCCGATCCGTCGTTCCGCGGATTTCGCCTGACCGGCGGCGTGCAGTTCTACATCGGCAGGAATTTCGTTCGTCCGTAGTCCTTGCTCCACCCGACCCCGCCCGGCTCCTCTACGAGCGACCCTCAGCCATCGCTCGCAGCTCGGTGTAGACGCGCGCCAGCGGCAACCCCACCACCGTGTAGTAATCTCCGTCGATCCGTTCGATGAACACGGCCCCGAAGTCATCCTGAATTCCGTACGAACCCGCCTTGTCGAACGGCGAGCCGCCGCGAACGTAGTGCCGTATCTCCTCCTCGCTGAGCGCCCTGAACGTGACGCGGGTCAGCTCGTGTCCCACCGTGCGGCGAGCTGTGCGCGTATCGACGAGGGCGAATCCCGTGAAGACGGTGTGGGTGTTCCCGCTGAGGCGTCTGAGCATCGACATCGCCTCTTCGGTGTCGGCGGGCTTGCCGAGAATCTCGTCGTCGAGCACCACGACGGTATCGGAACCGAGCACGACGCCAGCTTCGGGATGGTCGGTGGCGAGTGCTTTCTCGAGCGAGAGGCGCTCGACCATTGCGTCGGGCGGTTCCCCCGGATGATGCACCTCGTCGACGTGCGACGGCCGGGCAACGAAGCGGGCACCCATCAGTTCGAGCAGGTGACGCCGTCGTGGCGAGCGGCTCGCCAGGATCACGAATGGAAGTGCGGGAGCGGCGGCGTCATCGGGAGCGTTCGACGCGATACTGTCGGCCATGAGCAGGAGTCGGGTGTGTGGAATTCTGAAGCGGGCAGACGGGAAAGATTGCGATCGGCGACGGAACGACCACCGGCCGGGGCGTCGGAGTCGCCGTATCAACATGTCGGAGTCGCCGTATCAACATGTAGACTCATATTGGATCGTTCCACGGCCGCCCGTATCTTTGCGATTCTTGTCCGAATTCTCCAGCGATAAACGGCCCTTAGGCACGTACCAATGCAGGCAATCGTAACCATTGCGGGTTCGCAGTTCCGCGTCAGTAAGGACGACACGATCGTCGTACCGCGTCTGAAGGACGACGTCGATGCCACGATCGAGTTCAAGGACGTCGTCCTGACGGCCGGCGACGGCGGCGATCTCGGGCTTGGCGAGGCGACGGTCCAGGCGAAGGTGCTCGAGCACGGTCGCGGCGACACGGTGCTCGTCTTCCACAAGAAGCGCCGCAAGGGCTATCAGAAGCTCAACGGCCATCGCCAGGATTACACGAAGATCCAGATCACGGACATCACGGCCTGAGAAGGCCGATCGGTCCGACGAAGCGAATAGAATCTCAACAGCATAGACCAGAGGAGCGCAATGGCACACAAAAAGGGCGGCGGCTCGACGCGCAACGGCCGTGACTCCAATCCCCAGTATCTCGGCATCAAGCGGTATGGCGGCGAGTCGGTGCGCGCGGGAAACATTCTCGTTCGCCAGCGTGGCACCCGCTTCCATCCCGGCAACAACGTCGGCAAGGGCAAGGATGACACGCTCTTCGCGCTCGTCGACGGAACGGTGACCTTCGAGCACCGCACGCGCGACCGGAAGGTCATCAGCGTCTATCCCCTGGAGCAGGCGTCGTAGCACGACGGCTGCAGCTGAAGCATTGCCAACGCCGCTGTCCGACCCGGACAGCGGCGTTCTGCGTTTCTGCCCCGGCCGCTCCCTCCGATCCCCTTCGTCGAACCGTTCCGATGACGGCGAGTGCCTACCAGACCACGATGGCGGTGACGACCGGGAATACTCCTACGCCGGAACCCTCACCGATCAACGACGGATTGATGCCGAGTCCGGCGTCGATGGCGAACGTGCGGTCGAAGTACCGCGCGGTGAGGACGATCGGCTGGTAATCGGAATCCTGCAGCAGATATCCCTCTGCCGCCAGCTTCCAGTGGTAGGCGATGCGGTAGTCGCCGCCGACACCGGCGATGAAGGCGCTTCGGTTGAACTGCGTGTGATCGAAGGTGAAGTGGCGGCGCCCCGAGTAACCGATCAGCATCGACGCCCGGTGGTCGTCATCGCCGAGACTCGCCACGGCGTACGGAGCCGCCAGCACGATCCGCGACTCATCGCTTTCCGATGCGTTCAGCTGAAGACCGACCGCCACCCGCGTGATTCCCTCGCGGTAGACCTCGTACTTGACGCCCGCCGACACATCCGCCAGGTAGTCGATCGCCGGCGGCACGTAGGCAGCCGCTCCGAGCAGCGACAGTCGATCGGTGAGGCCGTATCCGACCATCCACCCGCCAAGCAGCACGTTGCCCGCAAAGAATTCGCCCTTCTCGGGAGATCGTGCCGTCGGCATTGCGATCGTTCGAAACGTGGTGGGGTCGGTGATCGGCACTTCCAGCGGCGCTGGCGCCGGCGGTGTCGGCTGCTCCCGCAATCGCGCTGCGGGACGCGTGACGGACACGGGCATCTCCCGCCCCTCGGCCAGCTTCACATCCCGCATCGGCGGCGGGAGCACCACCCGAGGCGTGTCTTCCCTCAACTGCGGAATCGACGGCGGCTCGATCGGACCCCGCGCCAGCTCGGGTTCCCGCTCAGCTCCTCGCTCCGGCGGACGGACCATCACGTACGCCGTGTCGGCGACGATGAACGACGTGACGCCGCCCGACGGATACGGTCGCCGCAGGTAGACGAGTATCGGCATCCGAACGAGGCCCGGTCGCCGGCCCGTAAAGCAGACGTCGTAGGTGTACGTGCCGAACACACGCACCGGTGGAGCCGGATTGGTGAAGCGGATGCCGAACTCGCGTGACGGACTGGCAATGCGCAGAATGACGAATGAACCTGCTCCGGTCCGCACTTCGAACGTGTGGCATACGGTTTCACCCACCTCCACCGTGCCCATGTCCTCGCGCCAGACACGCCACGGACTGCTCGTCCTGACCTCCGCGTACCGCACGTTGTCGTTGCAGTCGATCACGCGGAACCGCAACGGTTGGGCGATGGACAGATCGTCCACGAGAATCCGGACCGTCGCCTGGTGAGCGCATTCGGTGAATACCGGTCCGGTGATCACCCGCAGCCCGTCGCTCCGGGTTCCAGCGAGGATGTCCTGCCAGCTTCCGTCGAGTTCCCACTGAATTTTCGAGAGTCCGTAGTGGGCGGTGAAGGTGAAGGTGTTCATGCCCGAGTAGAATTCGGGCGGCGTCACGGAGATCGACTGCTGGGCAAGTGCCGAGACCGTACTCAGCAGCAGGAGGCAAACCCGGATGGCGGGGCGGCACATCGAAGACGCGAAGCCGACGGCTCCGGAGGGTGAGCGAAGCAAACGGTCGTTCAATTCAAAGCGCCTGTTCGGCTCGTCGCTGTTGATCATCGCGTCGAATTCGTTGCCGCTGGTGTGTGTGAACCACCTCCCGCCACCACCGACGCGCGAAACCGCCCGCGGGTTGCGTCTCCGAGGATCCGGCGGGACGGCAGACCCTGCCGGCGCGCGAGTCTACAGATGGAACGTATAGCCGACGCCGAGGAACGCGCCCTGCAGCGCGATCGTATTCGCCCCGCTCAGGCGCAGCTCATATCGACCGTCGATCACCAGTCGATCGAACACCGTCGCGTACGCTCCGGCGGAGACCGCCGTGTAATTCTCCCGGTCGATCGAAAGCAGTCGCCCGCTTCCACCGTCGGACTGCAGCAACTGCTCTGCCGAGCCCGAGGAGCCCGCGTAGAACGGACGCAGCGGGTTGGTCACATCGCCGGTGGACTGGACGCCATCGACGCCGACGAATACGCCGGATCCCCTGACCGACTCCAGCCCGATCTGTGCGGAGTAGGCGATTTCGTCCAGCGGCTCCTCATCGCGCCAGTTGTAGCCGACCGACGCGCTCGCACGAACCTTATCGTGGGAAAAGCCGGCCCGGGCGAGGGTGGTCCACTGGAGGTATCCGTCGCTCAGGAAGCTTGGATGTTCCGGATCGTCGTAGATGCCGCGATGCCAGCCGCTCGGAAGCTTGATCATGCTCGACAGGCCGAAGACGAACTCGCCGGCGGTGAGGTCGCCCGTGGCGCCCACGCCAATGAAGAGGGGAGCGAATATGCTCCGGTCGGGAAATTTCTCGTCGCTGGTGACGCTGAGGTACCCGATCGGCATGTCGACGTTGACTTCGAGTCCATCGATGACACCGTAGTCGACCGAGGGACCGAACAGGACTGCGGAGTACGACGTGCCGAGCGTATCGAACAGGCGTGAGTCACCGTCGGCCGTGTAGATCGTGTTCGAACGCTGAGCACCACCGAAGACATGCACGAACAGGTCGCCCGGTTTCTGCACCGACACATCGAGCTGGGCGCGGCATTCGCCGGCGGCAACGGAGAGGAAGATGCAGACCAGCAGCGCGCAGCGGATCGAACGGGTCATGGGGAACACCTCATGGGTCGACGGTGGAGCGGAAAATACGACGGGCGCCACCATCGGGCGCCCGTCGTGATACCGGCAGAATGTGATCGCTCGATACTCAGAGTCCCACTTCGATTCCACAGTGCACGCCATAGGACGTATTGCCGCTGTCGTAGCGCGAGCCACCAAGGTCGATGAGCGTGGAACCTCCGACACCGAGCATGAGTGCGATCTCGCGGGTCGGATTAAAGGCGGCGTAGGCGCGGGCACTTCCGACCAGGTGACCATCGGTGCCACCGAAGGTCACGCGACCGCAAAGATCCCATCGATTGCTGAGACGCAGACGACGGTCGTAGAACACGGCGCCGTACGGCTGCTGATCCAGGTACGGTCGGCTCTGCCGCACGTCCGGCGTCGCCGATGACGACGGCGTCGAAGCATTGTGCACGGGCGACTGCGCCATCGAACCATCGGAACCCCCGGCGGTCGGTTTGGCGAAGGTCCCGCCGGTCGTCTGCGTGGCGGCGTGGATCGAGGAAATTCCACCGGCCTCGACGCCGATGCGATCGTTGCCGCTGAGACTGACCGAGAAGTAGACCGAGTACGAATTCTTCAACTGCGCGTCGGTCTCGGATGAATTCACCAGATCGGAGCCGAGTGTCATCCCGATCGCCAGCCGCCTCCAGTCGGGCTCAGCCACTCCCGTCTCGGAAAACGTCGGTCTTGGAACCGGCGTCGTTCGGTCGTTCGGCGCGATGGTGTCCATTACGGGGCGCCCAGGCGCAAGGGCAAGCGATCGCGGCCTGAGCTGCTCGTCGGCACTGCCGTCGAGCAGCGAGGCAACGGAGCTGCCGTCATGAGCCGCCGCACCGCCTCCCATCGCGTTCACCGGCGGGACACTGCCATTGGCGGTGGCGGTTCGGTTCGGAGAGCGATCGACAGGCGGCGCACCATCAGCGGTCGAGGAACCGTGAGCGGTCGAGGAACCGTGAGCGGCACGGACGGTGGCCGGCCGCGTTCCGGCGTGCTTCTCGAGGCTCGCGATCGTGGCCGAGGCGAGGTGCGTCGACGGGGCGTTGTAGGCACCGGCGTCGGAACCGACGGCGTCGGAATCCGTCCCTGACGGAGCCATGCGGCCGCGGCCATCGATATCCTCAGCCGGGGTGACGTCGAGGACATCGTTGCCGGGGGCCGCCGGGCTCACGTCGGACGGATTCGGACGGGCTGCCACGCCATCGCCCGCCGAAGCAACCACACCGCTCGGCGGGGCGATCGGAGCGCGCGCGTCGCGATTGAAGAAGGACGGCGCGACGGCGACGGCAACCGCGATCGTAGCGGTCACCAGCGCACCGGACCCGATTCCGAAGAGCGGGAATGCGAATGCGCGACGGCGACCGCGGTCATCCGAGGACGACGGACGAGTCGGAGGAGCGGATTCGAACATCGCTCCGACGCGGGTACGAACGGCCTCGGAGAGTTCGCGCGGCGGGTCCAGACGGAGTCCGTCGTAGCGCATCAGCGCCGAGGTGCCGGAGGTCGTGAACATCGAGCCGACGGTGAGACGGATTCGATCGGAGAGATCCTCCGGCGGAATCAGCCGCAGCGAGTCGTCATGAATCAGCGACCGCAGTTCAAGTATCTGCCGGAGCTCGACCCGGTATTCGGGAACACGCTCCAGCAGCTCGCGGAACTCCTCGAGCTCCTGGTCGCTCAGCGTATTGGCCAGGTATTTCCTGACCAGATGATCAAAGTCCATTATCGTACACCACAGGGTATAGGAGCTTGCGAAGCATTTTGCGCGCGCGGAAGATTCTGATCTTCACCGTCGAGATCGTCACACCGACGATGTCGGCGATCTCCTGGTAGGAGTAGCCATCGTACTCGTAGAGCACGATCGCCTCGCGGTAGTCGATCGGCAGTCGGTTGAGCGCCGCCACGATCTGATCGTGCAGCACCACATCCTTGACCTGCGCACTCGTCTCGTTCGCTGCGGACGTTTCGAACGGAACCGTCGGCTTCCTGTTTCGACGCATGTTCAGGCAAACGTTCCGCACGATCGTGAAGAACCAGACCATGAAGCTGCGCCCGTCGTAGCTCGCGCGATGTTCGTAGACGCGCATGAACGCCTCCTGAAAGGCGTCGCGTGCGAGATCGTCGTCGAGCAGCACGCGCATGCAGTACACGTACACCTTCCGCTCGTAGCGGCGGAAGAGCTCGTTGAACGCCTCCACATCGCCGTTCTGCGTCAGAACGAACAGATCGTCGTCCGACAGCTCGGTACCCTGTATCGTTGATCGCGGTTTCATCAGTAGATCAAAACTACACCCCGGCGCGCGCAATTGTTACTCGAGCGGGAGCCCGGCGGCACCTGATACCGATTGCGACCGGGGGTCACCTTGCCAGTGGGAGGGTCGGCCTCTATCTTTGTCGGCTTATCTATGAAAAACAGTAGAAAACGTCCGGGCACGACCACCCCGACTATCAAACGCCTTCCGGTCCTGCCACTGCGCGACGTGGTGGTATTTCCAAACATGATTTTTCCCGTTCTCGTCGGACGGGAGTCATCGCTGCGAGCCGCCGCTGCCGCGCTCAATAACGACAAGTACATCTTCCTCGTTGCCCAGCGCAACTCGGCGGTGGACGATCCGGCCGAGGACGATCTCTACGCGGCCGGTACCGTCGCCAAGATCGTGCAGATGCTGAAGCTGCCGAACGGATTGATGAAGATCCTCGTCGAAGGCGAGTCACAGGGCTTCATCCGACACCTCGAGGAAGGTGACGACGAAGAGTTCCTCGAGGCCGACGTCGAGCTCCGTCCGGCTACGAGTGCAAGCGACAAGAAGCTGCTGGCGCTCGAGCGCCAGTGCGCCGAGCTCTTCCAGGAGTACGTCCGCATGCATCGGGGCCTTCCGCAGGAGATCCTCGTCGCGTTCGAGAACATCGTCGACCCGGTGCAGAGTCTCTACTTCGTCGCTGCCAATCTGCTGTCGAAGCCCGACGTCAAGCAGCGCATCCTCGAAGTTCCCGATCTGAAGGGACAGTACCTGGAGCTCATTCGCGGGCTGCGCGACGAGATCGAGGTGCTCAAGCTCGAGCAGGAGATCGACACCAAGGTGCAGGACACCATCCAGAAGTCGCAGCGGCAGTTCCTCATCCAGGAGCAGATCCGCGCGCTGCAGACCGAGCTGGAGGAAGAGGGTGAGGTGTCGCCGGAACTCTCGAAGATCATCGAGGCGATCCGCACCTCGGGCATGCCCGAGGAGGTCGAAGCACGCGCCTACGAAGAGCTCGAGAAGCTGCGCAAGACGCCGATGATGTCGCCCGAGTTCACCGTCAATCGCAACTACCTCGAGTGGCTCACCGCCGTACCGTGGTCGAAGACCACCGACGACGATCTGCACATCGAGCATGTGCGGCACGTGCTCGATGAGGATCACTTCGGTCTTGAGCGCCCGAAGGAGCGCATCCTCGAGCACATCGCCGTGCTGAATCTCGTCAAGGAGATGCGTGGTCAGATCCTCTGCTTCGTCGGCCCGCCCGGCGTCGGCAAGACGTCGCTCGGCAAGTCGATCGCCCGCGCCCTCGGTCGCCGATTCGTTCGCGTCTCCCTCGGCGGCGTCCGCGACGAAGCCGAAATCCGCGGCCACCGCCGCACCTACATCGGCTCGATGCCCGGCAAGATCATCCAGTCGATGAAACGCGCCGGTGTCGTCAATCCGGTCGTGCTGCTCGATGAAATCGACAAGATGAGCGCCGACTTCCGCGGCGATCCCTCCTCGGCCATGCTCGAGGTGCTCGATCCGGAGCAGAACTCCACTTTCGCCGACCACTACCTCGAGGTCGATTACGACCTGTCGAAGGTGCTGTTCATCACGACGGCCAACGTGCTCTACAACGTCCCGCTGCCGCTGCAGGATCGCATGGAGATCATCGAGCTCAACGGCTATCTGGAGCACGACAAGCTCGAAATCGCCAAGCGGCACATCGTTCCCAAACAGCTCTCGGCCCACGGGCTTGACGATTACCCGATCACCTTCACCGACGAAGGGATTCTCAAGATCATCCACGGCTACACCTCCGAAGCCGGTGTGCGCAACCTCGAGCGCGAGATCGCCTCGGTGCTTCGTAAGGTCGCCAAGGAGATCGTCGCCAATCGCCCCAACGGCAGCACGAAGGCCGCTGCCTCCAATGGTCGCAGGAAGACGCCTGTCCGCAAGACGCCGCGCGGCTCCGCACCCGCTCCGATCGAGATCACACCCGAGGCCGTCGAGAAGTACCTGAAGGTGCCTCGTTACCGGCGCCGCAGCGGTGAACAGGAGGACCTCACCGGCGCGGCCACCGGACTGGCGTGGACCTCGGTCGGCGGCGATACCCTGACCGTTGAGGTCTCCATCGTTCCCGGTACCGAAAAGCTGACGCTCACCGGCCAGCTCGGCGACGTGATGAAGGAGTCAGTGTCGGCGGCGGTGACCTACATCCGCGCGAATGCCGAGCGGCTCGGTGTTCCGAAGGACTTCAACAAGGACAAGGAGATCCACGTGCACGTTCCCGAGGGATCGATCCCGAAGGACGGACCGTCGGCCGGAATCACGATGGCCGTCGCCGTGATCTCCGCGGCCGCACGCCGACCAGTGCGCTCCGACGTGGCGATGACCGGCGAGATCACGCTCCGCGGCAGGATCCTCCCCATCGGCGGCCTTACCGAGAAACTCATCGCCGCCCGCCGCACCGATATCCGCACCGTCGTCATTCCGCGCGAGAACCTCCGCAACCTCGACGAGATCCCCGATCGCGTCAAGGAGGGCCTCGAGATCGTTCCCGTCTCCACCCTCGAGGAGGCCGTGCCGCACATCTTCCGCGATGGTACTCCGACGTCCGATGGCACCGCAACCGCAACGCGGTCGACCGGCAAGCAGTCGAAGAAGAAGCCGTCGACGTCCCGACGCACGTCGAAGAAGTCGGCAACGACCAGGAAGCAGTCGACACCGAAATCGACCCGTGGAGCGATCCGCCCGAAGCGTTAAACTTCGCCGTTCGCATACGGTCACACCTCTGATCCCGCGCACGGGTGCCACCCGGTTCTCGATACGGACAGAATCTCCGTGCAAAGGGTATATTTCCAACGACCCGACGATGCGAATTTTTACAGGCGCTGTTATGGCCCGGTCCAACCACACATGGAAGCTTCCGCACTCCCTCGCGATGCTCGTCGCCCTCGTGCTGCTGACGAGCGCGACGGCAGTTCGGGCGCAGGATGACATCCTGCAGCAGCTCGATCTGTCTGCCGAGCAGCAGACGCGGATCAACCAGCTGACCGACGGATTCAGAGCCGAGACGCGTCCGATCATCGATGACATCAACCGGCTGCTCAAGAAGGAAAAGGAGCTCCGCAAGGCATCGCCCGTCGACGAGGATGCGCTCCGGCAGGTGATGAAGCAGCGCTCCGACAAGGAGATCGAGCTGTCGCTGGCGCTCAACCGATTCCAGGATCACGTCGAGCAGATCCTCACACCGAAACAGCGGCAGACGCTCAAGGAGCTCAAGGCGAAGCACAAGCACCAGAGCAGCCAGTGAGCCGCCGCTGAGTTCCCGCCGGAAAGAATTCCACCGTCCGAGATCCGCCGAACGCTTCGGCGGATCTCGTCTCGTTTCAGTCCCCGCCCTCGGTACCCGCCCATGCGCAAACAGATCGGACAGTTCGGCAGCGACACGCTGATCTATGGCGTGGCCACGATCGTCCAGCGCTTCATCTCCTTCCTCCTCTTCCCCTTCTACAGCCACTACCTGAGTACCTCCGAGTACGGCTACCAGACCACCGTCTTCGTCGTCGTCTCCGTCGTGCTCGTGCTGGCCAATGCCGGAATGGAAGCGTCGTACTTCAAGTACGAATCGCTCGCGGACGATCGCGAGGAGAAGCGCCGCGTCTACTGGAGCGCACTGTCGGTCAACTGGATCGTCGCCGCGACGATCTGCGGCTCCATCGCCCTGTTCCCCCACGCGGTCAATACCGCCGCGTTCCTCACGCTCCCCGATGACCTGCTCGGACTGCTGCGACTCGTCGCCGCCATCATCTTCCTCGATTCCGCCAGCTCCGTCACGATGGGCTCGTTGCGGATGGAACGCCGACCGCGCCTCTTCGGTGCCATCAAGGTCGCTTCCGTCGCCGTTACCGTCGGGATGAACATCTGGCTGGTCGCCGGTCTGCGGATGGGACTCCAGGGCGTCTTCCTCGCCACACTCACCGGTTCGCTCACCCAGTTCGCCTGCACGCTGCCCTTCCTGGCACGCAAGCTCCCCGTGCACTTCGATCGGTCGCTCTACGGTCCCATGCTCCGCTTCGGTGCCCCCACCATCGTCTCCGCACTCGGTCTGGTCGCTCTGCAGGGGATCGACCGACCGATCCTGGCGAACCTCACCGGTCCCGCCGTGGTCGGACTCTACCAGGCCGGCTACCGCCTCGGCATCCCGATGACCATCTTCGTGTCGATGTTCGAATTCGCCTGGAAGCCGTTCTTCCTCCAGCAGGCACGGCAGCCGAACGCGCGGGAACTCTACGCGCGGATCTTCACCTACTTCAACGTCGCCGCCGCCGCCATCTTCCTGGTGATCGCCTTCTACATCACCGACATCGCCGCGATCCCGATTCCCTTCACACACGGCACACCGTTCATCGGCCGCGGATTCTGGGGCGGTCTGCACATCGTTCCCGTCGTCCTCGCCGCCTACGTCTTCCAGGGCTGGTACACCAACTTCGTCGCCGGTATCTACATCGAGAAGAAGACGTCGGCACTGCCGTGGGTGACCGGTCTGGGTGCGGCGGTGGAAACGGGGCTCTGCTTCGCACTGATTCCCGCGCTGGGAATGATCGGTGGCGCCTGGGCAACGCTCGCCGCCTACGTCACCATGGCTCTGGCACTGCTCTTCTACATCCAGCGGGTCTACCGCGTCGACTACGAGTGGACCCGCGTCGCCCGCATCGCCGTCGGTACCGCCGGACTCTGGACGGTCAACCTGCTGCTGCTCGACTTCGACGACCGCTCGCTCTCGGCTGCCCTCATCCGACTCGTCCTGCTGGTCCTCTTCCCCGTCTGGCTGCTGATGACCGGATTCTTCGATGCACGCGAGCGTCGGGAACTGGGGAGAATCCGGAGCCGCATCGTCTCGCTGCTCGGCGGAGGTGCCACGTGATCTTCTGGATGCGACGCCCCATCGTGGTCAACCTCAGCGGCATCGCACTGATGATCGCCGCCACCCTCCTGCTCTCGCTGGTCGTGATCCTCATCGGACCGTTCGACTGGCAGGATCCCGTCTGGAACCCCGTCGTCCTCCGCTTCGAGATCGCAGCCACCGTCCTTGCGGCCACCGTCGTCGTCACCAGGTTCTACGATCGGCTCCCCCTCGCCTGGGCCGGTATCGGGGTGCATCGATGGACGCTGCGGGAACTCGGCCAAGGCGCGGCGCTCGGGCTCACGATCGCACTGCTCGCCTGGCTCGCCACAGCCGCGACCGGCTCCACACGACCGGCCGCCGCAAGCGCTTCACACATCGCCTACCTCCTCGTCTGGTTCGTCGCCGGTGCCGCAGCGGAGGAACTCGTCTTCCGCGGCTACCTCTTTCAACGGTTGATCGAGATCCTCGGCGCCACCGCCGCCACACTCCTGGTCGCCGCGCTGTTCGCATACGCCCACGCCGGCAATCCCCACGCGACCACGCTGAGCACCATCAACACCTTCCTCGGCGGTGTGTTCTTCGCCCTCGGCTTCATCCGCACCGGTTCGCTCTGGTTCCCCCTCGCCTCGCATGTGGTGTGGAATTTCACGCTCGCTGCAACCGGGCTGCCCGTCAGCGGCATCGATTTCGGTACCGGGCTGCTGCAGACCGGCGGCGCACCCGCGCTGATCGGCGGCGGTCCGTACGGACCCGAAGCCGGCCTGGCGACCACCGTCGCGATGGCGCTCGGAATCGCCGCGCTCGCAGCACTTCCCTCGATCACCCTTTCCCCCTATGTCCACGCCCGCGTGGTCCGCGGCTTTCTTCAGCGAACCAGGCCCTCCTGAGGGCGCAGCGGCCGCGTCGCGACGTGTATCTTCCCGACCGACGGTCCGCAGGCACCGGTCAAACCTTCCCCGCCGCTGATCCGTCGAAGAGTCTGTCCCGGAGATTCAAACGCGATGTATATGATGTACTCACGCACCCTGCTGACGGCCCTGTTGCTCGCTGTCGGACTGCTCATCCCCTCGGTCGGACATGCCCAGTGGGTGTTCATGTCCCATGAGGACGACAGTCTCGTGACCGTCGGGCTCGACGCCATGTACAACCTCCGCTACCAGGAGGCGGACTCCACGTTTGCAACGCTGGTCTCACACGACCCGGAGCATCCGGTGGGATACTTCCTGCAGGCGCTGGTCGAGTGGTGGCGCATCGTCCCGAACATCAGTGTCGATTCGAAGGTCGATCGGTTTTCGAAGCAGTTCAACGACCGCATCGACAAGTGCATCGAGGTGTGCGATGCACGACTCGACAAGAATCCCGGTGACATCGTCGCCCTCTTCTTCAAGGGCAGCGCGCTCGGTTACCGCGCCCGGCTTGTCACCACGCGAAACCTGAGCTCGGGAAACATGCTCTCGATGGTCTCCGGCGCAATGGACGGCAAGGAGGCGCTCGACATCCTCATGATGTGCCAGCGGCTGGCTCCGAGCAACAAGGACCTGCTACTCGGCTCGGGGCTCTTTCAGTACCTCTCGGCCTACATCCGCGACGAGAAGCCGGCGCTCAAGCCGATGCTCGGCTTCCTGCCGCCAGGCGACAAGCAGCTCGGACTCACCATGCTGAAGCTCGCTGCCGACAAGGCGCGCTACGCCAACGTCGAGGCGAAATACTCGCTGCTGGAGATCTACGCGCTGATGGAGAAGAACCAGGGTGCCGCGCTGGATCTGGCACGTGAACTCTACAAGGCGTATCCGGGAAACGCGGTCTTCCACAAGTACCTCGCCCGCAGTCTCTACCTGCAGGGCTACTACGCCGAGGCCGCCGACGAGTGGACCAGCATTCTTCACTCGGTCGAAGCGCGTGAACCGGGGTACGAACTGACGCTGGCACGACAGGGGACCTACTACCTGGGCGACATCCGGCTCCGACAGGGCAACTTCGAGAGCGCGCTGAAGCTCTTCCAGCAGTCCGACCGGCTCACCGATCGCTTCGACGACGACGAGTCCTCGAGCTGGCATGTCATGGCCAATCTCAAGATGGGCTACGTCTACGACAAGATCGGACGTCGCACCGAGGCCCTGCGTCAGTACCGGCGCGTCCTCGATCTCGACAACTACAACGACTCTCACGAGAAGGCCGAGCAGGCACTGCAGACGCCCTATCAGTAGGACGGGGCCGGCAACACTGCGCAGAACGCAACGGGGCCCTTCGGATTCGATTCCGAAGGGCCCCGTTCGTTGTTCAATACTCGTGGTTGAATACTCGTGCTTCGACGATCCGCTCTCGCGGTGCGCGGGCGTTGCCGTCGATCAGAATTCAATCTTGGTGTGCAGCGCGATCTCCTCCAGCACCGAGCTCACACGGAGACACTCGGTCATGTCGCCTTCGAACACCGACGCCAGCCCCCTGGTGTCGACCTCGAAGGCGAGCTGTTCGGCCTCGTTGGCCCTGCATCCGGTCGCCTTGACCAGCTGAAAGATGACCTCGTCGAAGGTGTGCACCTCATCGTTGTAGAGAATGACCTTCGACGGCAGCGACACCTCCGTTTCCTCGGCCAGCAGCGTCTCGGTGTCCGGAAGGTCGACACCGAATGAATCCATGAACGCCTTGCGGACCGCCTCTGCAAAATCTCGTGAAATGATCTTCATCGTTCTCGGACGAATTCGCCATTGGTTGTCAGTGGGTACAAACAGAGCCAATTCTACAACACACGGCGGGATCGACGCAACGAGAATTGCGTCGTGTTACGGTGCCGTTACTCTGATGATCGAGCCGTGTTCGTCGTCGGTGATGTAGAAACTCCTTCCGTCTCCAGCAATCGCGATGCCGGTCGGGCGCGCCCACGCGTCACCCTCGGCGGTGAGAAATCCGGTGATGAAATCCGCCTGCCGGGCGTTCGATCCGTCGGCGTCGGCACGCAGCCGAACGACCTTGTACCCCGCCGGCGGCTCCCGCTTCGTCGAACCGTGGAAGGTGATGATCGCCGCGTTCTTCCAGTCCGATCCGAGCGCCGAGGAACGGTAGAAGTGCATGTCCAGCGCCTCGGAATGCGCCTGCAGTTCGATCGCCGGGGCCTCCATACGCCTGCGCGCCGGATACTGCGCCGTGTCCTGCATGTACCGCGGATCACGGTAGTTGTCACCGTAGTAGTACGGCCAGCCGTAGTTGTGCCCCACCTTCAACACGTTCACCTCCTCCGGCGGCAGATCGAGCGCGATGTCGTCGGTGCCGTTGTCGATGCCCCACAGGTCGCCACTGAGCGGATTGACGTCCATCGCCGAGACGTAGCGAAGCCCCAGCATCGCCCGCGCCACCGTCCCTCCCTCCTGCGGCATACGCATCACCGTCGCGTAGTTCGGATCGGCCTCCTCGCACGCGTTGCAGTCGGAGCCGACGCCGATGTAGAACTTCTTCTCCGCCGGCGCCCACCGGATCATCCGCGCCGGATGATCGCCGCCATCGGGAAGATGGTCGTTGAGGACCGTCGGGTGTCCGCTCAGTCCCGACGCATTGTCGAAGTCGAACCGGTAGACGTGGTGCTCGTCGGTGTAGTAGAGCGCTCCGTCGACCAGCTCCAGTCCGGTCGGTGACTCGAGGTCCGTCGCCAGATCCGTCGTCGTGCCGTCCGGTTTCATCGCGACCAGACGCCCGCCCTTCATGTCGGTGAAGAAGACGACGCCATCGTCGCGCACCACGATGCCGTACGGCGCTCCCTGGTTGATGGCGATCACCTTCGCGGTGAAGCCCGGCGGCACCATCAGCGTCCGCGGCGACATGAGCACCGACGGCAGTTCACCCGTCGGTACCTCGACGGTGACCGGCACGAGCCCCAGCGATTCGACCGGCGCCAGATGCACCACGCCGTTGTCCCGGAACTGCGGGTCCTGCGTGGTCGAATGCACCTGGCCACCCGGCCCGATCGTGTCGCGCTGGATCGCCTGCTGATGATGGTTCTGATAGAACAGCGACGAGACGTCTCCACATCCGACGAGAATCGTCGCGGAAATCACTGAACCCGCCAGTGCGGCCCGGCGGGCGAACGTGTGAATACTCATGTTGAATCGGATTCGCAGCGGGTGAGAACGGGAGGATTCGTCGACCGGCAGTGGGTCGGCTCCGGCGGGTCGAAGTATACGGAATTCCGCTGCGGCCATGACCCGCCCATCACCGCCGGAGAGCCCGCTGTCTCGTATGTTGTCGGTTTTCCGCGTCACACGTATTCATCACGTCGTCATGCCCAACTCCGACGTCGCCGTCCACTCCGGCTGGACTCGCCACAGCGACCGAACCGTCCGCGCGCCTCGAGGTACCGAGCTCACCTGCGCCACCTGGCAGATCGAGGCCGCCTACCGGATGATTCAGAACAACCTCGACCCCGAAGTCGCCGAGCATCCGCATGAACTCGTCGTCTACGGCGGAATCGGCCGCGCCGCCCGCAACTGGGAGTCCTTCGACGCCATCCTCGCCTCGCTGCGCGATCTGCAGCCCGATGAAACCCTCCTGGTGCAGTCCGGAAAACCCGTCGGCATCTTCCGCACCCACCTCGACGCACCCCGCGTGCTGATCGCCAACTCCAACCTCGTTCCCAAATGGGCGACGTGGGAGGAATTCCGGCGGCTCGACGCCCTCGGACTCATGATGTTCGGTCAGATGACCGCCGGCAGCTGGATCTACATCGGTACACAGGGAATTCTCCAGGGCACCTTCGAAACGTTCGCCGCCTGCGCACGAGAGCATTTCGACGGGACCCTCGCCGGAACGCTCAGCGTCACCGCCGGGCTCGGCGGCATGGGTGGCGCGCAGCCGCTGGCGGTCACGATGAACGGCGGTGCGGTGCTCTGCGTGGAAGTGGATGATTCCAGAATCGACAAACGAATCGCCGACGGCTACTGCGACCGGAAGTCCGCCTCGCTCGATGATGCGCTCGGCTGGCTGCGTGAAGCGATCGCCCGGCGCGAAGGACTCTCGGTCGGCCTGCTCGGGAACGCCTCCGATGTGCTTCCCGAACTCGTCCGCCGAGGTGTAATTCCCGACGTCGTCACCGATCAGACCGCTGCCCACGATCCGCTCAACGGATACTACCCGTCGGGATACACCATCGAGGCGGCCGACGCGCTGCGCCAACGGGATCCCGAGGCGTACCTGGCCCGGGCCTCGGAGTCCATCGCACGCCATGTCGAGGCGATGGTCGCGCTCAAGGACGCCGGTGCCGTCGCCTTCGACTACGGCAACAACATCCGGGCGGAGGCCGAGAAGGCCGGATTCGCCCGTGCCTTCGAGATCCGTGGCTTCGTGCCGGAATACATCCGACCGCTCTTCTGCGACGGCAAGGGTCCGTTCCGCTGGGTAGCGCTCTCCGGCGATCCGGAGGACATCTACGCCACCGATCGCGCGCTGATGGAATTGTTTCCCGATGACCAACCGCTCCGGCGGTGGCTGACGATGGCCGCCGAGAAGGTGCACTGGCAGGGACTGCCGTCTCGCATCTGCTGGCTCGGATACGGCGAACGCGAGCGCGCCGGACTGCTGTTCAATGAAATGGTCCGCGACGGTCGGCTCTCGGCGCCCGTCGTCATCGGCCGCGATCACCTCGACTGCGGGTCGGTCGCCAGTCCCAACCGGGAAACCGAGGGAATGCTCGACACGAGCGATGCGGTAAGCGACTGGCCGCTGCTGAACTTCGCGCTCAACGCGATCGGCGGAGCGACGTGGGTCTCCTTCCACCACGGCGGCGGCGTCGGTATGGGCTTTTCGCAGCATGCCGGCATGGTCATCGTCGCCGACGGGACCGACGAGGCGGCCGCGCGCCTCAGCCGCGTGCTCACCTTCGATCCCGGAATGGGAATCGTTCGTCATGCCGACGCCGGATACCAGCGTGCGATCGACAACGCCCGACGCTGGGACGTACGAATTCCCATGCTGCCCTCGGAGTGACCGATATCCGCAGCACAACTCCTCCTGCCCTCCACTCCCACAACCGGATGCGCCGTCCGCGCCTGCTCATATTCTCCACCGAGCGAACGTCGTTCGTCATGGACGACGTCGTCATGCTTCGCCGCCACTACGACGTGGAAACCTGCTTCGGCAGCGGTCCGGTCGTCGCGCTCGAGGCCGCGCGTCGCGCCGCCCGCGCCGATCTCAGCATCTCCTGGCTCGGATCGGTCTACTCCCTCTTCCTCGTTGCCGGCGCCCGTATGGCCAGCAGGAAATCCATCGTCATCCTCGGCGGCGTGGATACCGCGCGCGAACCCGAGCTCGGCTACGGTTTGTGGAACAGCCCGTGGCGCGGGCGGATGCTCGAGGCGGCACTGAAGCGCACCGACCGTATTCTCGTCGTATCCGACGCACTCCGGGAGCAACTGCGCGAGCGTACCGGTTGGAACTGCGACGGCGTTCTCACCATCCACACCGGATACGATCCGCAGCTCTGGCACCCGGGCGGCCCGCGTGAAGAGGTGGTGCTCACCGTCGCCAGCTGCGAGACGCCGGAACGCTTCCGGATCAAGGGACTCGACCTGCTGATGGAGGCCGCCCGCCGAATGCCGTCGCGCCGCTTCCGCCTCATCGGCGTTCCCTACGACCTCGTCCTGCAGTTCGCACACACACCACTTCCCAATCTCGAGGTCATTCGCCGTATCGATCGCCACGAACTGCTCGTCCACTACCGCATCGCGCGTGTCTACTGTCTGCCGTCGCGCCGTGAGGGCTTTCCCAACGCGCTCTGCGAGGCCATGCTCTGCGGCTGCGTTCCCGTCGCCGCCTCGGTCGGCGGCGTTCCCGAGGCGATGAACGGTATCGGCTTCAGCGTCGATCGCGACGACCTCGACGGACTCTGCCGCGGGATCGACGCCGCGTTCGACGCGCCGGAATCCGTCGGCGAACAGGCGCGTGCATACATCGCCGAGAATTACTCGCTCCAACGGCGGGAGCAGCTGATGGTGGAAGAAATCGACCGGTTGCTCGATGCGTAGGATCTCCTCCGACGCCGCGGTGATTCTCACGGGGGACGTCGGCTTCCGCGTTCTGAATTTCTTCGCCACCGTTCACCTCGCCACGGCTCTCGGCGACGCCGGATTCGGCATCGTCACCGTCGGACTCTCCTTCCTCGCCTACGCACAGATGTTCGCCGACGTCGGTATCGGTGTGCTCGGCACGCGCGAAATGGCGCGCCCACCGCAGGCCCGCCGCTTCCGTCCGGAGGAGATCACCTCGGCGAAACTCGTCCTCTCCGCGCTGGTCCTTCCCGCCGCCGTCGCACTGCTGTTCCTCATCTACGCGCCGGCACTCCGCGGCGTCCTGGTGCTGTTCCTCATCAACCTGATGCCCTACGCCCTGTTCCTCGAATGGTACCATCAGGGCAGTCGGCACTACGTGGCGCTGATGCTCGCGAAGCTGACGATGGGAGCCGTCTACCTCGTCGGCATCCTTATCGCCGTTCGATCGATCGACGACTTGACGTGGGTGCCGATCCTCTACGTCGCCGCCTTCTCCGCCTCTGCACTGCTGTTGATGCTCTCTGCGCGTAAAGGTCCGTCCCCATGGCCGCGGCGCTTCGACATCTCCTCGATCGTTCGCATCGTTCGCGCCGGCGGCACCATCGGCGTCGCCGCGTTCGTCGGCCAGTCCGTGCTGCTGCTGCCTCCGATCGTCGCCGAACGCTTCGGAAGTGCGTCCGACGCCGGTGTACTCGGCGCCGCACTGAAAATCGTCACCATCTGCCTCGCCGTCGACCGCCTGTTCGTCGCGCTGTTCCTTCCGAAGGCCTCCGAACACGCGGCGGTCGATCCAGAGGGACTTCGCGGACGACTCGGCTCCACGTTCGGCGTCGTGGTGCTGCTCGGTTGTTCGGTGAGCATGCTGATATCCATATTCGCGCGGCCCGCGCTCGAAATCGTCTACGGCGTCTCATCCTACAGCTCCCAAGGCGCACCCGTTCTGGCGATCGCCGGGTGGTTCGTCACCGGCACGCTCATCAACAGTTTCCTCGCCTATTCGCTCGTGGCCATCGGTCGCGAATCAGAGTATGCTCGGGCGAATCTCCGCAGCGGCGCCGTCGCCGTGGCGCTCGTCGTGACGCTCGGCTGGTGGCAGGGACTCATCGGCGTCGCCGCAGCGATCGTCGCGGGCGAACTTGCGGTCATCACGTCGCTCTACGTCGCGTTCCGTCGCCATATCGGAATTCAAATACTTGGGAATTTTTTCTGGACAGTCCTCGTAGCGATCGCGGTGGTGTTCGCGGCATCCGCGCTTCAACTGCACTCGCTCTGGTGGGCACCGGTATTCGTCGCTGCGCTTGCAATTGCAGCCGCACCGGTGTACTGGAAGTCCATCGCGGCAAGAATCTGAACCACGGAGGACGCGGGTGCCTCGAAACCTCCGTACCCTCCTTCGACAATCCCGCTCCATACGTATTCAACGACCCATGCCCTCGACTCTCGACATAGGCCTGATGCGGCTCGATCCCGGCTGGAGACTGCTGCTGCGTCAGATCGGATGTTCGTTCCACGAAATCGACTGGGACCGCACGACCCCGGAATCATCCGCCGTATTCATCCTCAATGCTCACGTCGACGCGCGTCATGCCAATCGACTCGAGGAATTGCTCGCCGCAGGTGCCGCCGTCCTCGATGCATCGAATTTCCTCCTGCGCACGCTCCCCTCGCGGAATTTTACCGCCCGGTATTACGATGCCCTGATTCCCACGAGTGACGAACCGACCTTTCACGACGTCCGCATCGTCGATCTCCACCGCCTCATCCATACCTACCACGCCGCGCAGCACGTCGGCAATACGGTCTTCATGGGGAATTTCCACAAGGGTCACTTCGTCCACCTTCCGTTCGACATCGGACGCCTGATGCTCGACGAGCGCCGCGAACGGAAGCGATTCTACAGTCCGTCCGGACGCTATCCCGACGAACTCGTCGCGGCGGTTTCAAAGGGCGAATTGCGGAAAATCGTCGTCCGATCGCTGCGTTGGCTGTTCGAACGGCGCGGACTCCCATCGGTATTTCTCGAACGGACGCCGGATCTTCATCACGTACCCTTCTGCTTCCGAATCGACAGCGATTACGGCAGCGAATCCCAGATACGCGCCATGCGACGAGTCGCGCGCAGGCATGGAATTCACCCGACCTGGTTCGTCCACGCAGAACCGCAGCAGAAATTTCTCGGTTGCTATCGGGAATTCGCCGACGACGGCGACGAGATCGGTATTCACGCGTGGCGTCACAGAACGTTCCGCGACTACGTGGAGAATTCTGCCAACATAAACGCGGCCGACGCGGCGTTGCGATCGGTTGGAATTGCCGCCCGCTCGTTCGCTTCGCCCACCGGACGGTGGAGTCCCGGACTGGACCGAGCGCTCAACGAATTCGGCTTCGATTACTCATCGGAATTCGGACTCGACTACGACGACCTGCCCTTCTATCCCTGCACCGGAGGAAGATTCAGCAACGTACTGCAGCTGCCGATACATCCGATCAGTATCGGCACCATGATTCGAGCGCACATGACGCCGTCGCAGATGATCGACTACTATCGCGCCGTCATCGACGAGAAGATCGCGCATCACGAACCGGTACTGCTCTACGGCCATCCCGGCCACGGCCATCTCGATGTGCTCGACGCGGTATTCGCGTACGTCAATTCGAGGAATCTCATGAAGACGACGATGGGTGAATTTGCTGCATGGTGGAAGCACCGTTCGGCAATTCGATTCGGTGCCACGTATGAAGGCGACGCAGTCGTGATCAACGGCGACGGCATTCCGGACGACATTGGATTCATCGTCTATCGCAGCGACGGGGCGCAGGGTGTCGTCCATGGTGCGGGTCGTCATACGCTCGATTCGATCGAATGGAGAACGACGTTCGCCGAGCCGATACCGGCACCATCCGATCTCCGACGGACGCGACGTCTGTCGTTACGGACGCTGGCTCACACAATCGAGGATTTCAACGCTACGGTGCGCCAATGAAGGTCTGCATGGTTGCTCAGAAGAGCATCGGACTGGTTGCGGGGGGTCCCCTCATTCAGGTTCGCGAAACCGCGGGTCACCTGGAGGAGCTCGGGATTGAAATCGAATGGTTCGACATGTGGCGGCACTATCGTGCGGGCCAGTTCGATCTGGCGCACATATTCGGTGCGAGTATGTTGAATCACGACATCGCGTTGCGGCTGAATCAATTTGGAATTCCGTACGTGGTATCGCCGATATTCTATTCGATGCGATCGCCCGCGGAAATTCGCGCGACGCTTCGGGCCGAGGCGTCGATGAAGCGGGTCATTTCAGGAATTCGAACGGACTTCGGTTTCACATCCTCGGTATGTCATGGTGCGCTGGGAATTCTACCGAATACGACGGCTGAGGGGAGACTGATTCGGGAGGGCATGGGAATTCCGGCGGATCGAATTCACATCGTTCCCAACGGTGTCGACCCGGGATTCGCTGACGGCGATCCGGATCTGTTCTTCCGAACGTACGGTGTTCGGGACTTCATACTGAACGTCGGCCACCTCGGGTCCCGGAGGAAGAACGTACTGCGGTTGATCCATGCACTTCGGACGATCGACCATCCGGCGGTGATCATCGGGCAGATACAGCGGGGCAAGTATGCGGACGCATGTCTGGAGGAAGCGGGGCGCAATCCGAACATTCTGATCATTGACGGACTGGAGAACGACTCGCCGCTATTGGCGTCGGCGTATGCGGCGGCGCGGGTATTCGTACTTCCATCGCTGTATGAAACGCCGGGAATTGCGGCGCTGGAGGCGGGTTTGGCGGGAGCGACGCTTGTCATCACACCGCATGGGGGAACGCGGGATTACTTCGGTGATCTTGCGACGTACGTCGAGCCACGGTCTGTGACATCGATCCGCACCGGCATCGAGCGCGCGCTTGCACTACCACGCGACGAACGGCTGCAAAACCGAATTTTCGACCGCTACACCTGGCGAACGGTGGCCGAGCGTACAGCGGACATCTACCGGGAGGTGATGGATAGCGCTCGCAGCGGGCCGCCGCTGTCGTAGCGGGTCGCCGCTGTCGTAGCGGGTCGCCGCGGACGTCCTCGGCCCTCGAGGTGGGCGCGGGACGCGACGGCAGAGCCGTCGCGTGGGCGCGGCGAGCACGGTGTTGTAGCGGCACATTCTTCCGAGGGGGGCGCGGCGGTAGTGACGAGTCGACGTTCCTGCTCGTGGGGAGGGTCGGCGCTTCGGTGGCGGGCCTCCCGGTGGTCCGCTGCCATATCGGTCTACGCGGATCGCCGCTGCCGTAGCGGTGGCCGCTGGGCGCCTCGGCCCTCGAGGGGGGCGCGGGGCACGACGGCAGAGCCGTCGCGTGGGCGCGGCGAGCACGGTGTTGTAGCGGCGCATTCTTCCGAGGGGGGCGCGGCGGTAGTGACGAGTCGGCGTTCCTGCCTGGGGGACGGACGGCGCTTCGGTGGCGGGCTTCCCGGTGTTCCGCTGCCATAGCGGTCTACGCGGATCACCTCTGCCGTAGCGGTGGCCGCTGGGCGCCTCGGCCCTCGAGGGGGGCGCGGGGCGCGACGGCAGAGCCGTCGCGTGGGCGCGGCGAGCACGGTGTTGTAGCGGCGCATTCTTCCGAGGAGGGCGCGGCGGTAGTGACGAGTCGGCGTTCCTGCCTGGGGGAGGGACGGCGCTTCGGTGGCGGGCTTCCCGGTGTTCCGCTGCCATAGCGGTCTACGCGGATCGCCGCTGCCGTAGCGGTGGCCGCTGGGCGCCTCGGCCCTCGAGGTGGGCGCGGGGCGCGACGGCAGAGCCGTCGCGTGGGCGCGGCGAGCACGGTGTTGTAGCGGCACATTCTTCCGAGGAGGGCGCGGCGGTAGTGACGAGTCGGCGTTTCTGCCTGGGGGAGGGACGGCGCTTCGGTGGCGGGCTTCCCGGTGGTCCGCTGCCATATCGGTCTACGCGGGTCGCCGCTGCCGTAGCGGTGGCCGCTCGGCGCCTCGGCCCTCGAGGTGGGCGCGGGACGCGACGGCAGAGCCGTCGCGTGGGCGCGGCGAGCACGGTGTTGTAGCGGCACACTCGTCCGAGGTGGACGCGGCGGTAGTGACGAGTCGGCGTTCCTGCCTGGGGGAGGGACGGCGCTGCGGTGGCGGGCCTCCCGGTGTTCCGCTGCCATAGCGGTCTACGCGGATCGCCGCTGCCGTAGCGGTGGCCGCTGGGCGCCTCGGCCCTCGAGGTGGGCGCGGGACGCGACGGCAGAGCCGTCGCGTGGGCGCGGCGAGCACGGTGTTGTAGCGGCACATTCTTCCGAGGAGGGCGCGGCGGTAGTGACGAGTCGGCGTTCCTGCCTGGGGGAGGGACGGCGCTGCGGTGGCGGGCCTCCCGGTGTTCCGCTGCCATAGCGGTCTACGCGGATCGCCGCTGCCGTAGCGGTGGCCGCTGGGCGCCTCGGCCCTCGAGGTGGGCGCGGGACGCGACGGCAGAGCCGTCGCGTGGGCGCGGCGAGCACGGTGTTGTAGCGGCACATTCGTCCGAGGAGGGCGCGGCGGTAGTGACGAGTCGGCGTTCCTGCCTGGGGGAGGGACGGCGCTGCGGTGGCGGGCCTCCCGGTGTTCCGCTGCCATAGCGGTCTACGCGGATCGCCGCTGCCGTAGCGGTGGCCGCTGGGCGCCTCGGCCCTCGAGGTGGGCGCGGGGCGCGACGGCAGAGCCGTCGCGTGGGCGCGGCGAGCACGGTGTTGTAGCGGCACACTCGTCCGAGGTGGACGCGGCGGTAGTGACGAGTCGGCGTTCCTGCCTGGGGGAGGGACGGCGCTGCGGTGGCGGGCCTCCCGGTGTTCCGCTGCCATAGCGGTCTACGCGGATCGCCGCTGCCGTAGCGGTGGCCGCTGGGCGCCTCGGCCCTCGAGGTGGGCGCGGGACGCGACGGCAGAGCCGTCGCGTGGGCGCGGCGAGCACGGTGTTGTAGCGGCACATTCTTCCGAGGAGGGCGCGGCGGTAGTGACGAGTCGGCGTTCCTGCTCGTGGGGAGGGAAGATTTGGGCTGCGCTCGAGAGGAGACGCTTGACTTCTTGACCTCCGACGTCGTAAGTTTTCGTCGGCAAATTCACCGCCACAATTGAGCAGCCATCACGATGTTTCCTGAACCCCGCCTTGGCGCCGGTATGGCTCCACCGTTGTTCGTTACTGCGACGATAATTGACTGGATTCCAGTGTTTCTGGAGAAGTCATTCTGTGAACTGCTGATCAGCTCGTTCCGTTATTGTCAGCAACGAAAGGGGCTCCTCGTGCATGGATATGTCATAATGCCGAACCACTTCCATCTGGTTGGTTCGCGCACAGGTCGCGACGATGTCGAAACCATCATTCAAAACATCAAGAGCTTCACAGCGCACGAGATTCTGAAATTGCTGCAGCGACGTCCTCACGCGTCGTACCTGGAGTTATTAAAAAGGGCGGCGATGCGGGAACGGCCGCTGCAGGATCACATGGTGTGGCGTTCTGATAACATCCCGTTCGGCATCGTGACCCGCACCACCATGCGCCAGAAGCTCAACTACATTCATTCAAACCCGGTCCGCAAGGGGTTGGTGCGCCGGGCGGAGGACTGGTACTACTCAAGCGCGGCTGCCTACCATTACGGCGACCATCGCCCCCTCGTTGTCGATCTCATCCGCTAAGCCATACGTATCACGCGAATCCTCCTGCACTTCCTCCAGGAAGGAGGGCCGCGGCCACCGCTACGGCAGAGGTGATGCGCGGAGGCCGTTTCGGCTGAGGCCATCCCCCCCACCGAAGCGTCCTCCCTCCCCCCAAGCACGAACGCCGTCTCGTCACTGCCGCCGCGCCGGCCTCGCACGAATGTGCCGCCACCCCCGAGTGCTCGCCGCGCCCGCGCGACGGCTCCGCCGTCGCGCCCCGCGCCCACCTCGAACGCCGAGGAACTCCGCGGCCACCGCTACGGAAGAGGTGATCCGCGCTGGCCGCTTCGGCTGAGGCCATCCGCGCCCACCTCGAACGCCGAGGAACTCCGCGGCCCACCGCGTCGGCAGAGGTGATCCGCGTAAACCGCTTCATCTGAGGCCATCCGCGCCCACCTCGAACGCCGAGGACCTCCGCGCCCACCGCGTCGGCAGAGGTGATCCGCGTAAACCGCTTCATCTGAGGCCATCCGCGCCCACCTCGAACGCCGAGGACCTCCGCGGCCCACCGCTTCGGCAGAGGTGATCCGCGTAAACCGCTTCGGCAGCGGTCATCCGCGCCCACCGAAGCGTCCTCCCTCCCCCAAGCACGAACGCCGTCTCGTCACTGCCGCCGCGCCAACCTCGCACGAATGTGCCGCCACCCCCAAGTGCTCGCCGCGCCCGCGCGACGGCTCCGCCGTCGCGCCCCGCGCCCACCTCGAACGCCGAGGAACTCCGCGGCCACCGCGTCGGCAGAGGTGATCCGCGTAAACCGTTTCGGCAGCGGTCATCCGCGCCCACCGAAGCGTCCTCCCTCCCCCAAGCACGAACGCCGTCTCGTCACTGCCCCCGCGCCAACCTCGCACGAATGTGCCGCCACCCCCGAGTGCTCGCCGCGCCCGCGCGACGGCTCCGCCGTCGCGCCCCGCGCCCACCTCGAACGCCGAGGAACTCCGCGCCCACCGCTACGGCAGAGGTGATCCGCGTTGGCCGCTTCGGCTGAGGCTATCCGCGCCCACCTCGAACGCCGAGGAACTCCGCGGCCACCGCTACGGCAGAGGTCATCCGCGTACACCGCTTCGGCTGAGGCCATCCGCGCCCACCTCGAACGCCGAGGACCTCCGCGCCCACCGCGTCGGCAGAGGTGATCCGCATTGGCCGCTTCGGCTGAGGCCATCCGCCCCCCACCGAAGCGTCCTCCCTCCCCCAAGCACGAACGCCGTCTCGTCACTGCCGCCGCGCCGGCCTCGCACGAATGTGCCGCCACCCCCGAGTGCTCGCCGCGCCCGCGCGACGGCTCCGCCGTCGCGCCCCGCGCCCACCTCGAACGCCGAGGACTTCCGCGGCCACCGCTACGGCAGAGGTGATCCGCGTTGGCCGCTACCGCAGCGGTGATCCGCCTGGACCGCTACGGCAGAGGTGATCCGCGAAGGCCGCTATCGCAGCGCTGATCCGCCCAGACCGCTTCGACAGCGGTGATCCTCCGCTACCGAAACGCCGTGGCAGCGTCACCCGGCATCACTCCCGAAAGCCGCGTCGACTGACCACCGGCCGCCGCCGGCATACGTCAGATAGAGAAATCCGAATGCGTATACCAGTGCCAGTTCCCCTCCATTGGAAATCGGCCACGCTCCCTTCGGCGCGTGTGTGTAGAAATACGCCACCACCATCTCGATGAATAACACGAACGCCACCGGTCGTGTCCATAGTCCCGCCGCGATCAGTACCCCACCTGCCAGTTCCATTATCGCCGACATCAGTCCCGGAAACAGCGTCAAATGCATCGCTCGCGTCGGCTCCGGAATGTGGAAGATCTTCATCGTTCCGTGCTGTAGGAACAACACCCCGAATGCAATTCGAAATATTGCCAGTACGTACGGAGTACGCGCGCTCAGGTCGAAATCGCGAAGCGCCATCGTTGCCTTTGAATTCTTCATTGTCTTGTGCAACATCGGTGTTGAACGTACACCGGGTCGCCGAATGAGTGCTGTTCCCATCTGACGACCCGGCCTTCGCGTTCCTGCGGCTTCCCGCGGGCTCTAATCCACCTCCCAATAGCGCCCCACTACCACGCGAATTGTGATCCTACCACGATCTTCCATGAACGCTTCAGCTGCGGACCGTGAAGCGATTGATAGATCGGAACGATTCCTTCGGCGCCAAATCTGAGGTCGTTCAATGGGCCAACCGGTAGCACCACGTTCCCCCCAATTCCCGCGTCCACCCGGCTGCCTCCACGCAAATTCGGAAATGCCGTCGGAACCATTTTCATGGCAACGGCACCGACCAGCGATGTGTCCATTCCCTCTACGTCGCCCCAGTCGCTCATTGCCAGACGGACCGATGCGCTGAAACAACTACAAATTTTTCTCGCACCCCACGCCGTCGCGTCAAAGGCGTTTCCGAGTCGATAGCTGTGGTCGTTCTCGCCGAATCGTACCGTTCCAATTCCCTGTATACCCCACGACCAGTCGTCGGTCTGACCCAGCCACGTGAGGCCCGGTCGAATGTCCATGGTCCCCGATCCGGGCTGCATCGGATATGGAAGCTGCGCTGCGTTCGGTGCGCTCATCGGTGTCACGTCCGTCTCGGTGATCGAACCCGTCGGCAAGTCCACCGTCGCGTTGAGATGAATCTGCTGGCGGTCGTATCGGGCCAGAACGACGAGCGCCGAAATCCCCAGGTCGCCGATCCCGCTCGATGTGGTCGTGAACGTCGAGTCGACGCGATTCGTCAGATCCATGCTCATCGATACGATCGGAAGCATCGCCATGAATGTCACCCGATCGATCGGCGCGTACATGATGCTCGCCATGTGCATCTGCATCGTCATCTGAACCGGCGCCACCTTGAAGTCGTACCCCGTCGGACTCAGAATTTCACTGCTCGATACCTCGTCCGATCCGTTGAGATTGCCGTCCATCTTCATGAACCCGAAGCGATACCCGAGCATGAATTCGCCGGCATGATGCGTGTGATCGCCCATGACGCCAATCGGCGCGTGCCCGTCCGGCCTCGCACCAGTCCATCCGTCGTTCGAATTCTGCGCGTGAAGGACGCCAGCGCCGACAACGATCGCCACAACTGCAATCGTCGCAATCCTGCTTCCCATGGTCACCCCCTGGATGTGTCTGGAGAGTTGTCTGGAGAGATTGACGCCGAGGTCAACAAGACGGTACGGAGTCGAATGCGGTCGGATTGAGAGGTGGAACCGCTGGCGGACGTCAACACTCAGTGACGCCGCCCCGATGCCACGTTGTCCGAAGGGCAGGGTTCGAACAGCGAATCGAGTTGTCGAACTCGACGTGGAGCAATTCGACCGATGACGTGTCGCGCGCCCTCGGTCGAGTCGGGTCGCCGACTCGCGGCAGACCGGATCGAACGTAGCAATTCGATTGGTGATGGTGCTCGGATTCCCACCGCGTCCCCGTGTCGATTCGGGCGATGATCCGCCCCGTACCGACCATTCCGGACAAGCGTAATTATGCGTAAGAGCCCTCGTCGCGCCTCCGCCTATTGCTCCGTCCTCCGCTCCTCCATCAGTCCCACGAGATTGCCGTCGGGGTCGCGAAGAAATCCGATCCAGAGGTCGTGGTCGGGCATCTTCGCCGCAACCTGCGGTTCGCGCTCAACCGCCGATCCGCCCCGGACCGCCGCTGCAAATGCCGACGCAATGTCGTTCACCCGGAAGTACAGGATCGAATTCTTCCCGACCTCCCCCGCACCCTGTGGCGTGGTGAGCATGATGCGGATGGAACCCGCAGCGAGGAACGCGAGGTTCCCCGCCGGGCGGAAGAGTTCCTTCAGTCCAAGCACGTCCCGGTAGTATGAGAGGGCGGTGTCGACGTCGGACACGGTGATGGCGATCTGCGCAATTTCCGACAACGCGGCGGCAGAAGACATGGGCGTATCCCTGCGTGATGTGGTCGATGGCTGCAGCCGCAGAACATACACAACCACGCCACATCGGTTACCTCCGCTGCCCACCCCTCAGTCGGTGTCCCCTCACGAATGCTCGTCAACCGGCTCGCGGTGCGCCAACAGGTTGTATGAACCGGCGGCAACCGCGCCGAAGACGATGTGCGAGACGACCGTCACCCAGCTACGTGCGGCTGCCATCCATGGAACCGCGCCGAGGAACATCACGAACGTGAGCAGGTAGACGATCACGCCGTACCCCGCGCCGATCAGTACCACCCACCACGTCTGCAGCCGATTCAACGCCAGCGTGAGAAGCAGTGTGAATCCGATCGCAATCGCGAAGTGCAGAATCAGTCCGATGAACATGATGCGCAGGTCGAACGTGGCAGGCGGTGGTGCGGCCGAACGGCCCATCACCACCGAGGCCATGTAGCGCAACGGCGCCCACGCATTGCCGCCGAGAAAGACGGCTACCATGAACATCTGCAGTACTAGGAACGCGGCACCGGCGATCAGTCCCGACTCGATTGCCGCCATGAAATCGTATGTCATCGCGTGGTCACGCGGCACAGGCATCGTGTATGCCATATCCTGCCTCCCTTCCGATTGTGTGACGTCCGCAGCGGGTCGCTGCCCTCCGCTCGGGCGCCGACCCACACTGCACAGACGGATCCACTGCACATGACGGCAACAATCGATCCAACCTCCCCAATCCGGTGCCCCGATACGCAGCCGCCCCCGCCGGTACTCCCGGCGGGGGCGGTAGATGTGTCGTCCCGTGACTTGTGATTCCTACTCGGCGTGGGGCTCCGCGTTCGCCGCCACCTTCCGCCGCTGCCTCGCCATGTAGGTGAGATCCAATACGAACATGGCGCCGAACGCTGCGGCAACGACCAGGCCCGATGCACGGACCGCCGCTGTGATCGTTCCGTCCGGACTCAGCAGCGTGAAAACGGACTGCGCCAGAAATGCCGCCATGAACAGCGCAAACAGGGCGCGCTTCCATGTCGAGGTGAACGGCACGTGTGTCACCGGAAGCCCCCACTGCGGGTCGAACGCCACGTCCATCGTAATCCACACGAGCAGTAGCGCAGACTTCAGCAGCATCGGCCACGCAAGATGAGGGTCGTCTATGAGTGTGTCGCTGAGGATCCAGACGACACCAACTGCTGACGTCATTCCGATTCTAACGATCCAGCGCATGTCTGCCTCCGTGGGGATGCCGATGTTGAAGTGACTACAGAAAATAGCGCATGTGCTGGTGTAGCGAAAACTTCATGCAGCTCAATATTCATGCTGCGCGATGCATCGAATCGCGTGACGCGCCGAGACAATCCTGATGAATATTCAAGCGTAATTTACTTGCGACGCGGATGCGTTCCTGCCGACGCGAGCAACCGAAGGCGACGCGCCTTGTCGTAGACCTGCTCGACGCTCCGGCCGAGGTGATCGGCGACTCGCCCCAGCGTCGCACGCGAATCCTCAGGTCTGACTTCGCGACGCAGATAGGCGACATCCTCGTCGCTCCACATTCGAACGAGTTCGCTGGCGGAGATTCCCATCAACCGCGCTTTCTCCGCCGTCGCTTTCCTTGCCCGCCCGAGTATTGCCGCCACGTACGCTGCCCCGTGCGTCGGATACAATTCGCGCAGCGTCGCCACTTCCTCATCGGTCCACTGCACCCGAGTCCGACCTGGCGCTTTCTTCGGGGGCTCGGGGAATCTCCGGCCACGGCGGCGTTCGGATGAACGGAACCCGATGCGATCGGCAACGGTGCGAACGCGATTGACGGCAACCCCAAGCCGATCGGCGATGTCCTCCATTGAGCGGCGCCCAAGCTGGCGTCGGATTGCGCGTTCCTGCTGCGTTGTCAATGGTGCATGCGGGTTCGACAGGCCACGTTTCGAAGCCGTGGCGCCAACGGAGGACGCCGATCGGCCGATCCGCTTTGCCACTTCGGCCTGCGGCATCGTACCGTAGAGCTCGTCGAGGAGCCGCAATTCCTTCACACCCCAGTAATCCGGCTGCGGCGCCAATCCGAGTTCGGCCGCCTTGTACCTCACGCTCACATGCGTGCGCCCAATGGCCTTGGCAATGATCCGGCACGAGCGCCTGCCGTGGCGAGCATATTCCTGCCTCAGGTAGTCGATTTCCTCCTGAATCCACAACGGTTGACGGACGATTCCAAGGCGTTCCGCCTTGATCTTCACGGCCTCCTTTGTTCGACCGAGGAGCCGAGCACAATAGCGGCCACCATATTCGGGGTAATATGTACGAAGCAGTTCAATATCCTCATCGCTCCATCGACACCGTCCCTTGTACGCACCGGGTTTCGGCATCGGCACGCCCTTCGGCCACTTGCGATCGGCGCGGAAGCGTTGGATGGGATTCAGATCCTTGCGGGGTCGTTTGCTCATGATGGCGGAAGATCCGGCAAATCGATGTGGAAGTCGATCGGGGGCGTCACCCGCACTGACCGAGTCATTCGTCGATGGTCAATCCGCAGCGGGTCCGTGGCGAACGCGGGTCCTTCTCAGCCGTTGATCAGTCGTCGTTCGTCCGTCGGCGTCGAAGGTAGCCAGAATGACTGTGTGAATGGCTTCGACGGCGTTGCGACCGGCCCTTGACAGCGGCCAGCAGACGGCAGCGAATTTCGTTTGGAGTGATCGGCGGCCGTCGTAGAGAGGCGCCGGCAATGAGGTCGCTCCAACTGGGCATGACTCCGTTGGATCGCAGCACCCCGTTCGGCAGGAGCACGCCGGACGGGGTTTTTTGTTGTCGGCTGAGGAACAAATAAAAACGGCCCCCGCCGGGGGACCAGCGGAGGCCAGAAGTGTCTCGTCTGACGTAGGCGGATGCGATCGGGCACAATCGCATCCCGCGATTCGGCGACGTGTGGGCGTCTCCATTGGAAGCAGAGGATGACGTGGCAGTGCGGGCAACACCGTGGACCCTCGCCTGGACCTCTGCGTAGGGCACTCAATCGCCGGCAGGATACGGTGCTGAGATGATATTGAGATGAATTCGGGGGTGGGATGTGCCGGGGCTGTCAGATCCACGCCACCCCGGCTCCAATCGAAACGCTCAGCGTTCATGATTGCGGCGCCGTGACGCCACTGCGCCGTCCGCTTGCGTCGTCTCCGCCGTCGCCGGAAGGTGCTCCGGCCGCACGAGCCGATCGGGAAACACGCGGTCGACGCGATCCCATCGGAACTCGCCGAGCAGTCGGAGCAGACGGTTCTCGGTCCGATGGAGATTGGTGAAGTGGCGAATGCGGGTCTTCACATCGAGTCCCGTCGGTCGCGGCTGCGTCGGATCGAGTTCCCACGGATGGAAGTAGAAAATGAATGGCTGCCGATCTCCCTCGTTGATTCGCCGCAGTGCCCAGCGGGTGACCGGGTACGGCATCAGACGGAAATACCCGCCGCCTCCGCACGGCAGACGCTGGTTGAATATCGCGACGGTCGCAGCCGGTATCTCGAGCGTGCCGTCGGACCCGTTCGGGTGGAATGCAAACCGCGGCGCGTCGGGCATTCCATAGGAAGGGTGATGAATCGGATAGATGCTCGAACTGTAGCGGTACCCGGCACGCTTCAGCTCCCGCAACGCCCAGAGATTTCCGGCGCCGACCGAATAGCTGGGAGCACGGTAGCCGCGAACGGGGGTGCCGCCGATATCCTCCAGGATTGCACGGGTACGGCTGACGTCGGCGTGAAATTCCGTCGGGCTCTGCTCGGTCGCGCGAATGTGCGCGTAGCCGTGACTCGCCAGCTCGTGCCCCGCGGCGACGATCCGACGGATGAGTTCCGGGTGCTGCTCGGCGATCCAGCCGAGCACGAAGAAGGTCGCGGAGATTCCGGCGGTGTCGAAGATCTCGAGAATCCTCTCGCAGCTCCGCTCGATCCGTGACGGAATTCGGCTCCAGTCCTCACGGCGGATGTACGGTTCGAAGGCCGTGACCTGAAAGTACTCCTCGACATCGACGCTCATCGCGTTGATCATGGTGGTGTTGGGTTGCATCGTCTTGCGGCGGTGCCGCGGTCGCGTGATTCGGGTCGGTCAAAGGAGAGACTTCGTGTTGAGCGATTCGACGCGTTTCAATACCAGCAGGTCCGATTGAGGTGTGGCTCAAAGATAGTAAAGGCCACCTTTGCGACAGTGTTTCAACACCAGAATGTCCGATTGAGGTCGGTCAAGAGAGAGTTCATGCTGAGCGAATCGACGCCTTTCAATACCAGCAGGTCCGACTGAGGTGAGTCGTGCGGCGATCGAGACAGCGGAGCGATGGACGGCTTCAATACCAGCAGGTCCGATTGAGGTCCGAAGAGCCGCGAGCCGAGCCCGGTGCCGAGCACGTGTTTCAATACCAGCAGGTCCGATTGAGGTTGCGCTGCTTGAGGGTCGTGTACTGCTTGAGGAATCGTTTCAATACCAGCAGGTCCGATTGAGGTCTCCACCGCATCCGTGCACTGCGCGGCATCCCGGAGCAGTTTCAATACCAGCAGGTCCGATTGAGGTGCGGCAAGCTCGGTGGCCTTGGCCATGTCGAACATTCGTTTCAATACCAGCAGGTCCGATTGAGGTATCTCGACTGCCGGGCGGACGTCGGGCTCCCCGACGTGTTTCAATACCAGCAGGTCCGATTGAGGTTGTGTTTGCGAGTGACAGCTTCCGTGGATTCGACAGGTTTCAATACCAGCAGGTCCGATTGAGGTAAGGACAGAAGCGTGATGTCGCCGTCGTCGTCCTCCGTTTCAATACCAGCAGGTCCGATTGAGGTATCGGTGGCGCATCTGGACCGTGCGCCTGAGACCTCGTTTCAATACCAGCAGGTCCGATTGAGGTCCGCACCCTCGCCGAATCTCGCGCCGAGATCGAGCGAGTTTCAATACCAGCAGGTCCGATTGAGGTCGCCCGAGGCCGCCCTTGTGGGCGCCGAAGATCCGGCGTTTCAATACCAGCAGGTCCGATTGAGGTGCCTTGACGTGCTCCTGGATGACCTCCATGGCGAATCGTTTCAATACCAGCAGGTCCGATTGAGGTTCGTTCTGCGTGACCTGCAGACCGCAGCGCTGAAAAAGTTTCAATACCAGCAGGTCCGATTGAGGTGCGTTCGTCGAGCTCGACGTCCAGCGCGTCGTCAGCCGTTTCAATACCAGCAGGTCCGATTGAGGTCTCGCCCTGCGCATCGAGCACGACCGCGCGATGTCGTTTCAATACCAGCAGGTCCGATTGAGGTTCCGATCTCGGGGGCGTGTCCTACAATCAGTCGTCGTGTTTCAATACCAGCAGGTCCGATTGAGGTGAAATATGCGCTGCATACCCTCGTCCGTCGATAGCTGTTTCAATACCAGCAGGTCCGATTGAGGTACTTCATCCTCAAGGTCACGGCGTCATCGAACACAAGTTTCAATACCAGCAGGTCCGATTGAGGTCGCGCTCGTCACGCGGGTTTCGCAGACGTGGAACGGTTTCAATACCAGCAGGTCCGATTGAGGTCGCGCCAGATCGCCTCGACGTCGCACCGGTAGTGGGCAGTTTCAATACCAGCAGGTCCGATTGAGGTGCGGCGCGCCGAGCGCGTCAGTGCGCTTGAAGGTCAGGTTTCAATACCAGCAGGTCCGATTGAGGTCAACACTCTACACGTGATTCCATCAACAACGAGAAAGTTTCAACACCAGCAGGTCCGATTGAGGTACGGCCTCGGCGCGCGGCGTATCCCTACCGATAGTCGGTTTCAATACCAGCAGGTCCGATTGAGGTCGCTTGCCGGGTACCGTCTACTCCGCGTGACGCCCGCGTTTCAATACCAGCAGGTCCGATTGAGGTCAGACCTGACGAACGATGAGTGCGTCGAATTCCAGGTTTCAATACCAGCAGGTCCGATTGAGGTGATTTCGACTGCCAGCCGCACCGCCTGATCGAGATAGTTTCAATACCAGCAGGTCCGATTGAGGTGCCATGAAGACGTACACAGTCAGGTTCAAGAGCAAGTTTCAATACCAGCAGGTCCGATTGAGGTATCGCCACGCTGTCGGCGCCGGGCGTGGCCACCGTCGTTTCAATACCAGCAGGTCCGATTGAGGTGTGGCGCGCCTGCGAGCCGGTATCGCGTGCTACGGAGGTTTCAATACCAGCAGGTCCGATTGAGGTCATGGTCTCACCTGTCTGTGGGTAGTCTGTGTGTCCGTTTCAATACCAGCAGGTCCGATTGAGGTCACTACATCCGATACCACGCCACGCGCCGAGGCACTCGTTTCAATACCAGCAGGTCCGATTGAGGTCGTGAAGCGGCTGAAGGCCGTGCGCATCGCGCCCGAGTTTCAATACCAGCAGGTCCGATTGAGGTCGCCGAGGCCCGCGCGACGGCGCACGGACTCATCGAGTTTCAATACCAGCAGGTCCGATTGAGGTGGCCGTTCGTGGAGTTGGACAAGCAGGTGAAGAACATGTTTCAATACCAGCAGGTCCGATTGAGGTTTCGTCGGGCGGAGCATCAGCACGCAGTCGATCGAGTTTCAATACCAGCAGGTCCGATTGAGGTGGGGCTGCAGCCGGCGATCGACTGGGTCAGTGGTGGTTTCAATACCAGCAGGTCCGATTGAGGTTTCAACGCAGAGAGAAAATCCGGCGGGTCGAAGGCGTTTCAATACCAGCAGGTCCGATTGAGGTGTTGCCAGCGACTGGAGGGCTGCGAGGTGTACGCGAGTTTCAATACCAGCAGGTCCGATTGAGGTCGCTCGACCTCGAGCGAGGGCGTCGGCTCGGCCATGTTTCAATACCAGCAGGTCCGATTGAGGTAATTGGGTTGTGTGGCTAGTCATCGAGAATATCGCGGTTTCAATACCAGCAGGTCCGATTGAGGTCATCAGCCCTCTACCTGCTGTCCGCGCCGTCGACTCGTTTCAATACCAGCAGGTCCGATTGAGGTCTGTAGGTGCCGACGCCGCCTCGTCCCAGTTTTTCAGGTTTCAATACCAGCAGGTCCGATTGAGGTTCGACCGCCTCGAGGTACAGCCGACCCGTAGCATGTTTCAATACCAGCAGGTCCGATTGAGGTCCCAGCAGGACGGCCTGCGTCGTGCCGGTTGACGGGTGTTTCAATACCAGCAGGTCCGATTGAGGTTCCGCGCCGAGCTGGCGCCGCGCGCTGGTCTGGAGTTTCAATACCAGCAGGTCCGATTGAGGTACTGCTGTGGTGGCTGGCGCGCGCCGGGATGGACCGGGTTTCAATACCAGCAGGTCCGATTGAGGTGAGGCGCCGGCCAGCCGAATTTCTCCAGACATTGGAGTTTCAATACCAGCAGGTCCGATTGAGGTAGCCGCGCGCCGGACGCAGGTACGACGCCGGCGGCTGTTTCAATACCAGCAGGTCCGATTGAGGTCCCTTTTTGTTTAGCGGCGCACATAAGTGCCGTTATAGTTTCAATACCAGCAGGTCCGATTGAGGTCTCCGAGTTCGACGAGGTGTACGCGGATGCCAGCGAGTTTCAATACCAGCAGGTCCGATTGAGGTGGCTGAAGCTGTGGGTGAGCGACCCGATCTGCGTTTCAATACCAGCAGGTCCGATTGAGGTCGCGGCGCTACGCAATCGCGGAGGCGATCGTAGCCAGGGTTTCAATACCAGCAGGTCCGATTGAGGTGAGCGCCTGCACCGTGCGGCTGACGCGGAGAAGTTGCGTTTCAATACCAGCAGGTCCGATTGAGGTAACCGAGACGGTGCGGGTTGCGTGGCGGAGCATGCGTTTCAATACCAGCAGGTCCGATTGAGGTTTTCGAGCGATTGCCTTCGCCACGTCGTGCGCTCGTTTCAATACCAGCAGGTCCGATTGAGGTGTCGTCGAGGAACCCGCCGATCGTCTCGCCGATACTGTTTCAATACCAGCAGGTCCGATTGAGGTCTGTCTGTGTAGAGTCTCTGTGTCCCGGCGTCACCGTTTCAATACCAGCAGGTCCGATTGAGGTACTACATCCGATACCACGCCATGCGCCGAGGCACTCGTTTCAATACCAGCAGGTCCGATTGAGGTAAGCTCAACGCGAAGATCGCGAGCGCGAAGTTCGGGTTTCAATACCAGCAGGTCCGATTGAGGTCGCCGAGCCAGAAGCGCGGGTCGCTGTAGCAGGCTGCTAAAAAACCCGGCACGAATCGGTAAGTTGTGGCATGAGAGGAAAACTTCGCCATCAGGAATACCTGTACAGTTACGTTCCGCTCGAGGAGCGCATCCCGGAAGATCATGAGCTTCGCCCGATTCGCAAGCTCGCGGATTCGGTGCTCGGGGAGATGTCGCACTGGCTCGACGGTCAATACTCGGCCGTCGGTCGCCCGTCGATCCCGCCTGAGTTCCTGATTAAGGCACTCCTGCTGCAGCGGCTCTACGGTATTCGAAGCGAGATTCAGCTGATGGAGCAGCTGAATTTCAACATGCTGTTCCGGTGGTTCGTCGGAATCGGACTTGATGAGCCGGTCTGGACTCCGGAGTCTTTTTCGACAAACCGCCAGCGGCTGTTTTCGGCTGAAGGCATGCAGCTGTTCTTTGACGGCATTTTGGGTGAAGCTGCCAGGGCCGATCTGCTGTCGACCGATCACTTCTCAGTCGATGGGACACTGATCAAGGCGTGGGCCTCGCAGAAGAGCTTCCGTCCGAAGGAGCGGGATGAGAATGATGACTCCGACGGTGAGAACTTCCACGGTGAAAAGCGGAGCAATCACACGCACGCGTCAACGACTGATCCGGAGGCGCGCCTGTATCGGAAGTCCGCTGGGACCGCCGCGGAGCTGTGCTTCATGGGACATATCCTGATGGAGAACCGCAACGGGCTGATCGTTGACGTTGAGCTGACCGTGGCCGAGGCAACGCAGGAACGCGAGGCGGCATTGCGGATGCTCGACCGACTGCCGGGACAGCACCGCGTAACGGTGGGAGGAGACAAGGGGTACGATGTCAACGACTTTCATACGAGGTGTCGGGAGCTGAATGTTACTCCTCACATTGCCCAGCGGAACGATGGTCGGCGGTCGGTATTGGATCGACGAACGACGCGTCACCCGGGATATCAGGTGAGCAGTCGGAAGCGCAAGTTGATCGAACAGGCGTTCGGTTGGGTGAAGGCGGCGGGGAGATTGCGACAGTTCATGATGCGGGGAGCGGCGCGGAACGGACCGACATTCTGCCTGGCGATGACTGCATATAATATAGTCAGAATCGTTCGTGCGCTGCCGGCTCCGGCATGAGACCACGGTAGGATAACTGACTGCGACAGATCGGTCGTACCGGAAATGCGGCGATAAATACATGGGACGCCGGCCGATTACACAGGCTACGTTCAATGGCCATCTATCGATCCTCGAAATTCCCCCATCACGATCCAATTGCCTGCCGATCTTTTCACCGCCCGAGGCGGCGATCGGCTGCCGAAACGGGGATTTTTAGCGGCCTGGTAGATAGGTCGTTTCAATACCAGCAGGTCCGATTGAGGTAGCGTACTCGAGGCGCATCGCCGTTGCGAGCAGCAGGTTTCAATACCAGCAGGTCCGATTGAGGTACGGCACGCACGTCGGCGAGCATCACGACGCGATCCAGTTTCAATACCAGCAGGTCCGATTGAGGTCACGCGAGCTGACGATCGACGCGCTGCGCCTCAAGTTTCAATACCAGCAGGTCCGATTGAGGTTGCAACTTACTCCGTCGATGACGTGCCCGCTTTGGCGTTTCAATACCAGCAGGTCCGATTGAGGTTCGTACGTCTCGCGCAGTGCCACCTGCCGACAGATCAGTTTCAATACCAGCAGGTCCGATTGAGGTAGTCTCGAACGTCACGTCCTCCCGCGTGTACGCCTCGTTTCAATACCAGCAGGTCCGATTGAGGTCATGACGACGCCGGCGGCACTACGCTCTCGGTGGTGCGTTTCAATACCAGCAGGTCCGATTGAGGTGGCGAGCTGGCGAATAACATCCGCGTCGGAGTTCAGTTTCAATACCAGCAGGTCCGATTGAGGTGCCCCTCGAGCGTGGCCACCACTGCGCCGCCGGCGAGTTTCAATACCAGCAGGTCCGATTGAGGTCTGCTGCCGTCGCACGCGGTAGACGCGCCCGATGACGAGGTTTCAATACCAGCAGGTCCGATTGAGGTTTCGCGCTACTCGGCGTTTTTGCGTCAGGGCCTGTACAGTTTCAATACCAGCAGGTCCGATTGAGGTAGCATGGCACGCACCGGCGTCGACGTCGGCCGAGAAGTTTCAATACCAGCAGGTCCGATTGAGGTCCGCACGCTGGAGCCCGGCATCGAGGTCTCGACCAGGTTTCAATACCAGCAGGTCCGATTGAGGTGATGGCGTTCTGGATCTGCTCGACCTTCTTGCGGTAGTTTCAATACCAGCAGGTCCGATTGAGGTTTGAAGTCGAAGAGCGCCGAGCGCTTCCACTCCGCTGGTTTCAATACCAGCAGGTCCGATTGAGGTGAAGGCGGCGAGCCCGGCCCGTGCGCTCCATGCGAGGTTTCAATACCAGCAGGTCCGATTGAGGTATTCACGGGCTGGTGCACGCCCAGGCGAGAAGAGGTTTCAATACCAGCAGGTCCGATTGAGGTCGGTACGATGATGCCGCCGATCACCGTGACGACGAGTTTCAATACCAGCAGGTCCGATTGAGGTGAACATGGCTCACCGACATCTACTTCCGCGACTGGTTTCAATACCAGCAGGTCCGATTGAGGTGGTGGCGGATGCAAGTTACGTTCGCCGTAACCATCCAGTTTCAATACCAGCAGGTCCGATTGAGGTACGTGACGGCCCGCGCAACGAGTCGGCTGCCAGGTTTCAATACCAGCAGGTCCGATTGAGGTGGCGACGCACACGACGGTATCGCGGGCCGAGGATAGTTTCAATACCAGCAGGTCCGATTGAGGTGACCGCTCCTCCGACGAACGGTGCCGAGGCAGCTGCGGTTTCAATACCAGCAGGTCCGATTGAGGTGCACCGCCGAGAGTAGTGCCGCCGGCGTCGTCATGTGGTTTCAATACCAGCAGGTCCGATTGAGGTCTCACCCGGCGCGCGCGCGTCCGGTGTCCACGGCGCGTTTCAATACCAGCAGGTCCGATTGAGGTTGACGCGCTCGCATGGACACCGTGACCACTACGCACGTTTCAATACCAGCAGGTCCGATTGAGGTAGATGAGACGACCCAGCACGGACGGGCGACCGTCCGAGTTTCAATACCAGCAGGTCCGATTGAGGTCTCGGCTGCGGCGGCGTAGCTCATGTGCTGGTTCGCGTTTCAATACCAGCAGGTCCGATTGAGGTGCAGAGTCTTTCAGGCGTCGCCATTGCTCGAGCGAGTTTCAATACCAGCAGGTCCGATTGAGGTCTGCGCCAGCGCGTAGGCATGCCGCCAGTCCATCGCCGTTTCAATACCAGCAGGTCCGATTGAGGTCTCCGTCGATGAGTGCGGCCACCTCCTCCCACGTGAGTTTCAATACCAGCAGGTCCGATTGAGGTCCGCCCCCGGCGCCGCGTCGGGCTCCCGTGCGATCCCGTTTCAATACCAGCAGGTCCGATTGAGGTTCGATCGTGACCGAGGCGATCGAGCCATGATCGACGAGTTTCAATACCAGCAGGTCCGATTGAGGTCGCATCCCCCATCCTCGGCTTGAATCGCTCCAGCTTGTTTCAATACCAGCAGGTCCGATTGAGGTATCGAATGTCGCCGGTTGTTGAGCAAGATGAGGTGGTTTCAATACCAGCAGGTCCGATTGAGGTAAGAAAAAATCAACAATATCATCGAGAAGCAGGAGAAGTTTCAATACCAGCAGGTCCGATTGAGGTGATGCGCGCGGCCAGCCGCTCGCCCTCCACCATATCGTTTCAATACCAGCAGGTCCGATTGAGGTGTGCATCGAGCGCATCGAGTACCCCGATCGCTCCGTGTTTCAATACCAGCAGGTCCGATTGAGGTCGTGAGGGGCACGGCTGGTACGCATCACTCCGCCTGGTTTCAATACCAGCAGGTCCGATTGAGGTCAAGGACCACAGGGCGAAACAGGCGATCAGGGACCGACGTTTCAATACCAGCAGGTCCGATTGAGGTCGCCCGAGTGACGTCGGACGAAGCCCGGTGAGACCAGTTTCAATACCAGCAGGTCCGATTGAGGTTACCAGACCGCGGCGGCGCCTGACGATCGTCATCACGGTTTCAATACCAGCAGGTCCGATTGAGGTGACGCGGCGCTGGAGGCACTACCGAACATCGGCACGTTTCAATACCAGCAGGTCCGATTGAGGTTTGGAGCGTCTGGCGAAAATTGCTGATCCATTTGAAGTTTCAATACCAGCAGGTCCGATTGAGGTTTGATGGTTCGGCGCGAATTGTGCTTTGCCATCCATGGTTTCAATACCAGCAGGTCCGATTGAGGTTGGCGGAGGGCATTGTCGGCGAACGTCCCGTCTAGCGTTTCAATACCAGCAGGTCCGATTGAGGTCCGTGCTCGCGAACCTCGGCCTCAACGCCGGCAATATGTTTCAATACCAGCAGGTCCGATTGAGGTCCGCGTCGTCGGTATACGACGTGCCGGGGTTGGTGACGTTTCAATACCAGCAGGTCCGATTGAGGTGAGCCGGTGCGGCTCGAGGTGATCGCGGTGGTGTCACGTTTCAATACCAGCAGGTCCGATTGAGGTACTAAAATACTGAATCGCATAGACAAACGCAATGGGCGTTTCAATACCAGCAGGTCCGATTGAGGTTCGGTGACGTGCCCGCTTTGGCTACTCATATAACCGGGTTTCAATACCAGCAGGTCCGATTGAGGTAGTGCGAATCGTGGCTCAACGAAAACGTCATGCCGTGTTTCAATACCAGCAGGTCCGATTGAGGTTCCAGGCAAAGCGAAAAGAAAAGGCCAAGGAGATATGTTTCAATACCAGCAGGTCCGATTGAGGTGTCCCAAAACCCCTCATTGAGATTCCCCCACTCCGAAAGTTTCAATACCAGCAGGTCCGATTGAGGTTCCACAACCCTCAAAGGTCGATATCAAAGATAAAGCGAGTTTCAATACCAGCAGGTCCGATTGAGGTGCGTTGGTTCGGGGTCGTACCCCGCCGTGCGAATCATGTTTCAATACCAGCAGGTCCGATTGAGGTAAGTACGTCCATGATTGTGGTTTCCTGCAGCTCCCAGTTTCAATACCAGCAGGTCCGATTGAGGTTCGACTACCTGATGCTCCTTGCGCTGGCAATGATCGCGTTTCAATACCAGCAGGTCCGATTGAGGTGCGCTGGCCGAGCTGCTGGCGTCGTACTTGCAGACGTTTCAATACCAGCAGGTCCGATTGAGGTGCGGCGATCGCGCCGTAGAGGGCCCCGTAGGGAAAAAACGTTTCAATACCAGCAGGTCCGATTGAGGTGCAGAACAAAATAGGCAAAAATCGGCGAAATTTTGCGATTTTGGCCGGTGTGTGTATTCATTCCTCTACTCACGGTCGTCGGCCCTTGGTTGTGCTCGAATGCCGGCAGGACGACGACCTGTCGAATCGGGCCTTTTTGCCCTGTTTGGACATTGGTGGTGTCGGATAGGGCTACATCCGGTGCGACGGTTGGGTGGCCAGGTTGCGGTCGACGACCTTGTGCCCGGTCTGGTGTGCGCCGTCTGCATCGAATCGCTCGGGCGTATCGCGTCTTCGGACCCGGATCCGCAAGTACTGGAGTTCGCCCTCTTGTGATCTTGCGGAGGCGATTGTACGGTGTACTGCTCAGCGTTCGTCCGGCCACGGTTCCGGGACGGGGAGTGTGATAGGGCGGTTGATTGTGGGAGGTGGCGCGCAAACGGGCGGCACGTGGGCATGCACGTCATTGTGGACTTGTCATCGAATCTCAATTTCGCCGCTGAGCTAGGCTTCCTCGGGATCTGCCTGTACGATAGCCGCTCGGATGGTGTACCCGCGACTGTCCTGGCACTTCGCGGTTCCCGTTCGTACATCTCAGATGAAGCGGTCTCGCCTTGCCTTCACTAGCCCGAGTTCCTGCCGATCACTGTACCGTTCATCTCGGAGGCGGTAGAAGATGATCGAATCATCTTCCGGCTCCATAAGGTGTTCCGCCCGACTCCTTAGCTCCAGGTACTGCGCTTCACTGAGATCTCCCTCGAACACGGAATTCTGGACCCACGTAAGATACCTGCGAAAGAGCTTCAGCATTTTTCCAACTCGCCTCTCGCCTATATCGTACACTGCGATGAAGTATGCCATATGCTACCACCACATTTTGAACCCCTGATAGGGGTCATTCTTCGGGTCGCACAGGTGGCGGACGAGGCGGTAGCACTCAAGACGAACGAGCCGCTCGTAGCTGACGCGTCGCCCGAGAGCGCGGTGCTCGATGGTTCGCCGTAGTCGCTCGTCCCAGTGCTCAACGAAAATGCGGCGTCCCCGCTCGTTGAGATAGGTCCCTCCCAATCGGCGCTCGAAGTGCTTGGGCTGGATCGTCCCGGTCTTGATCAGACGGAAAATTCCGCGGTCCACCAGCAGCGGTTTGAATATCTCGCTCAAGTCCAGCGATAAGCTGAAGCGCCGTTCGCCCGGCTCGTGGAGATATGAGATCGAAGGATCCAGAGCTGTGCGGTAGATCTGCCGGAGTACGGTGCTGTAACACAGTGCGTTGCCGAAGCTGATCAGTGCATTCAATTCATTGGAGGGCGGTCTTCGCTCCCTTTTGTCGAATGGAAATGCTGTTCCTGCCTCGCCGAGTATTGCGGGCCACCGGGCATAGTATCGATCTCGAATCCGTCCCTCCCTTCCCATGAGTTCCGCAACATCGCCGACAGCGCTCAGTTGCACTCGTTCACGATCGATTTCCTCGCAGGCCGTGTTGAGGGAATCCGCTGCTGCAGTTGGGAGCCGCTTGGTATAGTAGCGAAGGACGCGGGCGATATTGTAGGCAGCAGTGTCGACGAAGGCGCGTGCCAGCACCAGCCGGCGTCTTGGTCGAGCGTAGTGGAGCACCTGATCGACCTTGAGTCGTCCGGAAACGAGGTAGTCCCGGGGATAGATTGCGGCCGTGTAGTTGCCGTAGTAATCGAAGAAGAACAGCGGTATTGCATGCTGAGCGAGAAACGTCACCAACTTCGTATTGATGTCGATCTCGCCAAAGCAATACAGCGATTCAACCTGCTCGACGGGAAACGACACATTCTCTCCTGTGTGAGCGCCCGACGGCATACCTGAATCCTCGGGATGGTCATCGGGGGTCCGCCGTTCGTCGCTTCGCTGGAGATACAATGAGGCTCCTGTAAAAATCAAGTGGGTAGATAGCTGGGGTTGAGCGCCGAGAAATCGAGTTTCCCGGTGAGCAAATAGGTGATGATCTCGAAGGTTTTCATTGTGCTGTACCCACGTGCCTTGCGCTTGGCTGCCTGCACGATTGAGTTGAAGCCTTCGAGGATGCCATTGGTCACCTGCGTGCGCTTCCATCGGACGATTCCGTCACGATGCTTGCGGATGGTCCTCGCCAGCTTGATGAATGGCTCCAGGCGACTATGCGTCGCCCAGAAGTACGACTTGTCGAGCAGCAGCTCGAAGTCCTCAACGCTCTCGGCCTCGTAGATATCCTGGAAGCTCTCGCGCAGGTGCAGTGCCCGCACGGTCTTGAGCTTCAGCGATGAGAGCTCGAGCTCCTCGATCTCGACACGCTGTTCCTGGGAGCCTGTTGAATTACTGAGGTGGCGCAGGCTGTTCAAATGCTGTCTGATGCAAGGCGCCCGACGAGCGCGGAGTGAGGCGGCCGTCCGGCCGCCGCAGCGACGCGTGAGGAGGGCAACGCCGCAGACGGCAGTATTTCAACAGCCTGCTGGGTGAGGTTCTGCCAGTTCTTCAGGAACGAGTAGCGCTTGCGCTTGAGGATCGGGTGGGTCTTGACTTCCGATCGACGCACCTGATCGACGGCCTCGTTGACGAGTTTGAGCACGTGGAAGCGGTCGAAGGTCACCTCGGCGTTCGGAAGATGCTCGCTGACACCCTTGGCGTAGGCCGGCGACATGTCGGCACTGACCGTCCGGATGTTCTCGCCGGAGCCACCGTGTGCCGTCAGGTCCTCCGCAAAGCGCTTGATCGTCTCGCTGTCCTTGCCGGGCGTGACGAAGATCGTGCGGCGCCGCTCGAGGTCGACGGCGATGGTCATGTAGTTGTGTCCACGCTTCAGGGAGATCTCATCGACACCGACCTCGGTTACGTCGCTGAAGTCTTCGGCTTCGCGGGCGTCGCTGATGTAGCAGTCGAGCAGGCGCCAGATCCGGTAGTTCGAGACGTTGGTCAGCCGGGAGACTGCGTTGATCGGCATGTGCTGGCCAAGCTGCAGCAACAACGCCTCGAACAGGAGCGTGAAGCCGTCGCACTGCCCCGCCCACGGCGGCGTGAGCAGTCGTTTGCCCTCGGGCGTATCCAGCCGCGGCACCCAGGCGTGCAGATGGCACTCGTGTTCGAAGAAGTTCAGGTGGCGCCAGGTCTTCAGCTGCGTGTCGTAGGCACCGTAGTCACCTTCGACGCCGGACTCCTCGTCTCGGTAGTGGAACTTCGCGCCTCGATGGAAGTTCAGGTAGATGTCGAGCGATTTACGATCCGGATCGAACTCGATGCGTTCGATGTACCAGGGATCACGGAGTCCGAGCGCCTGAAAAAACAGATCTTCCACGAGCGGTGCCTTTGAGGGTATGGGATGGACGACTTCGACTGCGGAAGATCGCGTCTACCCACTCACTTCTCAAAGGAGCCTACAATGAATTGTCCCGGCGTCGGAGTCGACCGTTTGAGAAGAGATAATAGGGACGCCGCATCGTGACGACGCTGATCGGGTTTATGGATGAAGCAAATTCACCTGCGGACGACTTCGGATCCGACGGCCGTGGGAGCCTTGTCGCGGTATGACGCGGCATATTGCCGTGGCACACGGCCGATTACTCGATAGCCGTTAACACTGCAGGACGGGTCCGGCATCGATTGGCACCGTCTCAGCCATAACACAGCTCTTCGAAGGCGCACTTGTGACAGAACGACCGGCGTGACAGCCGTTCGGGCGGCGTCGATTGCAGAGACAGATCCACGATCTCCGTGACCATTTCCTCCAGCCGTGCCCTGTGAGCAGGCTCGAGCGGTACCGGCTCGGTTCGTCTGAGTCTTGGATAATCGATCTGACCGAGGAAGGGCAGTCCGTCGGCCCGTTCAATGCCACAGAGTGCAAGCATCCACAAGTAGAACCGAACCTGCCATCGGTGTGCCTCCTCTACCGCGCGGCCCTTCTTCACCTCGTGGAGTACCCCCGACTCGAGATCCGCGCCATCGAGCTTCCCGACAAGTACGGTTCCGTCCGGTGCAACTGCCTGAAGCTCCAGCGACTTGTCGCGCCTCGAGTAGGTCGTTTCGTCGATCACCCGACCAACAGCAACGGCCTCGGATTCCTGCTCCATCCAAAGGCCGCGCATCGACAGCCACGCCTTCCGATGGCACACCACGTAATACCCGATGAGCATACCGCCGACGCGCATGTGTGAACGGGTGGATGTCGAGGCAGGCACGGTCAATCGTCGTATTCGAATGACCCCAGGCGATCCTGCAGGTACTTCTCCGCCTGCTCCAGCGCATCGGCTGCCGCCGAGACACCTCGGACGTACCCTTTCGCAGGCAGCGCGGTGAAGACTTCAGCGCCGTCGATGGGTTCAATGATCGGATCGACATGCGGTTGGTCACTCTCTCCCTCGACCAGGTCCGCACGAATCGCACCGGCAATCCTGTTGGCGTTGTCCGAGATTGCGAGCGCAAGCGTCGCCTGGGGACTGAACGTGCGGCTCTGGTTGCTCGTAATCCGCCATGAAACGAGGCCCCGCGCCAATGCCGGAATGATGGCGTCTCTCCGCGACTTCGGCGTTATGAGAAATTCCCCATCGCTACTCTCCGCCCAGCCATCATCGCGCAGCTTGTCAACCATCTCCCGACTCAACTCGGGATCACTCGCAGTGACCGCGACGCGAAAGAGCCGGGACAGGTCGACGGCGACGTCGTATACAAAGAGGCCCGTCGTGCGCTTCAGGTCGGGGATCCAGTTGCGCCGTGTCAGCGTCCGATCGCTCCCCTCCAGAAATTCCTGCAGCCGATCTTCCGGGACCACCTGGCCATCAGAATCGACCACGCGCACGGGGTGCAGGTCCGGTTGATCGCTTCGGTCGAATGTTGCGTTCTCCTTTTCAAGCGCATACGGGGCAAGCAGCGGATGTAGCGGCCGCATCGCCGAAATCGACAACGGGCTGCGACGCTTCAGCGTGCCTCCGCCCTTCTCCGCTCGCATCCAGCCGCCCAACAGTTGGTCGGCATATGTTGGATCACAGGGCGACCACGGCTCACCATCTTCCAGTTGTGGCTTACCGCCCTTGGTCGACAGGGTCCGATTGAACGTGATGGGTGCCCGATGCTCACCCAGAATTCCCACCACCTCATCCATTACAGACCGCTTCACCTGCTGTCCGCTGGAATAGGCCATCTGTCGGCCCCATTGCGGGTCGCGAAAGAACTTCTGACCGTCCTGAACACAAAAGACCGTGTGGTCTGCCTGGCGAAGACCTCGAAGGTAGAGGTACGGAGACTGAGAGTTAGCGTTCATGGTACCTGATGTTGGGTTGGGATAACGATGATTTCAAACTTCGAACCATGCTCCGCGCACGACCGCCGGCCATATCCCGCCGACAGCGGACCAGCGATCAATCCTGAGACTCTTGGTGTGGAACCGCGTACATGAACCGAATCAGGGTCAGCAGCAAGGGGAAGTCGCTGACCGGCATCAATACGGTCTCCCTCACCAGTCGGACGAATACATCAGCGTACGTCTCGTCCCTCTCGAGGATTGCGGTCAGCCCTTCAATGAATGCGCGACGATGAGTTGCCTTGAGCGCCTCTTCCACGGATCTGGCATTCGTCGTCTTGGCGCGCTTTCCCGGCGAGGCAAGGTTGCGGAGCGCTGTGGCAGCTTCATCCGCAATCTTCAGCAGTTCTTCGTTGTTCAGCATGGCAATGATCCACGTCTTGTAGATGGCAAAGGAAACTTCCTGTTCTTCCCTCTTCTTTCCCGAGGGCGTTGACGGAAGAGCGTTTTTGCTGCCGCGAAGGGGCATGAAATCGCGCAGCTTATTTGGTTCGATAGCACGCAATCCGATGCTGCCCAATTCACACGCGCGACGTATGCCGAAGGCCGTCTCATACATCCCGATAAACTGGCGCCGGCCCACGAACGCAGGGGTCTTGCCAAACAGCCGCTCATACAGATCTGGAAGGCCGCGGATTGCTGGCAGATCGATGCGCACGAATCCAACGGTTGTGTTGGACTGACCGAATGAGTACACGTAGGCGATCTGTGGCTTCGACTGGCTGCGGCCGGCGAGGGCGAACAGCACTCGTACCCAGGGAGGAGTCCTGAATTCGGCCTTCCCATTCTTTTCCTCCGGCAATTCCGGCAGGTCGCGAAGTGGATCTCCGGGATCAAACATTTCGTCAAAGCGGTGAATGAGCCACCACCCATTCCACGAGTCGATCTGATATGGCTTCAGATGCGGCGTCTGCGCCATATATGCCCGATACTGCTCCCATCCGTCCAACAGGGCTAACAGCACCTCGTCATCGTCGACGAGTAGTGACAGGCCGCCCCGCACTCCGATACTTGCCGCCGTGCCGAACCATGACATGTAAACGTCGTCGGTCGACAGGGGAACGGAAATATCCGTGATTTGACCAGACGTCGCACGGGTGGCCTCGCTCGCGGTTCCGCCCAAAAACAGATGACCCAATGGTTTGTCCAGTGTAGCAACTTCCGCATGAAAACTTGCCAGTGCATCCTGTCGTTCCGACGGCTCGCGCGACTTTCTCTGCTTCGCCTTCTGATCGAATTTGGAATTGTTGGCGAACATCAAGTATCGCTCGTGGTCGAAGAACAGCGGGAAGAACACCTCGTCGAAGAACTCGCGTGCCGACAGTGGAGAACCGACACGTCGATGCTGGTTGTACAGATCGAGCAGCCGACGGCCAATATGAGCGGTGTACATGGTATAGCGGGAATTGTTGAACGACGACGCTACAGGATGCGTTGGTCAAGAGGTACGGAAGGCTCTGTGGCTTCGCGTGGCAACGCAAGGCCAAGTGGGAAGCCGCCGGGATTGTAGTGCTCGTCCGGAACGACGATTGGGTAGGCACCTCGTTCGATTCGGCCCCACGTCTGGGCAAATCGCCGGGCATTGCGGGGCATCGGGATCTCCAGTCTCGTTCGTTCCTGCCAGCCCAGCCGTTCATATTCCACTGCATCCGACTGGGTTACGCCGGTCTCTGAATCAATTTCCAGAGCATCTGCAAGAACTGAGCGTTGTCGATGTTCGAGTTCCCGGATCCGGTACCTCCCGTCGGGCGCCATAATGAAATGCGTCGCGACGTCGGGCACGGTCACCGAGGGATATACCGAATCAATGAGTCCCTGCACGTCAGATTCATGAAGTACGTCGCCGTCGGGCAATGCGTCGAACGATGATCGGACGATGTCCGCATCATAGGGCTTCAGATCCCTATCTGACGCGCCGGGAGCCACGACGTGGATTGGCCGAATCCCTCCAATACTCGTTCGCGACCTTCTCCGGTTTACGCGACCGAAGCGCTGCACGAGTGCATCGAGCGGTGCTGCGTCGGTGATCATCCGATCGAACGAAATGTCCAGACTAACCTCGATCACCTGGGTGGCAATCACGATACATGGTCCCTGCCGCTGTTCAAACGTCGAGATCTGCCGTTCCAATGCTGCACGTTCTCCTCGTTTGAAGCGACTGTGAATCAGCAGCACCGGCACGTCCGGGTGATGCTCACGTGCCCATTGGTATCGCGCCTGTGCGATTGCTACGCGGTTACCAACCCATAGAACGCGTTCACCCGTTCGCACGGCGTCCCGCAACACGTCGTAGGCATGTTCCTCGTCCTGAAGCTTCAAAATGCGGTGCCGATCGAATGTGTCGAGAATCCGCTTCGGTAGCCGAACGCGTTCCACCGAATCCATACCTCCCAACGCTTCGGCAATCACTTCGGCAAGTGCCGAAGGGATTGTGGCAGTTCCGACGTGGACGCGACTATCGAGCGCCACAAGTACGCGCACCATTTGAACGACCATGGCCCGAGACAAGGCGTCGTACGTATGCACTTCGTCCAGGATCACATCCTGACCCTTCAGGTCGAGCGCAGTGGTTTCGTGTCCCGGCGTACCGAAGACAATCGACGCGAGCTGATGCGGTGTGAGCACTTTCACAGCGGCTCCCGGATGACTCTGCAACTCGACGTCCTCCCGACGCTCGTCGTCCAGTTCCAGGCGTGATGCAGCGTGCAAACGTCGCACGTCGATACCCGGAAGATCGCCGCTGATTCTTCGATACATCGCGTTGATGGAGGCCTGAAACGGCAGCGTGTAGAACACTCGGCCCCGGCACCGTCGCAACAGAAAGTCTGTCTTTCCAGCCCCCGTGGGGGCAACCACAAGCGTGTGGCGCGTGAGCGAATCGGTCGGTGCCGCTGCCAGGGGGAAGAGTCCGGGGTCTGCGTTGCGCGCGCGACGGTCGTAGAAGTCGAGGTCCGGTACTCGGTAGAATCCCGACGTGGCAGCGCGCGTTGCGTCCATGTAGGCGGAGGCAACATGATCAGCGCCCATCAGCAGTCCGCGCCAGTGAGACCACCCATCCGCCTTTGTTCGGGCGTGCTCCACGGCGAAGTCAAACGCCTCGCGCGCCTCATCCTCTGAAACGGATCTCGGTTCGATTCCGAACAGACCCGCGATTTCAAAAGCTACTGGTGACCATTCGACCCACGCCTGGGCGTGTCGCCCATAGACATCGTCCACCGAATAGGCCGAATCGTGGCCTGTAAGATCCAGAAGTCCGAGTCCGAGGCGATCGTTGCGAACCGACTTGTGATGTGCCACGACCATGTCAACGAGCAGTGGCCATTCGTTGCGTTCAAAGAGCGGAAGACAGAGCAGGGACGACAATTCGTGCCGGTGAGGCTCGTTCTGTCCGAACCGTCGTCGCTGGAGCTCGCTTCGCACCATCTCCGGCGCTGGCACCTCTGTCAGCACCAGATCACGTACAACATCTGGTGCCCCTACGAGCAGCATCGCCTGAAACGCTGGGTGGCACTTCCCCAAATCATGAAGCACGGCACCATGCTTTGCGACTGTCGGGTCGAATCCGAGCCCATCCGCCATCACTTCAATGGCGCAGGCGACCTGAGCTGTGTGATCCTGAAGAAGCAGGCCGCCCTGCTTCTCACTCTTGGCGTACACCATTGTCACTCCCCTTCGGGAAGCGCAGTGGTTGGGTTACCGACAATCGACAGCGCACCGTACATGGGGGCAGCGTCATCAAATCGATTGTACCCTACCAGAAACGCACCTTCTCGGTCAGCTCCGAACCGGAGTTCAAAACCCTCGATCAGCTCAAAGGCCTCCGGCGACATGGCGGCAACGTCCGACGACGGCAACAGAATGTCCTCATTACGACAGAGGCAAAGGTGCTGGCGCGCAGCACGCTCCGCTTCATCCTCGCTTGAGAACGCCAGGTATATGGTGGGATTCAGCATCACGCCGCGAATGACAATCGATTGAGATCGTTCCAGCCGGCGCTGCTTCTTCGAACCCTTCTCCTTCCATCCACCCGCCTGAATTCGCTCCTGCTGTCGGTCCATTCCCTGATGGCGGAGCCGATGCCGAAGGATCTCCGACACCCCCAATCGCTGCCGCATCCCCTCCACAATGCTGGGCGTGAGGAACTGCTGACTATACGTCTCCGCATCTCGAACGGCCGTCCATGGCTTTATGAATCCGAACGGGCCGCGGTAGGTAACGACGTGAAGAGTCTCATTCATCACATTTCGGGATTGCGTTGTTCAGGTATTACGGGCACCAGCGGGCAAATGAGCCGCGCGAGTTATCGAAGCGCGCCGAATCCGCTGCCTGTCAATTCACCCACTCCAACGTGCCATGCAAATCGTACGGCCTCAGGCGTTCCTTCGACGATCACAGGACATTCACTGCCCTTGTGGAGGATGCCACCGATACCCGCCAGCTTCGTTCGAGCTTTGTCGTAGGTTCGATCGAAACGGACACTGACCGATCGATGCTCATCACCGAGCCCGGCGCGGTCCGCCTTCCACCGCAGCACCCGCGTTAACGCATCGTCAGCGGCCGGATCCGAGTACAACAGATAGTCAGGCGGTCCCTTGCCCCCTCGTGATCGTACGACGACGGGTCCGTCAACGAGGAAGCGATTCCGGCCCGGGAACTCCGGAACCGCCTGCTCCTTTGCCTCGATTACCCGCATTCCCCCGAATACGTAGGAATCCCGCACCAATCCCGCCAGCAGGCGCCTGGCGACGAGGTCATCGTGAAAACTCACTCTCCATGCAGCACCCTTCGGGAAATCGAGGTGGTCGTCCTCCCGCTTGCCACCGGTGAGCCATCCGAAGCTGTACAGACTCGTACCATCATGCTCAGCGTTCGGCCCGAGCCATTTGTGAATCGTACCGGTAAGCTGATGGAGGTGGTCAAACGAGATGGGCATTGTGTTGGAAGAAAGACACAGGCACAATCGCATGGCGGCGTCCTCAATGTATTGTGGCCGCGGAACATACCACTTTTGTTCACTTCAATGCCTCATGGAATTTCCGCGTCAAGATTCATAGTAACGTCCAGGCCGGCCATTGAAATCGATTCACACCCGTCCCCTCTCGTGCGCACCGCCCTGCAACATCCCAGCGCCGACTCCTGAGGCCGAACTCATTGCGCTGTTCAACCGCGATCCATTGCGTGCTGAGGAACGTACGGTAGGCGTTGCGGTGAACCGGACCTAAAATGTCCGGTTAAGAATTGCCGCAGTCTCGACCGTCACTGCCAACACATGAATGCGCCCGCACGTCTGGTCCCACGGCGCCACGGCGATCCACGCCGCAATCGAGCGTGCGCGACAAACGCAATGGGCCATCAGCTGCTCGGGTTGGAAGACCACTCTCGGCCAGCGCGCAAGTCCACGGGCCTGGTTCGATCCACGCAGGTCCGCCCCCCCCTCACCCATACCGCCCCAGCACCTCCTCCGCTTCCTCCTTGATCCGCTCGGCGAGCTGCTCGGGCTCGAGGACCGTTACGCCGATGCCCCAGCTCTGGACGAATGAACGGATCTCCTCCAGACCCGATACCTCGTAGGAGACCGTCGCGCTGCCGTCGGCGTGCTCCTCGATCTGCTGCGTCGGATGGTATTCCTTGCGGTGGAAATAGGGTACACGGTCCGGCTCGACCCGCAGCCGGACCTCGTAGACCTCGTCGCCCGATAATGCGCTGAAGCGGTCGCGGAAATGCAGCTCCAGGTCGAAATCCTCCGGATAGATGAAGAACGCTTCCTCCTCCACCGGATCGCATGGAACCGCCCGGCTGATTCCCGCTATCGAAAAGTCCGTCGGTCGCCGGCGACGGTGACACCACGCGACCAGAAACCATGAACCGCCCCGAACCGCAATGCCGAGTGGATCGACCTTGCGCGCGTGCGATTGCTTGCCGCTCGAGGCCGTCAGATAGTCGATGCGGATCGAATGACATTCGTCGATGCTCCGAACGAGCGTGGTGAATAGCTCCGGATCGATGTGTACCGACGGCGCTTCGGCGAAACTGAAGTGCGTGCTCGTCCCGTCGCCGTCGATCGATCGCACGTTCGATCCGAGATTGCCCAGCAACTGCGTGAACGCATCCTCCAGCGGCTGGGCCAGTGGTGTGCTCGAAAACACCGCCCGCGATGCGTTCGCCGCCACGCTCAGCGCGAAAATCTCCTGCTCGGTGAGGTTCACTTCACATGAACCCGGCCGCTGCTGAGACTCCTCGACGTAGAATATCTTCGATCGCCCCTCCCGGCGGTCCCGTATCGGTACCCCCCGCTCGCGAAGCGTCGCAAGCAGTCGTCGCGCGTGGCGGTCGCTGACGTTGAACGTCTGCTCGATGTCCAGAAGCGTCAGCTCCTGGCCCCGATAGAACAGATCCGCCAGCCGGTCTTCGTTGGAACGTCGTTGGCGCATGGTCGTGGTGACCCAATGGTCGGTTCGTGGCACCGTGTGGCGGAATCGCCGGCGATTGCATCGGTCATTGTCCGATGTGTCGGCACTATTCTTCCGGTGATTCCACCGATTGCGGGCGCCAATCTACGAACCCATTCGCGCCAACCCGGACATTTTCATGTCAGGGTTGGCCCGCTGGAGGAGTCATTCGATCATGCCATCCTGCTGCGTATGTCACGTTCCGACCTCGGCCGGCGGTCGGACTATCCTTCGGACAATTCATTCGGCAATTGCCCAACGTTGGCAATCACCTTTCGCAGACGGTCGCGAACTTCTCCGGCAACCTCCGCAAGAGCATCGTTCGGTACACCGGCCATCGACGCGATCGGATCCACCGCGGTGACTTCTGTCGAGCCGTCCTCGTTCTGCTGCAGCACCACGTTGCACGGCAGCATCGTCCCGATCATCCGTTCGTGCTCGAGCGCCTTGTGGGCGAACGAGGGATTGCAGGCGCCAAGGATGCGGTAGGGACGGAAGTCGACGTCGAGCTTCTTCTTGAATGTCGCGGCGACGTCGATCTCGGTGAGGATGCCGAAGCCCTCCTTCTGGAGTTCCGCGCGAACGCGCTCCTCGGCCTCGGGCAGCGGAGCGTTGAGAGTCGTCGTGAAGTAGTAGGACATGTCGGTTGAGGTTCTGTGTGTGTTGAAATCCGTTCCGTGCCCGGCGCTTCGGAGGAATGCATTGACCGCTATCGGGTCGCTGCCGGGCGACCCGGGGAAATTGACCGACACAGTGACTACGGAGCATCGGACCAGTGGCGCTCACCGCCGCCGCGATCGCAGATAATCCATGCCGAGCATGAGCGCCAGCACCGCGATCCCCACCGTCACCAGTGCCAGCAGCGCCGACGCCCACCGCTCCCACTGCGGAGGTCGCGTCACCGCAAGCAGCAGGACCGCCGCCACGATCAGGGCCGCGAGCAGCGCGGAGACCTTGATCCCCCGCACGATCCGCTCCAGTTCGTGAATCATCCCCCGCTGGCGCACATGCACCGTCATGTCCAGTTCGCCCCGTTGCAATCGTCCGGCAATGGAACGCAGCGTCCGTGGCCCATCCTCGGCCAACGCCAGCGAGTCGAGTGCCGCGCGCGCTGTCATGCTCTGGATCCGCGCCGGGCGCAGTCGCCGAAGCATCGTTCGCCGAACCGCCTGCCGCGCGAACGGCATGAGGTCGAACTCAGGATCGAGCCGAGTTCCGATTCCCTCGGCCATGACGATCGTTTTCGCGATCAGCGCCAGCTCCGACGGCAACCGCATCCGGTGGTTACGGATTACATCGATTACCCGCATGATGATCTCGCCAATTGGAATTTCACCGAGACGCAGGTCGGTGTAGTCGTAGAGAATCCGGCCGAGTTCGATCGTCAGCCGTCGCGTCCCCGACGTCCCCACGCGCATACCGAGATCGAGCAGACGGTCGACCACGCGACCGGCGTCGGCTTCGGCAATTCCGAGCACGACCTCGGCGACGTTGTCGCGCTGATGGCGGTCGAGATAGCCCATCATTCCGAAGTCGAGAATCACCACTTCACCTGATGCGGTGACGCGGAAGTTGCCGGGATGCGGATCGGCATGGAAGAATCCCCGCTCGAGCGCCGAACGGAATACCACGCCGGCCAGCCGCGGTGCCAGCACCGTCCGGTCGGCATCGGTCGCCGCAAGCCCCGCGTCATCGTCGATACGAACGCCGTCGATGAATTCCATCGTGAGCACTGCACCGGTTGACAGCGCCGGATAAACCGACGGCGCGCGGACTCCGCGTTCAGTCCGAAGATCTCGTGCATACCGCTGGAGGTTGCGAAGCTCCTGCGCGGCGTCGAGCTCGCGCGTCAGGGTGTGGGCGAATTCCTCGACCAGTTCCTCCGGTTCGAACGTCGCCAGCGACCGGTTGTGCGCTGCGAGCCCGGCGATACGGCGAAGCACGTCGAGATCGAGTGCCACCTGTGCTTCGATACCGGGTCGCCGGACCTTCACCGCGACGCTCGCGCCGTCCTTCGTTCGTGCGCGATGCACCTGTGCGATCGATGCCGAGGCGATCGGCTCGCTCTCGACGGTATCGAAATACTCTCCGATCGGACCGCCCAGTTCGCGTTCGATCGTTTCGCGAATACGAGCCCACGGCACCCGTGGTGCGGAGTCCTGCAGCTTCGCGAGCTCGGCCGCGATGTCCGGAGATACGATGTCTGGACGCGTCGAAAGGATCTGCCCCACCTTGATGAACGTCGGGCCGAGTTCCTCGCAGACCAGTCGAAGATGTTCGCCGCGTGTGCGGTCGCCGGCAGCTGCACCAATTCGACCGAACGGAACGCGGCGTGCAATCCCCAGCTCGATGGCGAGGAAGCCAAGTCCATGACGCGCCAGCGTGGCAGCGATCTGCCGCGACCGGCGAAGTATTGCGAACGTCGAGTGAGCCATATCAAACGAGCCCAGTTACCTTTGCGAATGCACCCGAAGATACTCGTCGCGCTCGGCACCCGCCCCGAAGCGCTGAAGCTCGCGCCGGTGATCACCGAGCTGCGGTCCCGTCCGAATTCCTTCCAACTCACTGTCCTGCTCACAGGGCAGCATCGGCATCTGGTCGCACCGATTCTCCGGCACTTCGGAATCGCCGCCGACCTCGACCTCGATCTGATGCAGCCGGGTCAGGATCCGTCGCACCTGACCGCGCGGATTCTCGACGCGGTGGAACCGGTCCTCGCCTCACTGGAACCCGATCTGGTGGTGGTCCAGGGCGACACGACGACGACGTTCGCGGTGGCACTGGCCGCGCATTACGGGAAAGTTCGTGTCGCCCATGTGGAAGCGGGACTGCGCACACCCGATCGGTATGATCCATTTCCCGAGGAAATGAATCGACGGCTGGTGACGCAGCTGGCGAGCATTCATCTGGCAGCAACCGAAGGCAACAGGGCGACACTCCTTGGCGAGGGCATTTCCGGCGATTCGATATTCGTAACGGGCAATCCCATCATTGACGCGCTCGAGACGATTACGCACGGGAAATACGACGCAGCATTGGATTCACGATTCCACCTGGACGAATCGACCACGCTGATCGTTCTGACTGCCCATCGAAGGGAGAATTTCAACGAGGGACTGGGGAATATTTTCCGGGCGGTCGGCCGCATCGTCGAGCGTCATCCGTCGGTGGTCGTGGTATATCCGGTTCATCCGAATCCGATGGTTTCCCGGGCAATCGCGCGTGACCTGCCGGATCACCCGCGGATACACCGTGTGGAGCCACTCGACTATGTCGAATTCATCCAGCTGATGAACCGGGCGAAATTCATCATGACGGATTCAGGGGGAATTCAGGAGGAGGCGCCCGCCCTCGGCAAGCCGGTACTGGTACTCCGTCGCACGACCGAACGCAGCGAAGTATTGGAGGCAGGAAATGGAATTCTGACAGGGATCGAAGAGGCGGCAATCGTCAACGCAGCGGAACGGCTCCTGTCGGATGCGGAGCATTACGAATCACTGTCGCGGCCTTCGCATCCGTTCGGATTACCGGGTGCCGCTCGACGGATCGTCGATGTGCTCGCCGGAGTTCTCGGATCCGCTTGACTGCGGCGGGCAGCAGCGATGGTTGCTGCTCGAGACGCCTGGCATATCCCCCACACCGCGCGCTCACGTGCATGGGAAGCGGCGTAGATCGCGTTCGCCGCAGGAACACCGACCGCCCCACCGGACGGCTGCCGATTTCTTCACACATCGAGTGTCCGGTGTAGCGGGGTCATTCCGTAGCGGGCTCATTCCGCATGGGGGTCGATGCGATTCTCCGTACTCCGGCAGTCCGTCGTGGGACCGAAGTGCAGCTGGAAGAGCGATCCCAACTAATAAAAACGGCCACGAAGCTCCTGCTCCGTGGCCGTTTCCTTTCACCGCCATCATAGCCTGTTCATACGTTTCCGTCGCCTGTGCATCACTGGCTCATCGTCGGCGAATTCGTCGCGCGTATTGCATCCTTCCAATTCAGTGTCATTTGAATTCGCCCGTCTGATCTTCTACTGAAAATTCATGTTGATGAATCGCTGCGCGAATTCCGCCGGATTGAGTCGTCGTCCCTGTCGTCGCGCCATATCCTTCGACAGCTGCCACACGTACTGAATCGACTCGGGAGCGTCCTTCGGAAACTGCATCACCTGCTCGACCACGTCGTGCCACTCTCCGTCGCAGTGGAACACCGCACGCAGTGTCGGCGAATACCGCTGGATCGTGTCGTCGTCCTCCGCGTTGAGTGCATCGATCGCACGCAACACATACAGCTCGAGAAACCTGCCGAGCGGGTCGTCGGCATAGGTCGGATGTTGGAGCATTGCTGGACCTCGGATGGGTTGATTGACACCTCTCAACTCCCAGATGCGTCGTCGCTCGGAATCGAGTCGGGATCCGGACCCAAAAGCACCTGAGGAAGTGAAGAATTCTCTTTTGTAAGCAGTACCTGCTGCGGCGCGTCGATCAGTCGCAGCCGACGTGAGTGCAGCTGCGATCCGTCGAAGCGTACGGTGTAATGTCCCGCGGCAACCGCCGGAACGTAGATCGACCCGTCGGAGTACACCTCGCCGTCGTAGGTCGACATCCCGTCCGCGCCGATCAGTTGCACTCGCAATCCGTTCAGATACACGGAGTTCGACGCCACACTGTTGGTATCGTCCGACTGGAACAGACACCGACCCGTCACATCGAATCCCTCGCAGAACGGGATCTCGATGATCCGCTGCGAACTCGGCGCTGTGTAGACGACGTAGTGCTGTGAACCGGGGAACAGGCCTTCGTCGGCGTGTGTCCACCGATCGACCTCGACGACGCACTGCCGGTTCGGCGGCAGCTGGAAGAACTTCCCATCCTCCGCCGAGGAGTTCACGCCGTCCATGTTCAGGTAGACCGACGGCGGATCGAGCTCCTCCTCCCCGTCGTCCCGCACGCCGTTGAAGTTGCGATCGTGGAATGCCGTGAAGATGAGCGCTGCCTGTCCGACTGATCCGTCGGGGAGCATTCGCAGGCCCGCGCGCGAGGCGAGCAGCGAACCCTGCGCGATCGACGCGGTGCTGAATTCTCCGTCGCTGTAGCTGCCGGTCACGGTCGCACGCGTGAAGTCGAGCGTCAGTCCAAGCTGCAGCTGCAGCGTGGAGCGCGTCAGGTCTCCCTCCGGCAAACTGTAGTTGAGGTTGAGTCCGATTGCGTCACTGACACGCGTATAGGAGGAGAGCCGCAGCGTCTGAATCGTGCGATTGACGACGTCGTATCGTCCCTGCGCGGTCAGCACCAGCCAGGGGAATGGCGTCGCAATGATCTGGGTGGTTGCCGCGAGCGTGCGGTGGTCGACGGTCGCAAGTGAATCGCCAATCTCGCCGCCGCTGCCGGCTGCATTGGTCGACGATCCGATCGGAAGGGTCATCGCCGCTCCGAGCGAGAAGCTCACGCCCGGGACGTAGCCGGACACCGTCGGCTCGAGTTCGAGCGACTTCGCGTCGAGCTGGTGCCGGTAGCGACCGGCCGCCGAGACGGAGAAGCGTCCCAGGTACTGGCTGCCCGACGCCGATGCAATGAACGTGCGATCGGGAATCGAGGCGGAGTCGATGATCAGCCGCAACGTGTTGTTGCTCGGCATCACCCAGAGCAGTTCGCCGGCGTCGAGATTGGTGCCGAACTGATGCCGCAGCGAGAGGGAGGTCGTGCCGCCGAGCCAGAGGTTCGCCACTGCCGTGGCGTGCACGCTGTCGAGTGTGGCCGAGCCGAGCGTCGGACCGCGCGTAAATCCCTCGAGTCCCATGCTCATGAACTGCGTCAGGCCGGCATCGAGCCGGCCTTCGAGCGCAAACGGTCCGTCGGTGAGATTCGACAGGCCGCCATTGCCGAGTCCGAACGTCGAGGTGTACTGCACCTCGCCGGGCGGAATCATATCGGGATTCAGCTGCAGTCGGCGTTCCTCGGTAACGACTTCACCGTACGGACCGATCTGACGCAGCATTCGATCGGTGGTACCGTAGCCGACGGGAACCTGGAATCGGTAGAATCCATTGGAATCGGCCTGCACCATATCGACGAGCGAATTCCCCTTGTACATCTCCACCATCCATCCCGGCTGCGTATACCCGCTGAGGTCGTACGCACCGAATTGCTTTCGCGGAGCCAGCGGCACATTGGTGAGCTCGATACCGAGGTAACTGTTCCGCCGTATCGGCATGGTACCGACGACGATCTGCCGGATGGCGCTGAGTTCCGGAATCGGAAACCGCCAGTTCCAGTTGCTCACATTCGTACTGGGAGCGCCACCGGTAACCACTGCGGTAGTGGCATTGACCTCGAGCGATCCGTAGAGGAGTTCTCCGCCACCGCGAAGCGTCAGAGCACCGGAGGCGCGGCCGTTGCCGTAGGTACTCGAGAGGTTCCAGTCGACGACCGGATTGCCGAGCAGGTGCCGATCGATCGGTGCCAGCAGGACGTCGCGCGTACCGTGTTCCGAATTCTGCATCATTGCCAGGCGGTTCGACGTCTTCGCCCACTCCACGACCGGCAGCTTGTCATTGGGATCGATTACCAGTTTCAGGCGCATCACATCGAAGCGCATTACCAGGCCGAGAATCTTTGCGAACAGCTTGTGTTCAATGAAGATTTCTCCGCTCATCGATCGCACCGAAGCCGGCGGATAGCCGACCGAATCGCCGCGGTAGTACGCGGTGGCAGTGGTCCGGTCGATCACGAACGGCTCGCCCTTTGGAAACTCTCCGGTAATCGTGCGACCGTCGCGGGAAACGGAGTTGGGAATTCGAAGAAAGTCAGACAGCAGGATGTAGGGGACGAACAGGGTGTCGCCGACGAAGCGTGCGATCAGATCGGCGGCTGCAACGCCATGCACCTCCACCTGCACCAGACCCTCCTCCGATGGCGTGACGAAGTCGACGCCGATGACGCCCTCGAGCGCGCTCTCCACCTTATCCTTGCGATCCTGTACTACCTCTGACGCACGCACGCCGCGACCGCCGTCGGCGCGCACGCACGCCGCGGAGATCAGGAACGTGATGGCAATCAGTGGAATCAGGCGTCGCATCGCGTATTGGGTTCAATCGTGACCGTGACCGTGACCGTGACCGTCGCCGTCGTCGCCGCCGTCGCCGCCGTTGCCGCCGTTGCCATTGCCGTTGTTGTTGGTCAGGTAGTCGGCAGACAGGGTAATCGATCCGGTATAGGTGCCGCGATGCTGGCTGGTGCTGGCGCTGGTGGAGCCGCCGATGCGGACGTAGATGGTGCTCTCGTTGCCACCGCCTCCGCCCGTCGGGAACGTCGTGTCCTCATACAGGGTGCCGGACTGGAACGTATACCAGGTGGAGCCGCCATCGGTGCTGTAGGCACAGTCGGAATTGGACAGCGACAGATCCATCGAATGATGGTGGCGCGCCAGATCCTGGCACGTGACCGTCAGACGGACGTCGCGATTCTTCCTTCCGGTTACGCGGAACTGCGCTGCGGCGCTGGAGGAATAGGAGATCGATGCGGTGCCGCCGCGGAAGATCGTGCCGAATTCCTGGTCGGAGTCGCCGGTGACGGTCTGTGCCTGCAGACGCGCACCGACCACCAGGAGCAGCGGCACGAGCATACAGCCGATCAACGCTCGAGGTTGGAACAGGTTCATGGCGCTCACGGTTCGGGTGACAGACTGAACGAATTTCCACTGACCGCCAGATCGTACGTGCGGCTGACGGGCTCGGCGGGGATCACCGCATCCTCGGCGCTTCCCTTCTTCGTGCTCTCGAGGTTGAGTTCGAACCGGTAGTGGCCATCGCTGAGCGATGGCAGCTGAACGCCGTTGCGGAGCGTGAATTCGGTGGTCAGCTGCTGGGAGACGGAGGCGACCTCGGCGCCGGCCGAATTTTCCACTTTGGCCGTCAGCGTACCGCGATAGGCACTGTTGCCAAGCCGGCGCAGATCGATCAGGGCGAGCGTACCGCCCTCATGGCGGCGCAACTGCACGGTGTCGACGGCGACGCCGGTCTCCACCTGCCCCTTGCGATAGATCACCGGGATGCTGAGTTCGATGCGCATCGTCAACTGCGTTTTGATACCCTCCTCGTTGTCATTGGCGACGGGAACGCCGCGCTGCACCGGCATACTGCCGACGATCAGGCGTCCCCAGTACTCGCCGTCGCCGATGGTGTCCGGCGGAGTGATCATCACGCGCAGCGAGCGCGCCGAGCGCGGCGGAAGGACGAAACGCCGGGGGAATACCTTCAGCCACGGCTCACACGAGCGGGCGAGTTCCTGCGGCGTTCGCGCCGAATCCAGCCCCATGTTGCCGAGCGAATCGGTACGGATGAGCTGGAAGCCGAGCGAGGCATCGACCTCGACCTGATTGTCAGTCGGGTTGATCACCTTGATTTCACGGGATCGATCGCGGATCGAGAGAAGGACACGGGTGGGAGCCACCTCGACCTGGGCCGACAGATCGGCGGCACAGACCAGGAGCAGAGCGGCAATCAGTACGAAACGGGCGCGCGTGGATGGATGGGTAGACATGGGACCTGCCGGTTTGTTGGACCACAGGCGGGGTGCTGCCTGTCGAAGTGCGGAAAACGAAATGCGCCGGCATTCGTCCGGCATTGCCGAGGGCCGAATGCCGGCGCACAATACGTGATAGGTTGGATGTGTGAACGGACCGTATACCGAACGTGGCGCGGGGAATCGGTCTCCCCGCACCACATTCCATTGGACTGTTAATTCGAGTAGGCGGCACTCACGGTGAACGTACCCGTGTAGACACCACGCTGCTGAGTCGCGCTCGGCGCGACCGAACCGCCGATCCACAGCCACGCCTGTCCGAGTCCGTCGGACGACCCGTTGCCGCCCTCATCGCCGCTGAGCGCCGTCGTCGCCGTACCGTTGGACGCATCGAACGACTCGGCGTTCTCCTGATCATTCGACGTGTTGACGCGAAGCGAGCCGCGGTTGATCGTCACCGTCATCGAGGCGCCGTCGCCCGAGGAGGTGCTGATCGTGGCCGTAGCCGGAACGGTGATCGAGATGTTGTCGCCTTCATCACCGCTGAAGAGCACGCCGCCGGCGCTCGAGGAGCTCGAGGCGACCGTCGCGGTCGCGCCCTTGGTAATCGTCCCGAACGCGAGGTTCGAGAACGCGGAAGCAGAAATCGGAGTCTCGATCGTTGCGGTGCTCGTCACAGTCGCAGACGACTGCGCATACGCACCGGTACCGAGGATGAAGAGAACGAACGCGAAAAGTGCAATGAACTTAGACTTCATTTGAGATGCCCTCTCAGATTGTCAGGTTGTTTCGAGTTGATTGAGTTGCGTTCGGTCGATATGTATTTGCCCAATACGATATCGCCCGATGGATCGCGGAAATCCATGCGGGAGGTAAAACCGCATGTTGCCCGATTCCCGATATGATCCGGGTTGGTTGGTTGGGTCAGTGTACACCCGTAACGGAACCACCGTTGCGAGTGCCTTTGGTGATCACATTGGAAGCGCCATTGATCTCGATCGGACGCACGTAGCCCGTCCTCCTTCGTCAGCATTTGACGCGGCGCGAACAGTTTTGCCCGTTGTTCGCAGCCATCCGTGCTGTTTGCCGGCAATGGAGGTGTGCTCCGAGAAATCGACGCCACCGTGATCGGTGTGTGCCGAATTTTCAAAGGACACGGTCGGAATTGGTCGAAAGGATTTGGTGTGAATTTCCCGTGTCGTGGGAATCACGCTGGACCTGGACCTGGACCGTTGCTCCGGTTCGCTACTCCGGATGTGACGCTGATCGCATCACCTGAGCGTCGTACGATTATTGGACCCGTACGATCGCTCGAGCGAACGCCATGAGATTTTCAGTGAGCCGTTCTGGTCGGATGCTCTGACGGGGAAGACGGAGGAAGACTGGTGTTAACCGAGTTGGACCTTGGTTGAACTGGACCTGTCTTGTCGAGAGACCTGCGAATATAGGGGAACCCGATTGGCGAACGCAAGAAAAAAGTGAACGGAAGATGAAAATTCCGGATGCCGTTGCCGTGACGGGATGAGAACCGCCCGTTTTCGCAGATTTTCAAGGATTCTGTCTGAATCGCGGACAAAGATACGGAGGAATCAGGCCCGCGCAACAAGAAAGTTCGTTCATATTCCTCGTTGCGACGGCTTGTTACTTCTGCTGGCCCATTCGCGCCACCTGCGCGCGGATCTGATTGAAGAATTCCACCAGCCGGATTACCTCCTCTTCCCTGTTCCCCGGCATGTCCGGCACCTCGTCGGTCGTGTAGCCGGGATCGAAATCCAATGCCGCACGATAATATTTCCTGGCAAGCTCCTGATGGCCGAACTGCGATTCGTACAGCGACCGGCCGATCATGCTGCGCGCGTACAGTTCATATACGCGCGCCGCGTAGCTGTCCACCTCGTCGTCCCAGAACCGGAAGTGATAATTCGGGAACGGCTGTGCTACGTATGCCGATGAGTCAGTGGTCAGCCGCAGCGCCAGATCGTTCGGAATCCGATGATATGCTCCGCCGATCCTCTGATTGACGTCTCCGGTGACGAACATCGGACGTTGCGCGATGTTCCGATCGATCATCGCGTTCATCATGCCGAAATATGCCGCGTCTATCTGCGCTCCATCGTAGGGAAGTCCGTGCTCGAATTTGTACACCTCTGCACGGAATCGGTCCACCTGCGGCGCAACGGTCGCCATGAACGCCGGATCCGCCGTCGTCAGCTGGTCGAGATACCACGAGCGACGCAGCAGCTCCGGATCGACCACCGTCACGTCCGGGCGCAGCCCCTCGACGGCCTGTGCATAGAAGCTTCCCGAAACCCAGAAATCCCACTGCGAAGAGAAGATCACCGCATTCGGCGGGAGGTTCTCCAGCATGTTGTGCGTCATGTCCGCGACGAGGTGATTGTCGCTCTCGTCGCTGCGGCCGTAGTTGATGCCGATCACCACTACGGCGAGAATCGCCGCGGCGCCCACACCGATGCGCACCTCGGTGCGCTGCATGAACCACACGAACCCACAGGCGATGAATCCGCCATAGGCGAGCACGGCGGCCAGGTAGTACGGCTCGATGTCGACGATGTCATACCCGCTGGCGTACAGCAGGCAGGTGAGGAGCATCAGCCCGACCCAAATCGCCAGGTGCCGGTTGCGACGCGCCAGCCAGATGATTCCGAGAATGCCCGCCAGGATGCCGACCCACGCGACCATCACCGGATAGTTCGACAGGATGTAGCCGAGCCGTGAGGTGAAGACGTCGACCCCCGATTCCCACGGCTGCCAGATGCTGTACTGCTTTGCGAAGACGTGGTCGATGAATCGTTTGAGCGTGGTGGGATCTCCCCAGTTGAACCTCGGGTCGGCCGACGCCCGGAGCGGCAGATAGATATAGGGAAGCAGCCCGGCGAGGAATCCGGGAGCAAGAAATGCCAGCCGGCGCCACGTTCGCGGCTCACGAATGCCGAGCCGCGCGAAATAGTAGTAGAGAAAGGCCGGCGCCAGGAAAATCGTCGACATGTGGTTGCTGAAGGCAAGCCCGAGCGTGAAGGCGAAGAGGGTGCCGTCGCGGGAGAACGCGACAGCCGCCTCCGCTTCGGCTGCCACCCGGTCGACGTACCGCAGGAACAGCAGACACACGAGCGGCAGCAGAAGCGTGTGCACCGAGTAGACCTCCAGCCCGTTCGCCTGGGTCCACCAGATGGTCGTCATGCCCGTGACCAGGGCCGCGCACGCGGCAAGGATCGCCCGGATTGGTTCGGGAATTCCGGATGCAACGGCCGGCGCATCGGACTGCTTCGTGGTGCGACGGGAGCGCCGCGCATTGCGGGAACGCCGTGCATCACGCGAGTGCGCGCGAGCCGGGGAGGCGGCGATCAGATAGTCGAACAGCAGCGTGGTGACGCCGACACCGGCGGCCGTAGAAAGCGCGGCGAAGAGATTCAGCGCGAGAACCGGACGCAGACCGATCAGGCCGGTGATCTTCACCACCAGCCAGCCGACCATGGTCATCAGCGGATAGCCGGTCGGGTGGGCGATACCGGCGGTCGCGGCGACCGCGGCCAGCTCGCCCTTGTCGATGAAGCCGTAGGATGGATTGAGCGTGAGCAGATAGAAGACGAATGCCACGGCCGAAGCGGCCACGGCAGCGCGGTCTCGTCGAATCAGAGGATTGGTATTCATCGGCTCACCGTGTAGCTTTTCGGTTTGTCGTGCCGGGGCCAGGGCCCGCAGACACCATCCGTCCACTCCCGCTGCCCAATGCGTATTCTCGGCGTCGATCCTGGAACCCTGATCACCGGATATGGAGTGATCGAGTGCGAGCCGCGCTCGATGGCGCTGGTCGATTATGGCACCATCCGCATGAAGCCGTCATGGACGCTGCCGAAGCGTCTCGAGGAGATTCACACGCGGCTGATCGCCGTAATCGAACAGACGATGCCGGACGAGTTCGCCATCGAATCCGCGTTCTACGCGCGCAACGTGCAGTCGACACTGAAGCTGGGCCACGCCCGCGGCGTCGCGATTCTCGCGGCGGTGCTGCGGCAGATTCCAACGGCCGAATACGCACCGCGCGAAATCAAGAAGGCTGTCACCGGCAACGGCGGTGCGACGAAGGATCAGGTAGAATACATGGTGATGCGCCTGCTGAGGATGACCGAGCAGCACCAGACGCAGGACGCCACCGACGCGCTGGCGATCGCCATCTGTCATGCGGGCAAGGTCCATTCCCCGCGAAGTCGATCGAGAAGCTGGCGACAGTTCGTCGAGGAGAATCCCGAGCGCGTCCGATAGAAATTTTCACCGCACCCTCTCATCCTCCGCTCCCAGACGCTCCAGCAGGATCACCGCGACGACGCCGACGACCGCCACGACGAGTGCGATCACGATTTCTCCCCCCGCGTTCGGCAGCACGTTGTGCTCCACCAGCGGTTGTACGTTGCCGTGTCGATCGGTGAACGTGCTGATCACCTCCTTCCACGGCCACACCTTCCGAAGACTCCCGAGCATCAGTCCGATCAGCAGCGCGACGGTCAGGTCGTGGTAGTGTCGAAACAGCCAGCCGAGCACCTGCGCGAACGTCACCAGTCCGACCACGCAGCCGAGTGCGAAGACCACGACCGTCAGCACATCCGCGCTCAGAAGCGCGTTGATGATGAACTGGTATTTGCCCAGCAGCAGCAGAATGAACGCGCCGGAGATGCCGGGAAGAATCATCGCACAGATGGCCAGCGCGCCGCTGAGGAAGACGAACCACGGTGCCTCAGGGGTCTGCGCCGGCACCGCACCCACAAGCACCCATGCGCCGATACCACCGATCAGCAGCGAGGCGACCACCGGCACGCTCCAGCGCCGCACGCGGTTGCGTACCACGAATGCCGAGGCGAGCACAAGTCCGAAGAAGAAGCTCCAGATCATCACCGGCTGGTTGTCCAGCGCCCAGGTGACCAGGTGCGCAAGGGAAATGATGGCGATGAGATCGCCGCAGACCACCGCAAGCAGGAACGGCACGTTCGCCAGCCGGAAGGCCTCCACGAATCGCAGCCGCACGAGGGCTCTGAGGAATTCGGGACGGCCCAGCATGCGGATCGAGTCGATCAGCTCTTCATAAATGCCGAGGATGAACGCCATCGTTCCACCGGAAACGCCGGGTACGACGTCGGCCGAGCCCATGGCCATTCCGCGGAGCACGAGTCCCGCATAGTCGCGCAGCGCTCTGCGGGGCGCTTCAGCCGGTGCGTCGGTGGGTTCGCCAGCCGCTTCTTCAGGGTGGGAGTGCATCGGGCAGGATGAATTGGATGGAAATTCGGAAGCGGCGAAGATACGAACGCAACACGCGGATGGCCGGTTCGAACCCGACCATCCGCGTGTTTGTATCGCTGCGCTTATGTATTGCGCCGACCAGTATTGCGCCGATCAGTATTGCGCCGATCAGTATTGCGCCGATCGCTATTTGGCGACGACGAGATCATTCTTCACGCGCACCACGCCGTCGACGCTCATTGCGACCTGCTCGGCGTGCTGCTTCATGGCATCCGACGCAACGGTACCCGAGAGTACGATCGTGCCCTCACCCTCGCTGTCGACGTCGATGTCGTTAAGTCCGGGTTCGGATTCGATCTTCGTATTGACCTCCGCTTCGAGGGCAGTGTTGCTGATCGCGGCACCGGCAGCGGCCCCGGCATTCCCGATCGCCTTGCCCGCATTCTCCACACCCGTGCCGACGGCGTTGGCCGCCGTATCGATGCCGTTGCCGACCTCATCGACGTCGTTGCTGACCGTCGTATCGTTCACGTCGGCATTGATCTCCACGGACTTCTGGTCGCCGGCATTGTCGGAGCACGCTCCGATGCCGACCGAACCGAGGACGAGAATCGCGGACAGTGCCAGTGTAGACGACATCTTCATGCATACCTCCTGCAGTGTTGGTGGGTTGAAGTCTGGGGGGTTATCAAGCGTCATGCCATCGACCTGCGCAGGGCGGGACCGTCGACAATGAATCCTATGCACGTACATGCGTATCACGCCGAGGGCATCGCAGCAGGGCACGCCGCGCGTCGAGAGGACGTTCGGTCGGTCACCGTCGTGCGGCTGCACGCCTTCGGCGACGCCGTGCTCACGATGCCGGCGCTGCGCGGACTGCGGGCGCTGCTGCCGACGGCGAGGATCGATCTGGTCACCGCTCCGGCTTACTGCGAACTCTTCGAGTTGAGCGGTCTGGTGGACACGACGTGGGGACTCGAAACCCGGACGTCGAAGGCACGTCGACTGCTTGCCACGGCGACAACGGCGCGACGACTTCCCCGGTCGGACGTCTTCGTCGATCTGCAGCGATCGCACGTCTCGGAGCTGCTCCGTCGGTTCGTGCGGCCCCCGGCGTGGGTCGCCTTCGATCGCTTTGCTCCGCTGCCGGCGGTCCGGCGCTACGCCGAGGCGTTCGCCCGCGTCGGCCTTCCGGTGCAACCGACGCTGGAGCGAACGAGGTCGCCGGAGATCCGTCACCGGGCATGGCGCATCCTCGCGGACGCGGCGGGAATCGAATCCGACGAGCTTCGCAGTGAGCAGCGGCCGCTGGTATGCCTGAATCCCGCCGGATGCTGGCAGACGAAGAAATGGCCGGTTGAGCACTACATCGCCCTCGCTCGAAACCTCGTCGAGCGCCACGCCGCACGCATCTTGCTGCTCGGCACCGACAACGTGCGAACCGACGCCGGGAGGATCGCCCGGGCGCTCGGAGACTCGGCGATCGATCTGGTCGACCGCACGAGCATCGGCGCGGCGTGGGCGGTGGTCGGAGAACTCGATCTGATGGTCACCGACGATTCCGGGCTGATGCATCTGGCATGGACATCGTCGGTTCCGGTGGTGACATTCTTCGGCGCCAGCCGCTCGGTCTGGAGCGCGCCGACGGGGATGGGAGTGGTTGCACGAATCCGTTCCAGCGACGACCTCGACTGCGGCGCATGCATGCGCTCCACGTGTGCGCGGGGCGACCTGCACTGCCTTCGCAGAATCACCGTCGAGGAGGTCTTCGCCGACTGCACGGCGCTCCTCGCGGCGCATGCCCGCGATGGCGGCGCTTCCGACGCGGCGGCCGCTCGTTGAACAATCGTACGACCCGTGGCATATTGAGTCTTCAACAACACGAGCGACATGAAAGACTACTATCAGGCGCTGGGCGTGAGCGAATCCGCGACGCTCGACGAGATAAAGAAGGCCTACAGAGACATTGCCAAGAAGCACCATCCCGACGTCAACCCTGGAAACAAGGCATCGGAGGAGAAGTTCAAGGAAGCCAGCGAGGCCTACGAAACGCTCAGCGATCCTGAGAAACGGAAGAAGTACGACAACCTGCGCAAGTACGGCGGACTCGGAGGACTCGGTGGTCAGCAGCGTGGCGGCGATGCCGGCGCTCCGGGTGGATTCGGATTCTCCTTCGACTTCGGTCATGGCGGACAGACCGGCACCGAGGACAACATCTGGGAACCGGGAGAATCGTTCTCCGACGCCTTCAACCGCATGTTCGGCCGCGATCCGCGACAGACGCAGGCGCGCCGCACACGTCGAACCGCGCGCCCAGCTGCGGAAGAACCGCAGCCGACCGAGGATCCCTTCTTCAAGCGACTGCACAATGACGCGTACGTCGATATCAACGTGAACCTCGCGCAGGCGCTGCTCGGCAGCAAAGTCAGCGTCCGCACGCCACAGCAGAAACGCGTCACCGTGAAGATTCCCGCCGGCACCGAGAGCGGGCGCACGCTCCGTGTGCCGAACCTCGGATTCCAGTCGATGACCGGCAGCGGCGATCTGTACATCCGCCTCCACGTCAAGATCCCCAAGAAGCTCAACGACGAACAGCAGACCGCGGCGAAGTCGTTCGCCGAGGCGATGAACCTGAAGTGGTGAGGCCCGAATCCTGTCCGAAGCAGTCCGCATCGAACCACCGACAGACACGATGACTACACAGTATCCGACTACGAAGAGACTACGAACATGGCACAGAAGGCATCATTTCAAGAACTGCTGACGAATTCCGAGAATCCGGTGCTGGTCGATTTCTGGGCTGAGTGGTGCGGTCCGTGCCACATGGTGGCGCCGGTGATCGAACAGATCGCTCGGGAGTACAAGGGACAGGTCACCGTCGTGAAGGTGAACATCGACAAGCAGCCGCACATCGCGCGCGAGTACGGGATACAGAGCATCCCCACGATCATGATGTTCCGCGGTGGAAAGCCGATCATGCGGGAATCGGGCGCGCGGCCGTATCCGGCAATGAAGGATCTCGTCGACCGGGCGTTGTCCGGTGTCGCCTCGTAATCGCGGGCGCGCAGGCAACCATTTCCCCGGAGGACACGGAGGTTTCGGGACCTCCGTGTCCTCTGTGTTTCATTCCCCTCGGACATCGCCCGTAACTCGACGCTCGTCAACGGGTCTCATCGGGTACCTGCGATTGCGCGTCTCACGTCGACTGCATAATATTGCAGTCTGTGACGGAGCGCAGACGCTCCTGGTCCAGTCCTGCTCACCGTGAGGTCCATCCATCCCCGGTTACTCCCGGCCCGGACAACACCCGCTCGACCGCGGCATCGGATGCAGTTCCAGCATCTGACGTCGCGACGCCAACCATTCCACTCCGCATCTGCCTACGCAATGGACCGTCGATCCTTCTTTACCCGCTGGATTTCTCCCGATCATTCCGCCGCCATCAACGACACGCCACGCGTCCTGTCATCGGCGGGCCTCGAACCGTGGATTCCGGATTCCTCCCAGTCCTGGGACGCGACCCGCGCGAGCCACTTGCTCCGCCGCGCCACGTTCCAGCCGCGCCAGGGAGATGTCGCCACGCTGCTGCAGATGTCTCCCTCGGATGCCGTCGACCTGCTGCTGGACACTCCCAGCACGCCCGAGCGACCCGCCGTGGCCGATTCGGTGACCGAGAGTCTCGAGGGATTGAGTATCGATCTGCAGGGACAGCTTCGCGCCCGGTGGGCTTCCGATGCGAGGAATCTCCGCACGTGGTACACCGGCGTGATGCGCGACTCCGGCCTGAGCATCGTTGAGAAAATGGTCGCCTTCTGGAGCAACCACTTCGCCATCCAGTTCCAGGTCGATCAGGACTTCGTCCTCGCTCCCCTGCTCTATCGGCAGAACGCGATGTTCCGCCAGATCGGACTCGGATCGTTCCGTGAAATGATGAAGCAGGTCACGCTCGATGGCGCGATGCTCGTCTACCTGGGCGGCAATCTCAATTCGGTCGGTCGGGCGAACGAGAACTACGCGCGCGAGATGCTGGAGCTCTACACGACGGGGCTCGGCAACTACACCGAGGGCGACGTCAAGGAGGGAGCGCGGATTCTCACCGGTTGGCGTGTGGCGCAGTTCAATGACAATCCGCAGCCGAACGGAATTTTCAACGCCTACTTCCTGCCCAACTTCCACGACACCGGCGCCAAGCAGTATCTGGGGGAATCCTTCCCCGCCCGCGACGCCAGCACCAACACCGAATTCCTCGTTCGACGCGACGAGGTCGACAAGCTGATCGACACCGTCTTCGATCGCCGTTCACGTGAGGTGGCGGAATTCATCTGCGCGAAGCTCTACCGATTCTTCGCCTACAGCAATCCCGCGGCCGATGACGGTGGTGTGATTTCCGCCATGGCAGATGTGCTGATCGCCAACGATTTCGAGATCCGTCCGGTGATGTCGGCGTTGCTCAAGAGCAGCCACTTCTTCGACAACGCGATGCTCGGCGCGCAGATCAAGACACCGCTCGATTACGAAGTCGGGCTCGCGCGACAGCTCGGCACCGATCGGAACATCGCCGACGACGTCGCGGACATGGATCAGGAGATCTTCGAGCCGCCGAACGTCGCGGGCTGGCCGGGCTACCGCACCTGGATCTCGACGACCACCTACCCGGTTCGCACCGATGTCTCCGACGCCGTCATCTCGGCGCTGAGCGATCAGGAGGTGATCGATTTCATCAACCGGACCTCCGATCCCTCGTCGGTCTCGGCGGTCGTCCTCGACGTCGCCACACTGCTGCTGCCCCGCCCGATGTCCACCGAGCGTCAGCAGGCGCTCCAGAACGCGCTGCTCGACGGAGCACCCACGTATGAGTGGAACAACATCCTGACGAGCAGTCCCTCCACCGCCGCGCGAAACATGCGGGGGATGCTGCGCACGATCGCACAGCTGCCCGACTTCCATCTCTGCTGAGCCGTCCGGCCCTGCACGACTACACCGACTATGAAACGACGCACCTTTCTCCGTACATCGGCCGCGGCCGCCGCTGCGGCTCCCATCGTCCTCGGCGGCGTGCCGCTGCGCGCCAATACCACCCTCGAAGCGCTCGCCCAGATGCCGTCGCTCGAGGATGACCGCGCGCTGGTGATCATTCAGCTCTTCGGCGGTAACGACGGACTCAATACGCTCATCCCCGCGCTCGACGACAACTACTACCGCATCCGGCCCGGCATCGGCATTCCGAAGGAGGATGCGTGGAACGGAATCGGGGACGTCTACCTGAGTCCCAACCTCGGCAACGGCCCCCGCGGCGGCTTCGGCCAGATGCTGCTCGACGGTACGCTCGCGATCGTGCAGGGCGTCGGCTATGACAATCCGAACCTCTCGCACTTCCGCTCCACCGACATCTGGCTGAGCGGCATCAACGAATCGGATCCGAACGTGCGGCTCGACACGGGATGGATCGGCCGGTGGCTCGAGGCGCGCTACCCCGACTTCCCCACGTCGCTTCCCGACCATCCGCTGGCCGTGCAGCTCGGCGGCTCGGCGCTGACGCTGCTGGGAACGCGCGGTCGCATGGGCATCGAAATGCGTGGTGCGGCAAGTCTCGAGGGCGGCTTCGCTCCGCCGGCCGATACGCTCGACGATCTGAGCGGCGGAACCGCCTACGAATTCGAGTACGAATTCATCGCCGATATCGCCGGCCGCTCCAATCGCTACGCCGACGCCGTCAACGCCGCCTACCAGACCGGCAACTCGATGCTGCGCGGCAGCTATGCCGACAATGGATTCGCGCGTCAGATGGCAACCGTCGCCTCGCTGATCGCCGGGGGCCTGAAGTCCAAGGTGTACGTCGTCTCCATGACCGGATTCGATACGCACGTCACGCAGCAGACCGATCCGCTCTACGGCACGCACCCGACGCTGCTCGGGACGCTTGCAAACGCGGTGGCGGAATTCCAGTACGACATGGTGGCCCTCGGTCACGGAGATCGCGTCGTCGGTATGACCGTCAGCGAGTTCGGCCGTCGTCCGTACGAGAACGGCAGCTTCGGCACCGATCACGGCGCCGCCTCCGTCCTGTTCGTCTTCGGCACGCAGGTCAATTCCGGTGTGTTCGGCAACCCGCCGGATCTGGTGAACTTCAACAGCAACGGCGATCTGGAGTACTCGGTCGACTACCGCCAGGTGTACGCCGAAGTGCTCACCGACTGGTTCGCAATGTCCACCGAGGAAATGCGCCAGGTGCTGCGTGAGGATACGCTGCTGCCGGTCGACGTCCTGCAGCGCCCGTCGTCGGTGTCCAACCGCACGAGCGCCAGCGGACCGCTTTCGATCACCGGCGCATGGCCGAATCCCTTCCGCACGTCCACCAGCGTCGAGTACCGCGTTCCCAGCGCCGGACCGGTCACCGTGGAACTCACCGACGTCCGCGGCAGCCGGCGAATCACGCTCGTCGACCGTGCGCTCGACGCCGGCACACACACCGTCCGCGTCTCCGGCGACCACCTTCCCTCCGGTGTCTACGCGCTTACCGTTCGCTCCGCCGGACTCAGCGCCACACAGATGCTGCGACACATCGACTGATCGAATTCCTCGAATTCAATCCCGCGTTCGAGCCCCTCTCTTCGTCCATGATCCGTTTCTACTCCGTACTCCTCGCGCTGCTTCTGGCGGTGCCGTACGCGCTGCTGGCGCAGAACTGCGACACTGACAAGCAGTGCGTCGGCAACGCGCTGACGATCGACGTCACCAGCGGCAAGAACGCGCAGTACGTCGATGTCGACAACGCGTCGGCGCTCCGCTCGATCAGCACCGCGATCACCGTCGACATGTGGCTCAAGCCCGTGCAGCAGCCCGGCAAACGCCAGTACGTCGCCGGTCTGTGGGGGCCGAATACGGATGCCAACGATGCGTGGGTGGTCTACATCGAGGACAACACCATCACCTTCGAGCTGAGCCACAGCGGCACGCGGCTCCAGGAGTCCGACAACACGGTCGCCAGCGTCACGCTGCCGGACATGTATACGCGCGGCTGGTTCCACTTCGCCGGCGTATGGGACGGCACCTCCACACAGGCAAGGGTCTACATCGACGGCTACCAGCGGGCAAGCGCCTCGAACGCACAGTACCCGGTCACGAAGCTGACGCCCGTGACCAATCCCGAGCTGCAGACACAGATCGGCAGCTGCAACGCGCTGTTCGACAACCCCTCGTTCTACCGCGCCTTCGAGGGCCAGATGGACGAGATCAGAATCTGGAATCGTGCGCTCGATCCCGATGAGATCCGCTGCAACCGCGATCACTCGCTCAACGGCAACGAGAGCGGGCTGGTCCTCTACTATCGCTGCAACGAGGCGCCCAGCGGCCAGGTGCTCTGCGACGCCTCCGGCAACGACGCCTACGGTCACATGCGCAGCGGCGCGCAGTGCACCAGGAGCGATCGCGCCGTCAACGCCACCTTCCGCGTCACCGTTCCCCCCGATCTCGGCGGCGACCTGCAGTGCGAGTCCACCCGCACCTACACCTTCACCGTGGAGGACACGACCTTCTGCGGCAGCGACGTCCGCATCGGCATCGGCGGACGCGACCGGGCCCTCTTCTCCGTGTCGAAGAATCGACTGCTGCTCTCACAGAACGATCCACAGACGTTCGACCTGACGCTCGACGCGACGATCACCGGTTCGATCAGTGCGCAGCTGCAGATCTACGAGGCCAACCGCTGCCGCGACGTGATCCGCATCCCGCTCAACTTCACCCGGTCGACGGAATTCACCTACACGCCGGGGCAGATCGACCTCGACACCGTCTTCGTCGGCTGCGTCGAGCGACCCTTTGCCGAGGACACGATCCACATCTGCAACCGCGCCGCCCGCGATATGCAGATCCGCGGCGCCGCGTTCGACATCGACACCGCCTTCACCTGGCGCCCCGTCGACCCCTCGAGAGATCCACGCGTGGCTCCCGTCACGCTCGGTCCCTCCGACTGCTGGGACCTGATCGTTCGGATGAATTCGTTCGACACGACCATCACGCTCAACGACACGCTGCGCATCTCCAGCGACGACACCTGTCCGGGTGCGGGAATAATTCCGGTAACGGGTCATTCGCAGGAAGTGCTGGTGCTGCTCGATGCGCAGGGGAACAAGCGGAAGACGACGATGAACTTCGGTCGCGTCTGCCCCGGATTCGTCAGCGACGTCGATCTCTTCCAGTTCCGCTCGCTCGTCGACGAGCCGATCTACCTCGATACGATCGAAGTCTCGCCGCAGCAGTTCTTCGGTCGACGCTTCCCCTACCCGTACACGCTGATGCCGAACACGGCCTACCTGCCCACGTTCATCCGGTTCAGACCCGATGTGCCGGGGCCGCTCAGCGGTGAGGTGCGCGTCAAGACGAACTTCCGTGGATGTACGATCGTGAAGAAGATCGAGCTGTCGGGTGAAGGAATCTCCGTGGATGTGGGATACGACCGCAACCTCGTCGACTTCGGCAACGTGACCGTCGGCAAGGCGGCGACGACGACCGTGCGAGCGATCAACACCGGCGTCGACGCGCGGATGATGTCCGCCTACCTCAAGGTGGGCGATGTCTTCCGCATCAACAGCAACAAGCGCTTCACCATTCAGCCGGGTCAGCCTATCGACATCGGGCTGGAATTCCGACCGCGCGAGCCGATCACCTACTACGATACCCTCTGCCTGTTCGACGAGCAGTGCTTCAGCACCATCTGTGTTCCCATCCAGGGCACCGGTGTCTTCGAGGATCTCTCGTTCGATCCGCCCTACGTGCAGCTCGACGACGTGATCGGCTGTCAGTCGAAGGATGGCGTGGTGACGGTGAAGAACCTCAGTTCCACCACGCTCAACATCAACGCGAGCGAGCCGAATCCCGGCGGCAGATTCACGTTCCAGCCGCCGCTGCCGACACAGTTCACCCTGGCTCCCGGTGCCACGCAGCAGTTCACGGTCACCTACACACCGAACGACCTGACCAACGACCGGGCCGACGCGACGTACATCCGGCTGAACATCGGTGGCGGTGAGAACTACGAGCTGCTGGTTCGCGCCAACAGCGTGGTGCCGAAGCTCTACGTCGCGCCCGTGACGACGTTCGGTCCGGTGGAGGTCGGCTCCTCGGTGACGCAGCGTGTACTGGTGGAGAACATCTCGCTGGTTCCGGTGCGTATCAGCTCGGTGACGCCGCCGGCCGGGTATACGGTCGTCAGCACCACTCCGCCCCTGCCGGCGGTGCTGGGGCCGCGCGACTCGCTCTGGGCCGACGTGAAATTCTCACCGACGGCCGAACAGACGTACAACCTCCCGATCACCGTCGGCTCCGACGATCCGTGTCCCATCACCGCCGGAGGACAGCTCGAGGGCCGCGGCGTGATCATCCGGCTCAACTTCGACTACCAGTTCGTGAACTTCGGCATGGTGCGTCCGTGCGACTGTGCCGAACGGGAATTCGTCATGGGGAATTCGAGCGTGCAGACGCCGATCACGATCGACTCGATCTGGTTCGACGCCGCCGGGCTCGCCTCTCCGCGACCGCAGGTGTTCCTCTGGCGTTCGACGCTGAGCGGCGGCGCCACGCTTCCGTACGAGATTCCACCCGGGGCGTGGGACACGCTGGTCGTCTCGTTCTGTCCGAACATTCCGGCCGATCCGGCCAATGTGCTTTCCAACGCCCGGTTGCATCTGACGGCGCACACACCGGGCTGGAGCGGCGAGAGTCAGACGGTGCTCAGCGGGAGGCGCGAGCTGAACTTCACGCCGTCGCCGACGCTGCTGGCATTCCGATCGATCCGTGTCGACAACGAGACGTCGCTGACGACGGAGATCACGGTACCGGATGCGTTCACCAATCCGAGCGGCGACAGCATCGTGGTCACCGGCGTCGGATTCCTCCCGGATCAGCGCGTCTTCCGAGCGGTTGCCGACGACGGGTCACCGCTGCCGTGGGTGATTCATCGCGGGGAGAAATTCAAGGTCCGCGTCTACTTCCACCCCCGCGCGCCGCGCGCCTACCAGGCACGCCTGCAGCTGTTCACCTCCTTCCCCTGTTCGGGCGCGGACACATCGGTACTGCTTACCGGGGACGGCTTCGCGCCTGCGACGGGACTGCTCATGGCCTTCGACACCGCCAACGTCGGCGCCGACACGATCCGGCTGACGACGTGCGACACGCTGGTGCTGCCGATCATGCTCGACCGTCCGATACCGCAGCCGGTCATCGACATGATCTTCCGGCTGGGATACGACTCGACGCTGCTGCGGCTGCTGGACATCTCGACGCCCTACACGTCGGTGGCCTCGATCATCGATACGGGCGACGGCGCCTGGGCATACCTCAAGAACGCGCGCGACGTTCCGGCCGGCACCTTCGCGACGGTGCGCTTCGCGGTTCGCAGCGGACCCGGGCAGTTCCGACTGCGGCTCGACTCGGTCGGCTTCGACAGCGATTCGCTGGTGAACTACAAGATCATTCCGGAGATCGACAGCGTGTGGGTGATCGTGGACGATCCTCGGATCGCGATCTCGCAGCTGACCGAATTCGACACGGTGAATCTCAAGGACTGCGCCGACAGGACGGTAGTGGTGACCAATCCGGGTGCGATCCCGATCCTGGTCGACGGACTGGAGGGACTGCCTCCGGGACACTGGATCGAGTCGACGTCGCGGCCGCTGCCCGACACCCTCGCGCCGGGCGATTCGATCACATTCGTCGTTCGCTTCTGTCCGTTCGTCGAGCAGGAGTACGATGCGCAGATCCGGGCGGTCTCCAGCTGGCCGTGCATGATCGCCGACACGGGTCGGCTGCACAGCGTCGGCTACGCACCGGAGTTCCCCATGCGACTGACGCTGAACGACCAGACCGGCACCAACGACGAGATCCGGCAGACGATCGCGGCCGGCATCGAGGTGCCGGTATTCGTCGACCGCGACATCCCGCAGACGCCGCTGGACGTACGCTTCCACGTCGACTACGATCCTCGCTCGCTTCGGCTCGACGGGATCAGTTCGCCGTACAGTCCGCTGGCCAGCGCCGTTCGAAGCGGTTCGCGCATCGACGTTGAAATTCCCCATGCCGACTCGATCCGCGCCGGCGAGATCGCGCGGCTGGCGTTCACCGCCGCGGTTCCCCAGCAGGTCACCACGCCGATGATGCTGCTGGTCGAGCAGCGCGACTTCACGAGCGACTCGGTGTTCTGGGTGAAGCTCGAGCCGACGGGCGACACGGCGGAGGTGACGATCGATCCGAAGTGCAACATCACGTCGCTGAACTTCCGTGGCGGTGCCAACAGGATGTCGCTGCCGACGCCGAATCCCTCGAGCGGACCGGTAGCGGTCGACATCGAATTCGTCGAGGACGCGAACGCGACGCTGGTGGTGCATGATTCGAAGGGTTCGGAGGTGATGGCGCTGCTCGACGGCTCGAGGCGAATGACAGGCGGGCACTACAGAATCGAATTCGACGCCTCGTCGCTTCCCACGGGCTCGTATTTCCTCGTATTCCACGCCGGCAGCTATCGCGACGTGCGGCGACTGGTGGTGAAGAAGTAACCCGATGCGAATCCCCATGATCAGACAGGTGCTACTGGCTCTCGCCATCGTGCTGCTGCTCGCGCCCGAGGTTGCCGCGCAGGACACGAGCGGATTCCACACGGCATTCAAGCTCGGAGTCTACGGCGGCTTCGCGATGAATCAGCACGACACGCGGGCCAACGTCTTCGACGGCGGTTCGGAGTGCGGGGCGTTCTCGAGCGGGACCGGAACGGGTCCGGCGGCGGGGATCGTGGGTGAGTTTCCGCTGATGGGACGCTGGCTCGACCTGTACGTCTCGGCCGTCTACGCGCAGCGTGGCGGAGCGTTCAACGAGGCGATCACCGGCGGTCTGCCGATACTCGATCCGAATTCCGACCAGTACGTCGATCTCGTTCGCCGGCACGACTACACGGCGAATCTGGGATACGCCTTCGGCGAATTCGGAGTGCGCACGCGACCGATTCCCGGGTTCGATCTGTTCCTGCGGCTCACCGCATCGCTCGGACTTCCGCTGACGACGAGCTACGTGCAGACCGAGACCATCCAGGAGCCGGACGGGGTGGTCTATCCGGAGACCAACGAGCGGACACGGGAGGTGTCCAGCGGCAGGATCGTCGACGTCGACATGCTCTCGGGGCTCTCCGGCGCGCTCGGCTACGACATTCCGATCGGCGACCGGCTCACGGTCGCACCCGAAGTGAGCTACCACTACACATTCGGCGACGTGACGCCGCACTATCGATGGCGGATCAACACGATCACCGGTGGCGTGGCGGTCAAATGGGCGTTCGGATCGTATCCACCGGAACCCGAGCCGGCGCCTGCGCCGCCGCCGATCGTCGAGCACGCGCCGAGCCCGCCTCCGGCACCACGGGTTCGGCTGGCGACGGTACCGCCGGATCGGCTGCATATCGTGCAGACGGTGGTGACCGAGACGTTCCCGGTGCTGCCCTACATCTTCTTCGACAGCGCGAGCGCGGAGATACCGGCGCGATACAACCGCAGTCGGCCCGGGGCGCCGTTCGACGAATCGCGACTGCCGCACCACTCGCTGGCGGCCTACTACGACATTCTCGATATCGTCGGCAGCCGCATGGCCACGAGCGACTCGGGAACGATCACGCTCAACGGCACCACCGACGGTCGCGAGGACGAGGCATCGGCGAAGGATCTGGCGCGCGAGCGTGCGGCGAGCATTCGCGACTACCTGGTCGATCGCTGGAAGGTCGACCCCGCACGGATCACGGTGACGACGAGTCAGCGGCCGGCGTTCCCATCGAGCGCGGAGTACACCGAGGGACTCGAGGAGAACCGCCGCGTGGAGATCAGCGCGAGCACACCGTCGCTGCTGCTGCCGCTGGTCTTCGAGCGGTTCAACGAGTATGAATTCTCCCCGAAGTCACTTGGCTTCACCTCCGAGAGCGACCGGCGGGGCGAGGTCACCGGCTGGCGATTGCGGGTGAGCGCCGACGGCACGACGGTGCACGGGGCGGGCGGCGACGAATCGGTGCCGGAGAATCACGAGTGGAAGCTGGACGAATCTTCGATCGAGGCGATTGCCGGAGCGCTGGCGGCGGACGATTCGCTTCACGCGGTGATGACCGTCGACGACGCGCACGGGCAGCACTCGAGCGCGGAGACGTCGATACCGGTGAGCATCGAGCAGAATCCCTTCGAGGTGAGCCGCCTGAGTCTGGTGGTATTCGACTTCGACCGATCGGAGATCAGCGAGCCGAATCGGCGGATGGTCTCCTCGTTCGTCGCCTCATCGATTCATCCGGCATCGACGTCGACGATCACCGGATCGACCGATCGGCTTGGGGAGCTGGCGCACAACATGGAGCTGTCCGAGTCGAGGGCGCAGGCGGTTCGCACGCTGATTCTTGCGGAGCGATCCGATGCGAACATTCTCGACACGCGGGGAATCGGTTCATCGAAGCTGGACTACGACAACGCGCTTCCGGAGGGGCGATACTACTGCCGCACGGTGACGGTGGAGGTGAAGACGCCGGTTACGGAGATGAGCGCGAAGTAGGCGGCGACGGGCACATGCTGGCACGCGGATGGAGTGATGCGGGGGGTCATCCAATGGACAGGTGGGGTGAAACGAGAATGCGAAGCAACTGGACGCGGAGGTGCGACCATGCGACCACTCTTCTTCTTCACCCTGATGCTGTTCGCAGTGATCCTACTGCTGACAGTCACGTGAATGTCAACGGCAAGACTTGAGCGGCCCCTGCCTCGGAAACGGAGTTTCCGGAGCAGGGGCCGCTGTTTGGCGGGTCCGCGGCCGTTGCGGTGGGGCGGGTCCGCGGCCGTTGCGGTGGGGCGTCCGTTTCCCCGGACTGAAGTTGCGGGCAACGGCGATCTCGACCGCGGTTGCGGAGCGCGCGGGGAGGGATCTGCGTGCAATAACGGCTTATGGAGCTTGTGAGATTCTCCGGAGAACGTACATTATGGCTCAGCCCACTGCCGTCTCTCATCCCGTTTCCTAACGGAATCCGCTTCGCTGACGAAGCTCGTAGACGATTCGGCGCGCCCCGGTGCCCGTACCGTGTGGAAATCGATCGCTCGCCGCCGCACCGGCGACCGCGTACGTCCGGTTTCCTTCACCCACCGCTCCGCGCCCCTGGCCTCCCTGCCACTGTCAATCCGATTTTACGGAGGAGACCCCGATGAACGTTAGCGTGATCCGTTCGCATAACCGCGCGCCCCTGCCTAACCCCGCTGACCTCGGCTTCGGTCGACACTTCACCGACCATATGTTCCTCATGGAGTTCGACCCCTCCCGTGGTTGGCACTCCCCTCGCGTCGAACCCTACCAGGCCTTCGCCCTCGATCCCGCCAACCTTACCCTCCACTACGGACAGGCAATCTTCGAAGGCCTCAAGGCCTACCGCTGGGCCGATGGCTCCGTCCACCTCTTCCGGCCGGAACTCAACGTCGCTCGCTTCGCCCGCTCCGCCCGCCGCCTCTGTATGCCCGAGTTCGATCAACACCTCGTCCTCGATGCAATCATGACCCAGGTCGCCGTCGATCGACGCTGGGTCCCCGCGCACCCCGGTACCTCCCTCTATATCCGGCCGACCCTCATCGCAACCCAGAATGCCCTCGGCGTTACCCCCGCCAATCAGTACCTCCTCTACATCATTACCTCCCCCGTCGGGAACTACTACCGCAAGGATTCCACCCGAATCCTCGTCGAAGAAAAATATGTTCGTGCAGCCCCCGGTGGCATGGGCGAAGTCAAAACCGCCGGTAACTACGCCGCATCCCTCGCCGCCAGCCGCGAAGCCATCTCCCGTGGGTTCGATCAGGTCCTCTGGCTCGATGCCATCGAACGTCGGTTCGCTGAAGAAGTCGGTACCATGAACATCTTCTTCGTCATCGACGATACCCTCGTTACCCCGCCCCTCGGTGGCACCATCCTCCCCGGTATCACCCGCCGTACCGTCATCGAACTCGCCACCAGCTGGGGTGTCACCGTCGAGGAACGCCGGATCTCCATGGACGAAATCGCCGACGCCCACGCCGATGGCCGCCTCAAGGAAGTCTTCGGCAGCGGTACCGCCGCAGTTATCTCCCCCGTCGATGAACTCAACTACCAGGGTCGCCCGCTGCCGATCGAACCGGGTGAGCACGCCCTCTGGAAACGACTCAAGGAGACCATCACCGGCGTGCAGTTCGGCCGACTCCCCGATACCTTCGGCTGGATGGTCGATGTCCCCGAGCTGCCCGAAGAACACTCGCCCCGCCAGTGGCGCGATCTCGTCGCCGAAACCCGTATGCGCTTCCCCGGTCCGAACGTGGTTCGACCCGGTGCCGCGGATGTCGACGCCGACGACGAAAACTGATCGCCCCGCGATACCCTCCGGGAACCACTCGCGCCGACCCGCCTCCAACCACATTCCATGCGCCACACGCTGCAACCACGCGGCGTGTGGCGTGTCAACAGGCGGTCGCTTCTCCCCCCAACACCCGCCCCTCCCCGATGCGCCCGACCGAATTTTCCCAGTCATTCCAACGATCGGAGCCCCTGCCATGGGTTATGACCGCAGAGACTTTCTGACGCTCGGTGCCACCACGCGCACCCGTCGCCTTCGCCGGACCGGCCGCGCCTTCCTGCGTGAAAACGGCGCGCAGACCCCCTCGCCCGTCCACGCCCGACGCAGCGATACCGGACTCGATCCCTGGCGCGCATCAGCGTCCGCCGACTGGGATTATACCCGGGCGGCCCACCTGCTGCGACGCGCAATGGTCGGCCCGACCGACGCCGAAATCCGCCAGGCCGTCGCCGATGGCCTCGATGCCACCGTCGAAAAGCTGCTCACGCCGTTCGACCCCGCTACCACCGATATCGCAGACTGGATCGGTGCCGATGTCGAAACACGCCCCCCAAGCACCGACCCCAGCGATCCCGACTACCAGGCCTGGCTGCAACAGCGTTTCATGCGACGCGATGAACTCGGTCGCTGGTGGATGCGCACCATCACCGATTCGCCCGTCTCGATCCAGGAACGCATGACCCTCGTCTGGCACAACCACTTCACCAGCTCCATCGAGACCGTCAACTTCGCCGAGTTCATGTACGTGCAGAATCAACTGCTGCGCACCATGGGACTCGGCAACTTCAAGTCGTTCGTCCGCAGCGTCACCGTCGATATGGCGATGCTGATCTACCTCGATGGAATCAAGAACTACAAACTCCCCAACCGCGATAACATCAATGAGAACTACGCCCGCGAGCTGATGGAGCTCTTCACCATGGGCGTCTATGACTGGGACGGCAACGCCAACTACTCCGAATCCGATGTCCACGAGGGCGCTCGCTCGCTCAGCGGCTGGACCGTCACGCAGTCCGAACCCCGCTCCCGCTTCGTCTCCCTCACCAGCCACTTCGAGCCGACCATGTGGGACAGCGGCACCAAGACCTACCTCGGACGAACCGGTGCGTGGAATACCGACGATGTCATGGACATCATCTTCGAAGAACGCGGCGTGCAGATCTCCAGGTTCGTCTGCGAGAAACTCTACCGCGCCTTCGTCTACGACGTTCCCGATCGGGTGGTGATCGATGAAATGGCGACCAACCTCCGCGACAACGGCTGGGAGCTGCGCCCGGTCATCGACACGCTCCTCAGAAGCGAACACTTCTTCGATGAAACCAACATCGGTGCACTGCACAAGAGCCCCATCGATCTGCTGCTCGGCATGATCCGCTCGATGCGCCTGACGCCCGTGCCCGACTTCGATGACTCGCTCGGAACGCGATCCAGACGCGATCTGGTCACGCGCACGATCGCCCTCGGGATGGAGCTGTTCAATCCGCCGAACGTGAAGGGCTGGCCCGCCGGCCGGACGTGGACGAGCACCTCGACGCTGCCGCAGCGGCAGAAGTTCGCCATCGATGTCGCCAACGGTGCCCTCGCCGTCGCACGCCAGACCGTCTATGGATTCGATCCGGTTGAATTCGCCCGTGCCTTTCCGAACCCCGATTCGCTCAGCACGCTGAGTCAGGACATGGCCATGTTCCTGCTGAACACCGCGCCCTCGGATCCGGAGTCGCAGACGCTGTACAACACGATTCTGGACAACGGGGTTTCCTACGAGTGGAATCTGGACGATCCGGACCAGCGGGCAGCCGAACGAATTCGCAAGTACCTCACCGCCGCGTTCCAGCTGGCGAAATTCCAGCTCACCTGATCACCACATTCCACCGGGAGAGAATTCAGATGAAACGCAGAGACTTTCTGACCAGACTGGCCGGCACCGGTATCGTTCTGCCGGTGACGCTCGGCTTTCCGCGGCTGCGCGCCTTCGCACAGTCCCCCGCAGGTTCCCAGTTCATGCGCGTCGCCTCATCGAACAACGACCACGTGCTGGTGATCATCCGCATGGCCGGGGGCAACGACGGACTGAACACGATCATTCCGTATGCGAACGACCTGTACTACACCGCCCGCAAGCAGGGCACCGACGACGACCTGTCGATCGATGCAGGCTCGGTGATCCGACTGAGCGATTCGACGCGGATGGGAATGCATCCCTCGCTGTCGATGCTCGCCGAACTCTACGAGGAGCAGAAGGTGTCGGTGGTGCAGAACGTCGGCTACCCGAGCCAGAATCAGTCGCACTTCCGATCGACCGACATCTGGCTGAGCGGATCGGACGCCGATGTGTTCGAATCGACCGGATGGTACGCCCGGTACCTCGAAGAGCGCTACCCGGATTACCCCGACGTGCTGCCGAACGATCCGTTCGCCATCGAACTCGGCACGTTCCTCAGCACGACGCTCATCGGCGCGCAGAACAACATGGGAGTGGCCGTGGCGGATCTCAGCTACGTGCCGGGCATGCCCGACCCCGATCCGGTCGAGCCGACGCATGCCGGCGACGAGGAAGCGTACGTGCGCGAGATCGAGCGGCAGTCGAACATCTTCTCCAACGCGATCATCAACGCGGCGGCACGTCAGCCGACGAATTCCGACGGGATCACCTATCCCACCACGCCGCTGGCGCAGGGACTGGCTGCGATCGCACGGCTGATCGCCGCCGGACTCGGCACGCAGCTGTACATCATCAACGTCGGCGGCTACGACACGCATACCAATCAGCTGTCGGTGCAGGCGACGCTGCACCAGACGTTCGCCGAAGCGATCCACGCCTTCCAGCGTGACGTCGAGGCGTTCGGTATCGATTCCCGCGTCGCCGTGGCCACCGTCAGCGAGTTCGGCCGTCGCGTCGAATCCAACGGTACGGGCACCGACCACGGCTCGGCCGCTCCGCTGCTGGTCATCGGATCGGGAGTGATCGGCGGGCTGATCGGCGAGGAGCCGAATCTTTCGGACCTCGAGGGACAGGGCAACATCCGGATGACCAACGACTTCCGGCAGGTGTACGCCTCGATCCTGGGACAGTGGTACGGTGCGACCGACGAGCTGATCGATGGCGTGGCGCTGCCAAGGCACTTCGAGCAGCTTCCGATCTTCCGGCAGTCGCCGTCGTCGGTTGCGACCTCCGACACCGCGTCACGTGCGCTCGTGCTCGGACAGAACTACCCGAATCCCGCGACCACCTCGACCAGCATTCCCGTCGGCGGTATCGCTTCGAACGCGACCGCGACACTCGGTGTCTACACCGTCGATGGACGCCAGGTGCTGACACGTCCGGTGATGGCGGGTGCCTCCCGAGTGGAGATCGACACCCGTGCGCTGCCGGCCGGCACATACGTCTACGAACTGCAGAGCGGCGGCGCGCGTCAGAGACGGACGATGGTAGTGGTACGGTAGGCGGCGTTCATCTGCCCGGAATTCCGAAGACGGACACATGCGAGCCCTCGGCAACGATCACACGGTTGCCGAGGGCTCGTGCCATTCGGGCATCCGGCGCCAGCTCCGTGCTCAACGCGAGGGTGTCGGCGGCGATGTCGAGCACCTGCAGGTGCCCCGAGGTTCCCAGCACCAGCTGGTCATCATTGATCGACATAAAGGCGACCAACTGCTTGTCGGGTACCCGCAGACTGTTGACATACGTGCCGAACGGATCGTAGATCAGCACGCGCCCGCCGTCGAGAACGTAGATGAAGTCGCGGTCGTCGGTAGCGATCATCGACGGGTCGACGAGCCGACCAGCACCGGCCGCGATGTCTCCGATCGTCCGCTTGACCGATCCGCTGGCGTCGATCTGCAGCACGCGCCGGTTCTCCCCATCGACGATCAGAATGTCCCCCTGCCGGTTCATCGTCACGTCGCGCGGATATCCGAAGCGATGCCGTTCATCGGGATCGTCCCGCAGGTAGATCGTCGTCACGTAGTCGAGGTTGCGATCGAATCGCTGGATGCGGTGGTTGTTGTAGTCGGCGACCAGCACATCGGTGCCGCGATGTGCGAAGACCGCCATCGGCTGGTCGAACTGCAGCTGGCCGTCTCCGGTGCCGCTGATCGCTCCAAGCGAATCTCCCTCGGCCGAGTACTTCAGCAGCATGTCGCGCTCGCGGTCGACCACGTAGATGTGCCCGTCGATGTCCACATCGAAGTCGACCGGCCGCTGAAAGCCGCCGATCGAGAAGAGAAGCACGAGCGTGATGCTTTCGATGAGCGGAAACGTGGTCATGGCAGAATGCTCGGATTGACTGGACAGGAATTCAGACGGTCGGCGCCTGCGGATTCGCCGGTCGGATGTCGACCTCACGCACGAGCGCGCGCTCCGGCAGCTTCACCGCGGCAAGCACCGTCGCGGCGACGTCCTCCGGCCGAAGGATTCGATCGGGATTCGTCGACTCGGTGCCTGCCCGCTCGAAGAACTGCGTGTCGACCGAACCCGGACAGATCGTGATCGTTCGGACGTCCTTCCTGCGTGCCTCGTGGAAGGCGCACTCCATGAGTCCCATTACCGCGAACTTGCTCGTGCAGTAGGCCCCGCCGCCCCTGAAGCCGTGCTTGCCCGCAAGCGAGCTGATCGTCACCACCGTTCCCCCGCCCTGGGCGTACATCACCGGCAGCACCGTGCGGAGGCCGAGGAAGACGCCGCGGACGTTGACGGCCATCACACGATCGAATTCTTCGACACCGATCTCCTCGATCGGCTTGAACAGACCGAAGCCGGCGTTGTTGACCATCAGGTCGATCCGCCCGAATTCGTCGACTGCACGGGCGACGAGCCGCTCCACGTCCGCCTGGATCGCGACGTCGGCGGGTTCGACGATCGCCCGATCGCGCGCCGGCTTCGCCAGCGAATCCCTGACCGACTCGAGCGCCTCGCGGTCGCGCGCCGAGAGCACGAGCGACACTCCTTCCGCCGCCAGCGCCCGTGCGATCGCCGCGCCGATTCCTGAACTCGCTCCGGTGACGACTCCGGTCATTCCCTGCAATTCCATAGTGCCAGTCGTGTGGTTCGTGTCCGGTGCCCGGTCTGCTGCCTCGAGCCTCCGATCGCACGTGCGTCGAACGCAACGCCGTGTACGCTTCCGGAGCCCGTCGTGGCTCGAAGATAACAGCCACGAGCGCGGGCGCGCCAATGCGGTTCGTATCTTGCCAACCGGTTTCACCGTCCACCAGCCAGTTTCCTCATGATTCACTCCATCGCTCCTCTTCGAGCGCCCGGTCGCGGCTGCTTCGGCGTCGGACTCATCCTGTGCTTGACGTTCATTTCGGTACTCCGTTCGGCACGCGCGGCCCCGGCGGGCGTGGTCATCAACGAGATCATGTTCGACCCGCGCACCGTCGACGGCGTCGATGGCGCCGAGTACGTGGAACTGTTGAATTCAGACTCGACAGCGATCTCCGTCGGCGGCTGGTCGATCCACGACGCGACGGGACGCGAGCGGGGACGGATTCCGACGACGACTCCGATGCTGTCGCCCGGCGGTCTGATCGTGGTGGCGTCCGACAGCACGATTCTCCGCGACTTTCCGGAACTCGCCGGAGCGCCCAACCTCGTGGTGCTCGGTCTCTCCAGTCTTTCGCTCAACAACAGCGGTGACGACGTCGTGCTCTTCGACGAGTCGGGCAGCACGATCGACAGCGTGGCCTACGACGCTCACTGGCACTGGTCAGAGCTGACGCGCACCGACGGCGTATCGCTCGAGCGGCTCTCGGCCTCGGCTTCGTCCTGCGATGCGCGCACCTGGTCGAGCTGTGTCGATCGCACGGGCGGAACGCCGGGCAGGCAGAATTCGCGCAGCGTCCCCCCTTCGACGACCGGCGCACGCCTGGGCACCTCCTCCGAGACCGTCTCCCCCGACGGCGACGGATTCGAGGACTTCATGCGGATCTCCTGGACGCTGCCGGTCACACGCGCGCGGATCGTCCTCGACGTCCTCGATCCCACCGGTGCACAGATGGTCCGCATCGCCAGCAACGAACCGACCGCCGCGCACGGAGAGCTGATCTGGGACGGCACCGACCGCCATGGACTGCCGCTTCCGTTCGGTCCCTACGTTCTGCGACTCGAAGCGTTCGACTCGCAGGGGCGAGGCCTGATGACCGCAACGCGTGTGGTCGTCGTCGCGCGACGACTGTGATCTGCTATCTTTGTCCTCTCTCTCACCGAATTCCCTGTCCCCGATGATGCCGTCCGTACCAAGACCTCATCAGAATCGACGTCGCCCCACAACGTATTTCGCGATCGAAGCGCAGCGCCAGCTCTCCTCGGGGAACGCCGAGCAGGCGATCGAGACGTGTCGCAACGGGTTGATCTTCTACCCCGAGCACATCACCGGATACATCGTGCTGGCGAACGCATTCCAACGGATCGCTCAGCCCGAACGCGCGCTCAACGTGCTGAAGGACGCCTTTCGTCGAACAGGGAATCGTCGACTCGATGAACTGGCGAGCGAACTCGAAACCACCGGCGAACTCCGTCCGCGCACGTTCGATCTTCCCCAGCCGGAGGGTCCGTCGCTGTTCCAGGCGCATTCACCCGCGTCCGCCGGAGGCGCATCGGCATTCGTTCCGCGTGAGCACTCGGTTGAACATCCGGACCACGCGGATGCCGTCACGGAGGAGGCCCGCGCCGAGGACACTCCAGGCGACCACGGTGCCGCGTCCGAGGTCGTCGGCCCGTCCGGCGCCGGACTTCGCATCGACGATCAGGGCAGCGCGGTCGAGGAACCCATCGAGGAAGCCGTCGACGAATCGCTGGAGGAGACCACTGCACAGGAGCCATCGATTCCGGAGCCATCGATTCCGGAGGCGACCACGGCGGAACCCATCGAGGATTCCGACGACGCGATCGACGGCGACGAGCGTATCGAGGACGTGTTCACCGAACCGGAGGAGGCGCATGTGGTCGAGGTGGCGATTGCGGCCGAATCCGATGTGGGCGGCGACGTGGTCGTCGTGGCCGCCGCCACACGGACATCCGTCCGACGCCGCAGCATCGCGCTTGCACTGCACACGGGGCAGAACGTCACGCGATTGCGCAGCGCCAACCTCCGACTCATTCCCGGACTCGAGTTCGCGCCGCTGCGTCACGAGGAGCCGGCGCGTCGCCAGCCGATCGCCCCGCTGATCGACGAGCCGATACCGGCATTCCATCCCCCGCGACGACCCACCGGCGGACTCGACGCGCCGCCGATGCCAACGTTCGGCGGGCCGACCGAGGAGACGGTGAGCCGGGAGGACGACCAGGCTGCGGCACATCGCCCCGAGGCCGCGGGAACGGAATCGCACACCTGGGGAGCCGAGGAGGAGGAACCCCTGCTCAGCGTGTCACTTCCGGAAGAACCGTTCGATCTTGAATCCTTCACGCTCGCTCCGGAACGTCCCTTCCCTCCGTCGTCGCACGAAATGACGCCGCTGGAGGAGCTGGCGCGTCGCCTCGAACGGGCTCGCATTCCGGCCGTCGAGGACTCCGAGCCGCGACAGGCGGCGGCCTTCGAACCCTCGATCGTCAGCGATACCTTCGCCGGTATTCTCGTGCAGCAGGGTGCCTATGCCGAGGCGATCAAGGCCTACCAGACGTTGGCGCGAACCCGGCCCGATCGCTACGAATTCTACCAGCAGAAGATCCTCGAAATGCAACGGCTGATGGAGAATTCCTGATGCCCCTCCCCCTCTGAGCACGCTCTGGTATCCGGCTTGCAGTGTCCCCTGCAGTTGGAACCAGTCCCCCCCGGGACACCACCATACGATCAGCCAGTACAACCGTCGACGACTGACCCGGCCGCGCGACATCGTAGTGCCGTGGGAGCGATGGTATTGTGTTGAGTTCAGGACGGTTGAATTCAGAACGATTGAATTCAAGACGGTGGAATTCAGGCAGGTGCAATCCAGAAGCGCGGAATTCGGAAGGGTGGAATTCGGAAGGGTGGAATACAAACGAAGTGATGAGGAGGTGTGAGATGCGACGGATGGATGCGAACCGCGGCGGGAACGCCATCGGACGGATGCTGGCGATGGTTGCGCTCGTCGCCACGGTCGCGATCGGCGCGGTCCGATGCGGCGATCCGGAGTATCGATTCAACGAGCAGTGGGACCTGAATCACGACCGCGCGCTCGAGGCGAGCGAATTCTACCGGAACGTCCGATCCACCGACTTCTACGCTCAGTGGGACCTCGATGGCGACGGCGAACTCGACGTGGGAGAATTCACCGCCGGCGCAGAGCAGTACGGCGTCTTCGACGCCTGGGACATCGACAACGACAACCGAATCAACAGAGCGGAATACCACCTCGCGTTCGGCGACGATCCCTACTTCGACGACTGGGACACCAACGGCGATGGAGCACTCAGCCGCACCGAACTGTACGCCGGTCTGCACGCCGCCCTTGATATCGACCGCAACGGATTGCTTGCGAAAGCGGAATTCGAAGATGGCAAAACCGTCTTCTGATCGCTGCCCGTCCGATCGCCCCGACGGCGCGTCGGCGCACCCCCGGTACTGCTGGCATATCGCTTGAAGGATGACCAGCCGCGCTGCACCGGGAAGCCGGTCGCAGACTGCCACTGCACAACGACAACACGAACAATCATCGGGTACATAGCAATGGCACAGATTCCAGTAGAGAGGAAATCGGGCTCGCCATGGGCGTGGATCGTGGGACTCATCGCCCTGGCTGCACTGGTCTGGATCGTCGTGGCCGTGGTCAACGACAATGACGACCAGGTCGCCGAGGCACCAGGCAGCTACACCGATACCACCGGTGAAGCCGAACCCGGACTTGCCGAAAACGGCCCCATGGGACAGACCGAACTCGGAGTTCCCGACACGACGGCGTCCGTTGCCGGTACCGTCACGAATTACACCTCACTCACGACCGCGACCGATCCGTCCGACTTCATCAACAAGAAGGTTGAGCTGCACGATCTGAGGGTCGATCGCGTTGTCGGCGACAGCACCTTCGTCATCATGCGAAGCAACGACGGCACGCAGAACATGCTGCTGGTGCAGATGCGGCAGATGGGCGAGAGCAGGAATCCCAACGAGCTTCCCATCGGCGTCGACGGCAGGTACGACATCAATGAGGGCGACGTGGTCGACGTGTACGGAACCGTCCAGCGGTTCAGCGACTCGACCTACGTCGACGATGTGGGTCTGTCGCCGGACGAAGCCACCCGGCTCAATCACGAGGGACTCTACGTGGCGGCTGATCGGCTCGACTACGCGGATTCGAACAGCGCGCAGCCATAGACGTCGTATCCGGCAACGTGAGCGACAGTGATCCGGCGTGCCCGCACCGGGGCGGACGATCGCCGCAGCGGGCACCACAGCAACATCGAGCAGTAACCCTGAGAGGAATACACCATGTCGAAAATCTCACTCAACCAGTCAGAGGAGTGGCAACTGGTCGACGAGCATCAGGATGCGCGCGGACGCGACGTGCTTGACAACCACGGGAAGATCATCGGACGTGTCGAGGACATGCTCCTCGACACCGACAGTCAGCAGGTCTACGCGCTGAAGCTCGACGGCGGAATGGAGGTGATGGCCAGCGAAGTCCGCTTCGCCCGCGACGGCCTCGTCTACATCAAGGACGAGCCGGTGCCGACGGTGCGACGGATCGCCGACCAGGAGCAGCCGCCCTCGACGGCGATGATGACGTCGGCCGAGGAGCCACCGCCGCCGGCAAGCACCGAGCCGGTGAGGCCGCCGGTTCCCCGGCCACCGGAGGCATCACCTCCTCCACCCGAGGCCTGAATCGACGCGCTCGAAAAGCGCTCGAACCGAACCGCCAGTTCTACCAGAGCGCCGCTTTGACGCGCGAACGCGCCTCCTTCGCGAACCCGCCCTTCGCGAGGGAGGCGCGTCTGCGTTCGGGCGATTCATCGCGCCAGTGGCAGCCGGGCCGCGAAGAGCGCGCCGATGCCCCGGCCGCCGCTCTCCGCCTCGAACTGGACACCGGGAAGCACGAAATCACGGGTGATCTCCTTGAACCCGAACGCGCGGTGCAGGTCGATCGAGGCCGCGTTCCGCACGTTTGCCACATAGAGCGCGCGATGCGCGCGCATGGCGATCCAGTCGAGCCGCTCACGCGTCAGCCGGTGTCCGATCCCGTTGCGCCGGCACTCGGACCGCACGACGACACCCTGGAGGTACCACCCGTTGGGAGCGACGTTGGCCGGCGCGTCGGCCGGCGCGTGGAAGTAGCCGGCCCGGGCATAGCCGACCACCCGATCCGACCGCTCGGCGACGACCAGCAGCAGATCGTCGTACTCGCGGGCATAGTCGATCAGTCTGCTGAAGGCGGCGAGCAGCGTGCGGTGGTCGGTGCCGCGATGCGCGTGCGAGATCTCCACCAGCGAGACGAGGTCACGCGGCCCGGCGCGGCGCACGAGGACATCATTGGCGCGTTCTCCGCGCGATTCCGGATCGTATGAGGCGAATCTCGGCACGTGCGATCACTCCTCGATATCGAGGATGGTCAGGAATTCAGACACGAATCGGTAGGTGATGCCCCAGAGCAGCGGACGGTTCGGTCCGAGCAGATCGATGGCGGGATGGCGATGCTCGACCCCGCCGCGGCGAAAGGCGAAGTGGGTGCGCCTGGCGGCGTCGAGAAGATCGTCGAGCGGAATCCAGAAGGCATCCTCGACCTCCTCGTTGAGCCGAAGCCGTTGCGGTGGCTCCAGCAGGTAGACAAACGCCGCGACGGTGACCGCCATCGTATTGGCCACCAGATCGTCGAGCCGTCCCAGGTGCCGGGCCGTCCGCAGGTCGACGCCCACCTCCTCCATCGTCTCACGCTCGGCCGCTGCGCGCGGTGATGCGTCGTACAGTTCGACGCGTCCCCCGGGAAACGCGATATGCCCCGACCACGGGTCGCCGGTGCGGCGCGCACGCTCGATGAAGAGCATCTCGAGGCGACCGTCGCGTTCGCGCAGCAGCAGCGCCACCGCAGCGGGAACGCGATCGTCCTCGGTTGCCAGCCGCGGCTGGCGACGCCCCATCTGCAGTCGTATTTCGTCCCCGTGCCCGTTCACGTCGCAACCGCCGATCTGTCGTGTTCGATGAGCAGTGCAAGCAGGCCGCAGACGGCGAAGCCGAGCACATTGATCAGCCCGTGGGTTTCCACCATGTGCGGGATCGATGTCGAGAGCACGGTCACGATCCGATGATCCCCGGTGAACTCACCGATGGCGAACAGGCAGGCGAGCGTCATGGTGACGAACAGCGAAAGGGCCGAAACCGAGAGCAGCACGCGCGCGAGGATGCTCCGGAGCAGCGGCGCAATCGATGCGAGCATCAGCACCGCGAGCGCACCGAGGGCGATCGCCAGTGCGAAGGCGCAGACCATTTCCATCAGCGGCGAGACGAGAATTCCGAATGCGATGAGAATCGGCGTGCCGGTAGCCACTACGGCCGCTGCGCGATAGATCCGCCATCGCCTGCGAGGCCGCCGCGGAAGCACCTTCCCTGCCAGTCCCGCGACGATCGACACGGTGAATCCGGCGAAGTGAAAGTGCGCCGCGGTGAGCGCGACCACGATCGGAGGAAATCCGAGCAGCGCCACTCCGAATCGCGCCGCCACCAGCCAGATGCCGCCGACCGCGATGTAGATCAGCCCCACGTCGATCGCCAGCTCGTCCACCGTCAACCCGTCCGGCAGGAATACCTGCCGTCGCAGCAGCCGCCACGCACCGTGCAGCGCCATGAGCACTGTCACCAGCAGCCATGGCAGCGCCAGCACTCCCGCCGCGACTCCCGGTCGGAACAGCAGCGAACAGACCAGCAGCAGCGCTGCGGGCAACTGCATGTACGCCAGCGGTCGGAACAGACCCGAACGTCGCCCGGTCGGCCCCGTGGCCCCTGCAAGCGCCAGACCCAACGGAACGATCACCAGCGGTGCGACCAGCAGCAGCTCGTAGACGTGATGCGTGACGACCGTCCGTGTCGACGGGGAGAGCAGGGCGTACAGCAGCGTGACGAGCGCACCCAGGGCCGCGCTCGTTCGGAGAAATCGGGTACCGATGGAATTGGAATTCACGTCGCAATCGATTGGGGGAATTCAGCTCGTGCCCCGGGCACGACGCCGCATCGACTCACGGACGTCGTCGCGTCCCGCGCACAGTCTCGTCGAAATCGTTCGAAACGGTTTCCTTCATCGCTACGGTGACGTCGTCGTCGTTGAACTGCATCGAGATCCGGTAGGCGTTGACGCCGGCCGTCTCGTTGTAGTAGAGCACGAATTCATCCTTCCCCGACCACTTGCCGTAGATGCCGACGGGAAGGCCGTTCGGCCCTTTGTCGCTGAAGCGGTAGACGCCATCGAGTCCGATCGGCAGCTTGAAATCGCCCTGCGGGAGACTGACGTCCAGCCGCGCCTCGGCGGCATTGCTGAAATGCAGCATCACCGAGCGGATGCCGAGCGGATTGTCCTCCAGGTAGTACTGCTTGCCCGAGACGGTCTGCGCACGCTCGGGCAGTGGCGCGACCGGCTCCGGCTCCGGTGCCCTGCCGATGGCATCGAGTCGCCGCTGCAGCGCCGCGACGCCGTCGGGATCGGGCGGCAGCGGATCGTCGGATTCGATCGACCGTACCAGCAGCGGCGCCAGCTGCAGTCGGTCGAGTCCGCCGCCGGTGAAGACCACCACCAGGTTGCGCTCCGGCCACAGACTGATGCTCTGACCTCCCCGACCGCGCGCCTCGACGATGTCCATCGTGTCGTTCGAATACGTCCACCAGCCGTAACCGTAGCCCTCGCGACCGTCGGCGTCGGTGGTGGACTTCGGGTCGAACGACTCGCGGATCCAATCGGCGGGCACGACCTGGTGATTCTCCCATCGACCGCCATTGAGAAACAGCAGTCCGAGGCGCGCCATGTCCAGCGGATACATCCGAAGGTCGCCCCAGCCGTGCGTGATGCCGTCGGCATCGGCCGGCCAATCGACGTGATCGATGCCGATCGGTGCAAACAGGTGCTCGCGCGCATACTCCGCGGCGCTCTGTCCGGTCGCCTTCGACAGAATCGCCGAGAGCAGATGCGATCCGCAACTGCAGTAGCCGAACTCCTCGTCCGGATCGCTGCGCATCGGCAGATCGAGCGCGTAGTTCACCCACTCGTCACTGCTCATCATCGCCCGCAGTTCATCCTCATGGTCGTGGAACCCGCAGTCGAGTCCGGAGCGCATCGACAGCAGATCGCCGATGGTGATGCGCCGCTTGCGCGCCGAAGCGTCGGCTCGCCTGTCGGGAAAGTAGTCGTAGATCGACTCGTCGACATCGTGGATCTGCCCCTTGTCGATGGCAATGCCGACCAGTGCCGATGTGACGCTCTTGGTGACCGAGGCGACGTCGTGCATCGACTCGCCGGTATACGGATAGAAGTACGCATCGAGGACGACGTAGCCGTTGCGGACGATCTGCAGACTGTGAACGTCGAGATGGTTCGCCTCGATGTAATCAAGGGCTCTGGCGAGTCCCTTCGAGCTGATGCCCTGCTCTTCGGGCGTCGTGTGCTTCCACTTCTGCGTTGGCCAGTAATCCGGGGCGGGACCGGTGGTGAACGTTCCGCTCGGGGAACAGCCGGCGATCAGTGCCACGAAAAGCAGGACCGTAGCGCACGACAACGCGGTCGTGCGAAATGCATTTCGTTTCATCTGTCAGACCTCACTGATACAGGTAACATGATTGAACGCCTGTTGCGGACCTCTGGAGGACGAGGGCCGGGGGGTCGAGGTGAGGGGGATCTGCCATGCCGGACGACGGACGTGGCGATGGCCCGCCGCCGGCCGGAGGGCGCCGTGGACGATCGGCATTTGCGGGACCCGTTGTGCACAACCCGAGCGTGACCGATGCGTCAGCGGATGCCGACGAGTCGGTCCGCCGGACGGTTGGCCGACAGGGCCGAGTGCGGGAACTGTGGATTTGCGCAGGTACGAGCGTTCGGGGCTTACGCCGTCGCGTAGCCGATGGAATACGGGCGGCTGATGTGTTCGACGTACGCCAGGCGCAGGTTGGCGATCTGTCGCAGATGCACGAGATCGTGCGCCGCCCACGCGGCGAGCAGATCTCCGGCGTGAAACGCGCCTTCGGCAGGATGCGGCTTGCTTTGACTCCAGTCGGTCTCCACGAGCCCGACGAGCCACTGAATCGACGCGACGCGCTCGTGCTTGAACTCGGCGACGACGGCGCGCGGATCGAGATTGTTGTAGTCGCGCTGGCTCACCCATCCCGCCGGATCGATCCGCGGCCAGTCCGCCGTCGGATTCTCCAGCATCAGTCCGAGTCGGCGACGGAAGTCTTCACGTTCCTCGTCCCGCAGGTGCGCGAGCACCTCCAGCATCGACCAGCGACCCGGTTCGGGCCGCCATCGCACGGCATCATCGCTCAGCCCGGTAACCGCGGCGACCACGGCGGTGCCGCTCGACTCGAGTGAGGCGATCAGATGCTGGAAATCCATGGACACAAATCAGTGAAGCGTGAGAAAGGCGACGACGAGCAGCTGGGCAAGGAGCATTCCGAGTCCCGTGATTCCCGCGATGATGACGCTGCCGACGCGTCGGTAGCCGATGGCTACTAATACAACGCCGATGAGACCCAGAACTGTACTGAACGACAACGGATCGGTGTTGCGCAGCCCGACGCCGAAGCATCCGGCAACCTCGACGTACGTTGGCGAAAGCAGGAAAATAAGGCCAATTATCAATGACGTTCGATGCAATTCACCCCGTGGGCACCAGAGTGTGACAGCGCCTCACGCGCCCGATGGCGAAACACCCGTGCCAGAGTTCCGCCGACATCGAACGATCCCGCATCCGGCGGCGCCCCGCTTCCATCGCCCCGGCGCCATTCGAGGCACGCGCGTTCACGAAGCGCCGCCCGCCGTCGCTCAATGCCACAGCACCAGCTGCGGAAAGGCGATGACCATCAGCAGCGCGATCAGCTGAATGAGGATGAACGGTACCACGCCCCGGTAGATCGTGGTCGTCGGCACCTCCGGCGGCGCGACGCCCCGCAGGTAGAAGAGCGAGAATCCGAACGGCGGCGTCAGGAACGATGCCTGCAGATTCATCGAGATCATCACGCCGAACCAGACGAGGTTGATGCCCAGCAACTGCGCCGCGGGCACCAGCAACGGGATGATGATGAATGCGATCTCGAAGAAGTCGATGAAGAATCCGAGCAGGAACACCGCAAGATTCGCCACCATCAGCAGCCCGATCTGTCCGCCCGGAAGTCCCGTCAGCAGATCCTCGATCCAGAAGTCGCCGTAGAGTCCGCGGAAGACGAGCGAGAAGGCGGTGGAGCCGATCAGCAGGAAGACGACCATCGTCGTCAGTCGCGAGGTCTCCAGCACCGTCGAACGGAGCGCGTCGAAGGAGAGCCGTCGGTTTGCCGCCGCCAGCGCCACCGCACCGAGCGCACCCAGCGCGCCCGCTTCGGTCGGTGTGGCGATCCCGGCGAAGATCGACCCGAGCACGAGCAGAATCAGCACCAGCGGCGGCAGAAGCGCCAGCAGCACGCGACGCGTGAGATTCCCCCGTGCCTCCTGACGAAGCTCCATCGGCAGCGCCGGAGCCGCCTCGGGTCGCCGCCAGGCGTACAGCGCGACGTAGACCGCGAACAACACCGCCAGCAGCACTCCGGGCACCAGCGCTCCGACGAAGAGATCGCCGACCGACACGCCGATCTGATCGGCCAGCACGATCAGCACGATGCTCGGTGGGATGATCTGCCCCAACGTCCCCGAGGCCGCGATCACCCCCGTCGCCAGATCGCTCCGATAGCCGTAACGCAGCATCACCGGAAGCGAGATCAGCCCCATCGCCACCACCGACGCGCCGACTACGCCGGTCGCCGCCGCCAGCAACGCTCCGACGATGACCACCGCGATCGCCAGACCGCCGCGCATCGGACCGAAGAGCAATCCCACCGTCTCGAGCAGGTCCTCGGCCAGCCGGGACTTCTCCAGCATCGTCCCCATGAAGATGAAGAACGGCACTGCCACGAGCACGTAGTTCGACATCACGCCGAACGTCCGCTCCGACATCGCCATCAGCAGCGGCCAGTCGAAGTAGCCGAAGTACACGCCGAGCCCCGCGAACGCGAGCGCGGTGCCGCCGAGTGCGAAGGCGACGGGAAATCCGGAGAAGATCGCCACGAGCGCCACCAGGAACATCAGCGGTGCGAGCCAGTCGCCGATCGTCTCGATCATGCGCGCCCCTCCTGTGCTGCCCGGGATGCCTCCTCGTCGGTCGGTCCCCTACCGATGATCGTCAGCACCTCGCCGATCGCCAACGCCAGACCCTGCAGCAGCACCAGCACGAACGCCAGCGGCACTACCGCACGCAGCGGGTAGCGCGGCAGCCCGCCCGGATCGGGAGACATCTCGTGGATCGACACCGAGTGCATCAGCGACGCCCATGAGACGATCACCATCATCACGCAGAACGGTACCAGCAGCAGCACGACGCCGATGACGTTCACCCACGCCTGTGCTCGCCGCGAGATGCGTGCGTAGAACACGTCGACCCGTACGTGCGCGTTCTCTCCCAGCGCCCACGCGCCGGCCAGGAGGAACATCGCGCTGAACATGTACCACTGCATCTCGAGGTACGTGTTGGCGCTCAGATCCAGTCCCGTATAGCGATCGAGCCATCGGGCGATTGCGTTGAACGATCCGACGAGCACCATCGCCAGCGCGAGCCACGAGGCGGCCCGGCCGATGACGGCGTTGATACGCTCGATGCCGTGCTGCAGGGTGCGAATCATTTCATGCCCCGTCTGAATTCGACCCGAATGCAAACCGCGCATACTCCTGTTCGGCGCGGGAGAACCAGCGGAACGCCTGCTCCCGAAACCCCGCGAACGACGTGTAGATCTTCCGATACGCCGCGTCGGAAGCAGCCCGTTCCTTCATGATGTCTTCGGACGCATTCCGCGCCGCGGCCATGATGTCGTCGGAGAAGGGGCGCAGTTCGACGCCGCCGGCCACGAGCGTCTGCAGCGCGGTGGCGTTGCGAACGTCGTAGAGCGCCATCATGTCGACGTTCGCCTCCGCGGCGGCCACGGCGATCGCCTGGCGGTACTCCTCCGGCAGCCCGTCCCAGGCGGTGCGGTTCACGTAGAACGAAATGGAGCTGCCGGGTTCCCACCAGCCCGGGTAGTAGTAGTTCTTCGCGACCTGATCGAGACCGAGCTTCATGTCGTCATAGGGACCGACCCACTCGGCGGCATCGATGGCACCGCGCTCGAGGGCCACGTAGACATCGCCACCTGCGAGCACCTGCACGGTGACGCCGAGCCGATCCATCACCTCTCCACCGAGTCCGGGGATCCGCATCTTCACACCGTGAAGATCCTGCAGCGAGCCGATCGGTTCGCGGAACCAGCCGCCCATCTGCACACCGGTGTTGCCGCCGGGGAAGCTGACGATGTTGAAATCCGCGAGCAGCTCGTGCACGAGGTCGAGTCCACCGCCGTGGTAGAGCCAGGCGTTCTGCTGACGCGCGGTGAGGCCGAAGGGAACGGTGGAATCGAATGCGAGCGCCGCGTTGCGCCCGATGTAGTAGTAGCTGGCGGTGTGACCCATCTCGACGCTCTGATTCTGCACGGCCTCGAGCACTTCGAGCGCAGGAACGAGTTCCCCGCCCTGGTAGGGTCTGATCTCGAAGGCGCCGCCGGTGAGCGCGCCGACGCGGTCGGTGAACCGTTCGGCGGTACCGTAGAGCGTGTCGAGCGATCGCGTGAAGCTGGAGGCCAGGCGCCAGCGGACGGGGCGTCGTTCACCCACAGCGCCGCGGCGTCGCGCGCCCGGACCTGGTCCGCAGCCGGCAACCACACCGGCCGCCGCGGTGGCCAGCGCCGCCGCTCGTACGAATTCTCGTCGATGCATTGGAAGCGGATTGTGTGTTGAATCGCGCCCGAGTCGGCACACGGGCGCGATGAGGCGTAAGGCAGGATGCCTGTCGAAACGAACCGTTGCGAGCCGCCGCTTTGACCACATGGGGCCGCGTCGCTAATTTCGTCGTCTGTCCCGTTTCGGATTCCGCATGGATACCGGCCGGGCCCCTCATTCGACGGAACACGTGACTCACATACAGAACGCAATCAAGGAGAATCGGTCATGGCAAAGTCAGTAGCCCGAGAAGTGATCAAGCTCAAGAGCACCGAAAGCCCGTACGTCTACACGACGACGAAAAACAAGCGCAACACCCCCGCGCGCCTGGAGATCAAGAAGTACGACCCCGTCGTTCGCCGCCATGTGATTTTCAAGGAAGCGAAGTAGGGTTTGCCCAAAGGGCAAACCCTATCCTGAGCGAAGCGAAGGATCTCACCCCAGCACCGGCACCGGCACCAGCATCGCCGGCACTAACCCCCGGAGATCCCCGCCCGTTCCGCAGGAACCACCCGCTGGAACGCCTCGGCCCCCTCGGAAGCTCCTCCCCCGGCATCACCGACTCCCCGTGATCACCATCGGCCGGTCGCGCGACACCCCGCCGGCATGCATCCGGCAGACGTAGACGCCCGGCGCCAGGTCGCGTGCGTCGAAGAGCACCGTCCGTCTCCCTGCCGCCACATAGCCGTCATACGCCACTCGTACCAGCCGCCCGACCACATCCCAGATTTCGATTCGTACCTGCGACGGTTCGTCGGTTGAAAACGCAATCGTCCCTTCGGACGAGAGCGGATTCGGCCGGACCGACAGCCTCGACGTGCCATCGGTGCGCTCGTCGACGCGTGCCGGCGACGTGAGCGGCTCGACCATTACCGGTTCATACCCCAGCCGAACGGTCAGTACACCGTCCGGAGCCGCGATCTTCGAGGTCGGCGCCTCGGTGGCGCCCGGAGCCGCGATCGGACGCGTGACCAGCAGCGAGTCACTCTCCAGGTGCAGTGTCACCGTCTCCCCAGTCGCGATCGAGTAATCGAGCCCCGGTGGCGCGCCGCCGGTTTCGCTCCACGCTACGTAGATCGGACCTCTCCCATTCCGGTCGAATCTGTAGACGCGCGTCAGCGGATTCCCATCGGAGAAGAGCCGGCGGGCCGACGTGATGTCGTGCAGCTTGTCCACCGCGAGTCGGCAGGTGTAGTACGACGGCTTGAGCGCGAAGTCCTCCCCGGCCGTTCCCATCAGGTTGATGTATGCGGTGAGCGCGAGTCGGTCGAGCGCGAAGTCGGCAATGCCCGAGTAGCAGACCCGCTCGGCGCCTTCACCCAGAGCCGTCGCATACGCCTTGACCAGCCGGCGGGCCGAACGTGCCAGATACCAGTCCCGTGCTTCCGGCGGCGAGTTGAACAGCACGCCGTTGCGAAGCGCATCGTAGCTCGGCACGAGGTCGTTCGGGAAATCGCCCTCGATTGCCGCTCCACCGCCCGTGAACTGCGTGTTGCCGGGCGCGTCGGCGCGCTGCTGCAGGAAGATGTTCGCCCACATATCGTCGACGTAGATCGGCTTGTCGGGGGCGTAACGGCGTATGAGCGCGAACGTCTGGTCGATGTCGCGCCACGCCATGTGCGGGTGCCATCCGATGTAATCGCACTCGATGCCATCGGAGTCATCGCCGAAGCTCCTGAGCATCGTCACGAGTCGATCCATGCTCGCCGCGTAGGAGGCGCCATGGTTGTTCTCGCCGTTGATCCGCGCGGTGACCGTCGGACCGAGCACCTGCGGGTAATCGGGAAAGTCGTTGTAGAGATCCCACAGCACGCCGCCGCTGCTGATGAGCTTCGTGCTGCCCGTCGGATCGGCATCGTGGATCGCACGGTAGATGATCCGGTGCGTCCGCAGCAGGTTCTCGATGTTGTCGTTCCAGAAGTGTGAGGTGGCCGAGTCTCCGTATCCGCCATCGGGCTCCGGGGTAGCTCCGGCGAATTCGATTTCTCCGGTCATCAGGTAGTAGTGCACCGGCGTGATGAGATCGTCGGTGGTGTCATCCGGCGTTTCGTAGCCCATGTCCTGGAATCCGTCACCGTCGTAGCGCTCGACCACGGCGCGGACGTAGTCGTAGAGCGCCTGCTCATGCGCCGGGTCCGGCGCGCAATTGCCGACCGACGAATGGTCGGTGCACGAGGCATTGGCAGCGCTCGCCCAGGCGGCATTGATCCGCAGGTTCCACATCATGCTGAACCCGTATTCGCCCAGCAACCTGACCGGGCGATCGGAGGCACTGAAGCTGACCGGCGCGTTCGCATTCGGCTGCATTGCGGCCCAGCCGCCCGCCGTCCCGTTGATGTTGATGTCCCCGCCCTTCGGTTGCGAGGCGGTCAGCGCCTGGAGCTTCATCAGCAGCGCCTGCTTCTGCGACGTCTGGAGCAGCCCGTCGAGCTGCGACCAGGTGTCCTCGAATCCGAAGCGCCAGTCCAGCGCCTGCGCCCGTGCGGTCGTCGCCACCATGACGACGCCGGCGAGTATCGTGATCATCGAACGCACCATCATTCTCACCTCACGCGCTCTCGAGGGGGATCCAGATTTCCATCTCCGATGTTTCGGAGGCGGGGTCGAAGCGTTCGTCGTACCACTCGACGGTCGGGTGGTCGGACTGGTCGAGCTCGCGATCCGATGAGGGAATCCAGGTGTCGTAGATGTGATGGTAGGTCTCGGCAAGCCGGGAGATCGGACCGCGGTGCGTGAACACGGCGTAGTTCGCCTCCGGAACGACATGGCCGAGCATGCCCTCCGGAATGTCGTCGAGTCGGTCGACCTCGATGCCGGCGACATAGTAGAGTTCGCGCGGGTGGGCCTTCTCGGAATGCTCCGGAAGCGCCATGCACAGCCCGACCGAACTGTACTCATGGGCCCCGGGAATTTCCTGGACGCGCTGCATCAGCGCATCCCACAGTCGCGGGACGACGGTCGCGTCACCGGCATCGGGTGCGAGAATCGAAACGAATCTGGTACCGAGGCCGATCACCTTCAGCTCGCGTTGTCGCCTGATGGTTGGTTCCATGCGTGGTGTGCCGGCGGAATTGCCGACGCGATCGTGGATTGAGCGAGGGACAGGCGGTGAATATCGAATTTTCACAGTTGCCGGACCATCATCGGAGCGCACTCGGTTGCGCAACCGCCGCGACGACGAATCGACGCGGCGGCGGGGAACTTCCGACGAAGCCGGCTCGGCGGGGTCCGGCGCTCTGCGTTTGACGTCGCGACTCAGTAGCTGAATTCTCCGAGCTTCACCTTGCCTCGGAACGTCCAGTAGATCACCGATGTGTAGGTGAGCACCAGCGGCATTCCGACCGCTGCGATGATCGCCATGATCGTCAGTGTCCGCTCGCTCGACGCCGCGTTGTAGATCGTGAGGTCGTACGCCGGAGCGATACTCGACACGACGAGGTTCGGAAACAATGCGATGGCGAAGAGAAACACGAGCGAGAGAATCGTGACCACCGACGAGAGGAACGCCTGGAACGGCTTCTCACCGAAGATCGACCGCGGGATGTTGCCGATGGCCATCACGTTGAGCACCACCACGAGCCACGCGACGGGCCAGGTGGCGAAGTTGCGCGTCGCTTCGGGTCGCGCCACGAGCGTGAAGATGGTGACGAGGATATAGAGCACCATGAACAGGCCGAAGGTGCGCCACATCCAGAGCTTCAGCCGCTGCTGCAGTTCACCCTCGGTCTTCAGGTAGAGGTAGATCGCGCCGTGCATTGCAAAGAGCGCGATGCCGAGCAGGCCGACCACGACCGAGTAGGGGTTGAGCAGATCGAAGAAGGAGCCCTGATAGATACCTCCCTCACCCACCCGGATTCCCCACATCGCATTTCCCACGGCCACTCCCATCAGCAGCGGCGCGAGCAGACTGGCGGCGGAGAAGGCGACATCCCAGGCCGCGCGCCAACCGGGCGTATGCAGTTTGGAGCGGAACTCGATGGCGACTGCGCGGAAGATGAGCGCGCAGAGCAGGAGCATGAACGCGAGGTAGAATCCGGAGAAGATCGATGCGTAGACGATGGGGAACGCGGCGAAGAGCGCGCCGCCGAAGGTGACGAGCCAGACTTCGTTGCCGTCCCACAGCGGGCCGATCGAATTGAGGATTACGCGACGTTCGGTGTCGTCGCGGGCGATGAGCATGTGGAGCATCCCGACGCCGAAGTCGAATCCGTCGAGCACCGCGTACCCGAACAGCAGCAGTCCCAGCAGGATGAACCAGAGAATGTGGAGATCCATGAATTCGTATCGAGATAGTTGGTATCCGTCGCGGGCTTCACCGCCTCGGTCGCGGCTTCCGCGAACGCGACGATGAATCGTCGCGGGGACGCGAGGGAACCGGGCCTCAGCTTCTCACGTCGTCGGCTTCGCTCAGGGACGGGCCGGCGGGATTTGCGCGGCTGGCCGCCACCGCGATCAGCTCGCCACTCGATGTTCGCTCCGGTACGAATACCGGCTCGGGTCCGTGCTGAATCTTGTTGTTGAGTACGAACACCCACACGGCGAAGAGCAGCGCGTAGATGACGCCGAACATGATGATCGACGACAGCACCTCGCCGCCGCTCACACTCGAGGAAACCGCATTCGACGTGCGCATCAGGCCGTAGACGATCCACGGCTGCCGCCCCGCCTCGGCGCTTACCCACCCCAGCTGGTTGGCCGCATAGGCCGCAAGCACCGCAAAGACGAACGTCCACATCAGCCATCGCTGCTCGAAGAGTCGTCCGCGCCACCAGAGGAACGACGCGAGAAGCGTCAGCGCAAGCATGAACAGTCCCAGGATGATCATCCAGTGGTAGGTCTGAAAGACGTAACCGGGCGGAAGATCTTCCGGAGCGAATTCATCCATCCCCCTGACAGGCGCATTCGCATCGACATGGATCAGCCACGAGAGACCCCCGGGAATTCCAATACCCATCCTCACCGTCTGCGACTCGTCACTCGGCAGCCCCCACAGGTAGAGTTCCGCTGAACCGCTGTGGTAGACACCCTCGAAGCGGGCCAGCTTCGTCGGCTGGTACTCGGCGACCTCGTGCGCGTGAAAGTGTCCGCTGATCGGAGCGGCCAGGGTGCCGACGAGCGCCACCAGCAGTCCGAGTGCGAACGACTTCCGGGCGAATTCCACATGCCTTCCCTTCAGGACGTACCACGCCGAAATCGACAGCACGAAGAATCCGCCGAGGATGAAGGCGGCGATCCACACGTGCACCAGCCGCACGACGCTCGACGGATTGAACACCAGCGCCCAGAAGTCCGTGATCTCCGCCCGCGTTCCGGCACCGCTCGCCACGATGTGGTAGCCCGCAGGCGTCTGCATCCACGAATTGGCCACCGTGATCCAGACCGAGGAGAACACCGAACCGAGGAATACCATCGCCGTCGAGAAGAAGTGCATCTTCGGCCCCACGCGATCCCATCCGAAGACGAGCACGGCGAGAAATCCGGACTCGAGGAAGAAGGCGAAGATCCCCTCGGCCGCGAGCGCCGAACCGAACACATCGCCCACGTAGCGCGAGTAGGCCGCCCAGTTCGTCCCGAATTCAAATTCCATCACGATCCCCGTGGCGACACCGACGGCGAAGTTCACCGCGAAGACCTTCGTCCAGAACTTCGCCATCGATTCGTATCGCGGATCGCGGGTCCACAGGTACATCGCTTCGATGCACACCATCACCAGTCCCAGCCCGATGGTCAACGGGGGAAACAGGTAATGGAACATCACCGTCAGTCCGAACTGGAGGCGCGAGAGGAAGAGTGGGTCCAGGTGCATGTCGACGTCAGGCGCCGGGCGGAGCCGGCGGTCGCGTAGTTGTACGACGGATCTGTGCGGCGTCCACGCCGTGGGCCGAGGATCGGTCGCCTCGGCCGCCGGTTGGACGGCACACAGTATCGGCCGATCGCGAACGATCGGAAATGACGGACGTCATGGTCGTGGCGGCATCGGCTCCGCCACTGAAGGTGTCAGTGGCCTGGTGTGGTGTCCTGATCGGATTCGCCGGGCTCGGCGAAGGCGCTGTCGACGCCGCGCGCGGTGTCGAGTTCGATGAGCCCGCTCTGCTGCCAGTCCTGCAGTGCCTGGAGTTCAAAGGGATCGACTTCGGCATCGGGGTGCATCAGCAGATAGATGTCGAGCGGCATCTGATGTTCCTGGACCTCATGCACCGCCTTGCGGGCGATCTTCTGCCGCCGTTCGGGTGTGTAGCGGTCCCACTCCGAGAAGTTGACATCCTTGCGTCCGTCGCTCACGTCGTGGCGGATCATCCACGAGATCGGCGCCACGTAGCTGTACCAGGGCCACCGTGTCTCATTCGAATGGCAGTCGTAGCAGGAGGTCCTCAGCACCGTGCCCGCGTCGCCCGGCACGTTGGCGTCCATGGTGACGGGAGGATTGTCGTGCGAGACGGGAATGAACTGGATGATCACCAGGATCGCGAGGATGCCGAGCAGAATCCGGAGTAGCATGGAATTCGAGGTTAGGTGAACGTTCGCCGTTGCAAGGAGCAACGGGTTTCCCTCCCGTGCCGGGTGGTCAGAGCGGCGGGTGCACCGCCGAAGACGACACATGAGCGCGGCGCGAAGTTTCGCGCGAAGGTGACGGTGCCACCTTCGTGCCAGCGTCCCGGCCATGTCCGAATGCCGATTGCCGGCTGCGCGTGTCGATATCCGGCCGGTCTGTCGCCGGCGCTACCGGCCTTCGACGGCGAGCAGCCTCGTGCGCTTCTTCATGGTCCGAAGTGTCACGTAGACGACGAGGCCGACGGCGCCGAGCACGATCCAGCGGGTCTCCACGGCGAAGCGTCCATAGGCCACCAGATGCTGGACCACGCCAAGAATCACGAACGCGACGATCATGGCGAAGAAGCTCGAGTATTCGTGGCGGAGGACGCTGCGCAGAGAGAACTTGAGTGTCGGGGGGCGCCAGGCGGACAGGCGCGGGAAGAATGCAGGTGTGTGCTCGGCCCAGTCGGTGTAGGCGGTGCCGAACTTCCTCCGCAGGAATTCCTCCTCGGCGTACATGATCCGTTCGTAGTAGAGCGCAAAGGCGACGATGAAGAAGGCGACGAGCCGCCAGTCGGCGTTGAACATGCCGACACCGATCCACATGAGGAAGTTGCCGACGTACAGCGGGTGCCGGACGATCGAGTACATACCGGAGGTGTTCAGCTGCTCGGCCACCTGTGCGTGCGTGTTGCGGCCGGAGGTCCCGGCCGGGCGGAAGCCGATCGTCAGCGCGCGCACCACGAGCCCCGAGAACGAGACGGCGATACAGACGTACTCCCAGGCAATCTGCAGATCAGGACGGCCGATCGATGTGCGGAACCAGATCATGTCGACCAACAGCGGGACGAACAGCAGCAGCGGCAGGTAGCTGCGCCGGCGGAACAGCCAGTTGCCTGAGGATTCAAACTCTTCGCGGAGGGCCATCGATCGATCCGTGAGTGGCGCCCGTGTCGCTGGTCGACCCGTGGGCGGATGGAGGCGGGTTCGTGCTGAAGACCGCCAAGATACGAGGCATCCTCCGGCGCGACCAACGAGCGTCGCCCGCTGCACTGGGGCGCAGCGTATCGCCTCGAGTCCCTATTCTTGCCGTGAGAATTCCTGCCCTGCTCCTATGCGCATCTCCCGATACATCCTCCGCATGCACGTCGGTCCGTTCATCTTTGGAACGTGTGCGGTGGTCTTTCTCTTCTTCCTGCAGTTCCTCTACAAGATGCTGCGGCCGCCCGTGGATCTGCTGAACAAGGGATTGAGCTACGCGGTGATCGGCAAGCTGATCGGCTACAACCTCGCCTGGATGGTGGTGCTTGCGGTGCCGATGGGCGTGCTGGTGGCGACGTTGATGTCCTACGGCAAGCTCAGCGGCAGCAACGAGCTGACGATCATCAAGAGCTCGGGCGGGAGTGCGATCCGGGCGATGATGCCGGCGATTCTCAGCGGCCTGGCCGTGAGCGTGGCGCTGTTCTTCTTCAACGACCGCGTGCTTCCGGAATCCAACCAGCGGGCCCAGGCACTGCTCAGCGACATCGGTCAGCTGCGACCGATGTTCGCCGTGCAGCCCGGCCACTTCACCTCCGTGCAGGGCTACTCGATACTGGCGCGCGGCGTCGATCGCGAGCACGATGTGCTGCTGGACGTGACGGTGTACGGACAGGAGAACACGACGCTGAGCGTAATCACCGCCCGGCGGGCGATCCTGAGGTTCAACGCCGACTTCAGCCGACTGCAGATGCAGATGTTCGACGGCGAGGTGCAGCGTATCGACCGTGACCACCTGGAAAGATTCAACCAGTTCTCCTTCGGCGAATACCGCGTGGTGGTGCCGACGAGCGGATTCAACTTCACCCGCTCCGATCCGAGTTCGATGGGACGATCCGACCGGACGATGAACATCGCGCAGATGCAGGAGATCGTCGACGGGGCGCGTCGACGGAGTGCCGAAGCGGGGACGCGCATCGACTCGCTGCTGCGGGCGTACGTGCATCGGCTCTCGGAGCCGGCGATCGATCCGACGCCGCTGTCGCGAGCCGACGCGGCGCGTGTAGTGCTGTCGGAGTTTCCCGCCATCCGAGCGCAGCTCGAGTCGGAGGCGAGCATGCGTTCCGGAGAGATCCGTCAGGCGGATCAGTACCTGGTGGAAATCCACAAGAAGTGGTCGATCCCCGCCGCCTGCCTCGTCTTCGTCTTCGTCGGCGCTCCGCTCGGAATCGTCGTGCGTCGGGGCAACTTCGGCGTCTCGGCGGCGATCGCGCTCGGATTCTTCGTGCTCTACTGGGCGTGCCTGGTAGGTGGTGAGAAATTCGCCGACCGCGGTCTGCTCTCTCCGGCGCTCGGCATGTGGATGGCGAACATCATCATCGGAACGATCGGACTCTACCTGACGATCCTCGTCTCGCGCGAGACGATCGCCCTCTCGGGCCCGCCGGAGTGGATCCGGCGCCTGCTGCGCAGGCGATCGACGACGTAGTCTCACCGCCGGAGTCGGCGCATCACCTGATTCGCTCCTCGACCGAAGTAGTCGTGCAGCGCCTTGTACTCGGCAAAGAGGCGATCGTAGATCGCGTGCCGCGCGGAATCCGGATGGAACGTCTCGACCGGCTCCGGCGCCATGTGCTCCACCGCGTCGGATATCGACCGGTGCCCGCCGCCGTTGGCTCCCGCCGCCACCGCACCGTACATCGCTGCCCCGAGTGCCGAGGTCTGGTTGCTGGCCGCGCGACGGAACTCGCGTCCGGTCACGTCGGCATAGATCTGCATCAGCAGCCGGTTGCGTGCGGCCAGTCCGCCGCAGCCGATGAGCTCGTTGACCGCCACAGCTGATTCCTCGAAGGCCTCGATGATCACGCGCGTGCCGTATGCCGTCGCCTCGATGAGCGCCCGAAAGATCTCCGGCGCACGAGTGCTCAGTCTCAGCCCGAGGATCATTCCCGAAAGAGCGGCATCGTTGAGCACCGACCGGTTGCCGTTCCACCAGTCGAGCGCCACCAGTCCTGATTCACCCGGTTGCATCGCCGATGCATCGTGCTCCAGCAGCGCGTAGACGTCGACGCCCCGCTCGGCCGCCACTGCCTCGTATCTGCCGGGAACCGAGTGCTCGACGAACCACTCGAGCATGTCGCCGGAAGCGGCCTGACCGGCTTCGTATCCGAAGAGCCCGGGCACGATTCCACCCTCGACGACGCCGCCGATTCCCGGAACGGGATTCAACTGGTTCCCCATGATCATGTGGCAGGTGGAGGTGCCGAGGATGAGCACCATGCGGCCGGTGTCGGCGACGCCCGCACCGGGAACCGAGGCATGCGCATCGACGGTGGCGACCGACACGGGAGTGCCGGGGGCGAGTCCGAGCTGCGCCGCAACTTCACGCCTGAGTCCCCCCGCCCGTGTTCCAGGCGAAGCGATCGGCGCATCCAGACAGCGCCCGGTGAAGTCGGCGAAACGTGTGTCGAGCGATCGGAGGAATTCGCTCGAGGGATAACCGTCGGTGGCATTCCACAGCGCCTTATAGCCGGCGCCGGTGGTATTCCTCATTTCCCTGCCGACCAACCACCAGACCACCCAGTCGCCCGCTTCGAGGAATCGATCGGTCGCGGCGAAGACGTCGGGTGCCTCCTCGAGCATCTGCAGCGCCTTGCTGTGGAGCCATTCGGAGGAGACGCGTCCTCCGTACCGCTCCAGCCATCGTTCGCCCCGCGTGGTTGCCAGTTGCGTGATCCGATCGGCCTGCGACTGCGCGGCGTGGTGCTTCCACAGCTTCGGCCATGCATGGGGTGCGCGGCGGAATCGCTCGAGATTCGACAACGGAGTGCCGTCGGCGGTGGTGGGCAGAACGGTGCAGGCGGTGAAGTCGACGCCGATGCCGATCACCTGTTCCGGTGTGACGCCGGATGCGGCGAGTGCTTCGGGTATGGCGTGGCGCATCGCATCCGGGTAGTCCTCCGGATGCTGCAGCGCCCAGTCGGTGCCGAGGCGTGTGGTGCCCTCGGGCAGCAGTTCATCGATCACACCGTGTCGATACCGGTGCACGGCCGAAGCGAGCTCCTCACCGGACCGGACATCGACCAGGAGTGCCCGGCAGGATTCGGTGCCGAAATCGAGCCCGAGTGCAACGTGACGCATGCGTGCATGGGTTGGCGAAGCGGAGTGGAGCCCGCGATTCAGTCGACGCCGCAGATCGCCACGTCGAGTCCGAGTTCACGCATGGCTGCGGCACGGACGTACATGGCGTACAGGGCGGATTCACGATCGGGGGCGTAGACGACCTGGATGTGATTGGACTTGTGACGCGCCATCATCTGGTCACGCGTCACGCCCTCGAGGACGAGGTGCATGATCGGCCACTGCGGCGTGGTCAGGCGCAGTCGCTCCTGCGACTCTTCGGCCGGCAGCTCCACCGATCGACCGAGACCGGTGTCGTAGTGCAGCACGTTGTCTTTGACGAATACGCGGCTCCAGACGACGTCGCCGGGCCGGCTGATGCCGGAGAGCGTGCCGCCGCCCAGCCGGAAGTACATCGGCGGCTGACGCCGTGCGTACGCCGAGCGATATCCGTCGGTGTAGTGTGCCGCGGGCGCGGCGCCGGAGATCATCAGCACCCAGACGAACGCATCGATGTCCTCGCCCCTGAAGTGCCGTCCCCAGCGGAGGTCGTGCAGTGTCGTCTCCGGACGATGCCCCAGCTCCCGCCATAAGCGGTAGGTGACAAGGGCGTCGAGTCCGGCGCACTCGTCGACTTCATTGAAGTGCGGCAGCGCCTCACCGGCGAAGAGCTCGTGCCGTCGGTCGGCATCGAACACGGGCGGACGCTCGACGTTGTTGAGCATGCCTTCGGCCAGGTCGCTGGCCGGCGCCAGATCCTTGAGTCCCTGCTGATACTGAATTCCGATCGTATCACATCCGAATTCACCGGCGATCCGCATGGCGGCGATGTACATCCGGCACTGGTCGACGACCTGCGTCTCGGTGAGATCCGTGTCGGGATCGGATCCGAATTCGAAGCTCATCCCGCGATCGACGAGCCAGTCGTAGACCGCGTGCGCCTCGGCCTCAGGCACCTGCTGCATCGCTGCGTACAGCGCCGACTGACTGAGGCGCTCCTTGAATACGCCGGTGGGATTCAACAGGTGATCGGGGAGAATGGCGTTGAACATGCCCATGCAGCCCTCGTCGAAGACGCCCATGATCGCCTTGCGATGGCGGAACTCGCGGGCGAAGCGTTCGCCGCGTTCGACCGCGTCGCCCGGTGCGGCGGCAGGGTCGAACCGACGGACGTGCGAATCGTCATGGACGATGCGACCGTGGCGCAGCCACGACGCGAGACCGTCGCGAAAGAAGGGGTCGGTGAAATCCTCGCTCCACAGACTGGAATACTCGACGCCGGCCTTCGTCAGCGACGCATTCAGATTCAACAGCCCGACCAGACCGGGCCACTGTCCGCTCCAGTTGGCAACGGTGAGGATCGGGCCACGATGGGACATCAGCCCGGGAAGCACGTGGTGGCTGTACTGCCAGACGGCCTCGGCGACGATGAGCGGGTCATCCTCCGGAATCCCGGCGAAGACCTCGATGCCCCGTCGCTGACTGTCGATGAAGCCATGCCCCCGAGAGGGATCGAACGAGTGTGCACGGCGGACGCTGTGCCCCTCGCGCTCGATGGCAGCCACGAGCATCCGCTCCATCTCCGCCTGTGCCGGTTCGCACTCGCGGTTCGCCGCCGGCCGCAGATCCCCGCTTGCAACCAGATGAATCATGTGTTCAGGATTTCCATTTGATGCCGCAGCCGATGCTGGGCGTCTGATTCTCGCTGACGGGCCGTCCCTCGAGGAGATCGTCGATGGCGTTGCGCAGATCGGTGCCCGTCACCGGAATGTCGTTGCCCGGTCGAGACGCATCGAGCTGCCCGCGATAGACGAGCTTGTGATCGTGGTCGAAGAGATAGAAATCGGGCGTGCAGGCCGCTCCGTAGGCGTGGGCAACGATCTGCTCTTCGTCGTAGAGGTACGGGAACGGCAGGCGAAGTCGTTCCGCGTAGTCGCGCATCTTGTCCGGTGCGTCAGCGGGGTAGCGCGTCACGTCGTTGGAGCTGATCGCCGCGAATCCGATTCCCTTGTCGAGGTAGTCGTTGCCGAGGCGCGGCAGCTCGCCCTCGACGTGATGCACGTACGGGCAGTGATTGCAGATGAACATGATCACGGTCCCCTTCTCTCCGGCCAGATCGGTCAGGGAGAAGGAGTCGCCGGAGACGGTATCGGTGAGTTCGAACGCCGGCGCGGGTGTGCCGAGCGCAAGCATGGTCGATTCGGTAGCAGCCATTGGTCTTCCAGGTGCGATTGTGAAACGTACGGAGTCCGCCACGCGGACGGGGTGCGTGCATTGGCGCAATTCACTCGCCAATGATCTTGATCAGCACCCGCTTGCGACGACGTCCATCGAACTCACCGTAGAAGATCTCCTCCCATGGCCCCAGATCGAGGTCGCCGGCGGTGATCGCCACGACCACCTCGCGTCCCATGATCGTGCGCTTCAGATGCGCATCGGCGTTGTCCTCCCCGGTGTCGTTGTGCCGATAGCGATCTATCGGCTGATGCGGTGCCAGCTCCTCCAGCCACCGCTGAAAGTCGCTCCACAATCCAGTCTCGTTGTCATTGATGAACACGCTTGCGGTGATGTGCATCGCGTTGACCAGACAGAGGCCGTCGTGGACCTCGGAGGCACGGACGGCCCGTCGAACGCGGTCGGTGATGCGCTCGAAGGCGACGCGCTCGTCCGTGTTCATCCAGATTTCCTCGCGGTAGGTCTTCATCGCTTCGAATATCTCCGTTCTGTCGTATCGGGGTCGCACCGGCGCCGGAATCGTCGTTGCGGCGCAAAAGGTAACACGAACCGCAGAGAACCCGTCGTCGGTCCGCTGCCGGTGCAACGTGAACGGGCCCTGGCGCATCAGCGTGCACCAGGGCCCGATTGAATTCTCTGTGATGTCTCTGAGCCGCTACCTGGAGACGGTCTCGCTCTGCGTTCGACGCAGCGGCGAACTGGGGGACCGCCAGACGTCCTCGGCGACTTCGTACTGGGCGCCGCTCGAGCTGTCGCTCACGCGCATCGTGCCCGTCGAATCGTATTCCATCGTATTCCAGTCGAACTGTGGCAGCAGCCGGCGCAGCTCGCTCACCGTGCGAATCGTGTGGACCATTGCGTAGACCTCGGGTTACTGGACGCGTCGAACGGATCTGCGGTTCGTTCGACACGATTGGACCTTTTTGAACTGGGGACCGCAAACGTAGTGCCTTTCGCCAAGAATTCAAAATTCATTCCCGATCGAATGATCGCTGATGCGGCGGACACACCGCTGTGATCGCCTGGTACCGTGTGTTTGGGTGAATTCCTGGGAAAATGGCGGGTGTGCATTGCGCACGGACTTATCTGCCTGAATGTTTCAATGCGTCTGCGCTTCGGCATCGTCGTAGATTCGGTATCGGCTGTCCCTCCGCCGGCGCGCCGGATCCCGACTGACGCGGATGAAACGTCTGGCATGGTTCTGCGTGAAATGCGATGGAAGCAACCGGTGAAGACGGTGACAGATGACGTCGGTCACCGCTGGAATCGGTAAGGGTCGGAACCGTCGACAGGAACCCCACACCTCACAGCAAACGCAGGAGACAGCACCAATGAGAATCGGACTCAGCACCCTCGGACTTGCGGCACTGGCCGCGGCGCTCTGGTATTTCCTCGATCCGAACCAGGGAGCCGAACGACGAGAGCGGGCCGCGCAGAGCGCTCGCGACGCCTACGACACGGCCGAACGCGAACTCGGTCGGCTCGGCAGCGAAATCGCGGAGAACCTCAACCGTACCGCCGGTCGTGTCAGCGACATCGCGCGTGGCGAATCCAACGGCTCGGCCGAGCATGGCGCTCGACGCACGGTGTACGTCGAGTAGCACCGTGCACGTCGAGCGGAACCTGTAATCCTCAACGGGATGCCGACCTCGCTGCTGTCGGCATCCCGTCGGAGAGTTTGAATTTTCCTGCAACCTGCACCTCGCCACCGGCCATGCATGACATCGTCACGATTTCGGAGACCCCTGCCTGGGAGTTCAGCGCGCCCGATCTCGCGTTGTGGCATCCCGCCTCGCGCACCGCGGTGATCGCCGACGCCAACATTCCCACCGAGGACGACCGCTCACGCCGCGGACTCTCCGACGCCGACGAGTCGTTCGTCCTGACCGAGCGTCGGCTGCATGAACTCCGCCATCGCCTGGAGCCGGCCCGGCTGGTGGTGATCGGCTCGCTGACCAACGGCCAGACGTCGCACGCACAGCTGGCGCACATCGCCGTGTTGCTCTCGGAGTATCCGTGGACCTGGACGATCGTCGGCGGCGCGATCGAGCGGCGGGCGCACGACGAACTGCTGGCAGCGACCAACGTGGAGATGGTGGAGAAGCTGGTGGTCGACGACTGGACGATCTGTCGCGGTGATCTGCCGGCTCCGCGTCCGGCGGTCATCGGCAATGAGCATCCCGTGGTCGCACTGCGTGATGATCGCGGCCACGTGGCGGCCAGGCCGGCGCTGCTGGTGTGGAACGATCTGATGGTGCTGCCCGCCTTCTGCGGCTGGTCCTCAGGCGTCGACACGCGCGCCATCCTCGCCGGAGAGGCACATTCACCGATGGTGCGACTCCACCGCAGCGACGCGCCGCCAGCGCTCTACCTGGCGACCGATGCGGGTGCCACCCGCTACGATTCACCCGACGCGCTGTAGCCGAGGGTCCCTACTCTTCCGCCTCACTCTCCTCGAGTTCCCCGACCTCGTCATTGCCACGTCCGTGCGCGTCGCGATAGGCAAGCGCCGCACGGACGAACGCCTTGAACAGCGGATGCGGCGCGACGAGGCGCGACTTGAGTTCCGGATGAAACTGACATCCCACGAACCAGGGGTGATCCGGCAGCTCCATGATCTCCACCAGTCGTTCGTCCGGCGACAGTCCGCTGAAGACCATTCCGTTGCGGATCAGCAGATCGCGGAATTCGTTGTTGACCTCATAGCGGTGTCGATGCCGTTCGGTGATCGAATCGGTTCCGTAGGCACGGTGCGTCCTGGTCCGTCGGGCGATGGTGCACGGATAGCTCCCGAGGCGCATCGTTCCGCCCTTCTGCTGCACCTCGCGCTGATCGGGCATCAGGTCGATCACGTTGCTGGTCGTGCGGGCGAATTCGGTCGAATTCGCGTCGGCGACGCCGCAGACGTTGCGGGCGAACTCGATGACGGCGCACTGCATACCGAGGCAGATCCCGAGGAAGGGAATTCCCTGCTCGCGAACGCGCTGGATGGCCATGATCTTGCCCTCGACACCGCGCGCACCGAATCCCGGCGCCACCAGCAGTCCGTCGAGTCCCTCGATCGCCTCATCGACGGCTTCGGCCCGCAGATTCTCGCTGTTGATCCACCGCAGGTCGACCTTCACATCGTTGGCAGCACCGGCGTGGATGAACGCTTCGATGATCGACTTGTAGGCGTCCTGATACTCGGTGTACTTGCCGCACATGCCGATGACGACGTGGCCACGACGGGGGTTCTTGATCCGCCGAACGAGCTTCGTCCACTGCTTCAGATCGTGCTCCGGGGCCTCGATGGCGAGCTTCTCCAGCACGATGTCGTCGAGTCCCTCCTGGGCGTAGATCAGCGGCACCTCGTAGATGGTTCCGACGTCACGCCCCTCGACGACGGCTTCGCGGTCGACGTTGCACATCTGGGCGATCTTGTCGCGCAGTTCGCGATCGAGCTTCCGTTCGGAGCGACAGACGAGCACGTCGGGTTGAATTCCGATTTCGCGAAGCGTCCGCACCGAGTGCTGCGTCGGTTTGGTTTTCAGCTCACCCGCGGCGGTGATGTACGGCACGTAGGTCAGGTGAATGTGCACGGCGTTGCGCCGGCCAAGGCGCTGATCCAGCTGCCGTGTCGCCTCCAGAAACGGCAGCGACTCGATATCGCCCACGGTCCCGCCGATCTCGATGAGCACGATATCGTACTCGCCGCTGTCACCCAGGGCGGTCATACGCCGCGAGATTTCATCGGTGATGTGCGGAATCACCTGGACGGTCTTGCCCAGATAGTCGCCGCGGCGCTCCTTGGTGATCACCTCGTTGTACACCTGCCCCGTGGTCGTGTTGTTACGCTGGGACATCGACTGATCGAGGAACCGCTCGTAGTGCCCGAGATCGAGGTCGGTCTCGGCGCCGTCCTCGGTCACGTACACCTCACCGTGCTGGTAGGGCGACATGGTGCCGGGATCGACGTTGATGTAGGGGTCGAACTTCTGGATGGTGACGCGAAGGCCGCGGGACTTCAGCAGCAGCGCGAGCGATGCGGAGGTGATGCCCTTGCCGAGCGAGCTGACGACGCCGCCTGTGATGAAGATGTATTTCGCCTTCGGCTCGGTGCCGTTGCGCGTCGTCGGTGGTTGAACGCTGGGTGCCACGGTGAGAGTCGGTTCGTCTGGATTCTGAGAATACGTGCGAGCCGCGAGTCTGCCGTGCCGAACGGACGCAATACACATGCCCCGGCGCCGACGGGATCTTCCGGGAAGACCCTCGCGCCGCGATGCGGTACTGCTCGGGGAATCAGGTTGCGGATTCGGTAGGAATAGCTTCTGCGCGGTCGAACCAATCTACTGAAACTTGCCGGATCGTCTGAGACTCCGACCGCTCGTGGTTCGCAACGATGTGTTGGTGCTCCGACGGAGTGATGCCGTGGCGGCATTCTACCCGATCTCGATGTACTTGTCGCCTTTCTCGATGATGATCTTCCCGCTCTTGCTGTCGATCACCAGGCCCTTGCGCCCCATGCCCTGACGCCGCGCCATCCGGTCCCGACGCTGGATCAGACGTCGCGCACCACGCTCCATCTTCTCCTCCTTCGGCCAGAACGTATCGGCCGCGTCGAAGGCAAGTCCGATCCCCCAGCCGAGCAGCGGCCAGAGGAACCAGAAGTCGCCGTTGGCCAGCGACAGGATCATCAGGATACCGTTGACGATCGCATAGGACCGCAGGTGCTCCTTGAACTTCTGACGACGACGACGCTTCCACTCCTCACGCGCCGCGTCGAGCTCTCCAACCACCTCCTGCTCGGTGATCGCCAGCTCGACCTGCTCCGGATCCAGACCCAGCTCCTGCGCCGTGTCGATCAGCTCCTGATGCGTCAGCGTTCCCGCACCGTTCTGCTTCTCGAGCGCACGCCGCAGGATGGCGTTGACCTGGTCCTGCGTGTAGCGACGTGAGGATTCGTGAGTGTCCATGATGTCAGATCGTGTAAGAGGAATCCGGCTGTAGCAGTAACGCACGAACCGGTCGCGGTGTTTCACCGCCCCGCTCCCGGCGACGTCTCCGGACGCCGCCAGAATATAGGCAATCCATGAGGCCCTCTCGGAGACCTCTCAGCCCGCGAGAGCGCCCCTCATTCGTCGCGACGCCCCACGCCGGGACTCGTCCGCTCGATCCGCGCTCCGTCGATCCGCTCCAGTTGACCGAGCAGCCGCGTACGGTCGCTGCGGCCGCCCGTATACTGAAACACATAGGCCGTCAGCGATCCCGTCTCCGATGCGGGATCGACCACGAAACGCGGGATCTCCCCCTCGTGCTCGTGCACGATCGCCTGAATCTTCCGCCGCGATTCCTCGTGGTCCGGTATCACCACCCTGAATTCATGCGCCTGCCGAACCGCGATCGCACGCTCCAGCGGATTGAGGCCGATCGCGATCAGCAGCGTCGCCAGCGTGACCAGTACCGCCGTCAGCAGCAGCCCCGCCCCGATCAGCATCCCGACCGCCGCCATCAGCCAGATCAATGCCGCCGTGGTCAACCCCCTGACGCCCCCATGCTCGCCGTGCAGGATGACCCCGGCTCCGAGAAACCCGATGCCGGTGACCACCTGCGCCGCGACCCTCGTCGGATCGCCCCCGAATGCCCCCGCCAGACGATAGCTCGCCTCGGTGAAGAGCATCGCGCCAAGACAGATCAGCAGGTTCGTCCGCAACCCCGCGGACTTGCCCCCCAGCTCGCGCTCAAGTCCTACGATGCCGCCGCACACCGCCGCGACACCGAACTTCAACGCGAAGAACGGTCCGATCTTCAACAGCTCCTGTAGTGACTCCATGCGATCGCCCTGGGTTCCGAGAGTTCCTCCGACTGAGACCGGGAGTTCGCAAGAACCGGAATCTCCCTGATACACCATCACGCTCACCGCTCGGGCGGCGGACGAACTTTCTTACTTTCCGCGATTCGCGCCGCATCGGCGTTCCCAACCTGCTGCTCCCAACGACTCCCGCGTGCTCTCCCACGTCCGTTCACACAGCTGCCGCTTCGGCGTTACCCTTGCGGTCGTCGCCGCGTGTCTCGCGATCGCCGGCTGCGTCCGTTCGGCCCGCTATGCCGAGCGCCCGCTCTTCGTCTGCTCCGTCCCCGTTCCCGAATGCCACCCCGATTCCTACACTGCCTGGACCGTCGATACCGTGCACTGGACCTCCGGCGGAGCAGACCGTCTCCCCTTCCGCATGGCGATCGACGTCGTCGGCGGACTCGATGAGAAGGGTCGTGAGGAATTCGGACTGGCATTCATCGATTCCCGACAGGCGCTGGCGACGATTCGCGACGAACGTGAGCGCCTCTATCAGGTCGAACTCGAGGCGGTCGACCAGGCACGCGTCGGTCCGCAGCTCGAGGTCGGCTCCAGCCGGACCGATGGCGCCCTGGGCAGCGCCGCCGTGGGCAGCGCCGCCGTCGCCGACGGTGGTCACCTGCTTCTGACGGCACACCTCGCCACCCGCGTCTCCGGCGACTACGATCTGTTTGCCGCTCCGCGCTCCGGTGCGGCTGTCGGCCCCGCGCAACGCCTCGATGTCTCCTCGGTGTTCCACTGGGACTCTCAGCCGACGATCTCCTCCGACGGATCACTGCTGTTCTTCGCCAGCGATCGTCGCGGCGGATACGGCGGAACGGACATCTATGTCTCGCGACGTCGACCGGATGGGTCGTGGTCGCGAGCCGTCAACGCCGGTGCAGGCGTCAACACACCTTGCGATGAGATTTCCCCCTTCATCAGCACCGACGGCCGGTGGCTGTACTTCTCGTCATCAGGCCACGAGACGGTCGGCGGCTACGACCTCTTCCGTGCACCGATCGCCGGAGGCGAGGTCGGCGGTGCCCGCAACCTCGGCCGGCCGATCAACACGCCTGCCGACGAGATCTTCCCTGCGACCCCGCCCGGAGCGTCCGGAGACACCCTGCTGTACTACAGCTCCGATCAGCGCCGCCGCGGCGACTTCGACCTCTTCGTCCTGCACCGGGTGACGACCACGCGGCGCCTGCCGGCAGCGATGATCGTCGACTCCGTCCGCCTCGTCGGAACGGTACGCTTCCCCGGCGGAGCACCCGTCGACAGCGCGATCGTCTCGATCCACCGGGATGACCTGCCGTCGGAGGTCGATTCGATGTGGACCGATCCGCAGGGGAACTACGAGTTCGTGATCATCGAAGGCCGTCGCTATCGCATCATCGCCGGTGTGCCGGGTCGGCTGCCGGCAGATACCACCGTCGAACTCGATCCATCGAACGAGAGGCGACGGATCGTGCGCGACCTGGTGATACCCGATACGGTGCGGTTCCGGGTGAATTTCCCCTCGGCCAAGTGGGATTCGCCCTACGAGTTCACGCTCGACGATCGCGGGCTTCCCACCGACGAGCGGTGGCGCGACGTGATCGACCGCTTCGCGCGGTTCCTGGGCCAAACCCAGGTTGGACCGGACCAGCTCTTCGAGATCGTCGGACACACCGATCCTGTGGGAACCGAGGAGAGCAACATGACGCTCGGACGACGTCGGGCGGAATTCGTGCGCTCGCAGCTGATCGCGCGGGGCGTGCCGGCCTCGATCCTGGAGGTACGCAGCGAGGGCGAGTCGAACCCCCTGCCACGGCGCGCAGGAGAATCCACCGAGACCTACTACGCCCGGCTGCGTCGGGTCGAGCTTGTGAGGATGAACGGACGATGAGTACCACGAGAATCGAAACACATCCGATGCGAATTCCGATTCTGCTTGCCGTGCTGGCTGCCGTGGCCCTCTCCGGCTGCTTCGCGGTCACGCGCACGGAGACCGATCTGTATACGATCACGATGCGCGACACCACGGTCCGCGAGGATGTGCACAACGCGCCGGGTGAACGGGACAACGGGACCATCTACCCGGCACCGCGGACGGTGCAGATCGACCGGAGCTACCTGCAGCACGACTCGACGGTCGAACGATACTACCCCGCGTTCCTGCGCTTCGGCGGCATCGAAGCGGCGAGCTTCATCGCCCCGGGTCAGTCCGGTACCGGCGCCAGCAACGGCCTCTTCGGGCTCTACGACCTCTTCATCCACCGGGACAGCACCGCGCATCGCACCTTCGGCGCCTACATGTACCGATTCGTCCCGTATGAAGTCCGACTGCGATGGTTCGACGACGCGCCGGGCTGGACGCTCGGCACCTCGGCCTTCGAAATGTTCCTCTACCACCAGGATTCGCTCAACGCCACGAATCCCGGCGAAGGCCTCTTCAGCTTCGTCAACGGCTACATCCGCAAACGGTTCTTCCTGCGCGACAAACCGCCGTACGTGATGATCGTGCCGTTCATCGGCGCCTCGATCCTTCCGTCGCAGTACGTCAACCTCGGCGCGACGCTCGACGTCGGCTCCTACGGAGGATTCAACCTCCGTGCGTACGCCGGCTTCATTTCGGGCACAAGCGGCTTCGGCCAGGGTTTGGGCAACGATCTCTCGCAGGCACAGATCGAACGCAGCGACTTCGGCGTCACCTTCCCCTACTTCGGCATCGGCGTCTCCACACTCGACTTCGTCAACAAGGCCGAGGAGCTTTCGATTGAATGGAAGAACCACCATCACTCGGCACTCGAAGTCAGTCTGGCCAATGTCGACCTGATATACAGCACGTCGGGTGAGCCGTCTCTGTTCGCCTCGGGTGATTCGACCAATGCGTTTCCGACCGGACTGTGGATGCACCTCGGATCGGCCACGTGGCCGCTGCCGTTCGGCAACCGGCGCCTGTTCGTCGGCGCCTCGCTCTTCAACCTCATGCTGCTCTCGCGCAAGGAGCTCGGCATCGGAATTCTCCCCATCCGCGCCGGCTACCGCTTCAACGTGCTCAGCGACGACATCAAAGTGGAACCGTTCGCCGAGCTCACCTACTACCCCTCGACCACCTTCTCGATCGGCACACGCGCGGCGCTGACCGTCTCGAAGTGGTTTCAGGCCGAAGCCCTCGTCGGCTACGCGACCGGTTCCGCCAATCTGGACCTGATCGCCGGCCTCGAGGATCTGTTCAACGCCTACGACCAGCTCAACGGCATCGACAACTTCTCCACGTTCTACTTCGGGGTCGGCGTCGGCATCGGCGACGTGTTCCACACGCCGGAGGAGGTGATGCGCCCATGAGGTGGTGGCGTCCATGGCTCGAGACTTCCGCCGTCGTCGCCGCGGCCCTCGCGGCCACGACGATGCTCTTCGGCTGCAGCTACGAACGCATCGACCTGCGACCGAGCAACGGCGATCAGTACGACGGGACGGTGCTGAGCCACTACGACGACGTCGAGGTGGTCGACGGTGGCGTTCGACTGAAGCCGGGCGCACGCTTCGCGATTCGGACCGAACGCGAGACGCAGACGATCGCACAGCTCGAGGTCGAGGTGGTCGACGGCGACGGAATGGTGGCGTACCTGCGCACCGTTCCCCATGATTTCGACACGACGCACGGCATTGCGTTCCGGTATGCCACCAGCGGGTGCTCCATACGGCTCGACGATTCCACGCTGATTCCGCTCGGCTACCGGGCCGAACGCGAGTCGCACACGCTGCAGCTGTACAACGAGGCGTCGCTCACGGCGATTTCCGTCGGCTGTGACGACGTGTTCGAGGCCAATGTCGACCTGCCGAACACGGAGTACGTGATCCTGCAGACGCTGCCCGGAAGCACCGTCATCCTCCGATCGGTCATGTTCTTCGAAACCGATCAGCGATAGCCGACTCTCGTTCCACCGGAATTCCACCGGACGCAGCCATCACACACGCTCATCACCGCCAACTGGCCCGTCTATTGCGACAATCCTGTGCAGAGAGAGAACAGAGAGCGGCTCTTCTGCGGGAGTGACCGCGTGACGGCCGACGCCGTTGCGATGCCGTCCTGACGTCGGCGTTCTCCCGGTACGCCGCTCATGACAATCGAACAGTTGAACAGCAGTGTCAGGAGGTAATCTCATGGCAACTCTTGCGCATCCGCATTCGGACCAGGTGAAGTTCGCGAGCGGAATCGATGTAGTTGCGGCGATTTGGCTTTTCATTTCGGCCTTTGCCGTTCCGATGGTGCCAGGCCTTGCCTGGAACGACGGAATCGCGGCCATCGTGGTCGGTATTCTTGCTGCCGTGCGTGCCGCCGGCGCGTACGGTGAGTCGTGGTTGAGCTGGCTCAACGCCATGGTGGGCGCGTGGGTGCTCATTTCACCATGGGTCTACAGCAGCACACCGTACCAGTCGGCCGTCACGAGCAACGTGATCACCGGTATTGCGATCATCGTCTTCGGGATCTGGAGCGCTCTTGCGACCAACACGGAGCGCCCGCAGCGCCCGACGACGGGTGTCAATCCGTGATCGCGAGCGATCACGGATGACGTCACAGCATTCGACAAGTGGTGCGGACGCCCCGAGCGTTCGCACCACTGCCGTTTTCGGGTCCGCTGCGAGGCCGCACTCGGCGTCCGCTCGGCGCGATGCACCGTAGCCGACGCCGTGCTATCTTCCGATCGCCCGACCACAACACGTCGTCGCCCACAGTTCCGTCGTTATGCTCTGAGCCACCCGTCCACCCCTCGCCGATGCCGACATTGCTGATGGTTCGACGTTTGTAGTCCAGAATGAAGACACACCCTTCGATTCGATACACTGGGACCCGATCAAGATGAACAACACGCTGCGCCACCTTCGCCGGCTCGCACCGATCGCGGCCGGAGTCATCCTCGGCATGCTCGTCGTCAGTGCGTTCACACTGACTGATGAGGAGAACTACTTCTACCGCGTGAACCGGGGACTGGAGACGTTCGGTCAGGTGTACCGCGAGATCTCGACGGGCTACGTCGAGCAGGCCGATCCGGACCAGCTCATCAGTGCCGGCATCGACGGAATGCTTGCACAGCTCGACCCGTACACGGTGTACCTGCAGAAGCGGGAGGCGGCGGACATCAACATGCTCACGAGCGGCTCCTACGGCGGCATCGGAATCCGCGTCGGTGTTCGCGACAGCATGCTGACGATTCTCGACGTCATCGACGGACATTCTGCGCAGCGGCAGGGCCTGCGCATCGGCGACGTCATCTACGAAATCGACGGACAGCGTGTCTCCCATCGTCCGCTCGACACGCTGCGAGAATTCACCCGGGGCGAAGCCAACACGACGCTCGAGATCGCCGTGCTCCGCGATGGCGTCGATCGGCCGATTCACATGACGCTCACCCGCGAGCAGATTCCCGTCACCAGTGTCACACACTCCCAACTCCTCGATGGCGGCATCGGCTACATCCGGCTCGAGCGTTTCAGCGCGACCGCCGGAGAGGAGGTGCGCGAGGCGATTGAGAAGTTTCGCCGCCAGGGTGAGCTCAACGGCATCGTGCTCGACCTGCGGGACAATCCGGGCGGCCTTCTGGAGAGCGCCGTCGATGTCTGCGCCAAATTCCTCCCTGCCGGAAGCACCGTCGTGACGACCAGAGGTCGCCTCGCCAACGACGAGCGCGTCTACCGTTCGAAGGAGGCACCGATCGCCGGCGACGTGCCCCTTGCAGTGATCGTCAACGGTTCTTCAGCGTCGGCATCGGAGATCGTCGCCGGCGCGGTGCAGGATCTCGACCGCGGCATCATCCTCGGGACGCGCAGCTTCGGTAAGGGTCTCGTGCAGTCGGTGCGCCGACTTTCGCTCGATGCATCACTGAAGCTCACCACCGCCCGCTACTACACGCCCTCGGGTCGCTGCATTCAGCGGATCGACTACTCCACCGGCAAACCCGTCGCCGACGACACCACCATCTACCTGACCCACAACGGCCGGGCGGTGCATGGTGGTGGGGGAATTCTTCCCGATACCATCGTCGCATCCGAATCGATCGATACCCTCGTCGCTCAGCTTCGCGACAGCGAGCCGTTCTTCCACTACGTCACCCGCGTCAGCGCCGCGATGGATTCGCTCCCACGCGACTTCCACGTCGACGATGCAATGCTTGCCGATCTGGAGCGCACCCTCGGACGCTCCGACTCCGCACTGGCACCGATCGGTTCGGCGCTCTCGGCAGCAACGGAACTCGAGCACCGCGCCCGCAGCGAGTCGCTTCCCGGAAGCACCGTGCAGCGTATTGACGCGCTGCATGACGAACTTGCCGCCTACCGGCGCGCCGTCATCCACGGCCACCGTGAGCAGCTTCGCCAGGCCCTGCAGCAGGCAATCGAGGCACGCTTCCTTTCGCAACAGGACCGCATGCGACGGTCGATCGCCCACGACGCGCAGGTTCACATCGCTGCCCATATCCTGCGCACCAGTCCGCTCGCGTACGATCGCCTGGTCGGCCTCCGATAGATTCGCTCCGGTCGCCGCCGGCGCCACATCCGACTCAAACCTTTCCGAGCACGGTGCGTCCCAAGCGCATGGACCGCCGTTTCGGCCGATTCCGCGTATCTTTTCGGTCCTGCCGACGATCCCGATGTTTCGTACAACGCACTCACTCTGCTAGCTCCCATGAAGGCATTCCGCATCCTCCTGCTCCCTGCATTGCTGCTGACCGTCTCACTCCTCTGCGCCTCGCCCGCAGTGGCACAGGACAGCGGCGGCGGTGACGAAGTCGGTGCCGATACCACATCGGCCCTGCTCAACGAGTACGACCTCGAGTACGAGCTCGTCTTCCAGGCTGTCAAGGACGGCCTGAGCAAGCTCGGCTACGACGTCACCTATGCCAGCAAACACAAGCACCTCATCGAAACGTCCTTCAAGATTCTCGCACATGAGGATGACTTCTGGGACGTGATGAAGCAGTACGGCGAGATCCCCTTCAAGCGCTCGCCCCGCTGGACCGTCGGCCGCGCCAAGATCAGCGTCCGACTCGAGGAACTCGACGGCAAGACGTCGATCAAGATCAGCTCGATCCTCAGCGGCTACGAATCCCGCTTCGACAACACCTGGCTGTACTGGCCGTCCAACGGCAAGCTCGAACAGCAGGCGCTCGATGCGATCAACGACGCCGTCGACAAATACAACATTCCGTGATCGTCTGACCGACGCCGGGGAGGTGGCCACCACGCCGCTTCCCCGGTTCGGTTTTCCGCCCCCCCCGGATCGTTCCCCACGCGCAGTCAGGTCCCTGTCCCCCACCCCGCTTCCCGTTCGTCCAGCGTCCGCACATCATCGGTGAATCCAGCATGATCCGAACCGTTGCTACCGTCCTGCTCGCCGTCGCGATTACTACTGTTGCCGCCTTCGCGCAGCCGCAGATCTCCTACGTCATTCCCGACATCGCCGCTCCGGGACTGAACTCCTACATCGAGATCATCGCGCCCTACAATGCCACCGGCACCTTCGGCACCGACGGCCTCTATGCCAACGATCCCTCCGACGCCGTGCGGGTGGAACTGGTCAACCAGTCGGACACCGCCTATGCGCTGCTCGGACCGCTGGTGGTCAGCTGGAACGGACGGCTCGTCTCCACCCAGTTCTTCGCCAAACCTGGTGCGCCGACCGGCATCACCGTGCCGATCCGTGTCGTTGTGAACGGGACGAATTCAAATTCCGTCTCGATGTCCATCGTCCAGCCGCAGCCGCTGGGACCGATCACGGGAACCGGACAGCTCGGTGGTGGCGGCAACTACGGAACGCGCTCTGCCCGCGGCGCGATGATCGTGGACTCACTGGTGATCAGGCCCGGCAACTATGCCATCAGCGTCAACACCTCCGCGGCCGACGGTTCCGGGTACTTCCCGCTGATCGTGATCTCGAAGGGTCCCATTCGAATCGGCGACGGCGTTACCGTCCGCGCGAGCGGATCGGGAACCACCGGCGGGCCGGGTGGCGGTGGAGGCGCGGCGGAGTTCTTCGACAAATTCTACCTCGGAAGCGCCCCCAGCTACAACAACGGAGGCAGCGGCTACACCAGCGGCGGACCGGGCGGGTACAACAATCCGGCGGGAGGTGGCCAGGTCGGCGGCTACGGCACGGCGACCGGAAGCAACGGCGCGAGTCTCAACGGTGTTTCGCCCGGACCGACCACTGCCTACGAGGGCGGCGGCGGCGGTACAGGTCATCCGTTCGGGAAGTCCGGCGACGGAGCAAGTGTAAGCGGTGCGCCCCAGGGCGGCTATGGCGGCGGCGCAAGTGCCGGCCAGAACGCCGGCGGTGGCGGTGCAGGCTATCGAACCGCCGGCAGCAACGGCAGCGGCAGTCTGACCAGCCAGAACGGCGGTCGAGTCTACGGTAACGTCGAAGGCGTGCCCCTGGCGGGCGGCTCCGGCGGCGCCGCAGGAAATCCGCAGGAAACGCTCGGAGGCGGCGCAGGTGCAGGCGGCGGCGGCGGCGGTGCGATCGCCCTCTATGCCATGCGCGAACTGCAGGCGATCAACTCGACGACCGCGGCGTCATCGACGTTCCTCACCACCGGTGCCAACGGCACCTCCGGCACGAGCTCCGGCGGCGGCGGCGGCGCAGGCGGGTTCCTCATCTTCGGCTCAAAACTCTTCAGTAGTTCCTACTCCCCCACCTCCGGCGATATCCGAGGCGGCAGCGGTGCGCGCAACGGCGGCAATGGTGGTAACGGCGGCGTTCGCTACGAGGGGATGCGCGGCGCGGCGCTGATCACCGGAGCATTGACCCCGTACGTCGGCGTCTCGATCGACACGCTCAGCTACGTCGAGTCGAAACAGTTCAACCTCGTCGGTTCCCACGACGCTTCCCGTTCGGTCCGCATCTACATGCGGTCGGATGCGACCACATGGCAACTGGCCACTACCGTTGCTCCCGGCGGTCTGCTCTGGACCCAACCGATTACCGTTCCCGCTCCCGGCCAGTGGTACTTCGTCGCCGCGCAGGACGTCCCGTCCCCAGCGTCCGGCAGCTACACCGACGAACCCGACTGGGTGCTCTCGCAGGTGGCGGCCAACATCGTCACCGTCAAGTTCATCCCGAAGATCAATACCGATCCGGACAAGTCGGGATCGGTGAGGTTCGACAACGTCCTCTGCGACGAGATCGACATCGATACGGTGAAGGTGTGGAATACGGGCGATTCGACCCTCCGCGTCACACCGACGATCACCGGACCCGACGCGGGCGACTTCACGATCCTCCCGCCACAGTCCGTCGGAAACGAATTCTCGATCCCGCCGGGCACCGATACCGTCTTCCTCCGTATTCAATTCAATCCATCCTCCGGCGGCACGAAGACCGCTCGACTTGAGCTGGCACACAACGATCCGCGTGAGGACAAGGCCGGCTACTGGATCGACCTGAGCGGCCACGAGTACGCCATCGATGGCACCATTTCGCCGTCTCCGCTCGATCTCGGCAACGTCTGCGTCGGAGAAACGAGCACGCCGGCACAGGCGACGCTCACCGTCTCCAGCGATACGGCCACAACCATCACCGCGATCGACAAGGTCGGTCCGGCACCGTCCGGCGTCTTCACGGTGACATCGCCCGCGGTCGGAGCTCCCGTCGCCGTCAACGCCTCGCTCCCGATCAGCGTCACATTCGTGCCACAGGCCGCCGGCGCCGTCACCGATTCGTTCCGCATTCACCTCGGCGACTGCGATTCGGTCACCCTCGTCGTCACCGGTACCGGCATCGATATCGGCGTCACGGTCACTCCCGACCCGCTCGACTTCGGCAACGTCCGCGTGACATCGACTGCATCGCTCAACGCGACCATCGAGAACACCGGTGCATCCGCCGGTACCATCACGTCCATCACCGTATCGCCGGCCGGTGCGCCGTACTCGGTGGTGCCGACGAACCTCGGGCGGACGCTCCAGCCGGGAGAGACCGTCGACGAAGCGGTCACCTTCATGCCGACCGTCGCTGGTCCCGCCCCGCCGGCACAGTTGTGTGTCACGTTCTCCGGCCCGGGTGGCATCTGCGAACAGACCATCTGTGTCGACCTCACCGGCCGCGGCGTCACCTCGCTGCTGAAGCCGTCGCGTCAGGAGATCACGCTCACTGCCGATCCGTGCGACGACATGCCGCCGGTGCTCACCGACACCTTCCAGGTGTACAACCTCGGCGTCGCCTCCGAGGACATCGCCGGCGTCTCGACCCTTGGAACGACTTCGAATCTCACCGTCACCACGAGTCCCTCGCCGCTGCCGCAGACCGTCGCGCCGGGTGACTCGGTCACCTTCACGGTGACGTGGACACCGGCTACCCCCACGACGTCGCTCGATTCGGTGATCATCGCCACCTCGAGCAGCGATCCGGCGCAGAGTCGACTCGCCGTCGCCGTTCGAACGACCTGGGAACATTCGCGCATCGACGTCCTCGACGCATCCGGTGCACCGATGGGACCCGATTCGCTCGTCGACTTCGGAACGATTTACCGCTTCTCCTCCGGCACGGTCTGCTCGGGTACCACCGATGCGTCCGTCATCGTCGAGAATGCCGGCACGCTCGATGAGAATCGGGTCGAACTCCGCCTCGTCGACGGCGCCGCCTTCTCGTTCGATCCCCCGTCCCCCGTCGCAATTGCCGCGGGAGCCCGCCAGACCGTCGCCATTTCCTTCGATCCCACCAGCACCGGTTCGTTCCGCGACACGCTGCTGGTGATCAACACGACCTGCCCCGACACGATGCGTGTGGCGCTCGTCGGCGAGAACCTCGAACTGGTGCTGACGCCCGACGGCGAGGACTTCGGTCAGGCGAACGTCGGACAGTCGCTCGTCGGCACCGCGTCGATCGTTCTCGAGGACAACGGCCTTCCCGGCAACACGCGCGTACACGTCGCCGACGCCTACATCAGCAACGACCCGGCCGGCGTCTTCGCGATCACGAACAAGCCGCTGCCGCAGGATCTGGCGCCCGGAGAGGGACTCGATCCGCAGGTCGAGGTAACGTTCACCCCACAGGCCGAACAGCAGTACACGGCCCAGATCTGTTTCGTGATCGACCAGCCGTGCAACGAGACGATCTGCGTTCCGCTGACGGGTGAGGGAATTCAATCGAACCTCCAGCTCAACCTGAGCGAGCTCAACTTCGGCGCACTGTTCATCTGCCAGGCCGACACGCTCGAGGATCTGACGCTGAGGAATACCGGCAGCGCCGATCTGACGATCACCTCGCTGTCGATCGACGGAGCCGATGCCGCTGCATTCGACGTACTCGATCCGACGGCGCTTCCGATCACGCTCGCACCCGGCCAGACGCAGCGCGTGACGGTGCGCTTCGTGCCCGCCAACGGTTCGCACGACGGAGCGATGCAGGCGCGTCTGGTGGTGGTCTCCAGCGACCGCACCGCGTACGTGTCGCTGCGCGGCGAACGGCGCCGTCAGGTGCTGACCACGCCGCTTGCGCTCGCATTCGGTTCGGTGGAGATCGGCACGACGGCCACGCAGACGGTGCTGCTGCAGAACCGATCCGACGCGCCGATGACGATCACCGCACTCGATATTCCGGCCCCCTTCCGCGTCGTCGATCCGAGTTCGCTGCCGATCACGATCCCTGCCCTGGGATCGGTGGAGATCACGGTGGAATTCAGTCCGGGTGAGGAGACCGACTATTCCGAAAACCTCACGGTGACGCAGACGACGCCCTGCGACGGGGTGACGGAGATTCCGGTGACTGGAACAGGCAAGCTGACGCGGACGGGCCAGGTGTCGGTGGTGATCCCGGGGGATCTCACCGGCGCGCCGGGTGACCACATTACCATCCCGCTGGTGCTCACCGACGAACTGCAGCTGGCGCAGACCGGCGCGACGACGTTCCGCGCGACCGTTCGGTTCCGAAAGACGCTGCTCTTCCCGACCGGCGCGCGCGGGGGTGCCGAACCGTTCGCCGCAAAGCCCGCTTCGGCGGCGGCCGTCGACGCCGGGCAGATCGTGTCGAATTCGATCGAAGGACTCGATCGTGTTCTCACCGTGGAAATTTCCAATGCGCAGCCACCGGTTGCCGGCGACACACTTGGATTCGTCGACGCGGTGGCACTGCTCGGCGACACGGTGCAGACGCCGGTAACGATCGACACGCTCTACTTCACCGACGGCGACGCAGAGGTGACGGTGACGACCGATGACGGAGCGTTCACGCTGATCGGCTACTGTGAGATCGGGGGAAGTCGGCTCGTGGCTGTGACGGGGCAGGCGGGAATCAAGACCGTGGCTCCGAATCCATTCAATCCGAACACGGAAATCACGTTCGAGACGATCGAAACCGGACCGAGTTCGCTGATCATCTACGACGCAGCCGGACGGGAGGTGGAGCGCCTGGTCGACGGGCAGCGCCTCGAGGCGAGGCCGCACCTGCGCGTCTGGAATGCGGGCGACCGTCCCTCGGGCATCTACTACGTGGTGCTGACGACGCCGACGCAGCGGTTCACCAGGCGGCTGATGCTGGTGAAATAGCGGTCGGACTCACCGATCGGGCAGCAGCTTCGAATTCACCCGCAGCATTCCGGGATCGTATTCCACGGCGAACGCCATGATTGCATTGCCCGATGGTGGCTACCGCTCGTGTTCGAGCTCGATGATTGCGCGGGGCGAACCGATGACGACGAGGGTTTCGCCGACGCCGAGTCGGTGACCGGGATCGGGGCTGATGACGAACCGTCTGTTGGTGACGTCGCGGATGGCGAGGATAGCGAGGTTGTAGCGGCCGCGGAGATCGGATTCGGCGATGGTCAGTCCGTTGAGGGGGGAATCCTCACGAATTCGGATTTCCCCGATATCGGCATCGCGGTCTTCAACTTCGAAGAGCTGGCTCATGAAGTCATGGGCAGCCGGCTGCAGCAGTGCCAGGGCGAGGCGATGTCCGCCGATGGCGTACGGGCTGACGACGCGATCGGCTCCGGCGCGACGGAGCTTGTTCTCAGAGAGTTCCATGCTGGCGCGGGCGACGATGAGCAGGTGGGGATTCAGACCGCGCGCGGTCAGCACGGCGAGCACGTTCTTGGCATCGTCGCTGAGGGCGGCGACGAAACCACGGGCGCGATCGATATGCGCACGTTCGAGCGTTTCGTCCTGCGTCGCATCGCCGAGGATGTGGGTAATGCCCTCCTCGAGCAGATCCTGTTCGCGATCGGCCGCCTGTTCGATGACGAGGAACGACTCTTCGCGGGCAATGAGATCGCGGACGATCTGGCGGCCCATTCGTCCGTATCCACAGACGATGTAGTGGTTGGCGATCGACTCGAGTTTCTCTTCCATTTTCCGTTTCCGTACCGAGTTCCACAGGTTCTCGCCCAACAGCACCTCCACACCTGCGCTGATCGCCCAGGCCGACGTACCGACACCGAGGAGGATGAACGCGCTGGTAAAGACGCGACCGGCTTCGGACAGGGGCTGGACCTCACCGTAGCCGACGGTTGCTAGGGTAATGACGGTCATGTAGACGGCGTCGATCGGCCTCATTCCCTCCAGGAGCATATAGCCGGTGGTACCGAGCACGGCCAGGAGCAGCAGCACGAGCAGGGCGAGCTGGAACTTCCGCACGGGATCCTGCAGCAGCGCGCGAAGCGCACGCAGGGATTTCTTGGAGCGATCCGTCGCCACAGGCACCCTGGGAATCATCACGAGGAAGGAATTCGATCGCCCGAAGTTACCGACTCCCCACCGACCGAACGTCCAAACCCGAGCCGTCCCCGCCTCGATACGCAGCCAACCCCGACCCGCCTCCACTTCGAGCCCCCGCCCACCTCGTCGCCTCCCCTCCTCGAGCCCCGAAAACCGCCGACGCCGTCGCCGGAGTTCCGGCGACGGCGTCGCGATTGGATTTGATGTCTCTGAAGCAACCGCTCAGTAGTGCGCGATCGGATCCGGAATCGCGTCCGGATCGTTGATCGCCGTGCGATCGCTGTGAAGCGAATTCAACACCAGCAGACCCGCGACGTGCGGCGTCGCCATCGACGTTCCGCTCATCACTGCGGTGCCGCCGCCAATGGCAAGCGACGTGATCGACACTCCCGGCGCGGCGTAGTCGACCGGCGGATTGCTGAAGTTGCTGAACCACGCGAAGTAGTCGCCCTGCTCGATCGCCGACACCGTGTAGGCGTTGGCATGATTCACCCGCGCCGGCGAATAGAGGTTCGCGTTCGCAGCGTCGTTGCCTGCCGCAATTGCCACCTTGATGCCGGCGTTGCAGACGTTGACGACCGCCTGATCGAGAATGCTCGAGGCTCCGCCGCCCAGCGACATGTTCACCACATCACCGGCACTGCCGTGCGAGGCGACGTAGTCGAGTCCGCTGACGACGCTCGTCGTCGTGCCGCTTCCGTTGCGATCCAGCACCCGCACGGCCACCAGCTCCGCACCGGCGGCAACGCCGACGACGCCGATGGAATTGTTCTTCGCACCGATCGTTCCCGAAACGTGCGTCCCGTGGCCGTTCTGATCCTGCGGCGTCGGATGGTTGCGCGAGATGAAGTCGCGGCTGTCGGCCTTGTCGACGTTCAGATCCGAATTGTTCAGATCGATTCCCGTATCAACCACCCAGCACTTCACCCCGCTCGGCGCCGCGTGCGAACCGCCCACGCGGGTAACGCCCCAGTCGGTGATCTGCGTGGAGCCGCCGCCTCCCCCACCTCCGCCTCCGTGGTGGCCTCCTCGACGATTCGCTCCGACCGTCTGGCCGATCGATATCACCTGGTCCGGCTCGACCAGCTTCACCCGTGGATCCGACGCAAGTAGCTCGGCGTCCTGTGCCGACATTGCAGCGGAGAACCCGTGAACCGCGTGACGGAAGGTGTGGTCGACCGCCGCGTGGTGCCGGCTCCCAAGTTCGGCCGACACGGCGTCGACCTGATCGGCTCCCACACCGTCGTTGAACATCACCATGTAGCGTCCCGGAATTGCGTGGTCAACGTGCGCCACGCGATCGAACGCACCCTCTGGTGTGCCGGCGGTCGGTTCGACCGGCGTCTGAGTGTCGCTGCAGCCGGCGATGGCGCCGACGACCATGAGCAGCAGAATTGCTTTCAGCGATCGATTCATGTGCATTCCTCCGTCGGTTCGGAGATCCTGTAAGAATGTTGGAGTGTGGGATCCAGGGGTGAGTCATGGACCGGTACCGCGCGACGTGGATCTGGACCATCACGCGGCAGTTCGGAGTCGCGGCGTGAACTGGCGCCGCGCTCCCCCGTCGCACGCAGCGCGCGACAGGAATGCGCAGGAGTACGGGGAACGGATCGATTGGCGAAGAAGTTTGTAGTGCTCCGATGGCGAAGCCTCGGACCGCCCGCTCAGATCAATCGCCGCGCCTTGATTTCGAGGTACTTGTTGATCGAATCGATGGTGAGATTCGCCGGTGTCGTCAGGATCGCGTGGATTCCGTGGCGCTTGAGTTCGCCGACGATCTGCTTCTTCTCGAGCGCGAACTGTTCGGCGATAGCCTTGCGGTAGATCTCCCCTGTCGTCGCTGCCGGCGCCTCGAGCAGCCCGCGCAGCTCCGTGTTCTCGAAGAACACCACCACGACCAGATGCGTCGCGGCGATTCCGCGCAGGTACGGCAGCTGCCGGCGCAGTCCCTGCAGTGTCTCGAAGTTGGTGTAGAGCATCACCAGCGACCGCGTCGTCACCGTTCGCCGGATCGTCGCGAAGAGCAGCTCGTAGTTCGGCTCGGAGAAATCCGTGTCCTGATTGTAGAGCATCTCGACGATGCGATGCATCTGCGCCCGCCGGCGTTCGGCCGGCACCATGGTGTCCACTCTGCGGCTGAAGGTGACCAGCCCCGCGCGATCGCCCCGATTGACCACCACGTTCGAGAACAAGAGCGTCGCGTTGATCGCGTGATCCAGCAGCGTCATGCCCTCGAACGGCATCTGCATCGCGCGCCCCTTGTCGATGACCGCGTAGACGCGCTGCGAGCGCTCGTCCTGATACTGGTTGACCATCAGTCCGCCGTGACGCGCCGTCGCCTTCCAGTTGACCGTCCGGTAGTCGTCGCCGACCACGTAATCGCGGATCTGGTCGAATTCCATCGTGTGGCCCACGCGACGAACCCGACGGACACCGACGTCGGCCAGTCGGTGTGAGTGCGCCATCAGTTCATACCGCCGAAGCTGTACGTACGACGGGTAGACCGCTACCACTCGGCCGCGATCGAGTCGGAAGCGCCGTACCGCCAGTCCGATCGGACTCGAGACGTAGAGGTTCAGCGACCCGAAGTCGTATTCGCCCCGTTGCACCGGGCGAACCGAGTACTCCGGATGCGCCGTCGCACCCGACGCAATTCGCACACGCATCCTGAAGTCGCGAATCTGGAATTGAAACGGCAGCTCGTCAATCACATCCACGTCGATCGGAAATCCATAGCGGTTGTGCAGATGAAGGCGGATGCGATTGTCGTCGCCGTTGGACAATCGCGCGGCCATCTCGCGCGTGCCGTCGACGGCCTCGCGCACCCGCAGCAGCACGATCGCATCGATTGCCACCAGCATCGCCAGTGCAACCGCCAGGATCTGTGCGATACCGAGCAGCCACGGAAGTGTGTACGCCGCCACGAACAGCGCGACCAGCACGGCGAGAATCTGGAACAGACGTCGGGAGAGGAACATGTGTGGGAGCCGCCGACCGCATCGGCGGGAGTACGTTCGCAGCGGAACGCCGAGGTGGTGCTATCGCGGTACTTCCGTCCGCTCGACGATTGCGCGCACGACGGCGTCGGCCGTGGCGCCCTCCATTTCCTGCTCGGGTGTCAGGAGGATGCGATGTCTGAGCACCGGCATCACCGCGCGCTGTACGTCCTCCGGTGTGACGAAGTCGCGCCCGTTCATAGCCGCGAATGCCTTGGCGCCCATCATGATCGCCAGCGATGCGCGGGGCGATCCGCCCAGATAGATACCGCTGTGATTGCGTGTGGCGTCGACGATGCGGGCGATGTAGTGCATCAGGTGATCCTCCACGTGGATCATCCGCGTCTTCTCCTGGTAGTCGAGCACCTCCGCCTGCGTCATCACCGGTCCAATCGCCGAGATGTCGTTGCGATCGTGGCGACGGTGGAATCCGTCGAGTATCGCCACCTCCTCTTCGAGCGTCGGGTAGCCGACGTCGATCTTGAAGAGAAACCTGTCGAGCTGCGCCTCCGGCAGACGGTAGGTCCCTTCCTGTTCGATCGGATTCTGTGTGGCGATCACCATGAACGGAGGCGACAAGATGTGCGTGCGGCCGTCGACGGTGATCTGCCGCTCCTCCATGACTTCGAACAGCGCGGCCTGTGTCTTGGCCGGAGCGCGATTGATCTCGTCGATCAGCACCAGCTGCGAGAATATCGGACCGGGACGGAATTCGAATTCGCTCGACCGCATGTTGAACACCGACGTCCCGATCACATCAGAAGGCATGAGATCGGGCGTGAATTGAATTCGGGAGAATTCGATCGAAAGCGTTCGAGCGATGAGTTTGGCGGTAAGGGTCTTGGCGATGCCGGGAACGCCTTCGATCAGAACGTGTCCGTCACACAGCAGCGCAGCGATGATCTGGTCGACCATCTCGTGCTGTCCGACGATGATTCTGCCGACCTCGGAGCGAACGCGCGCGACGGCGCGCTGCAGCGCATCGAGGTCGACGCGACGTTCGAAGGAGGGCTCATCGGATTCGGGAGTATCGGCGACGTTCCGTTCGGCGTTGGATGGTTCTTCGAGGGGATCTGCGGCGTCGTGGTCCATACGAGATCGAGTCGTGATGATGCGGTCGACAACGCTGGGAAGATACGATCGTTCCCTTTCCGCACACGGGATGACGCCGGGGGCTTGACCGCGGTGAGCGCACGCGGTGAACGCTCGTGGTGAACGCTCGTGGTGGGCGCTCGTGGTGAACGCTCGTGGTGGGCGCTCGTGGTGGGCGCTCGTGGTGGGCGCTCGTGGTGGGCGCTCGTGGTGGGCGCTCGTGGTGGGCGCTCGTGGTGGGCGCTCGTGGTGGGCGCTCGTGGTGGGCGCTCGTGGTGGGCGCTCGTGGTGGGCGCTCGTGGTGGGCGCTCGTGGTGGGCGCTCGTGGTGGGCGCTCGTGGTGGGCGCTCGTGGTGGGCACCGGGGATGGTCACACCCGATGGTCCTACCCGATGCGTGCATCGCGATCGCCGCTCCCGATCGTCGCTCCCGATCGTCGCTCCCGATGGCCGCTCCCGATCGGGGTGGGTATCGAGATACCCACGGCGATGCCGTGGGCTAAGGGAGGGCGGCCCTCCGGGCCTTGGGGCGGAGCGGGACGCGTCGGCAGAGGGCCCCGGTCGTGCGGAGAGGAGCGGAGTTTCGTGGGGCCCGGCGGCACGCCGGGCGGATATCGATGGAGCGGAGTATCTCCGACTGCAGGAGGGTCCACTGACGCCGTTGCGAGGGGGTGTCTCTTGCGAATGCCCCGGAGGCGGCCACCCGTGACGGCACCGCTCTCCAATACGTATGACGGGCTCCTCTACAGAGGCGACCGCTGCCACACCAAGGCCCGGAGGGCCGCCCTTCCTTAGCCCACGGCTTCGCCGTGGGTATCGAGATACCCACGCCCACTCACTCCGAGCGGAGCGGCCCTCGCGGGCATTGCGTCCGACGCGAGCGTTACGCCACACCCGCGCAACTCGACCGCCAACGACCTCATCCTCCGCTATCGCGACCGCCGCCACCCCAAGGCCCGGAGGGCCGCCCTTCCTTAGCCCACGGCTTCGCCGTGGGTATCGAGATACCCACGCCCACCCACTCCGAGCGGAGCGGCCCTCGCGGGCATTGCGTCCGACGCGAGCGTTACGCCACACCCGCGTGACACGCTCGCCAACGACCTCATCCTCCGCAATCGCGACACGCGCCACCCCAAGGCCCGGAGGGCCGCCCTCCCTTAGCCCACGGCTTCGCCGTGGGTATCGAGATACCCACGCCCACCCACTCCGAGCGGAGCGGCCCTCGCGGGCATTGCGTCCGACGCGAGCGTTACGCCACACCCGCGTGACACGCTCGCCAACGACCTCATCCTCCGCAATCGCGACACGCGCCACCCCAAGGCCCGGAGGGCCGCCCTCCCTTAGCCCACGGCTTCGCCGTGGGTATCGAGATACCCACGCCCACTCACTCCGAGCGGAGCGGCCCTCGCGGGCATTGCGTCCGACGCGAGCGTTACGCCACACTCGCGTGACACGCTCGCCAACGACCTCATCCTCCGCTATCGCGACCGCCGCCACCCCAAGGCCCGGAGGGCCGCCCTCCCTTAGCCCACGGCTTCGCCGTGGGTATCGAGATACCCACGCCCACTCACTCCGAGCGGAGCGGCCCTCGCGGGCATTGCGTCCGACGCGAGCGTTACGCCACACCCGCCCAACTCGACCGCCAACGACCTCATCCTCCGCTATCGCGACCGCCGCCACCCCAAGGCCCGGAGGGCCGCCCTTCCTTAGCCCACGGCTTCGCCGTGGGTATCGAGATACCCACGCCCACTCACTCCGAGCGGAGCGGCCCTCGCGGGCATTGCGTCCGACGCGAGCGTTACGCCACACCCGCGCAACTCGACCGCCAACGACCTCATCCTCCGCTATCGCGACCGCCGCCACCCCAAGGCCCGGAGGGCCGCCCTCCCTTAGCCCACGGCTTCGCCGTGGGTATCGAGATACCCACGCCCACTCACTCCGAGCGGAGCGGCCCTCGCGTGCATTGCGTCCGACGCGAGCGTTACGCCACACCCGCGTGACACGCTCGCCAACGACCTCAACCTCCGCTATCGCGACCGCCGCCACCCCAAGGCCCGGAGGGCCGCCCTTCCTTAGCCCACGGCTTCGCCGTGGGTATCGAGATACCCACGCCCACCCACTCCGAGCGGAGCGGCCCTCGCGTGCATTGCGTCCGACGCGAGCGTTACGCCACACCCGCGTGACACGCTCGCTAACGACCTCAACCTCCGCTATCGCGACCGCCGCCACCCCAAGGCCCGGAGGGCCGCCCTCCCTTAGCCCACGGCTTCGCCGTGGGTATCGAGATACCCACTCGTCAGTCGTTCGGTTCGTGCGGTGTGGTGGTGTGAATGCGGAACGTGATCGAGTCACGCTCCGGCATGAGCGGCGGCGCTTCCGCGCGGGGCAGCGCCCCCCGTTCCGTCGCGTTCGCCGTGTGGTCGGTCGGTGCCTGCGTCGACGGGTTCCGCTGCCGCGTCGTCTGCGCCGGCACCGGATTCGTAGGCATTGAATTTCCCCCGCGCTTCATGCCGCCACTTCGAATGCTGCGGTCAGAGGATTCGTCCGTCATTGCCTTCCGCACGACTCCCGTCGATGCCGCCGCGCCGCTGCTGGTGTGCGCGTCGACGGCACCATCACGAGGACCGCTCTGATCGATTGTTGCCGAATGCGAACCAACACCCTCCGAATTCGACAGGGTCGAGCCACCGCCACCGTCCGATCGCGGCAACAGACCAGTCGCGGAATTCCCCGTTGACGGCCAACCAAATCCCGGAACCGTCGTCGGATCGGCGACCCGCGACGGTGACTCGCGAACCACACTCGTCGTCGGCGCTGAGTCGGAGACGATCAATCCCCGCGTCAGAAATCCCGCCGCAGCAAACACCAGCGCCGTCACCGAGACGATCACCGACAGCGGGAACGACGACAGCGCTCCCGTGGCCGCGCCCGTGACGGCGGGTGCGTGCAGCGCCGAACCCTGCGGCAGCGACGCGGCGACGAGCGCGGCACGGGCACGCTCGCCCACCTCGTCGCTGTCGTCGGGAAGCGCCTCGCGATCGTTGCGCAACGCGTTGTCGACGAATCGATGCGCCCGTACCATCGCCACAAGCTCCGGTTCGGTCGCCATCCGCAGCACGAACTCCTCCTCCTCGGCGTGTGTCATCTCGCCGAGCAGATAGCGATCCACCAGTCGTTCGTGTTCGGATAGTCTCATCGCGGCGGTCCGATCGTCGGCGTTCGTTCGAATTCCTCACTCGTCTGGCGATCCTCGTCGACGTCCATCAGCGCGCCGATGATCCGTGCAAGATGCGTCCGCCCGCGCATGGCTCGCATGCGTACCGAGTCCACCGAGGCGTTCAGCATCGCTGCCACCTCGATGTAGCTGTAGCCGGAGTAGACCGTCAGCACGATCACCTCGCGCTGCGCCATCGGCAGCCGCGCAAGCGCCATGATCACCAGCTCCTCCATCTGGGACTTCTCCGGGATCGATACGTCGGGCAGCTCCGACTCCGACACCTCGTCGAGCGAGCGGTGCACCCGCAGATCCCGCTTGTAGTTCAGCGACAGATTCCGAAGTATCGTCACGAACATCCCGAGTGGATTGCTCAGCGTACTCCTGGATTCCCGCATCCTGATCACCCGCTCCCACAACCCCTGCATCACGTCGCGCGCCGCCTCGGTCTCGCCCAGCATCTTCAGACAGTAGGCGTAGAGCCGACGGTTGTGCCGCTCGAGCAGTCGCTCGAACGCCGCGTCGTCGCCCTCGATGAATCGTGCGAAGAGCTCCGCGTCGTCCCGCGCTGCCGATGATGTGGTCAGGGGAGTTCCCATACTGAGTAATGACACAGTGTCGGGCGTCAACATAACCGCCGTGACCCGATCGACCGCCGCGTTATGGTGCCGGCGCCGCTCGTGTCACTCCTGAATACACCGTCGTCTACCCGTCATTGCATCGATCGTACCCGACCGGCATGAAGTACCGTTTCCTGCTACGCCGAATTTCCCCGCTGCTTGCCCTCGTCCTGATTCCGCTCGGACACGCTGCCGCCTCCACGCCACTGTTCGTCGAGAACCGCGGCCAGCTGGTCGATACCCGCGGCACGCGCCGGCCCGATCTGCTCTACAGCGCCACGCTCCACGACGCTACCGTCTACCTCCGCTCGTCCGGATTCAGCTTCGTCTTCGGGCACCGACCCGACCATGCCGCCGACGACGTGCACATGCATCGGCTCGACCTCGACTTCGTCGGCGCCTCCGATTCGCCCCGCATCGTCGCCGATGGCGTCGGCTCCGAACGATTCAACTTCTACCTGCCCCAGTGTCCGGACGGTCTGCTCGGCGTCCGCGGCTATGGCCGCGTCACCTACGGCAATCTCTACCCGGGCATCGATCTGGTCGTCGACATCCGCGATGACGGCATCGAGTATGCGTTCGTCGTTCACCCCGGCGCCGATCCCTCGCGGATCAGAATCCGATATGACGGTGCCGACGCGCAGCGGCTGACCGCCGACGGAGAGGTTGAGACGAATGTGTCACTGGGTGGAATTCGTGAATCGGCCCCGGTAAGTCGACAGGGAGACTTCGAAGTGCCCAGCCGCTGGATCGTCGATTCGTCCGACGGACACCGTGAGGCGCGGTTCCAGCTCGGTGCCTACGACCATGATCGCGAGCTGACGATCGATCCCATGACGCGGGCCTGGGCCTCGTATCTGGGAGGAACGGGAAACGAAATCGGCGGCGACCTCGCGCTGTGGCCGGCGGGCTCGACGCTCTACGTCGCGGGTCCCACGCTGTCGACCGACTTCCCGGTCACCAGCGGCGCGTTTCAGACCTCCAACGGTAGCGCCTCCGGCGGAAGCGGCCCGGATGCCTACATCGTGCGGTTCACCACCGGCGGCTCCCGCGTCTGGTCGACCTACTTCGGTGGAAGCAACACGGATGAGACCGGAACGATCACCTCGTCGACCGTCGGACTCTGCGACCACGGCATCGCCGTCGATTCCTCGGGCAACGTCGTGATCGTCGGACACACGCAGAGTACCAATCTGCCGGTCACCTCGGGTGCATACCAGACGTCGCTCGGCGGAAATGCCGATGCCTTCATCGCCAAATTCGACAGCGCCGGAGCACGGCAGTGGGCTACCTACCTCGGCGGGTCGCTCACACGCAATGGAAGTTCGCTGGACTTCGGTCGTGCCGTCGAAGTCGATCGGCTGGGTAACGTGGTGGTCACCGGCGAGACCCATGACACCAACTTCCCCATCACCCCCGGCGCCTTCCAGTCCTCCTTTGCCGGGGGCGGATCGACGACCGCCATCAACATGTTCCTCTCGCGTTTCACGTCGGGCGGCGCGCTGATCTGGTCGACGTACTACGGTGGAAGCGGCACGGCCTCGGCGCAGCCATGGGATCTGGCACTCGACGACACCGGTGCCATCGTCGTGGTTGGTCGCACCGACGGAAATCTGTCGGCCACGAGCGGGGCCTACGACACGACCATCTCCGGTGCCGACGCGTTCGTCGTCAAATTCGATACCTCCGGCGGCCGTGAATGGACCACGTTCTTCGGCGGCTACGAGAACAACGCGCTCGAGCACGGTTCATGTGTCGCACTCGACGACAGCAACGACGTGGTGATCGGTGGAGAGACGTCCGCAAGCGGACTGCCGGCGACCATCGATACCTCCCAGAGCCGGGTCTACGGTTCCTCCGACGGATTCCTCGCGAAGTTCTCCGGCGACGGACGCCGACTGCGATGGGCCCGCTACGTCGGCGGCGACAGCGTCGACGCGGTCACCAGCATCGCGATCGATCCCCAGGGGATGATCTGTCTGAGCGGCGTGACCGAGAGCAGCCGCAACCTTCCGGCGATCGGAGGACCGCTCGAGGACGCGGCCTCGGGACTGCTCGACGGCTTCTTCATGCGGCTGAGCGCCAACGGACTGCTGATGAGCTCCACCTACATCGGCGACACCTGGAGCGAGTGGGCGCTCGGTGTGCAGGGCGGCTCCGACGGCAACGCCTATGTGAGCCTCACGACCGCCAGCAACGGACTTACCACCACCAGCGGCGCCTTTCAAACGAGCTTCGGTGGCGCGACCGACTCCTACGTCGTGCGGATCGGCTGCCAGGCCGCGACACCCGAAATCGTCGCCAGCGGCGGACTCTGCCAGAACGATCCGAATTCACGTGTGGTACTCTCGACCGCCGCGCCCAACACGCATCGCTTCTGGTCCACCGGCGACACGACGGCCACGATCACCGTCTCCCAGCCGGGCTCCTATACCGTGACCGTGCTCGACTCCGCCGGCTGTCTCGGGACGTCCGACGCCTACACCGTCGGACTCAACCAGCGGCCGATCGCCACGATCGTCGCGCCCCGGACCCGATTCTGCCGCGAAGACTCCGTCACGCTCTCGGGCATTCCGGGATTCGTGGAATACCTCTGGTCGACCGGCGACAGCACGCAGTCGATCCGCACCAACGACACCGGCCTGGTGACGCTCGCGGTCGTCGATACACTCGGCTGCACCAGCGCACCCGACTCTGTCTTCCTGCACAACTATCCCGTCCCCGCGCCGGCCATCCTCGAGAGCCGTCCCACCGTCTGCCGAGGCGACACGGCCACGCTGACGGTCGACGCGCCGTACGTCTCCTACCAGTGGAACACCGGTGCCACCAGCCGATCGATCGTCGTCGACGACAACAGCGTCTACACCGTCACGGTCGTCGACAGCAACGGCTGCGCCGGCACCTCGGCACCCGCGCAGCTCTCCTACTTCGCACAACCCTCGGCAAGCATCACCGCCCAGGGTGCCACCAGCTTCTGCTACGGCGATAGCGTTCGCCTCCAGGCGACGCTCGGCTTCGTCACCTACGCCTGGTCGAATGGCGATTCCACTCCGAGCATCGTCGTTCACGACTCCGCCAGCTATGCCGTAACCGTCACCGATACCAACGGGTGCTCGGTAACCTCCGATTCAACGCTGGTAGAGGTGCTGTCACTTCCGCATCCGACGCTCACCGTCTCGGGCGACACCAACCTCTGCAGCGGCGAGAGCGTCACGCTGCTTGTGCCCGGTACCTTCCACTACTACCACTGGTCGACCGGAGAGGAAACAAGCAACATCGTTGCGTCGGATTCCGGTGCGTACTGGGTGGAAGTCGAGGCCTACACCGGCTGCGTCGGCTACAGCGATACCGTCGTCCTCAACGTCCACCAGCGCCCCGTCGCCAGTATCGCAGGACCCGGCTCGGTCTGCGCCGACGCAGAGTCGCGCTACTCGGTCGAGTCGCAACCCGGCCTGCGCTACCACTGGGAACTCAGCGGCGATGGATTCATCCGCACCGGGGCCGATTCGTCTGAACTCACGGTCAAGTGGAATTCGAGCGGCTCCGGTCAGGTGCGCGTGATCGTCACCGATACCGCCTCGGGCTGCACCAGCGGCGATACCCTGAACGTGACCGTCGGCTCCGGACTCGTTCCCCGCATCGTCTCCAGCCGCCCGCCCCGCATCTGTCCCGGCGATACGCTCACGCTCGATGCCGGACCCGGGTACCGTTCCTACCAGTGGACCACGGGTGACACCACCCGCCGCATCTCCGTCGCGAATTCCGGCTCCTACTCGGTCACCGTCGAGGATTCCACCGGCTGCGGCGGCACCTCCGATCCCTTCGTGGTCGAAGAAGCCACGCCACCGACGCCCGTGATCTTCGTCGCAGATGGTTCGACAACGCTCTGCCCTGGTGACTCCGTCACGCTCGATGCCGGCGGACCCTACCGGCACTACACCTGGTCGAACGGCGCGTCAGTGCGACGTATCACCGTTCGTTCCGCCGGCGAGTTCACCGTCACCGTGGAAGATTCGTCCGGCTGCGTCGGAACGAGTGACCCGCTGAGTGTCTCGGTATACGCCGTCGACTCGGTTCGCATCGACGGCCCGAATTCCGCCTGCCTCGCCTCGACGTCCGCCTACCGTGCCGCGGCGCCCGCCGGTTCGGGATACCAGTGGACCGTCTCTCCCTCCGGAACGATTCTCTCGGGCCAGGGAACCGATCAGATTCAGGTCCGGTGGAATTCCCCCGGCCCTGGATTCGTCCATGTCGACTTCTCCGCCGATCCCTCGGGATGCGACCTCCACTCCGACGATTACGCCGTCTCGGTCGGCGACAGTCTGCAGCCGGTGGTGACGCCCGCCGGACCCATCGACATCTGCGAGGGCGGCTCGATCACGCTCCAGGCACCCGCCGGCTACGCGAGCTATTCCTGGAGCACTGGTGCGACCTCACGGTCGATCGACGTCACCTCCGCCGGCTCCTACACGGTGCACGTGACCGATTCGAGCGGAACCTGCGGCGGGACGTCCGATCCCGTCACGGTGACCACCCATCCGAAGCCGTCGCCGGTGATCTCCCCGGCCGGGCCGATCGCGCTCTGCGCCGATTCCTCCATCGTTCTCTCGGCACCTCCGGGTCACCTCCAATACACGTGGTCGACCGGTGAGAGCACGCCGTCGATCACCGTCGCCGACCCCGGCTCCTACACCGTTACCGTCAGCGACGGACCCGACTGCGCCGGGACCTCTCCGGCGGTGTCGGTCACCGCGCTTCCCGCACCGTCGGTGGCGATCCAGCCGGCCGGCTCCGTCTCGCTCTGCCAGGGAGATTCGCTCACGCTCGTTGCCACGCCCGGCTTCGATCACTACGAATGGTCGACCGGCGACACCGCGGAGTCCATCACCGTCGGAAACGGCGGCAACTACTCGGTGAGCGTGGTGAATTCAGACGGTTGCCGCGCGACGGCCGATCCGACAACGGTCGAAATTGCGCCCCTGCCGGACGCGCCGACGATCTCCGTCATCGGTGACACGCTCTTCGCAGCCGCGCCGGGCGGCGGCTCGTTGCAGTGGCTTCGCGACGATCTCGACATCCCCGGTGCGACAGATGTACGCGTGGTCGCCTCCACCCCGGGCGACTACAGCGTGCGCATCACCACCGACGCCGGATGCTCGGCCACCTCAGAGGCGATCACCATGCCGCGTCCCGTCGATCAGAGCCACGTCTTCCGGGTCGACACCGTTTCGGCAGTCGCTGGTAATCCGCTCGAACTTCACGTGATGGTCGACCCGCCGTTCGTTGCCGACGAGAACGTCACCCGCGTCCGCGCCGCGCTCACGTTCGATCCGCGTGCGCTCTTCCTGCTCTCTGCAGCCGACGACGACGGAACGTTCGCGCCATCCGAGGTCTCCGCAACTCCCGATGGCGCGGTGACGATCGATCGCACGCGGTCGACGCCCGCCGAAGGTGCCACGCTGCTGACCCTGCGGATGCAGGGCCTCGTCACCGGACAGCCGGTGAACCAGGTCTCCCTCGATGCGGTGTCGATCAACGACGTCCCGCACGAAGGCACCGGCGGTATCGTGCTGCTCAGCGGCTGCGACGTCGGTGGCAACCTCGCGCTCGACCGTCGCGCGCGCATCGAATCGGTGCGGCCGAATCCCGTTCGCGACGCCGCGGTGATCCGGTGGCATGCGCCGGTCGGTGAAGAAACCCACATGGTGCTGGTGAACGTGCAGGGACGCGAAGTGCTCGACCTGGCGCTGCCGACCGCGACCGGCGGTCAGCAGACGACCACGTTGACCACGCGGTCGATCGCCTCGGGTCTGTATCGCCTGGAACTCCGCGATCGCGCGGCGCGCGACTTCGTTACGGTAATGGTCGTGAAGTGATGGAGGAGATCGGTCGGGCGGCTGTGGGCCTGCCCGGGTGCCGTGAATGGGGGATTTTGAATTCGATTCATGAAACCGAATTGGTGCATGTGTGTGATTGCTCGATATCTGTTTGTGGGCTCATGCCTCTGCCTCCTTGCCGCCGGTGTAGCCGCGGCGCAGTCGACCCTCGCCGCCGGTATCGATGCCGGAGCGTCCGGTGGCCTCCTGTTCGGTTCCGTGCCCGTCTACCCCGGCGGCGATGACTGCGGCACGTTCTCGTCCGGCTCGACCGTTCATGTCAGTGGCGGTGCGCACCTGGCGTTCCCGTCGCTGCTCTCAGACGGGCTCGGACTCAGTCTTCAGATCGGCTGGTTGCACGCCGCCGATCACCTGCAGGCACTCCCGATCGAACGACAGTCGGTACGCACCCCTCAGACCGGAGAGCTCGTCGTTCTCGATCGGCACTTCGCGCTGGACGCCTCGCTGCACGCGCTCGAAGTTGCCGTGATGATGCGCATCTCGCCGGGCGAACACCTTCGGCTCGCTGCCGGTCCGTGGGTGCGGTATGGACTGTCGAATTCGTTCGACCAGACCGACAACGTCACCGGCCCGGGCGACATCCGGCTCGCCGGGGGACAGCCGTCGCAACCGATGCTGACCGCGTTCGATCCGAACGGTACGGGTCTCGGCTATGGGCTGAAGGTTTCGGGAGGATGGGTGCTACCGGCTGGGGGAACGGCCTCGCTGATACCGACGGCGACGGCATCGCTTGCGCTTCGATCGCCGACCGGCGCCGTCGGTTGGGGTGGTGTGGAATTCGGAGCGGGCGCTTCGCTCGAATTCGACCTCACGCCGCATCCCGCGCCGGTCGTCGTTGCCGAACAGCCCCCGCCACCGCACGTGCCGCTGTTGAGCGCTTCGATCGACCTGCACGGCGTCGACGCCGACGGCAACGTCAGCGACGTCGCAGCGGTGTCGATCGACGAGACCTTCACCCGCCGCTACGTCCCGCTGCTCGCGGCAATGTTCTTCAACGCCGACTCGGCCACGATCGCACCGCGGTATCGCACCGAACCGGGCGACAACCCATCGGAATTCAAATTCGAACTGCTTCGTACGCTGGACATCGAGAAGGCGAATCGCTATGTGGTGGCGGTGCTCGCGCGCCGGCTTCTGGACGATTCGGCTGCGAGGCTGACGGTGCATGGCAGCGCCTCGGGCGATGAACCGCCGGAGCTGGCGCGCCGCCGCGCCGAATCCGTTCGCGACGAACTGGTCGATCGGTGGGGCGTTCGACCGCAACAGATCCGGGTCACGACCGCACCGGGACCGATGCCTCGTTCCTCCGAGACATCGGAGGAGGGACGCGAGGAGAATCGGCGTGTGGAATTCTCCTCCGATGATCCGACGCTGCTCGAGCCGATCGCCACCGAACGAATCGCCCGCAACTTCGATCCGCCAACGATCTCGCTCACACAGTCGGTCAACGCCGAGGCCGGCGTGCGGCGCTGGACGGTGGACATCGAACAGGCGGACAAGCCGATGGCGCACTACGAGGGAACCGGCGATCCGACCGTCGGCATCGACGATCTGTCGTGGACGCTCAGCGACGACCGGCTCGACTCGATTCCCTCGCCGATCCGCATCGACCTGACGGTGGAGGATTCCACCGGCAACGTCGTCACCGCCCACGACGAACTTCCACTGGTCACGCGTCGACACGTGCAGCTGGTCGAACAGCGCGGCACGGTCGTCGCCGACGAGACCGTCTACTCACTGGTTGCCTTCGACTACAACTCCGATGAGCCCACGGCCGACCATCGGAAGCTGCTTGCGCTGGTGGCCAACGCCATTCCGGACTCCAGTACGGTGCAGGTGATCGGCTACGCCGATCCGATCGGTGGTGAACGCTACAATGAGAATCTCTCGCGCCGCCGCGCCGAGTCAGTCGCCGACGTGCTGCGGACCGATCTGAGCAACGACGACGTCCACGACGTCACCGTCAACCCCCGCGCCGGCGGCGTCGAGTCACAGCGCTTCGGCAGCGACCTCCCCGAACAGCGCATGCTCTCCCGCAGCGTCGAGATCCGCGTAGCCACGCACCACCAATAGCATCCAAGTCGACCACAGCGGAAGCGAACCCGAGACTCCCGACCGCCCGAGCCCCGCCCCGCTCTTCCGCCACCCCCTACAGTGCCTCGGCCCGGAATGCGTCGATCGCCTGCTCGAAGGCGAGCAGCTCGCCTTCGCTGACGTCCGCCGCAGCTTCAATGCGCGTCATCAGCTCGAAGAGATTGCGCACCCGCTGCAGCCCGACGCCGGAGCGCCGCGCGATCGCCTCGTAGAGCTCCGCGTCCGGTTCGGCCGTCGATACGTTGTATCGACTTCGAATGAACTCCAGCAGGAACGCCGCCTTCTTGCGCGCGATGCCCCGGTGATCGCCGTGCTGATGATAGAGTGCGCCGACGGTGGCCACGAACTCGAGCGTCGTGTTCTTCGGCCTCTCGACGACCGGAATCACCCGCTGCCGCCGCCTGGCGTACATCACGATGAACAGCACCACGCCGATGATCGCCACCACGTAGGCCCACCGCAGCGCCGTCTGCGACACGATGTATCGCATCGGTGAGGTGCTTACTTCCACGCCGTTCGTGTCCGCCCTGCCCACCTTGTAGTATTCGTCCCAGATCGTCGGCGACACCGGCAGCACACTCAGCGCCTGGAATGCATAGTCGTCGGTGGCGGTGTCGCTCAACGCGAAATTCGTGAACGCCATCGGCTCGAGGTTCACGTAGATCGAGCCCTTCCCACGGTCGATACGGACGAAATTCACCTCCCCCATCGGGCTCGTCCCCAGCACTGTGGCGTCGACTGAATCGGTCTGGATGACGTGATACCGCCACATCTGGTGCGGGAACCGAAACCCCGCGCTGTCCCCGGGATTCCACGCCAATCGCCCCGCATCCTGCGTCGAATCGCGCAGGAACCGAACATCGAAATCCAGCTTCAACGAATCCGCCATCGCCCCGGAGATCTCGTCGGCGGCGATGAAGATTCGATTGCCACGTTCGACGAACTCGAGCATCGTGCGCGCGTCGAGCCAGTCTGGCGCGAACGACTGGTTGACCACCAGATAATTCCATCCCGTCTTGTAGTCCGGCAGCGAGAGGTACGGTGACTGGTCGTCCTCCTCGATCGGCTGGCCCGGCACCATGTCCTCGAGCACGTTGCGCAGCAGGTACGTACCGAGCGGCTTCGTCGCATCGGCACGATACGACGGTGTCCAGTCGACCGGCTCCGGCTGGCTGAGTTCCACGACGAGGACCACCGCGAAGACTCCGAGGAGCACGAGGACGTATTTGAATTCCCTCCACTTCATCGCGCCACCGTGATCTGTTCGATCAGTCGTTCGAACGTGGCACGGATACGTTCGTATCCGGCAGCGTCGATAGCGAAGTCACCGTACCAGACGAATTCGTACACCAGCGTGGCGCGGGCGAACGGCGATTCGATGGCGGTGCCGGCGAGCTCGAGCAGGTAGTCGTGGTTGGTCTTGCGGCGGCTCCATTCGATCAGTCCGGCGGCGGAGAGATCCCGTAGCGTTCGCAGGTAGTGGAGCCGGATCGCCTCGCGGAGATCGCCGGCGTCGACCGCGGCGGCGATGCGCGCGTCGTAGTCGATGTGGTGAACATCCTCGTCGGTCTCCATCTGCACGGCCAGGCGACGCGAACGTCGGCGAAGCAGCGCACCGACGTCGGCACCCATCACTCGAAGCAGCGCGATGATGACGATCAGCGGAAGGACGCCGTAGACGATCACGTCGCCAACCACCGAACCGACCGTCGTGGTTTTGAACCACTCGATCACGCGCCCGAGGATCAGATCCCACAGCGACCGCGTCTCGTGCGCGTGCCTGCCGTAGTCGAACGCCTTGTCGTCCCGCAGCGAGTCGAGCCGCGCCTCGCTCGGCCGACGCGATCGCACAGACACCGAGTCTCGACGAAGACCGCTGGTGCCGTCGACCGTGGTTGTGTCGGCCGTGGTTGTGTCGGCCGTCGTTGCGTCGGCCGTCGCCTCGGCGCTACGCACCTGCGACGTGTCGATCGCCGACGGCTGCGCGCGGAGCGTCCCTCCGGCCCCGCTCATCGCGATGACGGCTATTGCGAGCAGCGCCATCGGCCACACGCGCCGATGGATGTGCCTGCTACTGCCAGGGACTCTCATCGTGGCGGTCGGGTCTGTCTTCGGTGAGCGTCGAGGCGGTGGAATCTGAACTCGTCGTGCCGATCGATGCTATGCGGGCAGCCACTCCGACCCCGTCGGACCGCTCGACCAGCGAGAAGTAGTGGAGGACGACTGCCAGCATCGTCAGCGAGGCGAGCATCTGCGAACCGAACGTGGAGATCGCCGAGACGATCAGCAGCAGCTGCTGCATTCCTCCTCCACGCGCCGCTCCGAACGTCGTGATGAACACGACGATGTATTGGGGAATGGCGAACACGATCCCCATCACCGCGACGATGATCTGCATGACGATCAGCAGGCCAAGCGTAAACCACCATCGTCCCTGGACGAGGGAGCGCGAGCGCGAGATGCCGCCGAAGAACGACTCGCCCTCGACGATGCGTACCGTCAGCAGTATCGACAGGATCACCGAGAGGTAAATGCCCGGGATGACGAAACAGAAGAACGCGATCAGCGTGAGCAGCGCCGTTCCGAACGCCGTCGCAATGATCATCCCGAGATCCTCCCGCACACGATTCCATACGTCCGGTACATCGAATCCACCGGTACCGAACTCCAGGTGCAGCACCATGAATTCAGTGATCACACCGGCCAGGAGCGAGGTGGTGAACACGGTGAAGACCCATGAGATAGCGTACTCGGCCACGAATCCCGTTCCCATGCGGGCCGGGTCGACGCCCGTCGTCGCCGCAGAGAGAAAATCCCGCAGCGCCACGGTCTGCATGATGCTCGCCACCAGGACCGCCGGGCCAGCGATGTAGAGGATCGATCTGGCGAGACCGCGGAAGTTCTGACGCAGAACCGCGAACGGCGCGTTGACCGACTGGCCGAAGTCGCGTTCGTGTCTCACCTCGAAGGGTTGATTCTGTTCCATGGTGAATTACGTGGAGAGGGTGTCCGGGCCTCCGATGGCGGCGCGGCGCCCGAGAATGAAGGGGTAGATGACGAAGTAGCCGATGACGAACGCCAGCGAGACGAGGATAATCGCCGCCCGCAGCGCGGTCGGCATCACCGTGTTGTATCTGGTCACGAAGCTTTCGAGCGTTGCGGCGACGATGAAGATAGGAACGAGGCCGATGACGATTTTCATTCCCCTCCGCGCACCACGCATGAATGCGTACCTGCGCGTGTAGGTGCCGGGAAAGAGAATGCCTCCGGCCATCACCAGTCCCGCTCCGCCGGCAAGCACGATCGCGCTGAGCTCCAGCGTGCCGTGGATGAAAATCGTCAGGATGAAGTCGAGCGTCAGTCCCTGATCGTGGAAGAACCACGCGATCGCTCCGACCATCACACCATTTGTCAGCAGCAGCCAGAACGTTCCGATGCCAAGCGAGATACCGCCGACGAATGCAAGGAAGGAGATACGGACGTTGTTGGCGGTGATACCGAGGAACATGTTGACCTGCCCTCCCTTGAAGACCGCGAGCGGATCGCCCTTCTGGATGTTCTCCAGCGTCATGTTCACATACGAATCACCAAGTATCAGCCGCACGAATCCGGCGTCGTGCGCGGCGCTGACCAGCCCGATCACGATGGCGATGAGAAAGACACAGAGGGCGTAGAACAGCTCCCTGCGGGCTGCCAGGATCTCCAGCGGAAGCTCTTGCGTCCAGAAGGTGATCACGCGCGATCGGTCCTCACCGCGGTTGCGGTAGATCGCCTGATGGGCGGCAATGGTCAGCTGGTTGAGATACCGTGTCGTCGTGCTGTGCGGATAGTACGTGCGCGCGTAGGCGAGATCGTCGGTCAGCTGCACGAACCATTCGGCCAGCAGGTCGGGGTCGACTGTTCGAGCCTCGGCGAGCGATCCCTCGAATCTCTTCCACCTCTCGGCGTTCTGCCTGACGAATGCGGCTTCTCTCATCTCGATCTTGGAGCGTTGACGGGTGGCGGCGTACCTTCCCCGGTCGTTCGAACGCGGACGTGTGTATCCGCTGCGGCACCAAAGCTAACCCGCCGACCCCATTCTCCCACCGTTCCCCCGTATTACCCCGCTGCCCGATCATGGCGAAGGTTACCGTCCTAACCACGCAGAACGTTCCCATTCAATACGAGGTCGCCAGCATCGGGGCACGCATGGGCGCCTATGCGATCGACTTCATCATCGTCGTGGCCTACGCCATCGCGACGCTGGTGATCCTCACCGAATTCGTCAGTCTCGATGTCGCGCTGCTGGTCATCACGATGCTGCCGGTGGTCTTCTACCACCTCGTATGCGAAGTCTTCTTCGAGGGACAGAGCATCGGAAAGCGGCTGTTGAAGCTGCGGGTGGTGCGACTCGACGGAGCACAGCCGACGCTCGGCAACTATGTGATGCGATGGCTCTTCCGGCTGATCGAGAGCGCCGTCTTCTTCGCCGGCGTCATTCCCCTCATCACGATGCTCGTCAATGGACGCGGTCAGCGCGTGGGCGATCTGGCAGCCGGTACCACCGTCGTGAAACTCGACGCTCCTGTCGCGCTGGAGGACACGATTTTCCGACTCGTCGAGGAGGATTACCAGCCGGTCTATCCACAGGTGATGAAGCTGAGCGACGAGGATTTGCAGACGATCGGCGATGTGCTGGAGCTCAGCCGGCAACGCAATGACCCCATGCTTCTAAGCCAGCTCGCCCGTCAGGTTCGCACCGTCCTGGCACTCGACGGGCTGGATCTGCCGACGGCTGCCTCCCAGTTCGAATTCCTCCAGACCGTCGTCAAGGACTACAATTACCTCGCGATCCGCCAGTAGCGGATACGCGAACCGCACCGTCACCAACTCCTTTCGTCATGCTCTTCATCGTCACCATCGTCCTCGCCCTCGTTCTCGCACTGGCCGCAGTACGCCTGCGGGTCACCGCCTACCGGCTCGGCGCCGTCGTCGGCGCCATCGTCTTCGTCGTCATTGCCATCGGCCAGATGGTCACCGTCATCGACGCCGGTCACGTCGGCGTGGTCGATCTCTTCGGCAACGTCTCGAGTACCACGCTCAAGCCGGGCGTCACCCTGGTCAACCCCCTCGCCGTCGTCAAACAGTTCTCCACCAAAACCGCCGAGGTGTTCGAACAGGCCGATGTTCCCTCCAGCGAAGGCCTCTCGGTGCAGCTGGAGCTCAGCGCCCTCTACCACCTCGATCCCGACAAGGCCGATGAGATCTACCGGACCGTCGGCCCCGACTTCGAGAACATCCTGCTCGTCCCGCAGTTCCGCTCGGTCGTCCGTGGCGTCACCGCCGAGTACGAAGCCAAGGCGCTGTATACCTCGCAGCGCGAACTGCTCGCACAGAAGATCGAGAGCACGCTGAAGAAGCTCGTCGCTCCGCGCGGCATCATCATCGAAGCCACCCCGCTTCGGAAAGTGACGCTGCCGACGAAGGTGAAAGATGCCATCGAGGAAAAACTGCGTGCCGAACAGGAGTCCGAACGCATGCAGTTCGTGCTCACCAAGGAGAAGCAGGAGGCCGATCGCAAGCGCGTCGAAGCCCAGGGTATCGCCGACTTCCAGCGGATCGTCAGCGAAGGCATCAATGAGAACCTGCTGAAGTGGAAGGGTATCGAGGCGACCGAAAAGCTCGCCGGTTCAGACAACTCCAAGGTCGTCGTCATCGGTTCGGGCAACAGCGGACTGCCGCTGATTCTCGGCGGACAGTAGTCCCTCCCGGTGTGCACGCCAGATGATGGGAATTCCCCTGTCGCCCGCCCGCGTCCACGCATGCCCCCCTGCTGCCGTCAGCGGAGCGTACCGCCCGCCGCTCCCCCCGCGTGGCATGTTGATTGTGAATGAGCCGGACGTCACGTTGACGTCGACCAACGAGAGCAATGAGATGGCGATCGATTCACTGCAGAAGCTGTACGTGGACGAACTGAAGGTCCTCTACAGCGCAGAGAATCAGGAGGCGAAGGCAGCGGCCACCCACTGATGGGCACCACGCTCGAGTCGGATTCTGCTTGATCATCTGAATGTCCGGGCGGCCACGTGCCGCCCGTTTCAGTTCCTGCAACGATGCACATCCACCGTTCCATGCCATGAGCGATACCACGACCGCAGATTCCTCTCAGTCCGAATACCGCCGGCTCGCGCTCCGAACACTGGTCATCGTCTCCATCGTCGCTGCGGTGTTCATCCTCGCCGTCACCGCATGGATCGCCATCGACGTGCTGCTGATGGTCTTCGCCGCCTACCTGCTGTCGGTCATGATGCGCGGTATCGGCAACGCCGTCGGACGCCACACGTTCATACCGCGCAATCTCGCCTCCGGTCTATCCCTCCTGGTGATCCTCGGCCTGCTCGTGTTCGTCTTCTGGCTGCTCTCACCCAACATCGCCGATCAGTTCGATCAGCTCTCGACGCAGATCGCCGAGTCGGCCCGCCACCTCGAGCACCTGCTGCGCAACAACACGCTGGGACAGCGTCTGCTGGATGCGATTCCGGCAATCGACCAGCTCGTGCACGGCGGCGCGTTTCTCACACGCGCACGCGGCGTGATCAGCACCACCTCCGGCCTCGTCATCGGCGTGATCGTCGTCGTCGCCGTCGGCGTCTACTCCGCGGTCCAGCCGAATATCTACCGCGACGGCATCCTGCAGTTGATTCCGCCCAGGGGACGCAGGCGCGCACACGAGGTGCTCAGCGAAGTCGACAACACCATGCTTCGCTGGCTCGTCGGGCAGTCGATCTCGATGTCGGTCGTCGGAATTCTTACCGGTCTCGGCCTCTGGTTCCTCGGCATTCCCCTCGCCTTCACGCTCGGCCTCATCGCCGCACTGCTCGAATTCGTGCCCAACTTCGGACCGGTCATCGCCGCGGTTCCGGCGCTCCTCGTCGGCTTCGCCCACTCTCCGGCCACCGGCTTCCACGTCCTGCTCCTCTACGTCGGCGTGCAGTTCCTCGAGAGCTACCTCATCACGCCGCAGGTGCAGCACCGCGCCGTATTCATTCCGCCGGCCCTCCACATCAGCACCCAGATCGTCTTCGGTACCCTGCTCGGGATGCTCGGCCTGCTGCTGGCCACGCCGATCGTCGCCTGCTGCATGGTGGTCGTCAGAATGCTCTACGTGGACGACACGCTCGGTGATGGGGAGAATTCAGACGAAGCCGGAAATGCAGACAGGGGGGAGAATCCGGGCGACCCGGCGAATTCAGACGAGGGCGGGACTGCCGGCGACGGAGAGAACGCAGGTGCGGAGAAGTCCCCTCGGCAGGACGACCCCTCCGGGCGGTGAATCCGATCGCGACCTCCGGGTAATTCCCGATACTTGTTCCCATGCCATTGGATCAGACCTCGAATCGAAAAAAGGATCACGTCGACCTCGTCGTCGACGCCGACGTTTCATTCCGGCACAAGACGACGGGACTCGAGCGGTACGAACTGGAGCACAACGCGCTGCCGGAGATCGATCTCGCCGAGGTCGATACCTCGACCGCGTTCCTCGGCATCGATTGCTCGATGCCGCTGATCATCAGCTCCATGACCGGCGGGTATGACGAAGCCGAACGGATCAATGCGCAGCTTGGCGAGGTGTGCGAGTCGCTGCGAATTCCCATGGGCGTCGGTTCACAACGCCAGGCGATCGGAAGCGACCGCCACCTCGAAAGTTTCCGCGCCGCGCGACGCACCGCCCCGTCGGTTGCCATCTTCGGCAATCTCGGCGGGGCCGAGATCGCTCGCGCGGCCTCGACCGACACCGTCCGACGGCTCGCCGAACTCATCGAGGCGAACGGCTTCGCCGTCCATCTCAACCCGTTGCAGGAACTCATGCAACCCGAGGGCGAACCGTCCTTCCGGGGCGTGCTGGCCGGCATCGAACGACTCGTGCGCGAACTCGAGATCCCGCTGATCGTCAAGGAGGTGGGCGCCGGGCTTTCCGCCGACGTCGTCCGTCGCCTGCTCGACGCCGGCGTTCGCCACGTCGACGTCGCCGGCGCGGGCGGAACCAGCTGGTCGGGTGTGGAGATACTCCGACGCGAGGAACGCTCCGATACCGATGCGTTCTGGGACTGGGGAATTCCCACGGCCGAAGCGATCCTCGGCGCGCGCGGACATTGTGAAGAATTCGGAGCGACGCTCATCGCCTCCGGCGGGATTGCCTCCGAACGCGACATGGCTGTGGCCATCGCCCTTGGCGCCCACCTCGTCGGCGTCGCCCGTCCCGTATTGCAAACACTCCGGGATCGGGGTCAGGAAGCCGTGGCAACGATGCTGACGACCTGGCGCACCCGCCTGCGCGGGATGATGTTCCTCACGGGTTCGACAACCGTTGCGGAACTTCGAGAAGCGCGATTGCGAGTGCGGGAAACGGCTGGTGGGTCGGGTCGCGACCTGGAATAACTTCGAATCGGTATCCCTGGAACGAATGGAACACCCGGCATCGGCGGATCAGGTTCAGAACGAATTCTCCGAACGCTATCGCTCACTGCGGCGGAGCGTCGACGGGCGGTTGCTCGAGGTCGTCGGCGAGAGCATCACCTCGCCGCTTGCCGAGCCGACACGGTACGTCGTCGAAAGCGGCGGCAAACGTGTCCGCGCCGTGCTCGTGATGTTCGCCGCCTCCGCTGTCGGCGGCAACGGGCCGGACGCGCTCGATGCGGGCGTGGCCGTGGAAATGCTGCACAATTTCACGCTGGTGCACGACGACATCATGGACCGCGCCGCTACGCGGCGAGGTCGGCCCACCGTCCACACCGTCTGGAATCAGGCCACCGCAATCCTCGTCGGCGATGCCATGATCGGCCTCGCGCTCCGGACACTCGGCGGCGCACACCCGGCTGCCGTCGCTTCGTTCGCGCAGGGCCTCATCGACGTCTGCGACGGTCAGGCGCTCGATGCCGAGTACGAAACGCGCCGCGACATCACGATCGAGGATTACCTCACGATGATCGCCCTGAAAACCGGTCGACTGCTGGAAACCGCCGCCGAGATCGGAGCAATCGTCGGCGGCGGCAGCCCGGCGCAGATCGACGCGCTCCGTGGATTCGCGCGCAACCTCGGCCTCGCCTTTCAGATACAGGACGATCTGCTCGATATCACCGCCGACGAAGCGACACTCGGCAAACGCATCGGCGGCGATGTCGTCGAGGGCAAACGCACCTACCTGCTCGTGCGAGCCCTCGATCGCGTTGATTCCGGTGACGATCGCGCGCTGCTCGACGTTCTTCTGGAGAACAACGGACTGGATTCGGAGAAAATCGACGCGATGCGCGATCTTTACCAGCGTAACGGCATCGTCGCCGACGCGCGTGAGGACGTGCGACGCTACATCGATCGAGCCGGTGAACACCTCGCCGCACTCCCGCCGGGCGACGCCGTCGACATGCTCCACCAGTTCTCCGCCATGCTGCTGCAGCGCAATTCGTAGCGCCGCGGAGCCACATCAAGTCCCTCGTACCCTTCGATGATCAAACGCACCGTCAAGGTCATGAACCGCGCCGGACTGCACACGCGGCCCGCTGCAATGCTCGTGAAGAAGGCGTCGAAGTACGCCGCTGAATTCACCATTACCAAGAATGGATTCCGTATCAACGGCAAGAGCATCATCGGCGTGATGACGCTCGCTGCCGAACAGGGTACCGAACTCGACCTGGAGTTCGACGGACCCGACGAAGAAGCAGCCGCCACGGAAATCGTCGACTACTTCGCCGATGGATTCGACGAGGCCTATTAGATGAACCCCCACGGCCTCCGCGAATGCGGTACGAGGAACGGTATGAGGAATTGAAATGGTGGTATTGCAGACGACCGTGCGCCTCGCACCGCGAGCGAGGGGCTTTCACATCGTGACCGATGAGATCGAACGGGCCGTCGACGGACTCGAGAGCATCCGTCGCGGGCTTGCCCACATCTTCATTCAGCACACCAGCGCCAGTCTCACCATCAACGAGAACGCCGATCCCGACGTGCGACACGACTTCGAAACACACTTCCGCCGATCGGTTCCCGAAGACACCTCGCTCTACCGCCACACGCTCGAAGGCCCCGACGACATGACCTCGCACATCAAGGCGTCCACACTCGGTTCCTCGGTCAGCATTCCCGTTACCAACGGTCGTTTCAACCTCGGAACCTGGCAGGGCATCTACCTCGGCGAGCACCGGGATCACGCGCGATCCCGCACCCTCATCATCACCGTAATCGGAGAACAATAGACACCGCCTTCGGCACTCACCCCTTGGCGCTCACCCCATCTTGACCCGTACGTCGCAGTCGTTGGTCTTCACGTGAATGATTCTCGTCGTGCGGTCGACCGTCACCTCGCTCACCGACTCCGGAAGCATCTCCTTCGATCCGGGATGCTCGGAGAAATCCATCAGCACCATCCAGTCCTGATCGGTCAGCACGACGTCGGCAGTGTCGCCCTCCTTCATGAGCGGGTAGAATCGCAGCACCTTGTCGAGCAGCGTGCGACCCTGATTCAGATGCATCGATGTGTCCATGCGGCATTTCCTCCCTGGGTTCGTGGCAGATTCAAAACCTCAAAGATACGCGTAGGCGAAAACCTCGCGTACCGCACCGTATCTTACGCGCTTTGAATTTTCACGTCTCATACCAGTTTCCATCATGCAGATCGGCTCCGACCTCGCCGCCAGCCCGGCAACCGAGAAGAACCGCGAGAGCAACGCGACACTCCTCCGCCACATCGAGGAACTCTCTGAGAAGACCCGTTCCGGCGGCGGTCCGAAGGCGATCGAACGCCTGCACGGGAAGGGCAAGCTCTCCGCCCGCGAACGAATCGACCTGCTCATCGACGACGATTCGTGGTTCATGGAAATCGGTCTGCTCGCCGCCCACGGCTTCTACGAAGACGAAGGCGGCGCGCCGGCGGCCGGAGTCGTCGCCGGCGTCGGTATCGTCGAAGGCCGCGAGTGCATGATCGTCGCCAACGATGCCACGGTGAAGGCCGGTGCCTGGTTCCCGCTGACGGCCAAGAAGAACATGCGCGCTCAGGAGATCGCCATCGAGAACCGTCTCCCGACGATCTATCTGGTCGACTCCGCCGGCGTCTTCCTGCCGATGCAGGACGAGATCTTTCCGGACAGGGAGCATTTCGGCCGCCAGTTCCGGAACAATGCGGTGATGAATTCCATGGGAATTCCGCAGATCGCCGCCATCATGGGTCCGTGCGTCGCCGGCGGCGCCTACCTGCCGATCATGTCCGACGAAGCGCTCATCGTCGACGGAAACGGATTCCTCTTCCTCGCCGGTCCGGCGCTTGTCGAGGCGGCGATCGGCGAGAAGGCCGATATCGAACACCTCGGCGGTGCCACCATGCACTGCTCCATCAGCGGCGTTACCGATTACAAGGCGAAGGACGACCGCGACGCGATCACGCGCATCCGATCGCTCGTGTCGAAATTCGGACCCGAACTCGGGCAGTACCGACTCTTCGACCGCGTTGAGGCCGTTCCTCCGAAATTTTCATCCGACGAATTGTCCGCCGTTCTCGCCTACGACCGAGCCCGTCCGTACGACACCTACCAGATAATTGCGCGAGTCATCGACGATTCGGAATTCGACGAATACAAATCCGATTACGGGCAGACGATCATCTGCGGCACCGCGCGGATCGACGGCTGGTCGGTTGGAATCGTCGCCAACAACCGCAATATCGTTCGAACCGCCCAGGGCGAAATGCAGGTCGGGGGTGTGATTTATTCCGACTCCGCCGATAAGGCAGCGCGGTTCATCATGAACTGCAATCAGCGCAATATTCCGCTGGTGTTTCTGCAGGACGTGACGGGATTCATGGTTGGCACGCGTGCCGAGCAGGGCGGGATCATCAAGGACGGGGCGAAGATGGTGACGGCGGTTGCGAATTCGACCGTGCCGAAATTCACCTTCATCATCGGCAACAGTTATGGAGCGGGTAATTATGCGATGTGCGGTAAGGCCTACGACCCGCGCCTGATATTCGCCTGGCCGAGCGCGAACATCGCGGTAATGGGCGGTTCACAGGCATCACGCACAATGCTGACGATAAAGCTGGCGCAATTGAAAAAGCAGGGGAAGACGATTTCCGACGATGAACAGCAGCAGATGCTGGAGGAAATCCAGAACCGGTACGACGAGCAGACGAATCCCGTCTACGCCGCGGCACGGCTCTGGGTCGACGGCATCATCGACCCGCGCGACACGCGTCGCATCATCTCCCGCGGTCTGGCCATGGCCAGCCACAACCGCGAAATTCCGAGATTCAACCCGGGTGTTCTCCAAGTTTGAACCGCCAAGGGTGCCAAGGGCGGAACGCCAAGAGGAATAAGCCCACTCGCGGCGGGCATCGCGCCACGGCATCCGCTTCCGAGCGCCATCCCCCATCGTCGCCCGCCCTCAACAATCCCGGCCACCCCTGCACAAGGCCCGGAGGGCCGCCCTCCCTTAGCCCACGGCATCGCCGTGGGTTTTCGATGCCCCCGCCCGTTGCCAACGCCATCCTCGTGGGTATTCGATGCCCCCGCCCGTTGCCCACGCCATCCTCGTGGGTGCTCGATACCCCCCGCCCGTTGCCCACGCCATCCTCGTGGGTGCTCGATACCCCCCGCCCGTTGCCCACGCCATTCCCGCGTGTTTTCGACACCCTCCGCCTCCGATCGTATCCTGAACGTGATGCGTTTCTGCCTCCGGCCCAATGACGTGCACGCAATTCACCCGCAGTTCTTAACTTCCGCGCCCCTCCACCAGGAGCACGGTCCTTCCCAGCACCGACACCCTGCTGCAATCCCCGTTCGTCCGATGGTATTCCACGAGATCCCCGATCACACCAGGCCGGGATTCGACCTCGATGCCCCCTGTCCCGTTCGTGGCTGGCCGAACATGGTGATTCACGCCACTACGCGCGAATCGGTCGTTCCACGGCACATCGGCCCGCTGTCGATCAAGTGCGCCTTCGGCGGCAGCGAATCCTACCACACCGATCGTGAACGCTTCGCCGTCGACGACGACTGCTACCTCGTGCTGGATCAGGGCAGCATCTACTCGAGTGAAATCCATTCCGAGACCGATGTCGAGACCTTCTGTGTCTTCTTCCACGATGACTTCGTGCGCGACACGCTGGGACCACTGGTGACGCCCGACGATCGCTTCCTGGAGACGTCCGCTTCCGACACCGGCTCACCCGTCCGGTTCCTCGAGCGACTTCACGAACACGACCAGACGGTGACGCCGCACCTGCAGAGGATTCGCGCTCTTACCGCCGCGGGTGATGTCGACGAGGACCGACTCGCCGCCGAGCTCCGTCGAGTGCTCGCTGCCCTGCTGGAGGTTCACCGTGCCGATGGCCGCACGATCGAGAACCTGCCGGTTGCGCGCCGTTCGACCCGACTCGAGCTCTTCGAGCGACTCCAGCGCGCTCGTGCATACATGCGCGAACACCGCGGTCGGACGATCACCATTGCGGAGATCGCCGAGGTTGCCTGCTTCTCACAGCATCACTTCCTGCGCGTCTTCCGCAAGTGTTTCGACCAGACGCCGCATCAGTACCTCACAACGCTGCGTCTTGAGCGCGCCCGCCGGCTGCTGACGACCACCGACCGCAGCGTCACCGACATCTGCTTCGAAATCGGCTTCGAGAGTCTCGGCTCCTTCAGCTCCCTGTTCCGTCGGCACCACGGTCGATCGCCGGAACAGTATCGCGCCCTCCACTTTCCCAAAAACACAACTTTCAAGAAGTAGGCGGTCGTTCGATCGACTAGATTCGCAGTGGTGTTCGTATGAACACCGCGCGAATGAATCGGGTTCGCAGTGGACAGCGGTCCCGATGGCGATTCGAAGCTGAACCCAAGCGGCGGCTGCGCGGTCACGGCCCATGATTCCGTCGAAGGATGGGCAGACGGTCCTCGGATGATGACCATCGTCCGAGCGGGCCGAGCCGACCGGGAAACGACCCCCTGGAGAAGGATTGGACCCCCGACCACGGGCACGTCCCGACGGATCGGGCGACAGCGATGGTGCGCAGGTGCCGTCCTGTCGTCCGGTCCGGTCAGCCGCCGGAGATGATGAACTACTTCTGGTTTCTTCCCGAGCTCCCCTTGTCCGGAGTTCCGACGAATCAATCCGAGCGGGCCGCCATCGATGCAGCATCCGATCGATGTGCCGAGCCGGCGTACACGACACAATTCGCGGAGACGACCATGCCCCGTGTCACACACTTCGAGATTCATGCGGACGACCCCGAGCGGGCGCTCGCCTTCTACAAGTCACTCTTCGGTTGGCGTTTCGACCGGTGGGAAGGCAGTCCGACCCCGTACTGGCTGATCACCACGGGTGAGGACGCTCAACCCGGAATCAATGGCGGCCTGTTGAAGCGTCCGGTTCCGGTGCAGGGCAAGGGCGCCAATGCATTCGTCTGCACCGTCGACGTTCCGTCGATCGACGAGTACGTCGACAGGGGACTGAAGCTGGGAGGGACGCTCGCGCTTGAGAAGATGGAAATTCCGGGCATGGGCTGGGTGGCGTATCTCACCGACACCGATGACAATGTCTTCGGCCTGTTCCAGGCGGCGTAACCGGTGTGCTCCGGTTTCGGTCTCTCCGTCGAGTCCGCCTCCGCCCTGTTCGAACGGCTCAGGACCGAGGGAATCACGCTGCTGCACGAGGTGCCGGTGAACATGGGGCATGAACAGTACTGGTTCATGTTCCGCGATCCGGCGGGGAACATCATCGAGGTGATCGGCGGCGTGTAGGAGAGGTTCCGGCTGCGAGTCGGATGAGAGACCCAATCGCCGGCGAATTTCAGGTCTGCCGGATGGATCATGACAATCAACAAATTGTCGGTGCTGGGAAACATCGAATCCATCCGGCAGACTGCTATTTTCCTCGCCTCTCCGCATCGCCCTCGGGGCATCGGCGCGGTGAAACCGAACGCGGTCGGGAAGCGGACGGAAGCCCCGGAATCCGAACGACACGGGACGCCGCGACCGGCGTTCGTTCTCACCGAAGCATTCAATTCGACGTTCAGCCATGCCCAACGTTCGCTTCACATCGCACCTGCGCCAGTTCTTCAACGATCTCGAGGAGACGTCGATCGACGGAGCGACCGTCGCCGAGGTGCTCGCCAATCTCGAGCGTCGGCATCCGGGCATCGGCGACTACCTCCGTGACGAGACCGGAGCACTTCGCAAGCACGTCAACGTGTTCGTAGGTACCGAGCTGGTAAATGACCGTGCTGCGCTCAGTGACGCGGTCGATTCCGACGCTGAGATTTACATCATGCAGGCGCTGTCCGGTGGCTGACGCATCGAACACCTCGGCATTACCGCACCGATCCTCGATCGCGTGACGCAGTCCATTCAACCGTCCAATCATTCCCAATTCCATGAGTGATCGCCTGATACTCGGAACTCGAAAGGGTCTGTTCATCCTCGAGCCGTCAAACGGCAGTTGGAACGTCGCGCGGACCGCATTCGTCGGCGCGCCGGTTTCGTACGCGGACGTCGATCCGCGCAACGGCACGATCTGGGCGTGCCTCGACTACGGACACTGGGGCACGAAACTTCACCGGTCGACGGATGGTGGGGAGAATTGGGAGGAACTCGAACCGCCGCGCTATCCGGAGGGATCCGAGTTGAGTGAGGGTACGCCGGCGACCGTCCTGTATCTGTGGTCGATGGCCGCCGGCGGCGCTGACCAACCGAAGCGCATGTACATCGGTACCGAGCCCGGCGGCCTGTTCCAGACCGATGACGGCGGCACCACCTTTTCGCTCGTCGAGGGTCTTTGGAATCATCCGTCGCGTCCGAAGTGGATGGGTGGTGGCCGCGATAACGCAGGGATTCATTCGATCATGGTGGACCCGCGCGACAGCAGCCGGATGCTCGTCGCCGTCAGCTGCGCCGGCGTGTTCGAAACCACCGACGGCGGTGCGTCGTGGAACGCACGGAACCGCGGAATGAGCTCGGAATTCCTGCCCGATCCGAATGCCGAAGTCGGACACGATCCCCACCTGGTGGTCGCCTCCCCTGGCAATCCCGATGTGCTCTGGCAGCAGAACCACGTCGGCATCTTCCGCAGCGCCGACGGCGCCGGCAGCTGGACGAAAATCTCCGAAGAGGGTGGCCCCGCACACTTCGGGTTCGCAATCGCCGCCGATGATGATCCGAACGTCGCGTGGGTCGTTCCCGCCAAGGCCGACATGGCACGCGTAGCCGTCGACGGCGCCATCTGCGTCTCCCGCACCGACGACGGTGGCAAGTCCTGGACGACGTTCCGGAACGGACTGCCACAGCAGAACTCCTACGACATCGTCTTCCGTCACGCGCTCGATGCGAAGGACGGCAATGTCGCCTTCGGCAGCACCACCGGAAACGTCTTCGCCTCGGCAGATCGCGGAGAATCGTGGCAGTGCGTCTCCAACTACCTGCCGCCGGTCTACTCGGTCCGCTTCGCCCGCGACTGATACAATCGGAGCATTCGCGACCGCGACATGGCAAACGCTCCGTCGCGACGCCCCATGACCATCTGACCTGTTTCACTGCGCACAACGAAAGCGCAGACTCCAGGGTACAATGCACCACATGCGACGGCCCGCCGGCAGCGGCGGGCCGTTTTGCGTTCGAGATACCGTGTGATCATCCGGTGCGACGGGCGGAACCTGCCCATCTCGTCACTCGGCGCCGCGTCGCCGTCGAGCGCCCGATTCACTGCCGACGTCGTCTGGCGTGCCTCATCCCTGCACCAGCCCCACGTTGATTCCCGCCGGATCGGTTATCATCGCGATCGTCTTCCCGTTCGGAAGCTCCGTCGGGCCGAAGAGCAGCCGCCCTCCGAGCGACTTCGCGCGGTCAGCGGTCGCCGTCAGATCCTCGACCTCGACGAACATCGTCAGCGTCGCGGGCATGTCGTCCGGCATGTCCGCCAGCGCGCCGCCGAGCGAGTCGTCGCCGGTCGATACGTTCGAATACCCCTCCTCTCCACTCGCCGTGAACGTCCAGTCAAACAGTGATGAATAGAATTCCTGCAGCGCTCCGGCGCCGCGTGCGGTGATCTCGAAGAACGTGATGGGATTCGCCATTGAAGTGTACAATGTTCCCGCCTGGCGACGCACCACCGTGCGCGCGACCTTCAGCGGGAATGTGACGGAATTCGTGAGGACTCAGGAATGACTCCACAACGTACGATCGTGGTCGTCGACTACGACCCGGCCTGGACGGAAATATTCGAAGAGGAGGCGGCGCGCCTTCGTGGCGTCTTCGGCGACCTGCTTACCGGGCTGCACCACATCGGCAGCACATCGATTCCGGGAATGGCGGCAAAGCCGGTCGTGGACATGATGCCGCTGGTGCGCTCGATCGACGCGGTCGATGAACTCGACGCTCCGATGGTCGCGCTCGGATATCAGCCGCGGGGCGAATTCGGAATTGCCGGACGTCGATTCTTTCCAAAGTCGATCGACGGCATCCGTGCCTTCAACGTTCACGTCTTCGCCCACGACGATCCCGGGGCCGCGCGCCACCTCGCCTTCCGCGACTACATGCGCGCGCACCCCGACGCCGCAGCCGACTACGCCGCACTCAAGCGCGAAGGCGCCCGCCTTCACCCGCACGACATCGAGGGGTACATGGAGCACAAGGATGAATTCATCAAGAAGTTCGAAGCCATCGCACTGAGGTGGTGGCAGGGGTGACCGCGGGCGGTTCGTCCTCGCGTTCCCGATACTTGCAATTCCTGCGTTCGGCAGTCCCGCCCACGGCCCGTTCCGCTGGACGCCCTCCCGGATCAGCGTCAGCACGCCGTGGCCGGCGTGATAGAGATCCGACACACGACACCGACTCCATTGCTCTTATACAGCGACGCCGCTCCGTTGGCATCGCCAACGAGCGTCGCGACGAGGCCCGGCATCGAACGCTCCATCACGGCAACGTCGGCCCCACTCTTCTCCGGCTCCGCCTGGTCGTCTCCGCCGAGTGCGCGTCGGCGCAGGAAGGCGCAGGCCGAATCGACCGTGTCGGCCGATGTACCAACTGCCGTCACCTCAGGGTCATCCCACGCAGTTGCACCCGCGTCTGCAGGGTCGTTCCTCCGAGTCCTACCGGGAGCAGTAGTACCGGCATCGGGTTGAGCGCATGGCCATGAGAATCTACACTGGGACGGAATGTCCGAGGTCGCGTTCGGCGGAGACGCCGGCGACATGTCCGAGTCTCGGATAGACAATTGTTCGACGCTCCGAACAAGCACGTTTCGTTCGACCGGCGAGCGACCCGCAGCAGAGACGTCCACTCATTTCTTCGGACACTACTTCTACTTCCTCGCCGCGGATGCAAACGTGTCTTGCAATGCCCGGATGTTCTCGGCCGACCACCCGGTCAATTATGTCATCGTACGCCCGACGGGCCTCGCATTCTCGCTTCGCACCTACTCTGCCTCAAAGCCGTCCAATTCAATCAAATCATACGGAGTTCTCCGAACCCCGATATCATGTTCCACGAGCATCTTTACGAGTTGCTCGCCTCCCATAAGAGCGACAGGTTTCCGATCGTTGCGGATCGCGTTCTGCTTCGCCCCGGGCGAGAAATCGCTCGTCGTGATAATCAGCCCCTGTTCATGGGCTCCGAGACTCCCACGGACCTGATCGACAAACTGACTCGTCACGTTCGATCCCCAACGTTTGACCTGTACGGCCATTTTCGTGCGAATGACGTCGGCGATTACCAGCGTGCCCCTTACGTCAATACCACCATCTCGTCGATACGGCGTCACATCGACGTCCTCGAAGCCCATCGCGGTCAATAGCTGACCGATCAACTGGCGTCATTGGCCGACCACTCGTGGCCAAAACATGCGCGACTGCGTCAAGAACTTTCATTGGTCACCCCAAGTGAACGTGACAGACGATTGTAGAATCGCGATTTCTTGGACTCTGATTGGCGGTCTCGGGACACGCCCAATTGCCCTCGACACTTCAATCCCGCGTCGCTGCCGAGCGAATCCCGAGAGACTGTCCAAACCGCAGATGCGCCGAGACCGTGCTCCGACCCATGGAATACCTGTACGCGTCCGCCGGTACGCGGCCATGCAGCCGTCCCCGACGGACCCGACCGTGACCCGTCGTGGAGATATGCGCGTCCCACCTTCGTGCTGTCGGTGCTGTAATTGAACGCCGTGCGGAGGCGGTACGAATGGACGGAAGGTGTCATTTGAATCTACCTCGCTCGGGCTGAATTCCCGACCGCATAGTGAGCATTTCACCCCAAAAACTACATCGATTCATCGACTCATCCCCCCGGCCTTCCCCTTGGCGGCCCCGCCTACGCATCTGCCCCCCGCCGCCGCCGGCGCCGCACCCGCGAAAACAATCGACCGCCGCGAGCACCTCCGCGCCCTTGGCGGTGATATATTTGCCCCCCATGATTACCACATGGACCTTTGGGATCGTGCTGGTGGCGCTGGCAAGCATCGCCGGCGCTCTGAGCGTGGCGCTCGTTCGCCGCACGGTGCCGCTCGAACGGCTCCGCGAGCACAATGACGTCGCCACTCCGATTCACGCCGCCATCAGTGTGCTCTACGCCGTGCTGCTCGCATTCGTCGTCGTCGTCGTCTGGGAGCAGCTCAATGACGCCGATCAGGCGGTGACCGCCGAAGCAGGTGCCGCCGTGGCAATCCACCGCGATCTCGAAGCGCTCGATGCGCCCTCGCACCTCGCCGTCCACAATGCCATGGTCGCCTACCTGCAATCAGTCATTCATACCGAATGGCCGGGTATGATGAACAGCCAGCACCTGATCAAGAATTCCAAAGAGTACGATGCCCTCTGGAGAAGCGTGCGCGATATCGCTCCTGGTGATGAACGCCAGCGCATCTGGCTTACGGCAATCGTCGATCGCCTCAATACCATCGATGACGCGCGCGACGTCCGTTGGCTCGAATGCGAAAATGCCGTACCCGCAGCAATGTGGCTGATGCTTACCTGCGGCGCGGTGATCACAACCCTGTTCGCCGCATTCTTCGGCGCGCGACATGGACCCACCCACATGGTCATGGTCGCTACGCTCGCCGCGGTGATGGCCCTCAGTCTCTTCCTCATCGCCGCTATCGATCATCCGTTCATCGGAGCGGTTCGCGTCGAACCTGAAGCAATCATCGACGCGCTTCGCCAGATCAACCAGTAAGTCGGTTGCGTCCACGACGCTGCGTGCGCAGCGTGCAACTGGTGCACACATTCTCTATATTCGCGCGTCGCAGCTCCCGCACCGGATTCCTCCCCCCCCCACGTCCTCAGTCAGCCTCCATTCGTGTCGTTCGAAGCCACACACCCCCTCGGACGCACACGATTGTCGTCGTCGAAACCGGTGCCGGATCGGTGACCGGTGCGATCACAGGGGATCGCATAGCAACTCGTCAGACGCAGGGAAATTCACGACCTCACGGCCTACGAGCTCCGCGTTCACCGCTCGTTTGCCAGCCCGCCCCAAAATCCAATCGCGACAATGAAATGCCCCAGCTGTAGCGCCGAGGTTGCCGACGGCGCGCGATTCTGCAATCAATGTGGAACATCGCTGGCCGGAGTCTGTCCTGCCTGCGGAGCGCAGAATAATCCGGCTGCCCGGTTCTGTTCCGAATGTGGCGCCAGACTCGCCGAACACGTCGAAACCGTTCAGTCCGGCGGAAGCTCCGAAGATCCCGCCGGGGACGTGGTGCTGCCCTACGCCGAACGCCGTCAGCTCACCGTGCTCTTCAGCGATATCGTCGGCTCAACGTCGCTCTCCGAACAGCTCGATCCGGAGGATCTCCGCGCTATTCTCCACGACTACCAGTCCGCCTGTTCGAAAGTCATCGGTCTGTATGACGGCCACCTCGCGAAATATCTCGGCGACGGAATTCTCGCCTATTTCGGATATCCCACCGCCCACGAAGACGATGCGCAGCGAGCCGCGCGCGCAGGCCTCGGTATCGTTCAGGCAATTCAGAGCCTCGGCCCACGATATCAGCGACTCTATGGAACCGCCGTCGACGTTCGTATCGGCATTCACACCGGACTCGTCGTCGTCGGCGACATGGACCAGGCCGACGTGCTGGAATCCAACGCGATCGTCGGACAGACGCCGAACCTCGCCGCCCGCATTCAGTCCGAAGCCGATCCGAATGCACTCCTCGTCAGCAACGATACCCGCCGGCTGATTTCCGATTTCTTCGAATTCGAAGACTGCGGACTCCATGAACTCAAGGGAATTTCACAGCCGATCCACCTCTTTCAGGTCGTCCACGAAACCTCCGCTCGTAATCGCATCGAGGCGATGGGCGCCCGACTCACCCCGCTTAAAGGCCGCGAAGAGGAAATGTCCCAGCTGCGCCGCCGATGGGAACGGGCAACCGAGGGTCATGGACAGGTGGCATTGCTGGGCGGTGAACCCGGAATCGGCAAGTCCCGACTCGTATTCGCCCTGAAGGCCGAAGTCAGCGCCGACCCCGACGCTCGAATCATGGAGCTCCGCTGCTCGCCCTTCTACCAGAACAGCGCGCTGCAGCCGTTCGTGGAATTTCTCGAACGCGATGTGCTTTCGATCGAACACGACGATTCGCCTGAGACGCGCCTTTCCAAGATCGACGGCCTTGTCGCACAGTATCTGCCCGATGCCGAGAATGCCGTCGCACTTCTGGCCACACTCCTGTCAGTGCCGCTCGGTGCCGACCGCCCGCCTTTGCTGCTGAGCCCGCAACGGATCCGCGAGAAAACCATCGAACTCCTTCTGGAAATAATTCTCGCGCGCGTCACCGGCTCCACCGTCCTCTTCGTTCTCGAAGATCTCCACTGGGCCGATCCGTCCACGCTCGAATTGCTCGATAAACTGATCGAACGCGGCTCGGAGCAACAGCTTCTGGTGCTGATGACGCACCGACCCGTCTTCCAGCCATATTGGCCGCCGCAGTCCAACATGGTGCGTATCGAGCTGACAGGGCTGACACCGAATGACGCGCGCGCGGTGATACTCCGAGCCGCCGGTGATCGCCCCGTTCCCGAGGAGGCCGTCGTCTACATCCTCAAAAAAACCGACGGCATCCCGCTCTTCCTCGAGGAGTTCACGAAAATGATGGTGGAGTCGAAGTTCCTCATTCCCGATGGCGACGGGCTGAGACTGGCGGCTCCGCTCGAATCGCTGGCCGTGCCGTCGACGCTGCAGGATTCTCTCACCGCGCGACTCGATCGATTGCCCGAGGCGAAGCCGGTCGCACAGCTCGGAGCAATCATCGGTCGTGAATTTTCCTACGAACTGCTCGAGCACATTCCCGGCGCGCATCGAAAAGGCCTCACCGACAACCTCAGCCGCCTCGTCGACGCCGGCGTGCTGTTCCAGAAGGGATCGCTCCCTCGCGCCACGTTCCTCTTCAAGCACGCGCTCATTCAGGATTCAGCGTATTCATCGCTGCTGAAAACCGCCCGCCGCAGCTACCACAAACTCGTCGCCGAGGCCATCGAGAACAGTTTCAGTGAACTGGTCGATACACAGCCGGAACTGCTCGCGCATCACTACACCAATGCGGGCGAAACCGTGCAGGCCGCCAGCTACTGGATGAAGGCCGGAATGAAAGGCCTCATGTCATCCTCATACGAAGAGGCGATCTCACATTTCCAGCATGGTATCGACACGATCGGAGACGTGACCGAGGCGCCGCACCTGGGCGGAATGCTCGTGGGTTTCAAGCTCCTGCTCGGCAGCGCGATTCTCGCTCGTCGGGGCTACGTCGAAGAACTCGAAGGCATCTATGAAGAGGCGCGCGGCATTTCCGCCGAACACGACCCGTCGCAGATGTCCACCGTTCTCGCCTCGCTGTATACCACCTATTACGGACGGGGTAAACTCGACAAGGCGCTCGAGGTCGCAACGGAACTTCTGGATATCACACGGAAATCCGGAGACCTTGCCGGTCAGATCTACGGACTCGAATTCGTCGCCTACGCGCACTTTCTCATGGGTGAATACGTGGAGGCAAAGCCGGTCTACGACGAGCAGAACGCAATCGAGGAGCAGCCCGACCCCGAGTCGTATATGAAATACGTAATGGCCACGTTCCACGACGGCGTGCAGTACGGCTTTACGTTCGGAAGCTGGGTCTACCTCTCAATGGGATATCCTGAAATCGCCGACCGGTGGATGCAGCGCGCTTACGAAATGGCGAAAGCGCACCAGAACATGCTCATCAGGATGAACGGCATTTTCATGACGGCCACGCTCCACGCGTTCAATCGTGAATACGATAGAGCGCGTACACTGGTCCTGGAGGTGCTGCACCTTGCGGAGGAACATCTGGTGCCTTTCTGGATCGGCCCGGGCGACGTGCTGCTCGGACTTCTCGATTCGAGAGCCGGCAGACATCGCGAGGGATACGAACTGGCCAAGGAGGGAATTCCAATCGTTCGCGTTTCTGCGCTGACCCTCGGATACCAGCTCACCCTGTTCGCGGAAACGTGTCTGGCCGCAGGAGAAATTCAGGAAGGTCTCGACGCGATCGACGAAGCGCTGCAATTCATGGCCGAGACAAACGAGCGATGGTGGGAGGCTGAAACCTATCGCGTTCGCGGAATGCTGCTTGCCGCGTACGATGAATCCTCCGCCGATGACACGGTCGAAGCGTTTGAAACGGCAATCGACGTCGCTCGCCGTCAGCAGGCGCGGATGCTGGAAATTCGAGCGCGCGTGTCGTACGCAATGACGATTCCCGAGGATCGGAACAGGGTGCAGACGATTCTTGATGGCCTGCGGGAGCTCTGCGACTCTCTGAGTGAGGGTCACGACCAACCGGATGTCGTCGATGCAATGGCACTGATTGCGGACATGAATTCAGCAGACCTCACATAATCACGCATTCTCCGAACAACCCGAAGTACCCATGGCACAGTCAGTAATCATCATCGGCGGTGGCGTCGCGGGTTTGACGGCGGCGCAGGAACTCGCCGAACGCGGCTTCCGCGTTCAGGTGTTCGAGCGCCGCATGGTTCCGGGCGGCAAGGCACGCAGCGTGCCCGTTCCCGATTCCTCCGAAAACGGCAGCATGCCGCTGCCGGGGGAACACGGCTTCCGCTTCTTCCCGGGATTCTACAAGCACGTTCCCGACACCATGCGGCGAATCCCGCGTGCCGGCGGCGGGCAGGGATCGGTCTTCGACGACCTCGTCGACACCACTCGCATCGAATTCGCCCGGGCGGGCACCTCGCCGCTCGTATTGCTTCCGCGAATGCCCGAGTCGCTGTCGGACTTCAAGGTGATGATGCAGGGACTTCACGAGGCCGAGGGGCTCCGTCTCGGACTGACAGTCGAGGATCTCGAATTCTTCGCCGAACGGATGTGGCAGATCCTCACCAGCTGCAAGGAGCGTCGCCTCGATGAATACGAGCGAACCGGCTGGTGGAATTTCCTCGATGCCCCCAATCGTTCGAAGGCCTATCAGGACTATCTGGGTGAGGGTCTCACTCGGTCCCTCGTCGCCGCAAAGGCCAAGCTGGCGAGCACGAAGACCGTCGGCGACATCGGTATGCAGTTGATTCTCAACCTCTCCACGCCGGGGGAGAACAGCGACCGCGTACTCAACGGTCCGACGAACGAAGTGTGGATTCAGCCGTGGCTGAAGTACCTCACTGGCCTGGGTGTGAAATACACCATGGGCGCCGAAGTCGAAAACATCGGATTCGACAACGGCCGCGTTACCGGCGTCACCGTAAAGACCGAGGGAGGCGAACAGACGGCGACGGCCGACTATTACGTAATGGCCGTTCCGATCGAGGTCGCAGCGACACTGCTCAATGAACAGATGCTCGCAGCCGATCCGGTGCTCGAGGGGATCGTCCGATTGCGCGATATGACCGCGTGGATGAACGGCGTGCAGTTCTATCTGAACGAGGATCTGCCGCTGGTGCACGGACATCAGATCTACCTCGATTCGCCGTGGGCGCTCACGTCGCTGTCTCAGGCGCAGTTCTGGCCGAATTTCAATCTGCAGAACTGCTGCTGCGGCGAGGTCAGGGGCGTGCTTTCGGTGGATATTTCCGACTGGACCGCACCCGCCTCGCATCCCGATCTGAAGGGAAAGACGGCGATGGAGTGCACCGCCGATGAGATTTCCAAAGAAGTCTGGTACGAGCTGAAGACGTGTCTGAACAGCGATGGAAATGAAGTGCTCAATGACGGCCATCTTCATTCGGCCTTTCTCGATCAGGATATCGTGGTGGACAAGTACACGGGGAAGGATGCCAACCTCGAGCCGCTTCTGGTCAATCTCGTAAACAGCTGGAAGGATCGCCCCGACGCACACACGCGAATTCCCAATTTCTTCCTCGCTGGTGACTACGTACGGACGAACACGGATCTGGCGACGATGGAAGCGGCGAACGAATCGGCGCGACGCGCGACGAACGCAATTCTCGACGCGTCAGGTTCATCGGAAGAGCACTGCAGGCTCTGGGATCTTCACGAGCCGGAAATGCTGGCTCCGTTCCGCACCTACGACCGGCTGCGATTCGAACATGGCCTTCCCTGGAGCGATCCTCCCCTTCTGAAAAAAGCCGTCAAGGCGATCCAGGATGTGAAGCACGAATTGGGCGTGTTCGAGAAGGCGAAGGCCTCGATGAGCCCCGCGGCGATCAGCGTGGCGGTGTTCGGCGTCTACATGATCATACTGGGAATTACGTACGTCACGATTCCGAACAAGATTCTTCCGCTGTTCGGATTCGCCACCGAGACTGCAATTCATCCGTGGGTACGAGTGGGATCGGCAATGGTGGGCGTCGTGGGATTCTACTACATCATCGCGGCTCGTCACGAATACACGGCATTTCTGCGGGCGACGATCTGGGGACGTGTGGGAATTCTGGTGGTATTCGTTCTGCTGATCACGCTGGTCGACTCTCCGTGGCAATTGATCTTCCTGGCGATTCCGGATCAATTCGGAGCGTTATGGACATATCTGGCGCTGAGGAAGTCGACGTCGGTGACTGCCGACGCGGCGACGTTCGAACAATCCGCGGCAGCACCCGCACCGGCCGGATAGCGACGTCGGACATACTGCTTTGCCTTACGCGGATTCGAGTCGTGCAATCAGCGCCAGTGGCCGAAGGGCAGGGTCATTCATCGCGAATCGTTCGACGAGTTCCGCCGATTCACGAGCCCATGATGCAGCGGCAGCGCGCTGCCCGGGTGACACATCGAGTCCGGCATCGACCTGATTGGCAACGCATTCGGCCTTGTATTGCAGCCACAGCGCGACGCCTACCGGGAAGTCGAGGTCGCGGTGCTTGCGAAGCGCGCGGTCGAACAGGTCGAGCGCCTCGGCGCATCGACCGCGCCGCAGCTCGATGATGCCGAGATCACCGAGGGCGAATCCAATTCCGCGGGCATATCCCAGCCGCTCGGTTTCCGCCAGATAGGTGGTGAAGCATGTCTCGGCCTGATCGAGCTGTCCGCGATCGAGGTGGACCATGCCGATCTTGCCGATCGCCATCGCGGCGCCATGGGGATCGCCAAGATCGCCGTAGATCCGCGCTTCCTCGCGATAGTGTTCCATGGCGCGGTCGGCATCACCGCGGTTCCAGGCGGTCAAACCGATCTGACCGAGAATGAACGCGCTCTGGCGGCGATCGCCGAGTCGGGCGAAGAGGGCGAGCGCTTCGTTGTAATGTTCGATCGCCTGATCGAACGCTCCACAGAGCTGATGGATCTGTCCGATCCTTCCCTCTGCGCGGGCGACGCCATCGAGTCGACCGCGGTCCATCGACGCCTGCCGCATCGTGCGGAAGCGTTGGAGTGCCGCATCGTATTCACCTCGTTCGAGCTCGATCCCACCGATCTCCGCATCGGCCAGCGCGGCGGCATAGTCATCACCTGCCGTGCTTGCGAGGGCTCGTCTATGGTGGTAGACATCGAGCGCTTCGGCATGTGCACCGCGCAGCACCAGCAGCGCGCCGAGGGAATCGAGCGCCGTGCCCGCGCGCGTGGCGTCGTCGAGTTCCTGCGCCAACACCACCGCCTCGCGCGCCCGTTCCAGTGCGGCATCCCACTCACCGACGGCCCGGAAGAGTCGGACCAGTTTCAGCAACAGGTCGATCCGCCGACCTGCCTCGACACCGGTGCCATGCGCTTCGGAGAGTGACCGACGATAGATCTCAGGCAGAGCCGATGGTGTCTCGAGCGCGGACCAGTACCGCAGCACATCGTATTCCGAAGCTCCCTCCAGCGACGGCAGCAGCACCGACGGCGAGACCAGCAGTTCCCGGAGTCGGTCGTGCTGCCCTCCGCGATAGAGCGCCTCGAGCATTTCCGCCAGCGCATGCCGATCGATCGCGTCGAGCTCGGCGTCATCCGACAGATCGAGTTGTCCGGCGAACCAGTCGGCGAGCATGACGTGGGCACGACGCCGTCTGGTTTCATCGGCGAGGTAGCGCGCTTCGACCGCCCGCCGGAGGTAGTTGTGGAAGAAGTCGAGTCTACCGTCGTTGCGTAGCAGGTGGTAGTCCAGCGCGTGCAGCAGCATCGAGAGGTCGGCCCGGCTGATCCCGGCGATTCCGAGCAGTTCGGTTTCAGTCAGACCCGAGCGGGAGACGGCGATGGCCGAGAGCGCCGCGCCGACGACCGAGGGCGAGTAATCCTCCTCGATGCGTTCCAGCACGCGCCGAAAGAGCATGTCGAGATCATCCACGGCCAGGTATGCGTCGACGGTCCCGTTCAGATCCTCGTGGTCACCATGCAGTCGAAGTTCCTCGGCCAGCGTTCTGAGGAACAGTGGTGAAGCGCCCTTCGGGTCCGCCCCGATTCGTCGAACGAGGCCGGCGGAGAGTCCCTTGTGGAACTCCCCGAGGTAGCGGACCACGATCGCCTCGCGTTCACGCTGCTGCAGCGGCCGCAGCGGCAGTTCGTCGCTTGAGCGGGCGCGCATGCGATCGAGCGTTTCGCCGGGACGTGTCGAGACGATCAGACGGACGTTGGCCGGGAGTGCCGACGGCAGCCAGTCGAGCAGACGGGAGGTGCCGTGGAGCTGATCCAGCGCGTCGATGGCCAGAAGAAGGCGGTCATCGGTGTGGCTGGAGACCGCGCCGACGCGGGCAAGCCAGGTGGGGAACGATTCTTCGAGCGCCATGAGGTCATCCGGCGCGTCGTCGGGTATGTCGTAGCGCTCCCGAATTTCGGCGACAACCCGTCGCAGGATCGCCCCATGTCCTGCCGATCCTCCGCTGACGCCGACGTAGTGTTCGATGGCGAACCCATCGGGGTGCATCCGTCGCCACGAATCGACGAGCCAGGCGAGCAGCGCGCTCTTGCCCATACCGCTGTCGGCGGTAATGACCATCGGCGGCCCGTCACCATCCACCCATGCTCGAAACCGCACCAGGTACTCCGGAATCGGGATGTAGGCGCGGCGGCGTGATCGGGCGAATGCCTCGTTCGCACGACGATCCTGGTCGAGTGCCGAGGGAACGACATCGTCCGGCCAGTGGCGGTCGATGCAGGAGATGAGATCCTCACGCACCAGCCGACCGAGCTCTTCGGGACTGGCGAACTCGCGGAGGGGGCATGACGACTGCCTTCCGATCCAGGCGATGAGCGTGTGGAGACGCTCGGGATCGTCGCAATCACTCAGATCGTCGCGACGGCGATAGACGCACGCCTCGCTGGATTCCGGGACGGACATTCCATGGATGAATTCCATCTCGAGAATGCTGCGACCCTCCAGGACGGCGTTCTCGACCCAGGGATACCGATCGTGAAGCTCGGGATCCATGGCGATCTCATGGAATTCCGGCGTCCATCCGTATCGATGGCCAAGGATCCCGATGAAATAGGGCCGGCAGCGGTCGATTTCCTCCAGACACGTGCGGACGATGCGGCCGCGCGCGGCCTCCTCTTCGGTCAACCCCCAGCGAAGGTCGATTTCGGTAAACGTCACGCCGCGCAGTCGACAGATGGCGCGGATCTCCGGAAAGACGCGGCGCACCAGGTGCTCGCGTTCCTTCTGGAGATCCTGAAACGTCGATGAGATGAAGACACGAAGTTCGCTGGCAGAGTCCATTGGCGGACACGACGGTAGGTCACTGGAGTTCGGCGAAGCGGCGGGGTTGGTGCGAAGATACGGAGCCGGACCGGGCCGGAAGGTGCCGCAGACTGGCGGTAGGCACCAATGCGATGGCGGTGGGCGCTTGTCTTGACGGCAGGAGCCGTCGGCGAGGACTCAGCGGCCTCAGTACATGCACGGCTGCATGCGTGCCGCGAGAATTGCGGCTGCAGCGAAGAGTCTGCGTTCCTCTCTGTGGTGGCGGCGCGAGCAAAGCATACGCTTACGGTAGTGGAGCCGTTGCGGCGACGCACCGGCGCGCCATCTGGGGGCGCATCACCGCTCTCTGCAAACGCGACCTCCTCCGCACCAAGGCCCGGAGGGCCGCCCTCCCGTAGCCCACGGCATCGCCGTGGGTATTCGATACCATCCACGAATCGCGCGGCGACTGCGAGTCGCGCCGCCGGCACGAGCGCCGATCGCGATGGAAGCTCCCGCAATCGCGACCGCCTCCGCACCAAGGCCCGGAGGGCCGCCCTCCCGTAGCCCACGGCATCGCCGTGGGTATTCGATTCCATCCACGAATCGTGCGGCGACTGCGAGTCGCGCCGCCGGCACGAGCGCCGATCGCGATGGAAGCTCCCGCAATCGCGACCGCCTCCGCACCAAGGCCCGGAGGGCCGCCCTCCCGTAGCCCACGGCATCGCCGTGGGTATTCGATTCCATCCACGAATCGTGCGGCGACTGCGAGTCGCGCCGCCGGCACGAGCGCCGATCGCGATGGAAGCTCCCGCAATCGCGACCTCCTCCGCACCAAGGCCCGGAGGGCCGCCCTCCCGTAGCCCACGGCATCGCCGTGGGTATTCGATACCATCCACGAATCGCGCGGCGACTGCGAGTCGCGCCGCCGGCACGAGCGCCGATCGCGATGGAAGCTCCCGCAAACGCGACCTCCTCCGCACCAAGGCCCGGAGGGCCGCCCTCCCGTAGCCCACGGCATCGCCGTGGGTATTCGATTCCATCCACGAATCGTGCGGCGACTGCGAGTCGCGCCGCCGGCACGAGCGCCGATCGCGATGGAAGCTCCCGCAATCGCGACCTCCTCCGCACCAAGGCCCGGAGGGCCGCCCTCCCGTAGCCCACGGCATCGCCGTGGGTATTCGATTCCATCCACGAATCGCGCGGCGATCATGAGTCGCGCCCCGGACGCGCGTGCGACGCGAGGCCGCTCGCGTTTCAGCCCGCAGAGGGTTTGTCGATAGGCTCTAAAACGGCCTCGCCTCCATGAAGAATACCAGCAGTACCAGCACCACGCTCATCGCGATCGCCAGCTGATTGAGCTTCGTATGTCCTCCCGCCGCGCCGTCGGCGGCCGTCGCCTTGCGCAGCGCGCCCTGACTCATCCCGAGCAGTGCGCCGAGCGCGAGGAACAGCACCATCGAAATTCCCCACCACCCCGTGTGCACCGACGCCCATTCGCCCTGCCACATCAGGGCAACGCCCGTGATCAGCATCACGACCAGACTGCCGCTGGCCGCGCGAAGTATGCGCTTGATTGCACCGGCGTCCGGTGTGCCGGACGGTCGCGTCAGTACGGTGATCACCGTCAGCTGGCCAAGCCCGCCGACTGCTGTGACGACGTGCAGGAAGAGAAGGATTCCGTAGAAGGTCATGGTTCGTCTGAGTTCCCGCCGAACGGGATGCTGCGTGGAAGAGGGAAGAAATTTGAATTCGATCCGAACGACGAAGATGAGCATTTCCAAGCGGACCGCTCCCCGACACGACCGAGTGATGCCTCTCCTGCAGCACGGGAGGCGGCTTCAACGGACATCGGCGCTCACACCATAGCTTCGCCCGACGACTCCGATTCGAGGTCGGATGATCCCGCATCGTTCGCAGAGAGCCGCTCGATGCGCGCAAGGAATTCGGGCTTGGGCACATGCTTCGACAATTCCCGATACAGCTGCAGTGCCTCGGTCCTGTGCGGTTCGATGAAGCCCATGTCGAAGAGCGTGTAGTGAATCTCCGCACGGTACTCGTCGCCGTCGATGTCGAGCATCGCGCGCAATCGATCGGCCGCCGCATCGCGCTTCCCCTCCTCCATGTCGATGCGGGCAAGAAGGTTCGTCGCCAGAACGACCGTGTCGAGCTTGTTGATCTCCCGACTCATCTCGAGCGACTCTTCGACATACGCGCGGGCACGAGCAAGCAACCATGGGCGCCAATTGCTCCCCACTTCCGGTTCCAACAGCGGCACGACATACTCCGGGGGTTCGGTGGCATCGCTGTCGCTGTCGCGTACGGCGACCAGCATTGCGGACGCCAGCCCGTTGAGCCAATAGGTAATTCCATATCGGAACCCGATGTCGCGGTGAACCGAAAGTGCGCTGATGAAGCAATCCACCGACCGCTGCAGTTCGCCCGACTGCCAGTACAGATTTCCGAGATTTCCCTGGATGATCGCCAGTATTCGCGGCTGGCCGAGTCGCTCGGCAAGCTCCGCGCCGTGGCGATAGCGTTGCACTGCTGCATCCAGGTCTCCGTAGTCACCATGAGCGCGCGCGGAATTGACGGTGGCGACGACGACGCCCATCGGATCACCCAGGGAACGCGATAACGCGATCTGCTCTTCGAAGCAGTCGATTGCGCGCTCGTGCTCGCCCCGCTGGTCGTAAATCAATCCGATGTTTCCGATCATCGTGGCCACCACGTCGACCGCTCCGAGTTCACGTCCAATACGCAGTGCCTCCTCGTAGCAATTCAGTGCCGCGTCGGGTTCACGTCTGCAGTCGTGAATGACGCCCTGGCGGCCCAGCACGGACGCGGCCTTGCGCTGGTCTCCAAGCTCGAGGCAGAGTGCGTATGAACGAACGAACTGCTCCATGGCGCCGTCCTCGTCTCCCAGCAGATGCTGCGACCAGCCAAGCCCCGCACGGGCATACGCCTCGTGCCGATTCAATCCATGGACTTCGGCACGCTCCACAACCCGACGCAGCATCGAAATCGACGCCTGCAGAAGTCCGAGCGGTTCGAACATTTCGCCGACGACGGTGAGGACATCGCAGATTCGGGCGGGCTCCGACTCTGATTGCTCGAAGGCCTTACACACCGGTTCGATACGACCGACCGGGTCGAACCCGCGTTCGATCAGCTGACTCCATGATCGAAGCACGCTGTACCGATGCGCACCCTCGAAGAGCGTCGTCAGCACCGGAAGCATTGAAAGCGCGGATGCGAGCCGTTCGAATTCGCCCGAACGTTCCAGCTGATCGACGAGCTCATGCGCGACTCTGAATGGCACCGCCGTTGCCCGGCCCGGAGCTGCGGCGTCGGCAGCAATCGATCGCTCGACCTCCCGCTGGAAATAGTCCGCAAGTGCGATATGCTCCCGGCAACACCGCGTCTCGTCGGCCAGATACCGCACTTCGACCGCACGCCGCAGATAGTCATGGAAAAACGTGAAGACGGCGTCGCGATGCACGAGGTGATAATCGAGCGAATTGACCAGTGCTGTGAGCTTCATTCGAGAGACGCCCGTGAGCTCCTGCAGTTCGATTTCCGACAGTCCGTTCGATGAAGCCCAGAGCAGGGCCATCACCTGGCGAACCACACGCGCGCCGAAATCGTCCTCCAGGCGTTCGAGCACGTTCTGGAACAGATCCTCCGTTCCGGTGGTCTGCAGCAGCCGGTCGATCTCCACGTCGAGCCGCTCGTGCTGGCCGAAGAGACGAAGTTCCTCCAGCAGCGTTCGAAGAAACAGCGGATGCGCGCACTTCTGATCGCCCGCAATCCTGCGCGTCTGCTCCGGCGACAGTGCCTTGTGGTATTCCGAAAGAAATCGGACCACGATCGCCTCACGCTCCCGGTCGGTCAACGGCTGCATTCCCAGCTGCTGCCAACCACGCTCGCGCAGCTGAACCAGCGTCTGTTCCACCGTCGAGGTAATCACGAGGCGAACGCTGCCGGGCAATCTCATCGGAACCCAGCCGAGTGCAAGCGCCTCACCGGAGAGCTGATTGATCCCGTCGATAATCAGAATCAACGTCTCGACTCCACCGTTCGGACGATCAGATGTTCCCAGCGGTGGCACCGACGTGTAGCCGAGCCACGTTTCGAACGCGCGTTCGATCTCCTGAGGCGTCGTGGGCACTTCTTCGTCGCGATGAAATCGAACGCGGATCTCCTCCATCACATGCCGCATCACGGCGAAATGGTCCGTTGCGCCAGCACCTATTCCAACGTAATGCTCGACGATATGGACATCCGGATGGCGGCGGCGGTACTGTTCGGCCCAATAGGCGACGAGGGAACTCTTGCCGGAACCCGACTCGGCATAGATGACCAGTGCGTTATCGGAGGATGCGACTTCGCGGGTCGGTGAATCGGCGAATTCGTTCAACCGCTTCAGGTATCCGGCGTTCGGGATATAGGCGCGACGGCGGCTTGCGGCAAATGCCTCATGGCGCGCGCGCTCCTGATCGAGTGGCGTCGGTGGGACCGCATCGGCGAAGTCGCGATCGAGGATTTCGATGAGTGCGTCATAGACCATCTCGCCGAGCGTTCCGGGATCACGGAATTCCTCGACCGGCAGTCCGGCGGCGCGCACGCGTCCCTTCAGATCCTCCAGCCGCGACCAATCGGCAGGATCGACCGGTACTTCCTGTCCCCGACGGTGCCGTCGGAAGAAGAATCGTGCGCGCGATTCGGAGAGATCGAACGCACCAGGATCTCCATTGAGAACGGCGTGGCGGAATTCGAGATCGATGATGGAGCTCTCCTCCAGCGCCGCCTCCTCGATCCAGGGATACTTCGCAAGCAGCTCGGGGTCCTTGTGGAATTCGACGAGTTCAGGCACGTACCCGTAGCGTTCACCGGTAATGCCGATGAAATATGGCCGGCACTTGTCGATTTCCTCGAGACACGTGCGGATCACCTGGCCGAGCACCTGGTGCTCCTCGGTCAATCCCCATCGGAGATCCACCTCCGTGAACGTCACGCCGCGCTCCCGACAGAGCGCTCGGATCTCGGGGAAGATCTTCTTCACCAGATGCTCGCGTTCCTCCTGCAGATCGCGAAACGTGCTCGAAATGAACACGCGGAGTTCGTTGAACGAAGCCATGGAATTGGTTCGGCGGCGGGTAGGGGATTCTGCCTGTGCCAGCATTGAACCGCCAATGTGGAAGGGAGGGCAATCGGTCCGTCGACAGAGCGAGGATCGTGCCCGGGGGCGTGCGGGGGAAATTAGATCTGCGGATCAAAATCGCGGCCGGGAATGTTTGCCGTGGCAGATGCCTACTGTACCTTTGCATCGACCTCACGCACCCCCACCCGCCTCATTCGATTACACCCCGGCCCGACGAGCTTCCGAATCACGGAAGACGTCACCACGTCTATCATTCAGAGGGCATCATGAGTACTGCATCCGACCTCGAGGCGCAGACCGGCCATGGCATCGGCAACGTCGTCGACGCGAGCCCGTGGGCCGTCGGTTGTTATCTCGAACCCGAGTGGGCACCGAGCCAGATTGCGCCGGCCGTCATTGCGTTTTCCGTTCCGGAATGGCTCGGCAGCGACTTTACGGGGATCGTGATATCCGCTTCCTGGAGCAACGCCGCGCCGGGTGACAAGTTCTGGATCGAGCTGGGCTCGGTTCCGCTGGGCATGGACCTTCCACCACAGGGTTCACACTTTCAGGCATTCGACGATGAAGGTGGTGGATACATGCGCCTCGACTGTGATTCGCCGACGCTGGCTCCCGTGCTGACGGCGCAGCTGCATCATGCCGGCGTGTTCGTGCTCGTTCCGCAGTACGCCCCCGCCGGCGCGCCTGCCATGCTGTTCGATATGTTCGAACATTACGATCAGCCGATGATCGTTCCCGACGGATTCTCGATCACGTTCCGGGATCCGCTCGGGCCGGTGCCGCCATCTCCCAACGGCGTCACGATGACGATAGAGGTGACGATGGCATCTCCGACGACGAAGTAGAGGCGCTTCGGTGCGACGGCGGTGCTCCCGCCGTCGCACCCCAATGGGGCCGATCCCACCAACGGGCGGCAATCAATTGCCGGCGAGATTGCGACGGACGGTCTCGTAGTTTTCTCTTTCCAGAACGGTGATTGGATTGTCGGCTCCCAGCGACTCCTCCAGCATCGGGAAATAGCGCGAATACCATTCGAACGCCTCGTCGTCTCGACCTTCGAGGGAAAGCGTGCGTCCGATCGTAATGCACGAACGGACGGTCATCGCGTGATACGGACCGAGAGCCGACGACTGCACGGAAACCGCTCGCTCCAGCAGCGCCCGCGCCTCTGAATATTCCGCACGCGTCATTGCAACAATGGCAAGCATATAGAGGGTCTGCCCGACGAGCCGAGCGTCGCCGAGCCCGGCATCGTGCGTCGCCAGCACCGCACGGCCACACTCCTCCGCAGTACCATAGTCCCCGGCGTTGTACGACAGCGCTCCTAGGTTCATCAGCGTCTTTGCAGTCGCGGGATGCGCGTCACCAAGCGCGCGGCGCTGAATCTCGAGCCCGCGCCGCATCAGCTCCAATGCCGCGTCCTGATCGCCGTTGGCACCAACGGCCGCTGCGAGGTTGTGAAGCCGATCGGCGGTCTGCAGATGGTTCCTTCCGAACTGTCGCTCACACAGTTCGAGGGAATGTCGACAGATCCTTTCGCACTCGTCATATCGACCGAGACCGTACAGGACCGTCGCGAGGTTGTCCATCGCCCCGCATCGTTCGACATCAGAGTCAGCCACGACCTCACGAATCTCCATCACTCTTCGAAATATCGACTCGGCTTCGACGTGCCGCCCCTGGTGAGCACGCACCACACCGAGATCGTCGAGTGCGCGTGCCTCGATCGAGAGATCATCGGCGAACTCCGTTCTCGCGATTTCGATTTCCTGCTCATACACCGTGTCCGCAGCGTCGTAGCGATCAGCCGCGATGAAGAGGTCGCCGAGTTCGTGGAGCACCTCGATGAGTTCACGTCTGTCGCCATGTGACGCTTCATACTGCTTCAATTCCGCGAGGTATTCCTTTCCGATATCGAATCGGCCCGCGAGCCGCCGCCAGTATCCGATCAGTTCGTACTTCGCCCGCTGCTGCATGAACGCGCGCGTCATCGGAATCGTTCGAATGCACTCGCAGACGCGCTCGACCGCTCCCGTGGCCATCCATTGCCACGGTTCCTCGTGGACCCGGCGCTCACCGTACGGCTCGGTGGAGAAGTATTCCGCTATCGCACGATGATACTCGCGCTCGACTTCCAGTTCGCTCAGGTATCGAACGCGAACGGCGTCGGAGAGAAATGTGTGGAAGAAATCGAGCAGACCGTTTCGGTGCAGCAGGTGGTAGTCGAGCGAGAAGAGAATGTGCGACAGGTCGATGCGCGCCGCGCCGGTGAGGACCAGCAGTTCGTGCTCAGACAACCCGGAACGCGAGCAGGCGATGAGCGCAAGCAGACGTTCGGTTTCGCTTCGCCCGAAGTCGCGTTCGATCCGTTCCAGAACGCGTTGAAATACCGTTTGAATATCCGGTGCGGATGCATATCGCTCGACCGCTTCCGACAGCGATTCATGTTCGCCGTGAAGTCGCAATTCTTCCGAAACGACTCGCAGGAAGAGCGGAGAGGCCGCCTTGTCGTCCGATGTCAACGCCAGCAGATGTTCCGGAGAAATTCCCTTCCGGTATTCGCCCAGGTATCGCACCACCATGCTCTGGCGAACGCGTTTAGCGTCGATCGATCCGACATCGAGCCGGTCCCAATTACGCCCGCGAAGCTGCTCTTCGACCGCGCCAGGTGTCGTGGAGACGACGAGTCGGACGTCGGGAGGAATCGAATCGGGAAGCCAGAGCATCGACCACGAGCGCTCGTCGATCTGATTGAGCGCATCGATGATCAGCAGAATCGGCTCACCCGACGCCTGCGTCTGCGTGCTTGCTCGCTGCAGCCACGCTCCCAGGCACGACTCGAGCTCGTCCGGATCGGACGGAATTGGGTCATCGAACGAGAAGCGACTGCGCAGTTCGCCCAGGATATGCTCGATGGTTCCGGCAGCGGTCGTGCTTCTGTCCGAGACGCCGACGTAGTGCTCGATCACGAGCGCATTCTGATGATGTCGCCGGAACGACTCAGCGAACGATGCGAGAATCGAGCTCTTGCCGATACCGGATTCGCCGACGACCACCATGGGCGCAGACCCGGAAGCGCTCCACGCGTCGAGCGCATCGGAATACTCCATTCGGGGTATGCCTGCTCTGGTCCGGCTTGCGGCAAACGCGGCGTGAGCACGTCGCTCGATGGCAAGCGGGTCGGGAGCATCACTCTGCGGCCACCGTCCATCGATCAACGCCACGAGATCATCGCGAACGTATCTGCCGAGTTCGTCGAGATCGGTGAACGTGCGGAGCGGAAGCGCGGCGCGTCGAACGCGTTCGACGAATACACGGAGTCGCGGATCGACCGCGACATCGTTTGGATGGCGCTGCTGGTAGAAGTGCGCGTGGACTGACGGGTCAACGACGTCTGCCAGTTCCGATCCGGAGAACACACCCTCGATGACCTCCATTTCCGTCACGCTGATGCCGCGCTCGACGGCGCCCTCCACCCAGGGGTATTCCCTGAGGAGGTTCACGTCCATGTAGACTTCATGGACATCGGGTACCCAGCCGTAGGATGAACCGAGCAGACCGATGAAATACGGATGGCAGCGGTCGACCTCTTCGAGGCAGATGCGAATCACGCGGCCGAGCGTTCCCTCCTCCTCCGTCAAGCCCCATCGGAGATCCACCTCCGTGAACGTCACGCCACGCTGCCGGCAGAGCGCCCGGATTTCCGGAAAGATTCTCTTCACCAGATGCTCGCGCTCCTGCTGCAGATCGCGGAACGTGCTCGAAATGAAGACGCGGAGTTCGTTGGGACTTGCCATGATGCGCTCGGTATTCGTTGCGCAAAGGCCGCGGATGTGAGGTCAGCCGGGGCATGTGCGGCGCGAGTCTGCGCCGTGGGAGCGAGCATACCTGCAGTTCGGAAGGGATCGGACAAATATAGGGGCCCCGGCGTGCGATCGGTCGACGGTGCGCGTCTCGCGTGCGCCGTGCTTTGACGCACCGCGTCCATCAGATACTTTTGCCTCGCCGGTCGAACAACTCCCGCGATCCGGGCGTCTGCCCGTGGATCGGCCATTTACCCTCCCGACCCTGCCCACGTTCGCTCGACACCCACCCCCAACCTTCATCGCGGACATTCCACAGACGCGATCCGCGCAGGCGGACTCCGTTATGTCGAGGCCCGTGCTTTCCGTCACCGTCGCCGCCCGGCGCAATTGAGGCCGACAACGGCGGCGCCACGTTTCCTTCCATAGATCGCTGATCGATGCCGGAGGAAACCTGAACCTTCACCGAGGGAATTACCATGTTCGATACCGGGAACATGGGCTTCATGCTGCTGGCGACGAGTCTCGTCATGCTGATGACGCCCGGACTGGCATTCTTCTACGGCGGACTCGTAGGCCGGAAGAACGTTCTTGCGATCATGATGCAGAGCTTCGTGTCGATGGGTGTCACCACTATCCTCTGGTTCACGGTTGGATATTCCCTCTGCTTCAGTGGTGGTGAGGGAGGTATCATCGGCAACCTCGACCATGCCTTTCTCGGCGGAATCTCCGTGACCGATGCCTTCGCGGGAGGTGCGGGAATTCCGGTACTCGTCGTCGTCGCCTATCAAATGATGTTCGCCATCATCACGCCGGCGCTCATCACCGGTGCGTTCACCAATCGCGTTCGATTCAAGGCCTATCTGATCTTTCTCGTTCTCTGGCTGCTGCTGGTCTACTTCCCGTTCGTCCACATGGTGTGGGGCGGTGGACTGCTGCAGCAATGGGGCGTGCAGGACTTCGCGGGCGGCATCGTGGTTCACGCCATCGCCGGAATGGCAGCGCTCGCTTCGGTCTACTTCGTCGGAAAGCGCCGCGTTGCCGACCAGGGCGCCCACAGCATTCCGCTCGTGGCGCTCGGAACGGGACTCCTCTGGTTCGGCTGGTACGGGTTCAATGCCGGAAGCGCCCTGCAGGTCAATGCCGTGACGGGAATTGCATTTCTGAATACGGACATCGCCGCCTCGTTTGCCGGCATTACCTGGCTCATCATCGAGTGGTCCACCACGAAGAAGCCCAAATTCGTCGGGTTGCTCACCGGTGCCGTCGCGGGTCTTGCCTGCGTAACACCCGCGGCGGGATTCGTTTCGCTCTCCTCCGCGGCAATCATAGGTATCGCGGCAGGCGTCGTCTGCTATTACGCCGTCTCCATGAAGAACCGACTCGGCTGGGATGATGCGCTGGATGTCTGGGGCGTTCATGGCGTCGGCGGTGTCCTGGGCGTCATTCTGCTCGGCGTCTTCGCCGATTCGCGAATCAATGCCGCCGGCGTCGATGGCCTCCTGCTGGGCAACGCCGGATTCTTCCTCAAGGAAACCGTGACGGTATTCGCGGCCTCCGCGTATGCCTTTGCCTTCACCTACGCCATGCTGCGATTGATCAATCTGATCACGCCCGTGCGCACGTCCGATGCCGAAGAACTCGCCGGTCTCGATGAGTCGCAGCATGGCGAGGTCGCATATATCTGAGTACCACGGCTCGTCTCTCGCACCGAATTCCCACGGAAACCGGCGCTGCCCGTTCTCCGGGCAGCGCCGTCGCTTCCGATCAACCACACCCCGCGCACGCGAACGTGCACTTCCCGACGCATATCACATGAACCGGCACCATCGCTCCGCTATGCGCCGCCTACTGCGTCTTCAGGCGCTGATCGTCGTTGGCGCAGTACTGCCCTGCACCGTCGCAGCGCAGACCGATTCAACAGCCAGTACCGACGCCTCCGCTCGCGGCCTGCGATTCAATGGATTCGCAGAGGCCTCGTACTCCTTCAATACGAACCGACCTCCGTCGGGAATCAACGGGCTGCGCGTCTTCGACGTGAACGACAACGAATTCAGGCCCGACGTCGTCGAAGCCGTCATGCAGGTGGACGCGACCGAACCCAACGACGTCGGCTTCCGCGCCGATGTCACCGTGGGCGCGTCGATACCGCGTGTCACCGCCGCACGCGGGCTCTTTCGCCGTGACGACGGAACCGGCGAGGACATCGATCTGCAACAGGCGTACGTGCGCTACGTGGCGCCCGTCGGAAGCGGTCTGGGAATCGATCTGGGAAAATTCGTGACGTGGGCCGGCTACGAGGTGATCGACGGATATGACGGATTCAATGACAACGCCACGCGCGGCTATCTCTTCGGCTATGCCGTGCCCTTCACCCACACAGGTATCCGGATCGGGTACGAATTCAATTCGGTATTCGCTGCCTCAATCATGGCCGTCAACGGATGGGATGTCGTTGATGACAACAACACCGGCAAGACCTTCGGCACACAGCTCCTGCTCACTCCTTCGCCCGACGTCCTGGTAGCGCTGACCTACATCGGCGGACCCGAACTGGACTCGAACGACGCCGATCTCCGCCATCTCGTCGACGTGGTCGCGGCATGGGAGCCGGGCGAAGCTGTGACCTTCGGTGCCAACTTCGACTACGGTGTGGACGAAGGCGCCCTCGGTGTCGGGTCCGATGCGTTGTGGAGGGGCGTCGCCGCCTACGTGACGGTGGCGTTCGAGGAGGAATTCTCGCTCGCGCTTCGAGGCGAGGTATTCGATGACCGTGATGGTGTGCGAACCGGAACAGCGCAGACGTTGAAGGAAATCACGCTGACCCCGACGTTCAGCCCGACCGAGAACCTCACGTTCCGGGCCGATTTCCGGATCGACTTCTCGACTGATCCGATGGCATTCGAGAGGAGCGGAGATCGGACGACGAACAATCAGCCGACGGTGACGGTCAGCGGCGCGTTCACGCTTTGAGCGAAACGTCCCGAAGTTCAACGATCCGCTCTTCGTATTCGCGGTCGGGAACGGTGGCGGCGAGCGTCCGATAGAGCGAAAGGGCATGATCGCGATGATCCTCGGTCGTATCGCCGAGCTTCCACAGCCAGTAGTGCAGGTCGGCGCGGCGGTCCTCCCGCCAGGTATCCTCCGACGTCGTCTCCACCTGAAGCAGCGCACGCAATTCCTGCCGAGCATGGTCGACGCTCCCTTCCAAAGCCGCAATGCGTGCCAGCAGCACCTGTGAACGATGGCGGGTACTCGTTTTCTTCAGCTCGTTCGAAATCGAAATGCATTCCTCCGCCTGACGCCGTGCATGACGCAGCGTTACTGCGTGCCAGTCATCTGCCGCACTGTCTGATCCGTCGTGCAGTTCCGGAACGAATTCCATCAGATATTGCGGTTGCTCGGATTCGGTTTCCACGATCTCCACCAGCGCCCGAACGATTTCCGACAGCCAGCTCGTGAGACTGTAGAGGAACCCGATTTCACGGTGTCCTCGCGCGGCTTCATGAAAGCATGCGAGTGCATCGGCGAATTCCTTTCGATCGAGGTGGATGGTGCCGCGATTGCCGACCGCATGGGCGACACCCTTGCGGTATCCGACCGCACGTTCGATACGTTCTTCTTCACGAAAGCACTCCAACGCCTTGTCGAATTCCCCCTGGTCCATGTAGATGGTCCCGCGATTTCCGACGCTGTTGGCGACTCCGAGATGATCATCCATTTCGAGGGCGATCAATTCCGATTCATCGTAGCATTCGATTGCCCGCTCATACTGACCGAGGTCGGCATAGACGCTGCCCCGATTTCCCAGGGCCATACTGACATATCCGCGCTCGCCGAGATCTCGCGCAATTTCCTCCTGTTCGCGATAGCATTCGAGCGCCTCGTCATATTCTCGCCTTCTCCAGTGCAGCAGTCCGCGATAGCCGACCGACCGCGCAATTGCCAGTCGGTCACCGATTTCCCGCGCTATTCGCTCGCCCTCTCGGTGGAATCGTTCGGCCTCGTCGATGCGGCCCGTTCGTCGAACCAGATCGGCGAGGGAGGTCAGCACATTCGCTTCCATTGAACGGTCGCCCGATTCACGGACGGTTGCCAGCTGCTGCCGATAGACATCCTCTGCCTCGTTCCATCGACCGACGCGGTCGAGCACCTTCGCCTTCTTCCTCGAATATTCGAGCTGTATTGTGGCATCATCGCCGCGAACGCTCATGAGCGCCATGACGTGATCGCAACCGTTGATCGCCTCGTCGCTGTTGTATTCGGCCAGGTGTCGTTCGACGATTGCCTTCTGAAGGTCGAGGTACTCATTCAATGCAGCGACGGTCCGAGAATCGCGCGGTGCGGAGTCGAGCAGGATCTGCCGGCGTTCGTCAATGATGCCTTCACCGGCACCAAGGTGGAGACTGTATTGTTCGGGCCAGCGGCGCACGCCCTCCTCTCCGAGGAGTTCCTTCAGCGTAGCGGCGATCATGCGATGGATTTCGCGGCGGAAATCCTCCTCCATCGAATAATAGATGTATTTCTGAACGAGGTTGTGGGTGAATTCATAGAGTCGCATGACGTGCTCGGAGAGCTTCTCGGAGCGATGCACCAGCGCGTGGCGGTTCATCAGTTTGTCGATGCGCCGGTTCAGGGCTAGGCGGTTTTCCTGGAGAATGGCTTCGAGCACTTCGAAGGAGAATTCTTCACCTTCGACGGCTGCGACCTGCAGCATTTCACGCAGCTCTTCGGCGAGCCGTTCGTAGCGCTCACGGATCACACCTTCGACCGTTCGCGGCAGCTTGCTGTAGTCGGGTTGCGCCGAGAGGACCCAGCGGCCGTCGCGTTCGGCGATGATGCCGCGTTCCTGCATGTTGGTGAGCATTTCCTGAACGAACAGCGCGTTACCGCCGCTGACGTGACCGAGTTCGTCGATGAATCGGGCACCGAATCCATTCCCGGGAAATCGCTGGGTCACGTACGACTCGATCTGTGTTCGGTCGAACGCACCGAGGGCAATTTCCCGGCAGGCGTCGTAACGCATGAGCACGTTGATTTTCTCTTCGAGCGGATGGCGTTCCACGTCGCCGGTCTGCGCGTGCCGGCGGCCGCGGCGGACATCTTCGGCACGGAAGGAACCGATCAGCAGCATCGGGTACGGGAGATCGTGGAGGTTCTTGCTGAGGTACAGCAGCAGACTCAGCGACGAGGCATCGGCCCACTGTAGATCATCGAGGAATGCGACGACAGGATTCTGTTCGGCGAGCGAACGGAGGCGGGACATCACGAGGATGAAGAAATCCTCCTGATTGCGCAGCGACGTGGCCCGCCGCTGTTCACCGAGCGTTTTCGACGTCTGATAAATTGCTTCGGCGAGGCCGCCGACGACGGGAATTGCCCCCATCCACGAGCCGGTGCATTCCTTGACGATGTGCGTCAGCCGCTGTCGGAAGCTGAGCTCGCGCGTCTCGCCGCTCGAGACGTCGATCTCCTCGACGCGTCGAATGGCCTGTGCGGTATCCAGGATCGCGGCGGAAATATCACCGACGTAGGGAATGTTCTGAATCCACTCCGAACCCGATTCATCGAAGAGTGTTTTGACGATGCTGGCGAAGCTCTTCTTCTTTTCGGCGTCCTTGCCGGCAGCGCGATCGGCGTCGAGTTCGATCAGAATTTCCTTCCACGGCAGATAGCCGCGGGAGATTCCGTCGATGTCGATGCAGCGGCCGGTAGCGGTGAGGATATTCGAACGGAATGCTGATCGCAGGAGTCGAGGAATTCGGCGAGGAGCGTCGATTTGCCGATCCCGGGCTCACCCGTAACGAAGATGGTCGTCCCCCTGCCGGTGGCGATCATGGTATCGAGCGCTTCCTCGAGAAGTGTGTGTTCAGGACGGGGAATCAGCATGACAAGCAGGATTGATCAGCGGCGCGGGCAAGGGATTCGGTCGAATATACGCCCCCCGAGAGGGTGCCGGTCCACGCGCTCCACCGACCCACCGTGCGCCGTGTCATCCCGCGTCCGCCCGCCTCTCCACGATGGCGCGCTCTCGGACGACAGGCGGGCGCGGCGCGGGATCTCCACGCCGCGGCCCCCCTCCTCGTCGCGTGCCTGGCGGCCACCCGACCTCGACGCATTCACCCGCACCGGCGGGATGCGATTCGTTCGCACCCAATCGCTATGTTCTCCTCGAATCATTCGTACCCACCCCCGTCGTCCATTTCCCTGTTCCTGCCTGACGGCAACCACGGTGAATCCAATCGACTCTGCTGACCTCGTCGAGCGACTCGTAGGCCATCGGACGCTCGGAACCGCACCTCGTGCGGAACTCGAGTGGCTCGCGGCACATGGTGAATTCCGCAGCGTGCCGGCGGGAACGGTCGTCTCACGCCGCTCCGAGGGACGCCCCGAAGGAATGTTCATCATCTTCTCCGGACGCGTGTCGATATGGATCGATCGTGGTGGCGGACGTCACAGGGCGATCGAATGGCGTGACGGCGACGTTTCAGGCGTGCTACCCTATTCACGCATGAGCTCCCCGCCGGGCGATTCGGCAGCTGAAGAACCCACCGAATACCTCGTCATCCGTGAACAGGACTTCAGCGCAATGGTCGCCGCCTGTCACGAGGTCACCTCGCGACTGGTGCACATCATGGTCGATCGCACCCGTCAGTTCACCTCCAGCGATCTGCTCGACGAGAAAATGATTTCCCTCGGCAAGCTCGCCGCCGGACTCGCACACGAACTCAACAATCCCGCCTCTGCAGCGGCGCGCAGCGCCAAGCAGCTGACCCAGCGTCTGATCGCCGCTGACATCGCGGCCCGGCGCCTCGGCGCCGTGCAGCTGAGTGACGAGCAATCCGCCGCGCTCGAATCGACGCGCGACTTGTGCCTGTCCACTGCCACGCCCTCGGTTCGCTCAGCGATTGAACAGGCCGACCGGGAGAATGAGATCGCCGACTGGCTCGTCGACAACGCCTCGGACGATTCGGCGGCAGAGCAGTTGGCGGAGACGCCCGTGACCGTCGACGCGCTCGATGCGCTCGCCGCGGCGCTCGACGGCGATACCCTCGATCGCGCACTGGCGTGGATTGCCAGCGGTTGCCTGGTTCGCGGCCTGGCCGTGGAGATCGAAGAGGCCGCAACGAGAATTTTCAATCTCGTCAGCGCCATCAAGGGATTCACCTACATGGATCAGGCGGTGACCGCGCAGCCGGTCGACGTCTATGCCGGTCTGCGCAACACGCTGACGGTGCTGGCAGCCAAGGCGCGCGCCAAATCCGTCGGCGTGTCCATCACCTCCGATTCCGATTCGCTCGTGATCGACGGGTTCGGCGGTGAACTCAACCAGGTGTGGTCGAATCTGATCGACAATGCAATCGACGCCGTCGGCGTCGGCGGTCATGTTTCGCTCTCTGCCGCGCGCGAGCAGCGAAACGTGGTCGTTCGAATTCTCGACGACGGACCGGGGATTCCACGGGAGATCCGCGATCGCATTTTCGATCCCTTCTTCACCACCAAGCCGGTCGGCGAGGGAACCGGACTTGGCCTGGACATTTCGCGAAGACTGATACTGCGGCACAGCGGCGAGATCCGGATCGATTCGCAACCCGGACGTACCGAGGTGATCGTCACCATCCCCTGCACCATGCAGTCCACACCGAACCAATGACACCGCAACGACCGACCATTGTTGTCGTCGATGACGATCCTCAGGTGCTCGCCGCCGTCCGCCGCGACCTGCGCTCGCACCTCGGACGGGACTATACCATCATGAGCGCCGGTTCAGGTGCGGATGCGCTGGCGACCGCACGCGAACTGAAGGCCAGAGGCAACGCGCTCGCCATGGTGATCAGCGATCAGCGAATGCCTGAGATGCTTGGCGTCGAAGTGCTGACCCGGGTGCGCGACATCTATCCGTCCGCCCGCCGCGTTCTGCTGACGGCCTATTCGGATATCGACGCGGCGATACGCGCGATCAACGATGCGCACCTCGATTACTACCTCTGCAAGCCGTGGGACCCCCCCGAGGAGCACCTCTTCCCCGTCGTCGACGATCTGCTCGATGCCTGGCAGGCCGACTACCTGCCCGAAGCGGCCGGCCTGCGTCTGGTGGGCAATCAGTGGTCGCCGCACTCACACGAGATCAAGAATTTCCTCGGCAGCAATCTGATTCCGTACCGATGGCTCGATGTCGCCCGTTCGGCCGAAGCCGAACCGCTGCTCGACGCCGCAGGTGTGATGCCCGACGATCTTCCGGCACTGATTCTCGAAGACGGGACCGCGCTGAAGAATCCGTCGCTCAGCGAGGTCGCCTCCGCGCTCGGGCGCGCGGCTGTCGCCATGCACGATCTCTACGATCTGGTGATCGTCGGCGCCGGCCCCGCCGGCCTCGCCGCTGCCGTCTACGGCGCGTCCGAAGGTCTGCGCACGCTGCTGCTCGACCGACATGCGCCGGGCGGACAGGCGGGATCGAGTTCTCGCATCGAGAATTACCTCGGCTTTCCAGCCGGCGTCAGCGGCAGTGAGCTCACGCGCCGCGCACTGCTCCAGGCGCAGCGCCTCGGAGCGGAATTCCTCGCACCGGCCGACGTGACCGCCATCGGTCTCGAGGGCGGATACAAGAAACTCACGCTCGCTTCGGGAACGATGGTCGTTGCGCGCTCGATGCTCGCAGCCACCGGCATGATCTACCGCACACACCCGGCCGAGGGAATCGGTGCATTCGTCGGCGCCGGTGTCTACTACGGTGCGGCGAATTCCGAGGCGCAGGCAATTGCAGGCGAATGCGTCGCCGTCGTCGGCGGGGGCAACTCCGCCGGACAATCCGCCATGTACCTCTCGCGCTTCGCTCGCGACGTCCTCCTCATCGTCCGTCGCAACGGTCTCGAAGAAACCATGTCCCGCTACCTCATCGATCAGATAGCGGCGACGCAGAACATTCACCTCGTGCCTCGCACGAATATCGAGCGCGCCGAAGGCAACGGTCGCCTCGAACGGCTCACCCTGCGAAACGTCGACGACGACGTCTGTCGGGCCGAACACGTCGCTGCCCTCTTCGTGTTCATCGGAACGCGACCGCACAGCGACTGGCTTCCGGACGCCGTGCTTCGCGACGAACGGGGCTTCGTCCTTACCGGCCGCGATGCATCGCTGCGCAACGAATTCCAGAAGCTCTGGAAGATCCCGCGCGAACCGCTTCCGCTCGAGTCGAGCGTTCCCGGCGTCTTCGCCGCCGGCGATCTTCGAGCCGGTGCAATGAACCGCGTGGCCTCCGCCGTCGGCGAAGGATCCATGTCGGTGAAGCTGGTGCACGAGTACCTGGCGGTGACGTAGTTCACGCCGCCCCGCGGGCCCACTTCCATCCGCTACCGTCGCAGCAGCACGCACATCCGTGTCTCACTGCGTCCCTCCGTCTGCAGCGTATAACTGTACACCCCATCGGGAAGCCCCGTTGCCTCGAGTACGAAGCCGTGATCGCCTGCAGACAACACACTGCTCACCGCCGTTCGCACCGCCCGTCCGAGCGCGTCGTGAACCACGATCGTCACTCGCTCGCGCCGGGGCAGTCGGAATGCTATCGTCGTCGAGGTTGAAAAGGGATTCGGACGATTCGCCGAGAGCATCGATCGGCCAGACACGTCCTCGGGCGATTCCACACCCGCCACCGCGGCTCCGAACCGAAGCACACCGGCGACCGAGGTGACCGACGCACCGTTCGCATTCTCGACGACCGTTACGTTCGGCTCATCGATCGTCACCGCGTAATGCGTCGACGGCTTCAACCCCGTCAGCAGGTGCAGTGCCCGCGCGGCGCCACGTACCGCGTAGGCAAGGCTCCTCAGAGTGTCGCCACCGGGAGCCGATCCTTCGGCGAACATCACCACGTACTGCCGGCCGTCTCCGAGCAGAACGTTCGCTCCCGTCATCTTCCCATCCTCCGCGATTACGGTGTTCGCGGCAATCGGCGCGACGTCCCTCGCAGACGGATGCAGCACCGTCAGGTAGTTGGTCGACAGCGCTGCACTCATGTCCCGCTCCTCCACGCGCCAGGTCCCGCTGTTGAATCCATACGGATTGCAGTCAGGAATTGTCCCGGCGCACGGATCGGGGTTCTGTCGCTCATCGACTGCCGTCAACGAGAGATTCTCCGGCAGGAGAAACGCCATGTCCAGCCGCGAATTACCCTGTCGCATTTCGAGCGACGCCGATGCCGTTTGCGGCTCGTTCGGGCAGTGCCAGCGCAGATGCGCCCGGTACGGTCCCAGCGGATTGCTCGACGGTCGGATCTTCGTGCGGTCGTACACCACGAAGACATCCCCACCCGGAATGCAGGCGAAGCTCCGGTCGAACTGCTCCACGGTGCGAGCCGCGGGATCGGTGGTATCGGCGCCGTGATCGTAGGCCGACGCCAGGTCACTTCGAACGTAGGTATACCCGTCGGTCTGCTCGGCCGCCATCACCTCGTCGCGCCCCCAGCTGCCCTGTCCTCCGCAGAACCGTGAATCATCGGTGGCCGGATACTGATAGTCGCCGTAGTCGTCGACAAACAGCGTATTAGCGGCAGCGGAGGCGTCGTATTGAGAATTCTGTGAACTCCCCACGATGCCGATCGATCCGACATCTCCCTTCCAGTTGGCAGCGTCGACCAGCAGATAATCGTCTGCCCGCTTGATCACGATCGTACCGGCGTCGTTGTGCTGGTGGTCGTCGTAATACGCCGCCCCCTGGTGAATCGACGCCCACGTCGCCGTATCCGACCAGTCGCTTCGCATGATGAAGTATGGAATCGCTCCGTTGGTCTCTCCGCCCTGGGGATACGGGGGGCCAAAGGCCGAGTAGTACGGTGGCTCGGTCAACTCCGTCGACGGACGAGTCAGGTCGGTGAAATAGAAATCCTCCCACTCGACCGGCTGATAGACGAGCTGATAGATATCGTCGGGGAAATCGGGATACGGAGAGGTCTTCGCGATTTCATCGTAGGCGAAATGCTGCGCGCCGGGTCCGTCCGCACTCGAGGCGAGAACGTACGCGAGGCGCACCGGCAGACTCCGGAAGATCACCGCGCCGTAATCGCCGCCGTAGTCACCGGTGGCGTCCATTTCAAATCGATTGGGCATCAGACCGTGCTTCAGGGCGCGAAGTATCTGCGAGAACCACGACTGATGTGCAGCGATCAGATCCTCACCCGTTGCCGACTTCACGACCAGCAGATAGTCGATGATCATGTTGTATGTGGCCGTCCCGTACGCCCAGCCCTGGAAATCGAATCCACCCTTGAACGGTGCTCCCGTAATATTCCGCCCATTGTATTCCCGAGCACATTGCGGACGCGTGCCGCCTTCGAAGAGTTGCGCGAAATAGTCCTCCGGTACGTGGTCGGGCGTAATGAGATCGCTCGGTGCATTGTCGAATCGCACACGCGACCAGTCGATCATCTCCTGTGCCTTCGCGTTGTCACCATACGACGCGTATCCCATCATCGCCGTCCCGTAGAGGTGCCCGACGAAGTAATTGCCGTCGGAATGATCGTTCCGCTGATAGGCGCTGTCGCTGAGCTCGGTGTACCAGGCGTTCATCAGCGCGATCATCGCCGCTTTCCGAGTGGTGCCGAGCCGATCGTAACACCAGTCGTAGGCCAGTGCGAGGACGGGACAGCAGTTTCGCGTCGAGTAGTAATTGTCCGGCACGAGGGGACCGTATCCGTTGGGCGGCAGGTTGTCCGGATCGGACTGCGCGCGAATCATTTCGTCGACGAGCGCCAGGAGCTTATCCGCGTACGAGGCGTCGCCTGTCATCTGGTAGGCAAGTCCGAGCGGCACGGCGGCGCTGAGCCAACCCTCGCCCTGGTAATCGTAGAAAATCGAGTTATCCGGGTGATCGGTCCGGGAGGCGTATTTGAACTGGTGAATTGCGTACGTTTTCAGCTGGTCGGCCCGGTCCTTCAGGCGGATCCATGTGGGATCACCGGCGTCACGTTTCGCCAGAAGACGTGCCTTGCTTTCGGGAGTCAGGAGGATGCGGGGGTGGGAGGAGACGACGGGGAGTCCCGTGGCAGGGAGTACGGCCGGGGAAATGAACAACGACACAACGGACAACCAACAAACCAGGCGAGCGGTTCGCATGACGGTGCCTCTACGTGCGAAGTGTGATTTCAAATGGCGGGGTCCCGATGGACGAGCGCCGGGCAGATCGGCGCAAATATATCCCGAATTCGGTATGGTGACGCCGACCGCGCGGTGCGGCGTGGGGCGACTCGCCCGGCCTTCGAGACGCTTCCCTCCCTCGGCGCCACGTGTCCGTGACGCTCACCCCCTCACCGGCGGCCACCGATCGCCGGAAGCCATCTGAAGTCTGCCTGCCGATCCACAGATCCGTAGCATATTCGCGTCAGTTGCATTCCACCCCTATTGCCTTCTCCTCGAGTCCGAACAGAAGCGCTACGCCGTCGATCCTGCATCCTCAACCAAGAACGGCGAGGCACGCAGCCAGTCGGTCTCGATCCCCGGAGAGGGACCATTGCCACGGCTCTTCAAATGCGGGGCGCTCGCCAATCTGCTGCTGACTGAAATGTTCCGCCATCCGGCGATGCAAGGCGGCTCGGTCATCCGGATCGGTCAGATACCGTCGTTCAACAGCCGTTACCGGATAGATGCGGGCAAAATGCAGGCCCCTTGCGGAGAACACGCCGTATACGACGTACACGGGATCACCAGAGCGGACGTGGAGTCCGCTCGCAATGGTGAGCGGCAACTCCAAACATCGTGCGGCAATCGCGTACATTCGGCACGACCCATCCCGCCGTCCCACGGAATCCGATCAATATCGATTGCTTCGGCGAGATGAAGACACGCTTCCACGTTCGTGTGCTCACGGCCTGCATTACCGTGACGCAGTGCGCGTGCAGCGGTGACGGAAATCCCACCGCTGCGAACGGTCCGGTCTCGGGAACGATCACTACCGGTGCAGACGTCCCGCTCGTCAGCGTGCCGGTAGGCACGACCGGCGGCATCGTCGGCGTCTCCTTCGCCGCCCCCGGCGGTCATTGTTCGGTCCGGAGGATATCGGCGATGTGGTATTTCGAGGAACGATTCCAGAAGCTGGGCAAGCCACGCCTGTACGATTCCTACGACAATTACTACCACCTGCTCGCGACCGAACCGGACTATCGCGGATCGTCGTCCGACTGGATTCCAACCCCGCAGATCCCGGAGGATGACAACCGCGGTTATCGTCTCGCTTCAGCGGTTCAAAGCGAGAATGCCTCGCATTTCGACCAGGTAATGCGTCTGCTGAAGGAATCGAACTGGGTCGGCGCCAAGTAGGGGAACGACCATCTATGTCGCGGACCCGAATTATCCCGGAGAGCAGCGAACGATTGGATTCAATCCCGGAACGGGACGTTTCGATTCGTACGTGTCGGGTGCCAATGCAGCGTTCAAGCAGACGTTCGACTGGGTCATTCACGTCGGCGAATACGCGCTGATCGAACCGGCGACGATGGAGAATCTGTGGGGACAATTCGAGGATGGGAGCATTGGAACGAAGCCGGTCAGCAACGGGAACGCTCCGTTTCCGACGGCGACGGTGAGGCTCGATTGGAGTGCGAATGGCCGCGGCGGAACGATGGCGGTGGTCGACGGACAGCGGGTGACGATTCCCGGATATCCTGCGCGACTGGTGTTTTCGGCAACGAATTCAGCCGGCACGACCACGTACACGGCGGTATGCGCGGGATTCGGCGGCGATCTCATTTGCAGCGGGAACGGTGTGGCCTCGTCACGGCAGTCACCGACGATCGTCGGGATTCAATGTGAGCGATTTCCGCAGGCGTATGCGGAACGTCCTGAGTCCGTCCGGAGACAATTCGAGGTCCTGCAGTGCCCCGGACAGCGTTCGAGCTGTCGGGGGCACGATTGCAGAACTGATTGGACGGACTACCGCACAATCACCAGCTTGTCGACCACCTGTTCGCTCGGCATCTTGAGCACCACCAGGTAGGTACCGGCCGGCAGCTGACTGCCGTCGATGCGAATGGCGTAGCGTCCGGCCTCCACGTTCTGGCGCTCCAGCGGGCGCATCACTTCGCGACCCGACTGATTGTAGATGGTCACGCTCGCGGGACCGGATGCCGGGATGGAGAATCGGAGTTCGGTGGTGCCGGTGAACGGATTCGGCTGTGCCTGAATTCGTGCGGTCGTACCTCCCGTTGTCGCTTCTCTGCGCAGCTTGCCGAAGCTCGAGTCGTGATCGACCCACGCGGAATACCCGGCCAGCGGCGTCCGCGTGTACGGCCTCACCGAATCGGCTAGCTCGACGACACGCAGCCGAATGAAGTACGTGCCACTCAGCAGGTCGTAGACCGGGTCGAGGACAACCGATTGTGAGTCGAGCACCGGCGAGACGACCACCGAATCCATCCGCGCGGCAACCACTCCCGTGTTGGAGTCGACGAGTTCGCAGACGACGGCGATGCTACTTCCGGCAGCTGCCGACGAGTCCCCAAAGAATCGGGCGACGAGCTCCACACCGAAGCCCGTGCTGTCTCCGGTTGAGAACGCGTCGGTCCGAAGGCGTTCGACCGCTTGTGGCAGGCTGTCGATCGGCGTGAACGGATCGGCGAGTGTCACGACGGGAATCGGTGACGAGGTGGTGGCGGTGGCGTACCAGACATCGCGCAGTCCGACGATGTAGCCGGCCCGCGTCGAGTCTTCGGCTCGCAGGGCGAGCTCGCGGCCGTCGGAGAGGTAACCGGTGGGTCGACCGAACTTCGCGAAGAACTGTCGGCTGGTCCGGAATGCGGTGTCACCGGTGACCGCATCGGTCGTGCGATAGAGCGCTGCGAAGCGGTTCTCGAGGTTGACCGGCGATGACGTTCCCGACGGCTGGTCGCCGCCCCAGGTATACGTTCTTGGATAATCGGACTTGAACCGATCGCTCGCCCACCGCACGAGCAGCTGATGCATTGCTTCCGGATTTCCATTGACCGGAGGCAGGTGATAGGTGATGGCCGAGAATGTACTGTCGGTGCTGTCGGCGAGCGTGCTGTACTGATTCAGTGCACCAATGTTCGGCCAGGCAAAGGGAGTCGGCGTGGCGATTTTCACTGCGTCGTATGCGCAGCGTGCGGTGTAGCCGGGCGCTTCAATCGAGTCCCACTGCATCTCGACGATCGCTCCTCCCGGGAGCGTGTCGTAGGTGCGACGCAGTCGTGTCTCGGTAAAGTCCTGCGCTGACCAGAGAATCAGATTCGGTCCGAGGTGCTCTTCCCACGTCGCGACGTCCTGCACCTCCTGCCAGAGGTTCTGCTGCTGGTCCAGCGACGGATGCACATGCATGCCGCCGGGGTTGTTCAGCAAATGCACGTTCAGATGCGTCAGTTGCTGACCGCCGTAGTCATCAACCAGACGAGCATGCATGATGTCGCTGTTGTTGGGGTCGACCTGCTGCTGCCAGGCGATGCCGCAGTTGCTATCCAGTGAGACGATGTGCGCGAAGCTCGTGACAGTCGGATACTGTCCCGCGTAGCCGAACGCCTGCGTCTGGGCTTTGCTCACTGTGTCGAACGGCGTCAGGCCGCCCGAACTCCACCACGCCCCGCCGAGGTAGCGGTGGCGGGCAACGATGCCGGCGACGCTGTCACTCCAGGCGATGAACTCACCCCCATTTGCGCGGTTGATCACCGGCGTGCCCCACTGTGTCGGGTCGAGTCCGGCGTGCCAGCCGATCGTCTCGATTGTCAACTGTGGCGTTGCCGGTCCGTCGCCACTCGAAAAGATGTTCCGGTAGCAAATCTCCCGGTCGCTGGCATGAGCGCTGTCGGTCGAGTGGGCCGTCCACACGACGGAAACGATCGTATCGCGGGTATATCCGCTGCCGGTTCCCGGTCTGGTCCGAAACGTCAGCGAAGGAAACCGATTCTCCCAGCGCGACTCCGACGGCACCTCGTCGTTTATCGACACCGGCACTTCGAACGCCTTCGGTTCCCAGAGGATCGAGCCGAGCGGCATGTCGTCGGAGCGAAGCGATCGGCGATAGAAGATCGTATCGAAGGTGTTGGTCGGATCGCTGGGATTCCAGCGGAAGTAGACGCAGTGGTAGCGCGATCCATCGAAGACGATATGCCGCTGATTACTGAAGCGCAGATCACCGGCCACCACGCTCTCGTCCGGCGGCAGGTAGGTGATCTCCAGCAATGCGCCGTGGCCCGGATTGAGTGCGATGCGGAACGAGCTGTCGGCGGCGATCGCCGTGTCGAGTCCGACGCGGGGGCCGGTCGCAAGTGGCAGCGTGTCGGTGGTCGGTTCAATCTCCCGCACGCGGACGAAGTTGTACTGGCTCGAATCGGGGTGGCGGAGATTGAGCCGCACGTCGATGACGCGCATCTCCGAGACCGAGTCCATCATCCGACCGCGCGCCGAGGTGGGCGAGATGGAGTAGTCGCCGCGAGGGCGCTCGAAGGTGCGCCGGTTGACCAGGAACATGTAGTTGGTATCCCGCATCGGGTCGCCCGTCGTGTCGTGCCTGGGCTCGAAGAGGCCGACCTCGACGTAAGTGTGCTCGGGTGAATCGGCCACGAGTGAGTCACCGATCGTGTTGAGGCCCGGAATGAGGATTTTGTCCCGGCGGTAGGCGGTGACCGAGGAGAAAATCTCGTCGGAGGGGACGGGGCGGTAGCCGACGCCGCGTTCGAGCGCCGTCGCCGTGTCCCAATTGTGTGCCGTTTCCCCATAGGGGAAGTACGTGATCGTGTAGTTCTGGGGCACCGTGTAGTTGATGCTGTACGTATTGCGCCATGCGAGCTTCATCAGCTCGGGTCCGATCCGGTGCAGCCAGTGATCAATCTCTTTGGTTGCCCGACTTCGCACGCCCCAGCCGGTGTAGAAGTCGGGGATGTAGTAACCGGCGGTGTCGTCGTAGTAGTCGCGCCAGTCATAGTGCCGCAGCACCAGGAACTGGTCATAGTGATTCCGCGTCGTGTCGCGGTAGGCGAGCATCGGACCACATGCACCGAAGTCGGGATTGACCCCGTTCCAGATTTCGAGCGAATCGATGAGGGCAGTGCTGTCGATCATCGAGGTTTCCGATCCGTCGGGATGCACGACGACCGTGCGCCACGTCGCATCGTCGAATCCGATGCTCCGCGTATTCAGGCTGTTATAGTGCCCGTCCATCACCTGCCAGTCGATTCCCTTCGCTCCATAGGCCAACGAGGTCGTTGCCATAGCCCAGAGTTCTGCCGCCTCCGGATAATGACCAACGACAGTATCGAGCTTCCAGCTCGTGTAGAGCGTATCGATGCGGATGGACGTCGTGTGCGCCACGGAGTCGACGACCGAGTCGCGAAAGGCGTGGATGTTCGTCCACTGGGCGTTCGGACGGGCGGTTGAATCGTCCGTGTGAGCCGCGGCAAATCCCATCGGCCCGACGTTGAAGATCACCGAGGCAAGCCGGCGGTGGTATTGTCGGGCAACGGCAGCACCCTCACCAAGCGCGTCGCAGTTGGTGCCGTAGGGCTGGTATCCTGCAATCGAATCCGGCTTGTACTGGCCAAGGAAGCGGCGCTGATACATGGTCGTTGCCACTTCCACCGAATCGAGCGTCCGCTGCCGGTCGGTTGTATCGATGATCAGCTCCGGCATCGAGACGTGGTTCTCCCACGTGCCCCATCCCTCGGCTTCGAAGTCCGTTCGTCCGCCATTGTGCTCCCGCAGGCGCGGCGGCTCGTTGTACGGCAGCTTGAGCCCTCTGTTCATCCACCCGTCGTAGGACATCATCTCTTCCACCGTCACCGCGTTCGGGTCGTACGTCGAATCTCCCTCCTGCTGAAGTGCATTCTGATAGCCGCCCTCCATCCAAGCCGGCACACCGTCGACATCCGGCGCATCGCCGTACGGATTGCCACGCGTGTTCTCCATCGCCGCGTTGAGGTTGTCATGCAGCAGCTTGTACATCCGCTGGTAGCAGCGTGCCGCTGTCGGCGGAAACTCTGCGGAGATGGCAACGCCCATCACACACTTCCGCCGATCAGTATAGCCACCCTCCTGCCCGTTCTCTCCGTGCTTGTTGTACAGCGCATACGATCGGACCACATTGACGATCGAATCGTGGAACTGCTGCACCTCCGGGCGCGATTCGTCCCCGAGCATCAGATCCCCCAGCGAATCCCGAAACGCCACGCTCCTGAGCACCACCGGCTCGCCGCCCAGCCACCGTACCTCGATGTTCATCCGCTGTGATGTGTTGCCCGCGTACTGCGGGCCAGCCAGTCCCGTCGTCGGGTTCGCCTTCACGTAGATCGGGTAGCGCACCGTCCGGTACGCGTCCCAGTTCTCGTGGCCGCTCGGACCGTCCGGATAGAGCTCCGCCTTGGTCACGTACATCGTATCGAACGGCAGCGTCAGGTTCGTTGCCGGCTCTTTCGGCGCTGATCCCGCCGTGTCCACGTACCGCGACGTCTGCACCGTGTCCTCGGCGAAGTACGGCGTCTCGTGCGAGACGATCACCGCCAGCAGCGTGTCACCATCCGACGACGAGCCACCCGATCGCAGATGCCCCGTGACCACCAGATAATCGCGCCACTGACCGCCGTAACCTCCGAAGACGTTGCTCCACGGATCCGACTGCTGCACCGAGTCAAAGTCATTCGGCTCCCATTGTCCGCTCACCGCGTCGTACTCCTGCGCCCATCGGTGCGTCTGCATCGGCTTCCAGTTGATCGCAATGTCCTTCGCGATCGTCTGCCCCGGCGTCGTGTTCGTTGAGTCGTAACGCATCTCGCCGGAAAACGTCCCAAAGTCGTTCATCACCCCATGATTCAGGTTCAATTCTCCACCACTCCGCCACGTAAACACCATCGGCATGTCGGCAAACAGCGCACTGTCGACCATGAGAAATTCCTCCTCGGCTCCCTGTGCACCGAAGTGCGTCGTGCCCAGCGCGAAGGCGATCACACGGTGATCTCCTACCCACGGCGAGCGATCCAGCTGCTGCAGTTCCCCCGGAAAGAACTCCACACGCCGCCGGATCACGTCGATCCCGAAGTCGTCGCACCACGTCCATAGACTGTCATAATGGTTCAATGTATCCCATGTCGACCGTCGCTGACCTGTGCACACCGTGTCCCCCGTGATCGGGTCGATCCTCGCTCCGGCGATCGGACTCGACAGCCACTCCGGCTGATGCGGCGTGCTGTAGCACGCGCTCCATGGGAACGCGTCGGTCCACGCCCCGACGAAGAACCGGTCGGTCGTGTCCGTCGAGATCCCGTACATCTTCGCCACCGAGTCCGGTGGTGATTCCTGCGCCCGTAGCTGCCCCACGCTTAGCGTCAGCAGCGTCATGAGCAGCAGCAGGACTTCTGCCGCTCGTCGTTTGCCGGATGCCGCCTCCGCGCTCCGACTGGTGATCCGTTGCATGAGTCGACGCATGGTCGCCTCCTCTGTGGTTGATTGACTATGGGCGGATCAGCCGTTTGCCGATCCACATGTGGTTGGTGTTTATCGGTGGGTAGGGGGGTGAGTGACTCAGAGTTTTCGAATCGGAATGGTGGCGATCGGTCGGCCTTCGCCGTCGTAGACGCTCAGCACGTACGCGCCCGAGGCAACACCCGCGCAGTGCCACTGCGCAGCCGGACTCCCGTCCTGCAGCGTTCCGCGGCCCACCAAGCGCCCAAGCATGTCATGCACCTCGAAGTGTCGCGGCCAGTGCCGCAGGTCCCCGCGCCACGCAATGTTCAATTCGTCATGCGTCGGGTTCGGCCACACGCTCAGCGCGTCGGCCTTGCCCTCGGACTCGACCCGGCGCACCTCGACCGTCGGGTCGTCGTTCGGGATGTACGGGCCGCCCGCGAAAATCGTCACGTAGCTCGCCTCAGGATCCGCGATCGCGAACTCCGGCCATCCATCCCCGTTGAGATCGCCCAGCTGGTACATCCGATGAAATGGTTGAATGCCATGCGACGCATCCCACGTCCCGTTCGGGCCATTCAAACCGCCTGAGAACGTCAATAGCGAGGACCCCCATGGTGGGTTCGCGACCGTGGCGAAGGTCTCGAAGCGTCGGTTATTGATGTTTCCGGGTACGTACGGATAGTTGACGGCGTCCTCGGCGTAGTCGACAACTGCGTCGGCCGCCGACGGATCGAATGATCGCGTCCGTGCATTGCCGCGACTTGAGAGAAACATCTCGACTCCCCACCCAAGCAGATCCGGCGTTCCGTCACCGTCGACGTCCGACAAGTCGATGGCGAAATCGGGGTGGTAGAATGTTCGATCCGGCACCGTTGCAGCCGTCGGAATCCTTCCATTGCCGAAGTACACGCTGAAGCGATCGCCCGGCCCGTTATCGTCTTCCACCCGCGTCAGCAGATCCGGATGCCCATCCCCATCGACATCGGCAACCTCAAGATCCGCCGTGTTCGATCGCGAGTGCGGCTGCGGATTGATGAGCACCACCGCCGGCGTGTCCAGCGTGAAGTTCGGCCCGCCTTCGTAGATCCAGATCTCTCCGTTGTCACGCCAGCCCCCGTCGTGGTACGCCGTGGCCGAGAACAGGATCAGCTCGTCGTCGCCATCCCCGTCGAGATCCGCTGCTGCTACGTCGCTCAGAAGCACCAGTGGATCAGTCCCCGGCCACGAGTCCCACATCGCTCGGGCCGTGTCGGCGATCCGCCCACTGTCCAGAGCGAAGACACCTACAAAGGTTCGCAACCACCCCTTGTCGCCCCTATGCTCTACGCGGTATAGTACGACCGACTTCTGACCGTTACCGTAGAAGTCGCCCACAACCGGATCGATCTGCGCCCCCATGTTCTCCAGCTGCGTCGTCGTGTCCCGTCGTGGTCCATCCGCGCCGCCATGGAACAGTTGATAGCCGTTGTAGGGAGCGTTGGCAAACATCAGGAACTCATCATATCCATCGCCGTCGAGGTCCGGCAGGCCAGCCAGTCTGTCTCCGATGTAGTCCCCTGGGCTCCCGCTCAAGCCCCAGTACACCCGCAGCGTCACCGCTGCCGGATTCGCCGTCACCGTCGTCACCGGCTGCGACTGCGCCACGATGGTGGCAGCACACATGCCGAGGAGAACTACTCCTATGCTTCGCATCGATGCTCCTTGCTGGTTTGTGACCCTCGGCCCAGGTCGACCGAGTGACGGGCATGTCCCCATTAGTACAACAATTCAACGACGAAAAGTTCTCAGCCGATTACAATTTTCCCGACCGCTCCTGCCCACGGTGTACCCGCGATTCGTCCCCGAGCATCAGATCCCCCAGCGAGTCGCGAATCGACACGCTCCTGAGCACCACCGGCTCGCCGCCCAGCCACCGTACCTCGAGGTTCAGCCGTCGCGATGAATTGCCCTCGAGCTGCGCTCCGATGGACGTCGGCTCCAGATTCTGCGTCATGTCCACGTCGTCTCTTTGGTCATCGATCCCGCGCACTGCAAAGCCGACCTCCTGGTAGGCGTCCCAGCTGAGTCCATCGGCCGGTTCGAGCATTGCCTTGGTGACATACAACGTCGCCACCGACCGCGTCAGATTCCGCTCAGCGATGATCGCGCGCCCCGTGAGACTGTCGTTGGACTGCTGCGCTTCGCTCTGGTACTGATCCCGCGTCTGTTGCAACACCGTCACCGACAGCAGCGTGTCAGTATCCAATGACTCGCCCACCACATTCAGGTGCCCCTTGACGATGATGTACACCACGCTGTCGCGCCGAAGCTTCCCCATGATGGTCTTCCACCGATCCCTCTCCTGCACCCACTCCTCGTCGTTGCCCGCCCACTGCGTGTCCGCCGCCTCGGGCTCCTGCGGCCATCGGTGCGTCTGCATCGGCTTCCAGTTGATCGCAATGTCCTTCGCGATCGTCTGCCCCGGCGTCGTGTTCGTTGAGTCGTAACGCATCTCGCCGGCACGATCCCCGAAGTCGTTCTTCACGCTTGGATTCGTCTGAAGCGCATCCACCACTCCGCCACGTAAACACCATCGGCATGTCGGCAAACAGCGCGCTGTCGACCATGAGAAATTCCTCCTCGGCTCCCTGTGCACCGAAGTGCGTCGTGCCCAGCGCGAAGGCGATCACACGGTGATCTCCTACCCACGGCGAGCGATCCAGCTGCTGCAGTTCCCCCGGAAAGAACTCCACACGCCGCCGGATCACGTCGATCCCGAAGTCGTCGCACCACGTCCATAAGCTGTCGTAGTGGCTTCGGCTCTGCCAGACACCCGTCTCGCGGTCCGATACCGGCCGCTCGTCGACGCAGGCCGCGTTGCGCTCACTTGGCGTAGCCCCACTACGCACGCGCTCGCGCGCCTTGCCTGCGTCGACGACCGTCCGATCTCGACCTCGCTCACGAGTGTCCGACGAGCCTGGCGTGTCCCACGTCGAGCGTCGCGCTCCGGTGCACACCGTATCGCCTGTGATCGGGTCGATCCTCGCTCCGGCGATCGGACTCGACAGCCATTCCGGCTGATGCGACGTGCTGTAGCACGCGCTCCATGGGAACGCGTCGGTCCACGCCCCGACGAAGAACCGGTCGGTCGTGTCCGTCGAGATCCCGTACATCTTCGCCACCGAGTCCGGTGGTGACTCCTGCGCCCGTAGCTGCCCGACGCTCAGCGTCAGCAGTCCCGTGAGCAGCAGCAGGACTTCTGCCGCTCGTCGTTTGCCGGATGCCGCCTCGGCGCTCCGACTGGTGATCAGTTGCATGAGTCGACGCATGGTCGCCTCCTCTGTGGTTGATTGACTATGGGCGGATCAGCCGTTTGCCGATCGACATGTGGTTGGTGTTTATCGGTGGGTAGGGGGGTGAGTGACTCAGAGTTTTCGAATCGGAATGGTGGCGATCGGTCGGCCTTCGCCGTCGTAGACGCTCAGCACGTACGCGCCCGAGGCAACACCCGCGCAGTGCCACTGCGCAGCCGGACTCCCGTCCTGCAGCGTTCCGCGGCCCACCAAGCGCCCAAGCATGTCATGCACCTCGAAGTGTCGCGGCCAGTGCCGCAGGTCCCCGCGCCACGCGATGTTCAATTCGTCATGCGTCGGGTTCGGCCACACGCTCAGCGCGTCGGCCTTGCCCTCGGACTCGACCCGGCGCACCTCGACCGTCGGGTCGTCGTTCGGGATGTACGGGCCGCCCGCGAAAATCGTCACGTAGCTCGCCTCAGGATCCGCGATCGCGAACTCCGGCCATCCATCCCCGTTGAGATCGCCCAGCTGGTACATCCGCTGGTAGGAGAGGATGCGGTGCGACGCGTCCCACGTCGGGTTCGGGCCGTTGGCCCCGCCGCTGAGAGTCAACAGCAGAACGTCCCACGGTGGGGCGGCATCCATCCCCAGCGACTCGTAGCGCCGGTTGTTGATGTACCCCGGTGCCGACTCGTATGTCACCGGATCGTCGGGAAAGTCGTAGTCGATATCCGCCGCACCGCGATCAAACGATCGGGTTCGAGCATTGCCACGGGTGGACAGAAACCCGAAGATTCCGTCTGCAAAAATGTCCTTCGCGCCGTCACCATCGACGTCGCTCAGGCACAGCGTCGCCCCCAACGGCAGGTAGAACGTTCGTTCCGGGACCGTCGTCGCCTTCGGAATCCTTCCATTGCCGAAGTAGATACTCACGGCGATCGCCCGGCTTCCGTTATCGTCTCCACCCGCGTCAGCAGATCCGGATGCCCATCCCCATCGACATCGGCAACCTCCAGATCCGCCGTGTTCGATCGCGAGTGCGGCTGTGGATTGATGAGCACCACCGTCGGCGTGTCCAGCGTGAAGTTCGGCCCGCCTTCGTAGATCCAGATCTCTCCGTTGTCACGCCAGCCCCCGTCGTGGTACGCCGTGGCCGAGAACAGGATCAGCTCGTCGTCGCCATCCCCGTCGAGATCCGCTGCTGCTACGTCGCTCAGAAGCACCAGTGGATCAGTCCCCGGCCACGAGTCCCACATCGCTCGGGCCGTGTCGGCGATCCGCCCACTGTCCAGAGCGAAGAGGTAAAGGTCGAATCGGTCCCACGATCGCGGTCCCTGCAGCCAGTGGCCATATAACGCCACGTACCGTTTTCCACCCCCGTAGAAGTTTCCTACTACAGGAACCGTGCTCGCCACCTTCCCGGAGAAAAACCATGTTGTGTCCGGTCTCGGACGAAGAGAATCTCCATGGAACAGCTGCCACCCATACGGATTGTCACGTGTCAGAATCAACTCATCGCGGCCGTCGCCGTCGATATCGGGCAACGACCCGACCGTTCCAACTCTAAACCCGCTGCTACCATCCAGCCCCCAGTACACCCGCAGCGTCACCGCTGCCGGATTCGCCGTCACCGTCGTCACCGGCTGTGCTGCCGCATCGATCTGAATCGCGATGATCGCGAGAATGATGACCTGGAAGTGGCGCATCGAATCCCCCTCTGTCGAGCGTGGTCTCTCTCGGGTCTCGGTCGGATCTCTGCATGAAGCATCCGCCGATGCATTCGTTTCAATTGTGAATATCGAGCATTCTACTGCTGATCCTACAGCAGCGACAATTATTTTGTCGCAATCGTGCCGGTACGGACACCATCTTCCCCGTTCTGCGCCACATTCGAATTGGAGACTGAATCCCGCATTCCTTGTAATGACCACTGTTTTCCACCCTCCTGCCCGTTCTCTCCGGTCTTGTTGTACAGCGCCAGGTCTCGTGTTACCTGTACGATCGAATCGTGGAACTGCTGCACCTCCGGCCGTGACTCGTCCCCGAGCATCAGGTCTCCCAGCGAATCCCGAAACGCCACGCTCCTGAGCACCACCGGCTCGCCGCCCAGCCACCGTACCTCGATGTTCATCCGCTGTGATGTGTTGCCCGCGTACTGCGGGCCAGCCAGTCCCGTCCTCGGGTTCACCTTCACGTAGATCGGGTAGCGCACCGTCCGGTACGCGTCCCAGTTGATATTCACTGAATCGACCGGCTTCAACTCCGCCTTGGTCACGTACATCGTATCGAACGGCAGCGTCAGGTTCGTTGCCGGCTCTTTCGGCGCTGATCCCGCCGTGTCCACGTACCGCGACTGCTGCACGTCGGCCACCGCGAAGTACGGCGTCTCGTGCGAGACGATCACCTCCAGCAGCGTGTCACCATCCGACAGAGAGCCACCCGATCGCAGATGCCCCGTGACCACCAGATAATCGCGCCACTGACCGCCGTAACCTCCGAAGACGTTGCTCCACGGATCCGACTGCTGCACCGAGTCAAAGTCATTCGGCTCCCATTGTCCGCTCACCGCGTCGTACTCCTGCGCCCATCGGTGCGTCTGCATCGGCTTCCAGTTGATCGCAATGTCCTTCGCGATCGTCTGCCCCGGCGTCGTGTTCGTTGAGTCGTAACGCATCTCGCCGGAAAACGTCCCGAAGTCGTTCATCACCCCATGATTCAGGTTCAATTCTCCACCACTCCGCCACGTAAACACCATCGGCATGTCGGCAAACAGCGCACTGTCGACCATGAGAAATTCCTCCTCGGCTCCCTGTGCACCGAAGTGCGTCGTGCCCAGCGCGAAGGCGATCACACGGTGATCTCCTACCCACGGCGAGCGATCCAGCTGCTGCAGTTCCCCCGGAAAGAACTCCACACGCCGCCGGATCACGTCGATCCCGAAGTCGTCGCACCACGTCCATAGACTGTCATAATGGTTCAATGTATCCCATGTCGACCGTCGCTGACCTGTGCACACCGTGTCCCCCGTGATCGGGTCGATCCTCGCTCCGGCGATCGGACTCGACAGCCATTCCGGCTGATGCGGCGTGCTGTAGCACGCGCTCCATGGGAACGCGTCGGTCCACGCCCCGACGAAGAACCGGTCGGTCGTGTCCGTCGAGATCCCGTACATCTTCGCCACCGAGTCCGGTCGCGACTCCTGTGCCCGTAGCTGCCCGACGCTCAGCGTCAGCAGTCCCGTGAGCAGCAGCAGGACTTCTGCCGCTCGTCGTTTGCCGGATGCCGCCTCCGCGCTCCGACTGGTGATCCGTTGCATGAGTCGACGCATGGTCGCCTCCTCTGTGGTTGATTGACTATGGGCGGATCAGCCGTTTGCCGATCCACATGTGGTTGGTGTTTATCGGTGGGTAGGGGGGTGAGTGACTCAGAGTTTTCGAATCGGAATGGTGGCGATCGGTCGGCCTTCGCCGTCGTAGACGCTCAGCACGTACGCGCCCGAGGCAACACCCGCGCAGTGCCACTGCGCAGCCGGACTCCCGTCCTGCAGCGTTCCGCGGCCCACCAAGCGCCCAAGCATGTCATGCACCTCGAAGTGTCGCGGCCAGTGCCGCAGGTCCCCGCGCCACGCGATGTTCAATTCGTCATGCGTCGGGTTCGGCCACACGCTCAGCGCGTCGGCCTTGCCCTCGGACTCGACCCGGCGCACCTCGACCGTCGGGTCGTCGTTCGGGATGTACGGGCCGCCCGCGAAAATCGTCACGTAGCTCGCCTCAGGATCCGCGATCGCGAACTCCGGCCATCCATCCCCGTTGAGATCGCCCAGCTGGTACATCCGCTTGTATGGCTGAATCCCGTGCGACGCGTCCCACGTCGCGTTCGGGCCGTTCGCGCCGCCTGAGAACGTCAACAGCGATGAGCCCCACGGAGGGTGCACATCCATGTTCATGGACTCATATCGGCGACTGGAAATGTGTCCGGGGGCCGTCGGCACGTTGATGTCGTCTTCGGCATAATCCAGCAGTACATCGGCTGCCGTTGGTTCGAATGATCGGGTGCGAGCATTGCCTCGCGTCGACAGATATATGCGGACTCCATAACCGAGCACGTCCTTCGCGCCGTCTCCGTCGACATCCGCCAATTGCAGTTGGGACGTCGGTAGGTAGAACGTCTGCCCAGGAACCTCCTCAGCGCCGGGAATCTTCCCGTTGCCGAAGTAGATGCTGACGCGCCGATAGTAGCCACCTGGTCCGCTGTCATCGTCCACCCGCGTCAGCAGATCCAGGTGCCCATCCCCATCGACATCGGCAACCTCCAGATCCGCCGTGTTCGATCGCGAGTGCGGCTGTGGATTGATGAGCACCACCGTCGGCGTGTCCAGCGTGAAGTTCGGCCCGCCTTCGTAGATCCAGATCTCTCCGTTGTCACGCCAGCCCCCGTCGTGGTACGCCGTGGCCGAGAACAGGATCAGCTCGTCGTCGCCATCCCCGTCGAGATCCGCTGCTGCTACGTCGCTCAGAAGCACCAGTGGATCAGTCCCCGGCCACGAGTCCCACATCGCTCGGGCCGTGTCGGCGATCCGCCCACTGTCCAGAGCGAAGAGGTAAAGGTCGAATCGGTCCCACGATCGCGGTCCCTGCAGCCAGTGGCCATATAACGCCACGTACCGTTTTCCACCCCCGTAGAAGTTTCCTACTACAGGAACCGTGCTCGCCACCTTCCCGGAGAAAAACCATGTTGTGTCCGGTCTCGGACGAAGAGAATCTCCATGGAACAGCTGCCACCCATACGGATTGTCACGTGTCAGAATCAACTCATCGCGGCCGTCGCCGTCGATATCGGGCAACGACCCGACCGTTCCAACTCTAAACCCGCTGCTACCATCCAGCCCCCAGTACACCCGCAGCGTCACCGCTGCCGGATTCGCCGTCACCGTCGTCACCGGCTGTGCTGCCGCATCGATCTGAATCGCGATGATCGCGAGAATGATGACCTGGAAGTGGCGCATCGAATCCCCCTCTGTCGAGCGTGGTCTCTCTCGGGTCTCGGTCGGATCTCTGCATGAAGCATCCGCCGATGCATTCGTTTCAATTGTGAATATCGAGCATTCTACTGCTGATCCTACAGCAGCGACAATTATTTTGTCGCAATCGTGCCGGTACGGACACCATCTTCCCCGTTCTGCGCCACATTCGAATTGGAGACTGAATCCCGCATTCCTTGTAATGACCACTGTTTTCCACCCTCCTGCCCGTTCTCTCCGGTCTTGTTGTACAGCGCCAGGTCTCGTGTTACCTGTACGATCGAATCGTGGAACTGCTGCACCTCCGGCCGTGACTCGTCCCCGAGCATCAGGTCTCCCAGCGAATCCCGAAACGACACGCTCCTGAGCACCACCGGCTCGCCGCCCAGCCACCGTACCTCGATGTTCATCCGCTGTGATGTGTTGCCCGCGTACTGCGGGCCAGCCAGTCCCGTCCTCGGGTTCACCTTCACGTAGATCGGGTAGCGCACCGTCCGGTACGCGTCCCAGTTGACTTGGCCGGTGGTATCCGGGTAGAGCATCGCCTTGGTCACATACATCGTATCGAACGGCAGCGTCAGGTTCGTTGCCGGCTCTTTCGGCGCTGATCCCGCCGTGTCCACGTACCGCGACGTCTGCACCGTGTCCTCGGCGAAGTACGGCGTCTCGTGCGAGACGATCACCTCCAGCAGCGTGTCACCATCCGACGACGAGCCACCCGATCGCAGATGCCCCGTGACCACCAGATAATCGCGCCACTGACCGCCGTAACCTCCGAAGACGTTGCTCCACGGATCCGACTGCTGCACCGAGTCAAAATCATTCGGCTCCCATTGTCCGCTCACCGCGTCGTACTCCTGCGGCCATCGGTGCGTCTGCATCGGCTTCCAGTTGATCGCAATGTCCTTCGCGATCGTCTGCCCCGGCGTCGTGTTCGTTGAGTCGTAACGCATCTCGCCTGCGTACGAGGCCGAAGTCATTGTTCTCGAACCCATTGTTCTGGTTCAATTCACCGCCACTCCGCCACGTAAACACCATCGGCATGTCGGCAAACAGCGCACTGTCGACCATGAGAAATTCCTCCTCGGCTCCCTGTGCACCGAAGTGCGTCGTGCCCAGCGCGAAGGCGATCACACGGTGATCTCCTACCCACGGCGAGCGATCCAGCTGCTGCAGTTCCCCCGGAAAGAACTCCACACGCCGCCGGATCACGTCGATCCCGAAGTCGTCGCACCACGTCCATAGACTGTCATAATGGTTCAATGTATCCCATGTCGACCGTCGCTGACCTGTGCACACCGTGTCCCCCGTGATCGGGTCGATCCTCGCTCCGGCGATCGGACTCGACAGCCACTCCGGCTGATGCGGCGTGCTGTAGCACGCGCTCCATGGGAACGCGTCGGTCCACGCCCCGACGAAGAACCGATCGGTCGTGTCCGTCGAGATCCCGTACATCTTCGCCACCGAGTCCGGTGGTGACTCCTGCGCCCGTAGCTGCCCGACGCTCAGCGTCAGCAGTCTCATGAGCAGCAGCAGGACTTCTGCCGCTCGTCGTTTGCCGGATGCCGCCTCCGCGCTCCGACTGGTGATCCGTTGCATGAGTCGACGCATGGTCGCCTCCTCTGTGGTTGATTGACTATGGGCGGATCAGCCGTTTGCCGATCCACATGTGGTTGGTGTTTATCGGTGGGTAGGGGGGTGAGTGACTCAGAGTTTTCGAATCGGAATGGTGGCGATCGGTCGGCCTTCGCCGTCGTAGACGCTCAGCACGTACGCGCCCGAGGCAACACCCGCGCAGTGCCACTGCGCAGCCGGACTCCCGTCCTGCAGCGTTCCGCGGCCCACCAAGCGCCCAAGCATGTCATGCACCTCGAAGTGTCGCGGCCAGTGCCGCAGGTCCCCGCGCCACGCAATGTTCAATTCGTCATGCGTCGGGTTCGGCCACACGCTCAGCGCGTCGGCCTTGCCCTCGGACTCGACCCGGCGCACCTCGACCGTCGGGTCGTCGTTCGGGATGTACGGGCCGCCCGCGAAAATCGTCACGTAGCTCGCCTCAGGATCCGCGATCGCGAACTCCGGCCATCCATCCCCGTTGAGATCGCCCAGCTGGTACATCCGCTGATATGGTTGAATGCCGTGCGACGCGTCCCACGTCGCGTTCGGGCCGTTCGCCCCGCCTGAGAACGTCAACAGCGAGGACCCCCACGGTGGGTTCGCACCATGGCGAAGGACTCGTAGCGTCGGTTATTGATGTTTCCGGGTGCCGTACGGATAGTTGACGGCGTCCTCGGCGTAGTCGACAACTGCGTCGGCCGCCGACGGATCGAATGATCGCGTCCGAGCATTGCCGCGAGTTGAGAGAAACATCTCGACTCCCCACCCAAGCAGATCCTTCGCTCCGTCACCGTCGACGTCCGACAAGTCGTTGGCGAAATCGGGTGGTAGAACGTTCGATCCGGGACCGTTGCGCCGTCGGAATCCTTCCATTGCCGAAGTAGATGCTGAAGCGATCGCCCGGCCCGTTATCGTCTTCCACCCGCGTCAGCAGATCCGGATGCCCATCCCCATCGACATCGGCAACCTCCAGATCCGCCGTGTTCGATCGCGAGTGCGGCTGTGGATTGATGAGCACCACCGTCGGTGTGTCCAGCGTGAAGTTCGGCCCGCCTTCGTAGATCCAGATCTCTCCGTTGTCACGCCAGCCCCCGTCGTGGTACGCCGTGGCCGAGAACAGGATCAGCTCGTCGTCGCCATCCCCGTCGAGATCCGCTGCTGCTACGTCGCTCAGTCCCACCAGTGGATCAGTCCCCGGCCACGAGTCCCACATCGCTCGGGCTGTGTCCGCGATCCGGCCCGAGTCGATGGTGAAGAGATACAAGTAGAAGCGCTCCCAGAGCTTGTTCGTCTGAAACGTTTCGTCGTAGAGCACCAATGACTTTTGACCGCTACCGTAAAAGTCCCCCACGACGGGTGGTATCAGAAGGCCTCGTCTGGGAAACACCCAGGTCGGGTCCAGCCGCGGCAACAATGAATCACCGTGATAGAGGAAGTATCCACGTGGGTCGTTCCGTAGCAGGACGAATTCGTCTTTGCCGTCTGCATCGAGATCCGGTACCGACGCGATCGTGGCACCGACCCCACCACTGCTTGTCTGCCAGTACACCCGCAGCGTCACCGCCGCCGGGTTCGCCGTCACCGTCGTCACCGGCTGTGCTGCCGCATCGATCTGAATCGCGATGATCGCGAGAATGATGACCTGGAAGTGGCGCATCGAATCCCCCTCTGTCGAGCGTGGTCTCTCTCGGGTCTCGGTCGGATCTCTGCATGAAGCATCCGCCGATGCATTCGTTTCAATTGTGAATATCGAGCATTCTACTGCTGATCCTACAGCAGCGACAATTATTTTGTCGCAATCGTGCCGGTACGGACACCATCTTCCCCGTTCTGCGCCACATTCGAATTGGAGACTGAATCCCGCATTCCTTGTAATGACCACTGTTTTCCACCCTCCTGCCCGTTCTCTCCGGTCTTGTTGTACAGCGCCAGGTCTCGTGTTACCTGTACGATCGAATCGTGGAACTGCTGCACCTCCGGCCGCGATTCGTCCCCGAGCATCAGGTCTCCCAGCGAATCCCGAAACGCCACGCTCCTGAGCACCACCGGCTCGCCCCCCAGCCACCGTACCTCGATGTTCATCCGCTGTGATGTGTTGCCCGCGTACTGCGGGCCAGCCAGTCCCGTCCTCGGGTTCACCTTCACGTAGATCGGGTAGCGCACCGTCCGGTACGCGTCCCAGTTGATATTCACTGAATCGACCGGCTTCAACTCCGCCTTGGTCACGTACATCGTATCGAACGGCAGCGTCAGGTTCGTTGCCGGCTCTTTCGGCGCTGATCCCGCCGTGTCCACGTACCGCGACGTCTGCACCGTGTCCTCGGCGAAGTACGGCGTCTCGTGCGAGACGATCACCGCCAGCAGCGTGTCACCATCCGACGACGAGCCACCCGATCGCAGATGCCCCGTGACCACCAGATAATCGCGCCACTGACCGCCGTAACCTCCGAAGACGTTGCTCCACGGATCCGACTGCTGCACCGAGTCAAAGTCATTCGGCTCCCATTGTCCGCTCACCGCGTCGTACTCCTGCGCCCATCGGTGCGTCTGCATCGGCTTCCAGTTGATCGCAATGTCCTTCGCGATCGTCTGCCCCGGCGTCGTGTTCGTTGAGTCGTAACGCATCTCGCCGGAAAACGTCCCAAAGTCGTTCATCACCCCATGATTCAGGTTCAATTCTCCACCACTCCGCCACGTAAACACCATCGGCATGTCGGCAAACAGCGCACTGTCGACCATGAGAAATTCCTCCTCGGCTCCCTGTGCACCGAAGTGCGTCGTGCCCAGCGCGAAGGCGATCACACGGTGATCTCCTACCCACGGCGAGCGATCCAGCTGCTGCAGTTCCCCCGGAAAGAACTCCACACGCCGCCGGATCACGTCGATCCCGAAGTCGTCGCACCACGTCCATAGACTGTCATAATGGTTCAGCGTGTCCCACGTCGAGCGTCGCGCTCCGGTGCACACCGTATCGCCTGTGATCGGGTCGATCCTCGCTCCGGCGATCGGACTCGACAGCCATTCCGGCTGATGCGACGTGCTGTAGCACGCGCTCCATGGGAACGCGTCGGTCCACGCCCCGACGAAGAACCGGTCGGTCGTGTCCGTCGAGATCCCGTACATCTTCGCCACCGAGTCCGGTGGTGATTCCTGCGCCCGTAGCTGCCCCACGCTTAGCGTCAGCAGCGTCATGAGCAGCAGCAGGACTTCTGCCGCTCGTCGTTTGCCGGATGCCGCCTCCGCGCTCCGACTGGTGATCCGTTGCATGAGTCGACGCATGGTCGCCTCCTCTGTGGTTGATTGACTATGGGCGGATCAGCCGTTTGCCGATCCACATGTGGTTGGTGTTTATCGGTGGGTAGGGGGGTGAGTGACTCAGAGTTTTCGAATCGGAATGGTGGCGATCGGTCGGCCTTCGCCGTCGTAGACGCTCAGCACGTACGCGCCCGAGGCAACACCCGCGCAGTGCCACTGCGCAGCCGGACTCCCGTCCTGCAGCGTTCCGCGGCCCACCAAGCGCCCAAGCATGTCATGCACCTCGAAGTGTCGCGGCCAGTGCCGCAGGTCCCCGCGCCACGCAATGTTCAATTCGTCATGCGTCGGGTTCGGCCACACGCTCAGCGCGTCGGCCTTGCCCTCGGACTCGACCCGGCGCACCTCGACCGTCGGGTCGTCGTTCGGGATGTACGGGCCGCCCGCGAAAATCGTCACGTAGCTCGCCTCAGGATCCGCGATCGCGAACTCCGGCCATCCATCCCCGTTGAGATCGCCCAGCTGGTACATCCGCTTGTATGGCTGAATCCCGTGCGACGCGTCCCACGTCGCGTTCGGGCCGTTCGCGCCGCCTGAGAACGTCAACAGCGATGAGCCCCACGGAGGGTGCACATCCATGTTCATGGACTCATATCGGCGACTGGAAATGTGTCCGGGGGCCGTCGGCACGTTGATGTCGTCTTCGGCATAATCCAGCAGTACATCGGCTGCCGTTGGTTCGAATGATCGGGTGCGAGCATTGCCTCGCGTCGACAGATATATGCGGACTCCATAACCGAGCACGTCCTTCGCGCCGTCTCCGTCGACATCCGCCAATTGCAGTTGGGACGTCGGTAGGTAGAACGTCTGCCCAGGAACCTCCTCAGCGCCGGGAATCTTCCCGTTGCCGAAGTAGATGCTGACGCGCCGATAGTAGCCACCTGGTCCGCTGTCATCGTCCACCCGCGTCAGCAGATCCAGGTGCCCATCCCCATCGACATCGGCAACCTCCAGATCCGCCGTGTTCGATCGCGAGTGCGGCTGTGGATTGATGAGCACCACCGTCGGTGTGTCCAGCGTGAAGTTCGGCCCGCCTTCGTAGATCCAGATCTCCCCGTTGTCACGCCAGCCCCCGTCGTGGTACGCCGTGGCCGAGAACAGGATCAGCTCGTCGTCGCCATCCCCGTCGAGATCCGCTGCTGCTACGTCGCTCAGTCCCACCAGTGGATCAGTCCCCGGCCACGAGTCCCACATCGCTCGGGCCGTGTCCGCGATCCGCCCACTGTCCAGAGCGAAAACGTTCACGAAGTAGCGTTGCCAGTCTTTGTCTCCCTTCAATTCGACGTTGTACAGTACGATCGATCGCCCTCCATTCCCGTAGAAGTTCCCCACCACCGGCGCGATCAGCCCACCCAGATTCTGCAGGTGCGTCGTCGTGTCAAGCCGCGGCGTTACGGCGTCGCCGTGGTACAGCTGGTAGCCGCCATACGGCGCACCCCGAAACATCACGAACTCGTCGTACCCGTCGTTGTCCAGATCCGAAATCGGCACCATCGGCAACCCCAGGCCGCTCCCGCTCAAGCCCCAGTACACCCGCAGCGTCACCGCTGCCGGATTCGCCGTCACCGTCGTCACCGGCTGCGACTGCGCCACGATGGTGGCAGCACACATGCCGAGGAGAACTACTACTATGCTTCGCATTGATATTCCTCGCTCTTGCGTGGCGGTCGACCACTGTCGGCCGTGAGAACCGAACTCTCCCTATTACATAGACAATTCATCCACGAAATAATCCCCGCCGATTACAATTCTTCCGTCGGCTCCTGCCCACGATGTGCCCGCCTCCGCTCCTCCAGCATCACGGTTCCCAGCGAGTCGCGAATCGACACGCTCCTGAGCACCACCGGCTCGCCGCCCAGCCACCGTACCTCGAGGTTCAGCCGCTGTGACGAACGTCTCGATCACCATCGTGAGCCTGGCTGGATTCACTTCCGGACGTCCGCTACCTAAATCTCCATGACCGCGGTCTCCAGTCGATCGCCCGGCTTCAATTCGAGCGATTTTCGAAGACGCTTCCGGAGCGTCTTCAGTCCCTCCGGCGTCAGCTCGAGGGCCGCCTGAATTTCCTTTGCGGTCAGGCGCGCACGGATCAATCCGCACAGTCGCTCCTGTCGAGCGGGCAGATCGGGGAACCGATGGCGGAGTCGAATGAAGAATTCCTCTCCGACCTCGGCCAGGTACCGGGTCGGCGTCGAAGGGTCTCGATTGCGATCGCGAAGCCGGGCGACGATTGCGTGGAATTCCCTGACGACCTCTTCGGTCGAGCGGCCGGAATCGCCGGAGTCGGCACGTCCGGAGCTGCGCGCTCGGAGCGTGGGCTCGGTTTCGAAGTGCTGTTCGAGCGAGTCGATCAGCGACCGGTAGTCACTCAGATCGATTACGGCATCGGCAAGCTGTTTCTGCAGTCGCCGGCGCGCACTGCGTTCGTGCTCCACTTCCTGTTCCAGCAGCCCGGCTTCGGCCGAAGCCCGCGCATTGCGGTAGAGCGTCCGCGCCAGACTGAGGTGATGCCGCCGATCGATCTCCACCGCGCGGCGCTCCAGATCGAGTGCCAGGCGAAGATCACCGGTTGCCTCGGCGATGGCCGCCCGGAGTCGCAGCACTCTCTGGTGCTCCAGCGGATAGTCGTCGAGGCCGGATTCGACCTCTTGCAGCAGAGCGGCGGCGCGATCGTAGTCGCCGAGGTGGTAGCTGGCCAGACTCATCCGGTAGCGGTAGTGCAGACGGCGGAACGTCGTGTGTCCTCCGAGTTCGAACGCGCGGGTGTAGGCCGCAAGCGCCTCGGCATGGTCGCCGCGCATCGTGCAGATGGCGCCCTGCTGTGCGACGATAGCCGGCAGCACCCTGAGCGACGCCGAGGTTCGTTCGGCAATCTCCCGCGCCGAGTCGTTGACGGCCGTGGCGTCCTCGACGCGTCCTTCGGCGATGAAGAGCATACCACGGCGCACCAGCAGACCGAGGTACCACTCCGAGGAGCGGTCGTCGATCAGCTCTTCGGCACGGTCGAGCATACGTCCCGACTCCTCGAATTCGCGCATGTCCTGGTAGACCACCGAGAGCGATGTGTACGCCGATACGAATTCCGACGGCACACCGATGGCCGCCACGATGCGCACGGTGTCCTGGTAGCACCCGATCGCCTTCTGATACTGTTTGGTGGCCATGTATCCCTCACCCAGCCAGAACAGCGTGGTAGCGACCAGATCGGGATCGAGGGCTTCGTCGGCTTCGTCGAGTGCGAGATGGAGTGCCTGCCGGCTGGCGGAATACTCGCCGCGGTAGAGGGCGAGCCAGCCGGTGGTACAGAGGAACCTCGCGTCGGCCGATCGGGCATCGCTGCCCGTCAGATGTGTCGCGACGAACGTCCGTCCTGCGTCGATCGCGGGTTCGGCGGCATCGAATTCGCCGCCGACCATGTGGACCTCGGCACGGTACAGCAGTGCACGCGCGGCACACGATTCGGAACCGGCGGCATCGGCAGACTCGTACATCCTGTCGGCGGCGGACATCGCCGACGGGAGATCGCCGAGTCGGGTGCATGTGTGAAATCGGCTTTCCCACGCGAGCGCTTCCTGCAGGGCATCGCCGCCGACGGTCGACCAGGCCACCGCGGCGTCGGCCAGGGCCACGGCCTCGACACAGTTGCCGATGCGGCAGTTGACGTGTGCCCGCCAGGTCAGCAGCGCAGCGAGGTTGAGACACTGCACACGCTCCTGCGTCGTGAGGCGATCCTCGTAGTCTTCGCCGGGACCGGACGGCCGTATGCCGAGGTCATCGAGTTCGACCAATGCTGCGCTGGCGAATCGCTCGAGCGCCGCGTCGAGTTCGCGTCGATCATCGTCGCGGACAGCCGGACGGCGGCGTCGAAGGCGATCGCCGAGCCGTTGCGGAATCGCTGCGCCTCGGGCACGACTGGTCAGCGTGAAGAGATCTTCGAGCGTCAGAATCCGCTGGAGGAACGGCTCGCCGGGGGCATCGGACTGGGGCGTGGAGGGTGGTTGAGATGTCGGCACGGTCTCTGGCGTTCGGTGCGACGTGAGTTTCGTTCGGGCGGTCCGATCGGCGTGACCGCGGTGGTCAAATATCGGCAATCGCCGCATCGAGACGCTCGCCCGGTTGAAGTCCGAGCGACTTGCGCAGACGCTTGCGCAGCGTCTTGAGCCCCTCCGGCCTGAGACTCAGGAACGAGGCGATTTCCCTGGCTGAGAGTCGTGCCCGGATCAGTTCGCAGAGCTGTGCCTGACGTTGGCTCAGACCGGGCACGCGGGCGTCGAGGCGTTGGCGGAAATCTGCATCACCGGAGAAGCCGACGGCCGATCGGCTCTCGGAGCCCCCATCTCCGCGCAGCGTCGTCAGCACGTCGCGCAGCGTCCCCAGTTCCACGCCATCACCCGACTTCCGCGCAGCGGTACTCATGGTCTCGATGATGGACTCGATTTTCTCGACGGCCGAACGGTGTTCGCCGAGCTGGAGAATGACGTCGGAGAGCTCGCGCTCGAGTCGCTGGCGGCGCGCGCGTTCGGCACGAACCTCGCGTTCGCGAATTCCGGACTCGCCGATGGTGCGCGTGTGGCGGTATCGGATTCTGGACTGCGCGTCGACCAGCTCGAGTTCTGATCGCGTCGCCTGGCGTTCGAATCGCAGCGCGTCGGCCAGATCGCCCCGCCGTTCGGCGAGTTCCGCCTTCAACCGCTGCAGGCGTGCCAGGTCCATCGAATCGGAATCGACATCGACCGAGAGCGCGTCGACGAGTACCTGCGCTTCGTCGATACGATCGAGGTACAGCAGCGCCCGCGCGATGTTCATGCGGATGCGGATCGATCGCAGTCGCGAGTGCCCGCCGATGTCCCAGGCGCGCCGGAACGCGGCCAACGCGTCGTCGCTGCGGCCGGCGCGCATCAGCAGCGTCCCGTCGAGTTGATGCAGAGCCGGATCGGTGAGGACTGACGGGGGACGTGCACGAGAATGTCGGAGGGCCTCCTGGACGATTGCTTCGGCGTCGTCGTAGCGCCGCGCGATCCATGCAAGTCGTCCGCGCCGGATCAGAACGTTCAGGCGTTCGTCTCCGTCAGGGTCGATCGTCAGCCGTTCGGCCGCGGCGAGGGCGTGCTCGGATTCATCGAATTCTCCCAGATCCTGATACACGGTGCCGAGCGCGGAGTAGGTGATGCCCGCATTGCGATGATCGGCAATCGTCTCGGCGGTGCGGACAGCGTCTTCGTAGTGCAGGATCGCCTGGTGATGCAGCTGGAGGTTGTGGTAGAGCTTGCCCTGGAGGAACCGGACGGCCAGGTGCAGCACGGGATCGATCTCTTCATCACACAGTTCGAGGACGGCGTCGACCAGCGACAGGGCGCTCGGGTAATCTCCGGCGATCCGCTCCACCTGCGCGCGACAGAGCAGGAAACGGGCTCTCATGCCGCGCGCGGCCGAACCTGAGAGCCGTTCTTCGGCGAACGCCATACCCGCGCGAATTCCCGCGACGGCCTCGGGGATTCTGCGGGAGGCGATCATGCGGTCGGCCAGCCGCCAGAGCATCCGTGCATGCCGCTCCGATGACTGCGCGACTCTGGCGCTGTCGATTGCTGCATGGATCTGCTCGAGACACTCCTGCTCCTGCGATCGCTCTTCGTGGATATCGGCCAGCAGCGAATGACAGATCGATCGCTGCAGCGGACTGGCGGCGACGTCACACCACCGAAGTGCATCCTCTGCCGATCGTTCCGCCTCGTGCAGCCGACCGAGGCGCAGCAGCACCGCCGAATGCCACGCCAGGGCCGCAGCCAGGTCGAGTACGCGAGCGCGTTCATCGGCGGTCAATCGATCCGCGCGCGGCTCCTGGCCGTCGACCTCGAGACCGAGCTCGGCGACGATCCCCCGCGACGCCCGGCAGAGTCGTTCGAACGCACCGTCGAGGTCGGCCAGTTCGTCGTCACGAACTCTGGGATCGGCTTCGCGAATTCGTTCCGAGACCTCCTCGGCCATCGCGCGATCGGCCGTCGCTGCGGCTGCCGGACGCAGATCCGCAAGCGTGAGTACCGTCTCGGAGTAGAGCCGTCGCTGCATGGTGCGGTCAACGGGTGAGAATTCGGGAGGAGTACGTGTGGGCATCGCAGCTGCGACGACGCCGGTGGCGCGGACATCGGCCCGCACCACCGGCAGTGGTCTGACGTGTCGTATGAGAATTACTGCTCGGTTTCCGTCTGCGCTACTTCCACTGCAGGAACCACGGCAGCGCCGGAGCCGCCCTGTCTGCGAAGCGCTTCGATGACCGGAGCCAGGCCGTCGAGCTGCCGTCTGAGCGCCGCCACATCCGCCTCGGCCGACTCGAGCGTGCGGATCCGTGCGCGAAGTTCGGCGATATCGCCGAGCGCCTTTTGCAGCTGCTCGGTCCGCGCAGCCAGCGCCTTGATCGCAAGCATGTTGATACCATCGATGTCGACGGTCGCGATCGTGGTGTCGTCGGTACCGAGACCGAAGGCGGCGTGGAAGTCCTGCGCCATCGGGCCGATATGGCGGACCGAATCGGGCTGCGCCTTGTAGTTCCAGCTGGTGATGGGCATCGCCATCACCTTTCGAAGCACCGCTTCCGCATTCTCCGTCCGGAAGTGCTCCTTCTTCGTCGAATCGGAAATGGTAACCCAGGAACCGCCACCGGGGTTGAGGCGAACGCCGGCGGTTGCAGCTGCGTTCGAGTAGAACCGGGTGCCGCCCACTGCGCGAACGACGAACTGATTGTTGGCCGAGGCGCGGACGACGTTCGTGTCGTAAAGCGAAACGAAATCGCCATAGACGAAGGCTCCGCTCATTCCGTTGGTAGACGAGCGCCGGCCGAGGGCGAAGGAATGGGCGCCCGTCGCCTGTGCAAGTGAACCGATGGCGAACGAGTTGTCTCCGGTCGCTCGTGCATTGTCTCCGAGTGCAAGCGAAGCCTCGCCACTGGCAACGTTTTGGACACCGATGGCTGTGGCGTAGCGACCGCTAGCGGTTGACGTGTATCCCATTGCCGTCGAGTACAAACCGCTTGCGGTCGTCGCGTGCCCGGTGGCAAGCGTCGCATAATTCGTCGCACTCGTATAGTCGTTGAGCGCAACCGAATAGGTGCCCGAAGCGGTGGAGTTGTACCCCATTGCCGTCGAATACTCCCCGCTCGCGGTCGTCGCGCGACCTGTGGCGAACGCCGCGGTGTTCGTCGCGTTCGTATTGCGATTGAGCGCCACTGCATACGTGCCCGAGGCAATCGAATTATATCCGAGCGCACTGGAGTAATCGCCGATGCTATTGTCGTCCCACTCGGTTCCCGTGACCGCACCTGCACGGAACGCATTCCTTGCCGGCACCCACATCAGGCGTGAACCTGCGCCGCTTGCAGGCGTTGATGCGGTATCGCCGTAGATGAGAAGACTGCCGCCGCCACCGAGGTGCAGACCCGAACTCAGGTCGGCCGACGTGTGCAGATCGACACCGCCGGCGGCGCGAACGAGGAACTGGTTCTGAGCCGTAGCGCGAAGCTGGGTCGAGGTGGAGCGATCGCCGTAGACGAACGATCCGCTGAAGCCGTCGCTCGATGCCTGCTGACCGAGGACCGTGGAATAGTCGCCACTTGCGACGGCATTGGTGCCCAATGCCAGAGAGTAATCGCCGCTCGCATTGGAACTTGACCCGACGGCCAATGAGGCGATACCACCTGCGGAGGAACTGATTCCCATCGCCGTGGCGCCCCATGCGCTTGCGGTGACGTCGCGTCCAATTGCGAAGGATTCGGGTCCACTTGCCGTGGCGGCCTGTCCCATCGCCATCGAGGAGCCACCACTGGCGATGGTGCTGGCGCCAAACGCAACGGAGTATTGACCGATGTTCGCAACGTCCCACTCCGTTCCGCTCACCTGCCCGGCGCGGAACGCCCGACGGGTCGGCAGCCACAGGACTCTGGGTCCGCCACCGGAGACGGGTATGTCCGGTCCGATGAGAAAGCTTCCACCGAACTGCTGGTAGCTGCCGGTGATCGATAGCGCGTTGCCCGACCCCGTATTGGTGATCGATACCGCGTCGCTGGAGCTGTTGATACTGCCGGCGAACGGGAGCTCGAGTCCCTGCGCACCGGGAGTCCACTCGGAGGACGACGCGTTCCACTGAAGCGACTGTCCGTCCGTGGGCGCGTTGGAGGAAATTGCATGCCCCTGCAGCGATGTCACCGTCGGATCGGGATACGTACCGCCAAGGTCCCCGCCCGCTGCGCCGTTCGGCGGAAGCGACGTCGGCGCGCCGCTCAGCTTCGTATACGCAATACCGCTCGCAATCTTCGCGTCGGTGACCGCGCTATCGGCGAGATCCGTGGTTGCCACAGTTCCATCGATAATCTCCGAGGAACCCACCGCGTTGTCCGCGATCTCCGCATTGCCGACAGCATCGGCAGCCAATTCCGGATTCGGATACGTCCCCGTCAGATCGCCGCCCGCTGCGCCGTTTGGCGGAAGCGACGTCGGCGCGCCGCTGAGCTTCGCATACGCAATACCGCTCGCAATCTTCGCGTCGGTGACCGCGCTATCGGCGAGATCCGTGGTTGCCACAGTTCCATCGATAATCTCCGAGGAACCCACCGCGTTGTCCGCGATCTCCGCATTGCCGACAGCATCAGCAGCCAATTCCGGATTCGGATACGTCCCCGTCAGATCGCCACCCGCTGCGCCGTTCGGCGGAAGCGACGTCGGCGCGCCGCTCAGCTTTGCATACGCAATACCGCTTGCAATCTTCGCATCGGTCACTGCGGTGTCGGCGAGCTTCGCGGTGCTTACCGACCCATCGGCGAGCTTGGCGCTGGTCACCGATCCGTCGGCGAGTTTTGCGGTCACCACTGAACCGTCGGAGAGTTTTATCGTCGTGACGGCAGCCGCCTGGAGTTTGTCGGACGAAATCGAATTGTCATCGACCGTTCGCGCCTGCAGAGCGTAGGCACTGGAGGTGAGCGTAATCCGCGGCGAAAGCTCTGAACCGTCACCGACGGTGATGCCGATATAGAGCTGCCGATCGAAATCGATATCGATTTCGTTGGTGTTGCCGAGGACCGCATTGAAGTAGCGCTGCACGAGCTGGACCGTCTGGGTCTCGCTCCAGAGCGCCGTGCCACCGCTTGCGACATCGTAGATCCTGAAGGTGAGAGTAACGGACCTGTTTGGATTGCCGTGGTGGCCGAGCTGCCCCTGAACGTTCAGCGTCTCCGGCACCTGTGCCGACGCCACGGCGGCGATCAGCAGTGCCGCGCACGCGGTCACGAGGGGAATACGAAGTATGGAATGCATGGTATCGTGGAATTGTCGTTGAAGGAGAGTGTGGTCGCGCGGGAACGTCAGTCGATCTTCTGCAGAGCGCCCTGCAGGAGCACGGTGCCGTCGTATCGTTCGAGCCGGCAGAGATAGGTGCCGGACGGCAGCGGTCGGCCGGACCTGCCGCGACCGTCGAAGACGACATCGTGGTGGCCCGCCTCGAGCGGTTCGGGATCGAGACGCGCCACCAGCCGACCGCTCAGGTCGTACATCGCAAGGCGCGCCGTCGTTGGTTCAGCCAGATCGAAGCGCAACGTCGTCGTCGTGCGGAACGGACTCGGATAGGCAGTGATGGCCGCAATCGGAGTCATGGCCGCATCGATCCGATCCTCGGTGATCTGCTGCTGTTCGGCATCGTCGGGCAGCCAGAAGCCGAGCCACGCCATGAGCGGGGGCGCGGGACGGCCGCGATTGAACGCTGTGGTCGAATCGACCTCGAGGTCGATGGCCGTCTGACCGATGGTCGCGAGGGTGGTGCCCTCGACGCTGTCGACCTGCTGCAGGCCGCCGACGCCGACGACGAACCGGACGGAGTCGCTGGTCGAGTCAGCGGTTTGTGCGCGGGCCTCGGGTGCGCCGCAGAGCATCGCCAGCAGCAGTACCGCGCAGCCACACGCGAATGAGAACTTCATGGTCGCCTCGTAGTGATCTTGTTGCCCGCCGCCGTCGAATCGATGCAAGAGACCATCGGCACGACTGCCACAGCACGCGTGGCGGCGGGTTCTGAATCGGGCGATGAAGGTAGGAGGCGGTGGTAACGGGGCGAATTCGTTCAGGGGTTCACCGGGGGTTCATCCCGCTACGACGTCCCCGGATTGGCGGAATTCGATTGGGTGCCGTCCGAGAGTCCGGCAATGCAACTGCGCGCGAATTGTCGACGGGTCGCCGCGAACCATGAGGTGTATCGCCGCAATGATTCGGCGCGATCGTCCGCGTCGGTGGCACACTTCCGGAGCCAGTCGTGAACCTCGGCACATTGACAATCGTCGGTCGCGTCGCTGAGGTCACGTTTGATGAGTTCGATGAGATCATCCAGCACCAGATCACCCAGCGAGCCGCTGTCGCGGAACTCCTGAACAGGGACCCATTGGCACGGATGTGTTCCTGGAGCGCGTCGAGTCGTCGCGTTTCCTCAGCGACGGTCGGCACGGAGAAGGAGGCGCGTTCACGGCGGAAGCAGAATCCGGCACCGGTAGCCGCGGCGGGGTCATCGAGGACGCCGGAGGCGATCGCCAGTTCGGTGATGCTTATCTGATCGACCTCGGAAGCGGTGACTGTCCGGTGGTGGCAGAGGGCGCGGATCTCGGCGCAGATCCCTTCTTCGCCAGATGCTCGCGCTCCTCCTGCACGTCGCAGCAGGTGCCGGAGATGAAGACGCGGAGTTCGTTCGGTGTGGACACGGATGGTCGCTCCCGGTGATGTTGAATCGAATATCCCCACCTGCCAGGCGGCTGCCTGCAGCCCATCGCCCTCAGCGTTGCTGCGCGCGGAGATCCTCCAGTCGTCGCTGCGCCTCCGGGTGCGGCCCACGCGAGAGCACGTCGAGGAAGTGACGCTCGGCAGTACTGCGATGGTCGATCTCCGGTTCCAGCGCGAGTTTCGACAACCAGTAGTGCACAAGCCCTGCTTCCACTGGATCGGTCGCCGAATCGAGGCGTCGACGCAATCTCGACCGTGCTTCGTCGGTGTTCCCGTCGGCGGCGTCCAGGCGCGCGAGCAGAAGGCTGCACCGCAGTTGCACCGCACGCGGCGCGTGTTCCTCGGCGAGCGCGAGTCCTTCGGTTGCGCATTGACGGGCGCGATGCCGAAGCGAGGCATCCTCCGGTCGTTGCTCGGCCAATTCGACGAGCGCCCCGGCGGAACCGGAGAGCCAGATCGCAAGGCCGTGAAGGAATCCGATGGCGCGATGCTCGGCGGCCGCGCGCTCATAGCACTCGAGCGCCGCCCGGAAATCCGAGCGCGCCAGATGCAGGTGTCCCATGTTCCCGACGGCGATCGCGGCACCGTGTCGATCCCCGATGTCGAGGGAGATTCGTTCGACCTCGGCGAGGTGTTCCACCGCCCGGTCGAGTTCGCCGATATCACGGTAGACGACCCCCATACCTCCGAGCGCCAGCGCGATGCCGCGGCGGTCGCCGAGCTGCGTACTGAGCGTACGTGAGCGTTCATACCGCTCGAGCGCCTGCCGGTATTCGCGTCGAGCGAAATGCAGGTTGCCGATGTTGATCCCGATCGTGGCGAGTTCCATCACGTTGCCGGAGCGGGACATGATCTGCTCGGCGCGCACGAACTGCTCCATCGCTTCATCGCGTCTGCCCATTCCGAGAAACAGCAGTCCGGTATTGGCAGCCGCTGTGGCCACACCCGTCTGGTCGTGCATCTGAGCGCAGCGACGCAGTTGCTCCTGCAGGAATACATACGCCTGCTGGTGTTCTCCGGTGAACGTCTTGACGCGACCGAGCGCGCCGGCGGTCGCGGCGAGCCCGGCATCGTCGTCGAGTTCCTGGTACATGGCGTAGGCACGGTCGAGCGTTTCGATTGCAGCGGGATAGTCCCCGATCGACTGCAGAAGTGCGCCCAGCGCGACGCGTGCGTGGGCCTCGAGCGCGCGATCCCCGGAGTCGATGCCAAGGGCGAGCCGCCGCCGTTGGAGCTCGGCGGCGGCGGCAAACCTGTCGGTTGCATCGTAGAACGCGGCGAGGCGACCCAGGACGTCGCTGTCGGCGCCATGCTGCGTCTCGAATGCATCGAGTCCCTCGGCGTACATGGCCACGGGGTCGGCCGTCGACGACAGCGCCGCCCAGCTCTCGAGCACGAGGACGCGCGTCGCACCTCTGAACAGGGTGTCGAAGATTGGGATCGAGGCGAGGCATCGTCCGAGTTCATCCTGCTGACCTGAGCGGCGCAACTGAACCACGAGCTCCTCGGCGTTGCGGAGACTGGGGTGCAACTGATCGACCGACAGTCGGGCGAAGTACGCCGCAAGACGTCGGTGCAGCGTCGTGCGCTTCACGTCGCCTCCACATCCCGTGCCTCTTCCTCCTCCGGCTCCAGGTATCGCGTCTCGACCGCCCGGCGGAGATAGGCGTGGAAGAAATTGAGCAGCCCCGCGTTGCGCATCAGGTGGTAGTCGAGCGCCATCAGAAATGCCGAAAGGTCGAGTCGCGTGAATCTGCGACCGCTCATGCCCTCCAGCGGCGGCTCCAGATTCATCAGGTCCTGCAGTTCACTCTCGGTCAGGCCCGCTCGCGACGCCCAGATGTACATCATCGTCTGCTGGACCAGCTCCGGATCGTAATCCCGTTCCATACGCTCGAGCACGCGGTGGAACAGGTCGTCGAGATCGGTCGCGGCGAGGAAATAGTCGATGCGCTCGTCGAGCTGCTCAAAGACGCCGAAGACCCGCAACTCCTCGATCACGGTGCGCAGAAAAAGCGGGCTGCGGGTGTTGGGCGTAACCGCGATGCGACCGACCTGATCGGGGGTGAGCCGCTTACGAAATCCCGAGAGGTATCGCTCGATGACCGTCGCGCGCTGGTGTTCGCTCAACGGATCGACCTCGAGTACGGCGTAGTCGCGGGATCTCAGCGCATCGAGCGACGGCCCCTCGGTAGTGCTGAGGACGAACGTGACCGCGGGCGGAATGAATTCCGGGAGCCAATGCAGTTCCTGTCCCAGCAGAGGCAATTGATTGACGGCATCGATGACGACGACGAGTCGCTTCTCACGCGCATAGGCGAGCCACGCGGAGAAATCGCCCTCGATCCGTTCGGAGCTCTCGGGGAGCTCCTGCTCGACGCCGTAGAGCTCCCGGATCTCGGTGATCAGCCGCAGCATCAGTCCGATCCGATCCTGCGCCGCAGCAGTTGCGCCGACGTAGTGCTCGATCACATTGTGGTCGGGATGCGCGGTTCGATACTCCTGCGACCAGTAGGCGAGCAGCGCACTCTTTCCGGTTCCCGACGGCGCCGTCACGCAGATTCCCTGGTCGACGCCGGTAACGAGTTCGTCGAGCCGGGTGACCGTGGCCTCGTCTGGCACGTAGGCGGCTCGGCGCGTGCGCGCGAACGCGTCGTGGGCGTTGCGCTCCTGCTCGGTCGGCGACGGTGCGGCCTCAATGGGAAACCGTTCGTCGATGATCTCGAGCAGATCGGTTCGAATCTGTTCGCCGAGTTCCTCCGGCGTTCGGAATTCGTCCCGAACGGGAAAGCCGCTCGTGCGGAGGTCCGATTTCAACCGCTCGAGTTTCTCGCTCAGCGACGCGTCGTGTTCGGTGAATTCGGCAGGAGTAACCTCGGGATCGCGCAGGTAGAAGAACGCGTCGACGTCCTGGCTGCCGCCCATGAGGGCCCCGTATCGGAATTCCATTTCGGTGATGCTCAGCCCCGCTTCGGCCGCCTCCAGCAGCCACGGGTACCGATCGGCGAGGTCCGGATCGTCCGTCTGCTCGCGCGGCGGCACCCAGCCGTAGCGTCCGCCGAGAATGCCGATGAAGAACGGTCGGCACCGCTCGATCTCCTGCATGCAGATCGGGATGACGCCGCCCCGCTCGGCTTCCTCGCGCGTCAGTCCCCACCGAAGATCGATTTCGGTGAAAGTGACGCCGCGCTCGCGACAGATGGCGCGAACCTCGGGAAACACTTTCTTCACCAGATGCTCGCGTTCCTCCTGCATGTCGCGGAAGGTCGAGCTGATGAACACGCGGAGTTCGTGGGACGTGGACACGGCGGTCCCCTCCTGTTGGTGCAGGATCGATTTCCCGGAGCGGACCGGGATGTTGCGAGATGTGCCGACGTGGGAGGAGGGGTGAAGAGTGAGGCGGGGAGAATATAGGATGCGGTGCGGGAACCGGGTCGAGTCGCTCAGCGCCCGTCAGAATCGCCGGCTTCCGTACCGCTCGACGCCGATGTGTCGGACCCTCGAGCGGGTCGGAGCGACGGCGATGGTCGCGTCTCGGTGCGGTCGCAAGCGCCCGACCGGACAGGCGTACGGCCTCGGCAGCAAGGTCGCGGAACGCGCCGGATCGATCGACTCCACCCTCGGATCATCACAGCGTCCCCGCCCGGCTTCGATCCGGACACCGTGCCGGTGTGTCCCCGGTCGCGACGACTTCAGCCGTCGGGATGCGACCGTCGCCAGGTGTGCAGGCAGCGATCGATCTCGGTGAGCGTGACGCCGTCCGGGGATTCCTGCCGGAGCGCTTCGAGCCGTCGGATCGCCGACGCGACGTCCCCGAGTTCGGCATCGACACGCGCCAGGTACAATCGACTCGTCGTCTGCAGCACGCGCTGCGAGAGCGCGGTGCCAATGTCCAGACACTGCTGTGCGTAGCGCCCCGCCTTCCGTGCGATCGAGCTTCGCCAGGCGCCTCGCTCCTCCGGCTCGAGCGATTCCAGGATGAATGGAGGGCAGAATTCGTGTTCGAGCCATTCGAGGTGGAGAAACGCCAGCCCCTGATACCAGAATGCCAGACCGTACCGGAATTCGATCGCCTCGTGTATTCGAACGGCTTCAACGAACGCGGCGAACGCGTCCTCGTATCGACGGAGCTCGACCAGCACGTTGCCCCGGGCACCAATCGCGAGCCCCAGATTGCAATCATCCCCCAACTCTGCCGCAATGGCCGCCTGCGAGGTGTACGCCTCGAGCGCCTCTTCGTACTGCTCCGTCTTCTTCAACACCACGCCGATGTTTCCCAGCACGGACGCCTCGGAGACCCTGTCACCGAGTGCCACCACGAGCGCAAGACAGCGTCGCGAGACCTCGAGCGACTCGTCATACTCTTGACGGAAGTAGTGCAACAGACCGAGGTTCCGTAGCGCGATCGCTCTGGAACGCGGGTCGTCGTTGAGTTCGGCGGAATTCAATGCCAGCTCGGCAAACCGCCGGGCCTCGTCGAATTCGTTCCGGTATCCGTGGACAGAACTCAGACCGAGCGCCGCCTGGACGCGCCACGCGGGATGGTCGGTGCGTACGGCGATGTCGAGTGCCTCGCGGTGGAACCCCTCGGCCTCGTCGTACAATCCCATCTGCTGGTGCGTGCTGCCGAGGCCCATCGCACCTCGGAACGTCGACGCCGGATCCTGACGTTCGACGCCGATTTGGTGCAGACGCGTGAAGAGTTCGACCGCGAGACGGGAGCACTGCAACTGCCGCAGCAGCCCGGCGAGCGCCGCGACCTCCGCACTCGACTCCTCGCCTCGGTCGTCCGACGGCGACTCGTGCAGCACGTGCGCGTAGACCTCGCACGCCTCGACACCCCGCCCGGCCAGCCAGCTCCAGGTTCGCAGCAGATCCTGCATCGTTTCGCCCGTTGCCATGCAGGAGACGGTCGACGGACGACGGACGACGTCGACGACGGCCGGGACGTCCTCGGTCGCGGAGTACTGCCAGATCAGCTCACGCGCGGTGCGACGACCGAACGGTACGCCCGCGAAGTACCGGGCGATTCGTGCGTGTACCTCGGTGCGGCGGACGGGCCCGGGCGTGGCAACGGGTTCGAACCCGGAACGTTCCAGGGCGGTGATGCGCTCGAGCAACCGGCGTCCGGTCGCCACCGTGTCCGGCGTCGAGAGCTCCTCACCGATCGCGATACACTCCTCGACGTACCGGCGCGCGGTATCGAGTCCCGCCGTCCTCCAGTTCTTCCCGGTGGCTCCTTCGACGAACCGGGGCAGGTACTCGGGCATCGGTGCTCGGGATTCGAGCAGGTTCAACAGCACGGAGGTCGTCCCCTGCAGCCAGAAGCTCAGGCCGTAGAGAAAGCCGATGGCACGATGCTCGGCTTCACCTCGCGCGAAGCACGCCAACGCCTCGCCGTAATCGCCCTGTTCATCATGCACGTAGCCCTGACGACCCATCGCCATTCCCAAACCCGCGCGGTCGCCGAGTTCACGTCCGATCCGTTCCTGCTCACGGTAGCAGGCGAGCGCCTCGGAACGTTCTCCGCGTTCGAAATGCACGATGCCGCGGTTACCGACCGCGACGGCGATCACCTGGCGATCGCCGAGTTCACGTCCGATCCGTTCCTGCTCGCGGTAGCATTCCAGTGCCTGCGGATATTCACCTCGATTGGCATGGACGATACCACGAGCGCCCATGGTCATTGCGATACCGCGACGGTCACCGACCTCGCGCAGGAGGCGCTCGCAGCGGCGGTAGCACGCCAGCGCATCGTCCATCCTGTCGCAATCGGCATGAACGATGCCCTGATTTCCCAACGCCTGCGCGACCGCCTTGCGATCGCCGAGTTCATCGGCGATTTCTTCTCGAAGCCGATAGCACTCGAGGGCTTGATCGAATTGGCCTCGTCCGTGATGCAGATGCCCGCGCATGCCGACGGCATCGGCGACACCCGTGCGATCGCCACACGAGCGGGCAGCCGATTCGGCCTCGTGCGCGAGACGCATCGCCTCATCGATGCGACCGAGGTTGCGGGCCAGGTTCGACAGTTCGGCAAGCACGCGGCCGGCACCGGCGCGACGATCGGCCGACCGCAGCAGCACGAGTTGCTCGCGGCGCAGCGCCTCCGACTCACTCCAGTTGCCCACCGCCTGCTGCAGCGCAGCAAGCGCCGAGAGGACGTCGATATGACGGTCGATCGCCACGACGCCGCGCGCGCGCCAGGAGGCCAGCGAGGATCGATATGCGTCGACCACGCGCCCGGCATCGCGGTCCGACCACAGCCGCAGCACCAGATTGCGCGTCGAGTCATGCCACAACGGAAGGAACCGGTCGATGTCCGCAAGCACGCCTTCGAGCCGCGCGCGATCCCCCATCCGCTCGAGTCCATGCAGGATCTCGAGCGAAGATCGTGTCGTCACCGTCTGCAGTTGGAAGTACTCGACGAGGCGGCGGTGGATCGTCTGGCGGGGAATTCGGGGCATCGTGGTCATTGCGGATCCCATTGCCGGCCGTCGGTCACTCGACGACTGCGTCGCCGGCCTCGAGCGTCGTTGAGGCGTTCAGTGCATCGATGGGAAGCTGGAATACCTGGTTCGGAGCGGCCGCTGCACGCGACGGGTACAGATGCAGCGCCTCGACGCGATGATCCCCAAGCGAGGCCGGGTCGCGGAACTCGCCGTGGCGAAGGGCGGCGGCACGTATGCGTTCCCTCAAAATCCTCGGTCCGTGACGTCTCGCGCGCCTTGACCTCGGGAGCGAATCGCCTGCGATGACGGCGGACGAAGAACGTGGCAGCGGGCGGCGTCACCGATTCAGCACGGGCGAGGCGATCGAGAACCGCGTGGCGGAACTCGAGGTCGATGATCGATGCTCCCTCCATTTCCGCCTCCTCGAGCCACGGAACGTTCGCCAGCAGCGCGGAGTCGCTGTAATACTCATGCAGCTCCGGAGCGCCGCCGTAGCGTTCGCCGGTGATGCCGATGAAATACGGACGGCACCAGCGGAAGGTGGAGCTGATGAACACGCGGAGTTCATTGATCGACGGCGACATCGTCGGCCTCGGCGGCAGGTGATGGTGTGACGGGTTTCGAGCGAAGCTCCGACAGCTTCACGCGATAGTCGTGCATCGGCAAGCTCCCGAGAAGGTCCGCGTAGAGTCGCTCGGCTTCGGCGCGATGAGCGGTTGCAGGATCGAGTCCGAGCTTCCAGAGCCAGTAGTGCAGCACGGCCGCCGCCTCCCCGGAGGGGAGGCCGCTGTCTTCGGCAGTAAGGGTGGGTGTGACGTCATGCGAGGAGCGGCTCGGATCTCCGAGGGAGGACGTCGGGCTCCGTTCTTCGAGCATCTCCACCAGTCGTGCTCGCGCAGTCTCGGCGTTGCCTTCGGCTGCGTCGATGCGGGACAGGAGAACACGGCCGTCGAACAGCGTGTCCCGCTTCGACAGCTCCGCCGAGATCTCCACGCACTCTTTGGCCAGCGCCCGGGCCTCAGCACGCACAACCGCCTGCCATCCTGGATGCTCCGACACCTCCAGACACGCTGCGGTTCCTCCTTCCGGCGGGTCGAGCAGGTCGGGAACGAACTGCGGCAGATACGCCGGCATGGCGCCACCACATTGCGTCACCTCCAGCAGCACAGCCGATCGGCCCGACAGCCAATGCGGATGGCCGAAGCGGAATCCGGCGCCCCGACGTTCGTCCGTCGCCTGCTCGAAGCACCGCAAGGCATCCTCGTACTTCCCGAGAGCGAGGTAGACGAAGCCCATGCTTCCGACAGAATAGATCGCGCTGCGGCCGTCGCCCAGCTCCTCACTAATGGTCAGCGCGCGTTGGTAGCAGGAAAGGGCGCTGTCGTATTCGCCCCGACGACCGTGCACTTCGCCCATGTTCCGCATTGCGGAAGCCACGCCGCGGCGGTCGCCGAGCTCCTCGCAAATCGTCACTTGCCGTGTACAGGCCGCGAACGCGCGATCATACTCCCCCTGCCGCGCATGCACCAGCCCGATGTTCCCCATGGCAAGAGCTGCGACCCGACGGTCGCCCAACTTCTCGCTGATCGTCAGCTGGCGCTCGAACGACGCCAGGGCTCGGTCGAAGTCCCCGTGCTGGTAGTACACAATGCCGGTGTTGCCGACAGCGATAGCAACGCCACAACGGTCGCCCAGCTCCTCGAGGATAGACAACCCCCGCTCGTAGCTCGCGAGTGCTCGATCAAACTCCCCGCGAAAGAAGTACACATTGGCCATGTTGCCGACGGCATGAGCCACACCCTGGCGATCGTCCAACCCCTCACTGATCATCAACTGCCGCTCGTAGCTCGCCAGGGCGAGATCGTAGTCCCCGCGATAGGAATGCACGGTGCCCACGTTGCCGATCGCACCAGCCACGCCGTGCGGCTCGTCCAGTTCCTCGTACAGCTGCAGCGCGTGTTCCAGGCGCTGCAGTGCCTCGGAATACTCTCCACGAAGGTGCAGGAGCCAGCCCAGCGCTCGCTCGGCGCGGGCGATCTCCGTCGGGTGATCCGTCTCGATGGCGGCCGACAGCGCCCGCCGCGTCAGCTCCATCGCTCCGCTCCACATTCCCAGTCGCTCCAGTACGTTCGCAACCGCAAGTATCGCGCGCACCTGGCGGAGCGTGTCGGTCCATCGGCGGACCGCCTCGAGGCTTGCACGATACGTCGACTCCGGATCCTTGCCCGACTCCCGCAAGCGCGCCCACTGTGCCAGCACCTCCTCGGCGCCCGTGCCCTTGTAGAGCACCTCCAGAACGGCCACGTCTCCCAGCGTCGATACCAGTTTCTCATCATCCCCCGACTCGGCGCAGCCCCAGATCCGCTCCCGTGCGCTTCGCTCGGTGACCTCGAGCATCTCGAAGTGCGACGCAAGCCGTCCATGCGTCCGCCGCCGGAACGTCTCGTCTGCCAGATACCGCTTCTCGACCGCCCGCCGCAGATAGTCATGGAAGAACGACAGCCGACCTTCCTTGCGCACCAGGTGGTAGTCCAGTCCCGCAACCATCGTCGCAATCTTCAGACGCGCCAGCCCGCTCACCTCCGAGAGTTCGCGCTCATCCAGTCCCGTCCGGCTGCACCACAGCAGCGTCATCACATCCCGCACTGAGCGCATGTTGTAGTCCTCTTCGAGCCGATCGAGCACCCGCTGGAACAGATCCTCCGTCCCCGTCGCTTCCAGATACACGTCGATCCGCTCGTCGAGCGCTTCGTGCTGCCCCACCAGCCGCAACTCCTCCAGCAGCGTCTTCAGGAACAAGGGGTGACCGCACTTGTAGTCCCCGGCGATGCGCTTGATCTGTTCGCTGTTGAGCGACTTGTGATACTCCGCCAGGTACCGCACCACTACGGCTTCCCGCTCCGCCTCGCTCAGCGCCTGCATCCCCAGCGTCTTCCATCCACGCTTCTGCAGTTCCATCAACGTGCCCTCCACCGTCGAGCTCAGAATCAGTCGGATCGACGGTGAGATCACGTCCGGGATCCACTGCAGTCGAAGCGCCGACCCCTTCAACTGGTTCAGCCCGTCGAGGATGAGCACCAGCCGCTCGCCTGTCTGCTGCAGCGCATGATCGGCGTAGCCGAGCCACTGCCCGAACGCCTTCTCCAGTTCCTCCGGCCCCGTCGGTATCTCCTCCTCCCGTCCGAACCGGTCCTTGATCTCCATGCACACGTGCCGGATCACCCCGTAGTGGTCAGTTGCCGTCGCGCCGATTCCCACGTAGTGCTCGATCACGTGCGCCTCCGGATGCTTCCGCCGATACAGTTCGGCCCAGAAGGCAAAGAGCGAGCTCTTCCCCGACCCGCTCTCGGCGTAGACCACCAACGGCGGGTCGTTCGAGGCGACGTAGTCGTTCAGACGCTTCAGATACTGGGGATTGGCGATGTAGGCGCGGCGGCGGCTCAGCGAAAACGCTTCGTGTCGTGACCGCTCCTCCTGAAGCGGTGTGGGCGGCTTCGAGCCAGCGAAGTCCCGCTTGATGATCTCCACCAGATCGTCGTAGATCAGCTCGCCGAGCGAGCCCGGGTCGCGGTACTCCTGTACCGGTGCTCCCGATTTCCGGATCCGGTGCTGGTACGCCTCCAGTCGGCTGCGTTCCACGTCGTCGGGGACATCATCGAGACTTGCGCGGTGGCGGCGGAAGTAGAAGCGTGCGCGGTGGAGTTCTACTCCGCTGGCCGCTGCATCTGCATTGGGACCCCTCCCTGCCTCCCCTTCTCGTGCTTGGCGCAAGGATGGGGAAGCCGTGCGTGCCGCATCCCGCGTGCCGCGCAGCACCCCGTACTGCGCTTCCATCTCCGTGATCGACATTTCCTCGATCGCCGCCTCTTCGACCCATGGAAATTGCTCCAGCAACACGGGGTCCTTCTGCACGTCCAGGTAGCTCGGCACGAATCCATACCGTTCGCCGGTGATGCCGATGAAATACGGCCTGCACTTGTCCACCTCCTCGAGGCATGTGCGGATCACCTGCCCGAGCGCGACGTCCTCCTCGGTCAGACCCCACCGGAGATCGACTTCCGTGAAACGGATACCCCGCTGGCGGCAGAGCGCGCGGATCTCCGGGAAGATTTTCTTCACCAGATGCTCCCGCTCCTCCTGCAGATCCTGAAACGTGGAGCTGATGAAGACGCGGAATTCGTTGTTCGACGTAGCCATTGACGGCGTGAGGACAGCTGGAGTTGGAGATGGGCACCCGGCGCAGTGCCCTGGGAAACGGTGGGTGAGGTTGATATCAGTGCAACATACGGTGAGGAAGCGCTACGCGTGCGTCGATCGCTCGCATGCAATTGAAGACGGAGTGGCACCGGTCGGTTCGCGGTAATGTCATCGATCGGAGCGAAGAACGCGGCGGGCGGAACGGAATGTCCAATTCAATGGAGGACACCCGCCGAGCCGAGGACGACAGGGCACGAATGCGGGGATTGCACTGAACGATTTCACGGGTCATCCGGCAATTCAGTCCGCAATTCCTGTCTCGCAATCCGTAATTGTCAACTCGTCGATCCGCAGACGGTATGCATACATGGGCGTTTTCTCGATGAGAGATTCAAAGAGGCGAAGTGCCTCGGCTCGGTGGTCGGCATCGGTGGGATTCAACCGCCAGAGCCAGTAGTGCAGATCGGCCCGTTCGGAATCGTCTGTTGTCGCGGCCAGCATCGTATCGAGCGTGGCGAGCGCCGTTGCGCTCGATCCTTCCGCCGCGGCGATCCGCGCCAGGTTCACTCGAGCGCGGAAACACGCCACCGGATTCGCCTGTTCTTCTCCGAGCCGAAGGCACGCTTCAGCATGGGTTCGAGCCAGGCGGAGCGTCGCCAGACGCCACGATTCGCCGGTCGCGTCGGGAACGAACCGCGGAAGGAATTCGGGCATTTTTTCGTGGCGTTGCTGAATATCCAGCAGGCAGAGGGCGATGCAATCGAGCCAGTTCATCATGCCCGGGCGGTACCCGATCTCCCGGTGGATTTCGAGCGCTTCCACCGCCCTGGCAAGCGCCGGCTCACAGTCGTTGCGACTCAGCAGTGCAATTCCGTGATTGCCGAGTGCGAGGCCGAGCATCCGTTGATCACCGATTTCCCGCGCAATCCGTTCCTCTTCGCAATAGCACGCCAGGGCTTCATCGAAATCACCCAGTGCCCAGTGCACGATGCCGCGATTGCCGACGCCGAGCGCGATGCTTCCGCGATCGCCCACTTCCCGAGCCGTGCGCTCCTGTTCGCGGTAGCACGCCAGCGCCTCGTCAAACTCCCCGCGCCCCCAGTACGCAATGGCGCAGTTGCCGACGGCACCTGCAATCCCCCGGCGGTCACCGAGTTCGCGAGCGATTCGTTCGTGCTGTTGAAAGCAGGCCAGCGCCTGATCGTATTCGCCGCGCCCGACATGAACATTGCCCCGATTTGCAGTGGCTGCGCCAATACCTTCGCGATCGCCCAGTGCGCGAAACATCCGTTCGGATTCCTGGGCGCAGAGGAGCGCATCGTCATACTCCCCTCGATTCGAGTGCACGATGCCACGGTTGCCGATGGCGAGAGCGATACTCCTGCGGTCGCCCAGTTGCCGCGCAAGCGACTCCCACTCCCGATAACAGGCCAGCGCAGCATCGTACTCCCCACGATCGGAATGCACGACGCCGCGGATACCGACGGCTCTGCAGATGCTCGGTGCGTCACCCACTTCCCGGGCGAGTGCTTCGGCCTCACCGGCCAGCGCCTCGCTCGCCTCCATCCGACCCTGAATTCGTGCTCGATATGCCATATCGCCCAGCACGCGACTCTCGGACTTCTGATCGCCCTGTCGACGGGCGAGCACCAGCTGGCGTCGATCGATCTGCTCGGCCCCGTCCAGCGCTCCGATGCGGGTGTACAACGCTGCAAGCGCTTCGAGCACCGATGCCTGTTCTCCCTCCGTCCGATCCTCTGACTCCCACCGCTCGAGTCCTTCGCTGCATTGCTGGAGCACGACCGACGTATCGACGGTCGACCATCCATGCAGAACCTCGTGCCTGTCGGCCGACCACAGCTGCACGAACCTCCTGACATCGCTCAGTGCGTGGCAGACCCGGTCCTTCTCTCCCGCTGCATTGAGTGCGTGCAGCAGTTCAAGCGTCGCACGCACCGTGACATCGGCGTGCTCGAAGTGCGCGGCCAGCTGGCGGTACCACTGGACACGTGGTGCCTCCTCCGGCAGATACCGCTTCTCCACCGCCCGACGGAGATAGTCGTGGAAGAACGTCAGCACCCCGTCCCGTCGCACCAGGTGGTAGTCGAGTCCGTTCAGCATCGTCGAGAGCTTCAGTCGGCCGATGCCCGTCAACTCCGTCAGCTCGACTTCGTCGAGTCCCCCGCGCGAACACCACAGGAGCGACATCACGTCTCGAACCGCGCGGGTTCCGTAGTCGTCTTCCATGCGCTCGATCACCTGCTGGAACAGGTCTTCGGTGCCGGTGGTCAACAGGTACCGATCGATCCGAGCGTCGAGCTGCTCGTGGCTGGAGTCGAGGCGGAGTTCCTCCAGAAGCGTCCTGAGAAACAGCGGGTGGGCGCACTTGACGTCGACGGCAAGGCGGCGCACCTGTTCGGCAGACAACGCCTTGTGGTATTCCGAGAGGTAGCGGACCACCACCGCCTGGCGCTCCCGTTCCTCCAGCGGCTGCATTCCGAGCAACGACCATCCGCGGCTGCGCAGGTTGACCAGCGTCCGCTCCACCGTGCTGGTGATCACCAGCTTCACACCGTCGGGCATCATTGGTGGAAGCCATTGCAGATCGAGCGCGCGGCCGGTCAGCTGATTGATACCGTCGATGGCCAGCAGGATCGGGCGTCCCACGCCGAAGCCGAGCCAGTTGGCGAACTGCTGTTCGATCTCCTCCGGCTTCGACGGCAGCTCTTCGGTGCGACCGAAGCGCTCACGGATTTCCTCCATCACGTGCCGCATGATGCCCAGGTGATCGGCGTCGCCGGCACCGATACCTACGTAGTGTTCGATCACGGGCAGTTCGGGCTGGCGCCGTCGTACCTGTTCGCACCAGAAGCTCACCAGCGAGCTCTTACCCGAACCCGATTCTGCGTAGATCACCAGCGGATCGGCGCAGTCGGTGGAGAGCCACTCGTTGAGCCGCGTGAGGTACTCGGCCTTCGGGATATAGGCATGGCGGCGACTCTCGGCGAACGCGCGGTGCCGGGTGCGTTCCTCTTCGAGCGGTGTCGGAGAGGCGACGCTGCCGAAGTCATTCCTGATGACGCGCACCAGGTGGTCGTAGACCAGTTCGCCCAGCGACACGGGATCGCGGAATTCTTCGGTCTTCACCGACGCCTCTCGCACGCGGCGTTTCAGATCCTCGATGCGTCGACGCTCCTCGTCATCAGACGACGGACGCTCGAGCAGCGACTCGCGCTCTCGGCGCATCAGCACGATCGACCGGTCCGATGTCGACGGATCGTTGAGCATTGCGTGGCGGAATTCCAGGTCGATGATAGACGCATTCTGCATGGCCGCCTCCTCGATCCACGGAAAGTTCGCCAGCAGCGCGGAGTCGCTGTAATACTCGTGCAGCTGCGGAACGTAGCCGTAGCGTTCGCCGGTGATGCCGATGAAATACGGACGGCACTTGTCGATCTCTTCGAGACATGTGCGGATCACCTGCCCGAGCGCGACGTCCTCCTCGGTCAGTCCCCACCGGAGATCGACTTCCGTGAACGTCACGCCGCGCTGGCGGCAGAGTGCGCGGATCTCGGGGAAGATCTTCTTGACCAGATGCTCGCGCTCCTCCTGCAGATCGCGGAAGGTGGAGCTGATGAACACGCGGAATTCGTTAGTCGACGGCATCGGTGGTTTCCTCGGGTGGGGTCGGACGTTGCACTGCCATGGGGACCCCGATGGCGCGTCGGGTGTCCTCGATACGGATGCGGTACACCTGTTTCGGTGTGCGCCCGAGCATCGACTCGTAGAGACACAGGGCTTCGACACGATGTGAGTCGTCAGGGTCGCCGAGCTTCCAGAGCCAGAAGTGGCAATCGGCGCGGCGATCGTCGCGGACCCATGGCTGCTCGACACTGTCCGATTCGATCAGCAGCCGATCGAGTTCGGCACGGGCGGCCCCGGCATCGCCCTCTGCGGCTGTGATCCGCGCGAGCAGCACCTGGGCAGCCCACAGTGTGTCCGGCTTCGACAGCTCACGCGAAACTTCGAGGCACTCCGCGGCCAATGCGCGCGCGCTTTCAACCGTTCGCATCCGCCAGTCTGTTCGTTGGGTGAGATCGACATAGCGAGGGAGGAATTCCGGCAGCGACACATGAATGTGGCTGACATCGAGGAGCACAGCGGCCATCTCCTCGAGGACGTAGGTCAATCCGTAGCCGAAGCCGATTTCGCGATGTTCGGCGGCGGACGCGCTCAGCAGCTCGAGCGCGATCGAATGTTCCCCGCGGGCCGCATGGACGGCTCCGCGATATCCGACGGCGCTGGCCGCCGCTCTGCGATCACCCAGCTCCCGTGATGTCTCTTCAACCTGCGCGAAGCAGGCCAGCGCCTCTTCGTACTCACCACACTCGGTCTGCACGAGTCCCCGAAGGGATCTCGCGTTGGCAACGCCGAGGCGACCGTCGAGTTCGGCGTGCAGCGCTTCGCTCCGACGGAAGCAGGCCAGTGCCTCGGCGTACTCGCCGTGCGCCTGATGGAGAATCCCGCGGTTGGCGGCAATCGACGCCATGTTGCCGCGCGCACCCAGCGACTCGAGAATCTGTTCGGATTCTTCGAAGCAGGCCAATGCGCCGGCATACTCGCCACGTGCCATCAGGACGTTTCCGCGATTGTTCCGCGCCATTGCCACGCCCCGACGATCACCGAGTTCGTTCGAGAGTCGTTCGAATTCCGCATAGCATTCGAGGGCCCGGGAACTCTCCCCGCGCGCGAGATGCACCATGCCGCGGTTGTTGACGGCAGCTGCGGCGCCGCGTCGGTCGCCGAGTTCTCGAAACAGTCGCACTGACTCCTCGATGAGCGGGAGTGCCTCGGCATATTCCCCCCGGGCCTGGTGCACGCGCCCGCGATTGCCGATTCCGCCTGCGATACCCTTGCGATCGCCGAGTTCTCTCGACAGCTGCTCGACCTCCTGATAGCATTGCAGCGCTTCGGCGAATTCACCACGGTCGAACTCCGCATTGCCACGACCGTAGACGGCACGCAGGACTCCATGACGGTCATTGATTTCACTCGACAAGCGCTCCGATTCGATCGCCAGTTCCGCCGAGCGCGGCAGGTCTCCCATCTCCCGATGCAGGTTCGACAGCTCCGACAATGCCTCGGCCTCGACGCGACGCTCACCCGCAGCACGCGCCATCATCAGTCGCCGATGCTGCAGCGCCCGGGACGCCGGCCACGCTCCGATCACGTCGTAGAGCTCCGCCACCAACGCGAAAACCCGCATCTGATTCTGCTCGTCCGGCTCACGCGCTTCGAGCCAATTGCGCAGGTTATGATCGACGACGGATTCGACTCTTGTCGGATCGCTGCCCGAGAGGATTCGCAGTACCTCGTAGCGTTCCGAACCGCGCCACAACTGTTCGAACCGATTGATTCGCGTGACCTCCCGCTCGAGCTTCTCGCGATCACCCAGGGCTTCAAGTGCGTGCAGCAATTCCAGTGTCGCCCGCATCCCGACATCCTGCCGCTGGTAGTATTCGGCCAGTTGCGACCATCGCTGCCGACGGCTCTCCGCGTTCGACACGTACCGGTTCTCCACCGCTCGACGCAGGTAATCGTGGAAGAAGGTCAGCACACCGTCCTTTCGCACCAGGTGGTAGTCGAGCCCGCTCAGCATCGTCGAGAGCTTCAGCCGACCTATGCCGGTCAGCTCCGTGAGTTCCGTTTCGTCGAGACCGTGACGGCTGCACCACAGCAGCGACATCACATCCCGGACGGCACGCGTCGAGTAATCACTCTCCATTCGATCCAACACCTGCTGGAACAGGTCTTCGGTTCCGGTCGACGCGAGGTACCGATCGATCCGAGCGTCGAGCTGTTCGTGGCTGGAGTCGAGACGGAGTTCCTCCAGAAGCGTTCTGAGGAACAGCGGGTGCGCGCACTTGACGTCGGCGGCGATTCGACCGACCTGCTCGGCCGACAGCGCCTTGCGATACTCCGAGAGGTAGCGCACCACCGCCGCCTCACGTTCCCGCTCCGTCAGCGGCTGCATACCCAGCGTACGCCATCCACGGGAGCGAAGGTCGACGAGCGTCTGCTCGACGGTGCTTGTGATGACGAGCTTCAGGCCTGCCGGCATGATCGGAGGAAGCCAGTACAGCTCCTGCGCCCGTCCGGTCAACTGGTTGATGCCGTCGATCACAATCACCAGCGGCTGGCCAACGCCGAAGCCGAGCCAGTTGGAGAATTCGAGTTCGATTGCCTCGGGATTCGACGGAAGTTCGTCGGTGCGTTCGAAGCGCTCGCGAATCTCCTCCATCACGTGCCGCATGATGCCGAGGTGGTCGGCGTCGCCCGCGCCGATTCCGACGTAGTGTTCGATGACGGGAAGCTCGGGATGACGGCGACGCAACTGTTCGCACCAGAAGCTCACCAGCGAACTCTTGCCGGAACCCGACTCGGCGTAGATCACCAGCGGCGGTTCCTCGGCAGCGAACCACTCGCTGAGTCGTTTCAGGTATTCGGGATTGGGGATGTAGGCATGACGGCGGCTCGTGGCGAACGCAGTGTGTCTGGACCGTTCCTCCTCGAGCGGTGTCGGTGGTCCCGTATTCGCGAAGTCGCGATCGAGAATCTCGACGAGCGCATCGTAGACCATCTCACCGAGCGTCCCGGGGTCGCGGAATTCCTCGACCGGCAGCGCGGCCGCGCGGATGCGATTCTTCAGGTCGTCCAGACGCGTCGACTCGGCGCCGTCGACCTGGGCCTCATGGCCGCGGCGATGGCGTCGGAAGTAGAATCGGGCGCAGGCGGTGGAGTTGGAGAAGTCCGGCACGGGGACCCCTCCCGGCCGCCCCTCATCGCGTTTCGCGCTCCCGGGGAGGTGTGTCTGCGCTGCCCGGTCCTCTTCGGCGTCCGCGCTTCGCTGTTCGGCGTCGTTGAGGGCGGCGTGGCGGAATTCCAGATCGATGATCGACGCGCCGTCCATCGCGGCTTCTTCGATCCACGGAAAGCGTTCCAACAGCTCCGCGTCCTTGTAGTACTCGTGCAGTTCCGGAACGTAGCCGTAGCGTTCGCCGGTGATGCCGATGAAATACGGACGGCACCGGTCGATTTCGTCCAGGCACGTGCGGACGATCCGTCCGAGCGCGACATCCTCCTCGGTCAGTCCCCACCGGAGGTCCACCTCGGTGAACGTGATTCCCCGTTCCCGACACAGCGCACGGATCTCCGGGAAGATCTTCTTCACCAGGTGTTCGCGTTCTTCCTGCAGATCGCGGAAGGTGCTGGAGATGAACACGCGGAGTTCGTTAGTCTGCGACATGAGAGGGTTCCGAATCAGATGAGTCACCGTCGGCAGCCCGCTCGTCGATCCGCGCAAGCAGCGCCGTGGCATTGGACAACGCTTCCGACTGCGAGAGTTCGGCGCCGATCACAATGCACTCCTCGGCCAGCTCGCGCGCCGTACGCAGCGCCGGGGAGATCCACGAGTCGGGCTCGGCGTCCGGAACGAACCCCGGCAGATACTCCGGCATTGCTCCACCGGCACGGGCCAGCGTCAGCAGTACTTCCGCGGTTCCCTGCAGCCAGTAGGTCAACCCGTAGCGGAAGCCGATGGCACGGTGTTCCTCCAATGCGTCACGGTAGCAGCCGAGCGCCCGCTCGTATTCCGCTCGCTCGGAATACACCATACCGCAGTTGCCGACGGCGATACCGATGTCCCGGGGATTACGGAGCTCCCTCGCAATGCGCTCCTGCTCCCGGTAGCACTCGAGGGCCTCGGAGAATTCCCCGCGACCGAAGTGCAGCGTGCCCTGGTTGCCGACGGCTCCTGAAATGTTCCGAAGGTCACCGAGACCACGAGCGATCTGCTCCTGCTCTCGATAGCATTCCAGCGCCTCGCCGAGCTCTTCGAGACGCCAGTGCGCGATGCCTCGGTTGCCGACGGCCATGGCGATGCGGGGCCGATCGCCAAGCGACCGGGCGATCCGTTCCTGTTCTCGAAAGCACTCCAGCGCCTCGGAGTGCTGGCCGATCGCTGAATGCACGTTGCCACGATTGCCGACGGCGATGGCGATGTTCTGGCGATCGCCGAGCGACCTGGTGATCTGTTCGGATTCTCGAAAGCATTCCAACGCCTTCTCGTATTCACCGTGTTCGTAGTACACGACTGCACGGGCGCCGATCGCTGCTGCAATGTTTCCCAGGTCACCAAGATCGCGGACGATCCGTTCCTGCTCCCGATAGCATTCGAGCGCTTCTTCGTACTCGCCGCGATCCTTGTGCACGACGCCGCGATTGCTCACCGCACGGGCAATGTGCGATCCATCGCCGCATTCCCGCGCGATCGCTTCGGCCTGCCGCACGAGCGACTCGGCTTCATCCATCCGACCCTGATTTCGGGCCAGCGAGGACAGCCACGACAGCACCGCCGACTCCCCGAGTCGGTCACCGGTCGATCGCTGCAATTCCAGTCGCTCGCGTTGAAGTGCCTCGGCCTCGGACCAGTTGCCGATCACCTCATGCAGCTGCGTCACGCCAGTCACGACCGACAGACGCCGCGTCACATCGAAGGATTGCGGGGCACTCCACGACGCCAGCCCGCTCCGGTAGGCATCAGCCACTCGCTCGCGATCGCATTCGGACCAGAGCCGAAGCACCGTATCGCGTTCGCCACCATTCCACAGCACCTCGAACCTCGGGACCTCCGCAATCATCTGCTCGAGGCGTTCCCGCTCATCGAGCATCTCCAGCGCGTGGAGCAACTGCAGCGTCGTGTGAAGCGTTGGCGCCTGCTCGGCGAAGTACCTGGCCAGTCGCTCGTGCCACGCGCGACGGGTCGCAGCATCGGACAGATACCGCTTCTCCACGGCCCGCCGAAGGTAGTCATGAAAGAAGCTCAGCAGCCCGTCCCGGTGAAGCAGATGGTAATCGAGCGCGAACAACAGCCGCGACAGTTCCAACCGACGCATGCCCGTCAGCTCCAGCAGCTCCTCCTCGATCAAGCCCGCACGCGACGACCCGATCAGACTCAACAGGTCGCCAACGACCGCCTCGCCGTAGTCTCGCTCGATGCGTTCGAGCACGAGGTCGAACACGTCCATCAGGTCGCCGGCCCGTGTATAGCGTTCGATCACGTCGTCGAGCGACTCGTGCTCGCCGTGAAGCCGCAGCTCCTCGGCAACGACCCGCAGATACAACGGTGAACGGGCCTTGTCGTCGCCCACCAGCCGTCGCTGCTGCTCCGGACTGATTCCCTTGTGAAACTCTCCCAGATACCGAACGACGATGCTCTGTCGAACGCGCGCGTCGTCCAGCGGACCCACCGACAGTTCCGACCACTGCCTGGATTCCAACCGCTCGGCCGCATCGCCCGGTGTCGTCGAGATCACCAGCTTCACACCAGGCGGGACGGTCTCCGGCAGCCAGTTCATCAGTCTGCCCGATGCATCCAGTTGATTTACGGCATCGACAACGATCAGCACGGAAATCTTGTCCCGGACCATCAGGTGCTCGCAGCGATAGAGCCAGTTGGAGAAGCTCTTCTGATACTCCTCGGCCGTCGACGGCAGCTCGTCTTCGATGTCGAATCGATCGCGAATGGACTCGACGACATGTCGCATTACCGAGATCGCCGTTCCGCTGGTCTGCGACGCGCCGAGGTAGTGGGCGACGACAAACGAACCCGGATTCTTCCTGCGGTAGTATTCGACCAGATAGGCCACCAGCGAGCTCTTGCCGAGGCCCGATTCGCCGACGATGACCAGGGGTCGATCACCCGACGTAGTCCAGGTGGTGAACTCCTTCAGGTAGGTTGGATTGGGGATATACGCACGGGTCCGACTCGCGGCGAACGCCGCGTGGGCGCGCCGCTCCAGTTCCAGTTCGCTCGGTGGCGCGGCGTCCGGCCAGGTCGCCTCGATCATCGCAACCAGGTCGGCGCGCACCAGATCACCAAGCTCGTCGACGTCCGCGAATTCGCGGTACCGTCGGCCCGTTGCACGCGCGCGTTCGATCAGCGAGCCGAGTCGGTCGGGATCGTCGGACGCGGTGAGATCGCCGCTGCGGTGGTAGAAGAGGGCGCACCGTCCGTCGACATCCGGCGCGTTGAACACACCGTGCATGAATTCCATCTCCGTGACGCTGGCACCCTCGACGGACTGCTCTTCGACGAACGGATACTTCGCAAGCAGGTCCGGATCGGTCAGGATATCGTGCAGCTCCGGCACCCATCCGTACCGGTTGCCGATGATGCCGATGAAATACGGCCGGCACTTGTCGACTTCTTCGAGGCAGGTGCGGATGGTGCGTCCGAGACTTGCTTCCTCCTCGGTCAGTCCCCACCGCAGATCGACTTCCGTGAACGTCACGCCGCGCTGGCGGCAGAGCGCGCGGATCTCCGGGAAGATTTTCTTCACCAGATGCTCCCGCTCCTCCTGCAGATCGCGGAAGGTGCTCGAGATGAACACGCGGAGTTCGTTCGATGTCGTCATGTGTCGCCTCGCGGGAACGGCGTGCACGAAATATCGTCCCCGTGCAACGGGTTCGATCAGAATGACGTGACGTGGGGGCGGCCGGCCTGGGGTGGGAATCGGATGAATATAGGCAGAGCCACGCCGTGCGACTGCCGAACCAGCAGCGCAGCTGAACTGCACGAATTCGATAGCTTCGCCGCGGGCGCAGAATTCAATGCGCCCGAATCCACCCGTCTCGCCCCCCGCTCGTCTTCCCCGTTCAACCGCTCCGGAGTTCATCATGCCCTTTCTGCGATCGACCACCGCACCCTCTTCCGACATCATCCACTCGTACTCGCCATCTGCCGTTCGTCGGAACACCCGAACCCGGCGCCGATCGCACACGGCCTTCGCCGCTGTCGCGCTTCTCGCCTGCCTTCTCATGCAGAGCTGCGGATCGACCGCGGAATTCAAGTGGACCGACGCAACGGTCTGCGGCGACACCGCCGATGTGGTCCGCACGGCTGCGGACGACGCCGACGCCCCTGTGCTGTGCCGAAGCTCGCTTTCCGCGCCGTACGTGGGCATCGTCGTCGACTGCAACTGCAAAACCAACAACAAGTACGCGAGCTCGGCGTTCTACCAGACGCTGCACGGCGCCGGCAGCTACGCCTGGGTACGCCCCGATGACGACTGCACGGTTCCCGAATCGGCCGTCGATTATGCTCCGACCGAGGACAGTACCCGACGCGTGATCTGTCGACCTGCTGGCGACGGATCCGGACCGATCGGGTACGTGGATGTGGTCGACGGCACGATCCAGGACTGCGGGTGCCAGCTCCCCTACTGGGGACGCGTCGAACGCAGCACGGACTTCGAAATCCTCACCGCCTCGGTCGACGCCAGGCCGTTTCCCTACGACGATGTGCTGCCGATCAACAAGAGCGACAAGATCCTCGTACGCAACGGCGCGCTCTACGGCGTCCTCTCCGGAGATCTCCAGCCGATTCTCCCGTGCGAATACCTCATTCCGGAAATTCCATTCGACGGAGCGGTGCTCTATCGCGAGGACCAACAGATCCTCGCGGCCCACGACGGGAAATGGGGAACGGTCGACATCAGCGGAAGCGTCGGCCTTCCGTTCGAATACGACTACGCGATCAAACATGGCGACGGGTATTATGCGCAACGCGACGGAAGCATCCTGGTCCTCGATTCGAACGGAACGGTGGTGACTACGATCGCCTATCCGCACCTGCTCGGACAGTTCGGTGACGTCCTGTTCGTCAGCTCCAACGGACGAGATGTCGAACTGTACCGAACGGACGGCAAGCCCATTGATCGCAAAAAAATCTACCGACAGATTCTCTATCTCAACGGGAAATACGGCGTGTACGACGTGAAGTCGGATACGTGGACGATTCCTCCCGACTATGACCGGATCGAATGGAAGGCCGGGTTCAATATGGTGCGTGACGGTGTGGAGACGAGGGCCGACATCGAGCGGTGAGCGTGTCGTCGCCATCGACCGGTCCACGATCGGGTGACGCCGGTGTGCCCGTCTCCTGCGTTTGCCTGTACCGATATGGCGTCGATGCGCGGTCCGCTTCCCGCCACGAAACGCCGCACGTCCCGCTGACACCATCCCACTGGAGCAACAACGGATGCAATCCCTTCGATATTCGATCAACATCACGCTCGACGGATGCTGCGATCACCGGGCCGGTATTCCTGACGCGGACACGCACCACCACGCGATGGAAAATATCGCCGCGGCCGACCGTCTGCTTTTCGGTCGGATCACCTATGAAATGATGGAATCGGCGTGGCGGCCGTCGGCGGAAACGGGCGCGATCGATGGCCACCTCTACGCGAACACTGATCCCACGTTGCCATTCCACCTGAACATTTCTTTTGAAATTCAATAACAACCCTTGACATCCCCCCCCAACATTTCATTACATTCGTCGCGCAATTCGAATCACCCGCTATTCAGGGCATCCCGGTCGTGAACCGGATGAGCGAGTGTCAGCATCGCTTACAGCTCACCATACGTGAGCATTGGGATAGCCGAGCGTCCATGCCACAGTGGTTACGCATCTTCTGCTGACTATCCACCGACCGATACGTCTTCCGTTTCTGTTTCGATCACGAGGGTTGTATCCCTCGTCGAGTCATCGCTGTTCGATATCCCCATTCAGCTTTGTGCTGAACTGATGCGGCGGCTACGGTTGTCGTTGTCCGAACACCGGTATGTACGTAGCAGCCGTAATTGCGGTTTGCCTCGTACTGGTTGCCAGTGGGCAATGCCATTCATTCGGCGATCTCTGACGATATCACGTTCCACTATCCAGGCACCACAATGAAAACCTCAAAAACATGGGGAACCGATCACCATCGCCTCCTACGGTCTTGGGTACGCTACAGTCTCAGGTACGGCATAGTGCTCGCAGGTATCATGTCGATGCTCCTTTCGTCGGCCGCCGCTCAGCCGTGCAGTTGTGCCGGCGACTTCGACGTCCTCACCAATTGCATTGAGACGCGGGTTACTCGCACGGACGACACGTCGAACAAAACCTGCTACGAAGTAATCGTGTACAATCATCAGTTCAGCTCGAACTCGAGTCTCTGCATTACCTACGATCAGACGCAGTACGTTACGTTCGAACTGGTTCACCCGGACTGCTTCCCGGGCCAGCTGCAGATTTTTCCCAGCGATGGATACTACGATGGCTGGATGTACATCGATCCGGCAACGAACACGTGGTATCCCTACTACGATGACACGACGGGTCACCCGAGGAAGATCACGTTTATGCTGACACCGGACACCGTCAATGGCAAGGCGCAGCCCGCGTACTTCAGGCAGTGCGACGTCGATACGTTCTATGTGTGCTTCGACTGCATTTCCGCGACGGAGGACTCCCTGATGCGCGATCCCAACTGTGAAGCCGTCCCTCCGGCCTCACCCGGCTTCCCAAACGTGCCCGCTTCGGTCTGGCCGGATGCCTGCCCGCCCGTTTGTTACGACCCCAGCGACCCCGATCAGTCTCTTGCCTCGCTGATGGACATGCGCGTGTACTTCAGCGATGCGAGCGGGAACAACCTGTGCACCAACGAAAGCGGGCCGACCGGCCGAACGTACGATTCGCTCAGGGTGGAGCCCCAGATCTGCGATTTCTCGGGCTGCCGGGATAGCTGTACGCGATACTACACATCATGCAATTCCTGGTCGATCACGTGGGGGTGCGATTACGCGGATGTCGTCGTGGTGAACGACCATGCACGCCCATCGTGCGATCCAGTCTACAGCTTCGAATTGGACTTCTATCCCGATGGACTGAAGTTGTGTCGGAAGGATCCGCCTCCACCGTTCCGGAACTGGATCGTGACCTATGATAGTGTGACGGGGCGGTTACGCTACGACGCCCCGGCAGGAAGCCCGGGCCTCCTTTCCTGCGACTCCTTCAAGGTTCGCGTTCCGTTCTGTTGTGGCGACACGAACTATGTCGGCGTCGGGATCAGCGACGGGCGGTGCGGGCCCGACCACTTCGCCTGCGTCGATGAGGAGGCGCCGTACGACAGCTGCTACTACTACCCCGGCTCCGACGATCTCTACGACGGCACGAACACGCTGCTGGCGAGCAATCCGGGCTGTGGCAACTGCTTCTATGGCGGTCACGACTACGCCCGCTGGATCACGGGCAACGACGTGGTCGGCCCGAAGGACACGTGCGATACGCTGATCATCTACAACCGCAACCAGACCGGAGACTGTGGCAACTCGCCGACGGGGAACCGGGCGTGGACCAGTATTGTCCTCGACAGCGTGCCGAGCGGGTGCACTCCGGTCGTGTTGGGCTGGGGAGCGCCGTTCAACTCCGGCCTAAATCAGTGGACACTAACACCTCCCGCTGGTCCGCGCCCTCCGTGCGACTCAGTTGCCATTGTCTTCTGCTGCGGCTACACACCTCCAAGGGTCCGCTGGGAGACCCGGGACGGCTCCGGTACGATTGACATCGACTCCGTCAACGGCGCGACGTGGGAGGGCGCATCCTACCGCATCGCTGCGCCACCGACGGTTTCCGGCGACCACGAAGCGCCGGCAAGTGGCGCAAAACTCGCGGGGTTCGAGCTCGGCACCGTCGCACCGAATCCTTCAAGCGGTGGTGTCGTCATCCCGCTCTCAGTGGGCGCGTTGGCATCCGGCGACGGTGCTGCGTACATCCAGGTCTTCGCAGCCGATGGGCGGATGGTCGCACAGATGCGACAGAACGTCCATGGCAGCTCGGTCGCCACCATTGCGATCGATGCCTCGTCGTGGCCGAACGGTAGCTACCTTGTACGAGTCGTCATTGACGGTCACGAGCTGTCGACTTCCTTCATGCTCAGCAGATAAATTGCGCTGATCGGGTGGAGCTGGTGCGGACGAGAAGCCAGCTCCACCCGATCGATTCTTGGGGCGTCCCATGCTGCGATTCATCATCCTTTCAATAGTGGCGGTTGCCCCATTTGCAACGGGATTGGCACAGCACGAACAGGATCACTGGGCGTTTGGCGATCACATCATGCTCTCGTTTGCAGCTGATTCGGTACAACTGGATTCCAATGCGATGCAGGCGTTCGAAGGGTGCGTATCGATTAGCGATCCTGGAACTGGCCAACTCCTCTTCTACTCCAACGGCGACACGATATGGAACCGGGCGGGCCGCGTGATGGATGGCAGCATATCGTGGATGACTGGATCTTCTTGGAGTTGTGTTCAGAGCACGATCGCCGTTCCGGATCCAGCCTCCCCTGACCGTTACTATTTATTCAGGAATCATGAGGACTATGGTCCCGGCAGCTTAGGTATTCACTATTCCCTCATAGATATGCGAGGGGACAGCGGATTTGGCACGGTCGTACGTCATGGGTTAGGCATTGCAGGCCCCACTACCGAGGCACTGGTCGCTGCCAAGCAGTGTGATGGGCAAGGGTATTGGGTGCTGTGTCGGGATCTCTACGGTGCAGATATGCGCGTACTGCTCGTGTCTGACACGGGACTCGTCGAAACCAATGGAGGCCGCGGTATCAGTTTGCTGCGGTATGGCAACGGAGTTGCTCCACCGTATTGGCCGGCATCATTGAAAGTAGCTCCGAATGGACGGCTCGTTGCCATGGCCCCCGTAAGCGATGGGCCGATGGAACTATTTCGATTTGATCCGGCAAACGGAATTCTCAGCGACCCCATCATACTTGACGCCGGCCGTGGATGCGCTCCGTATCTCGCGTTCTCGCCCAACTCAAGCAAGCTGTATGTCTCCAGTCAATCCCTCATTCAGTTCGATGTCTCGGTCTACGAGAAATCGGCGATCCAGAAGTCGAGGAAGGTTGTCGGACCCTTTGCGCGAACGATGCAGCTTCGCTCCGACGGCACCTTGTACCTCAACCTGCACGGCTATCTGGGGCGAATTTCGTTTCCCGACAGTTCGGGCGCGGCGTGTGGCTATGATCCCACGTGGGTCAAGCTCCCCGAATCGATCTTGGACTGCGGCGGCCTGCCGAACTTCGTCGACGCAGTGCACCCGTGCGGCGTCGTGCGGGCACGGTTCCTTCCCGGAGACACGCTCATCTGCGGCGGCACGCCGCTGACGTTCCTCGACTCCAGTACCGGTCCGGTCGCCGCACGACGCTGGCGTATTTCAGGCGACACCTCGGTCGTCGACTCCAGCCGTGACCTTGGACCCGTGATGTTCGACCGCCCCGGAACGTATCATGTGTCCCTGTTGGTCACCGGCTCGGATGGTTTCACCGACGCGGACAGTTGCACGGTCGTCGTTGCCAAACGGCCGTCGGTTTCCGTTAACCGGGACACGTCGATGTGCGCGGGCGACACCGTCACGCTCACGGCAACCTCAGCAACGCCAGTTGATTGGTTCGGTGACGGGCAGAAACTCTGCTCCGGCTGTTCGGAGATCTCGGTATCACCATCGTCGACGACGACCTACGTTGTCAGGGTCACGAACGACCTCGGCTGCTCGGCCTTCGATACCGCGATCGTCACGGTACTGCCGCCCCCCTCGGTGAGCACCGGTCCCGACGTTCGGATCTGTGCCGGGGATTCGACGCCCCTGGCGGCCACTGGTGCCGATACCTATTGGTGGTATCCTGCCGAGAGTCTCTCGTGTGCGACCTGCTCGACACCGACCGCCGCTCCCGATGCGTCGACGACCTACTACGTCATTGGAACGAATGCCGCCGGCTGTTCGGCCCTTGACTCCGTCCGCGTTGAAGTGACCGCACCGCCGCGCCTGTCAATCGACGTGCCCGATTCGATCTGCGCTCGCACGTCGACCCGGTTGGCGGTGCACGGAGCCGAGCACTACGCCTGGTGGCCGTCCGCCGCGCTGAGCTGCGCCGACTGTGCGTCGCCAGTCGCATCGCCGGACACATCCACCTGGTTCTACGTCGAGGGACGCGACAGCATGGGCTGTTCAACGGTGGACTCGGTGCTGGTGCATGTCGACGCCGCTCCGGTGCTCAGTGGCGGAGGCGATGTGCAGATTTGTCCCGGAGATACCCTCCAGCTGACCATCGACGGCGCCGCCACATACCGCTGGATTCCAGCGATCGGCCTGTCGTGCGACACGTGTAATTCGCCCGAGGCCTTCCCGACGGTCTCGACGCAGTACGTCGTCGTCGGAACCTCTGCGCGGGGTTGTCAGTCGCTCGACACGCTCAACGTCACCGTCGTGCCTGAGCGCACCGGGACGCTCGCTCTGGCTCACCCGTCGGCGGTGCGCCCCGGCAGCACCGTTGGGGTCAGCGTGGCGTCGGACGTTTCGGTTCAGGCATCGAGTCTATCGTTCGTACTACGCCATGACCCTGCATCCTGCCGAGTCGACAGCGTGACTCGCTCGGCGGCGCTGTCGTCTGAATGGGTGGTTTCGTGGTCCTCGGCCAACGACTCGACGACGACGGTTCACCTTGCAGCCGATGCATCGAGCGCAATCAGCGCCGGGCCCATCTGCATGGTATTCGTCCGCCCATTCCTGGGGCGATCCGATCGCACGACCCTCTCAGTCGGCAGCGTCGACGTCACCGGGGACTGTGCAGCGCTGAGGGGTGCTTCGACGACCATCGCCATCGACTCCGTCTGCGGTCTGGACCTGCGGCTCATCGAACCGAACGTCGGTGCTCGCTCCATCGAACCACCGACACCGAATCCCGCCTCGAAATCCGCCGTGGTGCGCTTCGCCGTTCCGCTGACCGCGCCCACCTGGCTGCGCCTCTACGCCGCCGATGGACGAATGGTGACCACACTCATCGACGCGACGCTCGACGCCGGCGAGCATACGCTCGAGGTCGACGTCTCGGACCTCCCATCCGGTCGCTACACACTCGTTCTGGCACAGTCGGGATGGACCGAATCCACAGGTTTCGTGGTAGTGCACGCGAATTGACCACCGACCTCGCACGCTCACGTCACGAGCCGCACTACTGATAGCGCCACGGCTCCGGTTGGATCGGCTTGCGGATATCTCGCCGACGAA
>CAVQEG010000003.1:0-356103 GCA_963711465.1 Chlorobiota bacterium
GGGAGAGCGAACGGTGGCTGGTGACGATTCGGCGCACGAGAGTTGTACCAGGCGACAGCGCGCCTTGTACGTCGTGTGCGATGCTTGGGAGTTGGAGCGAGCGGGCGGTGGCGGGAGGCTATTCGCCAGTCAGGTGCGAGACACGGTCGCGAACGAATTCGGAGTAGCGATCCAGCAGTGGAGATTCCTTGCGCTTGAGCGACCGGAGCATGGCGGGTGAGAGAAGCAGCAGCAGCGTCTGCCACTGCCACGAACGACGGGTGTCGGCGGAGTCGATTCGTGTATGCTCGGCACCATCGACTTCACGGACGATCTCATCGTTCTGCAGGTGGTATTCTGCAATGGCAATCCGTCCCCGTTCACCGAGATCGGTAATGAGCGCCGCCACCACACGTTCGAACGTTCCATCCTCGAGCCAGACGAGGAACCTCCGGTTGCAGGTCTGGAATGACGGATACCGATCTGGCAGATCCTTCCACGGCAGACGGTTGCGCAACACCCAGAAGATTCCATTGAGGACGGCACGTTCGGAGCGGCGGGGGCGTCCCCGTCGGTCGGCGGTGCCGGGCTTACCAGGAATCAGGTGCGCAATACGCTGCCATTGCTGGTCGGTGAGATCCATGTTCTGAAAGGGATGAGGGTAGGCGAGCGGGATGGCGGCAGTTGACAGAGGGAGCCGTTAAAATCACGATCACCAGTCTGCATGCGGAGTGAGAAGTGCGGCCGGGGGGGTGCGCTTCGTCGGCAGCAAGATACAATTCGTTGGAAACTGCTCCGCCGGTCCATGTCAGGTATTTGGAATTCTGACTATCGAAAGCGCCCATGGTCGCATCATGGCAGATTTTTCATTTCCGATTCTACCTTTGCTCCCCATGGATGAACGAACGCATGCTCTGGAACTGATTCGTCGCTACGGCCACAACGCGAGCTCCTTTCAGACCCTCGAGCCCCACTTCCGATACTGGTTCGATCCCGCCGGCGATGCCATGGTTGCCTACTACAAGGTTGGTCGTGTATGGGTGGCGGCCGGAGAGCCGATCGGTCCGTCCGAGCGGATCGGTGCGATCATCGACGCGTTCGTCGAAGCCGCCGGGAGCCGCAACCGCCGTGTCTGCTTCTTCGGAATCGGTGATGATCAGGCCGACGCCTTCGTCCAGCGTGGCGATGTGGTGAAGGTGGGCGAACAGGCGTGGTGGAATCCGCAGCGGTGGGAGCAGACCGGCGGGGGACGACGCAGTATTCGGTCGCAGGTGCGCCGTGCCCACCGCAGTGGTGTCAGTGTCCGATCCGTCGATCCCGCCGAAGTCGCCGATCGCAGTTCTCCTGCGCGCCGTGCAGCGCTTGCGGTCATGCGCTCGTGGCTCAGCGGTCGCCGCATGGCGAACATGGGCTTCGTCGTACACGTCGAACCGTTCGCCTTCCCCCACGAACGGCGCTACTTCGTTGCCACGCAGGGTACGGCGGCGCCAATGCCGGTCGGGTTCCTCGCGGTCGCTCCGATCTACGCACGCCGCGGCTGGCTCATCGAGGATCTGCTGCGACACGGCGACGCACCGAATGGAACGACGGAGCTGCTGGTCGACCACGCGATGCGCTCCTTCGCCGAAGACGGCTGCACGTACGCGACGCTCGGCATGGCACCGCTTCGCAACGTGATGCCGACCCGCCACGCGCCTTCCCGATGGATTCAGCGCCTCTTCGACGCTTCGGTGCGCTACTTCCATCCGCTGTACAACTTCGAGGGGCAGGTCGCATTCAAGACGAAGTTCGCTCCCGACGGCTGGAGCAACATCAACGTGGCCGGCATCCCGCGTCTGACGCCGTCGATCATGATCGCCGTCCTGCTGGCCTTCACCGACGGCAGACCGCTGCGTTTCGTGGTCGTCTCGATTGCGCGGCTGGTTCGCAGCAATCTGAGTTCGATCGAACCGCTGATGTGGAGTCGCCTGGCGGCCTACTTCGCGATCACGCTGCTAGTCTGGATCATCGTGCTGGCGCTTGCGCCGGCGATTCCCTGGTTCGGCGTCGAATGGCTGCGTCACGCCTGGATCGCGTTCGACCTGATCATGGTGGGCGTCTTCCTCCTGCTCTCATTCGGCGCGGCAACCCGCCAGTGGTTCGTCTCCGACGTCGCCGCCACCGCACTCGGGGCGGCTGCGACCGACTGGCTGCTCACGGTCGTTCATGCCATCGCCTTCCATCTGGATTCCGCCCGCCATCCCGTCGCATCCTTCGTGACGTTGATCGCCGTCCTCGGTCCGACGCTGGCCGTGCTGTTCTTCTGGGCCCTGTATCTTGCCGCGCAACCATGGCGCTCCACGGCTGAGGAACGGGGCGAAGTGTGAGACTCCAACCGATCGACCGATGCACGACCTGAAGACGCGAATCGAACAGATGTACCAGCTGTCGCCCGAGGACCTTCCCGCCGATGAGGCGGCTCTGGCGTTCTCGGAACTTCGGGAGGAACTCAACCGGGGGCGGGTGCGATCGGCCGAACCCGACGGCGACGGCGGGTGGCGCGTCAATGCGTGGGTCAAGCAGGGGATTCTCCTCGGCTTCCGCGTCGGGCGCCTCGGCGACGTCTCTCGGGACTTCCCGTTTTTCGACAAGGAGAATCTGCCCGTGCGGTGGCTTCGACTCGAGGACGACGTTCGCCTCGTGCCGGGCGGGTCGGCGATTCGCGACGGCGCGTACGTGGCCCCGGGCGTCATCTGCATGCCGCCGATGTACATCAACATCGGATCGTACGTCGACGAAGGAAGCATGGTGGACTCCCACGCGCTGGTCGGCACCTGCGCACAGATCGGCCGTCGTGTTCACCTCAGCGCTGCGGCACAGGTGGGCGGAGTGCTCGAACCGGTCGGCGCCAATCCGGTGATCGTCGAGGACGACGTGCTCGTCGGCGGCAACTGCGGCATCTACGAGGGCACCATCGTCCGACGACGCGCCGTACTTGCTGCCGGCGTCGTGCTCACCGCCTCCAGCCGTGTCTTCGACATCGTCAACGACCGGATCATCTCCGGTGGCGTCGAGCGGCCGCTGGAGATTCCGCCCGGTGCGGTGGTCGTGCCCGGCACGCGCCGGATCGACGCCGGATTCGCACGCGAGCACGGACTGTCGATCGCCGCTCCGATCATCGTCAAGTACCGTGACGACCGAACCGACGGCCGAACCGCGCTCGAGGAGGCGCTTCGGTAGATCCCGCCGCCCGGCACGATCCCCGGTACCGATCCGTCACGAAACAGACCTTGCCCGGCGCTCCGCCGTTCGACAATTTTGTCGATTGCTGTCCAGGCACCGCGCGGTCTGATCTCCCACTGCCGGTTCGACGTTGCCCAGAGCCCGAGACCATTCACGAAGCACTTCCGACTGATTTCATGAACGGCACCAATTCCACGTCCGACGTGTCCTCGCGCAGCGACGGACATCGCCGGGGGCTGAAGCGTTCACACCTCCGTTCGGCGCTTGGCATCTCCGCCATCGTCGTCGGCTTCCTCACCGTTGCGCTCACGCTCTACCTCGTCGAAATCGCCAGCGGCCTGCCGTCGCTCGAGGAACTGGAGAATCCGCATCCCGATCTGTCCACCAAGGTGTTCACCGCCGATGGACAGCCGCTCGATCAGTTCTTCGTGCACAACCGCACCTACATTCCCCTCGATTCGATTCCGAAGAAATTCATCCAGGCGCTCATCGCCACCGAGGACCAGAAGTTCTACGATCACTGGGGCGTCAACCTCGAGCGAATTCTCAAAGCGGTCGTGAAGAACGTGCTTGCCATGGATCTGACGAAAGAGGGCGCCAGCACGATCACGCAGCAGCTGGCGCGCAACCTCTACCTGTCGCAGGAGGTCACCATCGCGCGCAAGATCCGTGAGCAGCTCACCGCCGTGCAGATCGAACGCACCTACACCAAGAACGAAATCCTCGAGCTCTACGCGAACACGGTCTACTTCGGACGCGGTGCCTACGGAATCCAGGTGGCCAGCGAGGTCTACTTCGACAAGCTCCCGATCGATCTCAGCGTGGACCAGTGCGCCTACCTCGTCGGGATGCTCAAGGCGCCGGAGAACTACGATGTCTCCCATTACGGTCGCGCTGTGCAGCGGCGCAACACCGTGATGAAGCTGATGACCGAAGTCGGCTATCTCAGCCGCGCGCAGTACCGCGAGGCCAGCCAGCGCCCCATCGTGCTGGCCAAGCCGAAACGCCGCCGCAGCATCGCGCCGCACTTCGTCGAAGCCGTTCGCCTCGCTCTGCAGAAGGAACCGAAGCTGCAGGGTTACAACCTCTATCGCGACGGTCTGGTGATCTACACCACCATCGACAGTCGTATGCAGAAGTACGCCAATGAAGCCGTGCGCGAACACCTCGATGACTTCCAGCCGCGATTCGATCGGACGTGGTCGTGGAAGCGCCGGCCGAAACTGCTCAAGTCGATCGTCGAACACGCCGCGCGACAGGACGACCGCTACCAGTCGGCCCTCACCGATGCCGAGAAGTCGAAGGTGTTCGACCAGCTGACCACCGACGAATCCTTCATCGATTCGGTCAAGAAGGAGGCGACGCAGATCGAGGTGGGATTCGTCGTGATCGAGCCGCGCACCGGATTCGTGCGCGCCATGGTCGGAGGCCGCGACATGGACGAGGGACGCGGTCTCAACCACGTCACCCAGATTCGCCGCCAGCCCGGCTCCGCCTTCAAACCGTTCGTCTACGCCTCGGCACTCCAGCAGGGTATGCATCCCAACTCCGGTATCTCCGCCGCTCCGGTCGTCTATCGCGGACCCGGCGGCGAAGTGTGGGCGCCCAAGGGCGGACGCGGTGGCTGGGTGACCCTCGCATCGGCGCTGAAGTACTCGATGAATACCGTCGCGGCTCGATTGATCCTCGAGAAGACGACCCCCGCGAAGGTGGTCAAGCTGGCCAAGGAGATGGGAATCGAATCCCACCTGCCCGAATACCCCTCCATCGCCCTCGGTTCGGCCGAAGTCACCCCGATGGAAATCACCGCTGCCTTCGGCACCTTCCCGAATCAGGGCGTCTACGTCGCTCCGACGCTCATCGCCAAGGTGGAGGATCGCTACGGCAATGTGATCTACCAGGCCGACCCCGTCATGCACGACGTCCTCTCGCCAGGTATCGCAGGTGAGATGATCGAAATGATGCGCGGCGTCGTCGATGGCGGCACCGGTTCGATCGTGCGCAACTGGTTCAAGTACCCCGCCGGTGGAAAGACCGGTACCACCCAGCGCTTCGCCGATGCCTGGTTCGTCGGCTATACCCCGCAGCTCGTCGCCGGAACGTGGGTCGGGTTCGATGACCATCGCATAAAATTCACCGGTTGGTACGGACAGGGTGGTAAGGCGGCGGCACCCATCTGGGGCCGCTTCATGGGCAAGGTGTACAACGACGACCGGCTGCCCTACGACAAGATGTCCTTCGACATGGGCGAGCGCCGCAGTGCCTACGATGGCACCATGGCCAGCTCCGATGGCAGCAACTACCGCGAACGCAGTTCGAACCTCGTCAACTCCGCACCTCCGAGCGATGCGTTCGAGAACGGACCGAGTGTGACGAATCTGCCGAACGAGAACGGAACCGAAACGACGCCGCCAGCGAACAAGCCGCCCGCACCGCCGACGAGCAAGGCGCCCGAGCAGCCCGAGACGAAGCCGGTCGGCCCGCAGCTGCCGCCACCGCCGAAAGACAACTAGGAACGTCAATCAAACCGGGAGAATCCTTTCGCGACCTCCCGGTCGGCCACCGGCGTCCTCAGCTCAGGTGCCGATCGGCCGTTCCCGCCAGCAGACATGCCCGGCCGATCCAGTACGGACACAGCGGACAGTGATCGCTGCGCAGCGGCAGCTCGCGCCGTCCCGTGTACGTGAGCGTGCGAATTCCCTCGATCGACACCCGCAGTTCCTCCTCGATCCTCGTCATGTCGAATCGCGGGAAGACGAATGCCTGCGGCGCGTCCGGAGCGTCCACGAAGACCAGCGTCGCCGTCACCGACGTCTGCTCGGGTAGCAGCGAACCCGCCAGCCACGCGTAGAGTCTCAGCTGCGGCAGATAGCTGCGGGCCACCGACGCGACGTTCTCCGGTCGAACGCGGATCGTCTTGTAATGCACGATCTCGACGGTGCCGTCGACCGCAACGAGCATCCGGTCGATGACACCGCGCAGGTATTCCCGCCCGAATGGAATTCGCAACTCCTGTTCGACCACCGCCCGCGTTCCCTCCGGAAACAGCACCGCCAGCGCTTCTGAGCTCGAGAGAATTCCCGTAAACGCATCGATGAGTCGGCGCCGGACGTCCGGGAGTCGTGCCGCCAGTATCGGTTCCAGCGCCAGCACCTCGTCGACCACCGCCGTGATGCGATCGAGCGGTTGACGTTCCACCCCCGTCGACGCAGGCGCCAGCGGGTCGTCCTCCTCACGCATCGCGTCGATGCTGCGCGCCGCCGTGCGAAACAGCCGGGCGAACGTCGTTCCGTCGTCCGTGTCGCGACCGTCCGCGTCGACGTCGTACGCGCCGGCGATCGCCTCGGGGATCCCGAGCCGATACCGCAGGTAGTACTTCGTCGGACACTGGTCGTAGGCGAGGAACTGCGTGGCGGAATAGATCTCTCCCTCGGCGCGCGCCGGCAGCTCGCCGATCGCCACCATCCCCGCGTCGAGCGGAAGCACGTCGCCCTCGAACTGCTCGTGGCGCGGGGAGTCCTCGATATCCCGATGGAACACCACGGGCAGCTCCCACTGCGCTTCGCGCACCGTCCGTCCGTCCGGTTCGAGGAAACGCAGCGTCTGATTCGGCAGCACAAGCGTCGTGTTTGTCGACGGCACGTCGCCGAACGGGGCGAGCGACCACGCCAGCATCGAGTTCTTCGGCGGATGGTCCGGATCGAATTCGCCCGAAAGTATCAGCGCGTCCCGCGCTCTGGTGGCGGCTACGTAGAACAGCCGTGCCTCCTCGGTCCGCTCGCGTTCCGACTCACGCAGTGCCATCAGCGCGGTGATCATCGGGCGATGCTCCCGGTTCTGGAATCGCCACGTCCAGCCGAAGCCGAGTTCCTTGTCAAAGTATGGTTTCGACGCGGGCGGTGTGGTTGCATGAAGGGAGGGGAGAATCACGACGGGGAATTCGAGCCCCTTGGCCGCATGCATCGTCATGATGTGAACGGCGTCGCGCCCGGTGTTGACGCTTGCTTCGCCCTCCATTTCCTCGCTGTCGATGAGTTCGGTCAGTCGTTCGACGAAGTCGAAGAGATTGGTGAATCCACGGCCTTCGAACTCGCGGGCCATGCTCATGAGCTTGTCGATGTTCGCCAGGGCCTGCTCACCGCGATCGGAACCGACGGTGGCGCCGCGCCAGCCGCTGCGCTCGAGCACGCGTCGCATCAGCAGGGAGACGGGAATTCGACCGGCCATGGCGCGGTCCTCGGCGATGGCGTCGACCGCGCGCACCAGAGCGGGTTCGGCAGTGGGTGCGGCCGCGCGGCGCACCGCGCGCGCCCAGAGGTGACGGCCGTCGTCGGTACCCGAGGACTTTGCGATGCTCATGCGGTAGAGTTCGGCGTCGGAGACGCAGAAGTAGGGCGAGCGCAGTACGCCGACGAGCGCCACGTCGTCGCGCTCGTTCATCAGCGCGCGGAGGTAGTTGACGGCGTCGTAGATCTCCTGGGTCCGGTAGAAACCGACGCTTCCGTGGGCGACGAACGGCACGCCGCAGGTGCGCAGGGCGCGTTCGATTGCGGGAAAGTGCCGACGCTTGCGACAGAGGATGGCGATATCGCCGAAGGTCGCGGTGCGCTCCTCGTCCACCTCCACCAGCTCCGGTTCCTCACCCTCGATCGTCCGCACAGCGGGCGTGCGTCCCCAGACGGAGAGATCCCCGGCGACCATCCGGAGAATTCTGCGGGCGACCATGTCCGCTTCGGAGCACCACCCGGCGTCATCCTCTCCGGCTTTCGGTTCCGGCCGCGCCAGGATCAGCTCCACGCGACCGTCACCCTGCTCGCCGCGGGCGCAGACGAGCGGTTCGTAGTCGACGCCGAGCGCGGTGAGCGTGTCGGCGCGCATGATGCGACTGCACGTGGCGTTGACGAAGGCGCAGATCGACGGCAGCAGACGGAAGGAGGCGTCGAGCGAAATCACGCCGAGATCCTCGTCGCGCGTTGCCGGTTCGATCTCCGTAGTGCCGCACAGCAACGGTCGGCCCGCATGTCCCGCTTCACGATTCTCCACACTGATGTCACGTGTGGCGCGGCGGAAGACTTCCACCTCGGCATTGCGGAAGCCGTAGATCGACTGCTTCTCGTCGCCGACGATGCAGAGACGTCCGGCGCGGAACCCGTCGAGCAGATGGCGCACGATCGCGTACTGCAGCTCGTTGGTGTCCTGAAACTCATCGACCATGATATGGCCGAACCGTCCGACGATCCGCTCGCGATCGGAGGGTTGCTCGAGCACCTGCAGCAGCCGCAGCTGCAGGTCCTCGAAATCGAGTGCGTTGAGATCGCGCTTGCGTCGGTCGTAGAGCCAGACGGCGTCTTCGTGGACGCCGAGCAGGACGCGGGCATCGTCGTAGAGCGTGCGGTGGCACTCGGGATCGGCGTCGGCTTCGAGAAAGGGACGGGCTCGAGCGTAGGCGGCGGCGACGCGTGCAGCCGGAGCGTCGAGCGAACCGATGTCACCCGCCGTTTGGTCGTACGAATTCTTCCGAGGCGAACCGGTGCGCGTCAGCAGCACGGAGAACAGCGTATCGAGCGGCGGCATGAGCTCTTCGAGCGTGGCGGCACGGTGCAGTTCACCGAGGCATTGGCGTACCGATTCGGCCGGCTCCTGCTTCAGTTTTCCGACCAGCTGATCGATGGCCGGTACGGTGTCGGCGTTGAGCGCAAGACCTCGCACCAGGCGCAGCAGCGCTCGATCCCACGTGTCGAGAACGTGGTCGCGATCGGCGGCGAGGATTCCATGGTGGCGGCTGTACTCGATCGTCTCGCGCCTGGCCATCATCGACTGGAGCACCGACTCCATGGTTTCTCGGCCGATTCGTCGGGCCGTCCGAAATGCAGCCGACTCCTCACCACGATCGTAGCCGTCGTCGAGCGCCGATTCGATCGCCTCGAGCAGCGCGTCCTTCTCCAACCGTCGGCGCTCATAGCCGGTCAGGATCGAGAAGTTGGGCGGCACGTTCGCCTCGATGGGAAACTCACGCAGCAACTGCGAACAGAATCCGTGGATGGTGGTGACGAGTGCCGAGGGGAACCGTTCGCGTGCGAGCTTCAGTGTCTTCCACGACTGCTTGTGGGCATCGTCGCTCAGCCGCCGTTCCAGTTCGATTGCGATCCGGGTGCGCAGTTCGCTGGCGGCCTTTTCGGTAAAGGTGATGGCGGCGATCCGGTCGGGGGAGAATCCATGGAGTTCTACCAGATCGCAGTAGCGGCTGACGAGCACCCGAGTCTTTCCTGAACCAGCGTTGGCGGTGATGGACAGGTGGCGCGTGGGGTCATGCGCCTTCTGCTGATCGAGCGTGAAATTCATCTTCAAACATACGCAGCGACGGGGGGAGGGCGCCGAGCTACGGCGCGCGATGCAGCGTGGCGAATTTCTTCGATCGAATCGAAGCCGCGTCCGCGTCGGCAAGCTGCTCACGGGTTCCGATGTCGTTCAGCACGAACCTGTCGTCGTGGTGTTCGATGGCATAGATCCGCTCCTGTCCGTCGGATCCGGTCACGGCCATGTAATCGAAGTCGGGGTTGAGGTCGAATCCGTCGAACAGCAGTTGGTAGGAGACGGTATCGCGGTTCCAGATCGCGGTGCCGTTATCGAAGAAGTCGTAGACGACACCGTGGTCGTCGCGCCAGGTGCCGGCGATGAGCGCGCGGTTGAGCATCGACTCGATCGACGGGGTAGCAGGGACGTAGTGGGTGGCGGCCTCCGAGCCGCCGGCGGTATCGATCCACGTCAGCACGGGTGATGCGCCGTCGTCGTCGATGGCGAGCGTGTCGGGACCGGACGCATCGAGTCTGACGACGTAGCGATCGGGTCCGACACCGGTGACCGAGGCGATGGAATCGAGCGCGCTGTCATGCAGATCCCAGGAGCGGGTGAGCGTGGGTCTGACACCGGACGGATCGAAGCGCATCCAGAGCGGACTGGAATTGTCGGATCTGGCGAGTTCGACGACCGACGGCAGCAGCGCATGGCGGTGCTGGACGTCGTCGATCAACTGCCGGCTGATCCATTCGCCGGGGACCGCAGCGGGGAGTGAGATACTGCTGACGGCGGCGGGCGCGGCTGAGTCGGCGGCCATGTCGTTGGAAGCGTTCTCGTCGACGGCCTGACAACCGGTGGCCAGGAGAATCAGCGTAGCGGCGAAGGGCGGCCACAGCGCCATGGGAAGCGGTGTCCGTTGCATCGTGCAGATCCTGAACGTTCGTGGAGAATGGGTGTCGTCGGGGGTGATCCGCCGTCGCGGACGTAGTTGCGACACGCCCGAGCTGCCCGGGCGTTACCGCGCGGATTGCGGATGTCCACCAGACCGTTTGGGCGGGGTATTGCCGGAATTGTCACCGGGATGTAGTTTCGCCCGTTCATGGTTTCCGAACCGAGTAGCGGTAGCGCCCGCGCCCGTGGGCGAAAGGAGTTCGGCAAGGAAACGCCACATCAATGTCACGTTGCCCGACCTGGGCGTGAGAAGCATTTGAACCGGACACACTTCGCTGCCACCGCAACGTCGAAGCACAACCAGTTCGCGCTTCCACAGTTCTCCACATGGAGAGGAGAGTAGTTCCGATATGTCGATGAAACTGTACGTGGGAAATCTTTCCTACGGTACGACGAGTGAGGACCTTGCCGAGCTGTTCGGTCAGGCCGGAACGGTCGAATCCGCGTCGGTGGTGACCGATCGCGAGACCGGACGTTCGCGTGGATTCGGATTTGTCGAAATGTCCTCGCGCGAGGAAGGCGAGGAGGCGATCGAGCAGTTCAACGGGAAGGAGGTCGACGGCCGCACGTTGACCGTCAACGAAGCCCGTCCACGTGAGGAGCGTGGATTCGGCGGAGGCGGCCGCGGCGGTTATGGCGGTGGCCGGGGTGGATCGCGCGGTGGCTGGGACGGCGACGGAGGTCGCCGCAATTACTGAGCGTTTGCTCGCCCGCAATCTGTGCACGCGCCCGCCGGAAGCTCCGGCGGGCGCGTTGCGTATCCAGCCGCCAGATCCTCCTCCCTCGGATGCAATTGCTGATTGAATCTTCCCACCCGTTGTAGTGATATTGTCCGCCCTATGGTCTTCTTCACGCTCTGCATTCTCCTGCTGATACCCTTCGGTCTGGTCATCCTCGCCGGCGTGATCGAATGGAAGCATCGTGCCGCCAACGGTATCGTTCGACCCGACTACTACGGACTCGAGGAGGATCGCACCGACGAGGCGATGCGCAAGCTGCAGCTGATCGCCATCAAACGCGATGAGGCCCGACGCCTCATGGACTCCGATCGCGATCTGGCAGTACGGCTCATGGAAGAGGCCGATCGCGAAGAACAGCAGGTCCGCGAACACATCAGCCCGAACTGATCGCCCCGTCCGGCTGCCCGCCTCCACGTGTTCCCCCTCCGATTCCCCCGGACCGGAAGACCGGGGTCGATGAGACTCCCGATCATCACCGCATCGCGTATCGGCTATCGGTATCGCCCGCGTTGGTATCCGTCGTCGCGGAGCGGCTTCGGCGGTTCTCGCGCTGGCCTCGTATTTTGAGAGTCTATGGCTATTCGCAACTGTACGTATGACCCGCTTGTAGAGCTGATGGCCTACTACGCGGACAAGAAGGAAACGAAGTCGGAGGTCGATCGCGCGTCGCTTCCGCTCGAGGAACGCCTCAAACAGCGCATCATCGACGGCGATCAGATCGGCCTCGACGATGATCTCGCCGAAGCCCTCAAATCCCATGAGGCGCTCGAGATCATCAATTCCTTCCTGCTCGATGGGATGAAGGTCGTCGGCGATCTCTTCGGCTCCGGTCAGATGCAGCTCCCCTTCGTCCTCCAGTCGGCTGAAACCATGAAAGCCGCCGTCGCCTACCTCGAACCCTACATGGACCGCACCGAGGACACCGCCAAGGGTACCATGGTGCTCGCTACCGTCAAGGGAGACGTCCATGATATCGGCAAGAACCTGGTCGACATCATCCTGACCAACAACGGCTACCGCGTCGTCAACCTCGGAATCAAGGTGCCCGTCGAGACCATGCTCGAGGCCGCCGAGACGAATCACGCCAATGCCATTGGTATGAGCGGCCTGTTGGTGAAGAGCACTCTGGTGATGAAGCAGAATCTCGAACTGATGAAGGGCCGCGGCATCGATATCCCCGTCGTCCTCGGCGGCGCCGCACTCAATCGACGCTACGTCGACGGCGAACTCCGCGGTATCTACGGTCCCAACGTCGCCTACGCCGTCGATGCCTTCGACGGACTCCGCTACATGCAGTCGCTCGCCGAAGGCCGTTCCATTTCCGAACCGATTCCACAGACCGTTTCCGAACCCCTTGCGACCGCGACCGAGAGCGCGGAACGGCAGGCGAAGGAGCGCGCCCGCGTCGATCGGGGCGCGATCCGCTACCGTATGCCCGCCGATGAGGAGGAGCTCACGGCGCTCGCCGATGTGCTGGGCGTCGATGCCGCTGAACTGCTCGCCGCCGATATCGAGGAGCTCGTCGTCGCCGATCTGCACGAACGCATCATCGGCGGCGGCTGGATCCATCGGCAGAGCGACGGTGCCTTCCAGCTTCGATGCGTCGGCCTGGTGCCCGAACAGTGGACGACCGGCGGCGGTTCCGAACTCGTTCGCGAGCTGCGCGAGCGCCTTCATACCGTCGATCCGGACGCCGAATGCTACGTGCTCGTTCCACCGGATGACCGGCATCGCGCGCTGGTCTACAAGTCGCAGGGATTTCAACAGCTCGAGCCGAATGCCGATCGCGCCGCCGTTGCCCGCGATGCCCTCGAGAGATGGACCGCACGAACCGGATCGGCGCCGATGCTGCTGATGGCACGCCGGCGTGTCGAGGAACACGCCGGACGTGGTGCGTCGATGGACACCGCGCTGCATCTGCAGTCGGAACAGTCGCGCGACGCCGACTATCCCGTTTCGGTCGAGGACTTCGAATCCGACGCCGGTATGCATCGACTGCGTCGCATCTCCGACGTTCGTCGCGACGTTCCGGTGCCGACCGCTCCGTTTTACGGCTCACGCGTCGTCGAAAACATCCGGATCGAGAAGGTGTTCGAATACATCAACGAAGTCGCGCTCTTCCGCGGACAGTGGCAGATCAGGCGCGGCAAGCGTCCCAACGCCGACTACCAGCGCGAACTCGAGGAACTGGTCCGGCCGAAGTTCGAGGAGATGAAGCTGCGTGCCAAGCGTGACCGCCTGCTCGAACCTCGCGTGATCTACGGGTACTACCCGTGCCGGAGCGAACACGATACGCTGATCGTGTATCGTCCGAAGGGGTTCTCCGAGGAGCAGTTGATCGGGGAGTGGCCGATGCTGGATGTCGCCGAGGAGACGCTGGAGGAGTGGAAGCGATTCGAATTTCCGCGACAGTCACACGGTCGCCGGCTCTGCATTGCGGACTTCTTCCGGCCGGTAGAAGGGGGAGAATTTGACGTCGTGGCGTTCCAGATCGTGACGATGGGACGCCGTGCCACCGAGTACGCCGGCGAGTTGTTCGCGGCGAACGACTACGCGGACTACCTCTACTTCCACGGGCTGTCGGTGGAGAGCGCCGAAGCGCTGGCGGAGTACTGGCACAAATCGGTTCGCACCGAACTCGGCATAGCGGCGGAGGATGCCGCGGACGTCCGGCGACTGTTTTCCCAGGGATATCGCGGAAGCCGCTACAGCTACGGATACCCCGCCTGTCCTGATCTCGAGGAGCAGGAGAAAATGTTCCAGCTCCTGCATCCGGAGCGCATCGGCGTGACGCTGTCGGAGGAATTCATGCTGGAGCCGGAGCAGTCGACGAGCGCGATCGTGGTCCACCATCCGGAGGCCCGGTACTTCACGGCGTAACGCCAGGTGCGCCAAGGGGCGGCACGTTGACGTGGGTTAGGTGGAGTGGTCTCGGATAGTGGGCGCGCACCCACAAAGACTCCGCCGAGAACGCCAGGGGATGGTGACGGTCGCGCGGTTAGTGGGGGTATGGTTTCCCGGGACGGGGATCATGGGGCCCGGAAAGCGGCTGGGCCCGCTGAGAAGACCATAATTCCGCAAGAGACAAATCGAGCGAAAAACCGCCACCAACCCGGCGTCAACGTGCTACTCCTTGGCGGCCTCGGCGGCTGTCAGCCCGGGTTCATCTCCCGTACGGCCGCATGGTTGTAGTTGACCAGGAGGACCGAGTAGTCGTACGGTTCGCCGCGACGCTTCTCGATGTGGATGGCGCCGGCGGCTTCGAGCGTATTGAGCAACGCCTTGCGTTCGTAGTCGGCCAGGCGCGGAAGTGCGTCGGAGAGCTTGCGCAGCAGCGGGCTGATCCACACCTCGTGGTGATGCCCGAAGTCGTGAAGGATCACACCCAGACAGATTCGCTCTGCTTCGCCTTCGACCGGTTGTTCCGGTGCGAACGGCGTTTCCACCTGTTCGCGCAGATCCACTTCCTCGAGGGTAATCACCTCCTGCGGTTCGCCCTGCGTCGCCGGCTGCTCGGCGGTGCCGTTGGTCTCCCGCAGCGCCTGCTCCCGCTGCTCGAGCTCCGCCTGCCGCAGCCGATCGCGTTCCTCCTCCAGCCGTTCGATTTCCTGCATCCGCACGGCCGAATCCTCCAGCCGTCGCATCATGTACGGGCTGATGAAATCCTGCGCGTTGATGAAGTAGCGTGATCCCACGTTCATCAGCAGATCGCCCGATATGTTCTCACGAAACGCCACCGCGTACACCTTGCGGGCCTGCTTCTTCAGGTGCTGAATGACCGGAATGTAGTCGCGGTCGCCGGCCAGCAGGACGAACGTTTCGATTTCCGGGCGCGTATAGAGCACCTCCATCGCATCGATACACAGCCGCATGTCTGCGGCATTCTTGTGTTCGGTCCCGAGCACGTTGTGCGTCTCGATTCCCATCAGATAGAGCGAACCCTGCGGAGCCGACTGAATCTGCTCGAAGTCTGCGTATGCCTTGGAAATGATGCAGTTGAGGCGGTAGGTGCGTTCGAGGTGCTCGCGAAGATTGCGCAGCAGGTCGAGTACGTAGTCGTTGAGGTCAGGCAGATCGCCGTAGTGGTCCTTGAGGTAATAGTAAATGTTTTCAAAGTCGATCAGCATGGCGCCGAATCCGATTCTCGGACGCCGGTGGGAGGTACCGCGCCGGTCCGGATTCCTCCCCTGGTCTGAACCGCCCGAAGCTTCGCCGTCGTCCCCGTGGCGCTCATTCAGACGGCGATCGCTGCCGTGACGCTCGTAACCGCGACGACCGTAGCCGTCATTGTGTCTTGCCGAACTCATCGTGAATCTCCTGGAATTGAATTCGAATCGAATTAGAATTCTGATCGATCGTGGTTGATCGATGTGACACGCCGTGTGCCATCTCGATACGATAGAAGGTCCGCGCGGGGTTCAGCAACCGGACGCGCTGCGCAGATTTGTCGGTTCGTCGGTCGATTTGCCTATCTTCCCGGACCTCCCTGGGTTCTGTCCGACACGGCCCCTCCAGCACGGGCCCGGCGTTCGCAAACCAGCCACAACCGATGCGATGAAACGAGAAACTCGCCACCCACGGGTTATCAAATCGTACGAATTCCCCACACCGCCATCAGGCAACGGCGCGGCGGCGACTCCCGGCCAGGATGCCCGTCCGAAGGTCCGGCGCGGTCCTCGCAATCGAAAGGAATGGAGCGCTGCGGAGGATCGGACGCTGCGCCGCAACTACACCAGGCAGGGCGCGCCGTATACCGCTGAACTGCTCGGCCGTACGATCACCAGCGTACAGGCGCGCGCGCTGCGGCTCGGCATCGCCGGCCGCGGCTACAACGCCTGGTCGGAAATGGAGATCCGGTATCTCAGGAAGAACTACGGGCGACGCTCGGCCGAGGAAATCGCACGGACGCTCCAGCGAACCGAGGGAAGCGTGCGTGGGAAAATTCATCTGCTCGGACTCGGTTCCTATCGCCCCGAAGCGTGGACGAAGGAGGATGAGAAATTCCTTCGCACCCACTACCGCGATATGACCAATGTCGAACTTGGCCGACGGCTCGGGCGTACTGAGGCGGCGATCGAACTCAAGGCGGGACGTCTGAAGCTGCGGCGTCCGCTCGTGAAGCTCACCGCCCGGCAGAAACAGTGGGTCATCGAGCACCTCGGCAATCTGTCCTACGAAACCATGGCCGCCGAGCTGGGCGTCAGCCACTCGACGATCATGAAGATCGCCCACGCGAACGGCTACCGTCCGCGGCCGAACATTCGCGACTGGACCGCGCGCGACGACGCGTACCTGAGGCGACACTACGGCACCAGGTCGCGACAGGAGATCGCTCTGGCCCTCGACCGCAGCGTGCCGCTGGTTACCTGGCGCGCCGGGAAGCTCGGCCTGACTCGCGATGCCCGTAATCGCGATCGGATGCGGCCGTGGACGCCAAAGGAGGATCGCTACCTCATGCGCAGCATCGGTCGCAGAACGCATCGCGAGATCGCCGAGAAACTCGAACGGACCGTTCCCGCAGTCTCCGGCCGGGTCGCAGCACTGCGCCGTCAGGGACTCCTGAACGAGTAATGCCGCCACCGCATCGCACACCGTCAATCGCGTAACTACGCCGAGGACCACGTGTCCTTTCTATCCGCGTGGCCGGCGACCACCCGACGACTGCGGTCGCGCCGAGCCGCTGCGCTCACCCCCGCGAGCGATCGTCTGAATTCATCATTGCCCCGTGACGTCCGGGGGCCGTGGCGTGTCAATGGAAGTGTCGACCGACACACGTGCGTGGGGTCGCGCCGGTTCGCCGACCGACGACGGAGGGTCCGCATCGCCGTGACGATCCAGCTCAGTCAACAACAGAGGAGAAGCATTATGAGCACTAGACTACCCGTTGCCGTCCCGGTTCGCGGGAGGGTCCGCACCCTGCTCGTCGCGTTGATGGCGTTGATCGCCGGATCGGCGGCCGTGCAGGCCCAGCCGGAGCCTGGCTGTTTCACGACCGAACACCGTCAGGTGCAGTGCGCGGAATTCACCAACACGAACGATCCCGGCTGGAACCTCACGTTCGATCTCACCAACCGCGCGAGCTTCATCGCCGTCCGGGCCGCGTTCACGGGACTCGATGGCGTGAGCGTCTCGCCGGAGTCGCAGTCGTTTCCCACGGGCGTCGCGCCTGATTCCACCATTCCGGTGGAACTCCATCTGACCGGCAGCGGCGCTGTCGGCGGAGATACGGTTCGAATTGCCATCCAGCTCTGCACGCGACTCGGTGCAAACATCGACAACTGCTGCTACGACACGATTTCGGTCGTGCTCCCGAACTGTGCGTCGACCAGCGACTGCTTCCAGCTCGTCGAGCCGACCGTCGAATGCCACCAGACCCCCAACGGCACCTCGTATTCATGGTGCTTCAACGTTCGCAACACGTCCGGCACGCCGCGCAATCGATTCGACGTCATGGTGGCCGATGCGACGATCGCGACCTTCACCTTCGACTCGACGCTCGCGCCCGGCGCGGTCTCCGGTCGGCTCTGTGTGCCGTTGAACGGAGCACCGAACACGACGCTCACACTCACCGGCAAGCTCTGCGGGTACCTCGAGCGCGACGGTCAGCGCTACGAGGACTGCTGTCAGCAGCAGATCGAGGTGCGTCTGCCGGACTGCGGCGTTTCCAACGACTGTTTCGAACTCGTCGACCAGCGGATCGAATGCCAGCAGGCCGCCGCGGGCCAGGTCTACATCTGGTGTTTCAAGGTTCGCAACCACGCCGACTTCGTCGCCACGCAGATCCGGATTCCAACGCCGGACAACACGCTCGACACGCATCTGTTTGCCAATCCGCTACAGCCGGGCGGGCTCTCCGATGAGATCTGCGTGACGCTTCCGGCGTCGATCGGTCGGCCGGGTCAGCAGGTGAGCGTCGGACTGCTGTTGTGTTCGGATTCGCTGCGGATCGGTGCCAACGGAGACACGACGCGCATTCAGCATTGCTGCGACGGCAAAGTGGAACTTCAGCTGCCGGAATGCGGTGGGAACACGGGTGGCTGCTTTGAACTGGTCAACCAGGAGCTCGGCTGCGACAGCCGGTCCGGTTCGCCGGTGCCGATGTACCAGTGGTGCTTCAACGTTCGCAACCACTCCGGGTTTACGGCGGGGCATCTGTCCGCCTACTCATCGAATCCGCAGATCACGATCGATCCGACGGAGACGCCGCTGGATCCTGCGGTCCAGCCGGGCGGGCTTTCCGGACGCGAGTGTCTGCGCATCATCGGCGGACAGCCGGGGCAGATCGTGCAGGTGGCGATCGTGCTTTGCGACAGCGCGGGCATCCATTGTTGCGTCGACACCGTTTCGCTGCGTCTTCCGGAGTGTGGTCCACAGGGAGAAGGTGACTGCTGCGACGGCTGGCAGAAGTCGTTCCTCCACCTGACGAATTCGGCTTCGAGCAGCGGGCTGACCTCGCTGTGGGGCCTGATGACGATCGGACCTCGTCCGATTCGGAAGGTGTCGGCGACGATCATCGAAGCGCGTATCAACGGGCAGCCGGTTCCGGCCGAATTCACCAACGGTTTCATCCGCGTTCAGCCCGGTACGGTGTCGCACATGAGCGAATTCGAGTGGGGGTCCAACCCGCCGGCGAATCTGCTCGCTCCGACGCTGTTCAACTTCCGGATGCGGTTCCCGCCGATGTCGTTCAACGCACGGCGTGACACGCTGCGCTACTGTCTGCGACTTCGGTTCACCGACGACAACTGCATCACGTGCGACACGGTGCTCTGCTTTACGCGGGTGCGCTACCGCTTCATCGGTCTTCCTGGAGGATTGATCAACGGTGCGCCGCAATTCGACGACGGGAAGAGGCAGCCGCACACGAGTGGAGCCGAGCCGACGTTGTCCGGCACGCTGTCGCCGCCTGATCGGGGAACGATCCGCATCAATTTCCCGGAACCGCCGGCGGAGCTGGGTTCGGTCCGATATGTCGGGCTGGCGGTGAATGCTGTTGACGTGCCGATCGTCGACGCGTCGGCGACGCAGCCGGGATTCGATTTCTCGGCACAGAACGGATCGGCGACCGGAACGTTCGACGCGCGGCCGGGCGATGCGCTGACGCTGAATCTGCAGTACGGTGCGCTTGGCGACCGCGGAGCGCTGGAGCATCACATCGTCTTCCGCTATGTCTCAACCGCGATGGGGCCGGACACGCTCGAGGAGGAGGTGGTGATGCTGCTGCGTCGGGAGGATCTCGCGGGCGGCGACATGCTCACGCGCGACACGGTCGGGAATCGTACCGTGGCGACCTTTGCGGTTCATCTGGAGAATGCCAACGGCACGAAGGAGGACATTCACCATCTGGTGATCGAGACGAGCGGCAGCATGCGGATACTGGCGGTCGGGCCGACGTCGGATCCATCGCGAGCGATACTGGAATTCGGGCAGACCGACCAGGGTGCGCGACCGTACGTCGGCGAGGTGGTTGGCGGTCAGCAGGTGATCGTGGAGCCGGGCGCGTCGCACGGGCCGATCTACCTGACGATTGACGGCGTGGACCAGGAGCTTCCCGAGGCACCGATTCACTTCATGACGCTCAACGCGTATGGGCAGGTGATAACAGAGGGAGATCTGACGATTTCGAATCTCTCGACCGTGGAGCGAGGCGAGGTAGGAACGGGAGCGATGGTGTTGATGCAATCGACCCCGAATCCGACCACGGGTGCGGCGACGATCGAGTTCGCACTTCCCGAACCGGCTACGAGCGCCACGCTGGTGGTAACCGACGCAACCGGGCGCGAGGTAGCGCGGCTGCTCGATGGGGAGGCGGAATCGGCGGGAACGCACGCGGTGTATCTCGACGCGAGCCGCTTCCCGGCGGGCACGTATTTCTACACGCTGCGGGCGGACGGCCGCACGAAGACGAAGAGACTGACGATCGTTCGGTAGGCGCGAACCGGATTTTCAGCGTTATTCGGAGCGCGCCACCCCGGCGGCCTGTCCACCGGGGAAGCAAACCAGGGGGCATGGGGAGTGCGGACATCCGCGCTCTCCGTGCCCCCGTGGTATATGAGCCAGCCCCCGCGGCTTCCGCCTCCGAAACTCCTCCCCGACTCCGCGGCGATTCATCGCCGCGGTCGAGAACCCCGTCACCGAAGCGGAACGGCCGCGCGTGGCGCTACGATGGGGTCGGTGGGCTCACGTGCGGGGCGCAACGATGGGGTCGGGTGGCATCACGTGCGGGGCGCGACGATGGGATCGGGTGGCATCATGTGCGGGGCGCAACGATGGGATCGGGTTGCGCCACGTTCGGGGCGCGATGATCGGGTCGGGTCGCGCTACGTTCGGGGCGCAATGATCGGGTCGGGTCGCGCTACGTTCGGGGCGCAACGATGGGGTCGGGTGGCATCACGTGCGGGGCGCAATGATGGGATCGGGTTGCGCCACGTTCGGGGCGCGACGATGGGATCGGGTGGCATCACGTGCGGGGCGCAATGATGGGATCGGGTTGCGCCACGTTCGGGGCGCGACGATGGGATCGGGTTGCGCCACGTTCGGGGCGCAACGATGGGATCGGGTGGCATCACGTTCGGGGCGCGACGATGGGATCGGGTTGCGCCACGTTCGGGGCGCGACGATGGGATCGGGTTGCGCCACGTGCGGGGCGCAACGATGGGATCGGGTCGCACTACGCGCGGGGCGCAACGATCGGTTGCGCGGGTATTCGCGGGTGGTGCGCTCCGGCTAGTGTGGGGGTATCGAGTACCCACGGCGATGCCGTGGGCTAAGGGAGGGCGGCCCTCCGGGCCTTGGAGGTGAGGGAGCTTTCTCAGAGTGGGGGCCGGCGCACCGACCCGCCTCCGCGGTGATTCATCGCTGCGGTCGAGGACGCCGCCGCCGAGGCCCCGCCTGCCACCGAAGCGGACCGGCCGCCGCCACCGCGGAGTCCGCCGGCCGGAGCTCCCTCCGCCGAAAGCCGCTGACCCGCGTCTTCGGCGAACGTGCGTCCGCTGCGAGCCGGGGTCAAACGCGAGTCGGGGTCAATCGCGAGCGGTGCCGCGGACTTCAGTCCGGGGAGACCGGTATCTTCTCGCAACGACCCGGCGCCCGCCGGGCCGATTCGTTTTGATCCGATGCCTTCGTTTCGACTCCGTGCGTACGTTACTCCTGCTACCAATTCTCCTTCTCGGAATCCTCCACGCCGCGCGTGCACAGCCGGTCGTGATCGAGGATATGCTGCTCGATGCCACTTGGGTCTCCTGCTCGGATTCCACTGAATCGCTCTTCATCTACAACGATGGACGCGCCGTCTTTGCCCGATACGATCGCGGCATGATGCTCGAGATCGGTTCGGCGCTCCTACGGGATCTTCATTCCGCCATCGACAAGGCGACCAGCCGCGTCGACACTGCCGGCCTCGACAGCTGCGCCACGCTCGGTGTCGTGCTCGCCGGACCCCGCTATCTGCTCGTCAATTCGCGACGTCCTTCAGAGCAGATGCGTGATCTCGATCGTCGCCTCGAACGGCTTCGCAACTACGGTCGGCGTCAACTCGAGCTGATCGGCAAACTCTCGTCGCGGGCCGATGCCGATGATGATACCGCCGCTGCCACCGTGGATGAGAAATCGCTTCGGGAAAACATTCGCCCATCGGATATCGCACGCGAATGGGGATGCCGCGGTCGCGTGGTAGTCGCGGTCCGCGTCGCATACGACGGTCGAATTAGAGAAGCGTTCGTCGAGGACGCGTCCGTACGTGGCAAGTGCGCTGCATTGCTTACCTCAACCGCCCTTCGGGCGGTGATGCGCAGCGCGTTTCAGCCCGCGCTCGATCGTGACGGGAAGGCGATCGCCTCGTGGCTTCGAATCGAATTCTCGTTCGGCCCCTCAGGCGCGACGTCCCGGGCGATGACCTCCCGGGGACGGTAAGGCTGGGCGGCGATAGGAGAGGATGGCGGGTTTGCCGGGGGCTCGGGTTCGCGGCTGGCGCGGGTCGGCGGCTTTCGGAGGAGCGCCCGCACCGGCAGAACTCGCCGCGTCGACCCTCGCCGCTGAACAAGCTCTCCCGCTTCCAAGGCCCGGAGGGCCGCCCTCCCTTAGCCCACGGCAACGCCGTGGGTACTCGATACCCCACTCGATACCCCCCCCGGGCGGATCGTCGATCGCGAGAAGCGCTATTTCGGGGCGGCGGCCGCGGGTGCGGAGTGCCCCGTTCTCCGTTCTCCGTTCTCCGTTCTCCGTTCTCCGTTCTCCGTTCTCCGTTCTCCGTTCTCCGTACCTTGGCTGGTCTATGAGCTCTCAGGTTCCTACTCTTGGCATCCTTGGTGGTGGGCAGCTGGCGCGGATGACGGCCTACGCGGCGTTTCGGCTCGGTATGCGTGTCTACATCATGGAGAAGTTCCCGGGTTCCCCCGCCGGTGAGATCGCCCACAAGGAAGTCGTCGGCAAGCCGGAGGATCACGATCTGCTGGTGCGCTTCGCCAGCGGCTGCAATGTCGTCACGCTCGAGAGTGAATTCATCGACGAACGGCATTTGCTGAAGATCGAACGCTCCGGGAACGTGCTGTATCCCACCGCCACGTCGGTCGCGCATATCCAGGACAAACTCGTCCAGAAGCGGACGCTCGAGGAAGCCGGAATTCCCGTCACTCCCTTCGCTGCCGTCGATTCCGTTGATGAGGCCCGAGCGTTCGGTGAACAGCACTGCTATCCGTTCGTCCTCAAGAGTCGGCGCGGTGGCTATGACGGGTACGGCAACGCCACCATCGAGTCGTCATCGGCAATCGAGACCGGCTGGGAGGCGATCGCCGGCGGCCGCAGCGACAGCGAACTCTACGCCGAGGCGTTCGTGTCGTTCGATCGTGAACTGGCGGTGATGGTGGTGCGGTCGGTCAGCGGTGCGCTGGAACGCTACCCGGTGGTTGAAACCGTTCAGCGCAACCACATCTGCCATCTGGTGATGGCTCCCGCTCGCGTCAGCGACGATGCGCGTGATCGCGTCGTCGACTGTGCCCGCCGCGCCGTCGAAGCGATCGAAGGCGTCGGTGTCTTCGGGATCGAATTCTTCCTGTGCAGCGACGGAACCGTACTGCTCAACGAGATGGCGCCACGTCCGCACAACAGCGGCCACTACACGATCGAAGGGTGCGTCACCTCCCAGTTCGAAAATCACATCCGTGCGATCATGGACTGGCCGCTCGGTTCCACGGCGCTCCGGGCGCCCGCGGTTTCCATGGCGAACATTCTCGGCGACGCGGAGGCGCCGGGCGTTGTTTCCGACTACGCCCGGGTGCTGTCCGACCCGCGTGCGCATCTGCACATTTACGGAAAGGCCGACTCCCGCGTCGGCCGAAAAATGGGTCACGTAACGGTCCTCGGCGAGACTGTCGAACAAACGCTCGAATCGGCGCAGCGCACTGCCGATCGCGTCAGGTTTGGGTGATATATTCCCGCTTCACAACGACAACGCACATCTCACTCCTCGATCGGATTCATGATCATCGGAATTCATCACGCACAGATCACCGTACCGCGCGACTCGGAGGACGCGGCCCGCGAGTTCTACACCGATACGCTCGAACTCGAGGAGATACCGAAGCCGGAAACGCTCGCCTCCCGCGGCGGATTCTGGTTGCAGGTCGGGGAGAACGAACTGCACGTGGGTGTCGAGGACGGCATCGACCCATCGGCCACCAAGGCACACGTCGCCCTGGAGGTCACCGATCTCAACGAATGGCGCCACCGCCTTCGCGACAAGGGCGTCAAGATCGACAAGAGCATCCCCATTCCCGGACACGAACGATTCGAATTCCGCGACCCCTTCAACAACCGCATCGAACTGATCCAGGTCGTCGAAGAGGAATAGATCCGTCAATGGCGCAACGGTCGACGCAGGTGTTCGATCCTCGTATCCGAATCAGTGATGGTGCCGCCACCGCAGCGGTTACGGACCCCGGCCCGGGCGTACATTTGTTGCTATGAAATCCCTTCTCCTCCTTGCGTTGACGCTCTGCGTCGTTCGTACCGCCGTTGCTCAGTCTGCTTCTCCCACCGCTCGCGATCTGATCGATCAGGATCTGCAGACCCTCGATCTGCCGCCGTTTGAATGGAACGGTCCGCCCGATCCGCTCCACGCCCGACTCGGCATCTACTTCAATCGCATTCCCGACGATTCCGTCGCCGCCATCACCGGCCGCTCCGGGAATCCACCATGGTTCGTCATCTGGCAGGTCATGCCGCATTGGTCCGCCGATCGTGCCGATATCCTCATCGGTGATACGCTCATCGGTGTCGAAGGCCGCTCCATCGGCGACTCGATCCGTGGCGGCGAGGACTATGTGAATACCGTTATTGCCGCCATGAAACCCGGCGATACCGTTGCGCTCTCCCTCTGGAAAAACGGTGCGCCACGCGTCGTCCGCGTTCCTCTCATCGGTTCCGAACGCGTTCCCATGGCGTATACCACTCCCAGGGAACTCGGCCCCGTTCGCAGCAATTCATGGCTCGCCGGAATGCTGCGGGACCACGATCTCTTCGACTGGGCCGTTGGCATCCAGAAACAGATGCGCGTCATCGCCGATGAGGATTTCAGCACCGTGCGCTTCGCCGGTCGGCCGAACCCGTGGCGGCTCAACGCCATCACGTATCTGCACCATTTCCCGACCCGCCTCTCCGCCTACTCGCGATTGATCGACGCCGATCTCTGGAGCGGAGCCGATGATGGTCACCTGCTTCCGAACGCAATTGCCGCCGCCGCCCGCCACCTCGACGTTCCGTTCAGTCCGAATTCTCCCGAACCGCTCCCCACCTCCCGGCAGCAGCTCACCGACTTCCTCGCGTCTGTCGATGCGGAACTCGCGACCGCTTATGCCTCCGCCGGTGACGGACTCGAACGGACCACGCGCGGACTGAAGGATCTGCTCGATCCGAATGGCGATTGGGAATCCTCGCTCGATACCGTCCGGGATCCCGTGCAGCGCCGTCGCATGCGCAATGCCGAGGAAGATCGAATTGCAGCGCTGTTTGCCACCGCTGATCACGTCGATCTCTCCAGAATTGCCCGCGCTGCCGCCCGACTCGTCGCGCTGGCTGATTCCAATTGGTTGCGCTCGTTCGCAGCACGGATGGTCGAACACAAAGAGACGTCGACGAGAGTCGATGGCGTCGATGGCGAAATCATCGCCGCCTGGCCGACCCCTTCCGGTATGGTCGTCGTTGGCGGGCCGGGAGCAAACAGATATTCAGGGGGTAATGTTGCCTGCATCATCGACCTGGGCGGTGACGACCGGTATGAATTGTCCCCGGCACCATACGCCCATGCACGTTTCATCGCCGACCTCGGTGGAGACGACGTATACGACAACGATTCGGCGGGGCAGGCCGCGGGAATCGGGTGCGTGGACGTGCTTGTCGATCTGTCCGGCAACGATACCTATCGATCGGATCATTTCTCGCAGGGCGCCGGACTGCTTGGCGTGGGAGTGCTTGCCGATTATGGAGGCGATGATATGTACGCCGCGCATTGGGCGGCACAGGGTGCTGCATTCCTCGGGATCGGACTGCTGTATGACGGTGCCGGCGCCGATGATTACCGGGCGGGAATCTATTCGCAGGGGTTTGCCTATGCGAAGGGATTCGGAGCGCTGCTGGACGCGTCGGGCAATGACAATTATCGCGCCGGATGGGAATTTCCCGATCCGCTTGGACGCTGGCCGAATCGCGCTCACATCGCGATGTCGCAGGGATTCGGGTTCGGAATGCGACCGTGGACGATCGGCATCGGTACCAACGGCGGCATTGGCGTTCTGAGCGATCGTGCGGGCGACGATCTCTACGCATCGGATCAATTCAGCCAGGGGGGCAGCTACTGGTATGCCCTTGGCATTCTCCATGACGCGGCCGGCGCCGACCGCTACACCGCGGGACAGTATTCGCAGGGAAGCGGAATTCACCTTTCGTTCGGAGCGCTGCTCGACGACGGCGGCGACGATATGTACGACGGCTACGCAGGGCTCGAGCAGGGCAACGCCCACGACTGGTCGAGCGGGTGCCTCGAGGATCTCGGCGGCAAGGACAGCTACCGTGCTTGGTCGGCCGCACAGGGTTCTGCATTGAACGTCGCCTTCGCGTGGTTGCTGGACCGTGGCGGAGACGACCAGTACTTCGCCCTGCGGCAGGACACGACCAACAGTCAGGGCGGCGGCAATTACAATCAGCCGCGCAAGCACGGATCGCTCGGCCTGCTCCTGGACTTCGGCAAATCGCACGACACCTATACCGATCCCCGTATCCAGGAGGATTCAGTGACGCTGAAGGGCAATCGAGGGATGGTGGTGGATGAGTAATTTCCGGGAAACCAATGGGTAGTCGTTTCGCCGGCGATCCTTCGTATCGTTGCAGCCGATAGGACCAACGCACGTTTCAGGCGGCTCCACCAATGCGCGAATCGACAAACCGTGACCTGCGCCGGACCACTACCGCGTTGATCACCGCTATGCCCACCATTACGCCGACAGAGTTGACCGTCTGTCTGCTGCTGCTCGATGGCAAGTCGACCCGGGAGATCGCTTCGGACCTCACCATCTCCCGGAGAACGGTGGACAACCATCGCTACAACATCCGACGGAAACTCGCTGCCCCGGGAAACCTCGTGGTGGAACTGCTAAGAATTGTCGGCGAGTGACCCCCACTCGCGGCAGACGACCGATCGCTCACTCACCCAAGTTCGTCCGACGAGCCCTTCCGCGATCGACTCCACAACGCAACCCGTGCAATGAAGCCCAGCGCGAAGTGCAACGACAGGGCTCCTTTGAGAAGTGAGTGGGTAGACGCGATCTTCAGCGGTCGAAGTCGTCCATCCCATACCCTCAAAGGCACCGCTCGTGGAAGATCTGTTTTTTCAGGCGCTCGGACTCCGTGATCCCTGGTACATCGAACGCATCGAGTTCGATCCGGATCGTAAATCGCTCGACATCTACCTGAACTTCCATCGAGGCGCGAAGTTCCACTACCGAGACGAGGAGTCCGGCGTCGAAGGTGACTACGGTGCCTACGACACGCAGCTGAAGACCTGGCGCCACCTGAACTTCTTCGAACACGAGTGCCATCTGCACGCCTGGGTGCCGCGGCTGGATACGCCCGAGGGCAAACGACTGCTCACGCCGCCGTGGGCGGGCCACGGCAACGGATTCACACTGCTCTTCGAGGCACTGCTGCTACAGCTGGGCATGCACATGCCCGTGCACGCCGTCTCTCGATTGACGAACGTCTCAGATCACAAGATCTGGGCGATTCTCAACTGCTACGTCTCTGCCGCACGCGAAGCCGAAGACTTCAGCGACGTCACCGAGGTCGGTGTCGATGAGACCTCGCTGAAGCGTGGACACAACTACATGACCATCGCCGTCGACCTCGAGCGGCGCCGCACGACCTTCGTCACGCCCGGCAAGGACAGCGAGACGATCAAGCGCTTTGCAGAGGACCTGACGGCACATGGTGGCTCCGGCGAGAACATCCGGACCGTCAGCGCCGACATGTCGCCGGCCTACGCCAAGGGTGTCAGCGAGCATCTTCCGAACGCCGAGGTAACCTTCGACCGCTTCCACGTGCTCAAACTCGTCAACGAGGCCGTCGATCAGGTGCGTCGATCGGAAGTCAAGACCCACCCGATCCTCAAGCGCAAGCGCTACTCGTTCCTGAAGAACTGGCAGAACCTCACTCAGGAGCAGCGTGTCGAGATCGAGGAGCTCGAGCTCTCATCGCTGAAGCTCAAGACCGTGCGGGCACTGCACCTGCGCGAGAGCTTCCAGGATATCTACGAGGCCGAGACCATCGAGGACTTCGAGCTGCTGCTCGACAAGTGGTACTTCTGGGCGACGCATAGTCGCCTGGAGCCATTCATCAAGCTGGCGAGGACCATCCGCAAGCACCGTGACGGAATCGTCCGATGGAAGCACACGCAGGTGACCAATGGCATCCTCGAAGGCTTCAACTCAATCGTGCAGGCAGCCAAGAGAAAGGCCCGTGGGTACAGCACAATGAAAACCTTCGAGATCATCACCTATTTGCTCACCGGGAAACTCGATTTCTCGCTGCTCAACCCCAGCTATCTACCGACTTGATTTTTACAGGAGCCGCGAAGGATTCGCTTTCGAGATTGAAACGGAGGTTCGTAAACGCACTGGCATTCCCATCAAAGAATTTCGGGGGGCGGCCACGGACGACACCGTAGATTGACGTCATCCGCTGCTGTCCGTCGAGAAGCAGCTTTACGATTCCAGGAGCAAGTTGCGCATCACCCCGGTGATCAGCGGTGTTGGATTCCGTTGCCCAGACGAGCAGCCCTCCTACGGGGTGACGCCGATAGAGGGAATCGAACAACCCGCGCACTTGATCACGGTTCCATACATAGCCCCGCTGAAATTCGGGCAACGCCATGTGGCCACTGTCGATATGGTCGAGGATTGTAGAGATCTTCATGCCGATTCCCTCGGTGGTTGATGCTTCCGTCGGGCTGTTCGCTCAATCCCCCTCAAACTCCCCACTCTCAAACCGCAGCACCCGCCCGTTCTCCGTCACCGTCCGAACCAGGTGATCGCTTGCACCCTCCGGCAGGCGCGCCTCGATCTCGAGCGTAACGGTGACCTCAGCGCCGACGATGCTCGTCAGGTGCGCGATCACTTCCTCGGCGATGCGGCCGGCTTCCATGCCGACGCGCGTGGCGTCGAGCTTGACGGTGCCGTAGTAGCGGCGGAGCTGCTCCTTATGGTCGAAGGGCGTGCCGCCGGGATCTCCGCTCGGACTCGTTCCCGTCGAATCGCTAGATCCGGTTGTGCTCGTGCTGCCGGCGGTCGCTGTCGTGCCCGTGGTGCCGGCCGCTGCAGCGCGCTTTTCCTCATCAGCTCTGCGCTGCGCCATCGCCACCTCGGGCTTGACCACCAGACCGGAATCGTCCGGCGTCACCATCTTCATCTCGCCGGCGATCAGCCCGCGGTAGCGTCCCTCTTTCTCATCGAACTGCTCGGCGTAGGCGAAGGCTTCCGATTCCCACGTGGTCAATCCAGGACCGTTTCCGATCGACGTGGCGAGCACCGTCGGATTCGCCATGCGCGGCAGGTAGAGGTACTTCGCGAAGTCCTCGATCAGCGTGCGGACCGGAACGTGGTCCCCGCGCCAGAGCGGGATCCGATCGAGATTCATCCGCAGCAGCGTCGGACCGTACGTCGTGATCAGGTACTCGTCGCTGCGGAGCTTGCGGCTTGCGCGCTCAGCCAGAGGGTCGGTGCCGCTGAGCTTGATCGTGTTCCACTCGAGCTCGCCGGCCGGCTCCTTCTGCGTCGGCACCAGCAGCCACATGTAGGTTTCGGGAATTCGCGCAGCGACCATGCTCTCGGCCGCCTGCTTCTGCGTCTCGGCCTGCTTCACCTGGTGCGGGTCGAGGTTGAGCTGCTCCTTCTCGTTGAGTATCGACTCCCACGCAAGGTAGCGGCGCAGCGCCTCGTCGAGATCCTGCAGGCGGACCTTATCGGCGGCCAGGAACACGAGCGTATTTCGGTAGAGGCGCGGCTGTGTACCGCGGTTCTCGAGAATCTCACGCGCCGCGGCGATCGCCAGGTTGTCGGCGTCCTTGCTGTAGCAGTGCTCCGAGGGCAGCACCACCAGCCGTGCCTCGTATTCGTCCGAGACGTCGCCGCTGGAACGTGGCATCGCGTGCACGCGCCCGAACTCCCCACGCTTCGAGAGGTCGGCGCGAACGCGTCGCTCGAGCTCGGCGACGACCGTGTCCTCGTCGCGCTTCAACTGCTCGGAACGATCCTCGGCGAGCTTGGTGACGGTCGGCTGCGTGGAATACCAGAATCGGTTGCCGTCCTGGTAGAGGTAGGTGGCCGATGCGGCAAGACGACGCAACGCATCGCCGAACACCGCGGCCGGTTCGCCCGGCATCACGCAGCCGAGACGGATGCGACGGTCTTCAAGCCCCCGATGCGCCGCCTCGACCGTCGGAGCCGAACCGAGGTAGATGGTGCGGGCTACACGCCGCGCCGCGTGGTACTTGCCGAGGTTCGGCTGCTCGTTGTCCAGCCGCTGCGGCAGCGATTCCGGTCCGTCGACATCCTTGCTGATGATCGGCTGCCAGCTGTCGGAGAGGTAGCGAGTCAACTCGAACTGCACGCGGCCGTCGTCGATCGGAATCGTCGAGGGAAGAATCAGCGGGTTCTTGTCCCCCTTCTCCCACAGCGTGTGGATCACCGTCGCCATCAGTCGCAGCACGCCGCGCGTGCGCTGGAACTTCACGAGCGTCGACCAATCCTCGTACAGCCGATCGAAGATCTCCGGATGAATCGGATAGGCGGCCTTGATTCGCTTCTCGTAATCCGACTGCGAGCACTCGGTCGGGAACTCCGCCCTCTCCTTGCGATAGAGCTCCGAGAACGCACGCGCGGTCACGTCGCGCTGCTTGAACGCGTCGTCGCTTCCGAGCGGTTCGAAGAGACGACGGCGGACGATCTCGAATCCTTCTGCGGCGGTGGCAGGACGCCAGGATGACTCCACGCGTCCGATCACATTGCGCAGCCGCTCGAGCGCTTCGCGTCCGCGGATGCCGCCCACCTCGACGTCGTCGGCCTGCGTGTGCGGCGAACCGGTCGTGTCCGACGCCGGGAGCGAGATTACCAGCAGGCAGTTGCCGGCGAGCTTCGCCGATTCGGTAAGCGCCTGGGCGAAGGTGAACTGCGTCTCGAAGTCGCCCGCGGGCAGATCGCCCGACTCATGAAGCTGCCGTGCGTAGGCAACCCACTCGTCGATTAGGATCAGGCAGGGACCGTGTTCCTTGAACAGCTCGCGCAGGGCGTCGCCCGGATTGGTCGCCCGCTCATCGTCGCCACGGATGCGATCATACGCCGCGCGGCCGCCGAGCTGCCAAGCGAGCTCGCCCCACAGAGTGTTGACCACCGTTCCGTCCGGCTTCGTCACCGGATTGCCCGGCGAGATCTTGTTGCCCACCAGCACCACGCGGTTGACGCGGGGCAGCGTCTTCTGCTCCTCATCGCTGAGCAGTCCCTCGACGCCCGGCAGTTCGCTCGGACGCTCGCCGGAGAACAGATGGTAGAGCGCGAGCATCGAGTGGGTCTTTCCACCGCCGAAGTTCGTCTGCAGCTGCACCACCGGATCACCGCCGGCACCGTTGATCCGCCGCACCGCGCCGACCAGCAGCCGGCTGAGACTCTCGGTGAGATAGGTGCGACGGAAGAATTCCTTCGGGTCACGGTACTCGTCCGATCCCTCGCCGAGATGCACCTGCCAGAGGTCAGCGGCGAATTCCGCGTTCTGAAATCGTCCGGTCGCCACATCGGCGTGCGGCGTGACGACGTCGCGCCACGGCTTCACCGCATCGGTGGACGCCGCCTCGATGAGCGAACCGCCGGCCTTGCGTTTCTGCCCGCGCACCTGTTCATCGAATACCAGGCGCCGAAGCTCGTGCTTCATCTTTTTCAATTCCTCGGCCTGCGGCGCCGATACCGCCGTCAGAAGTCGTTCGGCCGAATCGAGCGCCCGCTCAGCATCCTCACTGGAGAACGGCTCCTGGTGCGCCCATTTATTTCGCCAGTCACGCAGTTCGCTCGCATAGCTGCGCTCGGAAAAACCAAGCGTATACCGGAACACATCGTTCCAGACGTCGGTCATCATTCTCAGGATTCCGGCGACGTCCCACTTGCTGATCTGCTTGTCTCGCAGAATCGGGTCGTCCTGAAACCGCAGAATGCGATCCATGTTGACGGTGCCTGCCGAGATTCTATCGTGTACCTCGCGCTCGACGAACGGGCCGAGTCCCTCGCGAAGCAGATCGAGCGCCTTGCCGACGCGCTGCTGGTTGGTGAGTGCCATGAGAGGAGTGTGTATGCGAATTCAGATGAGAGGTCGAATTCAGTTGACCTCGGCGATCTGCCGTCGCCCTGCCAGTGCGCCAAGGATAACGAGAGCCAGAGCACTGCAGATTCCGACCGACGCGCGGGTCGTGATGCCAAGCAGGAGCTGTCCCGTCATTTCAGCAAACGAAATCGGGTCGCGCGCAGCGAATATGAAAAGCGGTACGAAGAATGCCGTCAGCACGGCGCTGGGGAAGAGCCCGTACGAGGTTCGCTGTCTGCCAGTATGGAGCGTTTGCGTCGGCATAATGCATCTGCCGGTTCGAATTCGAGCTTTGCGATACCGCGTTTGCAGCGTGAACACAAGTGCAGCCGAATCCTGATGCAGTTTCGCGCGAAGGATTGCCGAATCCGGAGACGAATGGTCGCTCACATCGACCCCGGAGGGGTCGCGGATCGTAGCCGGGGCGCGGAGCGAAGCGACGCCCCCGGTAGTGCCGCACCCAACCGATCCCTCGCCCCGGCAGGGGCGACGGAACCGGATGCTGATGTGTCAACAAATACCCCGAGCCTGCGCAACGCTCGAGCGGGACGGCGCACGCCCCCTTCTACAGCATCGCCTCCTGCACGCCATCCGGGGCGCGATGCTCTTGCTGCGCGAGCCGGACGATCTCGGGCCAGCTCTGCACCAGCCCGTTGTAGGCGAGCGCCTCCTGCGCGCGCTTCTTCCGCTCGCAGATCGTGTAGAGTCGGTAGGCGAGCTCGCGGGCGATCTCGGCCTTCGCGCCGAGCTTCACCACGAGGTCGGCCGCCGCGCCCTCGCCGCCCTTCTCGAGTACCCGGATCAGATGGTGAACCACCTCCCACGACGTAAGCCGCGGGTCGGTTTCCGGATCCCAGGTCTCGGGAAGTTCCTTCGGACGAAGCAGGCGAACCTTGCCGCGCTTCGACTCGAGAATTCCCGCCTCGATCATTCCCGACACGCTCGTGTTCTTCGCCTTGCTGAGCGTTTCTGCGTCGCCGTATTCCCCCTCGTCGAACCCGTTCTGCCCGAACCAGACGAGCGCCCAGCGCGTGTCGGGATCGAAATCCCCCTCCTGCTGTGCGAGCGTCTCGCCTAACACGTGATTGATCAGCGCCAGCGCGTCACGCACCGTGAGAGGATTGCCCTCGGCATCGAGCACCTTCTCATACCGCGTGAAGACCGCCATCCCCGGCCCGATCGCAGCCTGCGCGAGATCGACAGGTGCGATGTTGGCGCGTTGGAGCAGATAAAGTGCGCGCGACAGCTCGCTTCTCACGTCCGAAATGAACTGTGACCGGGTCGAGGTTGCGTCTCCGTTTGAACGGGGCCGACAAACCAGAACGATGCTCGACGACAATGAGTTGGTACCCTGACCAATTGAACGCGCGGCACGCTCTGTTCGGACAGGCCACGTCCCCGAGACCGATAGTCCCGCCGCAATGACTGCGGAAAGAAATGTGTCCCATCCTGTATGCGCAGTTCGGCCACCGGCACTATCCCGGGTCTCACTTTGTTTGAATGCATAATAGACTGCCACAGGGAAGCCAGGATACGTCTCGTGAGACATCCGCTCCATTGCTTGAGTCATGCCAGTTAGAAAGAATGCCTCACCGGAAGCCGTTGAGCCATGACGGAACCGAGATGCGATGAGTTCTTCAGCCTTCGGGACAGCAACTGTGGAAAACAGGCTCGGAAAAAATTGCTTAAGCGAACGCCGCAACCAGAGGTAAAAGAAATCCGACAGATCCGCATAACCGATGTTGTCGAAATACGGAGGGTCTGTCGCAACGACTGCAAGTCGATTTGAGTCAGGTGATGCTGCATCATGCTGAAATGCGTTTCCCTGAATTAAGGCCGGCAGCGACGAAACGGATCGAGCCACGCTATCAGCGATTGAGTCAATGGACAGCCCGCCGGCTATTGGAGATGATTCAGGAAAATCCCAAGCCATTGGAATGGCATGCTTAGTAAATAGGTGACCTACATTCTGGTTTGCTGGATTCCATGTACATATTGCATTGTTGTAGTCAGCAAACTTGTCGACTGAAAGTGCAAGGAAAGTGGCGACTGCCACGCCGTATTCGCTTGCAGCATGCGCTAATGTGTTCGATGGATCAGCAGCGAGTGCTAAACGTGCTTCCTCCACGCGATGTGCTGCCTCGGTGGTCAAGTTTGTTAGGGCAGCGAGTGCATGAAGTTGACGATTCGTAAACAGCTCATCCCATTTGGTCATTCCGTACTCCTGAACGCGAAATCCCAGCGCGCGTTCGGGCAATGGGACCACTGGAATGTCTATAGGTGGCGATAACTCGGCAGATGTCTCGACGGCGGCTTGGGGCGAGATATAGAGGCGACCGCGGTCACCCTCTAGTACGACGGCCATTAGCCGTTGCCCTATTCTGCCCGCTTTTCCCTCGTGTCGGATATGATCAAACGGGATCGGCGCTGGCGGGCTGGACATAAGACAAACGAATCTACTACCGCTACCGGCGCGCTTGGTTCCGGATTTCGCCGCCTTCGGATCGCTTGGCATCCCCACCTTCACCAAGAATCGATACGACTTCCCCTCGATCACTGGCTCGACATACGCCTCCTTCCCCTTCTTGGTCGATAGCATGAATGTCGATGCCAGCGGCACATCCACATCGGCGAACGCCGGGTTCGGGCTCTTCACCGTTCGCGCCCAAATCCATGCAATCACGGTGAGCTCGCGACCCAGGTACTTCTTCAGGTCAGGACGCTCCTTCACCATCTCCTCGGTGATCTTCACCTTCGGGTAGAGGTGGCCGATGCGCTTCTCCGCTTCGTCGCGCATCCATTTGCCATAGTAGCGTATATCCTCAGCCAGGCCCTGCGCGCCCTTCCACTCCCGCTCGAACGCATTGCCCGACTCGCGCGCCTCGGGATTCACCGGCGGCTGGTTGGCGAACTTCGGCGGGATCTCGATCATCGCCTTGTTGATCAGCACCGCCACCGGGTTCAGATCGCTCGCGTATGCCTCCAACCCCAGCCGCTGCGCCTCCAGCGGCAGCGCACCACCTCCGGCGAACGGATCGTGGAAGGCGGGAAGTTTGTCACGGTTGAAGAGCTCGTCGGCGTGCGGGTGGTCAGCGTTGTCGGCACAGGTGCGGCGCCAGCTCTGCCAGATCTCCGCGCGGGCACGGTCGAGCACCTCCTCGTTGGTGGTGTTCTCCCATTTCACCAGTTCCTCGATCAGATCGAAGAGCCGTTTGCGCTCGATGTCGGCGGCCACGCTCTCAAGCGTCGGCTTCGGCTCGGTCACGTCGGCGCCCTCGCCCTCGACCTGCTTCGTCTCGTATTCCTTCAGCCGCCGCTTCAGCTCGCTCTCCGCCTTGCGATGCGTTTCCTTTTCTCCCAGCAGCGTATCGACGTATTCGGAGGGATCGTCGACCATCTGCGAGAAGATCACGGCGCGGGCTGTCGCCTGAGGTCGCCGTGCCCACCATTGGTGAAGGTTTCGTGGATGCCCCTTCAGAAAAGGATTCCCCTTCTCAGAGGCCGACGCGGCATTGATGGCATCTAGGGGTAGGGCTACTTCTATGAGTTTCTTGCGGGTCTTCATTGCGAGGGAATTCAGAAACAGGATTGCAGTGGGCTACGACGGCTCTTCGGATCGCTCCAGCAGCTCGCTGAAGTTGTAGAGCACCGCGCTTGCGTGGAAGTCGGGTTCGCGCTGGAATGGACGTCGAAGATACCGCACCCGGTGCTGGCCGCCATCGATGAACTCCACCATGGCGAGGATGAAGGCCTCTGGCACGTTCAGCGAGTAGAGGATTTCGTTCCTCGTCACCGTGATCGTCTCCGCACCGGCCACCCGTCCCTTTACCTCGATGAACCGCAGGTTGCCGCTCTCGGGATCGCGGCTCTCGATGTCGTAGCCGAGCTTCTCGAATTCTCTATCGGTCGGTTCGAAGCCCAGCCCGCGCTCGATCTTCATGATGAGCGCACGCGCCCGCGCCGCGCTCGCCTGCGTGTCGACCGGATGCGAGGCGGCCGGAAGCGAACGGCCCGTCATCTCGGCGACGAGCCCGACGGGCACGACGACGAACCCGCCGAGCACCACCGGCGGACGGGCCGAGACCTGCCGCTCGAGCTGCAGTTCATCGAGCCGATTCTTCATCCGCGCCTGCAGCTCGTCGGCGCGGCGGCGCGCCTCCTGCCAGTTGAGCCGCGCGCCGGCCTTGCCCTCCTCCTCTTTGCGCTTGAGCACCTCCGCCTTGTAGTCCCAGTGCTGAATCTCCTTCGTCAGCCGCGCCTTCACCGCGGCGAAGGTCTTGTCCACCAGCGCCACTCGCCGATCGCGCACCTCCCTGCGATGCTCCGGCACGATGGTGTCGATGGCGAAGGAGCGCACCTGCTCCTCGAGCTGTGCGGTGATCCAGCCGCACTCGTCGCGGCGAAGCAGCTCTTCGGTGCTCGGTTCACCCTCCTCGAGCGGACGGAAGTCGAGGTACGGCGCGTAGTGCAGCGCGTTCATCGTGCCGTCGGCATGCAGCTCGACGAAGAGCATCTTCCGGGAGATCACCCGGTTGTCGCCGGCGGGCGTGACGCTCTGGTCCTGCACCGAGTGCTCCAGGTAGAAGATCACGCGCGGCGTCGTGCCCACGTCCGTTTCGTCGACCAGCACGGAGCCGCGGCGCAGCAGCTCCCGATCGCGCTCGAGCGTCATCTCGAGCACGGTATCGAACAGGGGATGACCGGGTGCGAGGAAGAGGGCGCGCGTGTGCCCGGCGGACTCGATCAATTCCTTCTCGAAGACCACCCGCTCGTACTGCGGAAGAACCACCGAACCGGGTCCCGTCCGTGAGCCGTGGTTGCGGATCGTCGCCGGCACGTTGCGGATCTGGTAGCGGCCGGATTCGCGCTCGCGTATCGTTCCTCCGAGCCGCTTGAACGCTTCGAGGAAGAACGACTTGATGTAGTGCGGCTGCAGCCGTCGCGCTTCGGCGCGCTCCATGTCCTCGCGGATCATCGCCACGCGGCCGGCGTCCATCACGTCGCGCGTGAGCGCCTCGTCGTCCATCAGCTGCCGGAGCCGCCCCTGGTCGACGCCGTTCTCCACCGCCTGTTCGAGCCGCGCGCGCACCTCCGGCTTGTCGCCGTAGATGATCGCCTCGATCAGCAGATCGCGCAGCGGCTTGCCTTCGAATTGCAGCTTGCCGAGCACGTCGAACACCTGTCCGCCGAGCGCTCGACGCGCCTCGTCGAGCTTGTCGAGCAGTCGCTTGTAGACGTCGCCCTCGCGGGTGTCGTCGGCGATCAGGTTCCAGAGGTGGCACACCTCCTTCTGTCCGATGCGGTGGATGCGGCCGAATCGCTGCTCGAGCCGGTTCGGGTTCCACGGCAGATCGTAGTTCACCATCAGATGCGCGCGCTGCAGGTTGATTCCCTCGCCGGCTGCATCGGTCGCCAGCAGCACGCGCACGTCCGGGTCGTGCAGGAAGCGCTCCTGCGCCTGCCGTCGCTGGTCGCGGGCAACCCCGCCGTGGATGAGCACCACCGACTCCGGTCGTCCGAAGAGCGTCGAGATCTTCTCCTCGAGGTAGGCGAGCGTGTCGCGATGCTCAGTGAAGATTACCAGCTTCTGATGCGCCGAACGCGCCGGACCCGGTACGCCGTCGTCCTGCCCGTTCGATTCGGCGACGGCGCCACCGACGCCACCTGGACTGAAGATCTCCTGGAGCAGCTGCGCGAGCTGCAGCCACTTGGTGTCCTGTCCGCCCGATCGCACCGAGGAGGCGAGCGACTGGAGCCGAGTGAGCGTGGCGATCTCCTTCTCGAGTTCGCTCGCGGTTGCCGCGGCGGTCGCCTGATCGAGGAACTCGTCCTCGGTCTCCTCCGCCTCGAGCGTGTCCTCGATATCCTCCAAGTCCTCCAGGTCGAGCTTCGGTCCGGTGTAGAACGTGGCCGGCACGACGCCCTGGCGCATCAGCTTCACTTCATGCAGTCGCTTCTCGAGCCGTTCACGACGGCGGCGGAGCGACTGGTAGATCGCCTCGGGCGAGGAGGCGAGACGGCGCTGCAGAATTGCCAGCGCGAAGCCGACGGCATTGAACCGCTTGTCGTCGAGCAGTTTCCGGGCGCGGCCGTACTCCTCGCGCACGTAGGCGGTCACCTCGTCGTAGAGCTGGCGTTCGCCGTCGGACAGCTTGTAGGGCACCGTATGGGCGATGCGCTCTGGGAAGAGCGGGCGGCCATCGAACTTCAACAGGTTCTCCTTGACCATCCGCCGCATAAGATCCGACACGTCGACCTCGCCGTGCTGATGCTCCCGGTACTGACCGGCGAAGCGATCCGGATCGATGAGCGCCATGAACAGCTGGAAGTCTTCCTCCTTCCCGTTGTGCGGCGTGGCGGTCATCAGCAGGAAATGGCGGGTGATTTCCGACAGCATTTCGCCGAGCTGGTATCGCTTGGTCTTCTTCACCTCACCGCCGAAGTAGTTCGCCGAGAGCTTGTGCGCCTCATCGCAGATGATCAAGTCGTAGCGGCACTCGGGCGCCTGGAGCTTCGCGCGCGCATTCTCGTCGCGCGAGAGCTTGTCGAGCCGTGCGATCGCCAGGTCGTTTTCGAGGAACCAGTTGCCGGTGTGGGCCGAGGACAGCTTCTCGTTGGTGAGGATCTCGAAGCGCAGCTTGAACCGCTGCCACAGTTCGTCCTGCCACTGTTCGACCAGACTGCCCGGGCAGACGACGAGGCAGCGCTTGACGTCGCCGCGTGCCATCAGCTCCTTGATCAGCAGGCCGGCCATGATCGTCTTGCCGGCTCCGGGATCATCGGCCAGCAGGAATCGAAGCGGCTGGCGCGGTAGCATCTTCTCGTAGACGGCGGTGATCTGGTGCGGCAGCGGTTCGACGTCGGAGGTATGCACCGCCAGCATCGGATCGAAGAGGTACGCCAGGCGGATGCGGTTCGCCTCGGAGACCAGCCGGAACGCCGCGCCGTCCGCATCGAATGCCCACGGCCGCCCCGCCTCCTCGATCTGGTAGTCGGCCTCGTCGTCGCGGAAGATCACCGTCTCATCAACCTTCCCATCGGGCGTGCGATACGTAAGCGTGAGCGAATTCTGCCCATGCCACTGCACACTGACGACGGTGACGGCGACGTTGGGGACGATGCCGCGAAGGGTGGTGCCGGGGGTCAGGGAATCAAGGGACATGATGTCCGATCGTACGGCGTGTTTGAGAGTGACAGGAATCGAACATCGCCACCGTTCACCAGCAGCATGTTCGCACGATCTGGCTGGCGTTACGGTGTTGGACGACCAGCTCCCTGCTCGCTGAACAGGCCGATATGGCTCTGGTAGACGAACCGGCGATTGCGTGCCTGGCCGGTCGCCTCGCGCAGAATTCCGAGTTCGACCAGGCGGGATACCACGGTGTTGGCCGTCCGGTAGGACGTGCCGATCAGATCGCGGACGCCATTGACCGACACGATCGGGTGTTCGTACAGATGCTCGAGCACCTGGTGTCCGTACGCCGCAGCCCGGGTGAGGTGCGCGAGGATCTCATGACGGTGCTGCTCACGAAGCAGCAGGATCCGCCGCGCCGTCTCGGCCGCCTGGCGTTTGGGAAACCTGGTGTTACCGACGATTCTTGCGGGTCGAACCCGCTCTCTAGCTACCGTCCAGCCCGAGGATCTCCTCCAGCGGCCCCATCCGCCGCTCCGGCGGAAGAGTCTTCGCGTGCCGATCATTCAGCCCTCCGCCCGCCCACGGCAAGGGCTGCCGATACCATGCCCCCCGTCACCGCACCACCACGACCCGCTCGGTCACCTCCCTCGACCCCGATGCCGCCGTGATGAAGTAGCTTGCCGCCGTAAGCGCCGAGAGGTCGATGGTGAAGCGGTGGACGCCGCTCGAGAACTGCCCGTCGGCGACCGTCGCTGCAACCTCGCCGTCGAGGCGATGAACGGTCACGCGGAGTCGACCGGCGGTGGGCTGCGTGACGGTTACCGTGATCGACGTGGTCGTCGGGTTGGGCACAGTCGTGAGAACGAGTGTGGGAGAATTCTGACGGGTGAATTCGCCCACGTCCGCGACGATCCCCGCCGTGTCGCCGTAGTAGAGATAAGCGCGGCCGCGAAGCTGGACGCTGTCGCTGTAACCGGGTGCACCGAGCAACAGGTCGCTGAATCCGTCGGCGTCGACATCGCCCGCAGTGGTTCCGGTGAGACCAAGGGCTGGTCCCTCGAGCACGTCATCGATCACGGTCCGGGCAGTCGTCGCAAGTCCGCCGGCCGAACCGTAATAGACAGCGATGAATCCATCGTCGTTGCTTGGACCCGAGAAGTACGGTGCGCTCAGCACGACTTCGTCGTAACCGTCCCCATCGATGTCACCCGCGGTACGAACCCGCGTACCGAGGCGCGCCGAGTCGCGCTCACCCTCCGCACTCCAGTTCCACCCGGTCGCGAGTCCGTCGGATGAACCGTAGTAGGCGACCACACGGCCCTGTTCGAACCGATCGCCGCTGAACGTCGCCTCGCCCACCAGCACGTCGCCGTAGCCGTCGCCGTTGACATCGCCGGCGGTCGCGACGTCGCTCCCGAGCGAATCCTGGCCGATCGTCCACGCCGCCTGTGTCCCGAGTCCGTCGGCTGAACCGTAGTAGACACGCACCTGTCCGCCGGGGCCGACGTGGTCCGTGTCGGGAATCGAAGCCGCGACGATGACGTCGAAATACCCGTCGCCATTGACGTCGCCGGCACCTCCGGCACGCCATCCAAGCTTTGCGCCGTTCGCACCACCGGTGAGCGTCCAGTCGGCCGATCTGGACGGGCCCGTCGGCGAACCGTAATACACGTACACGCGTCCGGCATTCACCAGGCCGGTGGAATAATTGAATGCGGTGGCGAGGACGTCGTCATATCCGTCTCCATTGACATCGCCGACCCCGGCCACGACGAATCCGAATTTGGCACCCTCCTGCTCGCCCTCTGAGGTCCACACGGCGGTATCCGAGAGCCCGGTCGACGTGCCGAGGTAGACCGATGCCCGCCCTTCGAATGAATGCCCATTGTCGTACCCATAGGCGCCGGTGATGACGTCGCCGAGACCGTCGCCGTTCACGTCGCCGGCCGCGGCGACGGAGTGCCCGAAGAAGTCGTTCGAACGGCTGCCGTCCGCCGTCCACGACGGCACGCGGTCGAGTCCGTCGGGGCCGCCGAGAAAGAGGTAGGCGCGACCGGCGCCACTGGCATAGCCATCGGCGCCGACGAGGACGTCGTCGTATCCGTCGCCATCGACATCGCCCGCGGACGCGACCGCGTTGCCGGTGAGGTTGAACTGCGCCTCACCGTCGAAGATCCAGTCCGGCGGCAGGGAGAGCTCGGTTGCTTTGCCGGTGGCCGGCGGCTGCGCAAATGCAGCCGTTGCGGCAAGCACGAGCACGGCAACGGCGACGACAGGCGCTCGTCGCGATCGATGTAGCGAGGCGCTGGTGCGGATTCTGGAGCGGTGCAGGGGGTCGTGGATGGACATACGCGTGATCTCCGGGCGGATGGTGATCCGAATCGTGGGGAGATTTTCGTCCGGCGGAATGTACGGGAATTCCAGAAGGCCGCTCCGCCAGCCGTGCGTGCGTCCGGGCTCCCATACCCGGCGGTGCAGGTCGAGTCGATTCGTGCTGCCGGCGACGCCCGGCCTGTCGAGCGCGGCCCTACGCGAGTCTCACCCAATCGCAGCACCGTCGCGCTCGGTTGAAGCGGACGTGTGCGGAGGGAACGCAGGCACAGTCATGACAGCGAGGTGCCAACGAACGCTCCCGACAGGTCAACTCCCCTCCGCGATCGGTCAGTCCCCAGCGCAGATCGATCTCGGTGAAGGTGATGCCGCGCTGGCGGCAGAGCGCGCGACCCCGGTGGCGCAAGCCGACCGGATCATCTCGGGGAAGATCTTCTTCACCAGATGCTCGCGTTCCTCCTGCAGATCGCGGAAGGTGGAGCTGATGAAGACGCGGAGTTCGTTCGAATTGCTCACGGCGCATCCCCCGCGGACCGCAGTTCATTGAGCCGCTGCTGCTGCTCGTAGTTCACAACACCGGCCAGCAACGCCCCGTACATTCGCTCGGCTTCGGAACGGTGATCGGTAGCGCCATCTACTCCGAGCTTCCACAACCAGTAGTGCAGCTCCGCCCTCTCCGCTTCGGAGGGGTGACCGCCGTCCTCGAGGACCGGGGCGGGTCCCGTTCCCTCGAGCATTGCTTTCAGTACTGCGGTTGCCGACGCCGCATCGCCCCCGGCGGCCGAGATCCGCGCCAGCAGCACGCGCCCCCGGAACACCGTATCCGATTTCGACAATTCCGTGGATATCGCCACGCACTCGTCGGCCTGCGCGCGGGCATGACCAAGCACGTGCGTTTTCCATTGGCCGGGATCCGCCTTCGAAGCGTTGGTTGTCCCGGGGCCACTGGGAAGTGGTCCCTCGCTCAGAGCATCGTGCAACGCGGGAACATGCCGCCGGACGTAGTCCGGCATCTCATCGCCCGCCTGGGCCAACTCCACGAGCAACTGTGCACTGCCCGCCAGCGAGTTGGTCAGGCCGTGGCGGAAGCCGATGTCGCGGTGTTCGTCGATTGCCCGTACGAAGCACCGCAGCGCAGACTCGTACTCCTCGCGACCGTAGTGCGCATATCCCATGTTCCCGACGGCCACGCCAATGCCGCGACGGTCCTCGAGGTCCTCGCTGATCGACAACGCCCGCTGGAAGCTCTCCAGGGCCCGGTCATACTCCCCACGAACGTCGTATACGTTGCCCGCATTGCTGACGCACATGGCGACGCCACGACGGTTCCCCAGCTCCTCACTGATCGTCAGCCCCTTCTCGTAACTCGCGAGGGCCTGGTCGTACTCCCCGCGAAGGTGGTACACGACGCCCATGTTCACGACGGCTCCGGCCGCACTGCGGCGGTCGCCAAGCACCTCACTGGTCGTCAACCAGCGCTCGAAGTGTTCAAGCGCCCGGTCATGCTCCCCGCGTTCGGCGTGGATGGCGCCCATGTTTCCGACCGCTGCGGCGGCGCTGCGGCGGTCGCCCAGCTCGTCGCTGATCGTCAATTGGCGCGCGTGACACGCAAGGGCCAGATCGTGGTCTCCGCGATCGGCGTACACCCTGCCCATGCTCGCAACGGCCGCGGCGACGCTGCGGCGATCGCCCAGTTCCTCACTGATCGTCAACTGCTGCTGGTAGCTGGCCAGGGCGCGATCGTAGTCCCCGCGACCGGCGTACACGTTGCCGACGCCACCGATCGCCAGGGCGACGCCGGCGCGGTCGCCCAGTTCCTCGAACAGCTTCAGCGCATTGGTCGACCGCTCCAGGGCCTCGGCATGGTCGCCACGCAACTGCAGGAACGAACCAAGGGCCAGTTCCGCGCCCGCAGCCTCTGCGACAAACCCGCCCTCGGTTGCCGCGGAGAGCGCTCTGAGCAGAAGATCGACGGCCCCCGCCCAGATAGTCAGAGAACCCAGAACGTGTGCGACGGTCGACGTCGACCGTACCTTCGCAACGGCCTCACCGGTCTGATCTTCGAGTTTCTCGCGGTAGATCGACTCCGGATCATACCCCGCCTCACGCAGGCGGGCCCACTGTGTCAGCACCTCATTGACGCCGGGGCCCGTGTTCAGCGCCTCCAGAACGTCGAGATCACCGAGCGTCTCAACCAGTTTGTCGTCGTCTCCTGCTTCGGCGTAGCCCCACAGGCGCTCGCGTGCGGTGCGCAGGCTCAACTCCACGGTTTCGAAGTACGCCCCCAGGCGTCCGTGTGTCCGGCGTCTGGTTTCCTCTTCTGCGAGGTACCGCTTCTCCACTGCGCGACGCAGGTAGTCATGGAAGAACGTCAGGCGACCCTCCTTGCGCACCAGGTGGTAGTCGAGTCCCGCGACCATGGTGCCGATCTTCAACCGGGCCAGGTCGCTGACTTCCGAGAGCTCCCGCTCGTCCAGTCCGCTGCGGCTGCACCACAGCAGCGTCATCACCTCCCGCACCGCGTGTTGCGAGTGGTCGTCTTCGAGTCGTTCCAGAACACGCTGGAACAGATCCTCCGTCCCGGTGGCTTCCAGATAGGAATCGATGCGCTCGTCGAGCGCCTCGTGCTGGCCGACAAGGCGAAGCTCTTCCAGCAGTGTCTTCAGAAACAGCGGGTGACCGCACTTATGGTCACCCGCAATGCGATTGATCTGCGCGGCATTCAACGACTTCCGATACTCGGCCAGGTAGCGCACCACCAGCGCCTCCCGCGCGGCCTCGGTCAGCGCCTGCATCCCCAGGCGTTTCCAGCCCCGCTTCTCCAATTCCACCAGCGTCCCCTCCACCGTCGAACTGAGGACCAGGCGGATGCTCGAGGAGATCACGTTCGGGATCCACCGAAGGCTCTGCGCCGCGCCCTGCACCTGGTTGAGGCCATCCAGCATCAACACCATCCGTCCGCCGTTTTGACGTAATGCGTGGTCCGCGTAGCCCAACCATTGTCCCAGCGCCGTTTCCAGCTGCGCGGGTTCCGAAGGGATCTCCTCCTCCCGGCCGAAACGATCCTTGATCTCCATGCAGACGTGCCGGATCACACCATAATGGTCCGTTGCGCTCGCGCCGATGCCAACGTAGTGCTCAATGACCGGCACCTCCGGGTGCTTCCGCCGGTACCCCTCGGCCCAGAACGCGAAGAGCGAACTCTTCCCGGAGCCACTTTCGGCGTACACCACCAGCGGTGGGTCATCCGAAGCGACGTGGTCGTTGAGACGCTTGAGGTGCTGGGGATCGGCGATGTAGGCACGCCGGCGGCTCAGGGCGAATGCTGCGTGACGGGCTCGCTCTTCCTCCAATGGAGTTGGCGGTCTGGAATCGGCGAAGTCATGGTTGATGATCTCGATCAGGTAATCGGAGACCAGCTCGCCGAGAGATAGCGGGTCGCGGAACTGCTCGATCACCGCGCCACTCTGGCGGATGCGGTGCTGGTAGGCTTCGAGTCGAGTGCGTTCTTCGTCTTCGGTGCCCGTATCCTCCAGAGTCGTGCGGTGGCGACGGAAGTAGAAGCGGGCGTGGTCCGGTTCATCTCTGTCGGCCGCTCCATCTGCTTCCGAACCCCTCCCCGCCTCCCCTCCTCGCGCTCCGCGCTCGAGGGGAGGTGACCCTCCAGGGGGATTGGGAGGTGGTTGCTGGCCCCCTCCTCGACCTTCGCGCTCCAGAGGAGGTGACCCTCCAGGTGTTTGGGAAGTTGGGTGCTGGTCCCCTCCTTGCGCTTCGCGTGCGGACTGGTGACCACTGGTTTCCGTCTGTGCCCGGTCCCGCAGCACCGCATACTGCGCTTCCATCTCCGTGATAGACATCTCGTCGATCGACGCGTCTTCGATCCAGGGATACTGCTCGATCAGCGACGGATCTTTCTGTACGTCGAAGAAGCTCGGAACAAAACCATAGCGATCGCCGGTGATGCCGATGAAGTACGGGCGGCACTTGTCGACTTCTTCCAGGCAGGTGCGGATCACCTGACCGAGCGCGACATCTTCATCGGTCAGGCCCCACCGCAGGTCGACCTCGGTGAACGTGATTCCACGCTGGCGGCAGATCGCGCGGATCTCCGGGAAGATTTTCTTGACGAGATGTTCGCGTTCCTCCTGCAGATCGCGGAAGGTGGAGCTGATGAAGACCCGGAGTTCATTCTGCTGCGGCATGGTCGTACCCGGGTCAGGTGGGTTGCGTTGCGGCGCCCAATTCCTCGAACGGCGCTTCGTACTGGAGCTTCGGTGATGTTTCCATCAAGGTTCGGTACAGCCGCAGCGCGGCGACTCGATGGTCGCCATCGGCCGCGCCGAATTTCCAGAGCCAGTAGTGCAGTTCAGCGCGCTGTTCATCGACGGCTGCGCGTTCAAGGATCGCCCGCAACGAGTCCCTCGCGCGGTCCGCATCGCCGGTGGCGAACACAATCCGAGCCATCAGCAGATGCACATTGAACGCGGAATTCGTCCGGTGGAGGTCCTCACACAATGCAGCGCATTCTTCGGCATGATGCCGCGCCGTTTCAAGCGTCCGCGCACGCCATTCCCCGGGAGCGCGATCCAATCCCGACACATGGACGTGCAGGAAGCGTGGAGCCGCATTGAATGTCTGCGCGATGTCAAGGAGGGTCCCCGCAAGTCCCTCGAGCCAATACACCAGGCCGTAGCGATACCCGTTCTGCCTGTGTGTTTCCGCGGCGGCGGTGAAGTGTTCCAGGGCTCGCTCGAACTGGCCGAGATCCCTCTCGATCATGGCCATGTTTCCACGCGCAAGCGCAAGCTCGTGAAGAGCCCCCAGTTCGAGGCCGATCGCTGCCTGCGCCTCGTAACTCTCGAGCGCGCGCGCGAGCTGACCAAGTTTCGGATACACGCCACCGATATTCCCGTGAGCCCTGGCCTCACCCTGTCGGTCGCCGAGCTCCTGGCAGATGCGCAGGTTCACGCCGTAGCAATCGAGCGCCTGTTCACACTCCCAACGAGTCGCGTGTACGTTGCCCATGTTGCCGAGCACCCGGGCCTCGCCACGCCGATCCCCGAGCTCCCGACTGAGGCGCAACTGCACGTTGTAGTGCTCCATGGCCTCGTCGAATTGGTCTCGCGAGGCATGGACGATCCCCATGTTTCCAGTGGCACGGGCCATGCTTGCCCGGTCGCCCAGCTCTGTGCTGATACGCAACCAGACGTCGTAGCACTCAAACGCTTTGTCGTGCTCGCCACGAAATGAGTACACGGTCCCGAGACTGCCGAGCGCATCGGCAGCGCCCTTGCGATCGCCCAATCGTTCGAATTCCTCCCGGGCTCTCTCCAGGTATTCGCTCGCCCGTTCATGGTCGACCTGTTGCTGGTACAGGCGACCCAGCAGAAGTAGTGCCCTGGCAACGGCCGGCTGATTGCCGCTCGATCTTGCCTCCTCCAACATCTGGTCGTACGTCTCCCCGGCCGCGGCCCAGACGTTGAGATTCCCCAGAACTTCGCCCAGCGTGGCGCACGCTTCAATGCGGTCGGTCGCGTCCGAGTGCCGACTGTATTGCGCCAGACTCTGCCGGTAGATTTCCGCTGCGTCCACGCCGGCCGATCGCAGTCTCGTCCACTGCCTCAGCACGTCCGAGCCACCGAGATCCGAGTACAGCAGACGGAGCGTCCCCATGTCGGCAAGCGTGTCGATCACGCCCGCGTCGTCACCGGCGCGGCTTTGTGCCCAGAGGCGTTCGTCGGCGCTACGTCTGGTGAGATCCGCCCGTTTGAAATAGTCGGCAAGTCGCCTGTATACATCGCGCTTCGAAACGCGCCGAGCGGAGCTCGTGAAGTCGAGAGGTTCGACGGGAGAAGCCATGGATGGTCTGCAGCAGAGCCACGTGCGACGCCCGGGCGCAAAGGGCCGGGAATCCGTTTGTCAGGAACGTGGTCGACGTTGGAATCGAATGAATATAGAGAGAGAGCGGCTTCGTCCGGACCGCGACCGCCATGCAATTCGATGGTGATAGACCGGTCGCAGTCCCATCGACGGTACTGCCACATGTCGCGCCCGACTCGACGAAGACTCACCGTTCTCCCTGAGATGCTTCGAGCGATTCGTCATCGTGCCTGCGGTCCAGCGGCGGGCGTCGCCGGGAGTACACGGTGACCGGACGACCAACCGCCTCGGAGCCGGTTCTTTGCGTGTCATCCGACCGCGCTCAACGGGACGCATCACCCGCAATCGCTATGTTGCGCCCCCGCACACCGTCTGAACGCGAATTCACCCGCTCGAACTACTTCCCGGTTTTTCCTCACCAGTGCTCCCTGCATCGCTCCATGACACCACACGTGCAAGCACCCTATTGGGCGCTACCCCTCGTTCTTCTGCTCGTCTCCGGCTGCGCATCGATGAAGTCGACCGACCTTCGATGGAATGGTCCAACCGACTGTACCGATTCCACGACTCGAGCCGTCGACCAGACTTCGGGCGTGTCCGCTACGGTCTGCCGCGGCCTGGCACGCGGCAAGGTATTCGTCGGCATCGTGGAGAATTGTGAGTGTGTGGCAGGTCCGAACACCAAGTCGTCGTTTTATCAGACGCTGGACGGAGCGGGACCGTACAGGTGGTCGGACGTACGGCCGGGAGAAGACGTGCCCGAAGCGGCCGTATCGTACGGCGCTCCCGTTGACGGGCGTCGAAGGGTCATTTGCCGCATGTCGGTGAATGGAACGATGATGATCGGCTACGCCGAATCACGACTGAATCCGTCAGACTCGTGCGATTGCGTCGCTCTGAATTCCACGGGTACGCACCGTACCGAATTCGCCGTGCTGACCGGCACCATCGACGACAAGCCGTTCCCGTTCGACCGGATCGCAGCGGTGAACCATCGCAGGAACATTCTGATCGTGCGCAACGGCGACAGCTGCGGATTCTATTCATCCACCGGACACGAGATCCTCCCCTGTGAGTATGTATTCGAACCGTATTTCGACGGCCCATACGCATACGCCGACGACCGGGGAATCGTGGCACAGCACGACAACCGCTGGGGAACGCTCGGTACCGACGGCAGTATTCTGATCCCGTTCGAATACACGTACCTCGTCGGGTGGCACGGACAGTTCTACGGCCAGAAGTCCGGGAACGTCTTCCAGTTCGATAGCGCGGGCGCCGTTCCAACGTCACTGCCATATCGATTCGTGCTTGGGGTTACCGACATCACCGAGATTCGGGATGACAAATTCGTGCGAGACGCGGTGGTGTTCGTGAGCGCGAACGGCTCGGACGTCGACACCATTCATACGACCGGATCCAGCCATGCGGAAATCCGGCAGCCCGTCGTACTTCGTGTCGACGGACGCTACGGCCTGTACGACCCCGCGAATCACTCCTGGAGGGTGCCGGCCGAATACGATCGAATCGAAAACCGCGGCGACCACTTCGATGCGGTGCGTGATGGAGTCACCACCCGAATCGACAGGTAGCGGCTCGATATCGTACCGATGCCGCGGCGGATTCCTCCAGACTGACTGCGCTTGCGGATGCCCGATACATGGCGCCGACCGGTGCGTGCCGACCATTCGGGATACGGCCCGAAAACGCGGGTGGGCGAATCCGCAACGATCTGGCGGATAACCGGCGAGGCGTGGCGGGCAGGGTGAGCGGAACGCCGGGACGTTGCGACCGCGTGGGAAACGGCCGACAGCCGTCGAGACGGTGCTGCGTGCAACGAGCGATCTCCTGGGATCAGTGTCGACGACCCGGCGTGCGGGCAACGGTAATGATCTCGGGACTCGTCCCCACCTACGTCTCCCGATTCCAGTCGCCGAAACGTTCTTCGATGGTGAAACCGGCGTTGGTAAGCAACCGGTCGAGACGTTCGGCACGAATGAATCGCAGAGTACTCGTGCTCGTTTCCGGCGCGTCCCAGTCGGCACAGTTGAACGTGTGCGTGAAGGTGATCAGTTCGTCGCGCATGGGACCGGCGAGCGTGGTGTGCATCTCGACATCGTTGCCATCGCCGTTGTGCACGGTCCCACGGTGCACGTCATGCCAGCACTCCCAGGCACGCGCATCGGGATTGCGCGTCTCGAAGGCGAATCGGCATCCGGGCCTGGGGGCCTTGAATACTGCCGCGAGCGTGCGTTCGATTTCCGCGTCCGTGAGAAGAACCTGAAACGCGTGGCCGCACATGACAGCGAGATCGAACTCCGCGTCGAACGCGACGGACTCAAGTGTTCCATCGATCCACTCGATGTCGGCACGCTGCCGTGCCACCGCCAGCATCCCGATTGCGGGATCGAGCCCGACCAGACGTCCCATGTGTCCGCGCACGCGTACTTCGCGCAGGAGCGCTCCGGTACCACAGCCAGCGTCGAGCGCCGTGTCCGCACGCACGACGTAATCGAAATAGAAATCGAAGTCGTCACGCCCAACGCAGAAGCTGTCGTACAGCGCCGCGAGCCTGGGTTCTGAGAAATAGCGGTCGGGAGTAGTCATCGTGATGGGTCCCATGAGTTTCGCACGAGCCTGTCGCCGCGTACGGCGGGCGACTCCATCAACGCTGGCTCCAGCAGTTAGGTGTCCACGAGGGTGTGGCAAGACCAGAACCCTGGGGCGATCGCCGCCGCGCCACAGATTCGAGGCCTGCAAGGCCGATACTATGAAGCCCAGGGTGCAGTCGGCGTAGCCGACGGAGCCCTGGGGCGTTCGCCGCCGCGCCACGGATTCGAGGCCTGCAAGGCCGATACTATGAAGCCCAGGGTGCAGGCGGCATAGCCGACGGAGCCCTGGGGGCGGCCGCCGGCACGCCAATGACGCGAGGCATGAAGAGCCGGCACGGGCGCGATGTCAATCCCATACGTACCGCTCGTCATACGGTATTCCGTGTTGGTCGAGAAGTCGACGGAATTCCTCCTGAAACGTTTCGCGGCGGTGATGTTCACGCTGCGACTGGATATATCGGACAACCTCTCTGTAATTCGATTCGCTGACCGAAAACGCTCCGTAGCCGCCCTGCCAACGGAATCCAGGAACTCTGCGATCGCGGCCCTTGATCCATCGCGACGAATTCGCCTTCACCAATTCGACCGCCTTCGAGAGCGTGATGGTGCGTGAGAGGGCGAAGAGCATATGGATGTGGTCCTCGATACCGCCCACCTGCAGAACGGGGCATCCCACGCTACTCAGCGTGCCGGCCATGTATGCATGCAGATGGGATTCTGTGTCCGGGTAGATTAAACGTTGGCGGTCCTTCGTGCTGAACACGAGGTGTACGAGCACATTGGCAAGCGACTGTGCCATGATGGTGATGTGTCGGTTGTGTGATGGTGTTGTCCGAGAGACCGTGAGGGCACGGATTGTGGCGGCCCTTCAGGCCTCCAATCTACGTCTGCCCGACACTTCTTCCCAGGGCTCCGCCGGCCTCGCCGGCTTCTCCCTGGGCTCCATTGTGCCGGCCCTTCGGGCCTCCATTCTTCGTCGCCCGACGCTTCTTCCCAGGGCTCCGCCGGCTCCGCCGGCTTCTCCCTGGGCTCCATTGTGCCGGCCCTTCGGGCCTCCATTCTTCGTCGCCCGACGCTTCCCAGGGCTCCGCCGGCTCCGCCGGCTTCTCCCTGGGCTCCATTGTGCCGGCCCTTCGGGCCTCCATTCTCCGTCGCCCGACGCTTCCCAGGGCTCCATTGTGCCGGCCCTTCGGGCCTCCATTCTTCGTCGCCCGACGCTTCTTCCCAGGGCTCCGCCGGCTCCGCCGGCTTCTCCCTGGGCTCCATTGTGCCGGCCCTTCGGGCCTCCATTCTCCGTCGCCCGACGCTTCCCAGGGCTCCGCCGGCCTCGCCGGCTTCTCCCTGGGCTCCATTGTGCCGGCCCTTCGGGCCTCCGTTCTTCGTCGCCCGACGCTTCTTCCCAGGGCTCCGCCGGCTCCGCCGGCTTCTCCCTGGGCTCCATTGTGCCGGCCCTTCGGGCCTCCATTCTTCGTCGCCCGACGCTTCTTCCCAGGGCTCCGCCGCCGCGCCACGGATTCGAGGCCTGTAAGGCCGATACAATGAAGCCCAGCGTGCAGGCGGCGGAGCCGACGGAACCTTGGGGCGATCGCCGGGACGCCAAGGGTTCGAGGCGTGCAGGGCCGGCACGTCCATCGCAACGGCTCGTCGGGTGAACGATGAGATCAGGTGGTCGTCATCGGTGGGAGAATTGCCTCCCGGTTGAAGTGCGCCCGGGTCCGGCCATCCGCATCGGGTTTCGCAGTCAGAATCTGATGCACGCCGACGATCCCGTCCTCGAACGCCCGGGCACACCCCGGGAGGTAGAGATCCCAGACTCGAAGCACCCGTTCGGGAACCAGACGCGCCGCCTCCTCACGGTTCGCCGTGAAGCGTTCGAACCAGGCACGCAGCGTCAGCGCGTAATGGGGCCGCAGGGCCTCCACGTCGATTATCTCCAGGCCGACATCCTCCATGTCGCGCTGGATGCGCGACACCGGAATGAGCTCGGCGCCGGGAAACACGTGGCGAAAGATGAACTCGCCGCCCGAACGCTCCGATCCCACCGGAGGTGAGGTGATGCAGTGGTTGAGAAAGAGTCCCGCCGGCCGCATCGATCGCCGTACCGCACGCAGATACTCCGGCAGCTTCGAGCCCCCCACGTGTTCGCTCATCCCCACGGAGGCGACCTTGTCGAATCGCTCGGTCGGCAGGTCGGCGTAGTGTTGTAGCTCGACCGTAACGCGATCGCTCAGACCAGCGGCGTCGATGCGACGGCGCGCTTCGGTCACCTGATTCTCCGACAGCGTAATGCCGTGCGCACGGACACCGTAATTCTGCGCCGCCCAGATCAGCAACGACCCCCACCCGCAGCCCACGTCCAGGAACTCGTCGTCGGACCTCAGCCCGAGCTTCCGGCAGATCAGGTCGAGCTTTCGCTTCTGCGCCGCGTCGACGTTCTGGTCGGGATTGGCGAAGTACGCACACGAATACACCATGCGCTCGTCGAGAAAGAGCTGGAAGAACGCATCCGACAGATCGTAGTGCGCCTGCACGTCAGCGCGATCCTGCTCCACGGTGTGGGCCGAGGCGGGCACGATCAGACGGGGGACGAGTCGCAGTCGCGCTCGGAGGTCCAGCTCGACCGGGTGGTCGCGAAGGGAGCGCGCGAGTCCGGTCACCTCCCACATGTCACCCTCGATGAGCAGGCTGCCGTCGACATAGGCCTCGGCGAACTGTGCCGGATCCATCGAAACCAGGCAGCGTCGGAACGTCTCGGGGTCTGTGAACGTGATGGTGAAGTCGTGTCGATCGGTCCAGGCGATCTCCTGACCGTCCCAGAGGTACACGGCAAAATCTCGCTTCGGGAGATCGCCGAATATTCGATCGATCAGTTCACGGGCGTCGGCTGCATCGATCGCGAGGTGTTTTCGGATCGTGTCGAGCATCGCTCATGATGGCCCGCAAGGACCGGGCCGGGAATTGACACGCAAGCACTCACCGGCGCCGGATCTCATGCTGAATCTGTGTCACCAGATGCTCGGACCCCTTCTGCATGGGACGGAAGGTGCAGCTGATGAAGACGCGGAGTTCATTCTGCTGCGGCATGGTCGGAGTCCGGTGTGGTGGTGGCGGTCAGCTCGTCGATGCGCAGTTTGACCTCGTGTTTCGGCGACCGGGCATATTGCTGGCGATACGAACGGAGTGCTTCGGACCCGTGGCGCTCGTACGCCTGGCGGTCGGCGCCGCTCCTGGATCCGAATTTCCAGAGCCAGTACTGCAGCTCGGCTCGTGCGGCATCCTGCGTGGAGCCCTCCAGCGTTGCGTGGAGGCGCTGCAAAGCCGCGTTGAAATCCCCGTCGGCCGCGAAGACACGCGCCAACAGAACCCGTCCACCGAAGAGCGTATCCGGCCTCGAAATTCGCTCGCTGATGGAAATGCTTTCCTCGGCGTGCGCACGCGCTGCGTTCACGCACGCAGCACGCCAGTCGGCGGGCGCGGCGCCCGGGACGAATTCGGGCAGGTACTCGGGCATGGACCCGCCGGCATCGAGGAGCTCCACCAACACGATCCCGATCCCTGAGAGCGAGCTGGTCAACCCGTAGAGGTACTTCAACGCGCGTTGTTTTTCCGTGGCCAGGTACAGGTATTCCAGAGCACGGCGAAAATCGCCGCGAGCCATATGGACGTAGCCCAGATTTCCGAGCGCAAGCGACTCGTGCCGGGAATCTTCCAACCGCCGGCAGATGTTCGCCATCGTCTCGAGGCTCTCGACTGCGCGTGGGTAGTCTCCGAGCATGTAGTGGAGTGTACCGATGTTCCCGTGGGCGCCCGCCTCTCCCATCGGATCGTCGATCTCGCGGCACAGTGCGAGCTTCACGCGGTAGCGTTCGAGCGCGAGCGCGTACTCACCCCTGCTGAGGTGGACGGAGGCGATACCTCCCTGTGCCCGCGCCTCACCCCGACGGTCACCCAGATCGTGGCTGATCCGCAGCTGCGTCGCGTAGTGCTCGAGTGCCTGTTCGGTCTGGCCGCGGAGCAACGAAACGTTGCCCATGTTGCCGACAGCGATCGCCTCTCCATGACGATCGCCGAGTTCGCGACAGACCTCCAGATCGAGCGAGTACTTCTCCAGCGCACGATCGTACTCGCCCTGCTGGAAGTGTACGAGACCGAGGTTCCCGTACGAGTGAGCAACACCCTGGCGGTCACCGAGTTCACGACTGATTTTCAGCCGCATTTCATGGCTCTCGATTGCCAGTGCGCTCTGTCCCATCTGGCAGTAGACGACGCCCATGTTTCCATACGCGAGGGCCTCGCCCTCTCGACTGCCAGTGTCCTGACTGAGGAGCAAATGGCGGCGATGACTCTCCAGCGCGCGGGCATACTCCTGACGACCGTAGTACAGGTTGCCGAGATTCCCGAGTGCGGCGGCGAGGCCGCGATGATCCTCCAGTGCCGAATACAACTCGATCGCATGCTTGAGCCGCCGTTCGGCCTCCTCCTGTTCCCCGCGCTTCTGCAGCAGCGATCCGAGCAGTCTTTCCGCACGTGCCATCTCGGGCGGGTTTCGGCTCCGATCGGCATCGTCAAGCATCCGCCTGTACATCGTCGACGCCATTTCCCACGCCCCCAGCCGTTCGAGCAGGTGACCGAGTGCGACGTAGGTCTCCAACTGATCACGCTGACCGGACCGGTGCACGAATTCCGTCAGGTGTTGGGCGTACGCGGCTTCGACATCGACACCTGATTGACGCAGGCGCGACCACTGCCGCAGCACCTCCCATTGCGCCGAACCTCTGTAGAGCACATGCAGGACATCGAGTCGACCCAGGAAATCCGCGAGGGATGCGTGCTGATCGGAGCGTTCGTATTGCCACAGCAGTTCCATTGCGGAGCGTGTGGTCAATTCGTGAGCAGCAAAGTGTCCGGCAAGGCGGACGTGTACGGCTCGCACGCGATCCCGATCTGCCAGGTAGCGCGCCTCGACCGCACGTCGGAGATACTCGTGGAAGAAGCTCAGCAGTCCGTCGCGTCGCAGCAGGTGGTAGTCGAATGCAAACAACAACCGTGATAATTCCAGTCGGGAGGTGCCGACCAGCGCCAGCAGTTCCTCTTCGCTCAATCCGCTTCGTGACGCAGCGATCAGACTCAGCAGGTCCCGCACGACATGCTCACCGTAGTCTTTCTCCATTCGCGCCAGCACGAGCTCGAAGACGTCCAGCAGGTCCGTCGCCCCGGTGTACCGATCGACCACCTCGTCGAGCGTCTCGTGCTCTCCGTGCAATCGCAGCTCCTCAGCCACGACACGCAGGAACAATGGTGAACGCGCCTTGTCGTTGGCGATCACGCGCCGCAGCTGATCGGTATTGACTCCCTTGTGAAACTCACCGAGGTAGCGCACCACGATGCTCTGGCGCACGCGCTCGTCTTCGAGTGGAAGCACCCGTAGTGACGGCCAATGCCGCGCGTCCAATTGCGCGGCGGCATGGCCCGGAGCAGTGGAGACCACCAGGTCGATACCGGGTGGAATCGACTCCGGAAGCCACTGCATGCTCTGCCCCGATTCATCCAACTGATTGATTGCGTCGACGACGATCAGAACATCGACGCCCTGCTGCCCGGCAAGGTGCCCGCAACGAGACAACCAGTTCGGCAGACTCTTCAGCAGCTCCCCCGGATCGGACGGCATCTCCTCTTCGATACCAAATCGAGTGCGGATGGCTTCTACGATATGACGCATCACCGAGACGTCCGTACCGCTGGCGTGCGATGCGCCGACGAAGTGCGTGATGACGAACGAATCGGGATGCTTCTTCCGATAGTATTCGACCAGATAGGCAACGAGGGAGCTCTTCCCGAGGCCGGATTCCCCGACGATCACCAGTGGGGCAGTGGCGTCGGAAATCCAGGCGGAGAACTCCTTGAGGTACTCGGGGTTCGGGATATAGGCACGCGTGCGGCTGGCGGCGAACGCTGCATGCAATCGTTGCTGCAGCTCGAGTTCGCTGGGCGCTTCGGCATCCGGCCAGTGCATTTCGATCATCGCCGTCAGATCGGCACGGACCGATTCGCCCAGCTCGTCGACGTGGGTGAACTCGCGAAATGGACGATCGCTTGCCCGAGCGCGTTCGAGGAGTGCGAGCAGTCGGTCGTCGCAGTCGGATTCGTCGAGATCACCGCGACGGTGGTAGAACATTGCAGAGTCACCATCAACGTCCGGTGCATCGAACACTCCGTGCACGAACTCCATTTCGGTGACGCTCGCACCCTCGATGGCGAGGTCCTCGACGAACGGATACTTCGCCACCAGATCCGGGTCCATCAGCACATCGTGCAGTTCGGGCACCCACCCGTAGCGCGATCCGATCAGGCCGATGAAAAACGGGCGGCACTTGTCGACTTCTTCAAGGCAGGTGCGGATGATGCGGCCGAGCGATGCCTCCTCCTCGGTCAGCCCCCACCGGAGATCCACGTCGGTGAACGTCACGCCGCGCTCGCGACACAGCGCGCGGATCTCGGGAAAGACCTTCTTCACCAGATGCTCGCGTTCCTCCTGCAGATCGCGGAAGGTGCTCGAGATGAACACGCGGAGTTCATTGTGCTGCGGCATCGTCGGAGTCCGGTGTGGTTGGTTTGCTCAGTTCATCGATCCGCTTCCGGTAGTCATACTTCGGCGTCTTTTCGAAGAGCGTCTCGAAGAGCCGGAGTGCTTCGGTGCGGTGGTCCATGTCGGCGGCGTCGAGTTTCCGGAGACGGTAGTGGAGTTCGGCACGCTGCTCGTCGTCGGTGGACTCCTCGAGCAGGGCGGCCAGTTGCTGCAGGGCTGCGTCTCGCTGCCCTCCGGCCGCTGCGATCCGCGTCAGCAGCACGCGGGCCGAGAACAGCGTGTCCTCCTTCGAGAGCTCTTCGCTGATCGTCGCGCATTCCTCTGCATGCTCCCGCGCCATGGCAAGCGCCTGCGCGCGCCACGTCTTCGGTTCGGCTCCGGGGACGTACTCCGACAGAGAATCCGGCGTGGTCGAATCTCCCGCCTCGACGAGTTCCACGAGCACATTCGCCGTTCCATCGAGCCAGTACGTCAGGCCGTAGCGATAGCCGATCTGCCGATGCTCCGTTGCTGCCTCCCGGTAGCACGCCAGCGCCTCACTGTACTCGCCGCGACTCGCATGCACAAAGCCGCGATTGCCCACGGCATTGGCAATCCCACGGCGGTCGCCAAGCGCTCGCGAGATCTCCTCCCACTCCGCAAAGCACGCCAGCGCCTCGATGTACTCGCCGAGACTCCAGTACACAAAGCCGCGATTGCCCACGGCATTGGCAATCCCACGGCGGTCGCCAAGCGCTCGCGAGATCTCCTCCCACTCCGCAAAGCACGCCAGCGCCTCGATGTACTCGTCGCGCTCTCCATGCACAAAGCCGCGATTGCCCACGACACGAGCAATCCCACGGCGGTCGCCAAGCGCTCGCGAGATCTCCTCCTGTTCCGCATAGCACGCCAGCGCCTCGATGTACTCGCCGCGACTCGCATACACATTGCCGCGATTGCCCACGGCAGCGGCAATCCCACCGCGGTCGCCAAGCGCTCGCGAGATCTCCTCCTGTTCCGCAAAGCACGCCAGCGCCTCGATGTACTCGCCGCGATCCGTATGCACATTGCCGCGATTGTTCATAGCACGGCCAATCCCACGGCGATCGCCAAGCTCTAGCGAGATCTCCTCCGCCTGCCGCGCCAAGGCCTCGGCGTCCTCCATCCGGCCAAGCTCCTGCGTGACCCACGAAAGAGACACGAGCGCCGCTGTCTCCGCCGCGCGATCACCAAGCGTCCGCGCCGTCTCCAGTCGCCTGCGCTCCATCCGCTCGGATTCGCTCCATGCCCCGATGCGCTCGTAAAACGTCCCGATCGCACCCAACACCGCAATCCGTTCCACATCCGACCGCTCCTGTGCCTCCCACGCCGCCAGACCCACGCCGTACGCACGCGTCACCTCCGCCACTTCCCGCTCCGACCACAGCCGCAGCACCTCGTACTCCTCGCTCCTCCACAACTCCATGAACCGTTCGATCCGGCTCAGCTCGACATCTACGCGCCCGCGATCGCCCGAGCGCTCCAGCGCGTGCAGCAGTTCCAGCGTCGTACGCAGTGTGATCTCCGCGCGCTCGAAGTACTCCGCAAGCAGACGATACCGCTCCTGCCGCGCTGACGACTGCGTCAGGTACCGCTTCTCGACCGCGCGTCGAAGGTAGTCGTGGAAGAACGTCAGCACACCGTCGCGCCGCACCAGGTGGTAGTCCAGTCCCAGAAGCAGCGTCGAGAGCTTCAGTCGACCGATGCCGGTCAGCTCTGCCAGCTCCTCTTCGTTCAGTCCGCCCCGTGAGCACCACAACAGCGACATGACCTCGCGTACGCTCTTCGTGCCGTAGTCATCCTCCAGCCGCTCCAGCACACGCTGGAACAGGTCTTCGGTCCCCGTCGTCGCCAGCAGCGCCATCAGTGCCCGCTCCAGATGCTCGTGCGTGCCGTGAAGGCGCAGTTCCTCCAGCAGCGTCCGCAGGAACAACGGGTGCGAACACTTCGCGTCCTCGGCGATGAGCTTCACCTGCTCGGGCGACAGCGCCTTGTGGTACTCCGCCAGAAACCGCACTACCACCGCCTCCCGCTCACGCTCCTTCAGCGGCTGCATCCCCAGTTCCGACCACCCGCGGCTGCGCAGGTCGACCAGCGTCTGCTCAACCGTCGAGGAGATGACCAGCTTCACCCCCGCCGGCATCATCGGCGGCAGCCAGTGCAGCTCCAGCGCCCGGCCCGTCAGCTGGTTGATCCCGTCGATCACCAGAAGCAGCGGCCTGCCGACACTGAAGCCCAGCCAGTTGGCGAAGTCCCGCTCCATCTCCTCCGGCTTCGTCGGCAGCTCCTCGCTCCGATCGAACCGCTCCTTGATCTCCTCCATCACGTGCCGGATGATCCCCAGGTGGTCGGAGCCCCCCGCTCCGATGCCGACGTAGTGCTCCACGATCGGCAGCTCCGGCTGGCGGCGTCGCAGCTGCTCGCACCAGAAGCTCACCAACGAGCTCTTCCCGGAGCCGCTCTCGGCGTAGATGATCAGCGGCTGGTCCTCCGAGGCGAACCAGTCGTTCAGCCGTTTGAGATACTCCGGGTTCGGGATGTAGGCACGGCGGCGGCTCGCTGCGAACGCTACGTGCTTTGAGCGTTCCGCCTCCAACGGTGTCGGCGGCCTGGCATCGGCGAAGTCGCGCTTGATGATCTCGATCAGTTCATCGTACACCATCTCGCCCAGCGAGACGGGATCGCGGAACTCTTCAATCGGTTGCCCCGCCTCTCGTACCCGGTGCTTCAGTACGTCGAGTTTCTCCCTCTCCTGATCGCTCGAGCCGGACGCATCCAGCCGTTCGCGCTGCCGCCGAAAGTAGAACCGTGCCGTCCGTCCGTTCCCTTCCTCTGCATTCAGCACACCATGGCGGAACTCCAGATCGATGATCGAGGCTCCCTCCATCGCCGCCTCCTCGATCCACGGCCAGCGCGCAAGCAACTGCGGGTCCTTGCCGGAATTCGCGCCGTTGCGGCGCATCTCGGCGACAGCTGCATGGGATGGAGCGGGAAGCCGGTTCATGTTCAATGCGTCCAATGCTCCACTTCAGGTGCCGCCGCGTTTCGCTCAGGGAACGATTGCAGGAATCACCGAACCGGGATGGACGGTCGAGCTCTACGATGGCGGGACGCTGTCGAATGTCGTCGAGGCAGACAGTGCCGGCAGATATTCTATTCCGGTCGACTGGGTATTTGGTGGTCGTCGACTTCAGTTCGTGGAAATCAGTCGAAACGGGGAACGACGCGTCCGCGACTATCGATATATGATTCCCACGCAGATGAGCATCCCCGGTGAGCTCACCTATGACATCGCGGGTGAGCTCGACGTCGGAGAGTCCGGAGTCGATCGAAGCTCGACGAGATTTCTCACAGGGGTTGCCGAGACGAAGTATGGCGTATCACCGTGGTTGACGTTGACATCGCGAACGATTTTGGACCGCACGGATTTTGATCACCTGGGATTCGCGTCATTGGATGCCGATATCGCTGCACGGCTATGGCCTGGCGGGATGGCAGCAATCGAGGCCGGCGTCGATATTCGCCGCGGCCTCATCAGAGCCGCCTATTCCGACGCACCATGCGATGGGCTGCAGTACTCTCTGAACCTCGAGCGATACGCACCCTCAACGGGCCAGGTGTCCGCCTCAGCGGCTGTGGGAGCGTCGATGGGACGCGTGTCATCCTACGTTGCGGCGCGTATGCGGCGGGACGCACGGGGAACGTATGCCGACGGCGTGGCGTACATCGCGGTGCCGATGAGCTCGCTGTCGCTCGGTCTGTCGTGCCGGGTTCGGGCTGAGTCTGCCAGTGAAACCACCGGTGAAATCCGATGGCCGGGCGACATGAGAATCCTTCCGCCGGAGTCGGCGATCACCGCCACCTGTTCACCGACGCGGACGAGTGTGCTGCGCGCGCGCGCGGCGTTCCAGGGTTTGAATTCGGTTCCGCAATCGATCGATGTCGACCAGACGTTCATACTTGGGCGGCTGATGCGCGTTACACTCGGGTGCGAGGTCGATTCACTCGACTGGAACGGATCGACAGTATTCGCCCAATTGAGTCTCGATCTCCCCGTGGGCAGGATGGACGCATCGGCGGTGAGAAGGTCGGACGACATAACGCTCTCGAGCCACCTCGCAGGTTCAGCACTCGTCGGAACCACCGGCATCTCCGTCACCTCGGGTTCATCTGTCGGCTTTACCGCCCTTCGCGTGTTCGGATATTATGATGCGAATTCCAACGGTCGATTCGATGACGGCGACACGAGTCTCGGATCGCTCAATGCGACGTTGGAGCGCAATGGGTATCGCATGGGTGAACCGAACAGCGAGTTCACGGGATTGATTTCCGGAGTTCCTTATGTGCTCGACGTGGATAAGTGGAGCCATGCCGGACAGGGCATGTTCCCCTCCCGCCAACGGCTGGCGGTATATACGCTTCCGAGTGCCGTGCAGAACGTGTGGGTTCCCTTCGCCCAGGGATTCGATGTTTCCGGAAGCGTCGAGCTGATCCTTCCGAATGACACCCGGCGGTCGTCGGTATCGGTGTTCAACGGACTTCGGATCTCTCTGGTATGCGACCAGACCGGTGCGCGATATGACGGCGAGGTATTTCAGGATGGAAGTCTTCTCGTGATGGGTGTCGGCGCCGGCAGGTATCGGATCGAATTTGACGACGTGCAGTTGCAGTCCCGTCGAATTGCACTGGCGGCTCAACCACCGATTACTGCGATTGACGGCAATCAGACCCGGCTTCCGGCGATTTCGTTCGAGCCGCTGCGTCAAGTGACGAATTGACCGCAGTTCTCGATGCGCGCCTCGGCGGCCGACATGGTTCGCGGCATTCGGCCGGCGCGACGTCGTCCACTGCATCTGAGCGCTTCGGGCACCATTCCTTTCACTCCGCGTCCCGTCGCCGTACCTTGAAGCATCCTGCAGGTGGTCGAAACGGGCTGTGGGATGTGATTGTCCGAGGCTCGGTAGAATTCGTCCAGTGAACCACTGCCTGCTGCATTCGATGTCGACGCGTCGGAGGTCAGAAGAAATTTTGACCGTGCCCAGTGATGTGAGGCGGCGCGGTGCGAGAACGATTGCCGCAGGCCAAGGGGAGCGGATGCGCATCCGCTCCCCGATTTTTTTATACGCCGACCCACCGCGCCCGCCTCTCGCCCGGTTGCACCCGACACCGCCGCGCGCTACCTTTGCCCGCCCGGCGGCCGGGCCTCCCCCATCTCCACGACTGTTTCGTTCCCGCGCGCATATACGTTCTGCGCACTCTTTCAGTCACATCAACAGGAGACGGCGCCATGGACAATGAGCTTTCGAACCAACCCGAACTGAACGTCGGAGAAATTATCTCCAACGGGATTCAGATCGGATTGAAGAACTTCGTTCCGCTGCTGCTCACCTACATCCTGTTCGTCATCACCTTCTGGATTCCCTATTTGAACATCGGCACGTTCATCGGGATGCAGGATCTGGTGCCGAAAATGAGCCGCAACGAGTCGATCTCTCCTACAGCGATCTTCGACTCGAAGTACCGGCAGAACATCGGTGAGTTCTTTCTGCTGGCCGGGTTGTTCTACGCCGGAATTCTCTTCGGGTACGTCTTCATGATCGTGGGGGCATTTGTCGTCGGAATGTCGTGGATGCTTGCAATGCCCCTGTTCGTCGATCGTGGAGTGGGTCCGATCGAGGCACTGCGGATGAGCAACCGTCTTACCTATGGCAATAAGGCGAACATCTTTCTGGCGATCATCGGATTCGAAATCGCCATCGCGGCGGTGTACCTGATTCTCATGATGATCAACAAGACGCTGGCCGGCATCGTGGGGTTCATCGCAATTATACTCCTTGCACCGATCATCATCGGAATGACGGCCTACATCTACGGGCGTCTCGTTCCAGGCGCGGCAATGAACGACGATATGGAGCCGAGCGTGGCTCCGGCGGTGTAGTCTCCACGACGAATCCGCACGAAACATGTTCCGGGCGCAGTCCGATACGTCGGCCTGCGCCCGGTTGCGTTTCAGCGGGCTCGGGTTCATTCCACGATCAGAGTCCCCATGAATTCAGGTACTGAATCCGGTCGGACGATCCGTACCAGGTAGACGCCGGCAGAGAGGCGGCCCCTGTGCACCACTACTTGCTGACTTCCACCACCGGGGATGCGCGCGACCTCCTCGCCACGCAGGGTGCAGATGCTGATGGATGTCTGCCGCATTCCGTCGGGAAGTCGAATCATCGCCGTGGTCGTCAGAGGATTGGGCGTAATGCTGAATTCCGCACGAAGTGATGATGCAGGTACGGCCGTTGCCGGAACGAACTCATGGGCGCCGGCATCGATCGAACCTGCGATTGGGCGTGGAGCTCCGGATGCGGTTGCGCGGTATTCAAACGTCGGACGAAGGTCGAATGTGTCAATGGTGCGAGGAACTACTCCTGCGTCAACGGCGGGAGAGGACGCCATGAGTTCATAGTCGTTCGACGTCGGGTCGACCAGGCCGGCATCGGCAACCGAAGTGACGACGTTGCCATCGTTCACCACCGAGTCGGCGGTGCCGCTCAGGAACGTTCCGGGACCAGCCGCAATGTTGTTGATCACCTCGACGAGGTCCGTCCCGTCTTTCACATTGACAAACACACCCGTATGCCGTTCGTTTACGATGGTATTATTCACCATGATCAGCCGTTGCGGACCCGGATTGGAGAGCCCTTCGAGCCCGTAGCCGACCATGTTCGAATTCTCGGTCGACTCGCCCTGCTGAATTTCATTGCCGACGACGATCGCCGTTCCGCCGTTCGGCAGATCGATCTCGCGGCTGCCGGTGCCGTCGGACTCCGTCGCGAGGCGATTGTAGAGGACGTAGGTCGCGTAGGCGCGGCTCTTCAGCTCATGGCCCGAGACCGCACCGTGCGAGTAATTGAATCGAAACGTGAGTGAACGGACGTGGTTGATGTAGAGGTTATGCGAGAACCCGTCGCCTGCGCCGTTGTGGAAGAATTCACAGTGCTCGATGACGATGTCGCTCTCCGAATTGTCGCCGGCAAGGATCCCATCCTGATTGTCGTGGAAATAGCAGTCGCGGACGGTGAGATTGGTCCCTTCCTCGCGAATTCCCGCACCGTTATTGTCGGGAACCGTACAGAGGGAGAATTCGATGGACTCGACGGTAACGTTGTTGCCGGAAATGACCCAGATGGCCTTGCCACCGTAGCTGTTGCCATTGGCGCGCATGTGGGCGCGTCCGCCCACCCCCATGAGCACGAGGTCGTTTGCCGCCCAGCGGGCGACGTCGCCGACATAGATGCCGCCGTCGATTGCCACCGTATCGCCATTGTGCACGAGCGCGGAGACGTCGCTCGGGGCACGATACGTGCGTGCGGGTCCGACCTGCCACGTCTTCGCGACGAGCGTGACCGAGGTGGAGAGGAGGAACGTGAGGAGCAGGGGGAATCGCTTCATGGCAGGGGAATGAGACGATTGTCGTTTTGTGGATTACCTCCGGAGAGGAGGGTGGTCCCTGACCGCCCGCGTTCAGAATTCCTCATCGGATGTGTCTCCGCATTCATTGATCCCACTGAAGCTGGGTGACCTGCAGAAGGTTTCCACAGGTATCGTTGAGCATGGCGATTTTCGAGGCGGTAACGTCGGTCGGCGGCATCGTGAATTCTGCGCCACCCTCCTTCATCCGTTCATAGTCAGCATCGACGTCATCGCTGAAGAACATCGCTGCGGGCTGCCCCTGACTGAACAGCGCGGCCTGATATGCGGCAGCGGCCGGATTGTCGTTGAGGGCCAGTTGCAGCTCGGTTCCATTCGGATCCTCCGGGGAGGTGACGGTGAGCCAGCGGAACGGGCCCTGACTGAAATCCGCCTTCTTCACGAACCCGAGTACCTGCGTATAGAAGCGAAGCGCCTTCTCCTGATCATCGACGTGCACGGTGGTCAGCTTGATTTTCATACGGCAATCAATTGATTTGAATTGTTGACGGAGCAGGTGAATTGGTGCCGGAGGGAACCGTATTTACTGTTCCGGGATCCGGACGCCGAATTGCGTTGAATACTCGGCGTACAGGCGTTGCCAGCCACCGAACTTGACGGCGTCTCCGCCGACGAGTCTTCCGATTGGATCGCCACGGAGCAACCGATCGAGCACATCGAAGCAGATATGCCATCCGGCGGCTCCCATGGCGATGTATCGACGATCGATGGAATGCCAGAGCGTGAGGCGCGTGCCGTCGTCGGTCGGCTCGAGTTCCCACCGCATCCGATTGCCACCCCAGGAATATTCGAGGGCGCGAGGACGATCCGCGAGCGTCACTTCGGTCTGGTCGACTACGGGCGCAGGAGCGCCGACGGTAGTCAGCGTCGCGGGACCCGTGAACCCGAGGTTGCGATCCGCATCGAAGGGCGCCCACTGGCGAAGCTGGTCGGGTTCCGTCAGTGCCCCCCAGACCACATCGGGGGAATGGCGGATCGTTCGAACGAGGACGAGGGTCCAGGAATCACCCTCCCTGTGAATTTCCGCACCGGTTGCTGCGCCCGGTTGGTAGTCCGTTCGATCGCTCATGGTTTCGTCCGCTTCTTCGACGGCGACGGTGAAATGGAATCGAGATGGCGTTCGAGCGCATCGACGTGGGAATTCCAGAGTTGGCGGAACTGATCGAGCCAGGAATCGATTTCCCTGAGCGGTTCGGTGCGAACGCTATAGACGCGGCGCTGTGCATCTACCCGAACGTTGACGAAGCCGGCTTCTCGAAGGACGCGCAGGTGTTTGGAGACGGACGGTGGGACAATCCGAGGGTCTGTTCGATCTCACCCACCGATCGCTCCGACGAGGCGAGCAGACTGAGGATCGCCCGGCGGTTCGGCTCGGCGATGATGGTAAAGGCTGATTCCACGGCCACGAATATACGCGACGGCGTATATACGTGTCAAGTGATGCGAGGGTGGGGGTGGTAGCGGTTCGGACCACAGGTGCACCGCTACAGACTCGCCAGCCGCTGTGAGCTGGGGCAATTCCCATTGCGATCGATTGAAATCCGGCAGACATTGCCGGCGATTCGACGGTATCGATGCCACAACCGATGCCGTCTCCACCACCACGTTTTCACCGCCTTACCATGGGATCCTTCTATAACAGGAAGTCCGGGAACAGACTCCGACGGCGATTGGGCTCGTCGGCGACCTCGGCAGAAGAATTTCTCTGGGAATTCCTGCGTCGACGACAGATTCTCGACTGCCGGTTTCGACGCCGGTTCGGCCTCGGTCCGTTCATCGTGGATTTCTTTGCCCCCGAAGTTCGGCTCGCCATCGAGGTCGATGACGGCTATCATCTGTCCCCCGCAGGGAGGGCGAGAGACGAACGACGCCAGCGCTACCTCGAAGATCACGGGATCGCCATGCTGCGCTTCACAAATGCCAGCGTGTTCAATCGACCCGAATGGGTGGTGCTGATCATCGCCCGCCGAGTTGCAGAACTTCGGCGACAGTGTCCGGAGCGAAGCGCCCGCGCGGGGAATGGCCTGGTGCGGCGACCATAACGCGAAACATCCGTACTATCGCCCGTTCCGTCGATGCACCTCGGACTCAATGTTCAATAATTCAATGAGCTGGGGATTGGAATTCATTCATGGTATTCGACGACCCCGATGGTAAATCATGGACCATGCGGCAGAAACCGGGAGCATAGGAGGTTGGCGTGAACGATCGAGCAATCGGATCTCCCCATCGCTCCGCGAGCACGTACGCACTGGTTGCATTGCTGCTCTTTCAGGGAGTCAGCGGCATCGGCGGCGGTGCCGCCCTGGTGGCTGCACCGGACGGCAGCGTTCTGCAGATGCCGATCTCGGCGCTGGCGGGTTCACCGTTCGAGAACTTCCTCATTCCCGGTCTCACGTTGTTGATCGTCCTCGGTGTCGTGCCGGTGGTCGTCGCAATCGGCCTGCTGCAGCGTCACGAGTGGGCGTGGCGGGTATCGGCGCTCATCGGCGCTTCGTTGATCGTGTTCATCATCGTCGAGATCGCGGTGATCGGCTACAGCAGTGAACCGCCATTGCAGCTGATCTACGGTCTGACCGGAGTGGCGATTCTGCTCGTTTCGCTGACGCGGTTTGCACGCGCCTGATGCGCAGTCGCCGTCCTCACCAGTTCCCATGCATAATTCCTACCTCCTATACGGCGCTACAGGATACACGGGCCGTCTCATCGCTCGCGAAGCCGTCCGACGCGGCGCCCGGCCGATACTCGGTGGACGCAACGCGGCAAAACTCGCGGCTGTCGCGGATGAATTCGACCTCGAGCACATTGCATTCGCGGTCGATGATCCGACGGCGATCGACGCAGCACTCGAGGGCACCAATGCCGTCCTGAACTGTGCCGGTCCCTTCGAACGCACCGCGGACGCGATGGTGGAGGCGTGCCTGAGAACGCGGAAGCATTGTGTGGACATTACCGGGGAGATCGACGTGCTGACACGAATTCATGGGAGGGATGCGGAGGCAAAAAAGCAGGGCGTGGTGTTGCTGCCGGGTTCGGGCTTCGACGTCGTTCCCACCGACTGCATGGCGGCGCGTGTGAAGAAGCGGATGCCGGAGGCGCGCCATCTCGCACTGGTGGTCGGCCTGTTCGGTCCGGCTGGCGTCTCGCGAGGAACGTTCCGCACGTCGATGGCGGGCATGAAAACCGGGGGAAGGGCGCGCCGCGGAGGAAGGATCGTGGAGGTGCCGATGGGGTCGCCGGCGCGGAGCTTCGATTTCGGCGACGAACGTCGAGTGGCGCACCGGTTGCCGATGGGGGACGTGTTCACCGCCGGAATCAGTACGGGAATTCCCGACATCGACCTGTATGCCACGCTGCCCCGGTTCGCCCGCGTCGTGCCGCCGCGGATGCTCAGGCCCGCGCTGGCGACGGCGGCAGGTCAGTGGCTGCTCGAGCGAGTTGCCGGTTTCCTTCCGGAGGGTCCCACCGAGGAACAGCGGCGAGCATCGCGCAGCGCGGTGCTTGCGATCGCGACGGATGCAGGGGGGAAATCGATCACCGAACAATGGCACGGACCCGATCCCTACACGCTGACGGCACGGTCCGCGACCGAAATCATCGAACGTGTGCTGGCGGAAACGGTACGGCCGGGTGCACACACGCCATCATCCGCATTCGGTGAGGCGTTCCTGAGAGAACGATGGGTGCAGCCGGATTCGATCGGTCCGTAATCGATCGACGAATTCTCCGCCCGTAGCCGCAGGCCTCAGAATGCGCCCAAAAAAAATCAGTCCCCACAGTCACGGATGCACAACAGTCAAGGAATCACAATGATGCGCGTATCGACCGAGACATCTTCGACGCGGACGCGGAGGACGTAGGTCCCCGGGGGAATGGCGGGGACGTCGATGGTTGCCACGGTCGTTCCGTCGGCGCGTTGCGCGAGCCACGCCGGCATCGACGCGGCGACCACGCGACCGAACAGATCGATCATGGTCGTCTGCGGTTCGTCCTCGAGCACGCCCCGGAGTGCGACGTGAATTTCGTCGAAGCGGTGAACGGGATTCGGCCACGGGAGGAATTCATCGGCATCGACAGCAAGTTCGCCGGATGTCACGTCGTCGAGCCCGATCAGCCGTGGCCACCGTCCCGCCCAGTCGAGACCTGCGAGATAGAGTCCGCGAGTGCGATCGCTCCAGCTGTGCTCGATATCGGTGATTTCACGGCTGCAGGAAGTGATGCGCCACCCGTCGGGCGTGATTGCAACCTTGGCGGCATGGGAGGTGGCAATGAATCGTGTTGGCGCGTCGGTGAAGTCGCACGCATCGCCGCTCAGTGCAACGAACGTACCGGGCCCGCTCTTCCAGAACAGATAGACCGAATCGCCGCGCCGAACCGCGCATGGGGATTCCGGGTGCGTGTAGTGTTTGAATGGATCGCGAATCGGGCGAACGATTACCGGACCGCGGTCGACCCAGTGGATGAGATCCTCGGACGTGGCCACGGCGATGCACGCGTCGCGTTCCTTCATTGCTCCGTCGCCATTGGCCCGCAGGCGGGCAACGTAGTACATGACGAATCCATAGGTGGGATCCTCGAGCACGAACGGGTCACGACATGAGGTCGGACCTTCCCCCACAACGGTCGTGTCATCGACGGGGAAGTACGAGGCCCAGGAGGTGTCCGGCACGAAGAGCGGGCGCGGCTCCTGACGATTCCAGTGGATCAGATCATCGCTCGTGGCCAGCAGGATCCGCTCTCCGGCGAAGAATGACTGGCGATTGCCCGTGTAGAACATGAACCACGTTCCACCGTGCTGGATAACCGACGGCGCGTAGACGTGTGCACCGTCGAGTTCCCCGGTCGGCCCTGTGGTCAACGCCGGCGGCTGGAGCGTCCAGTCGACGAGGTCCGGCGATGTGGCATGACCGATGGTCACCTCGTTACCCGCACGTGCCCATCCGCCGTCGACGGCGATGAACGAGACCTCATTGAACGCACTTGCTGCCGAGGTATTCGCGCCTGCGGCGTCAAACGACATCCGGCCGGTCGCAGTGGGCTGCAACGTCTGGATCGCCTCCTTTCCGAGGACCGACCCACCGTCGTCGGGACCGATGCCGCCGCCGCCGAGTTTATCGTCACCGCCGATGGTACCGAGGATGAAGAACAGGTGCCACAGCGAGCCGTCGAAGACGATGGAGTGATCGTTGATGTAGTGGCCGGGGATATCGAATACATACGTGAAGAGGACGCTGTCGCGCTGCGGATCGACGATCGTCGGCTGAGCCCGTACCGTGGTGGCGGCAAGCGCGAGAATGGCGAGAACGATGATCGAGTGGCGCATACGAAGAATGCTCCTGCGAACCGGGGTGATCGGTTGCGCATGTGGTCGAGTCGGGAACCGCGGACTGACGGGATTCGCCGGTGGGGGTGGGCTCCACGCGGCGCTCCGCGGCAATGGTACGAATTCAGCCCGGACCGGCGGTCGGAATTATGTCCGTAGCTTGTAGGCTTTGTCGATGCCGACGGCGGATTATCCCCATCGTCGGATCGTGGTGTCGCGAGTCGGGTTCGGTAGCCCGTTGACGCGCAGAACAGTATCGCCCGGGCCTGTTCGTCAACACCGCGACGGCAAACCACACTCATTGAACATTCTTACTCGAACCTGCAGTTCATGAAACACGCACTCGCATTTGCGTTCGCACTGCTGTTGCTCGGCGCCACCGGCGCATCGGCGCAGAAGACGACGCTGAAGACGCAGAAGGATTCCACCAGCTACGGTCTCGGTGTTCAGCTCGGACAGCAGATCTACGCGGCCAAGGAACAGATCGATGTCGACCGGTTCATCGCGGGCATTCGCGATCGCTTCGATGGAAAGGCGAAGCTCTCCGATGCAGAGGCGATGGAGCTGGTACAGACATTCCAGAAGCAGATGGCGGCGCTGCAGCAGCAGAAAGCGGCGGCGGCGGCAACGGACAACATCGCGGCCGAGAAGCACTTCCTCGACTCCAATCGGAAGGCGGAGGGCGTGCATGAGACCGCGAGCGGCCTGCAGTACCGGATCCTGACGCCGGGTACCGGTCCGTCGCCGACCGATTCGAGCACCGTCACTGTGGACTACACCGGAACGCTTCCCGACGGAACCGTTTTCGACAGCTCCGTCGAGCGCGGCAAGCCCGCCACATTCCCCGTCAACGGCGTGATCAGCGGGTGGACCGAGGCGCTGCAGCTGATGAAGGAAGGCGCCAAGTGGCAGCTGTTCATTCCCGCGAAGCTCGCGTATGGCGAACGCGGCGCGGGTCAGCAGATCGGACCGAACCAGATGCTGATCTTCGACGTCCAGCTGCTGAAGGTCAACGACTGACCGGAATTCAGATGCGTCACCGGGAACGAGTCCCGCGCGGCGCTCGAATTCTCCCCGTCAGAATACAATCGAGGGAGCGCTGCAGAAGCGGCGCTCCCTCGATGCGTCTGATTCCATGACATAGGTCATGGTTGTCGAAATGACCGTCTGCTACCTTTGCATCGGAATTGTTGAAGCGTCGATGCAGTAGTGCTCAGGGGATCTGGATTGGGGGGAATCCGGTGGACGATTCGACCCGACGCGATGCGGACGCACCGCACCCCTCCGGACATGGTTGATGACGGGTTCGGATTCGGTGCGTCTCTCTTCTATCGGTACCTGGAACAGATCGCATCCGAAGAGTATGCGCGTACCGATCAATCGTGCGATGCCGACCATGTTGGTGTGAGTCCGGCCGGCGTCCGTTGAATCGAAACACTGGATCATGATGACAGGGCGGCCCGTATTGGACCGCCCTGCCGGTTTTTTATGGGGGGGGAATGGGGGAAGACCCCCTGATGGTCGACGCGCATTCCGTTCGTTCAATCCTGCCGAACGCCCAACGCTTCCCGCCACCGTTTCAACGCTGCATCCACCTGGTCCGGCGCCGTGCTGCCCGCGGTCTTCTTCAGAGCGATGCTATGCTCGGGGTCGAGACACGCGTAGACGTCGTCGTTGATTTCGGGTGAGAATTCATGCAGTTCCTCGAGCGAAAGGTCGTGCAGTCGCTTCGAATTGGCATCGCAATAGGCGACCGCCCGACCGGTAATTGCATGGGCGCGGCGGAAGGGAACGCCGCGCCGCACCAGGTAATCGGCCAGCTCCGTAGCCGTCGCGTGGTCCTCTTCGAGCGCCTGGCGCATCCGCTCGCCATTGAACGTCGTTTGACGAAGCATCGCCGCCATGATATTCACACACTCCAGCGTCGTGTCCGCCGCGTCGAAGAGCGACGGCTTATCCTCCTGCATATCGCGGTTGTAGGCCATCGGCAGCCCTTTCATCATTGTCAGCAGCGCCATGAGAGAACCGTAGACGCGGCCTGTTCGGCCGCGGACGAGTTCCGCCATATCCGGATTCTTTTTCTGCGGCATGATGCTGCTTCCGGTGGAGTAGGCGTCACCGATTTCCACGAATCGGAATTCCCTGGTGCTCCACAGGACCAGTTCCTCGGCAATTCGGCTCAGGTGCATCATCACGATCGAGCAATCCGAGACGAATTCGATCACGGCATCGCGATCGGCGACGGCATCGATGCTGTTGGGTTGAATTCCATCGAACACGAGGGCGCTGGCGGCGATAGTTCGGTCGATCGGGTAGGAGGTGCCACCGAAGGCGGCTGCGCCGAGGGGGGAGAGGTTTGCGCGACGGCGGCAGTCGACCAGGCGTTGTCGATCGCGATCGAACATCTCGACGTAGGCGAGGAGGTGGTGGGCGAGGAGCACGGGTTGTGCGCGCTGCAAATGGGTATAGCCGGGCATGATCGTCCGGCGCTCGCGTTCGGCATGATCGAGGAGTGCGTGCTGCAGGTCGCGGAGTGCCGCATTGGAAGCATCGATCGTTTCGCGCAGGTAGAGTCGGGTATCGAGGGCGACCTGATCATTGCGACTGCGTCCGGTATGGAGGCGGCCGCCGAGATCGCCGACGCGTTCGGTGAGTTGCGCCTCGATGGCCATGTGGACGTCTTCGAGCTTCGGATCGAGCATGAGCGAGCCGGCGTCGAGTTCAGCGCGGATATCCTCGAGGGCAACACGGATCGCAGCGGCTTCATCAGCCGAAAGCACGCCGGCCTGTTCGAGAGCGGCGACATGTGCGATGGAGCCGGCGATATCGTGGCGGTAGAGACGGGAATCGACGTGGAGGGAGCCGCTGAAGGCGAGGGCGTCGTCGGCCATCGGTTGGCGGAATCGTCCGCTCCAGAGCTGGTCGGAGTCGTGCATGGAGGATCGGATCGGGCTGGAATTGGGAAGGTTGGAGGAATTCTTCGGAACCGGATGACGCATGCGAACGGCTCTGCACCATCGCACGCTCCGGGAAGAAGGGGCGCGAGCGGTGCGGGATCTCGATGCGGCGGTCTTCTCCCCCGCGTGCCCTTCTCCTGGCGGCGATGTGGACGTGCGCTCGAGTGCGGGACGACCTTCGCGCGGGTAGGAGAGGTGGCCGGAGCGCGAAGCGCTCCGGCCACGTACGGCAACAGCGGCGGGGGGATGCCCGCGGTGGTCCGTCTCTCCGAAGGTGCGGGCGCCGGGCCCGCGGAAGATGAGGTCGGGGAGCTGAGCTCGCCGGATGGCGGGTGCGCCGTGGATGCTCGCCGAAAGCGCCTAGCAGGCTGTTGAAATACTGCCGTCTGCGGCGTTGCCCTCCTCACGCGTCGCTGCGGCGGCCGGACGGCCGCCTCACTCCGCGCTCGTCGGGCGCCTTGCATCCGACAGCATTTGAACAGCCTGCGCCACCTCAGTAATTCAACAGGCGCCTAGAGCTTCTCCGTGTCCAGCGAGGGCTCGATCGCCGGATTGGAGTTCCGCTTCACCGTGTGCCACGTCTTCAGCGGCAGCGTGTAGATGTCGATGAATCCCTTCGCCGACTTGTGATCGAATGCGTCCTCGGCCGTGTAGGTCGCCAGCTGCGGATCGTACAGCGAGTTGCCCGACCACCGCTCCAGCACCTGCATTCCTCCCTTGTACAGCCGTATCCCCACGATCCCGTTGACCGCCTTCTGCGTTTCGTCGACGAATGCCTTCAGCGCCGATCGAAGCGGTGAGAACCAGAGGCCGTTGTAGATCAGATCGGCGTAGTCGTTGGCGAGCTTCGCCTTGTAGTGCGCAGTGTCGCGATCGAGCACCAACCGCTCCAGTTCGCGATGCGCCGTGTGCAGTACCGTCGCTGCCGGCGCCTCGTAGAGTTCGCGCGACTTGATGCCCACCAGCCGATTCTCCACCAGGTCGATCCGGCCCACCCCATGCGCTCCCGCGATCTCGTTCAGCCGGTCGATCAGCTCGACCGTCGAGATCCGATCGCCGTCGAGTGAGACCGGAACGCCGTTCTCGAATTCGATCAGCAGATCTGCCGGGTGATCCGGCGCGGCCGACGGATCGACCGTGCGCTGGAACGCATCGGCCGGCGGGACCACACGCGGATCCTCCAGCGCACCGCATTCGATGCTCGTTCCCCAGATGTTCTCGTCGATCGAATACGGACTCGCCTTCGTCGCCGTTACCGGAACATGGTGGGCACGACAGTAGTCGATCTCCTCTTCCCGCGAGCGGAATTCCCATTCGCGCACCGGCGCGAGCACCTTCAGATCAGGCGCCAGCGCCGCAATCGCCGCTTCGAAGCGCACCTGATCGTTGCCTTTGCCGGTGCAGCCATGAGCGACCGCCGTGCAACCCTCGGCGCGGGCGATGTCGACGAGCGCCTTGCCGAGCAACGGTCGACCGAGCGCGGTGGCCATCGGATAGGAACCCTCGTACAGCGCCCCGGCCTGCAACGCGGGGATGACGTAGTCGTGCACGAATTCCTCGCGCAGGTCGAGCATGTGTACGCCTACCGCGCCGAGCGCGCGCGCCTTGTCGTCGACGCCGATGAGTTCCTTCTTCTGTCCAAGATCGCCAGTCACGGTGACGATATCGGCATCGTAGTGCTCCTGGAGCCAGCGGACGATCACGGAGGTGTCGAGGCCGCCGGAAAACGCGACGGCGATTTTCTCTTTGTTCACAGGGAGAATCCGTTCGATTGATGTGTGAGAATGGTGAAGCTGTCGGTCAGACCGGTGTGGACTCGACGGTTTCGGACTGGGAGACGAAACGGCTGAGCATCTCGACGATCTGAGGAATCTTTCGCGTGGTCACCGGAGAGACGAAGATCGTGTTGTCGCCCGCGACGGTGCCGAGGATCAGCGGGCTCTTCAGCCGGTCGATCAGTTCGCTGACACCCTGTGCGCGGCCGGGCAGCGTCTTGATGACGACCATCGTTTCGTTGGCCACGATCTGCTGGACTTCGTAGTACATCAGCGACTGCAGCTGGATCTCGCGGCTGTCGCCGTGGATCATGTAGCGCGGTCCGTCGTCGCTGTTCACCCGTGCAACGCCGAGCTCCTTGAGATCGCGCGAGAGCGTCGCCTGAGTGACGTCGAACCCGGCGTCGGCGAGCTCCTCGACGAGCTGTTCCTGGCTGCCGATGGCCTGCTGCTGCAGGATCTGCTTGATGGCGAAGTGCCTGCTCTGCTTGTTCATTGCGTAAGCGTTCCGTTGGTGCCCACGGCGGTCGCCGCCGACGAGTATTTGTGCAGCTGCCACAGTTCCGCCAGCCGCGTCATCACTGCCTTCTGCACGTGCAGCCGGTTCTCCGCCTGATCGAAGACGACCGAGTGCGGTCCCTCGAACGCCTCGTCGGTGATTTCCTCGCCGCGATGCGCCGGCAGACAGTGCATCACCACGACGTCCGAGCCGGCTCGCTCGATCAGATCCTGATTGATCTGGAATCCGGCGAACGTACGTCGCCGCTCGAGCGCCTCGTCCTCCTGTCCCATACTGGTCCAGACGTCAGTGTAGAGCGCATCGGCACCCTCGGCTGCCTCCAACGGATCGTGGGTCAGCGTGATCGAACCGATTGCGTTCTGCTTCGCCTGCGCGACCACCTCTGCCGGCGGCTCATACCCCTCCGGCGTCGCTACGACCAGTTCGATCGGGAAGAGCGTCGTCGCTTCGATCCACGAATTCGCCACGTTGTTTCCGTCTCCGATGAACGCCACTCGAATTCCTTCCTTCAGCCGATCGTGACGACGCAGCGTGTACAGATCGGCGAGAACCTGACAGGGATGCGACAGATCAGTCAGCGCGTTGATGACAGGCACCTCGGCGTAGTGGCACATCTCTTCGAGCATCTCGTGATCGAACAGTCGCGCGATGATCGCATCGCCGTAGCGCGTCAGCACGCGAACGACGTCCGCGGCGCTCTCACGGACGCCGATGCCGATCTCCTCCTGCGTCAGGAAGAGGGAAGAACCGCCGAGCTGATGAATTCCGACTTCGAACGACACCCGCGTTCGCAGCGACGGCTTCTGGAACAGCAGCATCGCCGTCTTGCCCTTGAGCGAACGGTAGCTGCCGCCCCGCAGGTCGTCGGCGAGTTCGAAGAACACCTCCAGGTCGGGTGCGGTCAGATCGAAGAGCGTACGAAGGTGAGAATGCATCGATGGAATGTTGAATCAGTGCGCCGGCAGACACGTGCGGAACGTTGCCGATGCGCACCCGGTGTTGAGATCGATCGTGAGTGCAGGGGAAGGCCGGCCGAGCACGGTTCGTGCGCGTTCCGGCGAGACGTCGATGGGAATTCCACCGGTGATGACGCGGTGTTCATCGGCGAATACGGTCACCGCATCCGGGTCGAATTCCACGCCGGCCGACCCGATGGCGGCGACGATGCGGCCCCAGTTGGCATCGGCGTCGATGAGCGACGTCCGCACGAGCGTCGAGTTCGCCACGGCACGACCGACGCACTCGGCGACGGATTCATCGGCGGCCCCGACGACGTGAATCGCAAGCTCGCGGGTGCGTCCGTCTCCGTCGCGCAGCACCATCGCGGCGAGTTCGCCCAGCACACTCTCGAGCGCGTCGGCGAACTGTTCGAATGCGGCACTGCCGGCGTCGATCTCCTCGCCTCCGGCGCGGCCGTTGGCAAGCACGATCACCGAATCGTTGGTGCTCATGTCGCCGTCGACGCTGATGCGATTGAACGTGCGGTCGTTGGCCCGCCTGAGTGCCGACTGCAGCGTCGCCGGTGCGATCCTCGCGTCGGTCGTGACGAAGCCGAGCACCGTCGCCATGTTCGGATGTACCATACCGGAGCCCTTCGCCATTGCGCCGAAGGTGACTGTAGCAGCGCCGAGCCGGCAGCGCACTGCGTGTTCCTTGCTCATGGTGTCGGTGGTCATGATCGCACGGGCGGCATCGGCGCCACCGGCGCGATGCAGATGATAGACCGCACGATCGATTCCGAGCGCGATCTTGTCCATCGCAAGGCGCGGACCGATCAGACCGGTGGAACAGACCATCACCTGCGACTCGGGGATTCCGAGCGCGGCGGCAGTCAGGCGAACGGTATCCCACGCGTCCTTGAGTCCCGCAGCGCCGGTGCAGGAATTGGCCACCGCACTGTTGACGACGATCGCCGAACAGATGCCGCCGCGCAGTTGCTGACGATCGACCAGAACGGGAGCCGCTGCGGCGCGATTGGTCGTGAAGACGGCGGCGACGCTCGCCGGACTCGTCGATCGAACGATCGCCAGATCGGGGCGCCCGCTGCGACGCAGACCGCACGCGACGCCGGCGGCCTCAAAGCCGTCGGGAGCGGTAATTCCGCCGGTAATCAGCGTCGGGGCCGGTATCGCCGCGGGATCGCTATGAAGAGAGTCGATGCGAATCACGTCGTGCACATCACGTCCGTCGTTCAAAGGGGGAATAAACATACAGGCGGCCGCATGTTTATGCAAGAGGGTCGACTGCAACAACGTGTGATTCCGGGTGGCGGGCGGTGGTGGTCCGCTTGCGATTTGCTGATCCGGTCGCCGCGGACTACATTCGCACCAGTCCGAACGAACGGTCTGCCAACACGCCGCCTGGTCCGTGGCGAAACCACTGTCCTTCGGATCCCGATCAGCGTCCTGTCCCAATCCACGCCAACCCGTTCCCGAAATCGTATCCCTACGGTCTGACCCTCCGCTGGTGAACGGCTCCGTGCATGGAGGCCCAACATGCCCTACCGATCCAACCGCGTGCTCGGTGGACTCTTCGTGGCTGCGTCTCTCGTCATCGGCATCGCCTTCGTCGAGTCGCAGCACACCACGCGTACGTCCGTCATGGATGAAAACCTCGAGCTCTACCAGGAGTACTGGCAGCCGACATCCGAGGTGAGCGGCGTCGACACGGCGTCTGCCGACCACGCGTCCGACAACATCGTCCTTTCATCACGCTAGCCCGTACGGATCGGTCCGCACCGATTCCGAACCGTGCTTCGAATGAACGTGCCAGCCGAGCGCAGACATGCACGCGGCGAAGGAACCGTGCGCCTTCGGACGAATTTCCACGTACGTTTTCCACACCACCGTGCGGATCGTCACGGAACGAAGTTTCCCTGAATTCTGTCAGATATCGTCGTATCGGGTATAGCGCCGCCGGCGCGACGTGGTGGATGGCTTGTGGAAAAGTGTGTGGAAAAAATGTGGGAAGAAACGTGGTGCGAACGGCGTTCGTGCGTCGTACCATTGTGGCAGTCAGAGCCCGCTATCGCTTCGGCCATCGCCTCACTGTTGTGACGCGACTTAATGGCCCCGAGGTCCCTCGATCCTTCCCAACGTATCCCTGTTCTCATCGATGAATGCCGCGTCGGACACTGCGAGGCCACTACGGCCGCGTCTGTGTCGTACACGATGCGGGGCGAACGCGTGAGGAGCGTGTTCGATTCATCACGCACCCACCAGGATCGCGTATGAAAGCATGGCATACCCACGCTCGTCTGATACTGCCCGTTCAGAAAATCGAGCACGATTCCACCGGCACCGTTGTCTCAGTGCATCTCACCTGCGGTCGACACACGATCGTCGCACCGGGCTCGAGCATCGAGCTCATCGAACCCACGGGGATCTTCGACAAGCACGGTCGTGAGATCTACGATGGGGACATCATCTACATCACGTTCTACGGATTCGCACGGGTGTTCTGGTCGGACGAGGTGGAGGACTGGACGACGGATCTGTGCGGCACGGTCTGTCCGACGCTACGGTCGTTTCCGGCGTACCTGGTGATGGTGGCGGGCAACGTCTGGCAGACGCCGGAGCTCGACACCTCGAGCGAGGCGGTGGCGCATCCGGAGCTCTCGGAGCTCGACGCACCGAGGAAGCCGTCGACCCGCACCGGGTCTAGTACAGCAGCGCCGGGGACTCCCAGACGTTACCGGCGATCTCCAGCGGCGACTGTCGTGACAGATCGGCAAGCGTACACCAGTTGAGGTGGCGCAGCGATGCCATCCACGTTCCATCATCACTGCTCCAGTAGACCGTTACCAGTCCCCGCTCGGTACGAAGGATATCGCCTTCGTAGATCTCCCGTCCGTGGGCGTCGAACATGCCGGTGGAGACCATGAGCTCGACGGCATCGCGATCGGCGGGATGACTTCGGGGGCGGTGTGTATCCGCGTTCTCGAGGAGCACCAGCGACTCGATGCCACCGGCGGGATCGAAATGAAGTTCCAGCACATCCATCACTCGTCGCGCGCCGAGGTGCCACGCGCGGTACCTGCGTTCGATCATGGTGATCACAGCCGAGGTGCTCGGCCAGTTGGGTTGTCGAACAGTGTCAGCGAGCGCGTATCGAGCTCGCGTTCGGGTGGCGAGGCGGGCACCGTACGGGACGGGGTGCGGGGTGTGGGTGGATGCTCGTCCGCTCGAGGTCGTCGCTGACCGCTCACGTCCGCTCCTGGTGATCGGGACGTCGGCGGGCAGGCCGGGCAAGATACGCACCGGGTCAAAACGAGCAAGATCGCCCTCGTTCGACGCCATTCCTGGTAGCGGAACAGGGCCTATTTTGCGCTCTCTCGCTTCGAAGCGGGCCTGTGCAGAGGCTCAGGCGCAACCGTTCCCACGTCCAGAAATCGATCGCCGTGTCGGACAAGACGCGCCGGGGAATTCGCTCGGCACAACTCGGACTGCTCGTCAACACGCTGCTTGCGGTCGCCAAGTTCATTGCAGGCGTTGCCGGCACGTCCTACGCGCTGATCGCCGATGCGATCGAATCGACCACCGACATTCTTTCGTCGCTCATTGTCTGGAGCGGGCTGCGCGTCGCCTCGCGCGATCCCGATGAGGAGTATCCCTTCGGTTACGGCAAGGCCGAGTCGATCGCCACCGCCGCCGTCGCCCTCATGCTCCTGTTCGCCGCGGCGCTCATCGCCATCGAATCGATCCGGGAAATCGTCACCCCGCACCATACGCCGAAGGCATGGACGCTCGCTGTGCTCGTCGGCGTGATCCTCATCAAGGCGTTCATGTCCTGGCGCACCCACGGCGTCGGCAACGATATCGGTTCGAGCGCTGTGATGGCCGACGCCTGGCACCACCTCTCCGATGCGATCACCTCCGGCGCCGCCTTCATCGGCATATCCATCGCACTCGTCGGAGGAGGCGCCTACCGTTCCGCCGACGACTGGGCCGCCCTCTTCGCCTCCGGCGTGATCGCCTACAATGGCTTCGCCATCCTTCGCCGTACCATTCACGATCTGATGGACCGGACCGCCGGCGAGGAAATTCTGGAGCCGATCTGCCGCGCCGCACTCGGCGTTCCCGACGTGCTCGCCATCGAGAAACTCGCCGTCCGACGCTCCGGCATGATCTTCCGCGCCACGCTGCACGTACAGACCTGGCCACGCATGCCGCTGGACGAAGCCCACGTCGTCAGCGGAAAAGTCAAATCCGCCATCCGCGATGCCGTTCCCCAGGTACAGTACGTGCTGGTCCACATGGAACCCTACGAAGGCACTGCCGACACGCCGAATCCCGCCGCCGACCGCCAACGTTAAGATTCCATAACACTGATGCCGGAGAATTCAGGCCGGAATATTTTCTGGACTTCTTTTTCTGGACTCCTCTTTCTGGACACCGATCGTGTTCCGAACCCGGGAGATTCCACAGGACGTTCAATCCAATTCCGACCCTGATGATTCTGCGACTTCTCCTTCGGTCCGCGTTGCTGCTGTTCTCCGCCATTGGCGCCTGCGCGCAGAACACCACGGCACCCGATCCGCTGGACCTCTCCGGCGACGTCCGCATTCGCGTCGATGTCGACCGCGCCGACCTTGCCGGTCAGACCGACCAGTACCAGCGCAATCGCCTCCGCGCTCGTCTGCGATTCGGATTCACCTACCAGCTCAATGACGCCGTCTCCTTCGGCGGTCGACTTCGTACCGGCAACAGTACGCGCTCGGGGAACATCGATCTCGGTAATGGACTGGTGCCGAAGGCGATCTCCGTCGACCGCGCCTACATCGATGTCAATTGGGGCGACGGCGACGCGTGGGCGGGCAAGAACGACATGCCGCTGTGGCGCCAGACTCAGCTGTACTGGGACAACGACGCGACACCGGAGGGATTCGCCGCACGCCACGCGATCATGCTCGATTCCACGTCCCGCCTCAGCTTCGTCGGCGGATTGTTCCTCGTCGATACCGTCATGAGCATCGACTTCACCGACCAGTCGAAAATCCTCACCGCACAGGCAGTGTTCACCAAGTCGTTCGCTCCGTGTACGCTGCACGTCGGCGGCACCTATTTCGGACTGATGAATCGCACCGATCTCGTCGACGGCCGTCAGAACGCTCCCGAATACAGCATGGTTATCGGCGACGCCGCGCTCGGATTCACCCTGTTCGACCGCCCGGTGTCGGCGGGATTCACGTTTGTACGCAACCTCGCCGACATGAGCGTCGATACCGTGCTCGGCGATCAGAAGACCGCCTACGCTGCCGTGCTGGACTTCGGCAGCACCAAATCGCTCGGTGACTGGATGCTCGGCGCGTCGTATGGATACGTGGAGGAATACGCTGTGCCGGAACCGTACGCGCAGGATGATTGGTTTCCCAGCAGTCCGCAGATCGCCAGCGATTTCAAGGGACTCGAGCTCCACGCCGGTCTCGGTCTCGGAAGCGGAATGAATCTCGTCGCAACGCTGTGGATGGTGAAGGGAATTGCTGTCGATGCCAACAGCGGAACGCGATTCCGACTCGACTGGATGGCGAAGTTCTGAGCGGGACATCTGGTACACGAACCGGGAATTGCCTTTCTTCGACGCTCCGGCTCCCGTGAGCGAGCGCTCGTGCACCCCGGGTGGCTGAATTCTCAGACCGCATTACATCCTGTGAGGCACGCATTCATGGCAATTCGCAGTTTCCGCATACCGCTGCTCCTCATCGCGTTCATTCCCGCCGTCGTTCTTGCCGCTCCGTCGCTTCCAGCACCGATCCCCTCGTGTGCCGGCTCCGCACACGCTGGCACCGTAGACGAAATGGCGCGCGCGCTGAACGAATCCGTGCGCTCAGCGGCGGTCGATGACCACCTCGTGCGATATGCACCGCATCCAGACTCGGTTCCAACCATGTCATCCGTCCTGCACGGGCTCCGCGCAATGAAGGTGACCGGATCGATGCGCGATTCCCTTCTGACGGCCATCGACTCCGCGGCGACGCAGCTGCGTTCGAAGCTCGATTCGCAGGTGAAACAGCAAATCGAGGAACTCGACGTTCGTGCACCGGATGTGGACGGCGCAACCGTACTGTGGATCCTCGACAGCACGTCGGTGGGAACCGTTTGGGATTTTGCCGACGAAATGGCAACCGTCCTCCATCTGCCGCAGGACCGCGTTGAAGCCGAACGTCTGAGCGATATCTACTACACCGGGCGATCGCTGCAGGAACTGTTGAAGGCGCGACAGCGGGACCTCGTCCTGGTCGCGAACTCCGCCTCCGAATCGTTCGATGTCGTGGCGCTGTTTCCGGTGAAGGACCTCGGAACTGCCAATGCGCGGTTGACGTTGGTTCCATGGCAACACGGTGACATCATGTCCATGTTGGGCAGGGAACAACTCGGGCAACTGCGGCAGATGTATTTCCAGCATTCCGGCGACCTCCAGCCGATCCGCTTGACGCTGGAGCCGGATTGATCGGCAGGTGGAATTAAACCCAACGTCTCGGCCGGCGTCTCTGCGTTCACTTCGAATTCAGACGGCGAGCATGCGGATGCCTCCCGGACGTGAGCCTCGCCGTCGACACCACGCTCACAGTACCGAGGGATGCAGTCATGATTCGTCGTGGTTTATCGCTTCTGCTCCTCACCCCGTTTCTCCCCGTAATTGCACTTGCTTCGACTGCCGGCGGTTCCGTTCAGGGACTCGTCGCCATGCGGCTGCAGGGTTACGTGCGCGACAGGATGCTGATCGCCGTCGACAGCCAGGCAGACGCCGCTCGTGAGACGCTGACAGCGTATGCCAACAGCGTTCTGGACGAGCCGCTCTCCGACGGTGTGAATCGGATGCTCGACGTCATCGAAAGTCCGAACGGCAAGAGCTATGAGTCGTTCAAAGCGACGCTTGCGCGGGCATACGACGTGGCGCCCGGGGATTTCGACGACGTGACGTTGAACAAGGCGTACCAGCTCGGCATGGAGCTGGCGGCCCGCGCAGGATCGAATCGCGACGATCTCGTCCTGTTGATCTCCGGAGAGGGGGTCGACGCGAGCATCGTCGCCATGCTGGAGATCAGCGGACTCGATGGCAAGAATGCTCGGCTCACGCACACGCCATGGCAGGCCGACGACGTACGGCGGATGCTGGGCGAAACGTCCTACCGAAATCTGACGATGGCGGTCACCACCACGGCGCCGGGGTTGGAACCGGTCGCACTCACGATCGAACGAAAGTAATTGACGGTTGAACGGCTAACGAGCCGGCAAATGCAACGAGGGCCCGCGACTATCGCGGGCCCTCGTTGCATCTATGGGCGAGGAAGGAATTACATTCGACTGACAATGACCATATTCGCTCCACCCGTTCCGCCGTCTTTCCAGGTATCAATACAACGCCAACTATGAACGCGATTGCCCACACCATGCTTATCGGTGCGGCGTTACTCGTGGCCGTCCCGCTCAGTGCTCAGACGGATTCCACGAGCAACCCGCGGTCACTGGATCCACGCGTCGAGGTCAGGCCGCTCATGCGCGTACAGACCGGCGCCGTTCGAATCGACATCGATGCGCGCAATGGTCGGCTCTATTACCTGCTGCTCGACGGAAGTGTCTACGAAATCGATACGGCGACGTGGACCGAGCGGTTGAAGTACACCACGGAGGATCATGGAATTTCATCGGCGGCAGGTCTTGCGATCGGTGCCGATGGAACGATGTACATCGTGGGCAATCAGTATGAAAACGATTCGGTGGCGCTGCGACTGGTCCGGGGCGTTCCGTCGGGTGATTCGCTCGTATTCTCCGTCGTCGCCCGCAGCGAACCGTACCCTTTGAATTTTCATTACAACCACACGTTCAACGCGATCGCCATCGATCCGTCGGGCAACTATCTCTACGTCAACAGCGGCGCGAGGACGGACCATGGGGAGGCGGAATATTCCGACGGTCCGCTCGCCGGTCTTCGCGACGTTCCGTTGACGGCCAAGATCCTTCGCATACCGGTTGATGCTCAGGATCTGTATCTGCCGGACGATCTCGATTCGCTCAACGCGCTCGGGGCAATATTCGCCGAAGGGGTGCGCAATCCCTACGACATGGCGTTCGCGCCGAACGGTGATTTGTTCGAAGTGGAAAACTGCAGCGACCGGGATGATCCGGAGGAAATGAACTGGCTTCGGCAGGGCGAGCATTACGGCTTTCCATGGAGAATGGGGCTCGACGACAACCCGCAGCAGTTCGCGGGGTACGATCCGGCGTCAGATCCATTCATCAATCCCGGTTCGTTCGCACTGCAGCATGGATTCTTCCATGACGACGCCGGGTTCCCGGCACGACCCGACATCCCGTTCGTACGTCCGGTCGTGAATCTCGGTCCGGACGCCGACATGATGCGCGACTCGACCGGAGCGATCATCGACGCCAGTGAAACGGGGCACGTGATCACGACCTTCACGCCGCACCGTTCGCCGCTGGGTCTCGTCTTCGCCGCCGACGCTTCGATCGATTCCACCTATCGCGGCAACGCATTCGTGTTGAGCTGGAACGACAGCAGCGACGCGCTGCTCAAACCATTCGGCGAACCGGGGGAGGACATGCTGCGGGTCGAACTGGGAAAGGTGGGACTCGTGTACACGGCTCACGTGTACCGGATGGTGGAGGAATTCGTGCATCCCATTGACGCGGTAATGGTGGGGAATCGAATACTGGTACTGGAACTCAACGACCATCCGCGGCTCTACGAGGTCACCCTGCCGAAGGCGCCGACGGTATCGGTACCGCAGGCGAGGGAAGACGTGCCGGAGCTTCGGGCAATGGGATACGGTGATGAAATCCACGTCGAGTACAGCGGATTTCGCGCGGGCGGTGCGACGCTACAGGTAGTCGACGTACTCGGCCGAACCGTCGCCAGGAGGCGCATCGAAGCGGTGCGGGGAACGGTGTCGGTGCGGGTCCCCGCCTCCGGACAGTACTTCGTTTCGATAGCCCCGGGTCAGGCAATTCGAGTGTCGGTCGAGAAGTAGGAGGATCACACACCGCGGGATGTCCTCGGGTGTAGCGGTAGACCGCGGGATGTCCTCGGGTGTAGCGGTAGACCGCGGGTGTCCTCGGGTGTAGCGGTAGACCGCGGGATGTCCTCGGGAGTGGCGGAAGGCCGCGGGATGTCCTCGGGTGTAGCGGTAGACTGCGGGGTGTCCTCGAGTGTAGCGGTAGACCGCGGGATGTCCTCGAGTGTAGCGGTAGACCGCGGGGTGTCCTCGGGAGTAGCGGAAGGCCGCGGGATGTCCTCGGGTGTAGCGGTAGATCGCGGGTGTCCTCGAGTGTAGCGGTAGACCGCGGGGAGTCCTCGGGTGTAGCGGTAGACCGCGGGGAGTCCTCGGGTGTAGCGGTAGACCGCGGGATGTCCTCGGGTGTAGCGGTAGACCGCGGGATGTCCTCGGGAGTAGCGGTAGACCGTGGGGAGTCCTCGGGTGTGGCGGAAGGCCGCGGGAGTGGTGGAAGGCCGCGGGATGTCCTCGGGTGTAGCGGTAGACCGCGGGGTGTCCTCGGGTGTAGCGGTAGACCGCGGGGTGTCCTCGGGTGTAGCGGTAGACCGACTGTCGCGACGGCAGAGCCGTCGCGAGGTCGCGGTGGTGTCAGTTCCGGCACTGCTACATTCGTGCGGTGGAGCCCGCTCGTGTACTGACAAGACGTTGTTCGGCAGGTCGGAGCGAACAGCATCCTTCGGCGGTGTACCTCGGCGTCGTGAGCGATGCCAAACTACGGCGGTGTATCTCGGCGTCGTGAGCTGCCGTCTTTCAAACGCCCGTGCACTGCTGACGCCGCCGCCTCCGATGGGAACGCCGTCTTGTCACTACCCCCGACCCCTTCGCCGCATGAATGTAGCAGCGAAAGAACTGACACCACCGCGACCTCGCGACGGCTCTGCCGTCGCGACAGTCGGTCTACCGCCACACCCGAGGACAAGCCGTCGGTCTACCGCCACACCCGAGGACAAGCCGTCGGTCTACCGCCGTACCCGAGGACAAGCCGTCGGTCTACCGCTACACCCGAGGACAAGCCGTCGGTCTACCGCCACACCCGAGGACAAGCCATCGGTCTACCGCCACACCCGAGGACCCCGCGCTCACTCGTGCGGGGTTTCTTCTCGCATTCGAACGCGGTATTCCCTGGCTTCCTGTCCGTTGCTGGTGGTGTCGTGGCCGTCGCGACTTCCGGCGCTGCGCCCCTGATGCACGTGCTTCGTCGTGTGGACGACGCGGACGGCGCCCGACTCGGGCGTGATTCCCGTTCCGTGACGCTCCGCCCAGGCCTGCGTGAACTCCGCGCCGATGAGCAGCAGCATCGACGAGTAGTAAATCCAGATCAGCAGGATCGCCAGTGAGCCGGCAGCACCGAACATGGTGCCGACGCTGCTTTTGCCGAGGTAGAACCCGATGGCGAATTTGCCCGCGATGAACAGCGCCGCCGTCACCGCCGCACCCATCCACACGTTGCTCCAGGAGATCACCGCGTCGGGCATCACCTTGAATATCGCCGCGAACAGGAGTGTGAAGAGCGTGAAGGAGAGGCCGAGGTTGAGCAACCACAGAACGATGTCGGAGAGTCCGCCGAGCTTACCGGAGATGAAGGTGCCGAATGCCGATAGCAGCGCGCTGAGGGCGAGCGATACGCCGAGCAGAAATCCCAGGGCAAGGATCATCCCGAGCGAAAGCAGGCGCTTGACGAGGAAGTTCCGCAGTCCACTTGCCTCGGGATCGGGCTTGACCTCCCAGGCACGGTTGAGCGCTGCCTGCAGCTGGACGAAGGCGCCCGTGCCGGCGACGATCACCGCGCCGATGCCGACGATCGTCCGCCAGATGCTGCCGCCGGTGGCGCTGTGGGCGTAGGAGATGATCGATTCAATCTGCGAGGTGCCCTTCGGACCGATCAGACTCGCCGCCTCGCCGGTAATGGCATGCTGCACTTCGGCCGGACTCCAGATGAAGCCGGCGATGGTAACCAGCAGAATCATCAGCGGCGGCAGCGCGAACGTCGTGTAGTAGGCGATAGCCCCGGCCATCATCGGACAGTCGTCCTCTCCGAATTCGGAAAAGACCTCCTTGAGGAATTTCCAGCTCGTCGAAAGTGCGCTCATAGTGGTGCGAAGTCGTTCGACATTCGGTAGAGTCGGCCGATGCAAAGGCCGCGCCGGATGATCCGAATTCGTATGTTCGCTTCCCTTCGGATTCATTCCGAACCGTCCCTGTCCGCGCCACGGCGCCCACCTCCATTCGAGTCCGCCCTTCACCTCACCCCTGCGGCATCGGACCCTCCGTGATCGCGTGGCTCATTCGTTCAACCCGTCACTACAAGAGGTCGCGCAATGCTTCATGCAACGGACGGCGTTCCGCCGTCGCACCGCACTCGTTCCACCCGGTTCATTCGCCTCGTCATGGCGGCAATCGTCATGATGACGACGACGGTTGCATTTACCGCCTGCGATTCCTCCAGTGCGCCGGACGACTCGAGCGGGGCGCTCGATGCACAGATCACCGACCTGCTGAATTCCGCCTCCAACGGACAGGGCCCCGCGTTCTTCACCATGCCGGCTTCGGACGACTACGCGGCAATTCCTCATGATCCGCGCAACCCGATCACCGCGGCGAAAGTGGAGCTCGGGAAGATGCTCTACCACGAGACGGCGCTGACGACCAATCCGAAGAATCCGGCGAACCTGATGCAGGGCTCCTGCGCCTCGTGTCACCACGTCGACGCGGGATTCCAGGCCGGCATGCGCCAGGGAATCGGTACCGGCGGACTCGGGTTCGGCACCAGCGGCGAGGCACGACATCCCGATCCCGAATGCACGGTGCAGGAACTCGACGTGCAGCAGATTCGCTCGCCGTCGGCGATGAACCTGGCATGGCAGCCCGACATTCTATGGAACGGCCAGTTCGGCGCGACCGATCTGAACGTGGGGACCGAAGCGCAGTGGACGGCGGGCACGCCGAAGGAGGTGAATCATCTCGGGTATGAAGGGCTGGAAATTCAGGCGATCGCGGCGCAGACGGTGCATCGGATGGACATCACGACGTCGATCGTACCGGACAACGCCGAGTACAGGCAGATGTTTGCCGCTGCATTTCCCGCGATCGATGCGTCGCAGCGCATGACGCCGGAGAATGCGGGACTGGCGATCGCGGCCTACGAGCGGACGCTGCTGGCCAACCACGCGCCGTGGCAGCGCTGGCTTGGAGGAAATCACGGGGCAATGACCGACCAGCAGAAGCGGGGAGCGATCCTCTTCTTCGGCAAGGCCAATTGCGTGCAGTGCCATACCGGTCCGGCGCTCGCCAGCATGGCGTTCTACGGCCTCGGTATGGGCGACCTCAACGGTGCCGGCGTGGAGGGATACGATCCGACGGCGCCCGAGCACAAGGGACGTGGCGGATTCACCGGCAATTCCGCCGACCTCTACCACTTCAAGGTTCCGCAGCTCTACAACCTGACCGACTCTCCCTTCTACGGACATGGCGGAACGTTCAATACGATTCGCGAGGTGATCGAGTACAAGAATCTGGCGGTACCGCAGAACGCGAACGTACCGCAGTCGCAGCTGTCGGAGTGGTTCAAGCCGTTGAATCTGACCGATGCGGAGATCGACGACCTGGTGGCATTCCTGTCGGTGGCGCTGCACGACGACGATCTGCACCGCTACGTGCCGACGGCGATTCCCAGCGGATACTGCTTCCCGGACAACGATCCGCCGGCGCGCGCCGATCGCGGATGCCAATAGGGAACGCGGGGCGCTCGGCCTCTACATTCCCCAGGGATACGTCTCGGGTTCGTCGCGGCCTGTGATCGGGTGGATGTGCAGCGGGTGCAGCGCCATCGTGTGGTCGATGTGGATGAAGGCGTCGTAGCGTTCCGGAAGAATCGTCGGGACGTAGTTGCCGATGCGCTCACTGCGGGGATGGTACACGACGCCGATCGCGCGGTGATGCCGCCAGGCGGAGGCCAGTTCGCTGAGACGCAGATCGTCGCTGAGCACGTAGCGGTGCCCGCCGCCGGCGCGGTGGAAGACGTCCTCCCAGCTTTCGGCGCGTGCCTCCGGTACCGGCATCGCCTGCATGCTCGCACCCCACTGCCGAGCGGCCATGACCGTTCCTTCGTAGCTGCCGAATCCGACGAGCACCACGCCGTCATCCTCGTGCGACTCGCGGACCAGCTGACCGACGTTCACCATTCCCGCAGATGCCATGTCGGTCGCTCGCGCGTCGCCGACATGCGTGTTGTGTTCCCACACGACGGCCCTTGACCCGGGCCCGTGCTGCGCCGCCAGGCGATCCAGCGTCTCGCTCATGTGCGAGTCCCGCACGTTCCACGAATCCTCGCTGCCTCCGACCATCGTTCGGTAGTAGTGCTCGGCATTGCGGAGCACCAGCGCGTTCTGTTCGGTGTTGAATGCCGCCTCCGGATCACCGTCGTACATCGGCGCCCGAGCACGGATGGTCTGCAGCAGATCGACCACCTCCCGCTCGCAGGTCTTCGGCACGACCATCGTGCTCGCGGCGTACTGCTGGACGTCCTTTTCGTAGGGCTGAAAGCATTCGTAGGCACGACGCGCGGCGGCGACCGCGTCGGGATCGTTCTTCTCGAGGTACCGGATGATCGCCTCCATCGACTCCCAGAGACTGTAGACGTCCAGGCCGTAGAAGCCGACGCTGGAACCCGTCTCACGGTTGTGGCGTCTGAGCCATTCGGCAAAGGCGATCACCTCCCAGTTGGACCACATCCACGTCGGCCAACGTTCGTTTCCGAAAAGCACGTCGAGCGCGGAGTCGCCGGAGTCGCGGTAGCTCTTGACGTACCGGTTGAGTCGGTAGCAGTCGGGCCAGTCGCCTTCGACGGCCACGAAGTCGAAATTCTTCTCGTCGATCAGACGCTGAGTGAGCCGGGCACGCCAGGTGTAGAATTCCGATGTGCCATGGGAGGCCTCGCCGATGAGGACGAACCGGGCGTCGCCGATCGCGTCGAGAAGCGGATCGAAGTCCTCGGAAACTTCGAGCACGTGGGACACGTCTCGTACGGTCGTAACGAGCTCACCGATATGCTCTCGTACCAGTCTGTCCTGCCATGTCGGTTGCATTGGGTGCCTCAGGAGTTTGTGCCGGGCAGACGCGCAATGGGTATGCCGCCGGGTGATGCAGTCCGGGACGATTCGAAACCCCGTCGACCATGTTCGATTTCTTCACGAACCGGCGTCGCCGAAACGCGATGCAGCGACCGTTCCCCGATGAATGGGATGCACTCCTGCGTCGGACGTTCCGGCTCTATGCACGGCTGCCCGGTGAGCTGCGGCGCCGGCTGCAGCAGACCGTGATGGTGTTCCTCGAGGAGAAGATCTTCGAAGGGTGTGCGGGACTGGAGATCACCGATGAAATCCGTGTGACGATCGCCGCGCAGGCCTGCGTGCTGCTGCTGAAGCTCGACCACGACTACTACTCCGATCTTCGCACGATCCTCGTCTATCCGACTGCCTACATCGCCAGAGAGAACCATCGCGACGGATGGATCGTGCGCGACGGACATCAGATTCGGCTGGGAGAGGCGTGGCAGTACGGAGCGGTGGTGCTCTCCTGGGACGATGTCCTGCACGGCGGTGAGGAACCGCAGGACGGACACAACGTGGCGCTGCACGAATTCGCCCACAAACTCGATCAGGAAACCGGCGCGTCCAACGGTACACCGCTGCTGAAGAATCGCGAACAGTACGAGTCGTGGAATCGCGTGCTTACCAATGCCTTCGCCCTGCTGCGCCAGCGAAGCATGGTGGGCACCGCCTGGCCGCTCGACGACTACGGTGCCACCAATCCGGCCGAGTTCTTCTCCGTCTCCGTCGAAGCGTTCTTCGAACTGCCGACCGCATTGCGTGAGCACTACCCGGAGCTGTATGAACAGCTCGTCGGATACTTCGGACAGGATCCGGCGACCTACTTCGAGAGCCCGAACGCGTGAGAACCGCACGGCACGGGAGTTGAATCGAACGATGCGTGCCGCAACGCCGACGAACGAGGAATCCGATGCCACGCCCACCGAACACACTGCTCATCCTGCTGGCGCTGACGCTGCTTGCAGTCGGCTGCTCCGACGATGGAGACGAACCGGGCGGAGGCGTTGCGAATACCTCGCAGGCCAACGACACCGCGGGGCACGAATCGCTGAGTCCGGAGGAAGTCGAGGAGACCTCGCACGTCATGGCGCGCCTGGCGGTGATGGATTCGGTGGAGGTGGCTATGGCGGATGCGGCGATCGAACGGACGCAGAACACCAGACTGCGCGAGGCGTCAGAGGGAATCCGCCAGGAGCATCGCACGCTGCTCCGGCGCGTGGACAGTCTTGCCACCGCAATCGGAATCGCACCCGAGCTCGAGCCCGGTCTCACGCCATACGAGGATCTGAAGCGTCGGCTCGATGAGCTGCGCGCGACCAATCCCGGCGCGTTCGAGCGCATCTACGTTCAGGATCTCGTCACCCGCGATCAGGAGGCAGTGACGTTGCTGCGTCGTTACCACGACGAGGTCCCCAGTCGTCACGTCCGTGCCTACATCGAGGAGATTCTGCCGGTCTACGAACGCAACCTCGAATTCGCGCTCGAGCTTCAGAACGGGATGCACGGAGCGGTGTGACGGGAATTCGGAAATCGCGGTGCTCGCGGCGTGGCGGAATTCCTGGCTCAGTCACCGTCCGGCAACCGTCTCGCCGGCCCGATCATTTCACGCCAGCCACTCCTCGTACGACAGCTACTCTACAGCGTTCTCCTCGGAGGCACGACGACGTTCGCCGTCAGCAGTCCCATCGCAAGGGCGACGGCGACGAGGGCGACGCTGAAGGCGGCCTCGACGCCGGCGGTAACGTCGCGTGCGACGAATCGCTCCAGACTTCCGAAGCCGATCGATCCGGGGACGAGGAGAAGCAGGCCGGGGAGAAGGGGAACCGCGGCGGGACGTCGCAGCGTGCGACCGAAGATGTTGGAAAGCGATCCGAGCGCCACCGCACCGAGAAACGCTCCGAGTTCAGGTCCCAGCAATGACGCGCCTGCACGGGCACCGGTGAAGCCGGCGATGGAGGCGAGCGTGATCCAGATTCCGTCCCTCGGCATGGCGCGCATCAGCACGGTGAGCGCCGGCGGTGTCAGCAGCAGCGATACCCACAGCGTCCAGTCAGGTAGCGGCAGCGGCGGTCCTGTCTGTGAGAGCGTCGGGAAGAGTCGAACCACCTGCCCGCCGAGCGCGACGCCGAAGGCGATCTGGAGGAATACGAGGATGGCGCCGGTCAGCCGTGCGGTGCCGCTGACGAGGTTGCCCGTGGCCAGCTCGGTCATTGCTGTGGTGACCGTCAGTCCCGGAAGCAGGATGATCAGCCCTGCCAGCGTCGTGAGGTAGATGGAGAACGGCGCCAACTGCGAAGCCGCGACGGTGGCAAGGGCCGAGGCGATCACGCCGGCGACGATCTCGAACACACGTCGGGTGGCATCCGAGCGCGCCAGCAGCACGTCGGCGAGTCCGACGGCGAGCCCGACGAGGGTCGCCGCGGCCATTTCCCGCCACCCGCCGCCGAAGATCCGCGCCGCCGTTCCCGTCGCCACGCAGTATGCCGCGATCGACACGATGGCCGAGTAGCGGTTGGGCGCGGCAATGATGTGCTCGACTTCGACCGACGCGTCGGCGACGTCGATTTCGCCGCCGATCGTCCGCTCGGCAAGCTCGTCGAGGCGCGTCAGCTTCTCGAGGTTCAGTTCGATCGACTCGGCGCGGATAACGCTCGTGCGGTGATCCTCGGGTCGATCGAAGCCGGCGAAGATGCCGGTGGGAATCGAGAAGAAGACGCCGTCGAGTCCGAGCCGCGCGAGCACGCGCTTCATCGTGCTCTCCAGCTGGTGCGTCGGCGTTCCATAGCGGTGCAGAGCGCCGGCGAGACGCAACGCGAACGCGGTGCGGCGATCGGAGACTTCCGAAGCGGAGCGGGATGGTACGAGGGTCATGAGTACGGTCAACGCAGAGGCGGGCACGACTGACGGCAATCCGGCGACGGCAATCCTGTGACGACGATCCGGCGATGACCGTCGTCATTCCGAACGTCGCACGGTATGCCGATCATGGAGTGTGGCGAATATCGCAACGTCGCCCGTCTCCGTCCGAATTCGAATTCCTCCTCTCACCATTCAGACCGACATGTCGCTCGATCCCATCATGCGTCCCGGCACGATCGCTGTCATCGGCGCATCGCGTTCGCCGAATACGATCGGCAACCAGATTCTCGGCAACCTCGTGCGGCATGGATTCACCGGTGCCGTCTATCCGGTCAACCCGTCGGCACGCTCGATCGGTTCGATCCGGGCGTGGCCCGACATCGCGTCGGTGCCCGATGCGGTCGACCTCGCGGTCGTCGTCGTTCCGAAGGACCACGTGCTGTCGGTGGCCGAGGGATGCGGCCGCGCCGGCGTGAAGGGACTGGTCGTGATCTCCGCCGGCTTCCGTGAGGTCGGCGTCGAGGGAGCCGCTCGTGAACGGGAGCTGATGCATGTCGTTCGCCGCTATGGCATGCGGATGATCGGACCGAACTGCATGGGCGTGCTCAACGCGGACCCGGCGGTGTCGATGAACGCCACGTTCGCGCCGGTGATGCCGCCGTTCGGCGGTGCCGCGTTCGTCTCGCAGTCCGGAGCGCTCGGCGCAAGCGTGCTCGACTACGCCGCAGAGTACGGCGTCGGCATCTCGCAGTTCGTCTCGATGGGCAACAAGCCGGACGTCAGCGGCAACGACATGCTCGAGCAGTGGGAGCACGACGACGCTGTTCGTGTGATCATGATGTACGTCGAGAGCTTCGGCAATCCGCGGAACTTCCTGGAGATCGCCCGGCGGATCACGCGTCGCAAGCCGATCATCGTCGTCAAGTCGGGCCGCTCGAGCGTAGGCGCGCGCGCGGCCAGCTCGCACACCGGTGCGCTGGCTGCCAGTGATACCGCCGTCGACGCCATGTTCGCCCAGGCCGGCGTGCTTCGCGCAGCGTCCATCCAGGAAATGTTCGACATCGCCACTGCATTCACCGATCGTCCCGTTCCGCGAACTCCCGGTGTTGCCGTGGTGACCAACGCAGGGGGACCCGGCATTCTCGCGGCGGACGCGATCGAGGCGAACGGGCTGGACATGGTGGAGCTGCAGGCGGAGACCGTCGAACGGCTGCGACCGTTGTTTCCCGAGGAGGCATCGCTGCGCAATCCGCTCGACATGATCGCATCGGCAAATGCCAGCGGGTACAGCGCGGCGCTGGACGCATTGCTGTCGGACCCGGGCGTCTCGTCGGCCGTCGCGATTTTCGTCCCGCCGCTCGGTGTTCGCACCGAGGATATCGCCGTTGCGATCGGGCAGGCGGCAGCGACACATCATGAGAAGACGATGCTGGCGGTGCTGATGGGACACGAGGGACTGCCGCAGGGGCGGGCCGAACTGCATCGCGCCGGAGTGCCCGCCTACGTATTCCCCGAGGCCGCCGCCGGCGCTCTGGGCGCACTGCTCCGATACGGTCGTGTCCGTTCGCGACCCGAGCCGACGTATCCTCGCCTTGAGGTGGATCGCGCCGGCGCCGAGAGAATTCTCCGCACTGCATCCGAGGCCGGCCGTTCGAAGCTTCGGGAGGATCAGGTGCTCGAACTGCTGGGGTGCTACGGCATTCCGGTGGCGCGCTCGGTGATGGCTGTCGCCGAAGATGACGCGCTCGATGCCGCCGAACGATTCGGATATCCGGTGGTGATGAAAGTCGTCGCACGCGATGTGGTCCACAAGAGCGACATCGGCGGAGTACGCGTCGGCATTGCCGATGCGGACGCGGTGCGTGCGACGTTCATGGAGCTGCGTGCCGCGGCCGACCGCGCGGGCTCCACAGCCGACGGCGTGCTGGTCCAGCAGATGGTGCGGGGCGGACGCGAGACGATCTGCGGCATGGTCCGCGACCCCTCGTTCGGACCGCTGGTGATGTTCGGCCTGGGAGGAATTTTCGTCGAGGCGCTTCGCGACGTCGTCTTCCGGATTGCGCCGATCACTCGGGAGGACGCGCGGGAAATGGTCGAGTCGATTCGAGGCGTTCGGGTGCTGCGGGGAATCCGGGGAGAACCGGCATCGGACACCGAGGCCATCGTCGACGTGCTGGTGCGCATTTCCCAACTGGCGATCGACCTGCCGGATGTGGAGGAACTGGACATCAATCCGCTGCTGGCGGGTTCCGACGGCGTCGTGGCGCTCGACGCGAGGATACGGACGGCGCACGCGGACTGAGCGCCGCAAGCTCGGGATCGAGCGCTCGCGCAGCGCAAATACTGCACCGAATCCACGCCTCGGCGGCGTATCTTCATCGCCACCCCACCCCAGTCCGTTCTGACTTCTCACCGAGGAATTTCGACACTGTATGGCTGAGACGCTTGAAGTTGGCAATCGGGCGGAGCGTGCGGAGCATCGGAGCGAACGCAATGGAGTCACTGGTGGCGGTCGTTCCGCTGCCGACCGCAGCGGGATCGGATCGCTGCCGATCGCGGTCGGCATCGTCGGCCATCGCGCGATGCACGAGGACGATCGGAAGGCGATCGAGGAACGGATGCGCAGCGTGTTCCGCGATCTGAAGTCAAAGTATCCGCACACACCGCTGATGGTGCTTTCGCCGCTGGCCGAGGGTGCCGACCGGCTGGGTGCGCGCATCGCCATGGAGTTCGGCGCCGAACTGGTCGTACCGCTCCCGTTCGAACGCGATCTCTACATCCAGGATTTCGAGCAGCCGGGTTCAATCGAGGAATTCGACACGCTGCTGGCGAGCGCGTCGCTCCAGTTCGTCCTTCCGCTTCTGGACGGATACACGCTTGACGACATACGGCGGCACGGGCCGGCGCGCAACGAGCACTATGCGCAGGTCGGCGCGTTCGTGGCGCGCTACAGTCAGATTTTCATTGCGCTCTGGGACGGGCTGGCGCCCAAGCACACGGGCGGCACGGCGGAGGTGGTGCAGTATCGGCTGGAGGGAATACCTGAGCGATTCGTACCGCCGCGAACGGTGCTCGACGCGCTCGAGCGCGGACCGGTCATGCAGATCGTCACGCCGCGGCCGGGGCATGCACCGCCTGATGCGCCTGCTGCGGACGTGCTGCTGCATCTGCCGACCGATCACCGTGATGCCAAGGAGGTCGCCCACCAATACAACCTCATACTGGAGCGCATCGAAACGTTCAACCACGACGATATCCGGCTTTCCGAACAGCTTGCCGAGGCACGCGAATCCAGCCGGCGGTATCTCTGTCCATTCAGTTCACGTGAGACGCTGACGCCCGGGCTGCTGGGGCTGCTCGATCGGTTTTCGCGGGCCGATACAATGGCGATTCACTTCCAGAGCAAGACGGTGCGCAATCTCGCCGCGATATTCTCGCTGGTATTTCTTGCCGTGCTGTTCTTCGAATTGTTCTCCCATCTGTTCCATCACCAACTGTGGCTCCTGGGACTGTATCTGGGTGCGCTGGGGGCAGCGTTCGTCGTTTATATCCGCGTCGACGACGGTGATTACCAGACGAAATACCTGGACTACCGCGCGCTGGCCGAGGGACTTCGCGTGCAGTTCTTCTGGGGTGTGGCGGGCATCGAGGATTCAGCGGCCGAGCACTACCTGCGCAAGCAGCGTTCGGTGCTCGACTGGATCCGTGATTCAATTCGAACGTGGAGTCTGCTCGCCTACTCGGCCGGTGCGTTCGACCCGGTGGAAATGGCGGTACACCACACGCGACTCGAGGTGGTGATGGCAAACTGGGTTGACGATCAGGGGGCGTATTTCCCGAGAGCGGCGCACAAGCTGGAACGGATACTGCACCGACTGGAGATCGGCGTCGACTTCTTCTTCTTCCTCGCAATTGCCGTTGCCGTCGTGCAGCTTGCGTTGGCCGGAGGGCCCGGAATAAATCTCGGAATTGGCGTTCTTCTGGTGATGGCCGGTCTGCTTCACGGCTACATCGACAAACGCGCATTCAAGCAATTGAGCAAGCAATACGAGCGAATGGCGGCGACGTTCTCGACGGCATCGGAGCGGCTGCGGCACTACCATGCGATGGGAGACGAGGAGCGAATTCGCGCCGTGCTGCACGCGCTCGGTACCGAAGCGCTCGTCGAGAACGGCGACTGGGTCATTCTTCACCGTGACCGCCCGATCGAGGTGCCGAGAGGAGGGTAGGGAGAAATTCGTGCGTGCACCGCTGTCACCCGGATTGGCGCCATGCGTGGGAACGGCTCGCGGAACACGCAACACTCGAGGTATCCGCATGAAGATCCTTCTGTCGGCGGCGGTAATTGCCTTCATCATCTGCCTGCCCGCACTGCAGTCCGCCGATGCCCAGGTGCCGGGTCCGTCGTGGCGCGACCGGGCAATGCGGATGCTGGGTTCGGACGAACTCGATTCGGCGCGGGCACGGAGCGTTCGGGAGGGACCCCGCGGCTACATCCGTCGGTTCGTCGAGACGAAAACCATCGGCACCTACATCGTTCTGCTTCCGCCGGATTACGATTCAACCATCCGTTCATATCCCGCCTGTCTGATTCTGCATGGCAGCGGTTCGACCGAACTGGCCCACGGGCGGCTCGCGGATGCGATTGGACGCGAGGGCGTGATCTACGTCGTTCCGAGGGCACTCTATCCGCATGGTTCGGTCTTCACATCGACCGGCGAGCTCGGCTACACGGCATGGCCCGCAGACGACATTGATTCGACCGACGCGCTCTACGCGCGGCCGGCGCCGATGTATGCGGAATGGATCATGCAATGCCTCGACGATGCGCGTCTGGCTGCGGCGCAACCTCTGACACGGGAGTAGCGGGATGGGGGGTGGCGAGGTCCGTGCCGCACGCGATTCACGGTTCGTCTCGACCGCGCGACCGAGCGCATGTCGCATTGTCGGATCCCCTCATGCGACAATCGCAGCGCTCCGATGAGTCGCGCCCGCAGGCGGCGCGCGCTGAGCGACCACCGACGTTCAACGACAACGAAATCCTTCTACGCGATGGATGATTCATCGCGCGCACATGAGCGAGCGGGCACCGATCGCACCACACGAAGCAACGCACGTATCTCCTCGTCCTGGAGACGTCGGATGACCGGCTGATTCAGAGGGTGGTGGAGTCGCGGTGACCTCGATCGGATGCGATCGTTCTGCCGGAAACCGCAACGGCCCCGCCGGTATCGGCGGGGCCGTTGCGTGTGTACGGGATGTACGGGAAATCAGTGTTCGGAGGGAGGTAGCTCGATCTGAACGGGAATCTTGATCGAATCGTCGGACGCGGTGTTTGGCGCGGCTGCGCTGGTGTTCGGCGTGATCGACGTGCTCTGTCGCGTCTCGTTGGGAATCCCTGCGGCCGGGTTGAGCGGTGGCATAGCCGACGGGGGCTCGAGTATCGGCCCGTCGCCGCTCACCGTGCCGGTGGCCGACGGTCTGCTCTGCCGCGCGGCGGTGGCGGACAGGGCGTGGGTCCGGCGCGCTTCGAGGAGGGCGGAGGCGGCGTTGACGGCGGCGCGATTGACCGTCGAGGAAAACGCATCCGCATCGAAGACATGGGTCGCATGGAGGACGGGTGCCGAGTGGTCAGCCGAGGCGGTCGATCCGGCGTCAGGCGAGGGGGAGGGGAAGGTATCGGACCGCTCGGCGCCGACCGGACCGACCATGAGCAGTGCAATCACCAACAGCACCGTACCGGCGAGTCCGGCGACGAAACGTCGCATGAGGGTACCGGACGCCGACGACTCGGCGGAGGCAGTGATCGTCGCGCCGGTTACAGGCGCCAGATCGAGGATGCCGGCGAGCGCCTGCCGTGCCGGTGCGTGACCATGCACGGCGCTCTCGCGTTCCATCCGGATCGTCTCGTCCACGATCCGATATGACTTGAGGGTGCGGCGAAGCTCGCCATCCAGTGCTACCTGGATGAAGAACTCCTGCTCGGCCTCGTGATCGAGCGCTCCGTCGAGGTATCGCTCGACCAGCCGCTCGCGTTCTTCGCGTCTCATGATCTATCTCCGTCGTCGGGTATGCGTTTGGTCCCCTTCCACTGTTCCGCCGGTCGTTCCGGTGAACCGGACTCTCCGCCGTGCCGTTCGGCATCCTCCTCGATTTCGACCATCGCCGAGACGATGCGCGCCAGGTGCGCACGTGCACGCGAGGCGCGCATGCGAACGCTGCCGACCTGTTCGCCGAGCATGTCGGCGATCTGTTCGAACGTATAGCCGCTGTAGGCGTGCAGCACCAGCACCTCGCGCTGGCGCATGGGGAGTTTCGGAAGCGACAGCGCCACCAGCTCCTGCATGTGGGTCAGTTCTTCCGCCACCGTCAGCGGATGCTCCGACGGCTGCAGATCGTCGAGCGACCGGTGTGTCCGCTCCAGCCGCAGATGGTTCAGACAGAGGTTCCGGACGATCGTCAGCATCAGAGCAATCGGCGAATCGACCCGTTTGCCCGATCGCAGGTACCGGACCAGCCGCAGCCACCCTTCCTGCGTGAGATCCTCCGCAGCCTGCCGGTTACCCACAATTTTCAGACAGTACATGTGCAGGCGGTGATGGTGGCGATCGAAGATTTCGAGCATGGCGCGTTCGTCGCCCGCGATGAAGCGTGCGAAGAGCTGTCGATCGACCTCGTCGCCACGGCTCCTGCCACGTGTGCTCGGTCGATCCGATGCCGATATCTGCTCGGATTCCACCATCTTGAAGCTTCTGTAGACCGCCGGTCGCGACCCTCCTGCTGGTACCATTAAAGAGACACCGAACCGAACCAAAACGCAACGCCCGCCCTGAGGTCAGACACCGACGTGCAGTGCCTCAGACGTGCGCTGCAGGCGAGCCCGCCAATATCGTATTCTTCGCAATGATCACCGTGCCGACCATCGTCCGCGGTGCCCGTCGAAGCGCATTCATGCTGCTGGTGACGGTGCTTGCGGCCACAACGCTCCGCGCCCAGCAGTCGTTCGACGTAACACCGGTCACGCCGTTCTCGCTCGATCCGACGCTGCTGGATTCGGCCGCGCCCGCAGTCGTGATCGCCCCGTCGGGCCGCACCTACGTCGTCTATCGCGGCAGCGTCTCGGGACGCTTCTACTACACGCGGGACAACCAGGGCGCCGATGGCGTGTTCCTGCAGTCGCGTGAGATTCCCCAGTCGCCGACGCTTCCGCCGGAGCGTGTCGGTCGCGCCGGCGCTCTGGCGATCGACTCCACCTCCGTGCTCCACTTCGTGACTCTCACCGGCGGTTCGGAGCTCTGCATGCAGTACGCCCGCAACGTGCCCGATGGGGATGTGCTGACCGACTTCACAGAACTCGAGTCGCCCGACGCCTCGTTCTGCGGCGAGCCGATCGATCGACTCTCCGCAGCGGTCGATGCCACCGGTATGCTCCACGTCGCCTTCAGCCGCGGCGATACCGTCTACTACGCACGCCGCTCGCCGGCCGGTGCCTGGTCGACACCGACGCCCGTCTCGGATGAATTCGCCATCGGCTCGATGCCCAGTATCGCCGCTACCGCCGGTGGAACCGTCTACATCGCCTTCCTCGCCCGCGTCAATCCTGCAGAACAGCGCCAGACCGTCGTTCTGCTGCAGGGCTTCGGCGGCAGCTTTCAGCGGTCGGAACTGCTCGGAAGCCGTGATCTCTCCCATGCGAATTCCCCCGTGGCCATCACCGTCGACGCCGCCGAAAATCCCTACGTCGCGTTCGTCGGCGAAACCTCCGCCGGCGGTGAAGCCGTGCTCTTCACCTCCGGTGATCCCTCCGGGTGGCGTCCTGTCGAACCTGCCATCAAGGCGGCCGGACTCGACTTCTCCCACGTATCCATCGCTGTCGATCAGTACGGCGCCGCACACGTCGCTGCCGGGTCGATCACCACGACCGGCCAACACCGGATTCTCTACGTCACCAATTCCGACGGTCCGTGGTCGGCGCCCGTGGTGGTCAACGACGATGGCTCCGAAGACGTCGCCGTCGACGCCGGCAGCGGATTCATGACGCTTCGTGATTCGCTCCTGGCCATCGTGTTCGTCAGCGATGTCAACGGCTCCGGTCTGCCCGAGGTCCGCCTCGCCCGCGGTGCCCTCGACTTCAGGCCGCATCTGGCGCTCGAGGCCGATACGCTCGCCCTCGGGACACGCGTCGGCGCTGTAAGCATCGATACGTCCATTGTCGTCGCCAACCTCGGGCGGTTCCGGTATGAACCGGCAAGCGTCGACTCGGTGCGGCTGCTCGACGATGCCGGCGGTCGACTCTTGATTGACCACGGATCGCTGCCGCAGGCACTCGTCGGCGGTGGCGACACGAGCATCGCGCTGCAGATCACGGTCTCCGATACCGGGGCCTTTGACGTTCCGCTCGCCGTCTACGGCATCGGCGGCGGCGACACACTGCGCCTGACCGGCGCCGTGGTCGCACCGGTCGACTCGGCACGGACCGTCTGGATCGACACCGTCAACGCCCGCGTCGGCACGACCGCCACGCTCGTCTGCAGAATCGCCCCGCCGATTCTTGCCGCTGAACGCATCGATTCGCTCACCGTGCAATTGACATTCGATCCACGCGCGATCGCCGTCCGCGCAGTGACGGCACCCGGCGCCGGCGTGCTGATCGATCCCGATCTCTCCACCGCCGGTACCGTGCTCGTGCGCACCGATGCCGCCGGGATCACTCGTCCGCTCGACACGCTCTTCGAACTGCATGCGGACGTGCTCGTCGAGGCGCAGCCCGACAACCCCATTGCCGTTGCCGTCCGCTCCATCGATGACGGCAACGACGGCGTCGGCGCCAACGGACTGCTGCTGGCCAGCGGCTGCGACATCGGACGCAACGTCGCCTTCGCGCGAGGCGGCTTCACCCGTCCGCTCGCTCCGAATCCCGCCGGATCGCACATGACGCTCTCGTACGTCTCGCCCGCCGGAATCGGTGCCACCGTCCGGTTCATCGATGCCCTCGGTGCCGCGCGGCGTAGCGTCGATCTGCCATCCAGCGGCGGCGTCGAACGCCAGGCCGAGATCGACCTCGACGGCATTTCCTCCGGACTCTACTTCGTCGAACTGCGCGTCGGCGAGCGTATCAGCACGGCGATCATGGTCAGGGAGTAAGCCGTGGCTGATCACTCGCTTCGAATTCCATCACGTCGCCTTCAAGCGCTTCGAATTCAATCAGGCCGAATTCAATTAGGCCGAATTCAATTGAGTCGAATTCAATTGAGTCGAATTCAATTGGGTCGAATTCAATCACTCCGAATTCGAACCCGAATCACGTTCGCCGTCATCACCATTCTGCTCGTGTGTTCGAATGCAACCGCCCAGACACCGCGTCGTCCGAGCATCGGACTCGACGGCATCTGGAGCCGCGGCTGGTCGAGCGGTCAGTTTCCTGTATTCAATTCCGGATACGACTGCGGCGTGTTTTCCGACGGACGCGAATCGGCGCTCGGCATCGGTGCGACCTTGCGGATGCCTGCGATGCTGAGCGACGGTTACGGCCTGTCGATCGGGGCGAATCTGATGATGCGCTCCGAGACGTTCACCGCACTTCCGGTCGACGCGCAGCGGGTGTATATCGAATCGCTTGGCGGGGAGGTGGTGCTCGATCGCCAGTACCGGTTCCAGAGCGCATTTGAAACGGTGGAACTTCAGCCGCGCGTAATGTTATGGGTACTGCCGTGGCTGGACGTGGAGGCGGGCTGCGCGCTTGGGGCGTCATTCGGCGGGACGTTCCGACAGGTCGACACGGTACTGGGCCCGACCGGAGCGATTTTCGAGAACGGGGCGACGGGGCAGCCGATGCTTGACGGAATGGCGTTCACGCTCCGGCAGCCGACGTTCGCCCTGGAGGCGGGGGCTGCGGCACGACTGCCGATGGGCGGACATCTCCGAATGCGACCATCGGTAATCCTCCGGTGGGATCCGCTCGGTCCCGTCGTCGAGACGGTTCGCAGCACGCTCTCGGTCCGCGTCGGGTTGTCGATCGACTACGCGTTCGGGGCGCAACCGCAGTCGATCGCGTCGGCTGCGGTCGAGGTACCGCCGACGGATGCGTCGAGGGCGGGTATCTCGAGTTCGCTCGACGTATATGCGATCGACGACCGCGGGATCCGCTCGGACACGGCGGTGATCGGCGTGCAGGAGGTGCGCGAGAGAACGACGATCGAACTACCCGACCACATTCATTTCGCGCGCGGATCCTCGGAGATCGCCTCTTGTCAGTCGGTAGTCGACGCGGCGCACGCGGCGACGTGGAAGCTGGACGGAATGGCGTCGGAGGAGATACCGCGTCAGATACTCAACGACGCGGCGGCACGGCTGCGTGATCGCGGGGATTCCCGCGTGACGCTCTCCGCGCAGGTAGCGGCCGGCGAGCCGAAGGCGCTGGCGATGGCACGTATGCAGGCGGTGGCTGCGTATCTGACGACGGTCTGGAATATCGATCCGGCGCGGATCACGATATCGCATCAGTCCGGAGCCGAGGATGCGAACAGTGCTCGGGGGTACGTGAGGATGCGAATCGATCCACCGAGTCCCGCGCCGACATCCACTGCTGAAAGCGTGCGACGGACGCATCATCCGCCGACGCTTCGCATTGCCCCGACGTTCACGTCCGACGCCGGAATCGAGCGATGGACGGTGACGATCCGCCGCGGCATGCGGACGATCGCCACCTACGGCACGGGGCGGGACGGATCGGAGTCGATCGCGTGGGACGCCATGGCCGGCGATGCTGAGGCGTCGGTGCTCGAGGCGGAACTGGTGGCGGTCGATTCGCTCGGGCGCACGTCGCGGTCGATCGACAGTCTTCCGATACGAACGGAGCAACGAGGGTCGATCGACCGGCGCGTCTACGTCATCGCCGATCCGGAGCCATCGTCGCGGATGCCGATCAGCTCGTCGCTGTCGGAGTTTCTCTCGAGCATCGACCGCGGCTCGCGCATCCGGATACAGCGGGCGGCGGCGCCCGTGCACGAAGATGGCGCGCTGTCGTCGCTGGTGCGCGCGATTGTCGCCGAGCTTCTCGACAGGGGGCTGACTGCCGAGATCTCCAGCGCCGATCCCGGCGTTGCCGACGGATGCGTCGATCTGCTGCGCATCAGCGTCGACGAGCCCGCCGCGGCGCCGCGGTCGCAGCGGTGACGTCCTCAGCACACTGTTGCACCGCCGTCGACGGTCCCCTCACTCGGCCGGCACGTACACCGCGTAGCCGCGCGGTGGTGCCCAGAAGCCGCCGTCGCCGTGCGAACTGGTCCACTGCTCGTCGGGTCGTGAGACGTCGCCGGCGCTCCACCACGCAACCGGTGCCATGCGTGTATTCTCCCAACCCGTTCGAACCCATGCGCCGTGCCAGTGTTCGGAGCGGTTGTTCAGCACGAAGAGCAGTCCGGGCGCGGTGTCGTGTCCGCTGCGCTCCATGATGTAGAGGTCTTCATCGCTGCGCAGCACGCGTGTGGCACCGCCGGCGAACGCTTCGTGCATCGAGACGAGCGCCGCGATCCCGTTGGGCGTGTCCTCCAACGCCAGACGGTGCGTGACGTAGTCCTTCCAGTACACGCACGGATATCCTTCATGCGTGAGAATCCAGGCGTAGGCGAGGAGTTTGTCGTTGACGATTGCAGTGGCGTCGTCGCGCATGTCGTGATTCTCGACGAAGGTGACCGAGCGTTCCGGCTGACGCGAGGTGAGCGTATTCCACTCGGTCAGCCGTCGCAGGTCGAACTGCGCGTCGTCGCAGAGCGCCTTGAGCATCCGCTGCAGCGGGATGTCGAACGCATTGACGGGATTGTCGTTGAAGGCGTTGGCGACGCCGACCCACCGATCGATTTCCTCTCCATCGCACCAGCAGTGTCCGACGCCGAACGGACGGTACGGATGTCCGTCGCGCATGTAGTGGTACTGCTGCAGGGCGCCGATCGTCCAGCTGGTGTAGCCGCGGGCGAAGTCGTAACGGAATCCGTCGAAGCCGACGTCCTCGACGAGCCAGCGGGCCATGCGGAAGATTTCTTCGAGCACGTACGGATTGCGGTGTGAGAGGGCGGGCATCTCCCCGTACTCCTGCTCGCCACCGCGGTCGAACGTGCAGGGGTGGAAGCAATTCCAGTCACGGTGAAATTTTCCGCTCCGCGGCGCGAAGACCGTCCAGCGCTCCTCTCCGGTAATCGGATTGCTCTCCGTAGCGTCACCGCCGCTGTTGTGCGTGATCACCATGTCGGCCAGCACTCCGAGCCGATGGTCGTGGGCGGCGGCGATCAACCGGTCGAGTTCGACACGCGTTCCGAACAGCGTACTGACGTGACCCTTCTGGTTGAATTCTCCCAGATCGTAGTAGTCGTAGGGATCGTAGCCCATCGACGGACCGCCGATGTTGGCCGCCTTGTGTACGGGTGGGAGCCAGAGATGGGTAAAGCCGGTGGCGGAAAGTGCCGGGATCTGCGTGCGGAGGTGATTCCACCACCCGAACGTTCTGTGTTCCTCCTGCGGGCAGTTCCAGTAGAATGCCTGCATCATCACGCCCATCGCGATCGTCGGGGTCTTGGTGTGGAATCGCGGCGAGCCGCCGCCGGAGTGTAGCTGAACGCGGCCGAAACTACGACAACGCTCCTGAAACGACGAAGGCGAGTGCCTTCCGGCACTCGCCTCGTCGACCTCTGATTCACATCTATCTCAAGAGCATTTTGTCGTGCACGCCGTCGCTTCGGTATCTACCGCACGTTCTGACCGGAAGTTTCACCCGAAGAGTTTCACCCGAACCGCGCCGTCACGATCTGCCTCGATTGCTGATAAAACAACGGGCCGAGGGGCAATTCGGTTTGCAACCGGGAGCGATTTACTCAAGGAACCCGTCGAACGGTCGATTAGTTACCGGTGGAGGCGACCGATCCGGAAGCGGATTCGGTGTGGACGCGGGTGGCGACCACCGCGGATGTCGATTCGGTGGCTCCATCGACGTGCAGTGCGAGGTAGTAGGTGCCGTTTGGCACCCTCATGCCGGCGTCGTCGCGCGAATCCCAGTAGATCAGGTGTCGACCGGCCGCGGCCGGCTGGCGGGAGATTGTCCGCACGAGCGATCCATCGCTGCCGATCACCGTAAGGGTGATCGTCCCGTCCTCGGGCATCAGGTAGGTGATTCCCACCTGGTCGGTGTAGGCGATCGGCCTTCCGCAGAGCTCGAGCGTGGTATCACCCTGCCGGAGTCCGCGTGGCGCGTCGGTATCGGCGCGGCTCGCCGCCGGTTCACCCGCGAATGCTGCGGTGGCGGTCGTCAGCAGTGCCATCATGAGCACTGTAAGAAGTGTGACTGCCGATCGGGTCGAATTCGTCTTTTCTGTGCGCATGGTCGTCCTCGTTCACGATTGGTCCAACTGGATTTCGAATCTGTGAACAAGCTATTGCCAGCGCCTAAAGGAGACTTAAATGCGGGCGGTCATCCTCCGTTTCGGGAAAAGTTCGACCCGAGGTCCTGCCAGACCGCGTAGTAGTCCTCCTGGCGAAGATCGGTATCGAGTGCCCAGCGTGTGGTGCGACAGACGAAGCGGGTTTCGAACATGAAGGCGAGCGTGTCGGCGATGAACTGCGGCTCGAGCTTCGCGTCGGATGCCTTCTCGAAGGTGGCCTTGTCTGGACCGTGACCGGACATGCAGTTGTGCAGGGACGATCCGCCGGGGAGGAAGCCCTCGGCCTTCGCGTCGTACTCGCCATGAATGAGTCCCATGAATTCATTCATGAAGTTGCGGTGGAACCAGGGCGGGCGGAAGGTATTCTCGGCGACCATCCAACGCGGGGGGAAGATGACGAAGTCGCAGTTGGCGGTACCGTGGATCTCCGATGGCGCGGTGAGCACGGTGAAGATGGAGGGATCGGGGTGATCGAAGCTGACGGTATTGATGGTATTGAACCGCGTCAGATCGTACTTGTACGGGGCGTAGTTGCCGTGCCAGGCGACGACGTCGAGCGGTGAGTGGTCAATCTCGGCGGCCCAGAGGTGTCCACCGAATTTCGCCACGACCTCGAAGGAGCCCTCACGTTCCTCGAACGCAGCGGCCGGTGCGAGGAAGTCCCGCGGATTGGCCAGGCCATTGGCGCCGATCGGACCGAGGTCGGGAAGGCGGAACGGCTGGCCGAAGTTCTCACAGACATAGCCGCGGGCGTCACCATCGGGAAGGACGATGCGGAACTTGACGCCGCGGGGGACGACGAGGATTTCCCTGGGTGCGACCTCGACGACGCCCATTTCGGTATGGGCCAGCAGGCGGCCATGCTGCGGGACGATCAGCAGTTCACCATCGGCATCGTAGAAGAACCTGTCTTCCATGGAACGATTGGCCGCATAGAGGTGGATGGCCACGCCGTTGTGGGTCGCCAGATCACCGTTGCCTGCGATGGTGACGAGTCCGGCGATCCAGTCGGTCGGTTCCGACGGTATCGGCAGCGGGTTCCACCGCATCTGATTCGGCGGCGTGAGGACCTCATCGAAGGGGGTACCGCGAAGGAGGCCGGCGTCGATCTGGCGATACGGCGTATGGACGACCGACGGGCGGATCCGGTAGCACCACGTGCGGCGATTGGCGGTACGGGGCATGGTGAAGGCGGTGCCGCTGAGCTGTTCGGCGTACAGACCGTGCGCGACGCGCTGCGGTGAGTTGCGTCCTTGCGGCAGCGAACCGGCGACTGCTTCGGTGGCGAATTCGTTGCCGAAACCGGAGAGGTAGATGAGGTCGTGATCAGAATCGGACACGCGGCCGGCAGTGAGTTTCACTTCGAAGTGTGCCATGGACGATATCCTCAGGGAGTTGGAAACCGGTCAAGATAGTAACGCCAAGAACGGGCCGCCAGGTACGGCACGGGGTAGGCGTGGGCCGGGGGTTGTTCGGTGGTCTTCGCAGACGGCGAGCGCACCCGTGCGGAGCTTCTGCCAGGACCGCAGAGACGCTGTTCGGCATGCGATCGAAGAGAGTGTGCGAGGCCGGCTCGGATTGGCGGCGGGTCGTCTACCGGTACCAAGGTCGCCGTGGGTGCGATGTGCGTGCCGCGCGAGCAGATGGTTGGCGGCGGAGTGGATGTGCTCCGCGAAGCACCGTCGGAGTGAGGGCGTCTTTGTCCCGACGACCGTCGCAACGATCGATCCTGCGAAGCGCCGCGCCTCCGCGTTCTCGGCGGTTCAGAAGTGGAATCCAAATCCGAAGAGCACCGTCTGCACGCCCATCAGGGACATACCTCCGAGGATCAGCCCGGCTATGATCAGCAGGAACGGCGCGTAGACCAGCGGTCGTAGCCACCGCGGATTCCAGCCCGTGCGGTGCATCAACGGTAACAGCAGAAACGCGATCGAGACGCCGAAGAACGATACCTGCAGCATCTTCAGCGACATGATGCCGAAGACGATCGCGCACGCCACCTCGAATCCCTGCACCGCCAGATTGTCCGGATGACTTCCGGCGAACAGCGTTCGGAACCACTCCCGCACCCGCGTCGGTACCGGAGGTCCGAATTCGAAGACCTGCGAACCCGCCGGCGTCGTGCGGTCGGCCGTCACGTGGAAAATCGCCTTGCCCGTCATCAGGAAGAACGTCACGCCCAGACACGACAACGGTCCCAGCGATCCGTACAGCGCAGTGCTGCGCGCCAGGAAGCGGAACATCTCCCGCGGTCGCATTGCCATGTCGATGATGAAGCAGAGGATCGGTGCCAGCAGCGTCAGCACCGTGATCAGAAAGAAGTCGCCACCCGTGATCGCCGAGAACCCCCCGTCGAGCCGCCACACCGGTACCGTGAGATTCCACCAACCGATCACCAGCGTCAGTGGCTGTGTGTGGCCGAACATCGACGTCAGGACCAGATTCGCGTCGACGACGAACAGGAAGTAGAGAAGGGAGAACGGGAGGTTGAGCGTCGGGAAGAAGACGTCCAGCTTCTCCACCAGCGGAATTCTCGAGGAGCGCACCGCCCGCCACATCTCGCGCTGCAGAAATTCGCAGGTCCCCCGGGTCCACTTCATGTGTCGCACGCGGAACGCGCGAACCGTCTCGGGGAAGTCCTCGAGGCAGACGACATCCTCCATGAAGTATCCGCGCCAACCGTATTCCCGCGCTCGCAGTGCGAAGGCGAGGTCCTCGCTCACCAGTTCGGGGAAGCCACCGATCTGCTGCCAGCACTCGCGTCGGATGAGGGCTCCATGGCCGAGGAGCATCACGAATCCATAGCGGTTGCGCAGCGGGTGGTACCACTTCCAGTGGATGTCGATACCCGGACCCATTCCTGCGGCCAGTGCGCTCGACGTCTCGGGGTTGCTGCGGTGGTTGGCCTGGACGAATCCGCACGAGGGATCGACTTCGATCTGCGCCACGGTGCGCGCGAGAAAATCCTCCGGGAAAATTTCATCGGCGTCGGCAAGCGCAAAGTAGGCTTCGCGGACCGCCACGGTCGCAAGGCCGTGATTGACATTGCCGGCCTTGAATCCGCGACGATCGGATCGGCGCACGACGCGAACGCGATCCGGGTGCTCGGCGGCGAAGGCATCGACGCGTCGGCGGTAGTCCGCTTCGGAGCTGTCGTCGAGGATGTAGACGGTGAAATTCGGGTAGCGCTGTGCGACGCACGACAGCGCGCTCTTCTCGACGAAGTCGTTGGCCGTCGTGTAGAGGATCGCGACCGCAGGCGCGTCGGCACCGAAGTGCGGCAGCGGTTGCGGGGCCGGGCGATAGCGCCAGCGATAGATCGTCGCGAAGATGATCACGCCCACGTTGAAGAAGGCGTAGAGCCACGCGATCTCGGTGAAGACGATGAAGAACAGCAGGGCGCCGACTTTCGCGGGCGTATCGGCCATCTCGAGCAGTCCCATCAGGCGCGGATGGAACCACAGGAGCGAGGCGATCCACGCGCCGAAGATGAAGATGTAGAGCGACGGGCGGGGCGAATTCGTGCGGGGAGCCGTATCGACGCTCATAGGCCGATCCCCGCTCTCACACCGAGAGCTACCGATGTCACCTCGGTCGATTCGCCGATCGACTGATACCGCAGCAGGAAGAGTGCGTCGGTGAGATCGCTGACCGGAGCGGCGATGCGCAGGTAGGAGTCGAAGACGCGATTGACCCCGTCAGCGTCGGTGGCGCCGCCGACCTCCGCGCCTCCCGCCAGTCCGAGCCCGAGCTTGAGTCCCTGCGGAAAGTGGTATTCGCCGGAGGCGAGCACGCGCCAGTGGTATTCCCCCGGAATTCCCGTGCGGGCGTAGAAGACCGCCGGTTCGAGTTCCAGCCGGCGTCCGACGGGAATTCTCACTGCGGCGTGGGCGATCCACTCGTTGCGTTCATCGCTTCGGCTGCCGATCCAGAATCCGAGCTTGACCGACTGATGGGTGGGGAGGACGAAGACCTGCTCGCCACGCAGCAGCAGCTGGAAGACGGAGCTGTCGAGCCGGCGGAACCCCGTCTCCAGCCGAGTGGTGAAGTTCTGCTGATAGTTAGCAAACCCACCCAGGTAGTAGCTCGGCACGGCCTGATTGCGGCGGCTGTAGATGATGTTGTCCATCGTCAGACCGTTGTCGATCTGCAGCCAGAGGCGAACGGCGTTCGACGGCTGCAGGGCGAGTTCGGCCAGGCGGATTCCGGTATTGGACTCACCGGCGCCATCGCCGCCGAAGAACGTGGCACCGCCCCAGATGGTGACCTGTGCCGAGGGGGGCTGCTGGAGAATCTGCGTCAGCGCGGCGCGGGCATCGTCGCGGCCCGGGGCGATGCGCAGCGCCTGCCGGTAGGCGCGGCTGGCCTCTCCACGATTCTGCGCCATGCGCTCGGCATTGGCCAGTCCCAGCAGCAGATCCGGATCCTTCGGATCGAGCGCCACCGCGCGTCGGAACCAGGTGGTCGCGCCGACGGCATCGCCATTCCACAGCGCCGAATACGCCATTCCGCGGGTGGCTTCCCGGTTGCCGGGATCGATCGTCAGCGATCGGCGGAATTCCTGCTGGGCACGGCGCTGATCACCCTGCCAGGCGTAGGTGTAGCCGAGCGCGTTGCGCGCGGCGACGTCGGAGGAATCCGCCGCGATCAGCGTCTGAAAGTCCCGCTCGGCCTCGAGGTACTTCTGCTGCCAGGACCGCACTTCACCCCGGCGCAGCCGGGCGCTGCGGTCGTTCGGATCGCGCGTGAGCAGTCGCGAGTAAACCGATTCGGCCGTGGCAAGATCTCCGGTCGAGGTCAGTCGTGCCGCGTCGCCCATCTCCACGCCGGTATGTCCCGAGAAGGACGATTCGTTCGCCGGTGCCAGCGGCGACGACGAGTCGCCCGATGCCGTCACGGCGCGGTTGGTCCCCGACGCCGGTTGCTGCAGTTCAGCCGCAAGCGTGTCGGCCCGTTCGACAGAGCGTGCCGTCTCGGTGTCGGCACGCGGCACGCGGTGCGCCTCATCGGCAATCGTCCCGGAGGACTGAGCCGGCAGAGGCGCCGCGAACGCCGTCGACATCAGGAGAAGCAGGAGCGTCGATGCGTGAATTCGGTGGAACCGTTGCGAGAACATTCGTCTCGTTGTTGCTGTGCCCGTTTGTTGGCCTGTCGGCCGATCCGCCGCGACCGTGCGCCGGTGGAATCGAACGTGTGGATTGGGGCCGTCTCGCAGAGGCTGGAACCGGGTCGGAGCGGACCCGGCGGCGGGACATGAGACACTACCCCCATTACTATAAACACACGAGAGGCCCGGATGTCTCAGCCCGAAGCAGGATATCGTGATTTCAGGATGAAATTCGGGTCCGCGATCCCCTCCTCGACCGGAGCGATTTGCCATGTTCCGAGAAGTCGCGATCCGGTGAGGAAGACTATCTTCGCGCCGCGCGGATCGGCTCCGCGCGAACGCCCGCACCGACATCGCACCCTTTCATCCTAGAGGCAATACCATGGCCGAGACTGAATCCAACACCGCCGACCAGACCCAGGTTAGTCATCCCGCCGGCAACTTCTGCTGGTGGGACATCAGTACGACCGATCAGACCGGTGCGCGCGACTTCTATTCGAATGTCTTCGAGTGGACACCCGTCGACATGCCCGTCGATGAAACCAACGTCTACACCATGTTCCGCTGCGACGGAAAGGACGCCTGCGCGGCGATGCTGATGAGTGATGGCGAGAAGCAGGGAGGTGTACCGACGCATTGGAACAGCTACATCTCAGTCGACGATGTCGAAGCCATGACCGACAAGGCGAAGTCGCTGGGCGCCCAGGTGCTGATGCCGCCGATGGACGTGATGGATGTCGGCCGCATGTCGATGATCAAGGACCCGACCGGCGCCGTCGTGGCGCTGTGGAAGGGCAAGTCGCACGGCGGTGCCGGCCACTTCAACCGTCAGTGGGGTGTGGTGTGGAACGAGCTGGCCACCCGCGATGCGGCCCGTGCCGAGGAATTCTACACGAAGCTGTTCGACTGGAAGGCAAGTGACGCCGGTATGCCGGACATGAAGTACACGCTGTTCGCCAACAACGATCAGCAGGTCGCCGGTATGATGCAGATCACCGACGAGTGGCCGGAGCACGTGCCGTCGAACTGGATGCCGTACGTATCGGTGCCGGACGTTGCGGCGACGGTGGAGAAGTCGAAGTCACTGGGTGGTGACGTGATCGTTCCGGCGACGGAGATACCGACGGTCGGCACGTTCGCGGTGCTGCGCGATCCGCAGAACGGAGTCTTCTCGGTGATCACGATGCAGCCGCAGGGTTCCTGACGGCGCCGGGGCACGACACTTCGGAGGAATCGACGACGGGGATGGCGGAACGATCGCCATCCCCGTCGTTCGTTTACTTCCGCGCCTTCCACGCTCGAGCCCACATCACACCGATGCCGGTGAGCATCGACATGGCGGCGAGGCCGAGCTTGGTGACGTCGAGAATCGGAACGACGTCGACGCCCGAGGGGCGAATGGTGATCGTGGCGATCGGCCGTGCAGTCGCCGTTCCGCCACCGCCGCCGCCGCCGCCGGAGCCACCGGCGGTTGCCGATGCATGTCCGTCCGAACCGGGCTGCTCCGGTGCGGTTCCACCCCCGGTTCCGAATCCCATTCCCATAGCGGCGAACACCTCTGATGCGGTGATGACGGTGGTATCGCCGTTGGTGACCGGATCGCCGAAGACGGCATTCGAGCGCGCCATCTGCGTCAGGCGTTCGGTCATGGCGGCCACTTTGTCCTGACCGCCCTCGATCGTCCGTGCGATCGTCTCGTCGCTTATCGTCTGATCCATCGCATTCCTCCTTCCGTTGAATTCAACCCGATTTCAATTCCCGTTTCCATTTCCGTTGCCGTTTCCATGGCGAGCTCGGCCGTGGTGCCCATCGCCGCGTCGCGACCACGGCCGCAAGCGGCAGCAGCAGAGCCAGACGAATGAGTCCCGAGCGGTTGCGAATACGATGCAGTTCGAAGCGACCCGGTCGCGTTTCGACCTCGACGCCGACCGGCCGGCTGCGCGCGATCGATGCGAAGGGGGTATCGACGCGAACGGTGCGCGAGCGAAGGCGCACGATGTGGCCCTGGGCGGTAACGGGATCGGAGACGACGGTATCCAACGCGAACGGACCGAGCCGCCGGGCAGTCGATCCGTTCGCGTTCACTGCGTCGGCCGAACCGGTCGTGAATCGTGGAGCGCTAGGCATTGGGGCGCACCGTTACGAAGAGGTCCTGCCCGTTGCGCGCGATCAACAGCAGCAGGGGGTGATCGCCGGCTGCGTCGACGGCATCGCGCAGATCGCCGACGGAGGCGACCTTCTGGCGATTGACCTCGAGGATCACGTCGCCGTTGCGGAGTCCCGCGTCGGCGGCGGGTCCGGTCTGATTCACCTGACCGATGACGAGACCCTGCGTGTCGGGATCGAGTCCCAGCTGCTGGGCGATGTCGGGCGTCAGCTGTCTGACGCTGATGCCGAGTTTGCCGGTGGTCGACTCGCCGGTACTGGATGTCTGCTCGGTCGGCTTGGCGCCTTCGCTGGTGAGTTCACCCAGCGTACCGGTGAGCTTCTTCTCATCGCCGTTTCGGACGACGGTGAGCGTGACGCTGCTCTTCGGCGTGGTCGAGGCGACGTGGTTGCGCAGCACGTTCGGATCGTCGACCGGTTCACCGTTGAAGGCGACGATCACGTCTCCGCGCTTTACACCCATGTCCTCGGCGGCGGAGCCGGACTGCACCTGGCTGACGATGACGCCGCGGGTCTTCTTCATCCCGAGACTCTCGGCGATATCGCTGGTGACCGGCTGGACGATGACGCCGAGCTGACCGCGGCGCACGTGTCCGGTGGAGATCAGCTGTTGCATGACGTCTTTGGCCATGGTCGAGGGAATGGCGAATCCGATACCGATACTGGCGCCGGTCGGAGAGAGGATCTGGGAGTTGATTCCGATCATCCGTCCATGGGTGTCGACCAGTGGTCCGCCTGAATTCCCCCTGTTGATCGGCGCGTCGGTCTGCAGGAAGTCTTCAAAGCTTCCGTTGCTCAACCCGGTGGTGCGGCCCTTGGCGGAGATGATGCCGGAGGTCACGGTCTGACCGATGCCGAGGGGGTTGCCGACGGCAAGCACGACATCGCCGACGCGGACGGAGTCGGAGTTGCCGAAGGGAAGTGTGGGCAGATCGGTGCCTTTGATCTTGAGCACGGCCAGGTCACTGGGCGGATCGGAGCCGACGACATCGGCCTTGAACGATCGACCGTCGGTGAGATTGACCTCGATATCCTCGGCGCCGTCGATCACGTGATGGTTGGTGAGAATGTAACCGTCGGGGGAGACGATCACGCCGGAACCGAGGCCGCTTTCGCGGTACTGCTGCGGTTCCTGTGAAGTTCCCTGATCGGGCAGACCGAAGAAGTGTCTGAAGAACGGATCGTTCATGAACGGCTGCTGCTGCGGTGCACGGACGATCATTTCCGAGCGGATGGTGACAACTGCGGGGGCGACGCGTTGCACGACCGGTGCGTAGCTGTCGGGTGCCGCGGTCGGAGTGATCGGCGGATAGTCGGGTGTCTGCGCGTTGAGCTGCGTACTGGGCGTTCCCGAGCCCGTTCCGTCTCGATCACAGGCGCCGAGCATCGGCGCCAGAATCACCAGCAGCACCACGATCACCACGCGGATCGCAATCGTTCGTCTGCGGGATCGGCTCATTGATCGATTCATCGTTGCTTGTTCCTCCGTGGATATCTTCTGACTGTAAACAGGCCTGCAGGCCACGTCTGGCAGCCGGTGACCGATTCCACGTCGCTCACGGTTGTCAGGCAGGGCCGGGACAGACGCAACGAGTGTACCAGCATCGGGCACCGAGAGTTTCAGCCGCGGCAGCGGCGGGGCGCAGTAGTTGCCATACCACCAGAGCATGACTCAGACTTCACGGATCACGATCAGTCGGTCGGCGTTTCGAGGGAATCTCCACTACATGCGGGAAGTGATCGGCGCCGGGACGCGGATTTCGGCGGTCATCAAGGCCAACGCGTACGGGCACGGCATCGAGTCGTTCGTGCCGATGGCCGCCTCAGAGGGCGTCGAGCACTTCGCGACGTTCAGTGCATCAGAGGCGCTGCGTGCCTGGCGCGTCCTGGACGGCGATGGCGGCGTGATGATCATGGGCGCCGTCGATGACGACGAGCTGGCGTGGGCGATCGAGGCGGGAGTGGAATTCTTCGTCTTCGACTTCCATCGCTTGTATGCCGCGCTTCGCCTGGCGGCGTCGATCGGTCGACCTGCGCGACTGCATCTCGAGCTGGAGACGGGGCTGAACCGGACGGGCTTTCGAGCAGAGGAACTTGAGCGGGTGGCGGGGGTGCTGCGTGCGGCCGAGGGCAGCTACGTGATCGAGGGTGTGAACACGCACTACGCGGGCGCGGAGAACTGGTCGAATCGCGATCGGGTTCGAGCGCAGATCGACCGGTATCGCCACGGCCTGTCGATGCTTGCCGCGCGGGAAATTGTTCCCCTCCATCGCCACACGGCATGTTCGGCAGCGGCGCTGGCCTATCCGGAGACGATCATGGACATGGTGCGCATCGGCATTGCGCTGTACGGATTCTGGCCGAGTCCTGAAATCCGTCGGTACCGGATATCCGAGCTCGAGCAGCGGGAGGATCCGCTTCGGCAGCTTCTGAGCTGGCGCAGTCGGGTGATGGCGATCAACGAGGTACCCGAAGGCGAGCACATCGCCTACGGCAGCTCCTTCCGCACGCACCGCCGCACCCGGCTGGCGATCGTACCGGTCGGCTACGGGTACGGCTACACGCGTGCGTTGAGCAACCGGGGCCGCATGCTCCTGCGGGGGAGTGCGGCCCCGGTGATCGGGCTTGTGAACATGAATCTGACGCTGCTCGACGTGACGGACATTGCCGGCGTCGAAATCGGCGACGAGGTCATGCTCATCGGCACGCAGGGCGACACGACGATACGCGTCGCATCGTTCAGCGAGTCGGACGAAATGCTGAATACCGAAATGATGGTTCGTCTGCCAGGCGAGATTCCGCGCGACGTGGTCGAATGAGGACTGTGCGGCGCGTGGAGGACTCGTCGTCGTCGGATCGGCGCATCCCGGGTCAGAAGGATCGGCGCTCGACGACGTGAGGTCGGAACGGTCTGCGATGCCTAGCTGAGGTGCTGAAGGATCGCACGCAGCCCGGCCGGCGTATAGCGGATCGTGTCCGCCTCACGAACGTAGTGCCTGCCCTCGGAGAGGACGGGACGCGGATGGTCGTCGCCCGGAGGGACGCGCGGCGGACCGTCGCGCAGCTCTCTGAGGACTTCCTCGATGTCGCGACCGCCGATCACGGCGCTGGACATCGAGACGATCAGACGGATTTCGTCGGTTGAGTAGTGACGTGTGGCACTCATGATGGACCTCTATGTGCTTCGGAGTCTGTGTGCGGTGTCCGGACCAGACACTTCGCAACGCAGCAGCAACACACAATATCCGGATTCCGGCGGTCGGATGCAATCGTCCGGGGCGATTCGTACACAAATTCATTTCGAATGAATTGTGATGAATTCATGGTGATGGCAACGAATTGCGTCGAACGGCTCCCGTTCCATTGTCGAGCCGTACGCTCGACCTACCTTTATTGTCTGCAACCGACCGTCCGTCATCCCCTGACATGACTCTCAAGGCTCCGTCCATCTCTGCGCTATGGCGCTGGCTCGATCGCTGGCAGCCATCAGGCACCCTTGTGCTCGGAGGCGCCGCGCTCATCGTCGGTCTGGCCACCGGCGTCGGCGTCTGGCTCTTCAAAGCGGGGATCGTGCTTATCAAGGACTTTATGTTCGGATGGCTCGATTCGTGGGTGCGGCCGCTTGCGGGTGACTGGAACTGGACGCTCATCGCGGTGCCGATCGTCGGCGGTGTTATCGTCGGTCTGATGATCCAGTACATCATCGGTCCGGAGCGCCGTCACGGCGTCAGCGGGATCATGGAGGCGGTGGCACTTGCCGGCGGACGGATCCGCTACTGGCGCGTTCCGGCCAAGGCGCTCGCCTCGGCGGTGTCCATCGGCAGTGGTGCATCGGTGGGACCCGAGGATCCGTCGGTACAGATCGGAGCGAGTCTCGGCTCGATGTTCGGTCAGGTGCTCCGACTGTCGGATCAGCGTGTGCGAGCGCTGGTGGCCGCCGGAGCGGCCTCGGGAATTGCCGCTGCGTTCAACGCGCCGATCGCCGGCGTGTTCTTCGCACTCGAGATCATTCTGGGCGAGATCGGTGGCAGCGCGCTGGGCGTCACGGTGCTGGCCGCTGTCGTTGCCGCTGCATTCACGCAGGCAGTCTCCGGAGCCGAACCCGCCTTCATCGTGCCCCACTACGTGCTGCACTCCGCCTGGGAGCTGCCGTTGTACCTGGGGCTCGGACTGGTCGGCGGACTGGTCGCCTCACTCTACATCCGCCTGCTGTACACCGCCACCGATGCATTCCACGACATGAACGTGCCGCGGTGGGTGAAGCCTGCCATCGCCGGTGCCATGGTCGGGGCCGTCGGAATTTTTCTCCCGCAGGCGTTCGGCGTCGGCTACTCGGCCATCGGTGGAATTCTCAACTCCGGGTCCAGTCAGCCGGTCATCCTGTGGCTCGTGCTCGCGATGCTCGTCGCGAAGCTTGTGCTGACGCCGATCAGTATCGGCGGTGGATTCCAGGGCGGTGTCTTCGCGCCCTCGCTGTTCCTCGGAGTCATGCTCGGCGGTGCCTACGGCTACGTCGCCCAGCTGCTGTTCCCCGGACTGCACATTGCGCCGGCCGCCTTCGCGATGGTCGGTATGGCGGCCGTTCTCGCCGGTGCGGTCCACGCGCCGCTGACCGCGATTCTGCTGCTGTTCGAGATGACCAACGACTACCGCATCATCCTTCCGCTCATGTTCGCCGTGGCCGTCAGCATGTTCGTCTCCCAGCGAATCCAGCGCGACTCGGTCTACACGCTCGGACTGGCTCGCAAGGGCGTGCGCATCGACAGCGGCCGTGACGTGGAAGTGCTCGAGGCGATGACCGTGGGTGAGGTGATGCAGCGGAACATGCCGACGCTGCGCGAGGACGATACGCTCGAGGAGGCGTCGAACAGATTCCTGCGGCTGCACTACAACGGGATGCCGGTGCTCAACGCCCGTGGCGATCTCGTCGGTGTCATCACCGTGCAGGATATCGACCGTGCGCAGTCGCCGGAGGGTGGCGGAACCACCGTCGGCGATGCCTGCACCCGCGATCTGCTTCTTGCCTATCCCGATGAAACGCTCGGCACCGTGCTGCGCCGCATGAGCGTGCGCGACATCGGTCGCCTTCCGGTCGTTGCCCGCGGCAATCCGAATCGTCTGCTCGGACTGCTGCGTCGCGCCGAGGTGATTCGTGCCTACGACACCGCCCTCGCACGTCGCGTCGCCCTGCGCCATCGCGCCCAGCAGGCCCGGCTCGGTTCGCTCAGCGACGTCAGTGTCGAAGAGTTCATCGTCCAGCGCGGATCGCTTGCCGAGGGACAGACGATTTCGCAGGTGAACTGGCCGCGTGACTGCGTGATCGCCACGCTGCGCCGCGGCCGTCACCTCCATATCCCCCACGGCGATACCGTCATCGAGGCGGGCGACGTCCTCGCCACCGTCGTCGACGGGCAGTCGGCCACCGATGCGATGAACAGACTCGTCCGCAGAGGCGCCACCCGCGACGCACAGAATCCCGTCCCCAATTCCGCTCCCGCCGGAATCGCCGAGAAGGCCGAAGAATAGGAGTCGGCTGCACCGAGCCACGCGCCGGGAGACGCTGCACATCACCGCATCTCGAGATCCTACCGCAGTCTCGCGATCAGCTCCGCCATGTCGTCGGGCAACTCCGAATCGAATTCCATGTACGCTCCGGTCGTCGGATGCGTGAATCCGAGCGTCCTCGCGTGCAGCGCCTGCCGGTCGATCGCCTTCAGCAGGTTCGCCACCCGCTGCCGGTGCTTTCCGCCGGAACCCGGGTAGACGACCTCGCGACCGCCGTAGGTCGGATCGCCGAAGAGCGGGTGGCCGATATGTGCGCAGTGCACCCGGATCTGGTGCGTGCGTCCGGTTGCCAGCCGCAGCTCGAGCAGCGTGGTGAATTCGAATCGTTCGAGAACCCGGTACCGCGTCAGCGCGAATTTTCCCTCGCGTTCGGACACCGTGAACCGCCGGCGATCGCGCCGGTCCCGCGCAATGTTCCCCTCGATCTCTCCCGCATCCTCATCGAAGGCGCCCCAGGCGACCGCCTGATAGCTGCGTCGGACCGTTCGCGCGGCAAACTGCTCGGCGAGGCCGAGCAGCGCAGGAGTCCGGTTGGCGACCACCATCAATCCGCTGGTTCCCTTGTCCAGCCGATGCACGATGCCGGGCCGCAGCGCCGGCGCCATCACGTCGTTCACCTCCTCTTCTTCATCGTCCTCATCCTGCCGACCCGCGGTCACCGTCTGCGTCCACTCGGGATTCGATTCGCCGAGGTGGAAGAGCACGGCGTTGACGAGCGTTCCGTCACGATTGCCGAATCCGGGGTGCGTGACCATTCCGGCGGGCTTGTCGACCACCATCAGATCGTCGTCCTCGTACACGATCTCGAGCGGAATGTCCTGGGCGACGAGCTCGATCGGCGGCGGCTTCATCAACGTCACGGTGATGGTATCGCCGGGGCGCACCTTGTAGTTGGCACGCGTCGGAGCGCCGTTGACCAGCACGGCACCGGCGGCGATCGCTTCCTGCACCCTGGTGCGCGTGGCGCGTTCGATGTGCCGCGCCAGGTAGCGATCGATCCGCTCCGGTGTCTGACCGTGCGTGACCGAGAACGTGCGCGTCTGCGGGACGTGGGCGGGATGGTGATGCGATGATTCCAGAATTCGTACGACGGAATGTGAGTCGACCGGACCTACCCCTCGGACGCCAGGCACGCGGCCAGTCGCTCCCGCAGTGCTGCGAGCGCCCGGGCGCGGTGGCTGATCGCGTTCTTCTCCGACGGAGCCATTTCGGCGAACGTCTGTTCGGATCCGTCGGGAACGAAGAGGGGATCGTAGCCGAATCCTTCGGAGCCACGCGGCATCAAAGCGATGGTGCCATGGACCGAACCGTCGACCAGAAGCGTCCGCAGCGGATCGACGTAGCAGATGACGGTGCGGAAGCGGGCGGTGCGGTCGTCGCCCTCAGCGAGTGCGTCGAGGAGCTTGCGGCAGTTGTCGGCGTAGGTGGCATCCGGGCCGGCGTAGCGGGCCGAGAAGACGCCCGGCGCGCCACCCAGGGCGGGCACCTCGAGTCCGGTATCATCGGCGAGGGTCGGCATACCGGTCGCGGCAAAGGTTTCGCGCGCTTTGATCAGAGCATTGGCTTCGAGGGTGGCGCCATCCTCGAGGGGCTCCGGAAGCCGGAGTCCGAGCTGCCGCAGGGTGCGCACCGCGATGTCATCGAGCGAATCGAGGAGGGCGGCCATCTCTTCGGCCTTGTGCGGATTGTTTGTCGCCAGGAGGATGGTCATTGCGTCAGCGGTTGCAGGCGTGTCCTGTCGCCACCCGGCAGTGCGGCGCAGCCGTCGATCAGTTTGCGCGGGCGATCGACCAGTTGAGCGTCGAGGCGTAGCCGACCCACACGAGGTAGGGGAGCAGCAGAATGGCGGCAATCGGCGAGACCGGCCAGGCGCGGACGATCATGATCAGCAGCACGATACCGAGTCCGACGATGTCGCATCCGGCGGCCACGAGGTTGCGTGCGCGGAAGAAGATGAAGCTCCACGCGCCGTTGAGCACCATGCTGATGGCGTAGAGGACCATCAGCCGTAGGCGGATTGTGCCGCTGGTCGCCTGCCAGATGATCACGGTAGAAATGGCGAACAGCACGTAGAGGGTGATCCACACCGGGGCGAACACCGCATCGGGCGGCTGCCAGCTGGGCTTGAACAGCGACTGGTACCACCTGCTGCGCGTGTCGGTGCCGAGGTGCCCGAGGGCGGCGAGGATGACGACCGCAAGTAGAATGGCGGCGATTCCCAACGTTTCGTGGGTCATTCGTTGAGCGTGTGTGCGGTCACCGTGCGTGGTGCCATTGGATCGAAGGCATGGGCTCCCTCCCGGGGGGAAGAATTCGGACCCAAAGATAATTTTTTGGCCGCGCCGGCCGCCCCTGTTTGCGAATCCAAACAGTTTTCTAATTTCTGCTCCCGATCTTTTTCACACACACCTTGTGACATTACCGGCACCCGTGGAGTCTGAACTCCATGGCCGCGTCCGGTACGACTCGATGTACCCCAGCGCAGCTCTCAACGCTGTTCAACCCCAAGTAACGATTGAGGAACCCCAATGATGACGCTACCGAACGATGCTCAGATCCGTCAGGAGGTGTTCAAGGAATTTGAATGGGATGTCCGTGTGGGTGCCTATGGGATCACGATCTCAGTGGAAAATGGCACCGTGACGCTCGGTGGAACCGTGGAGACGTACGGACGTCGCTACGCCGCCGTCCTCGCCGCGCAGCGAGTCGACGGTGTGCTGGAGGTCGTCAACGACATGCAGATCGGTCGGGCCGAACCGAAGGATCGTCCGGCCGTAGCCGTGTGAACTCTCCCCACTCCGGGGCGTCGGACAACCAGTCATATCACCCCTGAACAGACAGGCATCAGAACATTGACGGCCTTCCGGCCAATCCCCGGAGGGCCGCCTGGTTTTCACACCCGGACGACCTCCGTCCGCGTTCAGAAGAACGCCCGGAGTTCCGCCGTACCGGTGTGGATCACCCGATTGGTCGGCGGCTGCGCCCGGCCGGTATACAGCAGCGACGCCTCGATGGCTCCGCCGAAACGGTAGCGGAAGCGGATCGTTCCGATCCATGTCGTGCCGACAGCGTAGCCGTCGGTCAGTTCGTAGGGAATCGCCAGCGGATCGTCACCCAGATGCGTACCCGTCACCACCGTCCGCTCCAGTCGCGCCTCCAGCTGCCCGTGCGTTTCGATCGAGTAGATCGCTCGAACCTCGTTCGAGGAGAGAAACGTCGTCCGCGGCTGCGTCGGAAGGACGTCCTCGCTCGAATTCACCTTGAAGATCCACCCCAGCTCCAATGCCTGCTCCGGATGGTAGCTGAAGTCGCTCGAGGCCTTCAGCGACGAGAGGTCGAACGTCCGCGTCGACAGCGTGTCGGTGCTCCTGAGCGCGCCGCTGCTCGAGCCGAGGTTCAGCTCCAGTCCCACGTCCCACGTCGGCTGCCACCGGACTCGCAACGACCGCTCGATACGGGAATTGTGCTCCACGGCGTTGTACAGTCGCGTCAGCGCTCGCGAGTCGAGGTAACGAAGCCGGAAGGAGTACTCCGGATTGCGCTCGAAGAGGTAGAGATCCTCCTGGACCGTCGAGGAACCCGCCAGCGTGGTCGAGTCGTTCTGGAAGGCCCCGAGGTTCAGCAGGTAGATCTCGCTCTCCCGTTCGGTGCGGCTCTTCTCCTCCACGCGCAGGAACGTTTCGGAGGTGATCGGCGCGAGGATCGTGTGCAGCGCTCCCGTCGTGCCCACCACATTCGCCGGCTCGGCCCGCAGCCGCAGCTGTGACCGCAGGTCGATGACCGGATAGAGCTGCTCGGTCGGTACGTCGAAGCGCTGATACTCGCCGTCGCCCGCATTGGTGAGCCGGAATTCATCCTCGGTCTGAATCCCATTGGAATCCAGGTCGACCCATACGTACTGGCCCTGGCCGTAGGGGACACGCACGAAGACTCGCTGCAGACGCGCCGCCTCCTCGGTCTGCACCTCGTAGAGCGCGTCGAGGTCGAGTCCGCGATCGAACGCCGTCCACCGCGTCTGCGATCGCGCCAGGATCGTGCTGGCGTCCAGACGCTCGGCGGGATCGATCAGCGGAACGCTGTCGTAGCTGTGGGTGCGATACGTGAAGTCGAGCGTCGAGGTGAGGTTCGATACACCGCGCAGCGCGCCCGACAGCGTCCACGTCTGCGAACTGCCGTCGCGCAGCAGTCGCGAGCGACCCTGCGCCGGATCGTAGCGCGCCGAGTCGTCGAGGCGGAACCGTACCCGCGCCGTGGCGGTCATGTACGGCAGCTCGATCGCCAGGTCGGGTCCCGCTTCGAGGTATCGGAACGAGTCCGGCATGAGCGTGTCGGTGAGAATTGCCGACGGCCGATCGGCGCGGTTCTCATACTCGAATCGCAGGCCGGGCGTGAACGGTCCCAGACGTTTGCTGATGCCGCCACGCTGCTTGAACCACGTGCCGGTAACGCGATCGATCAGCGAATCGCGCGTGGCGGTCATCTCGGCCGCGTAGTCGATCGATGGCAGCACCGAATCGCCCGTGAACCGTGTCGAAGCCGTCGCGCGCGTCGAGCCGAAGAGATCGCCGCGCAGCAGCGTGCCGCCGCTGACGGCCACGTCGAGTCGGTCGACCGGCCGCCACGACAAGGTCCCCTCCGCGATGAAGTCGTTCGTGCCCGACTCGCCGAGGGGTGCGGTCGTATTCCACTGCCGGTCAAATTCCACATCGGAGATTCGATCGATCGTACGGAAGTCGGCGTCGAGGTAGCGAGCGCTCGCGGTGAGATTCACCGCTCCGAAATTGATCGCTCCCACGCGCAGCTGCTTCACGCCCGCGGCGCCGGTGAGGCGGAATGCGAGTCCGCCGGGTCGTACGCCGGGCGCGTTGCTGAAGCGATTGAGCGAGGCGTCGCTGAAGGCCACTTCGCCGTCGAATCCCACCCCCGCGCCGGGATGCGCGCCGATGGTGATCGAGCCGATCTGTCGCAATTGGGGGAAGGGCAGGAATATCACCGGCAGATAGCGGCCGCGCCCGTGTCCGACGAACTGATACTGACCGAACGCGACGTTCTCGTAGTCGCCGACCTCATCGGGTGCGAGGGAGAAGACGACGTTGTAGACGGCCTGCGGGCTGTCGGGTGCGTAGCGGTAGATGGTGTCGCGCGCGCCGTCGATGACGGTGTCGACGGCGATGTAGGTGCCGACGATCGAGTCGCGACCGACCAGCGTGGCGCCGCTGCGCACGGCCCGCAGCCGATCGGCGCCGGCAGCCGTCAGCAGCGCGCGATCGTGGTCGTCGAGTGTCAGGTCGATCGGTGCGCTCGGATCGTCGGCTTCGCGCACGTAGCCGTAGCCGATCGACAGCACGCTGTCGAGCGCGTAGCCGGTGCCGTAGCTGGCGATGAAGGAGCGTGAGTACTGCTGGTCGGTGTACTGGAAGTCGACCACGATACGGCTGGCGGAGGTAATCGGACGGCGAGTCTGGAATACGATCTCCGCAGTGCTGTAGTCGATCACGTAGTCGTTGTTCTCACCGCGGACCATCGCCACACCGTCGACGTAGACGTGCTCGGTACCGGCAAGCACGATGATGGTGCGTTCGCCATCGGGTCCCGTCAGCCGATACGGTCCCTGATCGCGTTCGCGTCCGGCGATCTGCTGCGTGCGGAATTTGCCGGGTGAGACGGCGATCACGACGCCTGCGCTTCCGTAGGGCCCGAAGCGACCCGTCGCGGTCACGCCCTGGAGCTTGCGCGAGAACCCGGTGTACTCGCTTCGCCGGTTGGTGACGGTGAATTTTCCGATGGTACCGCCGACGTAGGGAGAGCGGAATTCGATGAAGATGTTGTCGACCTCGCGAAGCGTCTGCGTGTTCCCCTCCGGTTGAATCGGTGTCTGCTCATCGGTGACCGCACCGAGCACTTCGACGTTGTCGGTGATCTTCCCGCTGAACTGCAGTCGCAGACCGCTCTGCAGGGTGAGATCGCGATTGGAGCCGACGGTGAAGCCACGGCCGACGTAGCCACTGCGATGAAACTCGCGTCCGAAGATGTTGGCCGCGGTCAGCGGCTCGGAGCGTTGCGCCACGGCGCGTCGGGTCGTGTCGGTCGTATCGGAGCGCTCGACGAGCCGTCGGCTGGCGTAGGATTCGGGAATGTCGAACGGACGGTAGCGGTAGGTGAGTGCCAGGGTGTGCACTCCGGTGGAATCCGAGAGCAGGCGACGGAAGAAGGGGGTGAGGCGCACGATGCCGTATCGCGTGTCGGCGATGTAGTCGAGCGGCGTCTGCAGACGGTAGACACGGTCGAGGGTCATCTCCAGCGATCCCTCGACGAGGAAGTCGTGACCGAGGAAGACCACCGAATCGTCGCTCGCCAGTTGCACCGTATCGGCGACGGCAACGCCCTGGGCATGCGCCGAGGAGGCGGCGAAGACCAGCAGGGCGATGACGAGGAGAGCGGCACGGATCATGGAACGGAATGGGACGGCGGCGGCGCAGTATCTTACAGGTTCTTCGAATTCGTCCGCGCCCCCCGCACGGGTCCGAGGCGAGTAACCATTCAGCACCCTCAGATCATTGACCATGCCTGAAGCCACGATCACAGTGAATTCCAACGGCTCGCTCCGCGTGGAGGGAGACTTCATCATACGCGACAGGGAAGGGAACGAATACGGCCTCAGCGGCCGGACGGTGGTCTCACTCTGCCGATGCGGTCATTCGCAGAACAAGCCCTTTTGCGACGGCACCCACAAGCACATCGGGTTCGACGCTCCCGCCAGTGCGTTCGATCTTCCACCGAAGCCAGGCGCGTAGGAGTCGGAGGCCGGGCTGAGCGCCGGCGCAGCGGGGAGTCTTACGACTCGAGTTGGTCTCTCGCCTCGCGCCAGACCGCGACATCGTCGGAGTGCATATCCTCGTGGATTCGGATGCATTGGTCGAACAGGTCGAGCGCGCGCCGTCGGTGGGCGTCGCGATCGTCGGTGTCGCCGATCTCGCAGAGTGACTTCTCCAGCGAGCCGAGCGTCCCGAGCGCGAGGGCTTCCATTTCCTTCAGTCCGACTTCACGACCGATGTCCCGCGTGCGTTCGAGCAGTTCCCGCGCCTCGTCGTAGTGACCCTGTTCGAGGAGGTAGGTGCCGAGACCGTAGCAGGCGGAGCCTTCGCCGCGCAGGTCTCCGACCTCGCGGAAGAGGTCGATGCAGTGGCGGAAGAGTTCGATGCCGCGATCACGATCACCCCGATCGTAGTGAATCTGCGCCACGTTCGTCAGCACCATTGCTTCGCCGTAGTTGCTGTCGGTCTCGCGGTAGTACTCCAGCGCCTGGTCGTAGAGATCGAGGGCGGCATCGAGGTCGTCACCGGTCTGGGCGATCAGACCGAGGTTGTTGAGCGTGCGGGCCTCGCCCTCCCGGTCGCCGACGGCGCGGAACGTCTCACGTCCGCGTTCGAACCACGGCCGGGCCTGCTGGTAATCGTGGAGTCGCAGGAAGAGCGTTCCCATGCTGTTGGCCGCGAACGCCTCTCCGCGAAGGTTGCCGCTGCGTCGGCAGATCTCGAGCGCTCGCTGGTAGTACTGCTGTGCGTCGGCTCGATCGCCGAGAATCTCGATGACGATACCGATCGAATCGAGTGCGAGCGCCGCATCGGCGTCGGACCCGGCGGCTTCGGCGGCGTGCAGAGCATGCTCGAACATCTCGCGCGCTTCGCGGTAGCGGCCCGCGGCCGAGAGCGTCTTGCCGACGACGCGTGCCGCGGCTGCCTCGCCGCGTCGATGCGTGTGTGCCACGGCACTGTCGAGCGCTTCGCGAGCGACACTCTCGGCCTCCTGGCGATCCTCACGCATGTAGAGCATATCGGCCTGGCGCACCATGGCGTCAACGGCTGCAGCCGCGTCGTCGATGCGTTCGAAATGCGCACGAGCGGTGGCAAACCGCTCGAGTGCGTCGCCAAAGTGTCCCCGCATCGCCTCGACCTCGCCACGCAGCATCAGTGCTCGCGCTTCGAGTGCATCCGCGCGCGCGACGCGCGAGCGCGCTCGCTGCGTCGACGCATCGGCGCTCGAGCGGAAGCGCTCGATGGCGGCCCGCGCAGTCTCGATCTGTCGCAGGGTCTCCTCGCCGCTGTACTCGATCCAGCTTGCCGTCGCGCCCTCGATCAGCAGCTCGGCGGCGAGCAGATCGTCGCCGAGCGCCATCGCGTGAACGGCCATGCGGGCCGCCATTCCACCCGGCACATCGCCATCGTCGACGGCTTCGCGCCACTCCTCCTTCAGTGCGTCCAGCACCGCCTCGTGAACGAGCTCGCGCTCCTCCTGACCGAGCGAATCGTACAGCACACGCTGCATCAGGCCGTGGGAGAACTGGAAGGCGCTCGTCTCGCGGGCGTAGACGCGCTGTTTGCCGAGACTGACGACCACACGGTGGATCTCCTCGGCGAGCCGGAGCTTCTGCAGCAGCTTCAGCTGCGGCAGCTCGGCGACGCTGGCGAGCACGCGCGATGTGAACGTCTCGCCCTCGACGCTGGCGTAACGCAGCAGCTCGCGCGTTTCCTCATTGAGCCGTCGAATTCGCTCCTTGATCACCGCGTAGGCCGACTGCGGTACGTCCACGTTCGCGAAGTCCCGTCCGAGTTCCCCCGTCTCGAGATCGATCGTTCCATCCTCCTCGAGGGTCTCGAGGAACTGGGTGATGAACAGCGCGTTGCCGCCGCCGACACGGGCCAGCCACTCCTCGAAGGCATCGTTGTTGACATAGCTGCGGTACCGCGAGCGCAGCAGCGCGTCGAGTTCGAGACTGGTGAATCGCGGAATCGTAATCTCCGTCGCCAGTCCGTACCGCTCGAGTTCGTTACGGATGTGCAGGATCGGATGTCCCTCGCCTCCACGGGAGCTCGCCGCGTCATCGCGGCGGTAGGCGACGACGAACAGAATTGGGCGGCCCTGGAGTTGTCGCGCGGCGGCGAACAGGAGGTTGCTCGAGGAGGTATCGGCCCAATGGAAGTCGTCCAGCACCAGCACCAGCGGAGTGCGCTCGCTGAGCGAACCGAGGAAATTGATGTACTGCTGGAACACCTGGTCCTGGTTGGCGGCGTAGTTGCCGGGGGAGGCGTTGCGTTTCTTCTCCGACTGTCGTCTGAGGAGCATGGCGGTGTCGGCGACCGATTCGAGCACGTCGCCGACGACGGGAATGCAGTGCATCCATGCCATCGCCAGATCCTTGATCAGCTCACGGCTTCGGAACTGATCCTGCGTTTCGTCGCCGGCCAGCTGGTTCATCACGGCGATCCACGGAGCGAGCGCCTCGACCTCGCCGATGTCCTGGCCGATGAGCGGCGTCGAGCAGTCAGCCCATGCAATCGTCAGCGCCTCAGCGTGCTGGACCCACTCCGACCGAGCGGCGTTCAGGAGCGTCGTCTTTCCGATTCCGGCCTCGCCGGTGACGAAGAGCACGAGCGGCCCATCCTCGGCCCGGAGGGTTCGCTCGATCGCCGCGCGTACGGTGCGGAGCTGTTCGGTGCGTCCAATCATGTCGTCAAATTACCAGAGCAGGGTAGAACACGGATTCGCGATGCGCAGGCGCGCGCCGCGTCGCCGCCGCTTGCACGGATCGGAGTCATCCACGATACTACCCGTCCACGAACCCAACCTGAATTCCTTGAAGATCGCCTACATCGTCCCCGGTTTCAGCGCCGATGAGACCGACTGGTGCATACCTGTGCTCACGAATTTCGTGCGGCGCATCGGTCAGGATCTCGAAGCGGTGGTGTTCACGCCGTGGCCGGCCCGCGGCGACGTGCTCACGCTGCATGGCGCCGCTGTGCACTACATCGCCGAGGGGCGACTGAAGGGACCGGGACGGCTGATGTACTGGAGGGCGGCCACCGCGGCGGTGCGGGAGGAACATGCCATCGAGCCGTTCGACATCGTCCATGCCTTCTGGGGAAACGAGCCGGGCTATGTGGCCACGCGGGTCGCGGGAGATCTGAAGATTCCCTCGGTCGTTTCGCTGGCAGGTGGTGAGCTGGCCCGGTTCGAACAGGAGCAATACGGTTCGCAGGTCACGCGCCGCGGGCGATGGCTCGTTCGCAATACGCTCGGCTCGGCGACACTCGTGACCACCGGCAGCCCGTGGATCGCAAGCCGCGTTCCGAAGCGGCATCAGAAGAAGACGCTGTCGGTACCGCTGGGAGTCGATACCGATGTGTTCACACCGGGTGAGGTTCGTATGGGACATCGACTGCTGGCGGTCGCGTCGATGATTCCGCTGAAGGACTATCCGACGATGCTGCACGCGGTGGCGATGGCTCGCGCGGAGCTGCCCGAACTGCAGCTGGAGGTTGCCGGCGACGGCGTGGAGCGCGAACGGATTCAGCACATCGCCCACGAGTTCGGTCTCTATGGTTCGATCCGATTTCGCGGCACGATTCCGTACGAACAGATGCCGCGGCTCTACCACCGGTGCGATCTGCTGGTACACACGTCGATGTACGAGGCCGAGGGAATGGCGGTGCTCGAGGCGCTTGCCACGGGGATGCCCGTCGTCGCGACCGATGTCGGTATCGCGGCATCGCTGCCCGACCGGATCGTCCATCGCGTTCCCGTCGGCGATGCTCACGCGATCGCCCGCTCCATCGTGCGGTCGCTGCATGATCCGATTCATGCCGAGCTCGCTCACGAGGCGGGACCGCAGCTGATGCAGCGGTACTTTTCGCTCGACGCGGTGGCCGAACGTTTCCTCGAGATCTACCGCGACCTCTGCCGGTGACGCACGGCAGAATTCACCTCCCCGCATCCCCACCATCACACCGATAGCATTCCCGCTCCGGCTATCATCCGTCCGGCCAGATACGCAGGAGCCAGCGCGATGCGCCGGAGTTCCCTCCGACTCGGCAAGCTCCCACGTGCGATCGCTCGAAGGGCGTCGACCGCCAGCGCCGTCCGATGGTCCATGTGCATCCATCGCTGGAGCCGTCGGTAGAATTCCGTCGAATACGTTCCCCGGTACATCATCGCCAGGTCGGCGCTCTCCTCCCAGTTCCGCTTCATTCCCATCTCGCGTCGCACCCGTTCGTGGAACACCGTTCCCGGCAACGGGTAGCTGACGGAGATACCGATCTCCTCGGGACGCGCGGCGCGCACCATCCGGATGGTCTGGCGGATTTCCTCGGCCTGCTCGCCGGGATAGCCGAACTGCAGGAAGAATCCCACGCGAATTCCCGCTGATCGAAGTCGCTGCGTCGCCTCGAGGATCTGATCCACCGTGATTCCCTTGTCCATCGCATCGAGGATCTTCTGCGAACCCGATTCGGCACCGATCCAGACGGTCTGGCAGCCGGCACGGGCGAGGTGCGCGATCACATCGTCGCGCAGCAGCAGATCGGCCCGGGAGAGACACTTGAATGGAACTCGTACCCCGTGCTGCTCGAGTTCGTCGGCGAAGGCCGCCACCCACCCCGGCTGCAGTCCGAAGATGTCGTCGCAGAACCAGATGTGATCCGGCGACCACTCGCGATCGACGCGCACCGCCTCGGACGCAATCCGTTCCGGTGAATGACTGTTGTACACCTGCCCGTAGAGTGGCTTCGCGCACCAGTTGCAGTGGAAGGGGCACCCCCGGGTGGTGACCATGCCGACCGAGAAGTACCCGTGACGCCGCATCCATCTGGACCGGTACGCATCGATGTCGACCAGTTCGAGCGCCGGCGGCGGCAGTTCGTCGAGTTCCCGCATCACCGGTCGTCGCGCGGCGCGCCGCAGCGTTCCGTCGGTATCGCGCGTGGCGACACCGGGAACCTCGGAGGGATCGCGTCCGACGTTCGTCTCGAGAGCGCGAAGCAGCTCGACGAGCGTCAGCTCGGCCTCGCCGATCAGCACGAAGTCGGCTCCCCCGTCGAAATACAGATCGGCGTTATCGGTAGCGTCGGAAGAATGGACGATCACGGTGCAGCCGCGATCCGACGCATGCCGGGTGAACGCGAGCGCGACCTCCCGCATGCGGACGAGGCACATCTTCGTGAGGTAGTTGAAGTCGTCGTCACAGATGACGACGTACTTCGGACCGAGGCGATCGAGCGCATCGTCGATCTCCTCCGCGCGCGCAATGAACATGGCGTCGAAGAGGGTCACCGCGTATCCGTCGGCGCGAACGGCTGCGGCGGCATGGAGGGTGCCGAGAGGCGGATAGGGCATCATCGCCCGGAGTTCCTTCGGATCGAACGCAAGGACGTAGCTGTGGGTGAAGAGGACCTCAGTCATACGGAATCCCGTAGCGTTCGAGTAGTGCGTGATAGCCGACGAGCAGCTCTCGTGTCGGGTCGTCCGGATGCGCGCGCGCCTCGTCCCGACGCATGCAGTAGCTCCTGGTGCGGACCATCGCTGCGCGCGCACCGAGCCGTCGTTCCCACAGGCCGATCGACAGTGCCATCAGCCGGGCGTCGAGGCGGTCAGCCAGGCGTGACGGGACGAGCCGCTCCAGGAGCCCCTGGAGCCGACCGCGTTCGTGCACCCGTCCGTGGCGTTCCATGCGGTCGGGGGAGAAGTTGGGATAGAATTCCTCGATCCATCGGTTGATCGCCAGGAAGCGGTCGTAGTGCTGCAGACCGAAGACCGGTTTGACCGATGCGATCTCGCAGGCCGTGTAGAGGTTGTGTTCCCTGATGTGGAGGTTCTCGGCGCTGACGTAGTAGTTGGCGCACAGCAGTGTGCGGCCCTTGCCGAGGGCGAGCGCACGGGTGAGGAGGAACATCGTGCGGACGATCCAGAGGCGGCCCTGCTCGGTGACGACGAAGAAATCGATGTCGCTCTTCTCATCGGCGATGTAGCGGCAGAGCTGACCGGAGACGAAGATCGCGCGGACGAAGGGAAGGCGCGAGGCGATCCACGCCGTACGTCGAGCCGTGCGCCACATGATGGCTCCACGCGCTTCCATCTCGAGTCGACGCGCGACGATCGCAGCCGATCGGTGCGGCAGAAAGTAGTGTCCCCGATCGACGCCGATCACTCCGTGCGCAGCCATCCGACGTACCGCGCGCTGGAGGTCGGGCTCGCGTACGTCGGACTGCTGGAGGAACGTGAAGATCTCCGATGAGCGCAGCGGATATTCGAACAGGTCGTAATACGCCAGCGCACGGACGATCGGTTCCTGGGTCCGATCGACGACGATCGGACCGGGGAATGTCTCCGGCGACACCATGAATGATACGTGTAGTGAGGAGGGGGCGGGGGACGATGATTCGCGTTTGCGAAGGCAGGAACCCGGGAAATCGAAAAAGGATACGAGTGGGGCACTACGAAGTGAAACGAGGGTGAATTCGGAGGATGCGGGAGGGTTGACGGGTGCGGCATAACTTCGCGCGATGCACGCTATCGAAACTCATGGTCTGCGAAAGGAATTCCGGCGGGTGGCACGCGATCCCGGCTTCGGCGGGCTCGTCCGCTCGATGATCGGTCGCGGAGAGGTCGTGGTGACCGAGGCCGTCCGCTCGCTCGACCTGGCGGTCGATGCCGGCGAGCGTGTCGCGTTCATCGGGCCGAATGGGTCGGGCAAGTCGACCACCATCAAAATGCTCACCGGCATCCTGCATCCGAGCGGCGGGGAGGCGACCGTGCTCGGATTCAATCCGTGGACGCAGCGGAGGCATCTGGCATACCACATCGGATCGGTCTTCGGACAGAAGTCGCAGCTGTGGTTCCACCTGCCGCCACTGGAGACGTATTACCTGCTGTCGAAGATCTTCGAACTCGACGCAGGGCACTACCGTCAACGGCTCGACGAACTGGTGGACGCCTTCGAGATCGGAGCCTACCTGCACACGCCGGTGCGGAAGCTCTCGCTGGGAGAGCGAATGCGCTGCGAGGTGGTGGCCTCGCTGCTGCATCGTCCGTCGCTTCTGCTGCTCGACGAGCCGTCAATCGGACTCGACGTGATCGCCAAGGGCAAGCTGCGGGAGCACATTCGCGAGGTGAACCGGACAGAGCGCACGACGATCTTCATCACCTCGCACGACGCGGGAGATGTCGAGACGCTGGCCCAGCGGGTGATCGTGATCTCCGAGGGGGCGGTGGTCTTCGACGGTCCGGTGGTTGAACTGCGGCGGCGGTTCATGACCTCGCGTCGGCTCGAGGCGAAGCTGAGCGAACCGTACCGCGGGGAGATCGACAGCGGAGGGCAGCGTCCGTGGGAGGTGGTCGAGGCACAGGAATACCGGATCGTGTTCGACCTGGCCAACGACAGGTCCGGGGCGACGCGGGATGCGATCGCCTATCTGACGTCGCGGTGTCAGATCGAGGACATTACGATCGCCGAGCCGCCGCTCGAGGAGGTGATCCGGGCGATCTACGAGGCGTCGTGAGCCCCCTCCGCCGAAGGGGTGTCAGACCAGAGGCCGCTACGTCGAGCGGAAGAGCCACCAGCCACCACCCAGATTTTCCAGGTAGTAGTATTCCATCGGCGAGATCTCCGGCAGCTCGTCGTGCGGTGCGTAGATGAAGCCGACGGCATTCTCCATCTCGCCCGCGACGGTCAGCTGCACGTCGTCCTTCCATGGCAGTGCCGCGTTGACGAAGATCACCTCTGCCCGCTGCATTCGATCGACGACGGTCTGGACGTAGTCGGAGCCGAGCCGGAAGCGCCTGACGATCGCGGCCAGCGAGTCGACGCCGGTCTTCTTCATCCGTTCGGCGACGCGCAGGCGCTGCTGCATGGCCGACTGCTGTTTCGGCGTGAGCGTCGCCATCCAATCGTTCATGATCGAATCGGGGATATCCACCGACGCAATTCCCCAGTCGATCATCGTGTTGTTCAGCTGCACGACGCGGTCGGAGGTGCGCTGCAGCTGACGGAGGGAATCGTTGGCAATGAACTGATCGGCGATCCACTGGTAGTGCTCCCGATCGCGGGCGAAGAGCGCTCGCATCTGCCGGTTGCTCAGCAGCAGGCGGGAGGTTTCCGCTGCGATCGTCGGCTTGAGCGCTTCGGGGTACATCCGTGAGGTGTCGAGCACATGGAGCGTGCGGAGGCCTTTCTCGACGGTCATCATTCTGCGGACTTCGCTGATGCGCCAACCGGGGAAGTCGCCGCGGCGCAGGTAGTAGACCCAGTCGACGTCGACGGGACCGAACCACCGGACGGAATCGACGCGGGTGACCACGTTGGCCATTGCCAGCGAATCTCCGAAGCCCAGCGACCGGATCGAATCGATCCTCGGGTGGTTGCGGGCGAAAACCGAGGCGTGGCCGTTGCTGTCGACGATGGTGGCCGCAACCTCGTCGACGGCCTGAGCGGCGATCATCGAAGTGGTGAACACGGTGTCGGTGGCGGCCAGATCGAGGAACGACTGCAGACGCTGCCGGACCATCTGTTCCTCGGCAGGATCGTCGAACGGCTTCGGTCGCTGTGCCATCAGCGGCGAGCAGAGGGTGGCGAGTGTGCCGATGAAGGCAAGCAGAATTCGGAGCGAGCGACTGCGGCTGGAGGTCATTGCGGGCCGAGGGATTCGATGTTCAGGGGATTGCACGTACCGGTTGCCGACTGGCGCCGGGAGCGACGGGACGAATTCAAACACGGTCAAAGACACAAAAGTTGGTGTGCCGATCGGGTGCGGGTCAATGCCGAAGCGGATGTTCAGGACAAAATAGTGTCGGCGCGGGACGGGGAAATCCCTACTTTTTCCGGTTTCTGTACTCGATGGAACATCTGGCTCCAAAGAAGGCGCTCGGGCAGAACTTTCTGGTTGACCGCAATATCGCCGGGAAGATCGTCGAAGCGCTGGCGCCGGGGCGGGGGGAACTGGTGGTGGAGATCGGGCCGGGGCAGGGGGCGTTGACCCGTCTGCTGGTGGAGCGCGGAGCGAGGGTGACGGCGATCGAGGTCGATCCCCGGATGGCCGAGCGCATCGTCGCGACCTTCGGCGGCTCGGTGGAGGTCCTCCGCGAGGACGTCCTGCAGTGTGATCTGACGGCGCTTGCGCACGCGCGGGGAGTGGGGCGGATGCGGGTGATCGGGAACATTCCCTACTACATCACGAGTCCGATCCTCTTTCATCTCGTCGACCATCGCTCGGCAGTGGCCGAGGCGGTACTGATGATGCAGCGGGAGGTGGCGATGCGCCTGGTAGCGGTACCACGGACGAAGGATTACGGAATTCTCGCGGTGATGACGCAGAGCTACGCGCGCGCCAGCCGCCTGTTCACCGTCGGACCGCGGTGCTTCGCTCCGCCACCGAAGGTGACCTCGGCGGTGGTACGGCTGGTCTTCGATCAGCGTGCGGGGCTCGCGGGGATCGAGCGGGAACATCGAGTGATGGTACGAACGGCATTCAACCAGCGCCGCAAGACCCTGCGCAACGCGCTGTCGCAGCTGATCCCCCACGATGACGCACGAACCGAACTATTTGAACGCGCCGCGATCGATCCCTCCGCGCGGGCCGAGGAGCTTACGGTGGATGATTTCATCCGACTCGCCCGAGCGCACGTCGACGCCGACCGACGTGATTGAGCCGACACCGGTTTCGACCGACGCCGCGTTCGGACTCGCCGACGTCCGGCGCGCGCTCTGGAGCACCGAGCTGATGACGCTCGGGCTTCTGTTGCTCTACACGCTGCTCGACCTCTACCTCTTCGCCGAGGTGACCAATCCGGTCGGCCATGTGCTGACCAACCTCGGTGTCGCGGCGATGGTCGTCGGCTTCGCCGTATGGTACGAGCGCACCGGCAACCGTGTCGCCTACTTCCTGCGTTCGTTCTACGTGCTGCCGGTGATCTACCTCGGCTACGCCGAGGTCCACGCCTACATTCCACACCTCAATCCCGCCATCTTCGATCCGGTGCTCGCGCACTGGGACCGGCTGATTTTCGGCGTCGATCCGACCGCGTGGCTGCAGCAGTTCTCCTCCCCGATTCTCACCGAATACCTGCAGATCTGGTACTGTCTGTTCCACGCCATGCTGGTGCTGCCGGCCGTCGTGTTCTACTTGGTCGGACGTGAACGTCCGTTCAGGATCTACGCCATGACGCTGATGTTCGGCTTCTACCTCAGCTACGTGCTGTACTTCATCATGCCGGCCATCGGGCCGCGATTCTACACGCACGACTTCTGGTCGATGGCGCAGACGCTTCCCGGGATTTTCTTCACCGAGCCGATTCGCGCCTACATCAACGCTGCAAACCACGTCGTTCCCGGCGCCAACCCGTACGCCGTCGTCAATCGCGACTGCATGCCGAGCGGACACACCATGATGTCGCTGCTGTGCGTGCTTCTGGCCTGGCGGTACGATTCCCGTGTGAAGTGGATCGTCACCATCGGCGGCGCAAGCGTGATACTCTCCACCGTCTACCTCTGGTACCATTACCTCGTCGACGTCATGGCCGGAGCCGTCTGTGCGCTGATCGTCTTCGCCATCCATGCCGCACTGGTACGCATGTGGGAGCGACGAGGCGTGAAGGTGTAATTCACGCCGCAATCGTCGCACGGATTCTCCGCTCACATCAGTCGCTCGAGGTGGCGCGTGTCGCAACAGCAGGTTCATCCCGACTCCGGTCCGCACTCCGGGGATACCCCGCTCCGCCCCGGCGGCGAGCACCGACGCCGACCGATGACGCGGCGGTTCAGAATGCTGCGTGCCTACGCCGTGACACTGCGGGTGCTCCTCAGCTACCTCCTGCTGAAGATCGCAGCGCTGTTCCACGGATCGGACTGGCTCCGAACTCGGCGTCCCGAGATTCATCGTCGCAATGCCCGACGAGTCGTCCGGATGGTGCTCACGCTCAAAGGGCTCTTCATCAAGGTCGGCCAGCTCGTCAGCATTCTCACCAATTTCCTTCCCGACGTGTTCCGCAGGGAACTCGAAGAACTTCAGGATCGAATTCCACCACATCCCGTCGGAGAAATCACCGAACGCATCGGTCAGGAACTCGGGCACGACGTGTCGGAATTGTACGCGTCGTTCGATCCCATTCCGATGGCCAGTGCGTCGCTTGCGCAGGTCCACGAGGCACGGCTGCACGACGGCCGTCGCGTGGCGGTCAAGGTGCAGCACGTCGACATCGAGGAGGTGGCGCGAATCGATCTGAAGACCATCCGGCGGCTGCTCGGCTTCGCTGCTGCCGTCGCGGGAATCCGTGGCCTGGCGCGACAGTATGAGCAGGTCGAATCGGTGATTCATGAGGAACTCGATTTCGCGCAGGAGGCGCGGAACATCGAGGATGTGGCCGCCAACTTCGAGGACGTTCCCGATGTCGGATTTCCAGAGGTGATTCACGACCGCTCGACGCGTCGGGTATTGACCACGACGTACGTCGTGGGTGCGAAGGTGACCGATCTCGAAGCGCTCGATGCAATGGGCGTCGACCGGACGGCACTGGCGGAGCGCATCGTGGCGGCGTATTGCCGGATGATTTTCCGCGACGGTCTCTACCATGCCGATCCGCATCCGGGCAATCTGATCGTGCGACCCGACGGCGTGCTCGTCTTTATCGATTTCGGTGCAGTGGCCCGGCTCTCGCCGGAAATGAAGGAGGGAATTCTGCAGTTTCTGCTGAGTCTCCTCAAGCGGGATGAGGAGGGAATTCTGAAGGCATTCCGTCAGATGGGATTCGTCGCCCAGGACGGTCATGAGAAGACCATTCGCAACCTGGTGGATTACTTCCAGTCGAGGTTTCTATCGGATATGGATCTCGAGGCATGGTCGCTCGAGGACGTCAATGCGGATTCGATGATGGCGGCGAAACTCGACACGCTGGGCGACTTCCGGAAGCTCGATATTTCCTTCCGCGATCTGACCAACGCGTTTCAGGTTCCCCGCGACTGGATTCTGCTGGAGCGTACGGTACTCCTGCTGATGGGACTCTGCACGCACCTCGATCCCGGGATGAATCCGGTTCGCACGATGCGACCCTATCTGGAGGAGGCGGTGTTGGGCCCGGAGAAGACCTGGGGCGGGGTACTCGGCTCGGCGGTGAAGGATGTGGCGCTATCGCTGGTCGCGCTTCCGGATGAATTACGCCGCGTATTGGCAATGGCCAGTCGCGGAGAATTCGAATTCCGGGTTCGCGGACTCGAGGAAGGAGTCGACCGAATTTACGCTCTCGGGCACCAGTTCATATACGGATTGATTGCCTCATGCACAGGTACGCTGGCGTATGTGACGCATCTCAATGGAGACGCCAGGGCCGCGTTCATACTCGCCATCATCTCAGGGTTCTTCACGATCTGCATCGGCGTATCGATGCTGCGGGCGCGGAAGCGGTGAGACGCTCGCGGGCGCCTCGGGAAGTCCCGTAAATTTCACCTCCCTCCATACATCCGATTCCACGCTCTGAACATCATGCCGGGCGTTGCGGCGGGATGCGTGTGCAGCAGTTCGGCGAAGAGCTGGCCGAGTCGGTTGGTGCGGACGTCGCGCGGGTCGTTGGCGCCGCCGCGGACGAATGCGTCCTCTCCGACTTCGACGCCGAGACCCGCCAGGTCGGCAAGCGCCCCGTTATCGAGCGTCCAGCTGAGAAATGCGGAGGCGAAGAAGTGCTGGAGCTTGTCGCGGTCGTCGCCATCCGGCAGGTCGACGTAGAGGTGGCGGGGAAGAATTGCCGTGCGGCGGGCGAACGCCTCGGAGCCCTCCACGGTGATCGGCAGGGTGATTCCGAAGGTGAACGGGATTTCACGGTGCTTGAACGTGGCGATGAGCGATGCCAGGAGTGCGCGATCGATGCGGCCGTCGGATTCATCGAGCGCCCGCGACCAGATCATGTCCAGGCGGTCGAGATCATCGAGCGTGTCGCTCGGGGGTGGCAGTGCTTCGCGTACCCAGACGCGCGTCTGATAGCCGGCGCGAAGCGGCGCCGGCAGCAGCAGGTCGAGCACGCTCGAGGTCTGTGCCTGTGCTGCGGACGTCACCGCAAGCACGATGGCGAATACTGCGGACGCTGCGCGCATGATGGTCGGCAACGACGGATTGGGGACGGCGTGCTGTGTGGACGCACTCACTGATCGGTCCTCATTTCGCATCGAGCAGCATTTCGACGATACGCTCGGAGGTCACGTTCTCCGCCTCCGCATTGAAGTTCGTGACGATGCGATGGCGCAGCACCGGAAGTGCGACGGCGCGCACGTCATCGATGTCGGGAGAGAACCGTCCGTGCAGCAGCGCGCGCGTCTTGGCTCCGAGTATCAGGTACTGTGAGGCTCGCGGTCCGGCGCCGTATCCGAGGTAGTCGTCGACGAACTTCGGTGCGCCGTTACGACCCGGCCGCGTGTTCGACACCAGTCCGACGGCGTACTGAATCACATTGTCCGCGACCGGAACGCGCCGCACGAGTTGCTGAGCATCGAGAATCTCCGCCGCGCCTATCACCTGCTGCAGATCGGGCGTTCCACCCGCCGTCGTTCGCTTGACGATCTCGACTTCATCGTTGAAGGCCGGGTAGTCGAGCCAGAGGTTGAACATGAAGCGGTCGAGCTGGGCCTCGGGCAGCGGATAGGTGCCTTCCTGTTCGATCGGATTCTGCGTCGCCAGTACATAGAACGGATCGGGCAGCACGTAGCTCTCGCCGGCGGCGGTGACGTGGTGCTCCTGCATGGATTCGAGCAGCGCGGCCTGCGTTTTCGGCGGTGTGCGGTTGATCTCGTCGGCCAGCACGATGTTCGCGAAGATCGGTCCCTTGACGAAGCGGAACATTTTCTCGCCGGTGCTTCGATTCTCCTCGATCACCTCGGTGCCGGTGATGTCCGACGGCATCAGATCGGGTGTGAACTGAATGCGGCTGAAGGTGAGGTCGAGCACCTGTGCGAGCGTTCTGATCAGCAGCGTCTTGGCCAGACCGGGAACGCCGACGAGCATGCAGTGACCGCGGGCGAGCAGCGAGATCAGCAGCTGCTCGATGATTGCATCCTGTCCGACGATCACCTTGCCGATCTCGGCGCGGATCACGCCATACCGTTCCTGGAGCTGTTCGACCGCTTCTACGTCCTTTGCCACAGTGCTACCGTTTGTTGAGTGAATTGGAATCGGGAGCGTCGATCAAGCATCGTGCCCGCGGGCGATGTCCTCCAGCAGGTCGAGGAAGCGCGGCACGACCTCATCGATCGGAATATTGGGCACCCAGTCGTTGGACGAAACGACCATCCGATTGGGAACGCGATAGGGAGCCCAGTCGATCTGCTGACCCTTTCGGTAGAGCGCCAGTACGGGGCGTTTCCTCGCCGAGGCCATGTGTACGACGGAGGTGTCGGGGCTGAACACGGCGCGACTTGAGCCGACAACCTCGACGACCTCCTGAATACTCCCGGTGGGCGGATAGAGGACCACGCGGTGATCGTCCACCACGTCGAGGAGTGCGCGGGCGGTCGCCTCGTCCTTCTTCATCGCATTGATCACGAATCGTTCCCCCGGATACCGTTCGAGCACGGCGCGGATGGCCGCGGCGTAGCCCTCGAGGGTCCATTGGTTGCGCTGCTGCGCGCTGAGGTTGAGCAGAATGTATTCGCCGGGGTTGACGCCGAGCCCCTTCAGCCGTTCATGAGCGCGCCTTCTCGACGCCTCATCGACCGCGATATACGGCTGGAAGTCTTCGTCCCGCAGATCGTGATCGAACGTGGCGGGAACCATGTGCAGGAGCTGTTCCCACATCGGGTCCATGTGCCGCTTCGCTGTGGACTGCACGTTGAAGAACATCGTGTAGCGTTCGCCGCGCCAGCGTGTGACCTTCACAGTGTCGTCATCGCCGATGAGGTTGGCGATGATGCCGATCTTCGACGATTTGGCGAACAGGCAGCAGAAGATGACGTCGTAGTGTTCACGCGCCACGCGGCGGATATCGCGCACGAAGCGGTCGGGGCGATCGCGCAGGAGGAAGACACGCGAGACGTTGGGATCGTCGCGAACGATCGCGGCATTGCGAGGCGAGGCGAGTACGTCGATGCTGATCTCCGGGTTCAGCCGCTTCAGCAGTGCGAACAGCGGGAGGGTGACGATCATGTCGCCGATCATATCGTAGCGCAGGAAGAGGACCCGGCGGACGCTCTTCGGGTCGAGACGATGCTCGAGCTTGCGGTTATCGAATCGGCGGCGGAGCACCCGCAGCCAGAAGTCACGATTGGCGGTTTCCAGCGGCTTGAGGCGGCGTTGAATCGCCTTGAGCACCGGACGGTCTTCTCTGGCCATGACGCGGGCACCCGGGGATCGGGGGAGACGATCAAAACTCTGAAGATACGATTCGCGGCACCGGCCGCGCGATGGCGAGCGACGGCTCTATCCACGTGGCGGCCGCCAGTCTCGCGGTCCAGAAAAATCCGTATCCTCGTCGCTTTCCCTTCCGTCCGGAGCCACGATCATCGACGTCCCGCAACCGCTTGCAGCCCTCGTGCTGTGAGCCGTCGGTGGCGATCGAGCACGGCGTGCCGGTGCTTCCACATCTCTCCGCGGAGCATCGGAGCGGGCGGATACAACTCAATTGAACTGTGAGGTACTCCAGATGACTCTTCGCAGCGGTACGCTCGCTGTCGTGGCGGTTGCACTTCTGGGTTGCTCGGCGCTGATCGTCAGCGGCTGCAGCGACAGCGACACGGAGACGAACGCGACTCCTGCCGGCACCTACTACGGCGATTCGGTGTCCATGGGAAATGGCGCCGTGCGCTCCTACGTGACGCTCGACGACAGCGGCAATCCCACGGATATCGGCCTGGCGATCGGTACAGAGGCACTCAACGGTCTGCCCGACACACTCGCGTTCCCCGGCGATCCCGCCGGTAGCTTCGAAGTCCCGCTTCCCTCCCAGGCGCTGGCGACGGCGTTCAATCACATCGAGATCGACTGGAACCCGCATGGACACGAACCGGTCGGCATCTACGACAAGCCCCATTTCGACTTCCACTTCTACATGATCGACACCGCAACGCAGAACGCCATCACGGCGGTCGGTGCCGATACCGTGAAGATCAACAAGATGCCGCCGGCGGATCAGATCCCGACCGACTACCAGATGATTCCGGGCGGTGTGCCGCGCATGGGTGCGCACTGGTACGACACGACCGCTGTCGAATTCCATGGTCAGCCCTTCACCTCCACGTTCATCTACGGCTTCTACGACGGTCGCATGATCTTCGACGAACCGATGGTGACCGTTGCCTATCTGATGTCGCATCCGGATCACTCCGAGCAGCTGAAGCTTCCGGCCGTGTATCCGACCTCGGCGTACTATCCGACCACGTACTCGGTGACGTACGACGCGACTGCCGGTACGTACAAGGTCTCGCTCGGCGGCCTGATGATGCGCTGATCGAGACATCGCTCCGAATTCGACGTCATCCGCCCCGTCCCGGCCGTACACAGCCGCGACGGGGCGGCGTCGTTTCCGATCCGGCCGAGGACTATCGGAGTTCGGCACGGGAGTTGGAGCAGTCCCCAGCAGTGGTGACGACACTGAGAATTCAGCGACCCGGACACCACTCCCGACCCGGGACCACCACAGGAGTAGCGGCGAGGTTCGCCGCAGATGGAGAGAGACGCCAGAGAGGACGCGGTATATACCACATCCCGGATTCGCCCGCATGCGGCGCGAATCCGGGATGTCGCGTTGTTGGACCCCGGGGTGCCGACCTACCGGACGATTCGCATCACGCGAGAGGCCGTGCCTTCTGCTGTCAGGATCGACACGAGGTAGTTCCCCGAGGGCAGCGCGCCCACGTCGATCGGCAGCTGGTGCGTCCCCGCGGCGATGGACCCGACGAATGCGGTCGCGCGCAAACGGCCGAGCAGATCGCGGATCACGATCGTGGCCTCGATCGGTCGCGAATTCGTCAGACGGACCACCGTGTGGTCTGAACTCGGGTTCGGCTCGACCTCGACCTCGAGTGCGCTCCGGGTGTTGGCGATCGTATTCACACGATTGACCGGTCCGGCGGCGCGGAACACGCCATCTGCGGTCGTGGCGACGAGCACGTCGCCGTAGCGGTTGTGCCGGATCGACAGAATCCCTGCCGCGCGATCGAGATTCAACCCGTCGTTGGCGGTCTGCCACGTCGCGCCCGCGTCGGTCGACCGCACGACCCCACGGCTGGTTGCAACGAGGATGGTGGAATCCGAGAGCGCATCGACCGAAGCGGCGACCGTGTCCGGTGCCGCGACCTGCACCTGTTCCCAGGTGAAGGGCGTGGTGCGCCGCCAGTACACGATTCCGTCCGACGTCGCGGCCACCACGTCGCCGGTGGCGGTCACGTCAGCGTCGTTGATCGTCGCGGTGAACTCACCGGAGCCGACCGGACGCCACCCGACGCCTCCGTCGGTGGAGTTGAACATCCGCCAGGGGGAATTCGTGCTCGCTCCATCGGCCAAGGCACCCAGCAGGCTTCCATCGCTGGCCCGGCGGATGAATCGTGTGCCGGCGGTCGCGTCGACTCGACGCCACGAAATCGCCTCCGTATCGCGGCTGCCGATGACCGGCGTCGAGCTGCGGTAGACTCCGTCGAAGTTCACCACGATGACTCGTCCGTCGCCGACCTCGACGATCGAGTAGATGGTCTGATTCGACAGCGAGTCGCCACGGGGGACCCACGTCACGCCGCCATCGGTGCTCGAAAAGAGCCCGCCGCCGGTCGATCGACCGACCCAGATCGAAGAATCCGAGGCGAGGAGGACGGCCGTCAGAGGTTGTCCGCCGAGCGAATTCCAGACGGGGGCGACCGTGTCGGCGTTCGGGATGCGCATCGCGGTTCCATTCGCGTCGATGGTAGCTGCAGAGCGTCCCGGACCCATTGTGAGCTTGGTCACACGATTACTTCGCAGTCCCTGGTCGAACGGCGCGACCGTCGAGTCATCCGGATCGATCCGTACGACGCGGGAGGCGGTCTTTACGGCGATGGCGCCGTCGGCCGCCACTTCCACAAGGCCGACCGCCTCGGGTTCGAACGGGAGTTTGATCCAGTCGCCGGTCGTCGAATCGTATGCGTAGAGCGCAAACCACCGGAAGTCAAATTCGATGGCTCGAGAGGCGCTGTCGACGGCGACGATGGAGGCGAACCCCGTGGGCAGCGTATTGCCTATTTCGGTCCAGGTCGTGCCGGCGTCGCCGGAGCGGAACGTAGTCGAGAGGCTGTGCGCGCGGTACAGCACGCCATCGGATGAACAGAAGAGTTGGCGGATCGAATTGGTGGGATCGCTGGTGACGGTATCCCACGTCACGCCGTCATCGGTCGATCGGTAGACCGCGGCCGGAGTCGCGGTCAGCAGCGCCTGATGCATTCGATCGTAGACGAGTCCGATGAAGCCGATCGTGAGCGGTGTCGAATCGAACTCGACGGTCACCGAATCCCACGTTCCGCCGTCGTCGGTCGATCGGTACAACCGCCGGTCACTCGTCAGCAGGTATTCGGAGCCCGTCCGATCGTTCTGCGTGATGGCGGCGATCTTCATCAGCGTCGAATCCTCCACCCGACTCCACGTCGTGCCGTCGTCGGTGGTGACGTACGTGGCGAGCTGCGCCACGGGAGGGTGGTCGCTCGTAATGTAGACACGATTGTGCGCGGCGTCGATCACAATGCCGTTGATCGTGTGTCCGACGATGGTGGAATCGATACGCTCCCATCGGTCCGCTCCGGCAGAGCGTCGGAACATGCTGCCGTATTCTGTGCCGCAGTAGACGGTTCCGTCCGGGCCTGCCCCCATAGCACGAATGGTCGGTTCAGGTGGGCCGTACAATGACTGCCAGGGCAGTTGCTGGGCGGCGAGCGGTGTGAGCAGCGAGAGCAGCGTGGTGAGCGACGCGAGCGTCCGTTTCATGGTGCGGTTGGTCGGTTGGATGAGGAGTACTCCGCGCCTGTTCCACGGAGGTGGAAGCCGCTGTGTCGGCATGAGGAGAGGGTGGTACGCCGGCCACGACGGTGCGCGTGCAGGGCGGTGTTCCATGGAACAGACTGCGTCGGCGGCGGCAGGTCGCAGCGCTGAATGGAACGCCACCCGTGGAGACACCGGAAGGAGCGGGTCATCACCGCTGGGGCTCAGCGATCGGCCGACCAGATATGGCAGCGGAGGCCACCGATGATGCGCAGGTCGCGCGTGTACCAGAGTTCCTCGCCGCGATCGACCGGCACGGTGACATCGGAGATTCCGTAGACGTAGCGCAGGTCGAGGACGGCGGAGATACCGGGGGTGAATTCATAGGCGGCCGAGGCGCCGAGGTCGATGCTCCAGGCGATGTCTTCGACGTAGCTGTCGTGACTGAGGGTAAACGAGCTGTCGGCGCCGGTGAACGTACCCGAGGCCTTGAGTTTCAGCGCGAGGTCGGGTCCGGCATAGGCGGAGAAAGTCCAGGGAATGGGGCCGAATTTGAATTTGAACAGCAGCGGGATCTCGAGCCGTTCATACAGCAGCGAACCCGTGGCGGGACCGAGGTTGCCGAGGTCGGGGTAGTCGATGGTGATGCCGCGCTGTGCGTAGTCGGCCTCCAGCTGCAGGTTGAAGAGATTGGTGAAGGCGTACTCGAGTCCGGCGCCGGCGACGAGACCGAGACGGGAGGAGTGGGTAGCGCCGGAGGCATCGATCTGTCCGACATCGGGATCGAGTGATGCGTTGGCGATGTTGAGTCCGGCATGCACGACGGCGGCGATCCGCATCTGTGCAGAGGCGGTGCAGGTGACGGCGAGGGCAACGGCTACAAACAGAAACGATCGAGTACCGAGGTTCATCGTAGGGTCTCCGAATTGAGAGGAATACGCGCTGGGTGAAGGTCGTATCTTGAACGTTTTGTCGATCCCGGAGGGCTGATCGGCGGAGCGTGGGCGGGTTCGATCGCCGCATATCGACACAAACCGGGGGCCACGAATTCCGCCCGGTCATGAAGGTGGGGACGGGAATGCAACGGTGGGAGGATACGCATACCGAGCGCAGGACGCGCACCACCTGACGAACGAATAACGACGCCAACGGATGAAGAACCGAGGACGAAAAGGGAAGGGGGCGGGTGCTCCACGTCGGGCGGTGATCGTGGAGACGATCACGCGTCGCTTCCGCGAGTTCGTCGCGACCGAAGCGGCCAGTGGCGTGTTGCTGATCATCGCGACGGCCATTGCGATGGTAGCGGCGAATTCTCCGCTTGCGGGTGCGTACCACCATCTGCTGGAGACCGACATCGCGGTCGAGATCGGCGCCTATCGCTTCGACCATGCGCTGCACTTCTGGGTCAACGACGGGCTGATGGTGCTGTTCTTCTTCGTCGTCGGTCTGGAGATCAAGCGGGAGGTGTTGATCGGCGAGCTGGCGTCGCTGAAGCGATCGGCGCTGCCGATTGCCGGTGCGCTGGGCGGGATGATCGTACCGGCGCTCATGTACGCGGGGTTCAACCTGGGAACGGGGGCAATTCGTGGGTGGGGAATTCCGATGGCGACGGACATCGCCTTCGCGCTGGGAATTCTCTCGCTGCTCGGGCGTCGGGTGCCGATTTCACTGAAGGTATTCCTCACGGCGCTGGCGATCGTGGACGATCTCGGTGCGGTGGCGGTGATCGCGATTTTCTACACGGCGCAGATATCCGTGACGGCCCTTGGCGTTGCAGGGGTAGCGCTGGCTGCAGCGATCGGGTTGAATCTGATGAAGGTGCGCAATCCGATTCCGTACGCGATCGCGGGTATCGTCGTCTGGCTGGGATTTCTGGAATCGGGAGTGCATCCGACGATCGCCGGCGTGCTGCTCGGGTTCACGATTCCCGTGCGGGCGATCTACGATTCCGACACGTGGATGAACCGCGTCGAGTCGTCGCTGGAACGCTACCAGCAGGCGTTGATCGAGCAGGATCTGGACGAACACGGGGAGATCTGGAAGCGGCAGTCGGCGGTGCATTCGATCGAGAACGCATCGGAGCGCGCGTTGTCGCCGCTGGTGCGGCTGGAGCACGGACTGCAGCCGTGGGTGGCATTCGGCATCATGCCGATTTTCGCATTCACGAACGCGGGCGTTCCGATTTCTTCGGATTCGATCACCACGGCGCTGCACAGTCCGATCACGTGGGGGGTGCTTCTCGGGCTGTTCATTGGAAAGCAGCTCGGGGTATTCGGATTCAGCTGGGCGGCGGTGAAGCTCGGCCTGGCCGAGCGGCCGCAGGGGGTTCGCTGGACGACGTTCTATGCGGTATCGATTCTGGCAGGGATCGGCTTCACGATGTCGCTGTTCATCACCGAGCTGGCGTTTCGCGGCGACGAGGCGACGCAGGCACTGGCAAAGGTGGCAATTCTGGTCGCCTCACTGATTGCGGGCATCGTCGGCTACCTGGTGATCGCGCGGATCGCCGCGCGCGACACAGCGCATTGAAAAAAACACAGGGCGGCAACTGCCTCGAGTGGAAACGAATGCAGCTGCCGCCCCATTGTCAGACGGGCACCAATCGGCGGAATCGCGCGGGGACGAGTGGCTTTCCGCCGGCAATTCGGTCTCGCGTCAAGGGCGCGGGAGACCCGGACAACCTGTGTTGCCCGCGTTGGCGACCGACCGTTGTGGTGTCGGCCGGTCGCCACAATCGTTCGCCACGCGTCAGGGATGTGTCGAACGACTGATTTCGATACTCCAGATGGCCGGTTCCGGGGAACGCGCTCTCCGCGGCACGACGGGCATCGTGTCGGTCCACGGACGTTCGGCCGGACTCTCCCAGGGCTTCCGAGATGTTTCCGCTCAGGGTGTATGCAGGGAACCCGTCGCGGTCGGCTATCCGGAGTTCTGCAGAGGCCCCGATCTCCACTCGCGTGAGATCGGGTTTCGTTCACAGGCATGAGAGGGCAACTCCACCTGCGACTTTCCGGGAGCCGTCACCGGGTCGGTCTTACCACTCGGTGACGTTGTGCACTTCCATGACGCGCACCGTGATCGCGCCGGTATCGCCGCTGAATCCTATGGCGATGCTGGCGTCGCTGTCTGCGCTGAGTCCCATGGCTTCGACGACTGCCTGTCCCACCCGGTCGATCGTGCGTCGACGCGTGCGTGTCTCGGATTCGTGCGTCGTCGAGAGCGCTCGACTGCGTTGCTGCGGTGTTGCCATCGCGTTGGTCACGGTGAATTCCTCCGTCTGGTTTGGATCTCTGAATCCGACGCCCTGGATGCGCCGCTTCGATTGCCAGGGGGGTGGGGGGAAACGCCGCCTGATGAAGATGGGGGACGGCGGACAGGCGAACTAGTGTGCGACCACGAGAGTACCGGTGGAAACGATTCCTTTGCCGTTGCCCAGCCGAACGTAGTAGGTGCCGGAGGCGAGGCGTGACGTGTCGAGCTGCACGGTGGTCGAGCCGCCTTCGGTTTCGACAGCGCGCTGCAGTACCTCGTCGCCTCTGGCGTCGACGAGCATCAGCGTCAGTGTGCTTCCGTCAGTGCCGCTGACCGATATCGTCGCCTGCGTCGTGGCCGGATTCGGTCCGATCGTCGCGGTGATCGATTCGGCGTTCCCGTTCCGCTGACTGACCGTGAGGCGACCGGCGGCGTACTCGCTGCGGATGCGCGAGGCCTCCTGGCGACTCACCAGGCGCCAGGAACTGCCGCCGTCGATCGTCACCATCGCCCGATCGTTCGAGCGCGGGACGATCATCAGACGCTCGGACAACGCGGAGCTCGTCGTCCCCGCGGTCTGTGCGCTGAGCGGAGCTGCAGCGGCAATCGCAAGCAGCAGGGGAATCGCAAATCGTAGTGTGAACCGGTGCGTTGACATGGCGTTGTATCGAAATGACTGGATGCGTTCGGTTCTCAATCCCGAGGGGAAACTCAGATCAGTTCTCCGTCGTGCACGGCATGCCGCTCTGCGAGAGGCAGTTGATTGCCGATGGCCCACCCGGATTGGTGCACTTGGCCGAGTAGTCGGTGCTGCAGAAGTCGGTGCCCGGACAAGAATCGAATGACGTGCTGGTGCCGCTTCCGCTGCGCATGACGCAACTGTTGTTCCAGAGACGAACGGGGATGCCGCTCGGCTGGCACGGGAGATAGCCGAGATTGAGACTGCGGGCGATCGCCGCGCGGTTGAGCAGATCCACCAGGTCGTTCGCGGACGTCGAGTCGAGTCCGCTGCCGTCGCCGTCGCCGTTGATCGCAATGCCCGTCAGGTCGAGCAACACATCGATTCCGCCGTTGCTGGTTCGGAAGACAAATACGTTGTCCTCGATTCCAATGTCACTGTCATCGTCGTCATCCGGACCCGTCGGGATGTCTGGGATCGTAACCGCAACTCGGAAGCTGCCGAGCAAGGTGGCAGTCGAATCCGCTGGATCGTGCGGCGTGCTCTGTGCGAGCGTCGACAGGGGGGCGACCAGTAACAGAACGATGGAGAGTTGGAAGAGCCTTCGAATCATGGTCTGCCTCTGTATGCCGGGCGGCACCCGACGGTGTCTGGCGTTGCTGGGAACCGGCGGACCCGAATGTCCGCCCGATGTTCACGACCAAACATAGGCGGTCACTATACCGCCCATCAATCATCCTTTCGGATACCTTCGAATGCGGTGGTTGATCTGTCTACTGGCCGTCGAGACCCGATCCGATCCGCGAGGTGAAATAGCGGGCGAACAGCTCGGAATGGCTTCTGGTGCCTGTCTTGCGATAGATCGAGTTGACGTGCTTCTTGACCGTGGGAACAGCGATCGTCAGCATCTGCGCGATCTCCTTGTGGGAACGCCCGAGCAGCTGCAACACCGCCACGCGCTGCTCCTGTGGCGTCAGACCCGTCGCCTGAACCATGTTGCGCAACGCGATCTGAAAACCCCGATCCGAGGGCCGGCTGTACTGGCACCAGGCAACGTGGGACGTGATGGCATAGACCACGAACGGTTCGAGCCGCTCGATCAGTTCGATCGTCGCCGATGCGATCGGTGGCCTGTTCCGCTCCCGCCAGAGGAACATCGTTCCGACGTACGCGATTCCGGAGAAGAAATAGTTGTATGCCAGCGGCTCGTGATAGTCATCCAGCGGAAATCCCTGCTCGCGAACGCCTGCCAGCAGCCGGTCCGAGAATGGAGCTGACCGATCCTGCGTCGAGACGTCAACTCCCTGCTGCTCTCCGACTGCATCTGCGTACTGGGTCACGCTGAAGACGACTTCGGGGCTCTGCGGATCCTGCAGACTCGCCTGCCGGTTGATGTTGAGGGAAATCCTGTCGACGTCGCCGAGCAGGTCGCGCAGTCCGGTCCGGAATCGATTGATCCATTCGACCGTGTCACCGGTGACCGGGAGGGTGGTGAGGAATCGAAGACATGCCTCGGACGACAGCGCGACGGGTCTGGGTGCGCCGGCGGTCACCGACCCCGCCTTGCGCAGTACGTTCTGCGCGCTGGTCAGACCCATCTCGCGACGCAGCAGCGTGTGAATTCCGGAGGCACTGTAGCGGACGCCCGCGTTCTGCTCCAGCCAGTCCGCCGCTTCCTTGAGCGTCGCAAGCTCGCCGGTAGCGACGCGGCGTTGCAGCGCGGCGATCGTCGGCGTGTCGATCCGTGGCGGACGTCCTCCACCCGGTTTCCCCCGCTCCAGCACTCGCTCGACGCCACCGTCACGGTACGCTCTCCACCAACGCCGAACCTGTCGTTCGGATGCGCCGACCTCAGCAGCGATTTCCCGCATCGGACGCCCCTGCTCTTCGCGCATCAGCCGCAGCGCTCCGATCCGGCGACGCTGATCCGGATCGGTCAGCCGCCGCTCCAGCTCGAGCAGGTACGAAGCGCTCTCGGTCATATCCTTGCGAGGTCGTCCCACGTCGATTCTCCTCCTGGTTCGTGCAGACATGGTCCGAATCCGGACCACCGGAGCCGAATCTATTGGAATTCAGGACGGGATGAAAACGATATTTCCATTTGATCGTGTCCTAAATTCCTCCCTCCGTTCGTGACCCGACTGCGATGGCTTTCCCGCGCGCGTCAACGGTATGAACCGGACCGATCGCTTCGAGGTCGCGCGCCACCCGGGAGGCGTCACCTACGACGACGACACACATCTGCGCCGGATCCATCCATCGCCGTGCGACGGCGAGCAGCTCCTCGGCGGTGACCGCCGAGACGGCCAGCGGGAACCGTGCAAACGCGTCCTCCGGCAGTCCGTGGAGTACGATGCTGCGGACGAATCGAGCGACGTTCTCCGGCGTCTCCAGCTGTAGTGCCTGTGAACCGGAGACGTAGCGGCGCACCATCGCGAGCTCTTCGTTCCCAACGGCTTCGACGATCAGTCGATGCAGTTCGGCCAGCGTCTCCTCGATCGCCGCGACCGTTACGGCGGTTCCCACCGATGCCCCGCAGGTGACGATTCCACCGAGGGCCAGCGCCTCGACACTCGATCCGGCTCCGTAAGTGAAGCCGTGCACCTCACGCAGATTCCGGTTGAGTCGACTGTTGAAGTAGCCGCCGAAGAGCGTGTGCAGTGTCACGAGCGGAATGAAGTCGGCGTCGGCACGGGTGATCGCCCTCCGGCCGATCGTGAACGTCGACTGCAACGCGTCGGGTCGATCCACGAGAATCACGTGACGGGAGGTGGGTGGTGTACCGACGAAGGGAGGCGGGGGAGTCCGGGCGGGACCGGTCCATGCGCCGAAGTGGCGGTCGAGGATGGCCGTCGCTTCGTCGATGGTGACGTCCCCGGCAATCACGAAGAAACTGCCGTCCGGCGTGAACTGGGAGCGGTGGAATTCGACACACGCCTGCCGATCGATCTTTCGAAGGGACTCCGGTGTTCCCTCGATCGGTGCGGCATACGGCGTCGCCCGATAGAGTTCCCGACGAATCTGCGTCGACGCCAGATACGCCGCGTCGGAGCGATTCTGCCGGATGTCGGCCACCGAACGCCGCCGCTCGCGCAGCACCTCCTCTTCGGGAAAGTCGGGTGCGAGCGCCACATCGGCCATCACCTCGAGCGCGCGTTCGAGGTGCCGGCGCAGCACCACCACGCGCACCGTGGTTTCGTCGCGACCGGCGGCGGCATCGAACTCGGCGCCCAGCACCTCGAATTCCTCCGCGATCCGATGCGTGTCGCGTCCGGCCGCGCCGCTCTGCAACGTTGTGGCGACGAAGTGCGCCAGACCCGCACGACGCCCGTCGACGGACGATCCGCCGCGAATCACCAGGCGGACCGAGACGATCGGCTGCACGTGGCTCTCGATCAGGTGCACATCCACACCGTTGGAAAGCCGTCCGCGCCGGATCGGCGGAAAGGCGACCGGTTGCTGCAGGCTGGAAATCGGAGGATGCGTGCGGTCGATCGGTGAGGCCATTCGGTGACTTTCGTTCGTGGAGATGCAGTCGGGACCGTCGCGCGTCGGTCGCGTCCCATGTTGCCGGATCACAACTTGTCGCCGCGACGGTGCGCAGATAGTTTTGTGATGTCGGGTCGGGCATCCGGCACTCACAAGGTCTTCACCCAGTCACGACACATCTGCAATGAATACTCAGCATGGACATCAGTTCGCCGATGTCGAAGAACTTCTGACGTTCCTTTCGCACCATCCGGTTCGTTCGTGCAGCGTCCACCGCGATGGCGTTCGGGACCGCGCGACGCTGCGTTGTTCGCGGCATATCGATCCCTATGGTGACGACGCGGCGGTGCTCGTCGACTGCGACCGCGATCAGCTCGCGGTGCTCGACGATCGCGGTGTGCTGCCGCTGCACGTCGCGGCGTCGCTGCGCCGCCGCGGCATGATCGTACCCCGGCCGGCACCCTCGCGCGTGTCGCGTCGCATCCTCGAGGTCGGGTAGGGATCCTCGAGCCGGGGCGCTATCGGATTCGATACTCCACGATCGCCGGCTCGACGTCGCTGAAATACGTTCGGGCCACGCGCCGGATGTCCTCGCGGGTCACGTTCTCGAAGAGTTCCGATTCGGTGAACGCCAGTGCGGGTCGATTCGCGACGGCCGCGAACCACGCCAGCCGCTCGGCGCGGGTGCTGACGCTCTGCAGCGAGGCGGCGATGCGCGTCAGGCGCTGATTCTTCACCTTCTGCAGTTCCAGCTCCTGCACGCCATCCTCGGCGACGCGCCGGAGCTGCGCGAGCAGTTCCGCGGCGAGGCGTTTCGCTCCGATACGGTTATCCTGCGCCACGGCGTACAGGTGGAAGAGCGATCCGAGTTCTCCCTCGTCGACGAACGCGTCGGTTTCGGAGGCGAGTGACGTTTCGTACTCGAGCACGCGGTAGAAGCGCGAGCTCTCGCCATCGGCGAGCACTGCGGCGAGGAGTTCGAGCGCCGGAATGTCGGGATGATTCAGCGGGGGAAGGTGAAAGGCGACGAAGACGGCGTTGAGCGGATTCTGCGGTGTGAGGCGACGCATCGAGCCGCCGGTGCGCAGCAGGGTGGCATCGACGATGCGGCGGGGCGGCGGAGGCGACGCGGCAATCGGTCCGAAGTAGCGTTCGATCGCCCCGAGGGTCGGCTCGGTGTCGAGGTCACCGGCGACGACGAGCACGGCGTTGGAGGGACGGTAGTGCAGACGGTAGAATTCATGCACGTCCTCCAGCGTCGCGCGCTCGATGTCCTCTGCAACGCCGATCGTCTCCCAGCTGTACGGGTGATCCGGCGCATAGGCGAGCGACCGGATCCACTGCAGGGCGTCGGCGTAGGGAGCGTCGTCGACGGTCTGCTGCTTCTCCTCGAGCACCACCTTTTTCTGTGTCTCCAGCGACGCCGCTTCAATGGCGCATCCCGACATCCGATCGGATTCCAGCCACAGTCCCAGTTCGATCTGAGAGCCGGGTAGCATCAGGAAGTAGTTGGTGACGTCGGGCGTCGTGAAGGCGTTGTTCTCCCCACCGACGAGCGTGCAGTAGCTGTCGTAGCCGCCGCGTTCGATGTGCGGAGAGCCGTCGAACATGAGGTGTTCGAACAGGTGGGCGAAGCCGCGACGTCCGGGCGATTCGTCCTTGGACCCCACGTGGTAGAGCACGTTGACGCTCACCACGGGTGTGGAGCGGTCTTCGTGCACGAGCACGCGCAGACCGTTGGCCAGGGTCGTGGCGGTCACGGGCGAATGCGCGGCGACCGGCAGCCGTCGCGTGTCACTGCGAAGGGTCATCGATGGCACTGTGCGGGGGCGTTACTGAGTCAGCTCGGTGGGATCGGTCTTGATCTTCCAGTAGATCTCCGTGCGCAGCTTGTCGACCCACTCCTTGTAGCGCTGCTGCTGCTTGTCGAGCATTGCGAGCTGCTCGAGCTGTGCCCGATCCTCGGTAGGATCGAACGTATGCGCGGCGACGCGACGGGAGACCTGGATGATTCCGTAGCCGGATTCGGTGGGGGAGATCTGCTCCTCGACCGGGCCGATCATTCCGCCTTCGGGAAGCGTCTTGAGCGAATCGATCTCGGCCGGGGGAATTCGTCCCGAGAGCGTGCGGCTGAGTTGGGTGACCGGGAGCTTCCCGATCAGACCGCCGACCGGCGCCGTCTGGGGATCCTGACTGTAGGTGCGCGCGAGCTCGGCGAAACTCTCGCCGCCGCGGACGCGCGCTTCGATCCGATCCAGCTGCGCCATGAGCGAATCGCGCTCGGTGGTGCTCACCGTCGGCTTGATGAGGATGTGGCGGACGTGAATCTGTCCGTCGGATCGACGGTCGAGCAGCTGAATCAAATGGTAGCCGAACTCAGTTTTGACCGGCTTTGAAATTTCATTCACCGATAGCCCGGCGACCGCCTTGTCGAACGCGCTGACGAACGTGCCCGGCTTGACGTAGCCGAGGTCGCCGCCTTCGGATGCCGAACCGGGGTCCTGCGAATACCGTCGGGCGAAGTCGGAGAAGTCGCCGCCGGCCAGCACCGAATCCCGGATCGAATTCAGCAGGTCGACCGTCTTCTGCATCGTCTCCTCGCCCGGCGTCGGCGTCAGCAGGATCTGTCGAAGCTCCACCTGCTCCGGCACGCGCACCGACTCGAGCGAGTCGCGGTTGGAACGGAAGTATTCGTCCATGTCGTGATCGGTGACTTTGAGGTCGCCGAACTTCTTCTGGACGATTTTCTGAATCAGCAACTGCTGGCGGATGAGCTCACGCGCTTGTTGTCGCAGGCGTGCCATCGACATGCCGTAGGCCTGTTCCAGTCGCGCCTCGCTGCCGGCCTGGTGGACGAGCTGCTGCATCTGGTACTCGAGCCGCTGGTCGACCATTTCATCGCTGACGGTGATGCTGTCCTCATGCGCGCGGGTGAGCACCAGCTTCTCGTCGATGAGGTCGTTGAGCAGCTGTCGCTGCAGCTTTGGGTCCTTCGCATCGACGTGCGACTGCTGGGCATAAAGCTGGGCGCGCTGCAGCACGTCGCTGACGAGCACGATTTCATTGCCTACCACCGCCGCGACTCCGTCGACCAGCACACGATCCTCACCCGGCGTGCCGCCGGCGGGCGTGCTGCCGGTCCCATCGCCCGTCTGCGCCACCAGCGCGTTCGGGAGCATCAGAAGCAGGAGGGCGGCGATGGAACTCGCCGGACGAACGAAGGAGGAACGGGATCGGATCGGCATTGGAGGTAGTGCTCGACGCATCGAGCGCTGGTGTGTCTTGGTCACGAAAACGGAACGAGCGTGGCCGGGCGCAGCGCGGTTACTTCGAGCCGCCGTCGGACGCGGGCGACCGCATGCTCGTCTGCTCGTCGGCCTTCTGCTCGGCCTCCATGCGCGCCTTCTCTTCGGCCTGCTTCTGCCGCACCTGGTCACCGTAGGCGATCACGTCGTCCAGCGATCCCTCATCGATCGACATGTCGTAGCGGTCGTGTAGACTGTCGACCCACTCCTTCTCGAGCTGGGCGCGCATGTCGTCGATGAACGCGCCTTCGAGCCGGGCCTCGTCGTAGTCCATCTGGTGCGGCGGCACGTAGCTGTTGATGCGGATGATGCTCCAGCCGTTCTGGTACTTGATCGGACCGATGATCGTTCCGACGCTCGGATGGGGAATCGTGTCGAGCACGACGCGCACCAGATCGGAATTCTGCGCGTTCGACTCATCCCACCGCCCGGCGCGATCGCGGTAGCCGGAGCGCTGGGTATGAGTGGCCGCAAGGGTATCGAACGGCGTGGAGCCGTCACGCACCTCCTCGGCGATCGACTTCGCCTCGTCCTCCTTGTACAGGAAGATTTCCGACAGTCCGACCTTCGGGAGCGTCTTGTACTGATCGCGATGGCTGTCGAAGAACTGGCGGGAGCGTGCCGAATCGTTCATCTGCCCCCACACCGTCTTGTCGGTGAGCTTGAAGATCAGCAGACCGTCGCGGAACTCCTCCATGAGGTGCTTGTACTTCGGATCGCGCTGCTCGAGTCCCTGTGCCTCGGCAAGCAGAGCGGGCCGTTCTGCGAACGTCTCGATGCTGCTGCGGATGCCCTGCTCGCTCAGCGGCAGCGCGCGGAACTGCGGGTAGCGATTGACGCTGTCGATCCAGTTGCCCACCGTGACGGTCTGATTGAGCACACCATAGAGCGCCTGTTTCCGCGTGGCGGGGGTGATCTTGACCGCCCATGCCGAATCGGCGGTGGTCGCGTGCGGATCGACCTCGGCGCTCAGGCGCGCCAGAGCGGCTTCGTTGACGCGGAAGTTGTGTCGGCCGAGCACTTTGGCGATGTATGCCTGCTTGTCGGCCGGCAGGAAGTACTGGCGGTAGATCTGGCGGATGGTCGGTTCCTCTTCGGAGCGCACGATCGGCTTGGTGTCCAGTCGCTTGATGATGTGGTATCCGAAGCGGGTGTGGATCACATCGGAGACCTCGCCGTCCTTGAGACTGAAGAGCGCCTTTTCGAAGGGCGGTACGAGCTTGCCGTTGCGTGATTCGAACCCGAGTGAGCGCGTGTAGTAGCTGATCAGATCGCCACCCTGCTGGGCGGTCGCCTTGTCCTCGGAGACGTCCCGGGCGACGGCGGCGAAGTCCTCTCCGGAACGAATTCGCGCCAGCGCCGCTTCGGCCCGAGCCCGCGCGTCGGCGTCGTTCGAATCGTTCGGAGCGGTGATGAGAATGTGCGCCCCGCGCACGCGCACGCGCGGCTGGCGGTCGAGCATCTGCTCGATGACGAATCCACCCTTGACCGGGATCGGTGTGTCGTGGACCTGTCCGACCGGCAGTGCGTAGGCATAGGTCTCGACGTCGGGAAAGAGCATCCCGCCGGTGATCCACGTGGTGTCGGCCGTCACGTGGAGCGTCGAATCGCTCATGCCGAGCGAGAGCGCGATCGTGTGCATCGACTCTCCGGCCTTCAGCCGACTGATCGCATTGGCGGCGATCGGATACAGCCGGGCGGAGTCGTCCGCATGGCGCGTCTTCGATCCGATGAACATCAGCGCCATGTAGAGCTCCTCCTGGCGGCGCTTCCAGATCTCCTCGACGGCCGGATCGACCACCTCACGTTCGATCAGGTAGCCGTCGCCCTGGTAGACGTCGCCGGGACCCGGCGGCACGGTGACGCGGACGCGGTTGGAGTGCATCTCCTGGACCAGCTCCGAATCCTTGTCCAGTCCCAGTCGCAGCGCCTCGTTGACCTTCATGCGGAAATTCGCATAGAGGTTCAGGAACGCCATCGCGGAGTCCCTCTTCAGCGTATAGAAACTGTCGTCGCCTTCGACCGCGTTGCTCTGGTAGGCGCTGGCGATGTCGTCGACGGTATACTTCTCGCCCGCGACGCTGAGGAGCGGCTCGTCCTTCAGCGTCTGTGATTGTGCCAGCAACGGAGCGGCGGCGCTGAAGGTCAGCGCAACGAGCGCACAGACCACCACGGGGGATGGGAATCGAGTCGTGTTCATGCTCTACTGAGAATGTCGTGGCCGGCGGATGGTACGTCGAACCGGGTACCATGGACCACCGCAGGAACGGAGAATCACGATGTTAGCCAATCCGCCCGGACCGGACAAGGTGAACGACTCCGCCCCCGCCGGCCGGGACTCTCAGTCGTGGTCCAGGTAGCTCATGAACTTGCATCTGCCGTCGCGCCGGATGATCGAACCGAAGGCGGTGAACTCCGCCGACTGCCCTTCGTCATCGCGGGCGAAGACCACCGTACCCTCGCGGATCTGGTAGCTGCGGAACTGCTTGATGCCGTCGCGCCAGGCGACCGAGTCCCAGGTGAAGCGATGGCCGCCGAAGTTGGCGACGAGTCGGCGCAGACTCTTCGCGGCGCTCTGGAAGTGAAGGTATCCCACGAGCTTCTTCACCTCCGGTCGCGGGTCTTTCGCGATCGGGTAATGCAGGGCGTACTCGGGGTAGATGATCCGGTCGAATTCGTCGCGCGTGATCATCAGCCGCGCGAGCGCGTCCTCGTCGCGGCGCTGCAGTGCGGCGAAGGCGCTGTCGATGAGCCCTTCGGGCGTTTCGGCGCCGCCGGCCAGTTTCTGCTCCGAAACGTGGATGACGGGCTCGGCCGCCGGTGCGTCGGCGGGAGTGACCGGACGGTCGGCCGGTTTCGTGTCGGTACTGCATGCACAGACTACGGTGGCCGCAAGGACGAGAACGAGAGGGGTTCGAAGAATGCTATGCATCGCCATTCGATCTGAATTCAGGTGCGTGAACGGAACGGAGCGGATACGAAAACGGTGACGTTCCCGGTCGGTGCGGGAACGCCACCGTTTCGCTGGGCCACAACCCATTGAAGCGAAATCAGTTGAGCGCGTAGTTCGTCCAGCCGGTTGCCCAGTTGGGGCCTCCCGGAGCGAACGCGCCGATGTAGTTGGTCGAGTCGAAGAACGGATCGAGCGTCGACGGGTCCATCGCGCCGGTCAGCACCTCGTTGTTCGGCATCGGGTTCGGATTCGGGAACGTCGCCGGATAGCTGACGCCGGCGTCGACACCGAGGCGCAGACCCCAGTCGGCGACGGTGGCACCGAAGCCGGTGGAGTCGCCGTTTTTGTCGCAGTACGGAAGAATGCGCGCGTCGATGATGCTGTTCTTCACCACCAGCTCACCGTTGTGGAAGTTGGTGAGCGTGTTGGTGCCGTCGATGACGAAGCCCATGCGGAATCCGGTGATCAGGGCGTTGTACGTCTTGATCTTGCAGTTACGACGGAGGTAGAGTCCGTCGTTGTTGTCGTCGTTCGCCTTGTCCTTGCCGGTACCGATCAGCGTCACGTTGGTGCTGATCGTCGAGGTGTACGGCTGGTTGTCCGAGCCGTCGGCGTCGTTGTCGACCTCGAATCCGCGGTTGGCGAGGTTGGGATCCTGCACACCGAAGAGGTACTGCAGTCGACCGCTGAAGCCGTTGTCCATGTCGAAGGCGTCGTCGTCGTTGGCCGAGCTGACCAGGTGCTTGGCGTGGACGGTGCCACCGAACCACTCGTAGCCGTCATCGGCGATCATGTGGCTCTGCAGGTAGTCGATCGTCGTTCCGGAGCCGACGGCACCGAAGGTGAAGCCGTTGATCTCGTTGTCGGTCGAGACCTTGATACCACCGTATTCGACGCGCACGTACTTCAGCGTTCCCGAGTTGTCGGCGGTATTGACTGGCTGGGTGCCGGGACCGTAGGAACCGGTGATTCCCTCGATCGCGGGCTTCTTGCCGGGGATGTTGACATCCGACATGCCCATCAGGATGACGCCGCCCCAGTTGCTGCGGGCGCGATGGCCGGCGGGCAGAGCGGAGGTGAAGACGATCGGGTTGGTGGCGGTACCGACGGCCTCGAGTCGGCCGCTCGGCAGGCCGTTTTCACCCGGGAGCGTCACGAGTGCCGAGGGCACCGTGTTGCCGGATGCGTAGCCGGTCGAATCGCCCAGGATCTTCGTCCCAGCCGGAATGGTCAGCACCGCGCCCGGCTGAATGAAGACGACGCCGCGGAGCTTGTAGACGGTATCGGCGCTGAGCGTGCGCGAACCGCTGATGTCGCCGGTGAGGATGCCCGCCTCGGTCGTGTCCGAGGGGTTGTTGTCGACCGGATTGCTCGAATCGCTGCAGCCGGTCAGCACGGGGACGAGAGTCACCGCCGCGACGAGGGCGATCAGGTTGAGAGTACGCAGGATGTGCATGATCACGTTGTTGAACAGGGTTGAGAGGAATGTGGAAGCGGAAATGCGGAACAATCAACCGATCGCCCGTTGCGGCGCGCCGCGCGAGGGCCGATCAGTCGAGCTTTCCGGCAGAGAGCTGGTCCACCGAGAAGGAGAGTCCGAGTGAGAAGGAGCGGCCCTCGTCGTAGCGCTCGACGTCGATCTGTTCGCCGGTCGGGAACTCCATCCGCAGCACGTGCTGGGCATCGAGGAGGTTGTTCGCGGCGAACTTGAGCATCAGTCCGGCCGGAAGGCGCTGGCTGATGGTGAAGTCGAGCTCTGAGCGCGGCTGCTCGTAGGTGTCGGGCACTCCGTTGGTGCCGACCATCGAGAGTCGCGCGCCGAAGACGTTGTACAGTAGTGTCGCGGTGGTCCCGCTCTCGTAGTTGCCGTAGCCGAGCTGTGCGTTGACCACGAAGGGCGACTGGCCCTGCAGCGGTCGCGTGCTGCTCGTCAGCGCCGCGGGCGACACCTCCTCGACCGCGCGGCCGTCGAAGGCGAGCACCGTGGAGCTCGCGTTCTCGAAGCTGACGTGCGACTGCACGAGCGTCAGGTTCGCTCCGATCGAGAAGTCCGACAGCCCGTCGGCAATGAAGTCGAGTGCCTTGCGCGCTTCGAACTCGGCGCCGTAGGTCCACGCGCCGGGTGCGTTCACCGGCTCGACGATCGGACCCGAGCTGCCGATGCGGTAGAACTGCTCGATGGGCGCATCGAAGTTCTTGTAGAACCCGCTCACCGCCAGCACCTCACCGCCACGCGGGAACCACTCCCAGCGCAGATCGAGGTTGACGATTTTCGTCTCGGTCAGTCCCGGATTGCCGAAGGTGTACTGGCGGTAGTCCTCGAAGCCGAACGGCGCGAGTTCGCGGAACTCCGGTCGGGCGACCGTCTGCGTGGCCGAGGCACGCACGTTCATGTCGCCGGCGACGGTGTAGACGAGGTTGATCGAGGGAAGGACGTCGAGCACACTGCGCCTGGCATCGAGCTCCGGGCTTCGCACGCCGGTCGTCGGATGTACGGTGGTCAGCCCGAGGTCCCAGTTCTCCAGTCGCGCGCCGCCGATGAATCGCAGCGACGCGGTGATCGGCAGATCGATCATCGCGTATCCGGCGGAGATCGTTTCGTCGGCGTTGTAGCCGTCGGTCGCCCGCGTCTGGTCGACGAAGGAGATGTAGCCGTCGCGGACGTTCTGCGGCGTGAAGAGTTCCTCGGCCGGAAGCGCCAGGACCGACGCGTCGAACTTCTTGGAGAAGAACACGAAGCGGTGCGCGGCGAAGTCGCGACTGCGCATACGCTCGAGGCCGCCGACCTTGATCTTGCCGGTGAGATCGCCGAAGAGCGATACCGGAACGGTCCAGTCCAGGCCAACGTTGGTCTCGCCATCATCGAGCGTGCTGAAGAACCGCGAGTTGTTACCGCCGAAGCTGCTGGCGAACTCATACGGCTGGTCCGGCGTGTTCCGCACGTAGCTGACCGAGCGGGTATCGGGTTCGGAGCGACCGGCCATCGAGCGGGCGACGTGCCACTGGAGCTTCGAGTCGAGCAGGCCGGCCAGCTGGTGTTCGCCGTTGAGCTGCAGACTGGTCAGCGAGCGCTCGGTGAAGCGGAGGCGGGTATAGAGCAGTTCGCCGGTGGTACTGAGGTTCAGATCGCCTTCGACGCGGCGCGCCTCGTCATCGCTGGAGCGGTTGACGATGGCTTTGAAGCTGACCTTGCTCGACGGGGAGAAGCGCGCGCTGATGCTGGCCAGGCCACCCCAGAGCACGCTCTGATCGGCGATGGCGGCGTTGAAGTCATAGCGCAGGTCGTGCAATCCGTTCGTCTCGGTCGCCAGCAGCGGATAGCGTTCGAGCTCGTCGTGCAGCGAGTATCCGTTGGTGTAGGAGGTGCTCAGCAGGTAGCCGACGGGGAATCCGACGTCGGCCTGGTCGCCGACCGACAGCGAGAAGGAGCGATTGACCGGAAGCGTCGACTGGTGCGGAGTGTAGACATCGCTGAACTGTGCCAGACGGGCCGCTTCGGCGTCGGCTCCGGAGCCACCCGGGAGGTTCGCCGGCATCTGGCGAGTTCCGTCATCGAGCCCGAGCCAGTCGAGGCCGCCGCCAGGGTAGGACAGACCGCTCGAGCCGAACTGCGACTCGGTGTTGGCGCTGGTGCCGGCGGTGAGGGAGAAGAGGAAGTGTTCGGGAAATTCGCGCGTGTCGATTTTCACCAGCCCGCCGGCGAAGTCGCCGGGATTGTCGGGTGTAAATGTTTTGATGGTCGTCAGGCGGTTGAGCATGCTCGAGGGGAAGAGGTCGAACGGCACCACCTTCTTCTCCGGTTCCGGCGACGGCAGATCGATGCCGTTGAGCTGCGTGGCGCTGTAGCGTTCGGAGAGGCCGCGGACGACGACGTACTTGTTGCCGATGACCGAGACGCCGGTGACGCGCTTCATGGCGTCGCCGGCATCGCTTGCCGATGAGCGCGAGATCTGATCGGCGGAGATGCCGTCGCTGACGGTGGCCGAGCGTCGGCGTTCGGCGAGCACGGCGTTCTCACTGGTGGAGGCGGCCTGTGCCGTCACTGTGACAGTACGGCCCTGGAGCACCTTCTGCGAGAGCGTGACGTCCTGGCGGAGGGTCGCGCCGGGTTTGACGGTGATCCCCTCGATGTTCTTCGCACCGTATCCGACCGAGGAGTACGAGATGGTGTACTCACCGGCGGGCACGTTGCGGATGGTGTAGGTGCCGTCGACAGTGGTCGAGGCGCCGAGCTTCTGATTGAGAATTCGGACGGTGGCGCCGACGACCGGGTCACCGCTGGTGGCGTCGACCACGTGGCCGACGACCGTTCCGCTCTTCTGCGCCCAGGTCGTTGCCGGCAGCCCGCAGAATGCGGCGGCGATGACGAGGACGAGTACGTGCGTTGGGATTCGCTTCATGGGTCTGTGGCTGTTGTCGCACCGTCATCCGTGTGGCTGCCCTGCCGACTGTTCATCCGGTTCGGATCGAGGTCAGGCAGAGCCGGATGGCGGTATCGAATTGCTGTGTTGTAAATCCGGTTGAATCGGATGTGTGCCGAACGTTTACGAATGTCCCGCAGTGGGTATTCCGGTCGGGACAGATCGCAATGTTATGCGGGTTGACGGGCGTCGTCAACGAGGTGGAGGCGGTGTTACGTGGACGTAATACGCGGTGTCCAGAAATCGCGGTTGTTACCGTTTCTTAACGCGGATTTGACTGGCGGATCGAGGCGGCGTGAGGAGAGATGGGCGACGTCAGTGGCCGTGTGCAGGCTGCTGGCGCTGGAGTCGATTCGTATCTTCGAAATTTCCTGTCGCACGCACCGACGGGTCACCGCAGGTGGCACCGATGACCTCGCGTTGCTGCCGGCAGCATCGTCCGCACCCACTACGTTTCAGACATGAGCACCAGGCGCACGCCGCTGATGCGGCAGTACCACCAGATCAAGGACCGGTACCCCGACACGATTCTCCTGTTCCGACTCGGCGACTTCTTCGAGACCTTCGAGGAGGATGCGGCGATCGCGGCGAAGGTGTGCGGGCTGACGCTGACGAAACGCGGAAACGGTTCGGAGGAGGAGACGCCGCTGGCCGGATTTCCTCACCACCAGCTCGACAACTACCTGCCGAAGCTCGTTCGTGCCGGCTACCGCGTGGCCGTCTGTGAGCAGATGGAGGATCCGAAGAGCGCGCGCGGTATCGTCCGGCGCGACGTCGTCGAGGTGGTCACACCCGGCGTGGCGCTCAACGATCGCCTGCTCGATGCGGGGCGGAACAACTATCTGGCGGCAGTGCTCTTCTCCGGCGAGCGCGCCGGCCTCGCCTTCTGCGACATCTCGACCGGTGAGTTCTCGGCGGTCGATCTTGCCGCGCGCGAGCTTCCGGAGGTGCTCGAGACGATCGCTCCATCGGAGATCGTCGTCGCCCGCGGCCAGCGCGATCTGGTCGAATCGCTCCGGCTCAGCTCCGATCCGCGCCTGACACGGCTGGAGGACTGGATCTTCGATGGGGAATACGGACGGGAGCGGCTTCAGGAACACTTCGGGACGCAGTCGCTGAAGGGGTTCGGCCTGGAGGAGCAGCCGCTGGCCACACGCGCGGCGGGGGCGGTGATGCACTATCTGATGGAGACGCAGCGGGCGCGGCTGCCGCACATCCGGCGCATCACGCGGTACGCCCACGGCGAGTACATCACGCTGGACGCAGCGACCAAGCGCAACCTCGAGATCACGATGGCGGCCGCCGACGGCGCACGGGAGGGTTCGCTCCTCGGCGTGATCGATCGTACCTCGACATCGATGGGAGGACGGCTGCTGAAGCGCTGGGTGGTGCATCCGCTCAAGTCGCGCGAGCAGATCGACAAGCGGCTCGATGCGGTCGGCAACCTGGTCGCTGACGCCTCGGTTACCGAGGAGCTGCAGCGCGAACTGCGGTCGATGGGCGACCTCGAGCGGCTGTTCGCTCGCGTGGCGACGCTGCGCGCGATGCCGAGGGATCTGGCGGCGATCCGTTCGTCACTCGAACGCCTGCCACGCGTGGTCGATCTGCTCGGACGGCTCGAGGCGGCCACGCTGACGACGCTCGCCCGCGCGATGGAGTATCCCGCCGAACTCGTCGAGCGGCTGCAGCACGCGCTGCCCGATGAACCGCCCGCCACGCTCGATGGCGGAGCGATCCGCGATGGATTCTCTCCCGAGCTCGACGAGCTGCGCGACCTGCGCGCCAGCGGCAAGGGCTACATCGAGTCGCTGCAGGCGCGTGAACGCGAGCGAACGGGAATCGGGTCGCTGAAGGTGGGATTCAACAATGTCTTCGGATACTACATCGAGATCACCCACGCCAATCGCGATCGCGTACCCGACGACTACACCCGCCGTCAGACGCTGACCAATGCCGAACGGTACATCACGCCGGAGCTGAAGGACTACGAGGAGAAGGTGCTCAACGCCGAGGAGAAGATCGCCGCGCTGGAGCGGGAGCTTTTCTCGCAGCTGATTGCATTCACCGCCGAGCATTCCGAACCGATTCTCCGCAACGCCCAGCTTCTGGCGATGCTCGACTGTTTCGTGTCGTTTGCACTCGTGGCGCGCGAGCGCGGCTACACGCGGCCGAGCGTCGAGGAGTCCGATCGTCTCGAGATTCGCGGCGGGCGCCATCCCGTCGTCGAAACGCTGCTTCCGCCCGGTGAACGCTACGTGCCCAACGACACCGTGCTCGAGGCATCCGATCATCAGATCGCGATCGTAACGGGTCCCAACATGGCTGGCAAATCGAGCTACCTGCGCCAGACGGGACTCATCGTGCTGCTGGCGCAGATCGGCGCGTTCGTCCCGGCCGAGCGCGCGGTGGTGGGCATCGTCGACAAGATCTTCACCCGAGTGGGTGCCCAGGACAACCTCGCTGCCGGTGAGAGCACATTCCTCGTGGAGATGCACGAGGCGGCGAACATTCTCAACAACGCCACCTCTCACAGTCTGATTCTGCTCGACGAGGTAGGGCGGGGCACCTCGACGTTCGACGGAATTTCGATCGCGTGGGCGATCACCGAGTACCTGCACGACCACATCGGCGCACGCACGCTCTTCGCCACGCACTACCACGAGCTCAACGCGCTGGCCGAGCGACTGGAGCGGGTGAACAACTACAAGGTGGAGGTGCGGGAGCACGACGACCGGGTGATTTTTCTCCGTACGGTAACACCAGGTACGGCCGACCACTCCTATGGAATACAGGTCGCGCAGATGGCCGGCCTTCCCGTCGAGGTAACCGACCGCGCGGCGGAGATCATGCGCGGACTCGAGGCGACATCGGCGACGCCGGACGATCGGACTCAACGGGAGAATGCGGACGTCCCCGACGAGGGTGGACCCTCCGTCCGTCCGCCATCGACCGCCGGCATTCCGGAGCCATCGCCTGCCCGAGCGCAGGTCTCGCTCTTCGAGGTTGCGCCCGATCCCGTCCTCGAGGCGCTTCGTCGCCGGTTGCGCGAACTGGACATCAACGCCATGACCCCGATCGACGCGATGCTGGAGCTCGAGCGGTTGCGGGCGATGATCGACGCGAACGGGGCGGACGCGGGGGGCTGACCTCTATATCTTCTGTCTCGAAAAAATTGGTAACATGGTGGTTCGGAAAAATCACCGCTCCATTGACATCAACCAGCGCGCGGTTCCCCTCGAGACCGCGCCGATCGCCCAGCAGCACAAGAAGCTCTCGGAGACAACTACTATGAGAAATCTCTACACCCTTTGCATCGTTGCCGCGACACTGCTGTTCGTGTCGGGCACGGCAATGGCGGACATGAGCGACTACCAGTTCTTTCATGGAACCGGTAGCGCCGTGGACATGTCGAGTGCCTCGTCGATACTGTCCAACGGTACCGATGACGGCTCCTCGAGCGCCGAGTCGATCGGGTTCACCTTCGACTTCGACGGCACTGACTACACGTACTTCAAGGCCAGCGCCAACGGCGTGATCACGCTCGGGACCAGTTCATCGTTGAGCGATCCCGATTTCTATGCGTATGAGAATCTGAACCAGTCGGCTGTCTACCCCATCATCGCGCCGTACTGGGACGATCAGATTCTGAATGCCGATATGAAGTACAGGGTCACCGGCTCGGCACCGAACCGGGTGTGCGTGATCGAATTCAGCACCTACCTCTTCGCGCACAGCACCTCGGACACCTACCACTATCAGGTCCGCCTCTACGAGCACACCAACACGATCGAGTTCTACTACTACTCGATGAGTTCGGCGCAGACGACCAACGGCAACCGTGTGATCGGCGCGGCGGGATCGACGAGCAACTTCCTGAGCATCGGCACGGGCAGTTCGCCGACGTACAGCACGACGTCGAACATTCAGAACGACTTCAGCAGCAATCCGATTGCCGACAACACGCTCTACACGATCACGCGGTGCGTGGTCAACGTGGAGCTCGCCGGTGTCCCGAGCGAAGGTGGCACGACGAACATGGCCGACCAGGACACGCTGCTGGTCGGCAAGGAGATTCAGCGCGGCGAGACGGGGAGCTACACGCCGTTCAAGGTCTTCCAGGGTGACAATCCGTGTGACACCCGCACGGCGTCGTTCGCGGTGAACGGACCTGCTGCCGGCGACTACACGGTCATACCGAGTTCGGTGACGGTGGCGGCCAGCGAGAGCCAGCCGATCACGATCGACTTCGAGCCGCAGAGCGTCGGCGTCCGCTACGCGACGCTGATCGTCACCGACGACAACGGACTGTCGCGCAGCTATACGCTGGCGGCCACGGGACTGACGAGGATCAACTGGATCGGCGATGTGAACGAGGGCGGCACCGCGGGGCTCAGCGACGGCGACACGTTGCTGAAGGACAAGCGTGTGCGACGGCTTCAGAGCGGCTCCTTCATGCCGATAACGGTGGAGAATTTCGGAGGGAACGTGGAGGCGCCGGCGGCCGAGATTTCGCTGACGATCGTCGACACATCGGGGCAGTATTCGATCGTGGGACCGTCGACGGCGTCGATCGGTTCGGGTGAATCCTTCACGCCGACGATCGAATTCGATCCGAAGTACGTCGGCTACCAGCCGGCGACGCTCATCGTCAACGCGGACGGGGAGATTCGCACGTACGTTCTCGACGCGTTCAGCATCGCGCCGGGCGGTCAGTTCTTCGTCGACAGCAAGGCGCTCGGACCGGAGACGGGAATGTTCATCAATCGCATCACGTGCGCCGGCAAGGTCGCCACGACCGTCCCGGTCAAGGTCGTCAACATCGGCGCCGGTCCGTTTGTGCTGACCAGTCTCAACGCGTACAGGACGGACACGACGCTTGGGCAGGGCCGGCCGCCGTACCCGCTGGTCTTCGACGGTCTCGGCCGTCCGATTCCGATGGGTGACTACTTCTTCACGCGCACGCCGATCGCCGGCGCTCCGACGCCCGATCAGTTCGTGCAGTATCCGGACACGATCGCCGAGGGTCAGACGAAGATGTACTACTTCACGTTCGTCGGGCAGGAGCCGGGCAAGCGATTCGCCCGTGCGTTCGTCGGCACCAACGGCGAGAACTTCCGCGGCATCGATCCGTTCGCCGACACGGTTGACGGTCTGCTGACGTTCGACCTCTACGGTCGGGCACTTGGTGCGAAGCTGGCCGACACGGCCGGCGATGGTCTCCCCGAGCCGATGGTCTTCGGATCGCTGAGGGTCGGTGATACGACGACGATGACGTACAAATTCACCAACCGTGGCCACTGTGATCTGAAGATCGATCTCGAGCGGCTGCGGATCATCGAAGGCGACGTCAACGACTTCACGCTCGTGACGGCATTCGGGCAGAACGTCGTTCCCGGCGGCAAGCTCACCGGAACGGTGGTGATCATGCCGGACTCGTCGAACTCGATCACGGTGAAATTCCACCCGCAGCGCTCCGGTTCGCGCCGAGCCACGCTCTTCATGGCGACCAACGACTCGAGCATCTATGTGCAGGGATTCAACAACCGCGGCGTCTACCGCTTCGACATCTTCGGAACCGGCAAGACGGGGCTCGACTACTACGATGTGACGTTCGCGCCGGCACTCATCGATGGTCCGTCGGCACCGGCGGCGGCGCGGTTCGACAACACGTCGGTGGAGGCGAAGACGATCGTATCGGTGGCGTTCACCGGAGCGGACGCGGCGCAGTTCTCCGAGGACGCGGCCAATCCGTGGCCGACGCTGCCGTACACGATCAATCCCGGAGGTTCACTGCAGCTGCATGTGCTTCTGACGGCGACAGGATCGCCGGGCCCGCGCCATGCGGCACTGCAGGTGACGCTCGAGGATGGCGAGGTGCTGAACGTCGATCTGTCGGGTGAAGCGGGTATCCGCACGCTGGCAGCGACGCCCGGCTCGATGTTCGACGGTGTGAAGATCACCGTCGGAGACCTCGAGCGGCAGACGCTGATGCTGACCAACACGGGGACGCTGCCGTTGACGATCTCGTCAATGTCGCTCGGGGGTGCGGGTGCGAGCGACTACTCGCTCGGCCTCTTCCCGCGCAAGCGTATCGATCCGGGCGCGACGGAGTACCTGGAGGTCACCTACGAGCCGATCAATCCGGCCACGACCTCGACGGCAACGCTCAGCATCGTCAGCGACGGCGGCAATGTCGACGTTCCGCTCAACGGAGCATCACAGGGAACGTTGCGGGGCGGTGATGTTCACGGCGATGGCGTCGTTCCCAGCGAGTCCGGCGATCACGACGGCGTCAGCGGTGTAACGACGCTCGGTGGCGCCGAGGGCATCCAGCTGATGGGTGTACGACCGAACCCGACGAGCGGCGCATCGACAATCAGCTTCCGGCTCGGTTCGCCGCAGCAGGTCCGGCTCGAGATCTACGACGTCGACGGCCGCCTCGTGCGGACGCTGGTGGACGGGATGCTCGGTGCGGGCGAGCACCATCGGACGATCGCCGCTGGTGCGCTGGCGACCGGCGTCTACCACTACCAGCTGCGTTCGCCGGATGGAACGTTGAGCGGCCGACTGGTCGTCGTGCGGTAGTCGCAACGTCTCGAAATCACGCTACCGAGTAGCTTCCGGAGTTGCGATCGCGGGGAAATTGGTCGGATTGTGGTGATTCCAGGCCTGCGCCCGTTATTTGCCCGGAATGACGCAGACCGGCGTTCCGTCCTCTATGCTGCTTCAGGAACACCTGTCACGCCGTACCCGCGCTCGCGACTTGGCGACGCTACGTCTTGGTCTCCATCTCGTTGCGCGACGATCATTGTGGCACGACGCAGTTCTGCGACGTACCTTTCTCGCTGGCGGACTGAACACCCGCCGGGCTCGTCAGTCGACACTGACTTTTGAAGACTGAAGGCACGCCCCGGTCCCCTGTGGACCGGGGCGCTTCGTTCGGCCGGCGCTGCGTCCAGGCGCCGTGTCGATCATCACCCCGCAGCCAAACACAGTATCACCTTACACACTGCGCCGTCGGCGCCGACCATCGCTGGTCTGCGTGGGGCGCCAGACCTCAACGTACCACCACCTAGCAACAGGAGGAGTGCAACGCCATGCTGACCCGAACACTGCAATACCGCGGGAGTCAGATCACGATCGCTGGGCCCGTGCCGGTGATCTACGAACTCGAGGGCGACGAGTGGTTTGTTTCGATGGAGTACTGGGTCACCCTATGGCCTCCAACGGACGGCAACTGCAGACTGCCGGGCATTGCAATCACGTGGGACGGAGTGACCGAAGCAGAGCTCGATTCTGCGATCAAGACGGCCAAGGACCAGCTCGACCTCGAGTCGTGAAAAGCGTAGCGCATGCAACTGACTGGCCCGGCGGCAATTGCTCCCCATGGCAATACATCGCACCGCTGTGTCAACGGATCCCCAACCAGCGCAGATGCAGCCATGGGTCACGGTGTCAGTTTGCTGATGCCAGCTGTTGACGCGCCCGCACGACGAGGCTTCTGATCTCCGGATCGTCAATACTCTGGAATCGCCGCAATAGGTCTTCAAAGATCGAGTGGCCATCATTGCGGCGCGCAAGCTGAATCGTCAGTTCCGCTCGGTTGAACTGGTAACCTGCAAGCAGACGCAGGAGCACCGTTGCATTGTCATCGGACAGGTGCTCCCTCAACTCTTGGAATGAGCTGGACGAGTACCATCCGTGATTCAGGGATTCCAACACGCCTGCGAGTTGATCATAATGTCTGAGCGCGCTATCCAGGTCCTTGCTCCGAAGGCACAATGCCGCCAATTGGAATTTTGACTTCGCCATAATGAGGCACAGGTTCCAGTACTGTTCGGTAGTGACCCGACACTTTGGAAGGAGATCGCTGATTTGGCCAAACAGCATTGAATAGTAGTGTCCAGATGCCGTGCTCTCGCCCTGCGCCTCATAGGCAACAGCTAAATCCAAAACATTTTGAATGGTCTGATACAGGAACGATTGTCCCAACACTTTGCCGTGAAACCGCGCATCTATGCGCGATACATGTGGTTCGAGCAGAGCGATTCTATGCGCAGCGTCCGTACCCGGCTTGTGATGGACAAGGAATCGTATAAGGTATCCGCGGGTCAAGTAGGCTCGCTGGCTCTCGTATGAGGCGATCATTCGCATCACGTTCTCGGCCCGCCGCGATGCGGACGCGAAATCTCCCTCGTTGACGCAGTCTTGAACTCTCTCGACTAATCTGTCCGCGGCGTCTAAGTCGTGTCCTTCCCGGATTCTCTTCTCGTCCTCGACTTCGGCATCTGAGGGCAAGGTGTATGTCGGCGATACCAAGGAGAGTATCTCAGGACTGTGAAGTAGCTCATAGGCGAACTGACGCAGGTACACATGGTGCTGGTTCGCCGACGTACTTGGCGGACGCCCACCTCCAACGATTGTCATCTGACCCTCGATTAGCGATTCGTGGGCCGATTTCCGATTCGGATCGACATGGGCGCCGCCCTCTTTATTCGCCACTTCTAGTATGGCAAAGCGCCGGTTCGTTGTACCGTGTTGACGCGACGCCTGAACGGCCTCCTCCAACCATTCTTCAACCTCCACGAATCGTCGATGGCGAGACGTGCCAAACGCCGGCCGCATGTTCCAGTTTCGATCGAATACGATGACTCCGCCCTCTGCGAAAAGCGCATCTGCGTCGGTCCCTGGCGGTGCCGTCGAGAGGAGTCGGATGTGCTTGGCGTTCAGGTGTTGGAGTAGCGAGGTACTGGAGCGCGTATCGTGCAGGAGGACACGCAGGACGACCGCGATGTCCCGCACCGCGTGACTTCCTCCGTCGTCGAAACGTCTCGCCGCATCATCCAAGCGGATGATTTGCGTGCGTAGCTCTTCCCGAAATTCGTTCTCGATCATCGCGTCGTATGGCTGGTGATTGCCCAGAACCGATCCTCCGACACCTTCACCCCTAGTGCTCGAAGGAGCTTTGCCCGCGTTTCGTCGTATCGTGACGCCCCATCGTTGAGCGCGTAGGTCACGGCCATCGCCGACACGCCCGCGCGCCGTGCGAGTTCGGCGCGCGAGATACCTTCCGCTGCCAGCCGCTCCAGCAGAATCTGGTGAATCTCCTCGGACGTGACGAACGTCGGTCTGCGCTTGCTCATTCGGCCCTCAATTGAGTTCGGATGGTGTCATTCCTCGAGCCGACACGGACTCGGGTTCGCTGTTCGTCGCCGGCCTGTCGCCGGCGTCGGTCGTCGACCGCGCCACTGCCCCACTCTCCTCGTCCAGCGCGGTCGTGATCACGTCGCCCGCGATGCCCATGAACAGTTCGATATCCTTCGAGTGCCGCCACGCCATCTGCACAGCTTCCCACAGATCCTCGAGCGTTATGCGGTGACTCGGCCGACCATCAGCGTCCTCGCGTCGCCGGCGTCTAACGATCTCCTCCAGATACTGCTCGAGCCCGATCCACAGATCGCTACCCCATCGATGCCATGCGACGTGCAGCGCGAATCCGTGCTCGCGCCGCCAATGCCAGGAATACACCCAGCCGGCCGTCGTGTGTTTGAGTTCCGTCGCCCGATGTTCCATGCGCTCGGACGTCATGTCCGTCGTGTGTGTGTGCTTCAGATGCACCCACCTGGTCCGCAGCTCGGCGTCCGCCTTCTCGTACGCCGCCGTGAACTCCTCGAATGACTCGGCCGTGAATCGCTGCTCGATCCGTGCCTCGTCCGTCAGTCGCAGGCGAAAGCCGCCTGCCGGCATATAGTGTTTTGCCATGGGTTATTCTCTCCAGTCGTGTGCGTCGATCACCGCCTTGCCGGATCCCCACCCCGCCGGCCCCGGACGCGACATGAGCGCCGTCGCCAGGTCCTCGAGGCGATTGGGGTCGACGAGGAACGTCCAGAGCCGCATGTCGCCATCGGCGTCGAGGTCCTCGAGCCGCGTATCGAAGTCCGCAGCCAGCTCGTCGAATCGCGAGCGGAACGCCGCCCAGTCCTCCCGATCCTGCACCATCTCGAGGTTGACCGGAATGCAGACACGGAGGCGGTCACCCGCGTCCATCGCCACGCCCTCGCCGATGTGGTCGGCGGTCGAGATGTAGTGATTGATTGCGAAGAACAGGCGCCGAAGCGGCTGTGATCCTGATTGCACGTTCGTCATGCGTCGTTCGGTTGGTTACTGATGAGTGGCAGGAGCCACGCGACACGTCAGTCGAATGTATCTTGGTTGTCTCCAGTGATTGGAGCGCCCTCACTCGAGGGCACCGCACCCCTGCCGATCGTCACATCAGGCAGGGGTGCTCTGTCTCGCCCCCTACCGATGCCGCCACTCGCGTTCGTGCAGCTGCTGGTACGATTCGTCCGTCGTCTGCTCGAGCCACGCGGTGTCGAACCACTCCTCGAGTTCCGCCTTCGCGCATGGTGCGAATCCGTGCTCGTCCCGGAATTCCTCCCACCTCGCGATCACGTACTGCCGACCACTTTGCTCCTGCTCGAAGCACGCGTCGTCAGGGTCATCGATGTAGGCATTGAGCCCGGCACGCACAGCGTCCTCGACCGTCGCTTCACACCACGCTTCTGTGTCGATGACCGTGATAGCCGCTGCCGCGGCGATAGTCGTGTCCATCATGTCTCCAGTGATTGAAGTGAACCGCGTCGTCACTCGCGGTGAGCTGTCTCGTCAGCGTCGGGAGCTCGTCCCCGGCGGACCGCCCGCAGGCGGTTTCGACTGTCTCAGATCACAATTCGCTCTCCACTCGGTCATAGCACTCCGGACACAGAGTGCCGAGTGACCCGCTCATCGCCAGCTCGCGCTCAATCGCCCGTCCGCAGGAGTAGCAGGTCGTTGGATGGTACTCGACAGCCGATTGTCTCGCCGCCGCCCGTGCCTCGTCTTCGGCCTGCTGCTGCCGGTCGATCGCCCGCCAACGGAGGTTCGCAAGTCGATGCTCGATCGACCGCTCGACGCTGTACTCGGGTGGAAAGACCTGGAAGAACTTCACGTAGTAGCTGCCGGCAATCGCGTCGTCGGCCATCGGCTCAACGCCGTACTCGGCACACGCCTCACAATACGCCTCCCGCGACAGCGGCGAGTCGTACTTCCGGTGGACGGCGGACGCCTTCTCCCGCTCCGCCTGAATCTCCGGACCGATTTCGACTGCCAGCCGCACCGCCTGATCGAGATACGGCGTGATGAGCTCGAACGCGCGTCGTGCGTCGTCCATCGTGGGCAGCGCGTCCGTCTCATGCTCGAGGTCGAGCGTCACGACGTGGCGCGAAAACGCGCAGCCGTGCGCCTGCGGGGACTGGACGCTGACCGATACCGATGGCGCGGGGCCGTGCTTCGTGCCGTCCGGCGCGATCCTCACACTCCCGGCGGATACGTGCACGATGACGTGCGCGGGATTCGTGGTCGGAATCGGTCCCCACTGCTCCACCGTCTTATCACCTCGGTTCTGAAACGACGGGCTGTAGGGCCCGACCGACATCAGCCGTCCGCTGATCAGCACGTGCTGTCCGTTGCATTCGCGCCACTCGCCGTGGAAATACGACCGATCGATTCTGTTGTCCATGGGTTTCTCCTGTGATTGGATTGTGAGCCGCCTCGTCACTGGCGGGAGGTTCGGTGTGCGTCAGGCAGTTGTCAGGTGGCCGTCTGTCGTCATCCAGAACTCGGTTTCGAGCACGTCGCAGTCCAACGTCTCGAACACAACGCGACCGTCCTCACGACGATATCCGCCACGGATGTATCTGCTGTTCATCTGCTCCAGAACCGCCTTAGGCAGACGGGAGGTCTCGAAAAAGGCGATGATCGCTTCTTCATCTTCTCCGTCCCGCGCAGCGTACACTGGTACTCTCGTGGCAAGCTCCTTCAGGAGTTCATTGCGTGTCGTCATGGTTTCACCTGTAATTGAAGGTCTATGGATTCCGCCTCGTCACTGGCGGCGTTGTCTCTCTCAGACACTGACAAAGATAAAGCGTTTACTATATACAGGCAAGCAAAAAGTGACAGGCATCAAAATATTTTTCGGGTGGTAGGAAACCAGACGCCTTGTGTCCGGTTTCTGCATTGTGCGTCGTGCGGTCACTCGACACGCAGGTACGTGTCGTCGGCAAACCGCACGTCGCTCAACGCTTCAATTATCCGACGACGCATTCCGTCGTAATGCGGGTTCGGATCACGAAGCGCCTGGTTGACGGACGCGCGCGATATTCCGAGTCGCTGTGCGATCGACGCTTGTGTCTGGCCATCAGCCGCCAGCCGCGCCAGCTCGAGCAACTGACTGCGTGCGACGTACTGACCGCGATGGGTACCGAGCTTGCGTGACATGGGCACTCCGTGTACATTCGCAAACCAGCGTGTGGTTGCGCCGGATATGTGGTTATGAGAATGAGACGGGAGACCTCGAACGCTCGAGGTCTCCCGTCGTCGTTCGGGCCGGAATGTACGGCGGCCGACCGTCAGCCAGTCGGCTGCCGTCCGGCCGCCGTTAGACGGCTGGCGGCCTGACCGGGATCAGTGTCCAGCACTCGGCTTCCCGCTCGCCATACATCCGCTGGAGGTCCTCCGCCATTCCCGTCGTCCGTGTGCCCTTGGCGGCCGCGTGGTCGACTACCGTCACCCGCTCGTCCTCCATCCCCTCTTCGTCAAACCACACACACGCACCCGGATACTGGCGAACGACCAGCTCCATCACGAGTGCGGCTTCCGCCCGCGTGAGGTGCTGCATCTGCCAGCTGTCGGCTGTCGTCCACTCGTCCGCCGTCTTCAGGCGCCAGATGATCTCCACTCCGTCAAACCGCGTGCTGTTGGTCGTGCTGTTCATTTCGTCCTCGTTTGGCTTGTGTTGTTTGGTCAGGTGTTTCCCTTAACCGTTGTACAATCATCACCCGATTCTGCCGCGTGAGACAAGCGGAAAGTCACTGGCATTGGAGATTTTTTTTCGCTGGAATTGCGGCGGCAAACGACGACCGGGCGCCTGCCGCTCGCACGACAGACGCCCGGTCTGGTTGGCTACACGAGAACCGCATCCTCGTAGTCGACATCGGATTCCGACCGACGTGCGCGCTTCGTGACCGACCCGCTCGAGATCCGATTCCACCTGGCCGCCGGCAGCGCCGCCAGCTGTCCGCCCATTCGCTCGAGTTCCGTCGCCCGCTCGTAGTCGGCTACATCCTGCGAGTGCCGCGTGACGGCGTTCACCATTCCCCACTGCGAGAGGTCGCCGTCCTCAAACAGCCGCCGGAGTACGCCGCCCCGCTCGTCGTCCGTCAGGTCGAACGTGTTGGCAAGTGATTCGACTGCCTTCACCGGATCGCCGTCAATCGGCTTTCCCACCGTCTCCCGCGCCTGCTCGAGCAGCATGCGGAACGCCAGCTCGTCAAACGCCGCGCGAATCACGTCGCGAACCTTGAGCATGAACGCTCGTTCGTCGGCACGCAACGTCTCGTCTCGCAGTGCGTGCAGCACGCCGTCGTCCACGTCCCACGCTCGCCCCACGTGCTTTCTGCGGAGTGCTGTTGGCGCGATCATTCCGTTGAGGCACACGAGGCGGTAGAGGAAGGGCTCGACCTGCACACTGCCGGCACCGACCTCGCTGTTCGACAGCACGAGACCCGACTGAACAACGTCACCCCGCACGATCTCTCCCTCGAGACGCGGGTTGACGATCTTGATGTACATCCGACGCGGCGTCAGCTCGCATGACTCGATTCGCATGTCGGCCGACAACTCATCCAGCGCGACACTCGCGATCTCCCAGTTGTCGACCACGCGGTAGCGATTCGACAGCAGCGCCCGCACGTCGCCGTCCAGCGTTCGGACGAGACGACGGTCGCCGGCGGCCGACAACCACGTGTTCACGTTGGTCGCCAGCAGATCCCGGTTCTCATCCCGCATCCGCGTGTAGTAGCGGCGCGGGATTCCGGTGTACGTCGCAAGCTGCGTGTGCGCGTAATCGGTCATGCCGTAGCGCCCCTGCGTCTGCAGCTCGAGTGCCGGACTGCCGTCGTCACCCTTCACCATCAGCATGTCCGACGTCGGGCACCGGAAATCGGACTTCGTCTCGCTCTGGCGGATCAATTCCTGCGCGAACTGCTCGCGCGTCTGGCCTGTCTTCATGTCGGTAGTGGTTTTGAGAATGAATGAGGGCCCCCGTGTTGGGGGCCCTCATGGTTGGTGTTACGCGTCACGCTCGCCGTACTTCTCCAGACGGCGGTTCTGATCCGCCAGACGAAGCTTCAGCTTCAGTGCTGCATCGTACAGCTCCTTGCGTTGTGCCGGATCGGTCGTGGTTTCGAGCGACGCCATCAACTCGACCATCCGCTTCTGGTTGGCGGCGATGTTCGTCGTCAGCTTCTTGAACGACGCCTGACGACGGTTGCCGATACGTGCCTCCTTCATCACCTCCTTCTCGCCTTCCAGCTTTGCCATTGCCTCGGCAAACGCGTCGTTGTTCACCGTGTCGTTCGTGCGAGTGTTCTTCGTGCTAGCCATTGTCGTACCTCGAAAGGTTTGTGTGTGAGTGTGGGGTCGTTTGCCCCGTGTCTGTCGGTAAGGTGTTTCCCTTAACCGTTGTACAATCATCACCCGATTTGCGTTCGTGAGACAAGAGGTTTTTTCACGTCCGCAGGATTTTTTTTTCAAAGACCGGATTGGCAGGGTTGGGAGTCGCGTCGTGTTTGACGCTGTACAATCATCACCCGATTCCAATGCGCGAGACAAGAGACACGCGAGATGTTTTTTCGACGTAGTTCCTTCGGCATCCGACAACGGCGGGAGCCGAATGCCGTCGGCTCCCGCCCGTCGTCCGTCATACTCGGCCGATCGGCACGCTGCAATCGTTGTCGATGTCCCGCACTCCGTACTCCGTACACGTCACGCAGAACGTAGCGTCCGCAACGTCCGCCGTCATCCGACGTGCAAGCCGATCGAGTACCGGCTGCACGCGCTTTGCCAGCCGTCCGACGTACTGCAATACCGCCTGCCGACTACCGCTGTCGATCGTGATTGCGATTCGTACTTCGTACTGCATCTGACTGCCTCAAGGTTTGTGTGGCCGCGTCAGGTGTTTCCCTTAACGGCTGGACAATCATCACCCGAATCTCATGCATGAGACAAGCAGAAAATGCCCGTGAAAATTTTTCGGGCGACGTGCGAATTACCGCTTGTCTCGCGAGCGAAAATCGGGTGACTATTGGACGGTGGGAAGGGTGGACGGACGAGCGCCGGCGGCGAGCAAAAAGAAAATCCCGCCGCGTCTTGTCTCGCGACGGGAAACAAGGTGATGATTGTACAGTCAATAACGCCGCGGCCAGCGGGCCGGACGGCGCGGGGAGAGGCAGAGAGAGAGGAGGGGAATCCAACCACGTCCCGCAGTCGCGGGCATCAACCAGTCGGCAGCAACATGAAGAGGAACGACAAGCGCATCGAAATCAGCGTACACGGCAAGCTCCTGACACTGGCCGGTCTCGACCTCACACCTCGAGAGGAGGACCGTCTGGTGTACGGATACCGATCGCGGTCGGACGACGGCCGCCGCCTGCTGCATCTGCGGCATCCCGACGGCTGGCTGACGACGGTCATCGGCGGCGAATACTGGCAGGGTGTCGTCTGACGCCTGTCGTCGTCTGACGGCCGCCGTCGGTCGCCCTACTTCTGCTCGAACTCGTGCCGCACCCACTCCCGGCGCCAGACGGTCCCGACCTTGATCTCCCGCGTCTCGAGTACCTCGATCACCTGCGCCGGATGCCGCTCGAGCCACAGTGCCTGGACACGCGGCAGGTATACGACCTCATCATGGTTCGTCACCGGATCGTTGACGACGCACGGCACGAGGCCGTCGTCTGTCTGTGACACGTAGCCGAAGCGCAGTTCGTGCGTCGCCGTGCAGCTGGCGACGAACAGCGCGACGGCCGCCACCGCCATCAGAATTCTTTTCATCGTAGTGCCCTCGAGTATGTGGTGATGCGCCTGACGACCGTCGTCAGGGTGACGCCGGCGGCAGCAACTGACCGCCGGACTTCAGCTGATCCCGACAGCGGCGAAGCGCGGCCTCCACCTCGTCACGCTGGGCTTCGGCCGCCTGCCGTGCGCGGCTCTCGCGACGCAGCGCACTGCGAATGTCTCCCATCTCCATTCGCGTAGACTCCACCTCCTGCCTGAACAACTCCCTGTCCTCCTCTCGCTGCTGCTCGCAACGGCGATGCGCCTCGAGTACGCTGTCAGCAAATTCCCTGATGCTCGAGCTCATGTTGGTGGCCGACGCCAGCAACGCGGTCTCGTAGTCGCCGCGTTCGTGCCGCTCATCACGCTCGAGTCCCATGTCCGTTGCGCGGTTGGTTGCCCGCGCCTGCAGCCAGGCTCCGAACAGCGCGGCACCGCCGCCGAACACCGCGCCGATCACGCCGCCGACGGCAGCGAGCAGTACATCGTGATTCATCCGTTTGCCGTACGTTCCCGCGGCCGTCGGAATTGCCGCGGCGATCGACGTGTGGTGTCAATCGCGTGGTGGTGATGACGTTCGACGATCGCCAGCCGGCATCGGGCTCCGACTCCCGCCGTCTGGCGATCGTACTTCGGGCCTCGACCGACATCGTCGGTTCGCGGCTCTTTTTTTCGCGTGACAAACCGTAGGACACAAACGGCGAGAGGTCAGAGCCCGACGTACTGCGTCTCGACACGGATGTCGACCGCCGGCCACATGTAGGCCGTGGCACCGGGGTACCGGAGACCGAACTTCACGGTGTCGGTGTCCGCGATGTCCAGCAGGATGTCGTCGGACAGCCATTTCGTGGGCTCCGCCGTGCCGAACCACCGGACGTCCACCGTGTACTTCGTGCCACTGACGTCGATCCCGATCTCGACGTTCGCCGCAACCCACGCCGGCGCCGGACCCGGCTGCGTGAGGTTTACCCGGAGCTTGACGCGGTGGTGGCCATCGTTCGCCGGCGTCCACGACGACGGCGATCCCCCGCTGTGCGTCCAGCCGCCGTCGTCGATTTCCGTCGTCTGCAACTCGAGCCAGTTCCAGGTGCTCGAGCCCGTTGTCGAGAGGTTGGTCAGGGTGCCGACGGCCGCCGACAGCGTGTCGGCGACGGTCGTCGTCGTCAGGTCGAACTGCACGCGACGGCCGCCGGCACCGGTCACGATCTCCGGATCGCCGATGACGACCGAGCCGTCTGACGACCTGAGGTCGATGCCGATGGCGCGGTTCGTCGACAGCGAATGCCCCGCGTCGTCGTCGACCGAAAACTGCTGAGGGCCGCCGATCCACGACCAGTTCTGCGGCGTAGTGTCCACGGTGTACGTGGTTTCGGCGTTCGACAGCTGCCAGAGCGAGGCGTTTGTGCCGCTGGCATCGTCGTAGTACGTCTGCACGAGCATCCCGGGTCGCGTCGTGCCCGTCCACCGCACCCACGCCGATCCGTTGTACGTGTACAGGCCGTTTGCCTCGCTGCCGGTGGCCGTGTCGCCGACGACCAGCGCGTTGTCGTCAGTCGACATCCCCGACAAGCTCGCAAGGTCCGCGGCCTGCACCACGCAATACTTTGCGTCGACGGCGCCCGCGCCCTGCGCCGCCACGAGCTCACCGATCGGCGCGAAGTACAGGCCGTCACCGCTGGCGACGACCGTCACGACCTCGCCCGGCGAGCCCCAGCTGCCCGGGGTGTCGACCAGCGCCAGGAACGTCGAGAGATCCGTCCACGCCTCGAACGCCCAACTCGATCCATCCCAGAACCAGATACCTGAGACGCTCGCCGTGCCGTCGGCGAACTTGGGTCCCGAAACTGCCTGGTCGTAGATCTTCGAGGCGGTGACCGCGCCGTCAACCAGCTTGTCGTCGGTCACGCTCGATGCCGCGAGCTTCGGTTCGGTGACCGCGTAGTCCGCCAGCTGCAGGGTGTCGATGCCGGCGTCCAGCACGTAGTACACGCCGCTCGCCGTTCGGCCGATGGTCACGCTGTCGACGGAGATGGCTGTCGGCAGGTTCGGCAACCCGTACTGCTGCCGATCACCGCGACCGACATTCGGATCGAAGAGCTGTTCGTCGAGCAGCGACCGTCGCTTGATATCGCCTCGCGTCTTCCTCATGACGTGTACTGCTCCAGACCGTAGAGCTCGACTTCGATGTGGTCGGACGCCTCGTCGATCTTCAGCTTCTTGATCCACGTGCGTCCGGGGAGGTGGTCGGCCGGAATGTCGCTGTTGTCGACCAGCGCGTTGGCCGTGTACCGGTCGTCGTTGACGTCCCACGCCGGCGCCAGCCGCAGCTCGTTGCCCGCGTCGTGCACGTCGAGCACACCGCGCCGGAACTTCATGCTGTACTTCGTGTTCTGCGCGTTGCCGAAGATGTCGACCAGCGCCTGACACAACGCCGCCGGCAGCCCCACGAACTTCCGGTGCGTCACCCAGTGCATCAGCACCTCGAGCAAGTCCGCCTTTCCCGAGCCCACCGCATCCTCGTACTTCACGAGGTCCTGCGAATGCGTGTGGTACCCGTCAACGAAGTCGCAGAAGCGATGCACGAGCACCGGCACGGGGATCGACGTGACGCCGGCCGACGGTCGGGGAACAGAGTCAAGGTAGTAGACCTTCCAGACGAACGGCCGCGTGATCGACCACCCCCAGTCGACGTACAGCTCGTCGTCGGACCAGAGGTCGGCGGGCCCATGCTCTTCCGACCAGTCCTCGAACTGCATGATCGGCGTCCAGTTGTCCCACATCGTGGTGACCGTCCCCCCGTCGTCGGAGTACGTGCCGCTGTCGGCCTTGCGCTCGAGTTCCGACGGCCCGCCCTGCACGTCACGCGCCGCGGCCTTGACGAACGCCGCGACCTCGAACCCTTCCTCGAACTCCACCGCCGCGTCTCCCTTGTCGTGGCCATCGTTGACGATGTCCGACAGCGTGACCTCGCGCGGCGTGCGATGCGAGCCGAGCACCGGTGCCGGGTAGATCCCCATGTGCTGCGCGTCGTACGTCGATGTCTTGATCCGAATCCCGGTGCCGTTGGCCAGGTCGTCGAGGAACTGCCAGCCGCTGTAGTCGTCGCGGTTGAGCGTCAGATCCTTGTTCTCGGGCTGCGCCATGAGCAGACCGTAGGTCGGCGTGATCGTCTCGTTTGGAATGTCTTCGACGCCGAGGATTCCGAGGAACAGCTCGTCGTCCTTGCTCAGTGCGTCGCCCGGCTCCATCTGCCGCGAGAACGTCCGCTTGTAGTACGTGATGTGGTGGTCCGGCGGATAGCCGTTTGAGCCCTCGGCGTCCTGGTACCGCCAGAACCCGACGCTCCCCGCGCCGCCGCCGCTCGTGCCGCCGCCGCCATCGCGAATCAGTTGGTTGTGGATGATCGACGCCACGGCCTCGAACGAGATCCAGAGATCGGTGAACCGAAAGTATTTCGCGGGATCCGTGCGCACGTAGAACGCGTTGAGCTGCGCACCGAAGCCACCGCCGTCGATGGTCGGCCACGAATCGATGTACGCGCGGTAGTGCCACCCGGCCCGGTAGTCGGGGTCGGTGAACGGCCCCTGACCGACAGGCGTCACGAACTTCTTGACGTACTCGCAGACATCCGACATCCGCATCTCGTCGAGCGTGGCGCGCGTCACACTCACGATCTCGTATTGCTCGGTGAAACCCGTGCCGGGGAAGATGGCGCCGGACTTCGATGGCATCCGTCGCTGGCATCCGCGGTACACCTCGTCGAACTCGGAGAACGTGAGACTCGCGTCGCCGCCGTCGGAGTACATGCGCCAGACGTTCGTCAGGTCGAACGACCGACTGTAGCCGGTCCACGATATGGTGCCGGCGTCGGCTGCCACGTAGTTCCGCAGCCATACTGCGATTGCCTGGATGTCGGCCGACGCCACCCCGTGATCGTCGTTGTGGAACCTCGAATAGTCGATCTCGATCTTCACGACCGGCGCGCTCTCCATCCCCGCCAGGTAGTCCTCGAACCCCGCGTTGAAATCGTTCTCGTCCAGCTGCGCGATGTTGAACGCGCCGCGCGGCAGCCGTCGCCAGTCGCTGGCGGGATCGTGATCGGCTCCCCACTCGGGAACCGGACCCGTCACCGTCAGGTCGCCGGCGCCCGCCGGCCACACGACGACCCGCTTGCGGTAGCGGCTCTTCGCACTGCGATAATCGAAGTACCCGACCTTGGCCATGCTATCCCTCGGTCTCGGCTGCGGTGGCGGTGATCTTCCAGCTGTGGACGCCCGAACCCTCGTCCGTGGGCTCCGGTACGCCGTCCTCGAACACGAATTCGAGCGGCAGGATGCCCGGCCGTGTACCGTCGTCCGTCCGGTTCCAGTACGTGTCGTACGACGTGCTAGTGCCGGCGGGATCCGTGCGATCGAAGTCCGCGCGCGGCAGGACCGACGACTGCCCGAAGAGCTCGCGTACCGCGTACAGCCAGAGGTACGGTAGCGTGAAGAGCTCCTCGCTCAGCTTCAGGTACAGCGAGTAGTCCTGGAACTCCGAGCCGTCGGCGTACTTCACGAAGTCGAGAAACGTGATGTCCACGATCCGTCGAATCTGCTTCGGGTCGTTGGACTTCACGCCGTTGGCGTCGGTCGTCGCGCCGCCGATCAACCGGACCTTCGGCACGACATCCGTCGCCGCGGCCTCGACCACGATGTAGCTGTCTGCCGTGTCGTCCTCCGGATCGCGGACGGTCGAGCCAACGAACACCACGCTGTGCACGGTGGCGAATACCGACATACTGACCTCAGTTGTGGTGGTGGCTCGAGGCGACTCGAGCGTTTGAACAAATCGCCGGACGCTGCGTATTCTTGCGCGTCACAGTACCCTGAACCATGGACCGATGAAATTCCTTGCTCTTCTCGCGGCCGTCGTCGTCGTCGGCTGCTCCACGTCGCAGTACACGCCCGAACAGCACGCATGCCTCGCGAAGCTCATCGATCAGGGAGCGAACGTCACACTCCCGCGATCGGAGTCCGATGCCGGCTGGCAGCGCGCCCTGACGTTCATCACGCAGTACGGTGAGACGCCGATCGCCGAGTCGACGGACAACGTGATTCGTAACGAGGCACCAGCGGGCATGACGCAGCGTGCGTATCAGATCACGCGGATCGTCGCCGGCGACAGCGTGCGATTCGTCGCTCGGCAGATCTATACCTCCGACCGCAAGCTGGCAACCGGTACCTACACCTGCGAATGCGATCAGGCCATGCTCCTCGCGTGGTACGTGCGTACCGGCGAACTCGCCTGTCCGTTCCTCGTCGAGCACCACTAGCTACCGGCCGTTCCACGTGCCGCGCCTCGAGCGCGGGACGCTCTCGGCGAGCTCGCGAATCCTCCGCTGCTCGCGTTCGACACCGGCAATCGCCTGCTCCAGACGCCGGGTCTGGCGCTCCATAACCGCCGTCTGCTCCTCGAGCAGCCGCGAATGGCGTTCGGTGGCCACGGCCTCCGACCGATATTGCACACCCGACTGCGGCGAGACCACGACATCCGCCATCTCCACCCGCAGCTCCGGCAGCGTCAACAACCGCGACTCAGAGACCGACGACAACTCGGGATACATGGCCGCCAGTCGCCGACCGACGGCCTCGTGCTCGAGCGTGTGGTGCGCGTACGCACGCGACACCTCGTCGAGCGAGTACCGCCGCCCGATGTCCGTCACCTCCTTCCGCACGGACTGCACCAGGCGCGTGACGCGCGTCAGGGCCTCGGCCGATGTCCGCAGGTGTTCCACCGTGTGGTTGACCGTCCGTCGCGTCACGTCCTGCGCGAGCCGTCGGCCGCCGGTCACCAGCACGTCACCGATTGTCGGGCGACCGTCTGTCGCCTGGTGCAGACCGTCTGTCGCGTGCCGCGTGCGGTACTCGACGTCCGTCGCGCGGCGCACGGCATGCAGAACCCTCGATACCGTTGACCGCCGCACAACGTCCAGTACGTCAAACCGCTTCGAGAATTCGGTCAGCGATCGACGCACGACGTGCGCGACATCAGTCAACCGGATGCTCGTCCGGCGCGCGTCGTGCACGTCACGGCGCTCGGCGTGCGACCGGCGCACGGCGTCGGCCACCAGCCGCTCGCGACGCATGATCGTTGACTCGAGGCGCTCGAGTTGCGCTCGGCGTATGGTGTACTCCGCGTGATGGTTGTCGGTCGTCAGTCGGCTATCACGGCGCGCGATGTCCAGCGTCCGACGCTCGTCGCGGCGCACCTCCGATTCCCGGCGCTCGCGGAACACTGCGTCCGACTCCAGCCTCGTCAGTCGGCGATCGGTTGCCCTTTGTTCATCGACCGTCAGCCTGAAGAGCGACACGAAGTCGCGGCGCGTTGCGCTCACCGCCTGTCGCAGGAATTCCCGACCCGGACCACGGGTGAAGAACGACGCAGGTCCACGGCGGTCGACGGCCGCCCACTGCACGATGTCCGCGGCCATCGGTGTGGTCGTCGAGCGCAGGACGCGGACGACGGCCTGCGGATCGGCAGCGATCTCGCGCAGCACCGTCTCGCGACCGGGGCCACGGGTGAAGTATTCGGCGAACGGTCGCCGCTCGCGATTGCCCCAGCGCAGGACATCGCGGTTGCCGTCGGCCAGCGTGGCGTCGGCGTTGACCACCGACTCGTGACGCGACAGCCGACGCGGAATCGAATCGCTGGTCTTCGTGCCCGGGCCTTCGATGTCCACCTCACCGGTGTACGAGCCCTTGATCTTCGCGACCTTCGACACCTCCTGCTGGAGCTTCGACTTGGCGACAGCCAGCAGGCCGAGGACGGTGCCGACGGCCAGCGTCGCGGCGATCGCGCCGCCGATCGGTCCCAGCGGACTTGCCATGGCGAAGCTGTAGATCGCGGGGATGCTCGAGAACACGAGGCCCTCGATCACGTTGATCGCCGAGAGCAGCGCGGCCTCACCCAGCTGGCCGATGTTCGCCTTGGTCGTGGCGGCCATCGTCGCCACCGCCCCGAGCACCGAGCCCGTTGCGTCCAGCGCCGCCGACTCGATCGAGTCGGTGAGATCGGCATTCGCGTCCTCACCCGCCTTGCGAATGGCGTCGGCCCGCGCACCGGTCGCGTCGGCCGCCAGCTGCGACCGTGCCTGAATCGCCGCGAGGTTGTCGAAGAACCGCTTCTTGCTGACGTCGAGGTGGTCGCCGAATGCGTTGCCGATCGACGCGATGCCGGCGATCGTGTTATGGAACACCTCCTCGAGAAACGTCATGTCGCCGAGGCCCACGGCCTTCGACGCGTCGCTCAGCGCCTTGCGCTTGGCCGCCAGCTGCTTGTAGAAGTCGTTGAGAAGGACCTTGCCCGCCAGCGCGTCGTCCACCAGCTGCGTGATTTCCTGCTTCAGGGCGTCGCGCTGCTCGCTGACGCGCTGCGCGTCCTCGAACCGCTGGTTGTCGGACATCGACTTCTGAATACCGGCGAAAAACGAGGACATCGCCTGCCACGCGATCGACGTCTTCTGGACGTAGTCCTGCTCGATCTTCGCGCGGTCGACCGCCGCCTGCCGATGGATCTCGGTGATGCGCGCCTGGTTGTCGCCCGCGGCCTTCAACTCGTCCTCCAGCCGCTTGTCGAGCTCGAACAGCGCCAGCGCACGCTCCTGTTCCGCCAGCGTCTTCATCGCGGAAATCCGCTTGCGCATGGCGATGTCCGCCAGCTGCGTCTCGGTCTCCGAGCGGTCCTTGACCGTGCGCTGGTGGATCTCGGCGTTCACGTTGTCGATCTGCTGCAGCAACAGGCTGCCGGGGTCCGACTGGCGCAACTGCGTGATCCACGAATCCATGTAGTCCTGAATTCGGAACAGCAACTGCTGCTGAGCGCCCTGCACCGCGTCGTTCGCATTCTGCAGCGCCGTCTGCAGCGGTGCGAGCTGCGCGTCGAACTCCTCCTGCGAAATCGCGCCGTCGGCCAGCTGCTTCTGCAGGTCCTGGCGCTTGTCGACGAGCTCCTGCTGGGCGTTGGCCGCCACCAGCTGGAGCCGCACGATCTCGTCGCTCTCCGACGAGAATTGCGTGCGCACCGCCTGCTTGAACTCGTCGCTCTGCGTCAGGAGGTCGGAGATCTCCTTCTGCCGATCCCGCTCGCGAATCTCCTGCAGGAGGATCGACCGCCGGCGAACACCTTCCTCCGTCGTCGTCGTGATGGTCTCGACTTCCTTCTTCGCCAGTTCGTTGAGCAGCTGGCTCGAGTCCTCCTCCGTCTTGATGATGGACTCGGCGAGTGATCGACTGGCCTCGATCTTCACACCGTTCAGCGCCTCGGTCAGCTGCTGAATCCTGAGCTCGAATTCGCCACCGGATTTCGTCAGATCGTGAAGCTCGGCGCTCAGCTGCGCGGCCTGCCGCTTGTCGCCGTTGACGCGCGCCACCCGGATCTTCTCCTCGAGCTCGCGCTGCTGGTTGAGCTGCGACATCTGCTCGATGTGCAGATCGAGTTGCGCCTTGGCAACCTTCTTCAGCAACTCGTTCTCGATTTCGCCGATGCGCTGCTCGCCCTTCAGCTTCTCAAGCTGTAGCTGCCGCTCGTAGGCCGAGAGGTCGCGCGCCTGCGCCTGTCGGCGCTGAGTCTCGCGCTTGCCGGCCGCGATCTCCTCTGACTCCAGCACGTGCTGCAGGTCCTTCTCGTTGCGTACCGACTCCTGCGCGTTGGCGCGGGCGGTGGCCAGCTGCTGCTCGAGCGACTTGCGTTCGGCCTCGGCCAGCGCCTTGTTCCGGAGCTTGACGACGAGGCCCGCGGCTTCGGCGATGTACTCGTTGGACGCCGACTGCGCTTCGGCCATCGCCTTCTTGAATTCCTCGCCGATCGACGCGACATCGGCCGCGGCGTCGGACGCCCCCTGGCCGATGGCGTCGGTCGCGACCTTCACGCCGGCCGCCGCCTCGGCGCTGAAGTCGAACTCCTGCCCCACGTCCCTGATGTCGCCCTTGATCAGCCCGAACTTCTTCCCCTGCTGCGCGCTGTTGACGAACGCCTGACTGCTGTCGCGAATCTTGCCCTCCATCGTCGCGATGGCACCGGCAAGTCGTTCGGCGTCCTTCGGGTCGGTCGCCCGCAGCTTCTTCTCACGCAGTCGATCGAGTTCGTCCTGATTGCGCTTGAGCGCCGCCGCCTGCACGTAGAGGTTCTTCTCGTAGTCCTCCTGATCGGACTTCAGCTTGTCGCTGTACTGCGCGCGCTGGGCCTCGGTCACCGCGTGGACGGCCGCCGTCTGCGTCTCGGCGTAGTCCTGAATGATCGAGCCCGTCTTCTGCTGGATGTCCTTGATCCGGCGGTCGTCGGCCACGAGGTTGATGGTCTCGGTGACCGGCTTGATCTTGTCCGCCACGTCCTGGGGCAGACTGATGAGGTCCTCCTTCAGCTTCTTGTTGTCGAGATCGGCCTGCACCTTCAGCCGCTTCTCGTCGAGCACCTTCTGCGCGTCCTCCAGCTGCTTCCGGTACTGCTCGGCCGCGTCCTGATCGCCGCCGAACTTCGCGCTCGCGATCTTCGCGTTGAGCTTGTCGACCTCGTCCTGCGCCTGCTTGTACTGCTCGGCGTGCAGCGCGGCGACGCGCACCGACCGCTGCTGATCCTCGGGCAGCCGGTTGATCGCGGATTCGAGCTTCTGCGCGGAGATCAGCGTGCCGTCCAGCCCGCCACCGAGGTTGTTCACCTGATCGACGGTGAACCCCATGGCCTGGGCGATGTCCGCCGCCGACAGCCCCATCTCCTGGTACTGGTCGATGATCGGCCGGATCTTGTCTTCCTGCTCCTTGATCTTCTTGTTGAGCTCGAGCTGCTCCTGCAAGGTTTCCACGAGCTGCTCGCGGACCGTCGAGAAGAACGTGCCTGCTGCCTTCTGGTCACCGAAGCCCTGTTCAACCTGCTGCCGCCAGCCTTTGGCCTCAGTCCGGAGGTCGGAGAGATCCGCCTGCGTCTTCTGGTAGCTCTCGCCGAGCGCCAGCGCCTGCGTCGCAAGATCCTCGGACGCGTCCTTCTTCGCGGCGGCGGCCGCTTCCTCCTGGCTCTTGGCGAAGTCGCGGACGACGGCCGTCGACACCGCCGTCTTCTCCTGTAGCTGGCCTTGGGCCTCCCCCTGTTCGCTGACGGCAACCGTGTACCGCTTGACGGTGTCCGTCGCCTGCGGAACGTCACCCGCCAGCTGGTCGGTCACCTCCTTGAACCGCTTCTGACTCTCGGGATCGGTCTTGTCCTTGAGGTTGTCGTACTCGTCGGCCAGCGACCGCAGGTTGTCGCCCTGACGCTTGACGGTGTCCTCGGCGTCCGACGCCTCCTTGAAATGGTCCATGGCGGCCGACGCGTCGTCGACGGCCGTCGTCAGGTCCTTGGTCTTGTGCGAGAACAGGAGGAAGGCGCCGACGGCCGCCGTGATCCCGGCGATGATCAGGAAAATGGGGTTGGCCAGCAGCGCGGTGTTCAGCGCGTACTCCGCGATCGTCGCCTCGCCCGTGGCCACCGTCTGCGCCTCCTTCGCCGTGGCGTTGGCGGCATCGGCCGCCGCCTCAGCCGTCGTCGACGCGACCGACGCCTCGCGCACGAGGTTCATCTGCACGAGCGCCGGCAGCACGAGGCTCTTGATCGTGGATCCGAACTTGGAGAACAGGCCGGTTGGCAGCACTTCCTTCAGCCCGGCGAGCGCCGTCAGCTGCGGTGCGAACTTGCCGAGGGTCGACAGCGCAACGTTCGCCCCGCTGCCGATGGCCTCGAACACCGTGTCGAACTGCGCCTGAATCTGGTTCAGGAAGATCTTCGTCTGGACGTCGATGCCCTTGGCCGCGACGGCGTACGCACCGACCGCCGCGTGATTCTCGATCTCCTGCCGGGTCTGTGCCAGCGTCTTGTTGGCGCGCGCGGCGTTCTCGCCCGTCAGCAGGATGGCCGCCGACGCCGCCTGTGAACTGCGGAACGTCTGGGTCAGGCTCAGCCCCATGGACTTCGCCGAGGTCTGCACCTCCTGCAGCGTGGCGATCAGACCCTTCTTGCGAATCTCCTCGCCGATGTTCCCCGCGCTCAGGCCGATGTTCTGCAGCACCGGAACCAGCCGCTGGGTCGGCTTCTGCAGCTGGATGATCGCCTGCTGGATCTGCGTGGTGGCCTGCGCCGTGGGCACGCCGAGCGCCGTCATCTGCGAAATGGACGCGATGACCTCATCGAACTTGATGCCGGCGGCGCTCGCCGCGGGCACGACGTTCGCCAGCCCGGCCGACAGCTCGGAGAACGACGTTTTGCCGAGCTTGATACCGGCGAACAGGGTGTCGGATACCTTACCCGCGTCCTTCGCCTGGAGCTTGTACGCGTTGAGGACGGAGGTCAGGACGTTGACCGACGTCTCGGTGTCCGACAGACCCGCGACCGCCGCCTTGCCGGCCGTCGCCACGAAGTCGATGATTTCCTGATTGGTGCCCTGGATACCGGCGGAGATCGCCTGATACACGCCCTTGGCGATATTCGCCGCGTCGTCGGGGATCTGCTTGGAGAGGTCGGACGCCAGACCAGCGAACTCCTCGAAGTTCTTGGTGCCGAGCGTCCCGATGTTCTTCACCTGCTTGTCCAACTCCACGAACGGCCCCTGCAGCGCGTTGAGACTCGCGCCGAGATTCTGGACGATGGAGTTGATGGCCGCGAAGTTGACGGCCGAGCTCAGGCCAGTGGACTGCGGGTTGGTGACCTGCACGGGAAGCGCGGGCTTTACCCCCTGCTCGCGCGCCAGCTGGTCGCGCAGCTTCACCTCCTCCTGATACGACTTCTTGACCGTCTGCAGGTGCTTCTTGACGGCTTTGTCGTCGGTCGAGTTGATGGCGTTCTGGATCTGCTCGACCTTCTTGCGGTACGCCTCCTTGTCGTTGAGCAGCTGCTGGCTCAGCGCCTTCTGCCGGAGCTTGTCCTTGTCCGTGTACTGCCCGCGCAGCGCGTCGAGCTTCTGCAGCTGCTCCTGCTCGAGCCGCGCGGCTTCCTGCTCGATCCGCAGCTTCTCCCTGGCCGCGGCTTTCTCCTTCTCCGCCTCGTCGGTCGTCGAGCTCGGAGTCGAGGTCGAGGTCGTGGATTTCGCCGCCGGCAGCTGCGCCGGCACGTCCTTCAGCGCGGATTTCAGTCCCGCCGCCAGCTCCTTCGAATCGAACAGCGAGCCGAAGGCCTCCCGCACTTCGCCTCCCGACTGCTGGGCGAGTGTCACCACCTCCTTGAATCCACGACGGAGTTCGGTCAGGTCGAGCGACGCCTTGAGGTTGAAATCGGCCATGATCGTGGTGCGTGGTGGTGGTGGTGGACCGCCGGCGGACTACTTCCGTCGGCGAGCGACGAAACGTAGTCCACCGGCTGTCGGCAGTCTACTGTCGGCAGTCTGCGGCCGACGACTATCGTCGCCCGCGTCTAGCGCTCGACGACTGGGCACGGGTCTCGGCCGCCGAGTGCTCGGCCCGATCGATGAGCGAGTCGAGTAGGCGGAACGTCTCGTCGGCCGGACGCTCGTCGAGCATCTCGGTCGACAGCGTGCCCTTGGACCAGATAACGAGCACTCGAAACACGTCGTCGAACACGTCGCCTGCCTTGACCTTCTTCCAGTCCGCGAGCTTCCCGAATCGTGCGTTGACGCGCAGCACGTTGCGCCGCCGGAGCTGTGCGGCTAGCTGGCCATTCCCCTTCGTGTGAACTCCACCAAAAAGCTGCGGATAGCGCGTGCTGAAAAGAGCCTGGACCGCGTAATAAAAAAATAGATGGCGCCCAGCCGCTGGCCCATTGTCAGGTCGTCCATCGCCTCGAGGTGGTCGTCCGGCTGATGGTCCTTGTACCGGATCAGACGTCCGTTGACCACCGGCAGGAACAGCCGTGCATACAGGCCGTTGGCCATGTCACTGCGCGCGATGCGCTGGACGATGTCGTCGAACCGCAGGCTGTCGTCCTCCCCCTCCGCGCGCTTCGGCCAGATCTGCTCGCGAAGCGTGGTGAGTTCGTCGATCGCCTCGGTCAACTGCCGGCGACGGATCTCGAAGAACGACGTGAGGCGGTACTGCTGATCCCGATCGCCGAGCGTCACGGGCTCGTGCAGTTCGTTGGCCATCGCCTCGAGTCCTTCGAACACCTCGTCGATGATCTCGCTTGTCACGCGCCCCATGAGCAACGCCTGTTCGGCCTTCCGCTGGCGCACCGTCAGCTGCACGTCGTGCGACAGCTGGCCGCTGATTTCATCGCTGCCCATGACGGCCGCCGCTACGTCGTCTGCTCGCTGTTCGTCGGCCGCCGTCAGCGGCGGGAGTTCGGCTTCGGCCTGCGTCTCGTTCTCGGCCGCCGGCGTCTGTCCGGTGTCTGGCATCTCACTGTCTTCGTCGCCGATGATCTCGAGCCGCACGACGTCCTCGTCGTCGGCCACCGGCGTGTCGGTCGCGTTGTGATTCTCAGTGCTCATTGCAATTCGGATTCGTGGTGGTGGTGGTGGACTCGCGGTGAGACCCGGGATGCGGTGGGCAGAGCCCGGAGTCTCACCCGAATCCGATTGTCTGCCGTCGGCGTCCATCGCCGTCGGCCTCAGACCTACGACTCGGCAACCGCCAATCGGCCGAAGAACGTGCCGCTGTTGATGGTGATGGCGTCGTCCGTCGCGAAGCCGGCGGCGCCGGCCGCCGGAACCTGCGGCGGACCGTCGGCACCCGTGACCGTCACGTTGGACGTTGCCTTGTACAACTGCCAGGTGTAGGTGTTCTGCGTGCTGCTGCTGGCGATGTCCGACAGCTTCAGCTGCTTGGCCATCATCAGCACGTAGAAGAAGTTGCCGTCGACGGCGATGTTGTTGAGCTCGAGCAGCAGCAGCAGGAGCTTGCCGCTGAGGACCTCGGGCAGCTCGAAGAGCGTACCGAGCGAGTTCTGCATGAACACGGTCTCGAGCTGGTAGTCGAAGTCGGTGGACGTCACGACCTTGACCTTGCCCTCCGTGCTCTTCGAGTTGTCCGTCGAACTCCGCGAGATCTTGAAGCTCTCGCGATACGGAAGCCGACTCCATTCGTCGGGCGTCGCCAGGTCGGTGCCATCGGTGTCGGCGATGACTTTCGCCGACGCGTAGTCCGATCCCAGGTCCTGAATCTCATTTACGTTGGCGCCGCCGCCGAGGGCGGTTTCGATTAAGCCTGCCATTGGAACAATCCCGTTGGTTGTGGTGAATGTCTACGGGCGTGGTGAGCGCCCACGTCGGCGTCATGCGCCGTGCTCGGACTCGGGTGGTTCCATGTGCGGACGGTCGTGCCCCGTGCGGGGCGTCGGCCGCTACTTGCCGCCGGCTGACGCGTGCGACGCCGAGGCGCTCGACGAAGAGTTACTCGATGACGAGCTACTCGCTGGCGAGCTGCTGGCCGGCGACGTGCTCTTGTTCTCGACGATCTCGGCGATCTCCGCCTTCGCGCGCGGTCCGCGACGCAGGGCTTCAACCTCCTGCAGCGTGGCGTTCGTGCACGGATTCTTCGCGTCGTACTGCTCGCTGCCCTTGGCGGTGTGCCGCGTCCAGCGCCCGTTGCTCTTGAACCTGACTGTGTACGTCTTCATGGCTGTTAGTTGGTGTTCGGTTGCTTCCACTGCGTGCGCAGGATCAGCCGACCCTGCAACAGGACTATCGCGCGATCGCCCTTGATCGAGCGACCGTAGGTATCCACTGTCATGTATCGGTAGTAGTGCTTTGCCCGGGAGTCCTCCGCCGTGATTGCGCTGGTGGTATATGTCTTGAGCGCGGCTTCGCCGGTCCAGAGCATGGTGCTGGCCGCCGCGTCGAGCACGTTGGTCCGGGCGTCGGTCGCCGTCGGTGTCGCGAGTTTGACCACGTGACCGTGAATCATGTACTCGATCGACCGGTCCTCGAACCGCGAGCGTGTCGCGTCGCCGACCGACTGCACACTGCCGAGAATCACCTCGAACTCCCACGCCGGCGGCTTGTCGTTGCGACCCATCGTCCCCGCGTCGTACACGGGAATCGCGGTACCTCCGTCGTCGACCGTCGTCTCGAGCGCCGCGCGGAGAATTGAGCGAGCCAGTTCGTCAGGATTCGAGGGCATTCCATGTCAGGCGCGCGGCCTGCCGTAAGTCGTTCTCCATCAGACTTCGTTCGCCGACCTTCCACCGCTCGAGCGCGGCGCCGGCCGTCGGCCGCGCCGGCATCTCCAGGTACCCGACGTGCTTCACCTTCAGCGCCATCCACTTGTAGCGTTCCTCGCCGGTCGACAGGTACAGGTACCAGAGCATGCCGAGCATCTTCTGACCGTTGACCGGTTCGATCTTGCCGCCCACCTCGTGGATGTGGATGTACGGCACGGCGTCGGTGTCCGGCGTCAACTCCATACGCAGCCTGTCACCCGAGTAGTCGATGACGGTGGTGTTTTCGCTGGCGCCGGGCGTGAACGCCCGCAGGTAGCGACCGCTCTGATTCCGGAGCCGGCTGCCGGCGTTGCCGCCGGGCGACGGATCGTCCATCCGCCGGCGAACGGTCTCCGTGAACCGCTCGAGACTCAGTCGGCCGAGTCGCAGGAGTGGTGCCCGTAGCTCGCTGAAGAAGCGAATGACCTTCAGCGCGAAGCGATCGGTATCGTACTGCAGCCGGATCATCGAGCGTAGGGCGCGAGCGCACGCCGCCAGACGGGGAGCATGTCACGGTACTTCTCGTCGGACGTTGCCTGCACGTTGCCCACCTCCCGCAGGATCCGCTCGTTCAACCCGAGACGCGAGTTGTCCGCGTCGAGATCCGATTCCTTGTACATGACCATCGCCATCTCCGCACACACCTGCTGCACGACCTCCGGCACCGCGTCCTGCGCGTAGCCCACGACGCAAGTCACGCGGTACGCGCGGCACGGGCTGAAGCCAGTCGGGTACAGCACCTTCGCCACGCCTCGCGGCTTTGCGAGGACGTAGGTCTCGTCCACCTCCTGCCAGTCGTCGTCCGGCGTCGCGAGCTCGCGGTACTCGAGCGCCGAGATCGAGGACACCGGCCGCCGCTCGAGCACGTGCGTCTGCAGGCAGTCGCCGTCGAACTCGATGCTGACGGCCGTTGCGATGATCGGCTGCTGACAGATGTCGAGAATCCGTGTGCTCGCGACGAGGATCAGCGTGTCGAGTACGTCGTCACGCCCGTCGTCCGTCGCGTCGATGTTCAGCAGGACCTTCACGCGATCGCGGCTGACCAGCGGCAGGACAGCCGCGCCATCGACTGCCGATGGCGATATTCCCTGACCGCCGAGCACCACGCTCGATGTCTTGACGTCGGCGTTCTCCGTCTCCTGCGGGTTGATCGAGACGATGGTCAGCAGTACGTCGTCCGACCGCAGAATCTTGACCGCGCCCCGGAATCCGTCGGGAAACGCGTCGTACGTCCAGAGGTAGTACCCGCCGCCGAACTCCACGAATCCGGTACTGACCTCGCTCCCGACATCCGCACCCGCGGTGTCGACGAGCTGCGCCTTCAGCGTCTGACCGGCATTCGCCGAGCCCAGGGCGATTGATGTCGCAAGCGTGTAGGCCATTGCCTCTGTGCGTTACGTGGTGGTGCAGATGACGGCGCCGCCTCCGAAGCCACCGCCACCCCCGCTCTCGGTGTAGTCGATGTCAAGCGTGGGCGGATCGTAGGTGCCGGTTTCGTACGCCGCCGGCTGCGTCCAGGCGTGGCTTCCGCCGGCCACGGGCGTGAAGAACAGCAGCAGTCGATTGCCAGTCACCCACCCCGTGCGGTTTATGACCTCCTGCACCGCCGTCGTCGCGTCGAACGTCAACTCCGTGCCGGCCGCCCACTCGCTGTCGATGTTCGTGAGGTCGTAGGCGGTGGTGCGTGTGCGTGCCGCGAAGTCCGAAGCACTCACGATCGTGCTGGGGTTGTCGGCCGCCTCAGCGAAGACGTTGGTCGGGAGTGTCGAGCCGTCGCTGTCATCCCACACGGTATTCGTCATTGTGACGCCCGCGGCGTTGATCGTCGCGGCCTGCGGTACGGAGACGGCGTCGAACAGGCACCCGATCTCATAGCCTGGATCATCGTACGACCCGAGATACAGCGTCGACGTCGTCCGGTTGAAGTACGCACCGTTCCGCACGCAATCCCACGAGCCGCTCGACGGCTGGAACGATCCACTCGGGTCGATGCGCACGGGATACGTCACGTCCCCGCTGAGGTCGAGCGTCCATTGGATGCCGTTCGCGTTCGCTGCCTCAGTCACAACGTCATCGATGTACGCGTCCTCCGGCCGGAGCCGCGTGCCGACGTCCTGCTGTGCCCAGGGCGCACGGTAGTAGTACACGCCGCCCGACGAATCGGAGACGACGCCATTGGCATATGTGAATCCGGTGTACGACGTCAGGAATCGGATGGCGTCGAACGCCGGCGCGCTGAGCAGGTAGACATCGACCTTGACGCCGTCGGTCTGCGGCGTGATGACGTATCGCACGCCGCCGGCGGCATACACCGCGGACTCGCCGATCACCGAGACACTCGACCACGTTGCTTCGTGCCACGCGCCGTTGACTCGCACCTGTGGCACGCTGAAGTCGATGTACCGCGTGAGATCGTCTCGCCTGGGATACAGACGCCGGCTGCCGTCCGCCCGCAGGAAGCAGCGGTAGGACGTGCGCTTTACCATGGCATCGAACCGGTCGTCGTCGCTCAGCACGAGATCCGGTTCGCTGTCGACCAGCTGCCCGCTCTCGAGGTGGAAGATCGGTGAGCGGAGCACCAGCTGCCGCCAGCGTCGCCGACCGATTCGCAATCTGATTGCGCGGTCCGACAACCGCTCGATCCTCGAGGCATCGAGGTTCGGGTACCGGTCACGAAGTCGTTGGAAAATCTTCTGCGCGCGCGTCATGTGGCCTGCCACTCAATCTGGAACACGATCCGCTTGTGGGTGCCGGCCGTCTCGAGCGCCGCGATTTCCACGGCGATCACGTCGCCGTCCGCGACGGTCGCATCCGTGAAGTCGGTGGTCGACTGCACACCACCGTCGTGCGTCGCCTCGAGGTATCCGGCGCCCGATTCATCGATGATGTTCGTGCCGTCGACGTACAGCTTCAGCCGACAATAGTCCGTGGTCCCGTCCTGCGTCCATGCGCGGAACCGCGTAACGACGCCGGCCGACGGCGCGACGAGCACCGCGACGTTCACCACCGATCCCTCAGCGCTCCACGCGCCGAGATCCCAGCCATCTTCATTCAGAAGGCAGCCCGAAACGACACGGGTGCCGAGTATCGGTGGCGGAATCGAATCGGTGTCGGCAATCTCCTGCGACCGACCGCCGACGATCGCTATGGGACGGCGCTCGGCCATCAGGCGAGGATGATGCCGTCTTCCGGCTCAAAGGACAACGACGTGGTGCTCGTCGCCTTCCCCAGGTACTGCACCACGTTTCCCGAGCTCGAAGGCGGTGTAGTCGTCGCGCCGCCGGATGTCGCGGCCGACAGGTAGTAGCGCGAACCTCCGGTGAGGCCCGACAGCTGCGTGTTGCTGCCCTCGAGGTAGACGACCGCGTTGCTGCCGCTGGTCGACGCCGACAGCACGAAGCCGTCGGCTTCCTTTCCCGTCGACGTGGCGTCGGCCTTGCGCGCCGTCGGCGTTCCGGCGTTGTCGTAGATGTTGACGAAGTCGCCGGCGGCCAGATCCTCGCTCGTCGTCACGGTGACGGTGTCGGCCCCGATGCCGACGGGCATCATGCTGTTGTCGATCTTCCCCGTGCCGTCGAGGGCGATGATCTTTCCATCGTCGCCGGCGCCGGCCGACGACGTTGTGGCCTGCACTTCCTGGATGCGGCCGCCGGAGTAGCTGAGATACTTCTTTGCTGCCATGGTGTGCTACGCGAGGACGATGGCCTCGCCAATGGTGATGATGATGGATGACGTGCTGTCGGCCCACCCGAGCCGCTGTGCGAATCCCGTTGTCGGTGGCGTCTGCGTCAGTTGACCGTTCGTCGACAGCCAGATCCCGGTGTTCGGCGTAAGCCCCGCAAGACCGCCGAGGCGGCCGACGGATTGAATGGCCACCTGCGCGCCCTGTACCACGGCCTGCGTCGTGATGCCGATCACGCGATCGACGTGCGTGAGATCTGTGTTGTCTGCGTACTGTGCCTCGCCCTGCGCATCGAGCACGACCGCGCGATGTCCGGCCAGCGCCACGGCCGCAATGCGCGAGTCAATGGCGACATCGGCAAGGTTGCTCGGAATGCGAACGGCTGTCGGCATCGTGGCTTTGGTTGTCGATCATCGGAGGCCGGCGCACGCGGTGCCCGGCGCGCCGAACCCCCTCCGATCGGTGGTGTTAACCGCGCGGCTTCCCGCGGCGCGACCGTCCCCTGTTCGGGGCGTCGTCCGCGGAATCGTCTGTCGTCTGCTCGCTCGAGTCCCCGGCTTCCAGCTCCCCGGCTTCCGGCTCGTCGGCCGTCTCCGGGTCGGCTGTTTCGTTGTCGGCCGAACCCTCGCCTTCTCCCGAGTTCTCGTCGCCCGAGTTCTCGCCCTCTCCCGAGTTCGACGTCGTCTGCCCTTCGACGTTCGGCGTGCCGGATTCCGGATTCGGCTGCTTGACGGGTGCAGGTGTCTGCTCGTCGTACGCTCGAGGCAGGTTGAACCGTTGCTCCATGTCGGAGCGGATCTCACAGCCCTTGACCGCGATCTGGAACGCCGCCTCCGGATGGTCCTCCGGAACCAGACGGCGCATGTCGCGCGTCGCGAAATAGGTCTTGTCGGCGATGGTCATCGCGATACCCGTTGTCAGTGATGGTTGTGTCTTACGTCAGCCCGGCACCCACGTGCCCGGCGCTCCGTCCTACGACTCGAGGCCGACCTTCGACCACGTTGGCGCACCTGGCGCCCCCGTGTTCTGGTAGAGAATACCGTTGGTCGTGTCGATCAGCGGCGCGCCCGTCGGCGCGCTGCGGTGCGTGGCGGTGACGCCCGGCGTGGTCTCGGCGACGGCCAACGTCGGCGTGGTGCCGGTCAGGTTGTTCTCGCCGACGGTGATGGTCGACACCGCGAGCTTGCCCATTCCCGACTGGAACGTGAGCGTGATGGTTCCGACGCCGCTCGAGAGCGTGCCGGCGGCCACCGCGACGTTTCCCGTACCGATGCTCGCCAGCGACTCGAGCGCGTCTTCGATGTCCGACACCAGCGTGGCGTCGGTCGCCGTCCAGTCGATGAGCGTCGTCCGGTGCCCGGCGAACTCGAGGCTGAACGTCCCGCCGGTCGGTGTGCCGCCGATCGTCAGCGTCTGCACCTCGTCCGTGCCGTCGACCGGTGCCCCGGCATGCTGCAGCGGTGAGCCGAGACCCGAGCCGTCGACGACGTTGCCACCAGAGATGATTCCCATGGTTGTGTTCAGTTGATGGTGGTGGTGGTGGTGGATTGCGGCAGGGACGGACAGTCGCCCGCCCCTGCCTCATCACAGTGCGTCGGTCGATCAGAAGCCGGTGATCTTGCAGAAGGCCGCCGGCCGGTAGATCTCGAGGCTCATGCGCATCGATCCGCGAACGGTGCGACGGAAGTTGTCGAAGTCATCGGCCGTGTAGCCGACTTCGATCGTCACACCCTTCTTCCGTGAGATATGCGAGAACATCGCGAAGTCTCCGATCAGCGCCGTGTCCTCGGCCAGCGCCGAGGTCACGACCGGCCGCAGTCCCCAGACGGCGGACGGCGGCGGACCACCCGGGTTGCCGAAAATGTAGACGCCCTCGTTCGTCCGCGTCAGGACCATGTCCTGCCAGTCGACGGGGTTGACGATCATGCCGCTCGGCTCGGCCGAGGAATCGGCGCCGACGCCCGACGTCCGGACCTTGGTCATCGCCTTGAGCACGGCGTCGAACATGGGATCGGTGCTCCGCGCCTGGGTCTGAAGCCCGACGGCATTCAGGAACCCGAGGATCTCGTTCGACGCGCTGCCCGCACCGCTCAGGAGGTAGTACTCCTCCTTCTGGTCGAGTCCCAGCGGCATCCGCGTGTCGATCAGCGACTGAATCTGCGGCACATCCTCCAGCTGCTCGTCGGTCACCGTCATCTTGTGGCTGATCGTCATGACGTTCGCCGAGCGCGTGGTCAGCGTGATGCTGGATTCGGCAGCCGCCGTGTTCTCGCCGCGCTTCGTCGCCTGGTTGTCGAACGACGTTTCCTCCGAGTACTTGACCACGGTGAGCGTCGTTCCGCCCTGCGGGATGAGTGAGGCGACCACCGGGCGACGCTGCGGCGACTCCACGATGATGTTCGTCCGCGGGTTGTCAGGCTCCCAGCCCGGAGACGCGCCCGTCGTCATCGCGTCCTTCATCCACGACTTCATTTCGTTGAAGTCGACGTCGGCGAAGTGCGCGTTGAACGTCGGGAACAGCTGGATGCCGCCCTCGTTCTTCATCTGCTTGTACCCATCGCTCTCGACGAATCGCGTTCCCAGCGACTTCGTGTTGCGCGCGGCGTGCTGCTCCGAACTCTTCTCGGGAATGCCGTTACTCACGACGTTCATCCCGTCGAGCGCCGTCTGGTTCTCCCGGCGAATGTTCTCGGCCGCCGCCAGCTTCTCGTAGTCGGCAGCCAGCGCGTTGAGCTCGTCGTTCACCTGCTTCATGTGCTCGACGCCGGTGTCGTCGATGGTGAGATCGCCGCCGTCGGCCGTGTGGTCCTTGACGAAATCGGCGAGCGCCCGACGCTTGGCCGCGAGCTCTTCGCCTACCTCTTTGAACGTTTTCATTCTGCGTCTGTGGTTGTGGTGAGTGAATCGATCGCGGCCTCCGTCATCCGGAAGCGGTTGACCTCTGCGATGGCTGCCGCCATTGTGGTGTTGGCCGGCGTCGTGGTGGACTTGCCGGCCGTGCCGCCGACGATCTCCGGCTTGTCGGTGGAGACCATCGCCTTCAGATCGCTGGTCGCGGTCTGAATCGAAGGCAGACTGTCATCGATCATGGCAACCGCCGTGGTGATGCGGTCGACCGTCGCCTGCGACAGTGTTCTGCCTTCCTTCTTCGCGGACTCGAGTTCGGCGACGAACGCCTTGAACGCGGTGCTCGCGGATTCCGCCCGCTGCTCGAGCGGCGAGTCGGTCGTCGGCGGCTGCTGGAAGCGGTTCTCCGCCCACGACTTGATGCTCTTGACGGCGGCTGCCGGGTCCTCGGTCATCATCGTGCGGATCAGCTTCATGGCGATCCGCTGGTACTCGACGAACGCGCCGTCGACGGCCGTCAGCGACTCCTGAAGCATGTCGGGCGCGTTGACCACGGGGTACAGCGCGTCCCACATCGCCCACCAGAAGCTCCAGCTGAGCGAGTCCAGGGCGTCCATCGTCACGTCGAACTCCGTCCACTTGCCGAGGAACGCTGCCTTGATGCTGTCGGTCGTCGCCGCCGTGGGTTTGGTGCCCAGCGACTTCGAGCCCGGTGCCTGGCCGTCGGTCCCCTGCTCGTCGGTCCCCTGCTCGTCGGTCCCCGCGCTGCTGTCGTCGGCCGTGCCCGACTCGCCGTCCGTCGCCTCCGTGCCCGACGATGGTTCGCCGGACACCGGCGGCTGCGCAGCGCTCGGCTGTTCGTCGTCCGACTCGATCCCCTGCTCCTTGAGCCACGACTTGAATTCGGTGAGCGACTTGATCGTCACCGCGCCGTTGCGGAATTCGGCTGGCGCCGGCGTCAGACTCGCGTCGAGCCCCAGCGGCCAGCTGGTGATGTGCTTGGCGTTGCCCACGGCCTTGCGCCCGACGAGGTGCGGAGCCGTGCCGCTGGACCATCCGAGCTTGCCTTCCTCCGCCATCTTGTACACGGCCCGTTCGTAGTCGTCGCGCAGCTGCAGCTCTCCCTCGAGCCAGATCCCGGCGTCGGTCATCTTCATGGTCGTCTTGCCGAGCTTCCGCAGACCGAGCGTCGAGTCCAGTGCGTGCTTGTAGTAGATCGTCGAGCGCATGGGTGCCAGCCCGTCCTCCTGCCACTCCACATCGTAGTCCGTGTCCTTCGTGAAGTAGTCGTCCTCGAGGTCCGGGTCGTTCTCCGTCGAGAACTGCACGAGGAATCCACCGACCTTTCCGAGCTGCTTCGCCTCGTCGATGCCCAGCGCCTTGACGCTGCCGCCGATCATGATGAGCTGCTCATCCGTCTGCTGATTGTCCTTGGTCATTGGCTGTGGCGGTGGTGTCGCCTGTCTGTGATGGCAAATCGTTGTTCGTGGTGGTGCCGCCGGTGGCGGCCTGCTGCGCGGCGCCCGGCGCCGTGAGACCCGGCTGCGACTTGAATACATCGCCGCCGTCGACCGGCGGGAGCCCCATCTGTGCGCGGGCCTCGTTCAGCGTCGCCAGTCCCTTGTCGTATGCCGCCAGCGCTCGAGCCTGTTTGCGGCTGACATCCTCCTGCAGCGCCTGGACCTTCGACGTGTCGTGCCGTACCCCCAGCCCCTCGTCACCCGACTCCCGTCGCATTTCAGTTTCGATCTCGTTGGACCACAGGCGCCAGATCGGGGCGATGGTGTCCTGCGTCATCTGTACTCGGGCCTCGGCGAAGTTCGCGTACGTGCTGCGGTTGAGTCCGACCGTCAGTCCCGCGACGATCGCCGGCACACCGTACGCCGCGGAGATCCGCGCCTCGGGCACGGCGCGCAGCGCGTCGAACGCCAGTTCGTCGAGGCTCAGCCCCAGGCGCTCGATGGTCATTCCGGGTTCGGCGACGAACAGGCCTCCACGGCGGTCGCCGCCGAATTGCTGCGCGAACGTGTCCTCGAGTTCCGCACGCTTCTCCGGCGTGATCGCCACGCTGTCGGCGCCGGGCGTGGCCACCGTCCGGATGACGGTGTCGTTCTTCAGCAGCGCGATGACGAACCGCGTGGCCTCGTTGTCCTGCCCCACTTCACGCCCGAGGACGCGGAGCGGCGAGAGCCCGAGTTTCGGGTCCTCGGGATCGATGACCGGCCACTTGAAGTGGATGACATCGGTCTTCGGGATCGTGATGCCCGATGCGTGACGGTAGTACGCGATGCGCTTGCCGCGGGCCGACACCGGCCACATCTCGCCGGCGGAGTACGGCATGAACCCCTGCAGCCGACCGTCGAGCGACCGCAGCTTGTGCCAGTAGCCATTGCCGCCGATCGCTGCGTAGACCATCGTGTAGAGCAGGAGTTCGGCCTGCCCCATGTCCTCGTTCGGCCGGTCGAGCGTGTGACTCAGCGGATGGCCGTCGATTACCTCCTCGCCATGGTAGAACCGCAACGGGGCCTCGGCGTAGGCCTTGGCCAGACGGTCGAGGCAGATGAAGACCACGGCGTTCTTCTTCGCTCCCTCGCGCACCGCCGACTCCCACGTGTCGCCGACGGCCCCGCGTCCCATCCTGCTTGAATACGAAGTCGGGGTCCAGAACACCTCCTTCGTCGCGGAGACCGCCGGCGACGCGTGGAACGACGGCGGTAGATATTTCTTGAGCTCGAATGCCATGCGTGGTGGTGGCGGACGGCAGTCCGCTGCTACTGAATCTTCGTCAGCACGTCGAACGCGCCGCTCGCGGCATCGACCTGGTCGTCGTGCGCTCCGTGCCCGGGGAACGCTGTGAACTCCGTCAGCAACTCGACCTTCCACGGACGCTCGGCGATCCGCACGTTGCCCGCTGCGAACTGCGATGCCAGTGGCCGGGCGCGCAGTTCCTTGCTGCCGGTGGGTCGCCGCTTGAGCGTCGGATACCCGGCGAGCGCCGTCAGCAGGTGCCTGACGTCCGACACGCCGCTCGACCCCGGCTCCTGCTCGAGCGCGATGATCACGCTGTTGCCGTAGCGCTCGGCGTCGAGCTTTGCCGTGAGACGGATGTTGCGCTCGACATCCGGCGATCCCCACTGCCCGCGAACCACGTCCTCGATGTAGTACAGGCCGTTGGCGCCCCGCGTCATCAGCACGCCCACCGTCCAGTCGCCCCCGCCCTCGGTCGCCGCTCGATCCCAGTACCGGACGCGTGTGCCTTCGACCGGCACGCTGTCGACCCACACGTCGGCGAACCACTCCCTCTTGAACATCGCCCCGCCCTCGGGCGTCGGCAGCTGCTGGTGCTGGGCGCTGAACCCGTAGTCCAGCAGCAGGATCTTCGCCTCGTCGACCACGTGTCGCGGGAACAGCTGTGGAAACAGCAGTTCGCGGTCGGTCGTCCGCGGGTCCTCGAAGCCGATCGACGTGGTGCACCGTCGGCTCCCGTCGAACTCCGTCGGCAGGCACAGGTGCTCGTACCCCCCGCGCTTCAGACATCTGCCGGCCGGATCATCCTCGTGCACGCGCTGCATCATCAGCACGATCGCGCCGTGTCGCGGGTCGTTCACGCGGCTGCCGACAGCCTGCTCGAACCAGCGGTTGACCTTGTGGCGCTCGGCCTCGCTGAACGCCTTCATTGCGGGCAGCGGGTCGTCGATGATCACAGCGTCGCCGCGGAAACCCGTCGTCTGGCTGTCGACGGAGATCGACATCCGTTCGCCACCCACGGAATTCTTGTAGTGCGTCTTGGCGTTGGTATCGCTCGTCAGCCGCCACGCGGGGTTGAACGCCTCGCGGTACCACGGACTGGTGATGATGTCGCGCGTCTTCACCGCGTCGCGGATCGTCAGCGCCTTGCCGTAGGACCCGGTCAGACACCGCCACTCGGGGCGCCACGTCCACATCCACGCCGGCCAGAAGACACTCGTCAGCAGCGACTTCATGTGGCCGGGCGGAATATTCATCAACAGCCTGCGGATCACGCCGAGACTCACGGCCTCGAGGTGCTCGCAGATCGCTGCGATGTGCCAGTTGTCAATGAAGGGCGTGCGGGGCTCGACCACGTGCCACGCCTGTCGCACGAAATCATGGAGCGTGATCGGAGGCACCTGCAGCAGTGTCTCCATCTCGGCGAGCTCGCGCGGCGTCAAGTAGCGCAAGAGCTCGAGCAACTCGCTCCTCTCGGGTAGTTGTGGCGTCAGGGACATCTCGGCCGTCGGTTGTCGTCGTCGCGACCTTCATCGGGGCGTCGAGACCAAGGAGCCGGCAACGCTGCTCGCAGCACCGCTGCACGATCTCGAGGAACCGAGGGTTGCCGATGTTCTGCTCGGTCACCACCTGCGCCTCGTACCGCGACCCCGGACGCTTGTACGGCAGTGGCGTGCCTTTGCCGTCGACGGGCGGTTCGTTGTACCGCGAGCTCTTGCGCATCGTCTTCTCCGTCTGCTCGGTCGACCGCTGCCACGCCGCCCACGCCGTGCGCTCGACCTCGTCGAGTCGCGCCAGCTCCTGACCGATTCGATCGTTGAAGTCGAAGAGCGCCGAGCGCTTCCACTCGCTGCGGATCGCCTTCATGTCGTGGGCGATCGTCTGCTGGGTGATGTGCTCGGTCTCCGGTCGCCCGGCGTTCAGATGTCGCGCGATCTCCGCCTGCGGCCAGCCGTGGAGGTAGAGTCGTGCGACGACCACGCGGTCGGCCAGCACCTGATCCTTGCTCCGTTTCGGGGCGGCCATTCACAAACCCTCGTGCAACAAACTGCGCTCGCGCGGCTGTACCCCCATGTATTGGGGCTGTCTCTTGAATCTCGTCAGACCCTCACCGCAGGGATTCCACCGGCAGGTTCAGGGCCTCGATCACCGCGAATTCGAACACGCGATTCGGGTTGTCGTAGCCCAGGACGTCCGACAGCCGGGCGTTCAGCGTCTTCCATGACTCGAACACATCGTCGTCGACGAACACGCGGATCATGTTCTTCCCCGACTCTCCACCGTCGCCCTCGCCGCTGCCGTCGGCCGTCGTCGTCGACGGCGCGTCCCACGGGAATTCGTGGAGCCGGTTCATCGCCTCGATGTCCTGCTCGCTGAACGGCAGGGTGCTCACCAGCTCCTCGAGCGGGAACTCCTGCTGGATCTCGCGGATGACTTCCGCAAGGCGCAGCTGGTTGCTGTCGAACTTCGTCTCGTTGGTCTCGACCGCGATGCGCTGCGCAGCGGCCAGCGACACACGTCCGAGGTTGAAGCACCACACCCGGTTCACGCCGAGGGACACCATCGCGTCGTACCGATGGTTGCCGTTGACGACCTCGAAGAACCCCGTTTCGAGCTCACGGACGATGATGTTCTCGACCTGGCCGTTGCGCTTCAGGTTCGCGACAAGCTTCTCGAGCCGCGTCTGGTCGTCGTCCTTGTAGTTCCAGTCGGCCTTGACGAGGCGGTCGATGTCGATCTGCGTGAATCCCGTCTTCATGCGTGCGTGGTGGTTGTCAGTCCTGGGACCCGGCGGCCGCCCGATAGTCGCGCAGCGCGATGACCGCGCTCCAGTAGACCTCGTTGTACGTGTCCGGCTTGCCGGCCGTCAACTGGCGTATGGCGCCGATTTCCTGTCGTCCGAACTCGGTGCTCGGCAGACTACCGTAGCGGAATGCCGCCTGCCAGCTCGTCGAATCGCAACTCGTGCAGTGGCTGAATTGCCTGAGCAGTCGACGGGCAGTGCACCCGAGCAGGTGAACCCGCTTCCCGCGCTTGATCGCGCGCGTCGAGATGTATGACACGATGCGCTCGCGTTCGACGGCCGACGGCAACTGCTGCCGGAGTTCCGGCAACGAGATCGCGATGTAGTCGCTGTAGTCGATCAGCGCGTCGGGGTTGCCGTCCGGCAGGTGGTAGACGTTGATCACCGGACACCGACTGCCGTCGGCGTTGACGGCCGTCACCCGCGCCCGCATCTCCCGTCGCAACTCCCACGCGGCCTCCGGGCTGACGACGCGCTGGACGTCGAGCTCGACGAACGCCGCGCGACGCCACTGTCGACTGTTGATGAACGCCGTGTACTCGTCGAGCCAGTCGCTGAAGAACGACGGCCCGCGCTCGGTCCCCGCCTGGGCTCCGAACATCAGCGTGAAGAGACCGGAGTCGATGATCACGTGCTCGAAGCGATCGAGGTCGGCGACCGATCCCCGGCGTGAGTTCGGATCCTTGCGGATCTCGTAGTACGACCGTAGTCGGTAGCGGACGCCGGCGTCGATCAGCGCGTCATTCGCCGCCTCGCGGTCGCCCGCGAAATGCACCTTCATCCGGTGGCCTCAAACACCACCGCGCCGTTCTCGCCATCCTCCGTCACCTCGCAGCAGCGGAGGTCGAATTCCGTCATCAGCCAGTCGGCAATCTGCTCGCATGACATCGTGCCGAATTCGCAGTACGGGAAGCCGTTCTCGGGGCCGTTCACCCCGAACTCGCGCATGAGCCGCCGCGCGATCTCCCGTTTCAGCAGGATGAACTCGATTTCGCGACTCCCAGCGACGGACTTCATCGCGTTGATCTCGAACGTGTGCCGGTGGCGATGGCGGAGGAACGACACCTCGTCGGGCGCCTCCGGCCAACAGTGAAATCCTTCGACCTCGAGTCGAACAACGATCTGCGTCTGTCTCATGCCGTGGCAAGCCTCATGAATTCCTCGCGTGTCCGGTGATCGTCCTTGAAGTATCCGCGCAGGCAGCTGGTGGTCGTCCACGTGTCGTGCACCTTGATGCCCCGAAGCTCCATGCACGAGTGTCGTGCGCGCAGCAGGACGGCGACGCCCTTGGGGTTCAGGTGCTCCGACAGGTAGTCGGCCACCTGCGTCGTCAGCCGCTCCTGATTCTGCAGCCGACGACTGAACCGATCGAGCGTCCGGGCCAGCTTCGAGAGCCCGACAATCTTCCCATTCGGGATGTAGGCGATCGTGCCCGTGCCGGTGAACGGCGCCATGTGATGCTCGCAGAGCGAGGAGAACGGGATGTTCGACTGCACGATCATCTCGTCGGCGTCCTCGGCGTCGAACACCGTCAACTCGAACTCCGGCGGCGACAGGAACTCGCGGTAGAACCGCACCACGCGCTCGGGTGTCCGCCGCAGGCCTTCGCGACGCACGTTCTCCCCCAGGCCCTCGAGCAGCCGCGCCACGTGATCCTCCAGATCGCGATCCGGCTCGTGTTCCCACGGCATGACCAGCCACCGGCTGTCGTCGGTCCCCAGCTTGTCGAACAGGAACTCGATCGGCTTTCCCCAGTGGCGGAAGCGCTCGGCCGTGCGACCTGAGTCGCGAATGTCGTCGACGATCACGTCCGCGTCCTCCGGCTGCTCGCAGGCGTTCATCGTCAGCCCGGCGACCACCGCCCCGCCTCGCGGGATTCCGTAGAACCGCGCCCGGGGATGGCGATCCATGATCGCCGTCAGCCGGTCGTAGACCTCCGGCCATCGTACGTGGTACGCCTTCTCGTCGGTCAGTCGTCGTTCAACCACCACTGTCCTCGATAATCGATAAGGGGTTTCGACAACAGCGGGGCTTCCGCCGGCTGCATGGGGTACGTCGGCAGCAGACTGCCGCGCATGGCACGCGGCCGGCGTTCGTCGTGCGCCTTCAGCGCCGCGGCGATCCACGATGGCCGTGTCGGTTGTACGTCGTGCTCGGTACCCATGTCTGCGTGTGCGGTGAAAAATTGGAGCGGAGTCCCCTGGGGGTCCATTCCCTCTCCGCTCCCTGTGACTGCTGACCTCGTGCAGTCGACGGACGGCCCGTCGCCAGATCGAAGACCGTCCACGCGGCCGTTTCCGGACCGCTGCCGGCGGGTGCGACTGTATACCGCGCCGCCCGGGGCTTTCAGTGAACGACGAGCGTCATACTCATGCGCTCGGTGCTCACGTTTACGTCAATGCGCGGCTCGACGCCCGTTTCGCCGACGCCCAGGGTTATGTACACCTGCAGCCCGAGACTGCGCGCCGTCAGCAGCGCGCCGGTCAGGTCCGCGGCGTACTGCGCCACGTCCTCCGCCACCTCGCGGAGTTCAGGCCGGGTGCCGGCCGATGGATCACTGCTCATCGCCGCCTCATAGCACACCCCACAGCTTGTGCATCTGGACTGACAGCGACCACTCGGGATTCCGCGTACAGAGCTCGATGCAGTGCCGGAGATTGTCGGCGTTGATCGCCATGCCGTCAGAGTGCGGTGACAGGTACCGGTACGTGGCGTCGATCGACGGACGGGGGATATCCTGTCCCGCGTGCCGCACGTAGCGCAGCTCGTCGACGCCCGTCGGAAAGTTCTTCTCGATCACGTGCTCGGCGACCTTCGGACTGACAGCGACATACGTAAGGCCGTCCGGCACCGGATTCAGGCCGCTGGTCTCGATCGCCTGCAGGAATCCGTGCTCGGCGAAGTACCGCACGACCTCCGCCGTCAGCTGGTCAGTCGGCTCGCCACCCGTCCACACGATCCACTGGCAGCCCGGCGCGTGCTCGGCGCACCACTGCCGGATGTCGTCGAGCGTCATCGGCCGTCCGCTCTCGAACTCGGTGTCGCACCGCACGCCCTGCGCGTAGCACGCGTGGCGCGCCTTGCACCCCTGCAGCCGGATGAAGATCGAAGGGTCGCCGGCGCGTGCGCCCTCGCCCTGTAGACTGTAGAAGATTTCGGAGACGGTGAGCGTCATGCGCGACGGGCCTCCGCCCGACAGTTGGGGGTTTCGTGCACGGTCACGGCCTCGACCGCCGGACCGAATTCCTCCGTCGCCCGCTCGAGGAGATCGCCGGCGATGTTCTCGGCCGTCGGTACGTAGGGCACGACAACGAGCTTCTGCCCGAGCGTGTGCATCGCCGGCAGAATCGGATCGCATACCCACAGCATCAGCCCGTGATCCCATGCGTCGACCAACTCCGCCAGCCGTGCCTTCACCTCGCCGAAGTCCAGCACCATCCCGTTGTCGCTGGCGCCCGGCTCGTCCTTCACCGGTCCACGCAGCCGGAACTCAGCGACGTACCGATGCCCGTGCAGGTTCCGGCACTTGCCACCGTGGTCGGTGACGCGATGCCCCATGTCCCACTCGATGCGGCGCGTGATACTCGTCACGCGTCTGCCTTCAGCACTGCCAGTATCTCCTCCGCCGTCCTGCATACATGCACCTGGATGTTGAAGCACTCGGCGAACGCCTGAAACGCCCGCTGAACTCTCGACAGCCTGCCGCCCGTCGGCCGCTTGCACTCGACGAGCAGCGCCTGGCACCGGCCGTCGGCCGTCCCGCGAAGCGCCAGCAGGTCGGGAAACCCCTGCCCCTGCTCGAAGCCTTCGACGCGGTACGTTGCGACGTATCGCCCGCCTCGGCTGCGAAATCCGCCGCCGTTGATGCGGACGACCATCCACCCGGCCTTCCGCAGGACTTCGATGATCTCGCGCTGGGCTCGAGACTCGAGCTTCGCGCGTGCCAGCTGCTGCCGGAGATCCGATGACCAGATTTCGGTCTGGTTCTCCGGGATCTCCGTCGGCCGCAGACCGTCGTCGGTCGGGCGCTCGGCGTGCGATGTACGTCTGCGTTTCACGAGATAAAGGGAGAGGCGGTGTACGTCCCGCGGACGACCACTACAACGACCTGGGCACCGCCTCCCCTCTCGATACGCGAACCGTTCGCCGCGCGCGTCGCGGGCCTGCCCGCCGGCCGCCAAGCGACCGACCCCGCGTCACCGCGGCGAGGACCAGTGTGATGCGGGGGTTGGATTCGAACCAACGTCTGTCCGGCTTATGAGACCGGTGCTGGAACCACTCCAGCTCACCCCGCAGTCGGTTGCCGGGAGGCGGGAATCGAACCCGCGTCCTCCGGATTAATGGTCCGGTGCTCTCCCACTGAGCTACTTCCCGCATCTATGTGCTCCGCCCCCGGATCTCGTGCTCGAAGTACAGCGTTGCCGCCGCCGTCCGCAGGGCGTCATTCGATTGCATCTCGCTGGCCAACGCGGCGATCGACCGTCGCTCGAACGCCGTGCGCTCGGCGTACGACTCGCGCCGCTCCTCCCGCCGCAGGTTGACGACCGTCGTCGTCCGCACGAGCTCCGCGAAGTCGAGCTCCCCCTCATACATATCCGGCGGCACGCGCGTATCACCGTAATCCTCCCAGATTTCCTCGATCCGAGGCGACACCCGGCAACAGTTTCGTTGTGCGAATCGCTCGAAGGCCGCGACCGACGGAAACGGGCTGCGGCCGAGGCGCCGGCCGACGTCGTCGTACGCCTGCCGCCGCGTCCACTCGAGGTGGAACAGGTGCACGATCTCGACGATCGCGCAGAACTCGACGCGGTAGTCCAGGCGTCGGCTCACGACTCCTCCGGCATCACGCTCTCGGCGAAGAACCCCTCGCGGAGAATGGCGAAGCGCAGGGCGTTGCGCGCGGCGACCACCGGGTCGAAGTACGGGGGACGACCCGCCGCCCGCCGAAGCAGCTGTTCGTCGCTCACGTCCAGCGGCAGCCGTCGGTCGCCCGCCGTCAACACCTTCAGCGCTATGTCGATTGCCTTGTGTCGTTGCTCGCTCAGTGTCATGGAAGTGTTCGGGGCTCGGCCGTCACGCTCAGTCGGGCCGAACGAAAGACCTCACCGTTGCTCAGGGGGATTTCACGCAGATCGAGCCGTGCGTCGCGCAGCATGCCCCGCACCGAACACACCAGCAGTAGGTTCTCCAGCAGCTCGACTTCCTCGGCGATGAGCGTCAGGATCTCCACGTCGTTGAAGGTTCGCAACAGGGCTCGGTCCATCTCAGGGCTCGGTTTCCTCCGCCGGTCCCGTGGCGAAGATCGTGTGGACGTAGGGGACTGTGTCAGTTGCAGGCCGCGTGGTACAGCGGCACGAGGTCCTCGAGCATCGCGTCGTTGATGATCAGGCGGAACGCGAGGCCCGGGTTCTCGTCCTGCCCCCAGCCCTCGGCCAGCGGGTCGAACACCCCGAGATCCGCGACGAACCGCGCCCGATCGTGGAGGATGTCGTCGACCATCGTCGGGATCAGCCACCCCATCTCCAGCCACACACGCGGATCGCGGTCGTAGAACACGATCCACGCGCTGTGCCCGGCAAGTGCCCGGCACGTCTCGCGCAGTCGGCGAAGCTGCGCTTCGCGCTCCGGTGTCATTGAATCCATGGTAGCTGGTGCCGGAGGTCTCCGACGTGGTCCCGCGACGTGCCGCGCTGGCGGTCGCCCGTCCGGGACCCGCGGACTCCAGTCGGCCGCCGGCCGGCGTTCGTCGCCCGGCGCCGTACCCCTTTCGAGGTGGTGAAACACATTGCTTACCGCAGTCGGCGCCGAGCCTTGTCCTCCTCTGCATCGCCGGTACACGCCACGCTCGTCGATCTTGTAGTGGCGACCGCCGACCGCCAGGTGCCGCTCGCCCGGCCCGATGTCGAGCTCGAGCGGCGTCCACGGCACGCGCCGGCGCCGTGCGCGGGTGACGTTTCCCTTGTGGCCGCCTCGCGGTCGATCCCACCACGGCCGGCGGGCCACCGCCCCGATTGAATCCATCATCCTGCGCAGGTGCAGGAGATCGGCGAGCGCGGCGAAGAACGCCTTCGCGGCTGCGAATGCCCTCATACGTTACCAGCTGAAGAGGTTGTAGGTGATGCTCACTCCCAGGCCGTAGACCGTCTGCATCCGGACCTGATTCTGCGCGTCGATCGCCGGCATGGCGCCGACGAATGCCGATGGACCCAGTGACCAGCTGTCGTTGTCCGGTACGCGGACCGTGGACGTGATGGTCTCCTGCCGAATGGTCTTCGTCGAGTCGTGGATGATGGTCGTCGGCGCCCGCCGCAGCAGGATGTCGAAGACGCCAGCCGCCGGCCCGCGCAGCGAGAACGCCACGTCCAGCGAATCACCGTCGTGCTCCGAGCTGTGGGTGAACGTCGTGGGCCGCATGACGAACGCCGAATCGCTGTCGAGGACCTCACGCGTCGTAGGCACGGCGTCCATCACCCGGTAGGGCGCGCGGGGCATGTATGTCGTGTCGTGGACCAGCTGGGTCTCGATTCGAACCTCGTGCGTCGAGTCGATCAGTCGCAGGGTGTCCGGCTGCACTGAGAACCGCCCCGCGAGAAACGAGACGCCAGTCAGCAGCAGGGCCGCCACGACGATCAGAGTCAGTGGATTGATGCGCTCGGACATACCAGTAGAGGACCGGGAGAACGTGAGTCAGTCGGAACTTTGCGTTGTGGGGTTGCCAGGTGCGGTGGCGCACGAACACGCCGCCGCCGTTGTACTGTGATCCGCTCAGGCCGTTGCTCGTGTTGAACTCGAGCGTGGTGTACGAGCCACGGCCGTGGTACGCGAGGACGTAGGCGACGTGTCCGCCGCCCGGTCGCCAGAAGACGAGGATGTCGCCGGCGCGCGGCGTGTACCGCCCGCGCTCGACGTCCGCCATCGTGAATGCCCGGCCGCGAACCGCGTAGCTCCGGGCCCAGGCCGTCCGCAGTTGCGGGAAGGCCACCGCCCCCAGCCAGTCACAGAGACTGATGCTGCTCGCGCAGTAGCTCGAGGCGCGCGGCACGCGGCAGAAGTCGTTGGCGCGGTCCATGATGTACCCGCGATTGGAATTCGGCGGGTCTTCGACCGCATTCCGGTAGCCGAGTGCCGTGTCGAGGTGCGGCGGGTAGCCGGCACCCAGCCACGGCAGCATGTACGCGGTATCAGAATCCCGGAGGGATTGCGATCGGGCCGGCACCTGGCGCAGCGAATCCGAAGACGCTGGCAACCGCGCAGAGGCCGATGAACAGCAACACGCCAACAGCCACAAGGCTGATAGCACGTGGATCGCCCTTGATGCTGTCGAACGTGTTGTAGTCCGGCATGCAGAGCAGGTCGATGAGCAGGAACAGCGTGGTGCCGAGGGCGACGAACGACAGGAACGCCGCGTAGATCGAGTACTCGTCGGTGATGCTGGTGAGGCATACCCCGGCGACGGCCAACAGGCCGAGAGCCGTGAGAAATCGAAAGACATTGAACTTCATCGTGGTGATCGGTTGGTGTTGAACCGGATTCGGGTGCGAGCCGTAAACGTCAGTTGCTTTCGCCATGCAGAACCAGCGTGACAATCCAGAGGCGGAGGAACGCAGCCATGGCACAAGGATTCGTGGAACGTCGGTCGGCGGTGTAGGCCTTCTCGCAGCGGGTGGTGATCCGCGCACAATGCAGTGCAGCTCGTCCTGAAAACAAAACACGCGGCGCCCTGCGAGAAGGCACCGCGTTTCGCGCTGGCAAACATAAGTCTTTTCGCGCCGCCGTGTCAAGCACGGCGAAAAAATGCCCCCGGCCGAATTCTGCGATGCCGACAGCGAGCTGCGACCGAGGGCGGTGTGGCGGTCAACAGCAATTCGCGTCTGCAGCGAAACACGACGCGAATGCCGTGGGAATTGCCGAGCTGATTACCGTGCGTGGAACGTGGTCGGAACCCCGCGGTGAATATACGGCCCGCGGCCGTAGTGCCGCGATCCACGCGCTACTGATCGCGGATCCGCGCGCGAGGCACGGGTACCGACGCGGGCGATGCGTCCGAACGCTGCTCCGCGATCCAGCGACGGGCCATCGCCACAATCTCATGCGACGAATGGTCGTTGGACTGGATCGCGCCGCGTGCCGCCTGCCGACTTCGTTCGGCCGCGACGCGAGCGGACTGTCCCTCGATCCGCGCACACTCCTCGAGCAACCGCCACTCGTCGTCCGTCAGGGCCTCGGCATACTCGAGAAGCAAGCGCGTGACGGTCGTCGGCGACGTCGACGGCTCGGGCTTCCACCAGTATCCGAGCCGCAGACGCTGCACGACGGCCGCAATCAGGCACGCGCCTGACACCGCCAGAAGCACGTAGAACATGAATCCTGCCTCTTACTGTTCGCGTGTGGGTACAACTCGGCACCGCGCCCGCGTCTCGGCCTGCACCGCGCGGTATTCCTGCTCCCGGAGGTCGCGGAATGACGGCCGACGACCGTCGGTCCGTGGCCCGTGACGTTCCGACGCCAGAAGATAGCCGAGTGCGAAGCCGCCGGCGACGGCCGTCGTCAGCCGCAGTATTGATGTTGTCATTGTCGTTCGAGAATGTGCGTGAGGTGATTGACCACGTCGTCGATCGCGGCGCGCACCGTGTGGAACTTCGCGTCATTCGTCTGCCGCAGTCCGTCCCGCAGGTCCTCGACGCGATCCAGTGCGTCGAGGCACGCCAGCACCTCGTCGTAGTACCGGACATCGCCCTCGACGTACAGCTGACGCGACACGTCCTGCTCGCTGAGGGTCTCGCGCCGCATGCGCTGCCGCCTGTCACGCGCCGGCGTCATGCGTCGTCCTCGTCCAAACCGCACCACTCGTCGTCCCATCGCTCCATCTCCTCGGTCGTCGCGCACGCGCTGCATACGTCGTACTCGTCGCCTTCGGCGGTGATCCACCAGCAACCGCCGGCACACGCCTGGAGGTCTGTGCATCCGCACCGCACGCACCGACGAACGTCGAACGGCTCGCCGGCAGGCAAGTGGTCAACGGCTGTTCTTCGGTCCGGAACGTCAGACGTCATTTCGACCTCCGGTCGAACATGCCGACCGCATTGAGTCCGGCACCGGTCAAGAACACCAGGCCGCAGATCAGCGCAATTGCCGTATGCGTTGTCCATTCACAGACGATAGCGGCGACGAACACGGCGCCGACGGCCAGCAGCCCGAGCGATACAAGGGTCTTTGTTGTCATGGCAGAAGATCTCGATTGTCGACCGCGATGCCGAGCGTCGCGGTACGCTTGGTTTCGTACTGGTAGCATTTGATCGACAGGCCCGCGGGGGCCGATTGCCCGATTCGCCGCAGGCACGAAACGAGTACCGCTGATTCCCGTCGCACAGCAGCAATTGACTGCGTAATTGGCTGCGCCCTTGCCACGCGTTGTACGCGATCACCCTTGCCGACAACCAACAACCCCCAGTGCTCGGGCAGGTCGTTGACGTGAATCACACCGCGCGGTGCCAGGTAGTACCGCACGTGCCCCATACCCCAATCCGGATACCGCCGAAAGATCTTCCGCGAATCACGCAGGAAGTCCGTGCGCGAAGCCTTGCATTCGATGAGCGTCGTCGTACGCCCCCAGCCCAACGCATCGGCCTGCTCAACGCCGCGCGTCACGATCTCCGTCGCAACCACGACGTGCTCCTTCCGCAGCCATCGTGCCGCGAGCTCGATGAGCTGGCTGTGCGTCAATACGCGTCGTCCTCGCATTCGAAGCGGTCGTCGTCGCTGACGCTTGCCGAAACCGGGAGCAGTTCATAAGCATGCACTGGCTGCACGGTCGCCCGCTGCGAAAACTGCCGCGCCAGTTCCTCAGTCGTCGGCGTCAGGCAGTAGACCGCCGACCCACCGTAGAACTGCGTGACGGGCGGCGTACTCGGGATATCGATACGCAGCATGACGCTGCCGAACATCTCGATCTCGGACACGAGGCCCGCAAGCTTTCGGTGGCCCATCAACTCGAGGATCGACCACTGCTCGAATTGTCCGTCACCCGATTCAATCTTGGATTGCGATGCGTTCATTACGCGTGGGATTAGTTAGTGATTGAACTTCGATCTCCAGTAGTCTCGCAGCCAGAGTCGCAGTGATGCGAGCCAGCTATGGCCCGCGTTGTGGTATCGTCTGATCGTTGCTCCGAAATCCATGTAGCGCCACGCGATGTAGGGCCACGCGAGGGGGCCAAGCGGCAGCATCAGCAACCGCGCCGCGAGACCGGGCACTCGATCGCCACGCTCTTCCGCGTAGAGCCCAGCGGCGTAGCTGCTCACAACCCACAGAACCGCTGCCTCCCTCCACCACGTCATTCGTCACCCTCCCCTGCGTCTGCCAGAATGCGCTTGTAATGGTCACGGCAGGCGGCGATGGCGCTCTCGCGCGTCGTGTTCTTGTGCGAGCCGAAGCGGCTTTTAAGCGTGGCGTATTGGCCTTCGCTCCGCATCGCGGCGTATGCGCGCCACTCCTCCCACGCGACATCCCGGCGGACGATGCGATAGTCCCACGCGCCAGCGTAGGCGATGCCGTCCTCATCGAATTCCAGATCCGTCTCGTGTGCCGTCATCGTAGTGCCTCATACTGCATTGAACATACTTGATACTGGATGTGCCCGATGGCGCGCCGATCCCCCGACCGACGCGCCGCGAGCGTGATTAGTTCGACCCCGACCACGACCACGACCCCGACCTCGACCCCGACCTCGACCCCGACCCCGACCACGACCACGACCCCGACCCCGACCACGACCACGACCACGACCCCGACCCCGACCCCGACCACGACCACGACCACGACCCCGACCCCGACCTCGACCCCGACCTCGACCCCGACCTCGACCCCGACCACGACCCCGACGCAGACCGCTCGTGTCCAGCCCTCAGTAGTGCGGCACTCATTCGATCACCTCTCGCGTCAGCTGGTGCGGATAGATCGCGGCGTCGATGATCGCCCCGCGCCCGATGACGACTGGGCCATCCGAAAACGGCTCGGCTTCACGGATCGCGCCCTTCTGCATCGCCTCGCTGAAGCGCCCTGTATCCGCGATCCACGCCGCGTCCTCAATCACCAGCTCGTGCTCGTAGACTCCGATGAGTCGACCCGTGTAGTAGTGCGTGACGGTGCGAATCATGTACGGCTGTCCGACGTGGTACGGATGCGCTCCGTCGACCGCGTGCCCCGGCGCCGCGTTGCCCGACGCGCCTCCCAGTAGCTCTCTGACCTGCTCTGCTGTGAAAGTCATTGTAGTGCCTCCATTGATTGTGTGCCCGATGGCGCGCCGGGCGTCCCGCATCGTCGCCGATGCCCCGACGCGCCACACCGTACCTCTGGTGATCCCGGTCACGGCGTTTCCGTGCTCAGGTTGTCGGGCGTGCTTTCGGTAGTGCCTCACATGCGATCCGCGCTCCAGTCGTCGAGCCGAATAATCCATCGAGACGGCAGCAGATGCGCGATTAGATTCGAGCAACGGTGGATGATGTACCAGACCGTGGAAACGCGGGCGTGTCCGTACCCACCGCAGCGCTCACATGGCTCGATGTCCGTGATGCCACCGCCGAATCCGCCGCAGTCCGGGCATTCGGCTTTTATTGTCATCGGTAGTGCCTCACTCGAATAATTTGATCTGATTCGGATTCGGCGGCGGGACGTACTCGATGCACGTCATCCGACTGAAGTCGTCGAGCGCCAGCGGTGCCGGCGGCGTGCGGGCAATCCACGCGACGTTGCGCGAGACGTACGCGTCGAATGTCTCGCACGCGGCTCGTCGCTGACAGCTGTGGCAGTACCGTCGCGCGAATTCAGTGATCTCGTTCATCAGTCCTGGCTGTTGCGATTTTCTCGACCTCCGCGACGAGGTCGCCGAGCTTGACGTCGTACATGCGGCAGAGCGTCCAAAGAGTGTCGAGCGGCAGGCGTTGCCGACCCTTCTCCACGTTGATGATCGATACCGGTGACAGTCCGACCTGGTCGGCAACGGTTCGTTGGGAGTATCCGCGGTACTCGCGCCATTCGCGCAGCACGCCGCCGAGTGCCGGCCAGAGCCCGGCCGTCTCCTCCTTGCGGAGTGCGCCGATGCGGCCGCGTAGCGTTTGGATCTCCGTCTCGGGTTCGATCATGCCACCTCCTCCGCAATCGCCTCGACGAACCGCAGAGCCACCGTCTTCATCCGCTCGAGCTCGTCGACCGCATGTGGCCCTTCAGCGACCGCCATTTCATGCAGGGCCGGATACCCCTCGTCGATCGATCTGATCACCTCGGTACGCGTTGCGGGCCGTCCCTCTCGGTACCACGCGAAGCCGGTCGGCTCCCGGAGGCCGAAGAGCGTGCCGCTCGGTGTCCGGACGCGCTCGTAGCCGTCGGTCACCCACAGCAGGATCACGCCCGGCTGTCGCTCGATCATCGTTCCTGCCGGCTCGCTGATGTCCTGCGGCAGGCCCGTTGTCCGGCGGCAGGACTGACGCTGAACGAGGAACGGACAGGCACGAACGGCCCACTCGGCGCACTCGCGGTGCGACGGCGGTTCGGAGCTGATGCGGTTGATCGCGCACATGGGTCCGATGAGGAACGCGAGGTGTCGGCCGAGGCGATCACCACAGATCCAGCACCGATGGTCGGCGACGCACCGCTGCATCTTCAGCGGGTCAACGACGCGGAAGTCGTAGTGGCCGTCGACGGAGGCGACGAAGTACGGCACGGGATACCCGCGCTCGACGGGCAACCGCGCGATACGCGCGGGAATCGGTCGGGGGAGATCGTGTCGCAGCGTTGAGGTCATGGTTGCTCCTGTTATCGGTGTTGGAATAGGTCTCGGATCTCGGCGGCCGTCGGCTGCCGGAACCCCGGGTACTTCAGTGGCCACCGCCGGGCGTTGGGCCGCAGGTCGAGCACCTGCGTTCCCTTCCACTGGTTGCACGCGCGGCACAGCAGCTGGAGGTTGGCGAGGCTGTTGGTGCCGCCCCGAGCGCGGGGAACGATGTGGTCGAGCGTCAAGTCGCGTTCGGCACCACAACGCAGGCAGCGACCGCCGTCGCGCTTGGTCACGTACTGCCGTCGCCGGAGCTTCCTGGCCCTGACGCGGTCGGATGCCCTCACTCGGCATCGCCGCCCGCCGACAGCCACTCGAGCTCCGTCAGCAGCTGATGGGCGCGGTCGCTGGACATCAGACCCCACGTCGGCCGGCAACCGTGCGGACACCGCAGCAGTTCGTGGTTCACCTGTCCCCACAGTCGACAGATCATTGGTCGGTCTTCGTAGATCGCGCACCGGCCGTCGACCAGCTCGCTGCACACCACGTTGTTGTCGGTCTTCGGCAGCCGGCCGTGACGCGAGAGGATGCGCTGCTCCTCGATCGGCGACATGGCGATTGCCCCGCAGTAGTCCGTGCACAGTCCCTTGCAGGCCATGCGCGGCACGAGCTCGTAGACGCGCTGTACACGATCGACGTCAGACATCGGCGCCCTCCGCCGCCGTGGCCACCGCATCGAGTACCTCGCCGTCTTCGATTACGACGGTCGCGCTCCCGTCGTCTCCCACGCGCTCAATCCACAGCTGCGCGTCGTGCTCAGCCGCCATCTGCGCGACGAGCTCCATGCTCTCGGCATCGAGCAGCGAGCCGTCGCGAATCAGTAGAACGCGGAGCATGGGGTTCGCCGCCAGTCCCATCGCCACGCTCACGCGCAGCTGCTCGGCGCTCGACGCCTGTTCGAACGGCACGTCGTTGTACGTGACGCCCGTGTCGTCGAACCCGAGTCCGGCGATCGGGAAGCTGGCGGCGGCCATCCGCGCCTTCCGCTGCTCGTCGATTTCCTTCAGCTGCTCGGTGATGGACTCGGCGTGCGCCAGCTGCGCCTTGTACTGCTCGTCGACCTGCGTGCGACGGAGGTTGTCCCGCACCTTCTGGTTGTCGCGCTCGACCGACTGCAGCCGCTCGAGGAAGCCGTCGGGCTCCTCGGTGTCCGGCTGCTGACTGAGTGTGGTGCGCAGGGATTCGCGTTCGGCGGTGATCTCGGCGATCCGCTTCTCGGCGCGCGCGATGATCGACTGCTGCTCCTCGATGTCGGTGTCGCAGCGATCGATTCGCTCGACGAGATCGTTCCGCCGGCGCTCGGCGTTCAACGCCGCCTGGTACTGCGCGGTGAGCTCGGCCACCGACTGCTCGGCGTCCGGCGCGTCGGCGTGCGACGGCAGTTCGCTGAGCGTGTTGAACAGGCGCTTCGCCTCGCGGTTGGATTCCGTGCGCTCGGCGTACAGGTGCTCGCGCTGCTCGTCGAGGTCCGTCGTGTCGAGACCAACGAGGTCGCGGAGCGTCGTGAGCTGATCGGCGGGCTTCATGCGGGCGAACGCCAGCGGGTCGAACGACAGCCTGCCGATCAGGCCATCGAGCAGCGTCTGCGGACTCTTGTACGTCTGGCCCTTGAGGTTCTCCACGCTCAGGTAGCTGCGGTCGCCCTTGAACGTGCGGCGCACCACGATCTCGCCGAGATCCACGCGGATCTCCGCGTGATCCTCACCGTAGCGGATCGGCTCCTTCGCCACGGCGTTCTTGCCGCCGATCGCCCAGAGGATGGAGTCCAGCACGCTGGACTTCCCCTGACCATTGCGGCCGCCGATGACGACGAGGTTGCCGTCGGGCGCGATGCGCACGGCCTTCAGCCGCTTCACGTTCTCGGATTCGAGTGAGATGATCTTCATGCTGATTTCTCGGTGTTGGTTGTGTCGGTGGTCGGGTACTGGCGCACCCGGATGCTCGGGGGGAACTGATCGTAGACCTTGTACTCGTGGCTCGATGCCTGCGACAGCTGCTTCATGAAGAAGGCGGTGTTGCTTGCGGCGCACTGTCGGGCGATCGTCTCGACCCACGCGATGTCCATCGGACGCGCACCGGGACCGGACTCGCCGCCGGCGATCACCCACGACAGGCCGTCGAGGTCGGGTTGGTCGACTGCGTGGTGGCACGCCGGACACAGCAACTGGCAGTCTCCAGTATCATCCCAGCACTCGTAGATTTGATCGCTCGGTCCGATCCAGTCGCAGTGCTCACAGTGTCCGACGCAGCGGTCGGCCGTCGGCCAGCAGAGGTAGAAGGAGAGGTCGAGTGGCCCGAGAAGCGGTTCACAGCTGAGGAAGCGGACGGCCGCTGGTGTCCAGAGCAATTCCGGAACCCGGCTGTCGGCCGTCTCCTGATCCTCGACCGATACGCCCAGCCAGACATTGGGCAGCGGCCAGTCGTCCGTCGCGAACGCCGGCGCCCCGAGCGCCGCAATCTTCGCGTGAACGCGCGCCGGCGTGCTGGGGTTGGTCATGTACCGCCGCATGCGAGATGCGCGTTTCGTCAGCACCTGGAACGTGTGGCGCGGGCAGACGGCCATCACCGCGAACAGCGTGTCGATCCACGAATCGGGGAATCCGTCGTAGAACGTGTCGCTCATCGAGTTGACGAACACGCGACGCGGCCGCCGCCAGCGCAGCGGGTCCTCGAGGTGATCCAGCGCCACCTGCGTCTCGCCCGTCCAGCGCCCGCCGCCCTGCCCGCGTACCGCGAGGCCGAAGAACGCCAAGCCCTCATCACTGAATCGGGCGGCGATGCGCTCGGCGTAGCAGTGCTCGCAGCCGGTACTCACGCGCCGGCACCCGCGGAATGGATTCCACGAGGCATCGGTCCATTCTATCGTCGTCCTGTCAGCCATTGGTCGTCAGTCCTCTCGTTGTCAGGTGAAGAGCGTCAGTTGATCGCCGGATACCGTGAAGTCGGGTTCGGCGGGAAGCACGGTGGTCACCGGCTGCAGAGCGCGGGGTTCGTCGTCGGGCGTCGACCGGCGCTCGGGTTGGACGTCGATCGCGAAGTCGGCCGTCGGCTGAAGCTCGAGGAAGCGCGCGGCGAGCTGGCTGCCGGCTGCCTGCAGCCGCAGGCCGTAGGGGTACAGGCCGTAGAGCATGAAGTTCACGCGCGCCATCTGGCAGCACAGGCCGTCGACGTCCTGCCCGTAGAACTGCACGAGGCCGAAGACCACCATCCATCGCGGCAGCTGTGCGGCGACCGCCAGCAGCATGGTTCCCGACCCGCAACACGGATCGCAGACCGTCACCGGTTCGTAGTGCTCCCAGCACGCCGGCAGCACGGTGCGCACCGCCAGTCGCTCGTCGATCGCCAGCACGGCCAGTTCCGGGATCCCCGCCTTCTCGCAGGCCTCGGCGATCCGATCAATCACCGTCCGCTCGATCCACGCTCCGTCCGCCGTTATCTGCGCCATCATCACGGTCACTTCCCACGGCGTGAAGAACTGACCGGCGGAGTCGTTCGTCACCGCCCAGTTCATGTACAGCCAGCCCGGCAGGTCCATGTGAATCGGCTCGCCGTCCTCCGCGCTCACCGCGCGCATCAGCACCTGGAACGAGTTGCGGAACGCCACGAATTCCGAGTCTTTGTACCTCGAGCGCAGCCGCTCCCAGACGGCGGCCGCCTGCTCGTCGTCCTCGGCCATCGCCCCGGTCTCCAACACGTGCTCGGCATGCGTCGGCAGCATGCGCAGCGTGTGCTCGACGACATCCAGCCAGTCGCGAAAGACCTCGTTGCGATGGCCGAAGGTCGCCCGGCGGATGCCGTCGAGCTCGCGAATGACAGCCCTGCCCGCGGCCTCCCGGCTCTGGTAGTCACCGATCATCGGTCGCCGCGCGCCTGCCTGCTTCCCGCCTCACGCTTCCGTTCGCTGACGGTATTCAGGCCGTCGTGGATCTCCATGACTTCGCGGTGATGGAACGACCGTCGGACAATGCGGTCGCCCATCGCCACGCTCGCGACGCCGGCGAACGGCAGCGTCTTCTCCGAGTGCTTCTTGCGGTAGACGGTGCGGACGACGCCCGACACCAGGCGCCCGTTGAGGCGCAGCGTCACCTGCACGCCCTCCACCAGCCGCGGGTTGAGGTCGTCACGCAGGTCGTGCGGATCGATGAACCGCGTGCGCGGCCGCCGGCCGTCAGTCTTCGTCTCGTGTGTGGCGTTCGTCATACGGCAGCCACCTCCCCGAGCCGGAGCTCGGCCGTCGGCATGTCGAGTTCCTGAAGCCGGCGGGCGACGTGCGTGCGGTGGCAGCGCTCGGCGTCCGAGCACACGCATAGCAGGATGATGGTGTCGTACGACTGGCTGGCTGCCTTCAGCCAGCGGTAGCCGGTCTGGAAGTCCGAGATGTCGATTGCCCCGCCCTTGCGGTAGTTCCGATTGCCGAGGTCCGGGAGATGCCGGTAGTGGTCACTGCCGAAGTAGATGCGCATCTCCTCCTTCCGCCACTGCGGATTGCGGCTGTTGGCCGAGTAGCGGATGTCGACGAGCAGCGCGCCGGTCTGCAGCACGAAGGCTTTCAACTGGCGCCGGCTCTGTCCCTGATAGCCGAACGTGTAGATCACGTGGTCTCCTGTGATTGGGGATGCCGTCGGCGTCCGACGGCGTCCGGGTTGGGTTGAGGTCCGGGGGGATCGTCGATGCTCGTCACGCGAACGCTGGCGCGTGATCCTCGCAGTACTGGTGAATGCCGAGGTAGATGGTCGTCGGTGCGTCGAACAGGCGTTGTCGTCCGCGTGCCGGAATGATTCCGCCGACGACCGACAGCGGCCGCACGTCGTCGAGCCGCCAGGCCGTGCGCCCCGGTTCGTAGTTGCCGAGCTCGTCTTCGATCGGTGACAGCTCGCGGGAGAACGTCCAGTCGCGGATTTCATGGCAGGCCGTCAGCGTCCCCAGCGCGATGAACCCGCCGCGCGGCAGCTGGTGCTCGGGGTCGGTGATGTCCCGCTCGCCGAGCAGCGCACGGACGACCGGTCGCCGGCAGGCGTCATCGGACTCGGGGTGCCATGCCCGCGACGCGTGGATGAGCAGCGGCCCGCGGTAGTGCGTCACCCAGCTGCGGGACTCGAAGTGCTTGATGCCCAACGCGATGAGCGACGCCCACGGCTGCCAGACGCTGATCGCTTTGATGGTCTCAGGCCGCATGCTGCACCTCGCCCATGGACATCGCCGATCGGATTTCCTCGCGCAGCTGGTGAATGCGGATTCCGGAACCGAGAACGCGGCGGTAGGTGCCCGACGGCAGTCGACGACGCTGCTCGAGCGCCAGACAGAGGTCGCGGAACGCCACGCCGTGACGGAGCGAGAGCACCACCAGGTCGCGCACGGTCGGCGCGCCCTCGCTTTGCACGTGCAAGTCGTCGAAGTCGTCGCAGATCGAGTCCTCGACGTTCGGTGCGATCCGCTGGCGGTAGTCCGGACCGTTGGTCGTCGGTCTGGGTACGTGCGTGAAGAGCTCGTTGAACCGCTTGAGGAACATCATCTTCGCCACCGCCGGCGACCAGCACTCGATGCGCACCTCGTACGGCTCGATGCCGTCGGCTGCCTGCCACTCGCGAACGCAGGGGTTGAGGAGTTGACGGCGCTCGGTCTCCAGCATCCGGAGGTCGGCCTCCTTGACGGCGCGGTTGACGCTGCGCGTGGCGCACACGCCGAAGCGCCGGTAGACGGCCTGCTGGCCGATCACGTCGTATCGGTGGAACGCCTTGACGATCGCCTTGAGGGGGCTGACGCGATCGCCGTAGTACGCCTCGTGCGCGTCGTGCAGCAGGGCCGCCGGTGCGGCTTCGGCCGACACCGCCCAGCTGACGCGCACGCTGTGCTCGGCCACCGAATAGAACTCGCGGGTGGCGCCCGAGAACCGGCAGATGTGCGCGAGGTGATGCGCGATGTCCTCGGTGACGATGCTCTCGGGTGCCGGGGCGACGAGCGAGAACACGGTGCCGCTGTAGGTCTGGATCCAGGTCATGGTGTTACCTCTCCATCAGCGCCGCCACAAGCGCCGTCGCGGTGCGAACGGGCACGGCGTTGCCGATCTGTTTGGTGATCTCTCCCTTGGTGCCCACGAACTCGTAGCCGACGTCGTCCGCGTCGAACGACATGGCGGCTGCCAGCTCGTGGTTCTGGAGCATTCGGAATCGGATGTCGATGGCGTACGGGCGCCCGGCGATCTCGACGAGCGGATCGATGACGGGCTCGACGAGCGCTCCGGCACCGTGGCCGGTAGCCGCCGGGAGCGGACGATCGACCGAATGTGTGCGCGGCCGCTGGCCGTCGCGCTCCCCGAACTGCGGAACGATGAACGGCTCGATGAGCGCGAGGCGGTCCTTGGTCGTGATGGTCGGTGCCGGACGGTCGACGGAGGTCGCTCCGCCATTGCCGTAGTACGAAGTCAGATGCGGCTCGACGAGTCCTATGCCCCGCGAGGTCGTCACCGTCGGGAGCGGGTCACGCACCGAACCGATCCGAGCATGTGTCCCCCGTCGGTCGCCGTGGTTGACGTGTGCGATGAACGGCCGGACAATGCTGATCGCCCCCTCGGTCGCAATCGTCGGCACCGGCTCGGCAATCGATCGGGCGACGGCCCCGGACTGCTGCCCGATGACGAACGGCTCGACATGCGGGACGTGATTGCCACCGGCGGTGACCGTCGGCAGTGGGCAGTCGATGCTCCGCGCATCGCAGTGATTGCGCAGCACGACGAGGAACGGTTCGGCCGCCGGACCGCAGAACTTCACGAGGCCGGCCGCGATCCGCTGCAGCGTCTTCGGCGCCAGCGGCCGCTCACGACGGAAGATCGACGTGCCGGGGATCGACCAGTCGATCACCTCGCGGGCGGCGCGCCAGCGCATGGTCCGGTTGCCGAACATGTCGACGCCTCCCTCGCGGGAGTGCGTTGGTTCCGGCCACCGGATCCGTCGTCCGTCGCTGCATGCCATCAGGAAGAACCGTCGACGTGTGGTCGCGTCGCCGTGATCGGCGGCGTTGACGATCCGCCACTCGCAGCGGAACCCGAGTCCCTCGAGCGCACGAACCCACGCCTGGAAGTACTCGCCGCGGCGGCTCTTCAGCGGGCGGCCGGTCTTCAGACTCACCGGCCCCCACTCGACGAACTCCGGCACGTTTTCGATCAGCAGCCGACGCACGCGGAGCTCGGTGCACCACGTCACGATGTGCCACGGGTCCATCCGCTGCTGATCGTGAATCGGCCGACCCCCGCGAGCCCGACTGTGGAACGTACACGTCGGACTCGCCAGCAGCAGGTCGAGCCTGCCTTCGGGCACGAGCTCCATCGGGCGCGCCGACGCCAGGTCGACGCAGTAGTGCCGTGCATCCGGATGGTTCCGTTGGTGCGTCTCAACGGCCACCGGCCAGTGATTCACCGCGCAGAGCTCCATGCGGATGCCCAGCCGGTCGAGGGCACGACGTGCGCCGGTCGAGGTCCCGCCGGCCCCGCAGAAGAGGTCGGCGACGAGCGCTGATGGATCGACGGCCGCTCACGCGGCACCTCCGTCGGCCGCGTCCACCGTCGCCATGGTGTCGATGCGATTACGCAGCCAGCTGACCGGCCGTTCACCCACCGCGAACTCATGCCCTCGACCGAGCTCGGGGTCAGTCCGACCGAAGAACACCAGACTCTTGTCCAACAGCCCACCGTCCCACGCGTGCCGGATCTCCGTCTCGCACACGTTCGGCACGCGGCCTCGCACCGTCTCCCGGAGATCGGGCGGTATGTCGTCAATCGACCACAGGACGAGTCCCTCGGTCACCGGATGCGTCCAGGGGTAGAGCGTGAGGAGGGGTTCGCCCGGCCACCGATGGCCATGCGCGACGAACGCCACGCCGCTGTCGGGACCGAAATCGACCGGGTGGAACGTGTAAGCACGTTCGTAGTCGAATTCCGCCTCGCCGCTCTCGTCGCGCCATGCTCCCCGCTGCCACGTGATGCGGTAGAGTTTGATCCGCGTGTCGTTCGGCCACGACCAGAGCTGCGAACGGGCGTCAGCCATCGCCTGCTCGACGACCGGCCGGACTTCCGCGTCCTCCGCCGCCAGGTTCGTAATCCGCTCTTCGTACTCGGCTCGCTTGCGGCTGGCCGCGGCCTCCGCCTCGGCCTCGGCCTTGGCCGTGCGTTCCTCGCGTTCGCGCGCTTCGCGTTCGCGAATCGTTCGCCGCTCCTCCTTCTGCCTGACGATGCCCGCCAGCTTCCTGAGCAGGACCTCCCGCTCATTGAATCCCTCGTAGAAGCGCCTTCGACGGTCGCCGGTGGGAGACTGCATGCGGAAGACGCAGCCATTTCCGCGCTCTATTTCGTACGACAGACCATCGAACTCCAGCCGCGCGGGATAGACTGAGGTATCGAGGTTGAGCGCCGCACACAGCTCCGGTCCGAGCTCATCCCGCAGCTTGATTTCGAACTTCGCGCGGGACTCTTCTGCCTGGCGCGCCGCGCGTTCCTCGTTCGCCACGCGCATGGTCTCCTCCGCCTCGTCCTGCCGGCGGATGATTGCGCGGATCTCCGCATCGAGGTCAAACGTCGTCGTCGTCATACAGCCATCACCTCCGACTCGTCCTCCTCGGACTCGTCGAACAACGATTGCTGCTGGCGATCACCGCGGATGTACGCCAACGCCTCGCGCTCGAGGTCGTCGAGCATGTCGAGCGCGGCGGCCGGCAACTGATCGCGACCCGCGGGGTCCTTCGGCGCGTTGTACGCGGCCGGTGTCCTGATGACCAGCGCCCTGCTCGATGCCTCGAGCGTGCGCTTCGCCGTGACGACGACGCCGAGGTCGTCAAGGTCGTCGAACAGCCACTTCACGCCGAGAACCGACAGGCCGTCGCCCCACGATTCGGGGAGTTCGCAGATGCCGAGCACGTACAGGCCGAACGCCTGCATCGCCTTGTGGAAGCTCGGACGAGCCTCCTCCCTGCAGCGCAGGGCGTAGGTGTTCCATCCCTCGCCGTGCGCCGCCGTCTCCTGCCAGTGGATCGTGATCGAGCCACCGGTTCCCAGCTTCACCTGGGTTACGCGTCTGGTCATGGTCAGCAGTCCTCAGAATGATTCGTCGTCACCGGCGTGCGGCGGTCGCACGCCGTTCGTATGCAGCGGCAGTTCCTCATACCGCTGCTCGAGGTTCTCGAAGCGCACGTACTCCTTGGCGAAGAGAAAGCGAGCGCTGCCCGTGGGTCCGTTGCGTTGCTTGGCGATGATGAACTCGGCGATGCCCGTCGTCGAATTGCCCTCGGCGTCGACGCGAATTCCGTAGTACTCGGGTCGGTGGATGAACGTCACGACGTCCGCCGACTCCTCGAGCCCCGAGGTTTCCTTCAGGTCCTGCAGCTGGGGGCGTTTATTGCCGCGCTTTGTGACCTCGCGGTTCAGCTGGGCGAGCGTGACGATCGGGATCCGGAACTCCTTCGCCAGACCCTTGATGCCGAACGCCAGCTTCGAGAGCTCCTGCGAGTATCCGAGGTCGCCCGTCGTGCCGATGAGCGTGAAGAAGTCGATGAACGCGATCCGCACCCCGTGTCGCCGAATCATCTGCCGCAGTCGGCCACGGAGCTCGGTGAGCGTCAGGCCCCCGCCGTCGTCGATGTGGATCGGCAGCCCCCGCAGTCGGCCGACCGCCGCCACCAGCGCCTCGACGTCGTGCTCGCGCAGGTCGTTGCGCAGGAGCTTCAGCGTGTTGACCCGCGCCTCGCCGAACACCGAGCGCGCCGCCAGCTGCACAGCCGCCATCTCCAGCGAGAACACGGCCACCGGATGCCCGTCGCGTGCAAGGCCCTCGGCCTGCGTGAGCATCGCCGCCGTCTTGCCCATTGCCGGACGCGCGGCCAGCACGTAGTGGTTCGTCTGCTGGTAGCCGCCGATCATCAGGTCGTACGCCTGCATGCCGGTGGCCATCCCCAGCAGCCGACCGCCCGAGGCGTGCATCTCTTCGATCAACTCGAGGACCTCGCCCAGCACGGTGTCGAACGACCGACTGCCGCCAACCCGCCGTTGCTCGAGCGCGTAGACATCCCGCGCCATCTGCTCGAGCTCGACGAACGCGTCGGCCCCCGGCTCGAAACACCGTTGCACGGCATCGGTCGCGACGGCGATCAACCGCCGGAGCAGCGAGCGTTCGTAGACGATCCGCGCGTAGTGCCCCACGTGCTCCGCCGTCGGTGTCGCCATGTTCAACTCGCTCAGGTACAGGCTGCCGCCGACGTCCGACAACATCGATTGCCGCTTGAGCTCGGCGTTCAGCGTCGTGATGTCCACCGGCTCGCCGCGCGAGCTCAGCGAGCGCATGGCAGCGAAGATCTTCTGGTGCGCGGGCTGGTAGAACGCGTCGCTGTCGAGCAGGCGCTCGGCCACGTGCATGGCCTTCGTGTCGAGCATGATGGCGCCGATCACCGCGCGCTCAGCCTCGATCGAGTGTGGTGGCACTCGCTGCTTCATGCCGGCACCTCGAACGGGGTGAAGCCGTCCGGCACGGGCCGCGTGAAGTTCTCGGGGTCGACGAAGTACAGCTTGCCGCCGGCGTCGCGGTAGCTGCGCCACACAACCTGCCAGTCGCTGACGCCCTGCCGTGCGGCTCGCGCTTGTGCCCGCTCGAAGTCCATCATCCACCAGGCGTCGTCGGCCGCCGTCGGCCGCCCGCCGCGTATCACGCTCTCGGCGCTCACCGCTCGCGGTCGGAATCCGCCGCCCGCCGCCTGTTCGCCACGGTTGAACAGCCCGAGTCGTAGTCGCCAGTTGCGCAGCGGTGTGCCGCTGGCCGTCACCCAGCCCTGCGACGCGTAGAGCTCGAAGAACTTCGTGGCCGTGTCCGGCGCCACGCCGTCAACAGCCGCCGCGGCCAGCACGTCGTCGAGCGTCGGCGGACTCGTCTGCGGATCGTATGGCTGGCTGTCGGCATCAGGCGGTGAGGTCGGCGGTTGTCGGTCGTTGGTCCCCGCTGTCTCGCGCCGGTTCTCCTCTTCACTTCCGCGCGCGCGCCCGCGGGTGTTTGTGTGTGTATTCTCTTCCTGAAGAGTTAGAGCGTTGTAGAGTTGAATAGTATGTGTCCCACAACTGTCCCATTGCTGTCCCAAACGTGTCCCACACTTCGCGGATTCCGCTTCGGATTCCTCGTTTTTTGTCCCAAACGTGTCCCAACGCTGTCCCACTGGTGTCCCACGGAATCCGGTGAAATTCACGGCTGAGTCCGGCGGTCCGTCGTCGTTCGCATCACCGGACCGCAGGCGGCCGAACGCCGATCGCCAGTCCGCGATCTGTGCCTGGAGTTCGGGGATCGTGCGTTCAACGCGCGTCTTCGACCAGCCCCACAGTCGAGCGTAGTCGCGGACGGACGGCTGCGAACTGCGGCCGCGAACCACCTGTTCCTCGTCCAGCATGTAGCTGACGGCCGCCGCCTCGAAGCTGAAGGGTTCGGCGTCGCGGTCCTTCGCGCGCTGCGCGTATCGCAGGAGGTCGAGCAGGACAGTGGCCTGCACCGGGTAGCAGAAGGTGCTCGTCGGGGTCTGGCGCGATGGCTGGCGCCGGCGACGTGCGTGTGAGGGGGCATCGCCCCCGATCAATTGCAGGACGTGATTCATCAGGTGGAGCGTTGATTGAGGCGTTTGAGGAATTCGGTAGTCGGCTCGTCGGGGATGTAGAAGTCCCGGAGGTCGGGGGCGCCCGGCGCACCCTCGGCGATGTCGGAGGAGGTCGTTGGACGCCGAGGCGTCCGCTCCGTGGCGGGTGACGCGCCGCCGCCGGCCCAGTGGCGGGCGCGCGTCGATCGCCGTGCACCGCGACCGTGCACGTGGGCGTCGTCGCGTTGCATCGCGGCCCGTGCGCTGTCGCAGTTCGCTCGAGAGGTGCGCCGGTGACTGCTCCCCGGCTTGGCTGGCCACGTCGTGACCAGCCGTTGTCCGTCGTCACCGTCGTAGAAGTCGCAGAGCTTCCGGAACTCGTGGTACGAGAGCCCCATATACTCCGCAGCCTCGGGGATGGTGAGCGCCGCGTGTGGATCACTCGATATGTCGCGGTGACGGCGACTCATCAGCCCTGCAACGCGGCTCGTTCTTCGTACTCGTCACGCACCGCGCTGTCCATCACCGCCTTTCGCACCCTGGCGTAGTCGCGGTCCTGAACGTCCGCCGTCTTCTCGTAGCCGAGACTCCCGAGGTAGGCGCGGGCCGCGTCGGCCGACCACCCTTCGTCGGTGAACGCCTTGCGCAGGGCCTTGACCCGTGCCTCACTGATAACTGCGGCGTCCGGCGTCGTTGACGTCCGGTTCACGGCCTTCTTCGCAGGCGGTGGCTCGGACTGCCGCATGTTGCCCGGCAGCCGGTCGTCGTCCATCCCGAGGTTCGACGCCAGCTCGTCCATCGACTGGTTGACCGCCTGCTTGATCCGCGCGTGGAGCCCGGCATCCGTCAGGCGGTTGTGCAGGTGGCTGTAGAGGTCGGCGGGAATCGCTTCGACCGACTCGATGTCGTGCTGCCGAAGCAGCGCCATGTACATGGCGTGCGACCACAGATTGTCCGCCGCGTGTTGCTTGAATGCCGATACCTGCTGCGATGTGATGGTGCCGTTGGCCTCGGCCGGCGCCTCGATCTCGGCGGTGATGCGGCTGTGCGCCTCGCGGTTGTCGAGCGCGTCACACATCCGTTTGTAGTCCGTCCGCCGGATCTCCTCCACGTTCTCGTACCCAAACTTTGAGATCATCAACCGGATTTCGTCGGGCGTCCACCCCGCTGCCTTTGCGATGTCGCGGAACCTCCGTCCCTGCGGAAACGAAATGAGCGCTTCGTTTCCGGCCGCGGCCTTCGCCGGAGCGGCTTTCGCCGGAGCGGTCTTCGCCGGCGGCGTCTTCGTCACGGTCCCCGCCTGTGGCTCGCTCGGAAACTCCCACTCCGCGTCTTCGGCGTCCGCCGGTCGGTGCACGGCCGCCACCGGCCGCTGTCGCGCAACGGGCTCTCGTCGCGCGCCCTGCGCGCGCGGTGCCTGCGAATCGTCTTCCTTCCACGGCCAGATGTCGATCGGTGGATCCGACTTCTTCCGCCACATTTTCTTCTTGCGGGGGTTGCCATCCCGCTCCCGGTTCGCGCACCAGACCTCGATCGCGTGTTCGGCCTTCCACTGCTCGGTCCACGTCCGGTCCCACAACTCCATCGTCACGCCCATGTGCTTGCAGCAGCGCATGATGCAGTTCGTGCGCGCGCTTTCCACCGTGTCGCCCCAGCTCATGCGCCCGCTGTCCGGGTGATACTTCTGCTCGCCGATGGCCTCGGTCACGAACCGGCCGTACACGTACAGCCGCGCGTGGTAGTACAGCACGTGTTCCGCGTCGTCCACGCGAATGCCGTTGGGCTCGACGGGAACGAGCACCGCGGCTCCGGCCCCGAATGCCCGCGTCAGAATGTTGTGGTAGAAGCCACCGGAGAGGTAGACCGGGCCGTCCGGACGGATCAGAACATCGTCGGGGTTGACTGGTGCGTGCAGGATGCTGGTCACCTGCTCCGGAAACGGAGCGTCGGACAGCAGCGCGTAGGGGTTCGCCTGCGTCACGCCCTCGACGGGCGCGCTGTTGGTCGTCTGGAGGTCGCCGTTGGAATACGGTACCACCGCGGCGTCGGTGGCATCGGGTTTTGTATCGCTGTTCATCGGAGTGCTCTCACTGCGTGGATGATGACTGCCACCGCCAGCAGCATGCAGGCGGTCAGCAGCAAACCATTTCGGATACCTCGCCACAGGCGACGCGAGGCCTCGGCCTCGTCGTACGCCCGCAGCATCTCGTACATCTCCTCCGGTGTCGGCCGGAGCCCGGTATCACGGTCGAGTTGACCGCGATCGTTGATCACCACTTGACTTCGTTCCATCGTCTGGTGTAGATTGATGGCAGCTCCATTCGGCGCTAGCCAGGAGTTACCTGCCCTGTGTCTCCGTTCGCGCGGAGCCGGGGCTTTTCTTTTGTCCGACCCTCGCGATCAGCTTGTCGGTCATGCTGATCGCCTTCTCCACCGCCGATTCCTCCGTCAACCGCATCTCGGTGTTCGTCAGCAGTCCGTTGAGGACGGCGGCAGCCGTCTGCAGCCGTTGGTCGTTCGTCGCTCGCATGTCGTACCTCGGGTGTGTCGTGTATAGGAGCCACCCCACCGCCGCGAGCCAGATGAGACCGACTGCAATCGCGATCGCCATCCGTACCGTCGTCGGTGGGTCGAGGCAAGCCGGTGCCTGCCCCGTCAGAAGCCAGAAGCTTCCGGGGTCAAGTGCTTGTGTGAATTCCATGGTCTATGTCAGGGGTGGGGGTGCGTGTCCAGACTCAGTTGTGTGCATCACGCCGCATTCCTCTCCGCATTGATGAAGTACGTTGCGTCCTTGCCGATCCACCGACAGAGCTTGAGAAACGTATCCAGCTCGGGGATGCTCTCCCCGCGCGCCACGCGCCGGAGTGTGTACCAGGGAATACCGGCCTCCCGTGCCGCAGCGACATACGTGCGCTCCCCGCGCCGTACATCCACCGCAATTGCCAACCTCTTGATGTCCACGAGCGTCGTCTCAGACGCAACCTTCCCGCTATTGCTGCGTTTTGACATTTGAGTATTATTCACGCATCTATGTAAACCGATGCCCGAATTTAAATGGATCAACGAGAACTTCCAAGAAGTTTTTCACCGATCCGCGAGATTTTTTTCTATGACGCTCGGTGAGCGGCTGAAGTTGTTCGCGAAAGAGCGATTTGGAACACTACAGGCGTTTGGTGTGGAGGTGGGGATGACGAGTGGCCAGCTGAGCAACTACACCACGGGTAGGGTGCAGCCTGGAACGGAAATCCTGGAGCGTTTCGCAGGCGCCGGGCTCAACGTTCACTGGCTGTTGACCGGCCGTGGAGAGATGGACGCACCGACGACGGAGAAGAAAGAAGGCGCTGCGTCCGGATTCATTGGATTCCTGACACAGGAGCAGATTGATCAACTCCAGGCGTTGCTTGCAACAGCACGGCCGGCGGAAGAGATCAAGGGGGAGATCAAACAGCGAGAGAAGTCAGCCAAGAACACGTGATGGTGTCGTCTGCCGATGAAGTCCGTTGTTCTGATAGAAACTACTGATACGCAGAACCTGGTGCTCGGCGACTTGTCGTACACGGCAATGCGAGTTCCAGCCACGGCCTGTCGATCGACTGGCTGCTGACAGGAAGTGGAAACCCTGAGGTACCTGATGCGAGTCTGTCGTCAGACCGCGACGCATCGGGTTTCATCGGGTTCCTGACGCAGGACCAGATCGATCAACTGCAGGCGCTTCTCCTCAACGCGCGGCCGGCGGAGGAGATCAAGAAGGAGTTGGAGAGGAGAGAGAAGGAAGGCCGCACGCACTGAGCACACCACCGGACTGTGGCTGTCCGGTGCTCAGTGACCACCCACGTCAGACGGGTAATCGCTCAGGGACGACAGAGAATCACCTGATCCGTTCTCAAACGGCTCGGTCCTCGACGCCTCACCCCTCGCCGCGAAGGATCACGTTGGCGGGCGTCGGCAGGAGCCCCCTATGCATTTCCCCAATGCCACTTATTCGACAGATGGTCGAAGACCTCACCCGGGTCCCGACCATCGCAGCGGGACACCTTCGGCACTCGGACCTCGATCAGACCGGAGGCCAGGCCTTCCCGCTGCCCCTCGACCTCAATCCACGGACCACCGGTGCCTACGTGGTCCCCGACGACACGCTCGAGCCGTGGCACTATTGCCGCGGTGACCTCGTGTTGTTCGACCTCGACGCCGTCGCAGCCGACGGCAGTAGCGTCTATGCCGACACGCCGCACGGCGAGTCGATCTATCAGCTTCGGGACGGCGTGCTCGAGCATGTCGACGGACACACAGTCCCGGCGCCGATGGCGCGGGTCTACGGACCCGTGACCTACCTCCTGCGATCAACAGCCATTCAACGTGCGTGACCCGTAAGCCCGCCCGCGACCCCGGGGCGGGCCTTTTATCCGCACACAGTACCGCCAGCAACAACGTTCTATGGTTCGGACAACAATAAATGAACGCCCAATATGAAGGTTCAGATACTTGTCACCGTCGCCCTCACAGTCGTTGCCTGTTCACACGTCCAAAACGACGCTGAAATTCCGCCCGCAATGTGGCCACAGGTTCAGGATGCCTGGAACGTAGGGCTCGGTGCAGCCCAGGACTCTGGTGCATGGCAGTACAAATTTGCCGATCCGGATAGTGCAATTACGCAGCTCGATATCGATGGCAGTGAATTCAAGTTCTCGACCATCGATTATACCATCACACTGGACACGGCTGACGGAACCGGGACAGTTCAGGGCATCGGCGATGCATCGAATCCGGCATTGCAAGGTGCGGGAAATTTCATTGTCGGAATTCATCGGGTTGACACGCATTGGGTTGCTGACACGGGGGTCGGGGCGGTGTATTTCCAGGGTAGTCTATGAATCAGACTGACGCTGCCTCCATGAGTATGAATCACCTGTACTTCGGCGACAACCTCGACGTGCTTCGACGGTACATTAAAGACGAATCTGTCGACCTAGTATACCTCGACCCGCCGTTCAACTCGAAGCAGGACTACAACGTGCTGTTCAGCGAGAAGAGCGGGAAGCAGTCGGCGGCGCAGATCAAGGCATTTGAGGACACGTGGCACTGGGATCAACGGGCGGCGGAGATGTATCACGAGGTGATTACGAACGGCGGGAAAGTGGCTGATGCGCTACGTGCCTTCGAGATCGTCCTTGGCCAGAACGATATGCTGGCATACTTGTCGATGATGGCGCCACGGCTCGTCGAACTTCACAGAGTGCTGAAGCCGACGGGTAGTCTGTATTTGCACTGTGATCCTACCGCAAGCCACTATCTCAAGATTTTACTCGATGCCGTATTTGGTGTTCAAGGATTTGGGAGTGAGGTCGTCTGGAAGCGCAGCAGCGCTCACAGTGATACCAAGCAAGGACGGAAGCTGCACGGACACATTCACGACATAATTCTGTTCTATCACAAGTCGGATGATTGGAGTTGGACACCGGTGTTCACGCCATATGATGAAGAATATATCGAGGCATTTTACACTGGCATTGAGGACGGTACGGGCCGCCGCTATACACTTAGCGATCTAACAGCTCGTAAGCCGGGTGGTGACGTTTCCTACGAGTTCCATGGGCGGAAACCATACAGTGGTCGGTATTGGGCATACTCGCGTGAGAATATGGAGCGCTTCTATGCGGAAGGACGGCTGCACTTTCCCAAAGGCGAAGGACCGCCCCGATATAAACGGTATCTGGATGAAATGCCGGGCGTCCCCATTCAAGACGTTTGGACGGACGTTCGGCCAATTGGTTCTCGAGCTGCTGAGCGTCTCGGATATCCCACCCAGAAGCCGGAAGCTCTTCTCGAACGAATCATTTCCGCCAGTAGCCATGAAGGTGAGGTTGTGCTTGATCCGTTCTGCGGATGCGGTACATCGATCACTGTCGCTCAGAAGCTCAACCGTCGGTGGATCGGGATCGACATCACGCACTTAGCGATCTCGCTGATGAAGCATCGACTGAAGGACACCTTCGGTGAGGAGATTGAAAAGCAATACGACGTTCGAGGTGAACCTACCACCCTCGAGGGCGCCCGCGAGCTGGCCCAACTCGACCGCTACCAGTTTCAGTTCTGGGCCTTGGGGTTGGTCGGCGCCCGACCGACCGAGGAGAAGAAGGGTGCAGACAAGGGAATCGACGGCCGCCTCTACTTCCAGGATGAGGCCAAGGGGACGAAGCAGATCATCTTCGAAGTGAAGTCCGGCAAGGTCAACGCGAGCATCGTCCGCAGCCTCCGCGGCGTGATTGATCGCGAGGGCGCGCAGATCGGCGTGCTGCTCACGCTCGAGGAGCCGAGCGGGCCCATGCGGTCCGAGGCGGCGACCGCCGGATTCTACGACTCACCATATACCGGCGAATCGTATCCGCGACTCCAGATCCTGACAATCGAAGAACTGCTCAACGGGAGGAAGGTGGCGGCGCCCCACCTCCACCATTTCAGCACGACGTTCAAACGCGCAAGTCGCCAGCGATCGACGCCAACGGGTCACCAACTTGGCCTTGACGATATTGGCTCCGAACATTGAGCAACTAATTACTTCGATTTCGGAAAATCAAATGGAAACGGACTCCCACGCCATCGACGGTACGCTCACTGTCTGGACTGATGGCACTGCCTGATTGTCGATCATTCCGAAGCAACACCAATCAAACGGGGCATAATTATGGACGACGAAGAGATGCGAAATGCGGTGATCGCATGGATCCTGAACTGGATGGTTACGCATCCAGAACAGGAGGAGACGTTCTATACGGCACTTGACAACGCCAACGCATTGATAGCCGGGAACGGACGATTTAATCTTGCTGACGGGACAATTGAACTCCAGCGACGGCTCGGAGTCACAAATCAGTTCCACCGGGTTGAGGTTAATTCCGAGGCTAACCCCGAGCGTCAGGAGTCCACACGACAGGCTCTAGACCTTTTACCTAGGGCGCAGGAAGCCATCGCGGACTTGGCTCGTGACCTTTTCAGGGAATTCCCGCGAGCGGTGGTTCTCTTCAACCCACGGATTGTCGATGGCAGTGGCAGGGTCGCGACCACCCCAGTACCGATCGTCTTGATCAGACCGTAGTCTCTCCACACCGTCAATCGTCGCTTCACGCAACCTGTTGACCGCGGCCATTGAAATTCCATCAACTGGGACTTTCACCATGCATGAGATTGGAACGAAACAGCGGAGCACCTTCGGGAAGTTCCTCAAGTGGGCTGCTATACTTGGCGGAGGATTCATCCTCCTCCTGATTGTGATCGGAGGGATCGTCGGTTCGCATACCAAACCCGCGACGGGAGTCGCTCAGGATACTGCTTCATCGACGCCGGCGGAGCAAGCCGTCGACTCTGCCACAGAGGACGTTGGCGTCGATGCGTCGGTCTCGGCAACTGAAGGCACCAAACGGGAACCCGAACATACCTCCGAACCGGTTACGCCAGCGGGACTCGGCGTTTCACGTCATCACATCATGTCAACGATGGGTGATTTGTATTCATTTGAGAAAGGGAAGGACTTGGACGGTAAGGAAAACTACGTTGCGACGGGAGCGACAACGATGATTCAGATCGTCGGCCCGGCAGACGATGTCACCACCGCATCGGTTACTGGGCTGTTCGACAACGACCAATCAAGAACTACAGGCACGATGGCTGTGGTACTGACATTCGTCTCGGCATTCGGCGATGACGGTATCGGTAACTGGCTGCAGGGTGAAATCGGTAAGGCCGGAGTCGGTAAACAGGTCGACGATGAAGAGGTAATTGGTAGGCATTCCTATCGCTTTCAGCTCTTTGCGATCGGACAGACGCCTACGCTCACACTGTCAGTTCACCCGCTCTAGATATCCACTGGTATGAACGCAAACGACATCGAACTACTCGACGCACCGGAAATGCTTCGAATGCTACTGTCCGGTCCATGTGGCGGCGACAATTCGATTTCAAAGGGGGTGCCGCCGACGCTCGGCGACGAGATCTATGGCAAAGGCCAGCGCCTGCCCTACGCCGGACGCATCATCTCCGACGCCTTCCCGCAGGACTTCAGTCCCGAGGACATCATCCTCTTCAACGGCGCGTTCGACGACCTTGTCGAGGGCGAGGTGTACCTGCTCCGGGATCTCCGGTTGCGCGTGCTGCGCGATGGCTACTTCCAGCGTGGCGACGGCACCGAGCGCGTGCCGGTCGAAGACGTACCGATCGACGATGTGTGCGCCGTCGTCGTCGCGAGCATTGCCCGCAGTCCTGAGACCTTCTTTCTGTAAATGCTTCGCTCTCGAAATGCGAGCGGGAGCCCCTCCGGATGATGGGCTCCCGCTGCTGTAGCTATCGGCTGGCTCCCTCCCTACACGGACCAGCCGCGTCCTAATCACACCGGTGAATCTACGACCATGGCACGGCGTCGGCAAACCGACAATCCGAACATCTGGCCGCTGACGGAGCACGTGAACGGCTATATCTTCGACCGCAATGGCGTGGCGACGATTCGGTTCGCGGATCATTACAAGAGCACGGGGATGCCGTTCGACAGGCGAAACCGTCGGCGTGCAATCGCGATGGGCAACCGGTGGGTCTGGGATCTGAAGGAGCGGCAGTCGGGGATCGCGAGCGTTGAACCTCCGCAGCCGGTTTCCGTGCACGAGGCCATCGCCGAATTCAAGGTCGCCAAACTGCAGCGCGCACCCGCCCAGTCGTCAAAAGAGTACGATCAGATGTGGGCGGCGTGGTTTCCGACGAACATAGTCCTGGGCGACGACCTGTTGTTGCGGCATCTGGTCGTGATGCTTCCGAAGCTCGAGAAGCGGTACCACCCGAACACGCTGGTGCGGCACACCGACAAGCTGACGAAGTTCCTGGACTACTGTATCGGCCGGAGATGGCTGACGGTCAACCCCTTCACCCATCACCTCGTCGATCCGCCGACGCGCCAGCGGAAATCGGAGACGCGAATCTACACGTCGTCGGAACTGGCAGACATTCAGGCGTACTTCGCCGACCGTGTCGAGAAGGAGCGGGCGTTGATCGATCCGCGGAATCGGAACGCGCAGCAGTACGTCCTCCTCTGGCCGTTCCTCCGCCTCTCGTTCCTTCGAATCGGTGAGGCGCTGAGCCTGCGGTGGGCCGAGGACGTGACGGACCACCGGAGCCAGAACTACATCGCAGACAGCGAGATCGTCATCAACACGTCGAAGACGTCGAAGCGGCGGTCGTTCCCCTACCGCCAGTTTCCGGAGCTTGTCGAGGTGATCGACCAGCTGCGCACGTATCGGGAGGTGAATCGCGGCTACGTCTTCAAGTGGCGGAACAGTCAAACGCCGGCGAAGGCTCTCGGCCGCGCACTCGAGGCGAAGGGCATCGAGAAGCCGAAGCGTCCGGTGCATACATTCCGTGCGACTGGCGAGGAGCAGATGCGGGCGGCCGGCCATTCAGAGGCGATCATCGCGCAGCTGGCCGGGCACTCGCTGCCCGTGTTCGAACGCGACTATAGCGTGGCACAGAAGGCGGAGACGCTGGCGGCGAAGCTCCAGCGGGAGCGCCGCTCAATCGATGGCGCCGGACCCAAGATTGAGTAGGTCAACCGTGTTTCCGCTCGAAAAAATCCATTTGTGTTTCACGTAGTGCCGTTCGTAGCTTCGAGAGCGACGATTGTCCACACGCAGACCTCATACCGCAAGATCTCGTATCGTCAGCATGAGAAACAAAAAGGGCGTCAAGAGTGACAGCTCTTGACGCCCCGTGTTCTCATGCGAGCGGCGCCCGTAGCACAATGGATAGTGCACCTTTTTCGCGAAGAGGCGGCTCCGGGTTCGAGTCCCGGCGGGCGCGCACGGGGGTCTGGCAACGGCAATGCCAGGCCCCTTTTCGCTGTGAGATCTTCTACGTCAAACGACGTGGCGGAGGAAAAATTTTCGACCGGAACTGGCGGCGGTAGCTTGCCGACCAGCGGGCGCCGCAAGCAGATTCGAACAACAGGCTAACGCTGTTGCATGTAGCATACTACATTGTGTGCGACGAACAGTGCAAATGTATGTTTGCGGTAGTTATGCGTCAAGACTGCGACACAAGTGCGGCGCCACATTTGTTGAACGGCTTACGCAGTGCTTGGCGTAGTGCATGGTCAACCAGGGCACACGAAATTTGCCAATTCTGCGCGAATTGCGCGATTATTCACCCCTTCACCACATACGCCAACAATGATGAACGCGCGAGTATGCACTGAAGATTTTACAACTTTGTTCGCGTGTCGCCTATGGGCTCTGCCTTGACTGCTGCCCGAACAGGTATCCCAGGATGGCCATGATCGGGGCGGTGAACAGCTGAAAGATGCTGTAGACCTTGTCGCCGGCCTCGAGCACGTTGACCCCCCAGTACAGAGGCACGATCATCGCCAGCGCGATGACGGCCGGCACAATCAGGAACCACCGCATGAAGAGGAACGCCAGCGAATTCTTCGCCGTCTCTCCCTTTCCGAGATCGGGGATGGCTATCCCCTGTTGCTCAGTCTGCATTGTCGGTTGGTGATGGTGAATTGAAGCACCGCGTCGTCACGCGGCCATTGCGTACCGCCGGCGGAAGTCTTCCGGCGCGTTGTCCCACTCGTAGATCACTTCACACCTCGAGTGCGCGGTGAGGACCGTCACCACGTCGCCCGAGTGGAAGTTGTTGCCGTCCCACTCGCTGAGGATCGCCAGCATCTCCTCGTCGCCGGCGATAGTGGCCAACGCATGGAGGTAAATGTAGACGACCTCCGAGCACACGCGGCCGCGGGGGAACCACTGGTTCCACTTCCTGGGATCCGCCGGCTTGCCGGCGAGTTTCGGGATCCAGCCTAACCACCGCCGTACCCAGCCGATCGTCCAGAACCATCGACGCACGAAATACAGCAGCTGCAGAAATCCGTAGTCCTCGTCCGAGCACGTGCGATGCGTCTCGACGAGAGCCGCAGTTCGATCGTCGTCGGTTCCGATGTCAACGCGCCAGAGCCATACGTCCTGCAGTGGATCTTCGCGTCGGTAGCTGGTCGGCCGCATGCCGACGGCCAGCACCGCCTCGTACTCCGATGGATCGCCGGGCAGGATCTCGCCGGCGAACACGCTCGAGTGCGTGTATCGCATGCGCGTGAAAAACTGCTGAGCGCGGCTGAACCAGTTGCCGGCGCGCGAACAGTAGGAGACCACGTCTCCGACGCGTGCTTCCATGATCGTCTCTCGGTTGTGGTGGTAGTCGCGTGCTACGCGAGCTCCAGCTAGAGCAGTCCGAAGCCGAAGGCCTTCGCCGGCCCGATGCCGTTGTTGGCGGCGTGCGTGAATCGCTGGACGTCGTCGACCGTCAGTCGGCCGCGAAACCACACAGCCTTGTGCGGAATGCCGGCCTTGGTCGTCGGCTGCGGATCTCGGACAACGGTAAAGGTACGAACGACCATGCTGTCGACGTGAAATCCATGGTCCGCGGCCTTGCGCTCGAACCATACGCGTTGCGCACGTTCGCCGGCGAGCCCGAATCGCTTGCGGTCGCGGCAGACCGTGGGATTCGCGGCGAGCGCGAACCGCCAGCGCTGCCCGGCAAAGAACTGACGGACGACGGCATTTGGGCCGTCGACATCGTCGAGGTACGACGGGTCGAGCGCCTCGATCCGCGGCGGCTTGCGAGTCTGCAGAAGGACCATGAGGAATGTCCGGTCCACAGCGAACAACGGCCTGTCATCTGCCTGCACGATGCGCGACAGCGTCTGGTGCATTGCGTACGGCGACTGCATATCGCGCACGGCCCCGTAATTCGCCGGGTTCAGCAGGAGTGTCGTCTGGTACATGGTGCATAGATTTTCGTGGCAGTGATGGCAGTACAGCCACCGAGTTCAGCCCGCAGCAATCGGACCTCGGAGTCGATCGTTCGCGTCACGAACAGTAGGCAGCTTTCGGTCATTGGTCGTCTCCGGGATAGAGCATCGGGAGTGCGAGATCCGGATCGAGGGAAATCAGTCGGTAGTACGCGTCGGGATTCCGCCTTCGCAGCTTCGCAAGCGTTCCCTCGCGATCCGTCTCTGTCAGTCGGAGTGTCGTGCGCTCGCTCGTGCCGTCACCGTGGTCATACGCGGCCAGCACCGGAATTCCGTGGAACACCAACTGCGCCCAGACGTCGCGCTCCGTCCACTTCTCCATGGGACAGACGCGGCGGGCACCCGGCACACCGGCCTTGCTGCCCTCGGCATACGTGTAGATCGGCCAGCGTGCATCATCCCTGCACCAGGCATGGGACAACGCGCGATGGCGGGATTCCGCACTCCGTGTGCCGACGAACACAGCATCGTGATTCGAATCGTGTTCGATCAGCGCCTTGCGCATCGTGCCGCCGGGGCCCTCGGTCGGCAGCAACGGGCGGCCGTCGTCCGCCATGCGGTATACCACCTCCCGGAAGTCGAGTGCCGGAAACTTCGTCGTCCACCACGCTATCAGCAGATCGAGTTCCGGGTGCAGGATCCTCGTCTCACCGCACACCGCCATCCGCACCTGCACGTCTGGCCTCTGCTCGAGCACCAGCCAGAGCATGGCCGATGAATCCTTGCCGGCCGAGAACGCGACATACGGTCGCGAGCTGAGCGACAGCGCACGGGCGATCGTCTCCCGCGTTTGGCGTCCACGCTCGTTGAATCGTCGGGTGGTTGCATGCGCCAGGAATTCGGCGCGCTCGAGCTGCGTCATACGCCCTCGGTAATCAGCGTTCCCGATCGCCAGCCGTCGTCCCACGTCCCGGGATGCCAGTACGGTGGTGTCCAGCCGACGGCGGCCGTCGCCCGCTCTTCGGGCAGTCGGTTACCGAGCAACGATCGAGCGGTCAGCGGCACGGGGCGCGCAAGACGCCCGCCTACAGTCAGCAGCTGGCCGATTGCCAGCGGCGCGCGGTCCTCGACCGTCCACCGCCGCACCTCACCGAATCCCGCCCGCCGGTGCTTTCCGACGTGCGACACGCTCTGCAGGATGTCAGCGATTGCCTCGCCGTCGCCGAGGACCGTGGCCTGCCAGCGCCAACAGATGACGACCGGCACGCCTGCGCGACGTTCCATCCACCGTCCTCGCTGCACGTCGATCGTGAACTTTCCGCCACGGCCCGCCGTGTATACACCGCTCTGCGCGCGCTTGTGCAGGTAGATCATGTCGTCGGCCGCGATGTCGGCCGGCTCGAAGCACGTGGCGGCCCACAGCGAGAGACCTCGAGCATCACGCCAGAGGGGCGTCAATGGCAACGGGATGTCGTACGGCAGCCGCGACTCCGGGAGCATGCGGTTGTCCGTCGCCGAGCGAACCACGGCGTTCGCCAGAATGCCGTCGAAGTGCACGGCATCGAATCGCGTGACGGGCGCGCCGTGCTCGAGCTCGCAGGTCACGACCAGCGGACGATGCCGCGAGATGTCGTTGAACCGACGGTCTCGCGCGAAGGCGTCGAGATCAGGATGCCGGGCTACGTGCATGGTGTCGGCCGCCGTCACGAGCAGACCTGCGCGGTAGTCCCAAGACGCCCGGACGTCAATTCCTCGAGCAGCCGTTCTCGGTTGTCGGTCAGGTACGTCCCGTATTCGTCAGCCAGTGTGTCGTGCTCCTCGAGCCGCGCCAGCCACTGACTGTCGACACCGCCGAACCCGATCCGCCGCTGGCCACCGATGAACGGCGTCCGCTGCAGGACGCTGTCGATCGCCGCGGCGAACGCGCCGAGCGTCAGTCGCGGCGTACCGGCCTCGAGCGTGAACCGCGCAACGATCTGCGACCCCGGCGCCAGACACTCCGTCGACCATATCATCTGCCCCTCACCTTGACGTGATGCCTGCTTCGTCTGCGAGATTTCGTCGACGAGGTCGTAGGCCGAGACGCCGAGCATCGGACTCTCGACCCCGACGAGCGCCGACGCGTTCTCCGCGCACACCAGCCACGCCGAGACCTTCAACCGCGATTCACCGAGCGTGAAGCTGTCGGTGCTGCCGCCGAGCAGATCGAGTGACGGGAACGTCTCGCGGATCTTCCAGATGTGCGAATGTGGTGTGCCGATCTTCACGCCCTTGCGGTAGTTGCCGCCGTTCTCGAACAGCGCCTCGACGCCTGCCGGCAGCGTGCCGACACCCGGCCATGCGGGTTCGATGCCGAGCGCAGCGCGCAGATGATCCCAGGCACCGGCTCGCACCAGTTGGTGACGCGCGCTGTTGCTTTGGTACGCCGGGATCTCGACCTCGCGCATTGGCGGTTCGTCGAACGAAATCGTGGCGGCATTCCACTGCAGCACATCGCCGGCGGCCGACGCCTCGGCGAAGGCGTCCGCGATGTTCTGTTGAATCTCCAACGCGGCCTCGACCTCGCCGTCGGCGCTGAGGGCGGCACTCCGCTTCTCGAGCTCGGTGAGTGACGTGCCGTATCTCGCCGCAATCAGGCGCTTGACATCCTGCTCCTTCAGTCGTTCGTGCCAGATCCGAGCGAGCGACGCGACGGACCGCGATCGATCGCGCAACGTGATGAGCACGGCCGTCTGCAGCCCAGCGGGCAACGCGAAGAGGTCCCATAGCACGCGGTCGAATTTCTTTGGATGCATTGGCGCACCCAGCATCTTCACGATCAGATCCCACCACTGCCGGAGGCTCCGCGCGCGAATAGCCGCGACACGCATGCGGTCCTCGAACCGCACGTGACGCTCCATACCGCTGAACGCGCCGACACCATCGCCGTGATTGTACATGTCGAGGAACTGCCTCGCGACGGTCGTTGCCACGAATTCGGCAAACTCGATTGAGCCGATAATCAGAGCGATATCCGAGGGCACGGGATGCGCCGTGCACAGAGCGTCGACAACGGTCTGCTGCAGCTCGGTGTGCGTGGCGGCGGTGGTCGACGGCACGAATTGCTTCTGCCGGTTGAAGGTCGAGAAGTTGCCGCCGCGGGCGACGGCTGGATCGATGTGGCTCAGCGGCTGGCGGAGCGTCAACAGAAGCTCGACGCGCGTGGCCGCGGGCTGGACACTGGTAGTCATGCGGATGTGGATTTGGTAGAGTACGCCTCGGTGAAGAGTGCGACGCGGAACTCGGGGGTGCCGCGTCGCTCGGCGAGCAATGCTTCCCACTGGCGTGCCTGCTGCCAACCGACTTCGGCACACGTGCGGTGCGCGTGGTACAGGCAATCGGCCAGCGGCCATGGACGATCGTCGCGCACAGCTCGGAAGCCCGCTCGGCGGATCTCCTGAATCAGATCGAGATCGTCAAGCATCTGACGCCAGTCAACGAGCAACCGCGTTCGGGGTTCTGATGCGCTGGAAATCAAGACCGGCGTGTGGCTGCCCAGCTCGCCGATGTCCGCCTCGTGCCACGCTCGCTTCTTCGGGTCGGAGGTCATGAGGATCACGCACTTCGCCCCACGGTGATCGGCCCACAGCTGGCGAACGAGGTCGCGCCAGGCAGGGCGACCGCCGGCTTCGGCGCTCGCCGGCGACAGCACCGGATGGAAATGCAGCACGCGGCCGTCGGACGTCAGCAGCGCGACGCGTGCCCCGAGATTCCAGTCACCGGCCATCATGCGCGCAGCATGCTCGCAGAGGAATCCGTGGAAGTGGGTGCAAACACCGTAGTAGTCGGAGAATGACGTGGTGATCACGTCCTGCACGCGGTAGCCCTCGGTGATCCAGTCACCGCAGTTCCGCATGGCGCAGAATGCACCATCGGGAATCGGATACCGTACCAGGGCGCGGCCCGCGATGGCAGGCGGCGGGGGATCAATCGCGTTGGCGAGGAGTTGAGCAGCAGTCATCGAGGTTGAGATTAAATCGGCAGCCTCGAGTGTGGGCACAGCGTGGTGCGTGGGCAATCAAATCGGCACGTCAGCGGTCCCGAGGCTGCCGAATGCAAATCGCCCCGAAGATATGAAACTTGTGCCCGTTATTTGCCCGTTATTATACGGATTGAAGTGGCCATCTGTGACCAATTAACGCGAAGTCATGGGCGACTGGAATCGTGGATTCTGGCGGTGAAACCGGCGAAAACGAAGGAGGGCGACCGCTTCTGCGATCGCCCTCGCGTACTCGCTTCCGGATTTGAATCCGTATGGCGCGGGGCGGTTCTCAAGTGAGAGCCGCCCCGCGTTTTATTTGTGAATTCGGGGAAGGGAAAAACGCATGTTCGGCGGTCGTAACATTCCGGGCACTCGGTCTGTTCTGGTATCTGGAAGGGTGCCGAAGATCATGACGGCGACTGGATGCCTCCGATCGGATTTGTATCTTCGCGTCTGTTCCTGTCCGTGGCAAGCCCCGAAACCACTCCGCACCGACTCTTCACCCCCATTTGTGCTGGCGGTCCATCGACCGCCGGACGCAGCCATCCCGCCGGCATTCCGACGCGGGTGCTGTCGCCGTGATGGTGCGCCTCCGGCAGGCGTTCCGACTCCCCGACTGCTCTCTCGACGCGTGTCGCATGCGGCATGCGGTCGTCTCAGAAATCGAATTCAACAGAGATACAGTCAGGTTCAATCAACATGGAGCATTGTATGAAGCGCATCTACCAACTCGTCCTGGCGGCCGTGGCGGTCTTCATGCGAAGGCCGCCCTCGTTTGCTTCTCTCCTGGCGGCTTCCTTTTTGAGACGATGGGATTCCCTTCTGAAGACGCGATTGCCGGGCACACCTGCAATAATTGTTTCGTATGTTCACGGATTCATCCCGTGTCCGGTCCGTTGCACTGCCGAATGTCCACGGCTGGCTCGTTCAACCTGCGTGAGGCATGGAAGTGCGCGACGACTGCCCGTCGAGACGTGGACCGGAATTCAGACAAACAACCCTGCTACATTTTTCCATATCCGACCCTTCCAAAGAACCGGAGAAATTATGAAGCGCATTTACCAGTACATCCTGCTGGTGATGGCCGCCGTGATGCTGTCATCTGCAGGCGCGCTCGCGAACATGTCGGACTACCAATTCGAGGAGAGCACCGGCTCTGCCACCGACCTGTCGAGCGCCAGCACTATCTCGGGAACCACAGGCGATGATGCCGCGGGCAGCGCCAACATCGGGTTCACCTTCAATCTCGATGGCACCGACTACACCACGTTCACGGCGAGTTCGAACGGTGTGGTGGGCCTTGGCAGCTACAGCACGACGACATACTCCAACAACCTGACGGGCTACTCGCCGATCATCACCGCGTGGTGGGACGACATGTACGCCGACAACTACGTGCAATACGTCGTCACCGGATCGGCTCCGAATCGCGTGCTGGTCATTGCGTGGAACGTTTACGCTCTGGCGACCAGCAGTTCGCGCTACCACTATGAGGTCCGCCTCCATGAGACCTCGAATGAAATCGACTTCTACTACGGATCGAGTACCCCGTACTCCGGTCAGTCAGCGTCGATCGGCGTCTGTGTGAGCAGCTCGAACTACGCCAGCGTCAGCCCCGGAAGTCCGGCAACGGTGAGCAACAGCTCGGCCAACAACGGCGTCGGTACGTTCCCCTCGAGCGGGACCATCTATCGCTTCACACTCTGCACACCGAACATCGACATCACGGGGAACACGTCACAGGGCGGCACCTCCTCGATGGCGCAGGGCGATACGCTGCTGGTCGGCTACCAGGAGTACCAGGGACACACGCTGGACCTGACGCCGTTCATGCTCTCGCAGGGCTCGCGTCCGTGCAACACGCGCGGCTACGTGCTGTCGATCGGCGGCGCCTATCCGGGCGACTACTCGGTCGCACCGACGAGCGGGACGGTCGACACGAATCAGTCGGTGACGCCGACGCTGACGTTCGCACCGCATGGGGTGGGGATACGCTACGCGACGCTGACGATTCGAGACGATAACGGACTGAACCGCCAACTGGTTCTGGCGGCCGAGGGGCTCAACCGGATCAACTGGATCGGTGACACGGCACAGGGCGGGACGCTCACGATGGCCGACGGCGACACGCTGATGTCGAACCTGCTGGTGCTTCGAGGAGACACGGCGGTGTTCACACCGGTAACGATCGAGAACTTCGGCGCGAGCGGAGGAGCGGGAGCACCGGTGTCGGTGACGATCAGCGATCCGAGCGGACAGTTCACGGTGCTGCCGCCGGCGACGGCGACACTCGACGGCGGTCAGACATACACGCCGCAGATCCAGTTCATCGCTCTTGGCGTGAGCTACCAGTACGCGACGATGACGATCACCGCCGACGGTCAGGTACGGACCTTCCCGCTGAAGCTCTTCTCGGCAGCTCCCGCCGGTGACATGTTCGTCGACGGGACGAAGCTCGGACCCGACGTATCGCTGTATCGCTCTCTGACGAGTTGTGTCGGCGAGGTGGCGAACACGAAGACACTGACGGTGAAGAACACCGGCTACGGCGGCTTCATTCTTCAGGAGCCGATGATTTACCGGACGGACACGGCGGTGACGGCGACGGCACCACCGTACCCGGTGCTGATCGACGCGTTCGGTCAGCCGATTCCGGCAGAGGATTACGTAATCACGCGGACGCCGCCGGTGCTGCCGAACTGGCGCGATCCGGCGAACATGGTGAGCTGGCCGGACACGGTAGCCGCGGGCCAGACGGCGACGTACTACCTGACGTTCGTGAGCTCGGAGCCGGGCAAGCGCTACGCTCGGGCGTTCTTCCACACCAACGGACAGAACATCGTAGGCACGGACTACGACGGGCAGACGGTGGACGGACTGCTGACGTTCAGTCTGGTGGGCCGAGGCATCGGGGGTCAGCTTTCGGACATGCCGGTCGAGCACCAGGCACCGAAGCCGATCGTGTTCGCGAACGAAGTCCGAGTCGGCGATTCGGTGGACATGAACGTGACGTGGTACAACACGGGGGACTGCAGTCTGAAGGTGGACCTCTCACGGCTGCGGATCATCGCTGGCGACGTGAACGACTTCCGCCTGGTTACGGCGTTCGGCCAGACGGTGAGTCCGGCCATGAAGGGGATCCAGACGGTGTCCCCGGACTCGACGATGACGCTGAGGGTTCGGTTCCTGCCGCAGCGTTCGGGTTCACGACGGGCGACGATTCGCATCCAGACGAACGACTCGGCGGAGGTGATCCCGGGGATCTCCAACCGCGGGGAGTACCGGATCGACGTGTACGGTCAGGGCCAGTCGGGACTGGACTACGTGGACGTGTCGTTCCCGCCGACGCTGGTAGGGGGGACATCGCAGCGAGGAGTGAAGCTGGAGAACAGTTCGGTGGAGGCAGTGGAGATCGTGTCGATCGACGTTGTGGGAGCCGACTCGCTGCAGTTCGCCGAGGACGGATCGCAGCCATGGCCGACGCTTCCTCACACGGTGCTGCCGGGTGAGCAGCTGACGCTGTCGGTGGTGTTGACGCCGACGGGAGCGCCGGGGATGCGGACGGCGCGACTGCGGCTGACGCTGTCGAACGGCCAGGTGATCGAGGTACCGCTGAGCGGCGAGGCAGGCGTCCAGACGTTGGTGGTGACACCGACGACGCTGTTCACGGGGAGCACGATCACGGCAGGGACGGTGGATCGCGCGGAGGTAGCGGTGACGAACACGGGGACGCTGCCGATCGTTCTGCAGCAGCCGACGATCAGCGGAGCGGACGGTGGGAACTACACGGTGACGCCGTTCGCGCGCCTGGTACTGGATGCGGGGGCGACGGAGATACTGGAGGTGACGTTTGCGCCGGATGCGGCTCGGACGTACGCGGCGACGATGACGATCATGTCGAACGCGGGGAACCAGACGGTGACGCTTGGTGGCAACGGAGCGGGGATCAAGCCGGCAGGAGGCGCGGATGACCAGCAGGTACGAGGTCAGACGGGGGGAGAACTGACGCAGAACGGTGGGAACGAGGAGGCGCTGGGCGTCGCGGGAGTGGAACGGAGTGTGGAGCAGGCCGGTGTGACGAGTCTGCAGGTGAGTCCGAACCCGACGAGCGGGCGAGCGGTGGTCGGGTGGCATCAGTCACGACGGGCGACGGTTGGAATCGCGCTATATGACGCGACGGGCCGGGCGGTTCAGGAAGTGACCGCAGGCGAAGCGTCGGCCGGGGATCACAGCGTAGCGGTGGATGGGAGCGGACTGGAGAGCGGGGTGTACCTGGTGCGCCTGACGGTCGACGGCGCGACGACGACGCGTCGCCTCGTCATCATGCGCTGACCCACAGCGTTTCGACAGCGAGCAATCGCCGGCGGGGCGGTCTCCGAAAGGAGATCGCCCCGCCTTCGTTTGGTCACGTCCCGCTCACCGAAGAAATTCTCCACACCACGTTCGTTCCCGAACGAATTCGTCACAACCAATCCCTCACCATCCGATGACAACCCTCAGCGTCAACGTCAACAAGGTGGCCACGCTGCGCAACACACGCACGATCGGCATACCCAGCGTCGTTCACATCGCCCGGCTCGCGCTCGAGGCCGGTGCGGGCGGAATCACTGTGCATCCGCGTCCCGACCGACGGCACATCCTGCCCGAGGATGTGGCCGATCTCGCCCGGATGATCAAGAAGATGCCCCGAGCCGAATTCAACATCGAGGGCAATCCGTTCCACGACTACATGGACTACGCGCGCCAGTATCGTCCGACACAGTGTACGCTGGTTCCGGATGAACCCGATGCTTTCACCAGCAATCAGGGCTGGGATCTGGCGCGTGACGGCGAACGAATTCGCCCGATCATCGCGGAACTGCGCTCGCTGGGCTGTCGCGTGAGTCTGTTCATGGATCCGGACCCCGAGGGCGTCGAGCGCGCGGCCGAGGTGGGTGCTGATCGCGTCGAACTGTACACCGAGCCGTACGCATCGGCGTTTGCCACCGGCGAATTCCATGAGGTTCTGGGAAAATTTGAACGCGCCGCCGGCCGTGCGGCATCGCTCGGTCTGCGCGTCAACGCCGGACACGATCTCAACCGGGCGAATCTCGGTCCGTTCCTCGATGCCGTCTCCAACGTCGTGGAGGTCTCGATCGGTCATGCGCTCATCGCCGATGCGCTCGAATTCGGCATCGCCGGCACCGTTCGGAAGTACCGCGCAATCACCCGGCGAAGCCGATCGGAGCGGATTGTTCCGCGCCCGCCCGTTCGCTAGCTTGACGGTCTTTTCCAACCGTGGCTCCCCGCACACGCATCCGAATTCTCCATGAGGTAGATCGATGAAGCGATTGCTCCTTCTTCCGCTGCTGCTCGTCGCCCTGGCCGCTCCGCAGGTGGCGACCTCGCAGACGACGGCCGCGTCCGCGCTCAGCGTCTCCGGTCGCGTCGTCGGTGCCGACGGTGCGCCGATGAAGCTCGCACACGTGCACCTGATGCATGCCTCCGACAAGGACACGTCGATCGCGTCGAACGTGGTGAGCGCCGATGGGTCGTATGCGATGAACATTCCCGGTACCGGTGCCTACGCGCTCGAGTTCACCGGCGTCAGTCACCAGGCCTATACCGTTCCGCTGCTCATTACCGCAACCGCGCCCATCAGACTCGATGTGCAGCTGGCCGCCAATGAGATGTCCGACGATCCGCCGAGCATCATCGGCGACTTCAATGACTTCGATTTCCAATCGGCCGAACCGATGCGTGATGCCGGCAACGGCACGTGGGCAGCCACACTTCCGGCGAAGAACGGAGAAGTCGGCTACCAGATCATGAAGTCCGTCGAGGGACACAGCGTCAACGGCACCATGGCCGATCGCTTCGAATACGATGGTGGCGGTGACTATCGCTCGATCGTCAAGGCGAGCGGACCCGACGTCACGATCGTCTACGATCCGTCGAAAATGCCCGCGCCGCACGGTGCCGCCGTCGCGACGTTCGCCGATCAGTCGTCGGTCGTCGCCCGCTTCGCCACGCTCGATATGCAGACGAACGCGCTGCTCGACGACATTCGATCGAAGATGGTGGACTACCAGCGCAAGTACGGTACCGTCGAGTCCTTCAGCTATCCGATCGATTCAGAACTCGATCGACTGCTGAAGCAGATGGATGCCGAGAAGTCGCCGATCATCCGCCAGGCACTGGCACTCGAATACGTCCAGCTGGCCGCTACCACCCGCCCGAAGTACGTCGACAAGGACCGGCTCGCGAAGGTGATTCCGACCATCGAACCCGCCTCACCGCTCAACGCGATGATGCTCGGACTCATCGAGCGCGCCTATGCCATGGCGGGATTGAAGAATTACGACGCATACGCCTCCCGCATGATCAAGGAGAATCCCGATCGTGGCGTCAAGTCCGCCGCCCTCTTCGAGAATCTCGTCGGCGCCAGCTATGCCGGTGATCTCGAGAAGACGAAACTCTACTACACGCAGCTGACGAAGGATTTCTCCGATACACCGTACGGCAAGTACGCGGAGAATTTCTCCCCCGACCGCGACGTGATGCCCGGCAAGCCGGTGCCCGACTTCTCCTTCACCTCCCTGAAGGACTCCACCGTCACCTACTCGCGTACCAGTATGCTCGGTCAGTACTACATGATCGACTTCTGGGCGACCTGGTGCGGTCCGTGCCGCGGTGAACTGCCCGGCATCGAGTCGGCCTACCAGAAGTTCAAGGGCCACAACTTCCAGATTCTCAGTCTCTCCTTCGATCGCAGACCCGAGGATATCGCCCCCTTCCGTGCGAAGTACTTCCCCATGGAGTGGGTGCATGGCTTCGTCAACGGTGGCTTCCGCAGTGACCTGGCGAAGACCTTCGAGGTCGCCGGAATTCCCAAGCCGATTCTCGTCGGACCCGACGGCATGATCCTCGCAACCGAAGGACAGCTCCGCGGCGAGAATCTCGAGAAGACACTGCGCAAGTACGTGCTCGGCGAACAGCTCGGCGACAATCGGTAGGAAGAATTCGTTCGGTGCGATGGCGGCTCCGCTTCGGTGGGGCCGCCCGTGTTTTGTGGAGTGCCTCCAGCGAAGGCGGGCTTCGTTGCATGCGGATCGACCGAGGGGAGAAACCGAGGACATCCCTTCTGATGGTTCACATGCTCAGCCCGTTCCCATGGAGTGGAATTCAGACGACCCGACATGCGTATCTACCTCGACAACAGCGCCACGACCCGCATCGATCCACGCGTGGTCGCTGCGATGGACAGTGCCCGCGATGGGGTCTTCGCCAACGCCAGCTCCGTGCACCGCGACGGTCAGCAGGCACGCGTGCGACTCGAAGAGGCGCGCGAGACGATCGCCGCCCCGCTCGGTGCCGAGTTGCGGGAGATCGTCCTGACCTCCGGCGGCACCGAGGCGAACAACCTCGCCCTCAAGGGCGTCGCGCTCTCGCGGTTCCTCGGCAACGGCAGCTGGCCGACGATCGTTACCGCGCCCACCGAACATCACGCAGTGCTGCATCCGGTTGAATTCCTCGCCCGCATGGGAGCGCCCGTCAGGTTCGTGACCGTCGACGAACAGGGACGCGTCGCACCGGACGCACTGCGCGATCTGCTGTCGTCGCTCGATGGCTCCGCCGGAATTCTCGTGTCGATCATGCATGCGAACAACGAGACGGGCGTGCTCAATCCGGTGGCGGAGCTGGCCGAGGTGGTACACGCCGCGGGCGGGCTGCTGCATACCGACGCCGTCCAGTCGTTCGGCAAACTCTCGTTCACCGCGCGGTCGCTCGGCGTCGATCTGCTGTCGACGTCGGCGCACAAGCTGCATGGGCCGAAGGGAATCGGAGCGCTGTACGTGAACCGTGCGGTCGAGCTCGAGCCGTTGCTGCACGGAGGAGGACAGGAGCGGAATCGGCGTGGTGGTACCGAGGCGACGCTATCGGCGATCGGCTTCGCTGCGGCGGTCTCCATGGCGGTCGAATCGCTCGAGGAGAATTCCGTCGCGATCTCTCGGATGCGTGATGCACTGCGCGCGCGGCTCGAGTCGATCGACGGCCTTCGGTGTATCACTCCGACCGAGCGGGTGGTGCCCAACGTCCTGTCGGTCACCTTCGACGACGCCGAGCGGCTCGACGGCGCCGGGCTGATCGTCGGAATGGATCTCGAGGGTGTCGCGGTGTCGAATGGGTCGGCATGCACCTCGGGAAGCATTCAGCCAAGTCACGTGCTTGCGGCGATGGGACTTCGCGAAGCGCAGGCAAAGGCGGCGGTGCGATTCTCGCTGAGTCGCATGACCACCGAGGCAGAGCTTGAATTCGCGTCAGCGGCGCTTGCGCGGGTCGTCGGCCGCATGCGCGATCGGGTGTCCCAGCGAAACGAATCCCTCCATCCATGAGTCTGAGCGCTACTGCTGCCATGACACTGTCCATTGAATCCTTCGAATGCGGTCCGGTCGCGACCAACGCCTGGCTGGCGTACGATCCGGAAAGCCGCGATGCGGTGCTGATCGACGCCCCGCCCGAATCGGCCGCGGTGATCATCGCTGCGGCCGAACGCGCGGGCGTTGAACCGGCAGCGCTCGTGCTGACGCACACCCACTGGGATCACACCGCCGCCGCCGCCGCGCTGAAGCGGCACTTCCCGTCGATGGTCATCTATGTGCATCCCGAGGATCGCTATCGCCTCGTCAATCCGATGGAGCACACCGTGTGGCCGCTTCCGTTCACCATCGAAGCGGTCGAACCGGACGCGACGCTGCACGACGGGGATGAACTGGAAATCGGAACGATCGCCTTCGAGGTAATCCACACGCCGGGACACACCGAGGGTGGCATCTGCCTCTACGAACGCGATACCGGCGACCTGTTCGCCGGCGACACGATCTTCGCCGGATCGGTCGGGCGCACCGACCTGCCCGGCGGCGACTGGCCGACGCTGAGCCGCTCGATCGAGCGCCGGCTGATGGATCTGCCCGACGACGTACGGATTCATCCCGGTCACGGTCCGTCGACCACCGTCGGACGCGAGCGCGTGGCGAATCCGTTCGTGGGCGAGGGTGGGGCGTAGGCCCTTTCCGAACTCTCCCGAAATACAAAGAGCCCTCCCGCTGCCCACGGGAGGGCTCTCGTCTGCCCAGACCGGACCTCGTGTGCCCTCTGGACCTCGGTACGTTCGCCTACCGCACGACCTGCATCGACCGGGTCTCGTTGGAAGAACCGCTGCGCAGCGTGTAGTAGTAGGTGCCGCTCGGAAGTGCGGCGGTATTGACGACCACCACGTGCTCGCCCGCCATCAGCGACTCGCCGTCGATCGGCCGTGCCACCTCGTTGCCCCGCTCATCGGTGATCATCAGCGTCACGTTCTGATCGGACGTCGGCAGGTGGAACCGGATCGTCGCGCTGGTGCTGGTGGGATTCGGCGCGCTGCCCTCGAGGATGGCCGTCGAGGCGAACGGCGCCGAACCTCCTGCCACTCCCGAGACCGCCGAGTGCAGCGTGACCGATCCCTCGGTGACGGTCTGACCATAGTCGTTGACCGTGGCGAATCCCATCTCCACGTCGTCTCTGCCGCCACCGGCGATCGTCACGTAGATCGGTCCGTGCGTCTCCCCCGGTTCGAGCGTGATCTCCTCACCCGCCAGGTCATCTCCGGCGATGCCCCGCGAACCGTCGGTGCCGAGCATCAGCAGCGCGCTCGACGTGGCGTCGGTCGGTCCCACCGCAAGAATCTCGACGCCGTCGGGCGCGGTCAGCAGCAGTCGGGTGATCGATTCGTCGGTGCCGTTGGCGTTCTCCAGGTGCAGCGCGAACGTCCGCACGTCGGACTGCTTCGGTTCCTCGGCCGTCAGCTGGTCGCCGCCTGCGAGTCCGTCGCGTCGCAGCGTCACCATGGCAACCTCCTCGAGCGTGTCGTCGGGCATGCTCGAGAGCACGAAGTGCAGCGTCAGACGATTCACGAGTGCGGGTCGATCGTTCAGCCCGGTGTAGCTCAGATCGTAGTCGATCGTCGTACCGGCCGGTGCGTTCAGATCGAGCCAGGTGCGGCCGGCATGCACGAATGGATGGTACCCGTCGGCCGTCGCGTCGCTGATCGAGACATCCGGTTCGGCCGACTCGAGTTCCAGTCCGGTGTACGTGATCGAACCGTACTGCGGGTCGACGTCGGGAAGCACGATGTGCATGTGGCCTTCATCGCCGTCGAGCACACCGCTGATGCCCGGTTCGTCGGCGCTCTGCGTCCGCGTCCCGCCCTTCTCGATTCGTCCGCCATGGACCGGACCGTGCAGCCACGGGAAGTGATGGATGATGATGAACCGCCGCCGCACCTTCGCGAACGTCAGCACGGTGTCGCACGTGCGGCACTCGGCGTCGGTATAGCTGAAGCGGATTGCGTAGCGCACCGTGTCGCGCCAGCCGGCAAGCGCCGGTACCGAGAGATTCAGGTTGAACGAATTACCCGAAAGCACGACCGGGACGCTCGGACCCCACGTGATGTCGTGCGGCATCGGATAGCTCGGAAGCGTTCCCGCGCCGAACCCGCTCAGGAACCCGCCGGTAATGAATCCCCACGATGGACTGCTGTTGATCGACACGCTCACGAGCGTCGCCTTCACCTGCTTGATCGGCGTCGCACCCGGACCTGCGGCGAACATGAGACCGCCGACGGTCGAAGAACCGGAGTTGGTCACCGTGTTCGACAGCTTCAGGAACCGGTGCACGAAGTCGCGGCAGCAGTCGACCAGCTCGTCGTCGCATTTCGGCAGACGGATGTAGGCCGAGTCGAGACAGCAGTTCTCCCGCTGCTTGTCACAGATGCGGAAGTATACCTTGATCGTCGAGCCCGGTACCGCGCCCGGTCCGGTGATCGAGAAGCAGTAATTCGAGCTGACACCACCCGAGGGAATCGCCGGCGAGAACGTGACGAAGTTCGGCGTGATCGTGAACGGACCACCTGGTGAAAGGAAGAGGTACTGCGCCGGCCAAGGGGCGATGTTCTTCACGCTGAAGCACCAGCCGAATCCCGGTCCCGCCGAGGTCGGACGGCATTCGATCGTGTCCTTGACCAGCGTCAGGCATCCCTGATCGACGGGCGGACAATCCGGAAGCGTCACGCGGACGTATTCTTCGCAGCATCGTTCTTCGACACCGTCGGCCGACACGCAGCAGACTTTGACGAGCATCGACACGGTGGCACCGGCGACTGCTCCGGGACCGCTGATCAGCAGCGTGTGGGGACTCCACGAGGTCGACACGCTGAAGCCGGACGGACTGACCGACACACCGCTCGGCGATGTGACCGTCACGCTGGCGACCTGCGCGGTGCTGGCATCACACTGATGCAGACTTCGGATTGCGAACGAGTAGTCGTATCCGGTCAGATTCGTGCCGGGAATCTGTGTGCACTCGACCTTCTCCTCGGACAGTTCGAAGCAGTCCTCCTGCGGCTTCGCGTCACAGCATTCGGGGCGGAGCACCGCGCCGTTGGAGGTGCCGACGAATCCCTCGATGCGAAGTCCGGAGGCGATCGCCTGCGAATTGGTCACGACCACCCGGAGCGAATTCGCGCCCGCATTGAAATGCGCCGCGTTCGAGTCGATCATCATCGTCGAGACCGAGAAGGCCGGGCTGGCGGTAGTCGTACCGACCAGGTAGCCGTTGAGGTAGACCGTCGCGCTGTCGTCGGCCCACACCTTCAACGTCAGCCTCGGCTCCTTGAAGTCGTGGTCCAGACAGAAGTTGGTTTCGTACTCGTAGTTGCCGTTGAGCTGGTTGCTCCACGTCGACGTCGAGGCGATCCACTGGCTGATGGGCGAGCTGCCCGGCGCCGCCCAGCCGCTGTTCGGTGCGATCACGTTTGCCGGTCGCGGCACTGTTCCACCGGCCGGATCGACGATCACCTGCCAGAACGGTGTCGTGACACCGGTCGGGTGAACGGTGTTGCTGATCCTGTTCCAGCCCGTGCTGAGGGGCAGCCGGTCGAGGTGACAGGTGTCGTTCTGCGCCATCGCCCCGGTTCCCGCCAGCAGCAGGAGCACGAGACTCATCATCATCGAGATCAGCCACGTTCCGATGTCGCCATGCGGGTCGCCCATCGGATCGTCGTGGCCGTCTCGTCCGGCCGTCCGGTTCGTATCGAACGAATCGTCGCCCGCTCCTGCGGTGCGTGCGTCGTCCTGATGTGTGGTACTGATAGACATTGGTGAACTCCGTGTGTGTTGAATTGCCGTGTTCGTTGAATTGGTCATCTGATCACGTATCCATCGCGTCGTGCGACGTCGAGGCAACTGATCCGTTCGGCCGGCCTGCCCATTGTCCCGGCCGAACGGATCGGCATTCTCAGCGGCCCATCGGATCGATCGTCCGTTCGCGACCACGCTCGAGGGTGAGGAATCGGCCGTGTCCGTCGCTGTCGTCGAAGACATAGAAGCCGAGACCGGCAACGACGAGGCAGATGGCCAGTCCGCAGATGGCCCGGGCCGTCGTCAGGATCATGTCAAGTGCGTTCATCGTCGATTCTCGAGGTCTGCGCCGTCGATGCCGGCAGGAAGCGGCGGAAACGGCTGGTGTTGGTCGGACGATCGTCGTCCCGGACTCTCCGGGATCATTCGGCCGGCCTCTGTGCCGCGGGTCGGCCGTCGATCACGGATACAACCCTATGTTTGCGGCTTAAACGCGACTTAAACGGTGGGAGAGGGCGGTGAAATTTTTTCGAATTCGAATTCAGATGGTGATCGCATGATCTCCGGAACACGTATGTCGGGCGCCGGCAACACGTTCATCGTGGTCGACGGGCGCATGCTCGGCAGTGCCGAGGATCTGTCGGACCTGGCGGTGTGGATCTGCTCGGAGGACCGGGGACACGGCGGCGTGGACGGATTCATCGTGGTCCAGCCCTCGCCGGAGCACGACTTCCTGATGCGCTACTTCAACCGCGACGGGTCAAGCGGAATGATGTGCGGAAACGGCGGCCGGTGTGCGGTGGTGTTCGCCGGAGACCTCGGGTTGGTGAAGAATCCGGAGGACGTTCGCTTCATCAACGCAGGTGTGGAGTACCGGGCGCGGGTCACGCCGCGCGGAGTGAAGGTGTGGTTCCCCGATCCCCGTGCGATTGACCTCGATGGGACGACGCAGCTAGGTGATCGCGTGCAGACCTGTCACCGTGCCGACGTCGGCACGCCTCACGTGGTGGTGTTTCTCGACGAATCGGGTCCGGTGGCGACCGATGCGCTGGAGGCGCTGGACATCGAGCGATGGGGACCGCCGCTGCGATCACGCAGCGAGGTGCAGCCGGAGGGAGCGAATGCGAACTTCGTGGAGATCGTCGACGGTGGTATTCGCTTGAGGACCTGGGAGCGCGGCGTGGAGGGGGAGACGCGCGCCTGCGGCACGGGCGCGATCTCCTCGGCGATAGTGGCCGCACTGCATCGCGGCCTGCGACCGCCGATCGCCGTGCAGGTCGCCAGCGGCGACACACTCTGGATCGACTTCCGCCGCCACGGTCCGTCCGTGACCGATGTGTCGATGGAAGGCCCCGTACGAGAAGTGCCAGACCTATTCTGAAGGCACACCGAGCCAGGCGCAGCGCCCGGCCGCGGGACGTCCCCGAGCGCAGCATCAAACCGCGGGATGTCCCCGAGTATGGCGCCCACTCCCAAGGCCCGGAGGGCCGCCCTTCCATTGCCCACGGCGGGTCGGTACCCGATGTGTCGATAGGCAGGCCCCGTCCGAGAAGAGCAAGGCCAATTGTGACGGCGAGAAGAGCCGGGCGCAGCGCCCGGCCGCGGGACGTCCCCGAGCGCAGCGTCAAACCGCGGGATGCCCCGAGTATGGCGCCCACTCCCAAGGCCCGGAGGGCCGCCCTTCCATTGCCCAGGGTGCGTCGGTACCCGATGTGTCGATGCAAGGCCCCGTCCAAGCCGAGCCGGGCGCAGCGCCCGGCCGCGGGACGTCCCCGAGCGCAGCATCAAACCGCGGGATGTCCCCGAGTATGGCGCCCACTCCCAAGGCCCGGAGGGCCGCCCTTCCATTGCCCAGGGTGCGTCGGTACCCGATGTGTCGATGCAAGGCCCCGTCCAAGCCGAGCCGGGCGCAGCGCCCGGCCGCGGGATGTCCCCGAGCGCAGCGTCAAACCGCGGGATGCCCCGAGTATGGCGCCCACTCCCAAGGCCCGGAGGGCCGCCCTTCCATTGCCCACGGCGGGTCGGTACCCGATGTGTCGATAGGCAGGCCCCGTCCGAGAAGAGCAAGGCCAATTGTGACGGCGAGAAGAGCCGGGCGCAGCGCCCGGCCGCGGGACGTCCCCGAGCGCAGCGTCAAACCGCGGGATGCCCCGAGTATGGCGCCCACTCCCAAGGCCCGGAGGGCCGCCCTTCCATTGCCCAGGGTGCGTCGGTACCCGATGTGTCGATGCAAGGCCCCGTCCAAGCCGAGCCGGGCGCAGCGCCCGGCCGCGGGACGTCCCCGAGCGCAGCATCAAACCGCGGGATGTCCCCGAGTATGGCGCCCACTCCCAAGGCCCGGAGGGCCGCCCTTCCTTTGCCCAGGGTGCGTCGGTACCCGATGTGTCGATGCAAGGCCCCGTCCAAGCCGAGCCGGGCGCAGCGCCCGGCCGCGGGATGTCCCCGAGCGCAGCGTCAAACCGCGGGATGCCCCGAGTATGGCGCCCACTCCCAAGGCCCGGAGGGCCGCCCTTCCTTTGCCCACGGCAACGCCGTGGGTATGCGGTTATCCCAAATCGGCCATCTCCCGCTCCCAGCGCTCGAGCTCGCGGTGCTCGAGCGTGCGGTAGATCTCGACGCACCGTCGGAGGAGTTCCTCGGCCGACGCCGCATCCCCCGCTGCACGGGCGATCAGTCCCAGCTCCCCGAGTGCGCCCGCCTCGGACTCGCGATGCTCGAGTTCCCGCGCGATCCGCAGACTCTCCTCGCACCGCCCGCGCGACTCCTCCAGACGACCCGCCCGGCGCAATACCGCCGCCATCTGCAGCAACGACGCCGCCTGCCCGTGCGGTTGGTTCATCGTCTGAAAGATCTCCAGACTCCGTTCCAGATGCTCCAGCGACCGGTCGTACTCGCCGGCACGGTTGTGTGCTTCGGCAATGCTCTTCAACGCGCGGGCCTGACCCGGACGGTCGCCGGTCGAACGTGCGATTTCGAGACTGCGTTCGTACGAATTCAACGCCTTCTCGTGTTCGCCGAGCGTGTCATGCGCCGTGGCAATCCCGTAGAGCACGAGCGCCTCGCCGGCGCGATCGCCGATCGCCTGCACGATTTCCAGACTCTTCTCGTACGCCTCGCGAGCGCGCTCGACGTGACCGAGCGTCTGCTCCACGCTTCCGATGTTGTTCAACGCGATCGCCTGCGACGAACGGTTGCCGGTTTCCTCGAAGATCTCCAGCGACTGTCGGTAGTATTCAATTGCCTCTGTCAATTCGCCGTGCATCCGCCGAACGTTCCCGAGGTTCCCCAGCGCCGCCGCTTCGCCGGCGCGATCGTCGTTGGCGCGCGTGATCTCCAGACTGCGTTCCAGCGCTCCGCGTGCGTCGGTGAAGGAACCGAGTCGCAGCTTCGCGTTGGCGATGGCCCGCAGCGCTGCTGCCTCGCCACGACGATAGCCGGTTGATTCCGATGTCGACAGAGACCGCTCGGCTTCGGCCAGCGACGCCTCGTATTCTCCCTGGAGATAGAGGACCCATGCGCGGTTGAACATCGAGTCGGCCGCACGCTCGTGGTTGCCACTCGAGGTGAAGAGGTCGATCGCTTCGCTGTCACGCTGCAGCGCCCGCACGAATCTCCCGCGATGCCGGTCGATCGTCGCTGCCAGCGCCGTCGACTCGGCTCGCAGGGTGGAATCCGGATGCCCCGCCTGCAGCTGAAGCGCCGCCGTGCGCTCGATCATCTCGAGTGCCTCGGACTCCGCGTAGCGATTCCAGAATTCCCGCGCCAGTACCATCGCGTACTCCGCCGCCTCTGCGAATTCCCCACACTTCTCGGCATGTACCAGCAGCTTCGAGGCAAGTGTGGTGTCAACGCGATCGGTCGTGGCGACCGCCGTCCACTCCTCGCGCAGCAATTCGAAGCAGCTCTGGTGGAGAATCTCACGTTCCTCCTCCAGCAGCGAATCGTACAACGTCCGGTGGAAGAGTGCGTGTGAGAAGGCGAAGACCGTATTGGACTTTCCGGTGGCCGACTTCGCCGCCTCGCGCCGCGCGATGATGCCCATCTGCTCTGCCTTGCGAAGCTTCGCCAGCAGCTTCAGCGGTTTCTCGTCGGCCAGCTGTGACAGAATTCCCGACGTGAATTCCTCGCCCTCCGCCGAGGCGTAGCGCAGCAGCTCGTTGGTCTCCTCGTCCAGCCGGCGGATTCGTTCGGCGATCACGGCATTGACCGATGGGGGAACGGTGACCTCGCCGAACGTGCCGGTAAATCGCCCGCGTCCGTCGAACAGCCCGTCGTCCTTGAGCGTTTCGACGAACTGCGTCATGAAGAGCGCGTTTCCGCCGGAGGTGCTCATCAGCCAGTTCTCGAACGCATCGTCGGAGAGATAGCCGACGAAGCTGTTGGAGAGGAAGGCGCGCACCGCATCGATATCGAGCGTCTCGAGCTCCATCTCGATGCCGGCGCTGTAGCGCATGATCTCGTTCTTCACCATCACGATCGGATGTCCCTCACCGCCGCGCGCGGCTTCGGCGTCGTCGTTCCGATAGGTGACGATGATGAGAATTCGTTCCGAAGCGATCTGGCGGGAGAGGTGGAAGAGCAGGTTCACCGAACTCGCGTCGGCCCAGTGCATGTCGTCGAGCAGAATCACCACGCCGGAGCAGTCCTCGCGCCGCGAGAGCTCCATGAGGAAGTTGGAATACTGCTGGAAGATCTGCTGCTGATTGACTGCGCCGTGCTCGGCTTCCTGCTTGAGCTTCTTGCGTTCGTCGAAGACCTCATAGGTCTCCATCAGTGCCGAGGTGAGTTCGCCGACGACCGGAATCAGCTCGATCCACTTCGGCGCGAGCCGGCGGATCACATCCAGCGCGCCCTGCGTCTCGCGCGTCTTGCGTGCCAGCTGCATGCCCAGCGACTGCATCAGCATGGCGAACGGCTGCAGTGCCTCGGTGCTTCCCGATTCTCCGTCGGAGGCGATGGTGATCGAACAGACCGCTTCGGCGAACAGCGGTGCGGACATGGCCGTGCGCTCCATGCGTCGGCGAACCTGATCCATCCAGGTGTGAACGAGCGTCGTCTTCCCGCGACCGGCCTCTCCGCCGATGAACACGACGTTGCCGTGCCCCTCGTGCGCACGCTGCAGCAGCTGGTTGAGCTGCCTGAGCTCCGCCTCGCGACCTACGAGCATCGTTCCTCCAGTCGTGTCGCTTCGTGTCGGATCGCCAGCTGTCCGCAGGCCGCGTCGATGTCCTCTCCCGAACTCGAACGCACCATCACCTGGACGTCTGCCGCGCGGAGCTTTGCGATGAATGCGTCGAAGTGCTCGCGTCCGGGTGCGCGGAGCTCTGCGGCGACGCCGCTCGGCGCGGTGAATCCGATGTCGTGGAAGGGAATCACATTGACTTTGCTCGGAACACGTCGGGTGACGCGGGCCAGCCGTCGGACGTCCTCATCGGTGTCGTTGAGTCCCGCAAAGACGATGTATTCGTACGTCACGGGCCGTCGAGTCGCGCGGTAGTAGTACTCCACCGCATCGAGCACCATCTGCAGATTCCACTTCTCGTTGATCGGCATCAGCTGGTCGCGCAGTCCGTTGGTGGCCGCGTGCAGCGACAGCGCAAGCTTCACGCGCCGCCCCTCGTCGGCCATGCGCCGGATCTGCGCGGGAAATCCCGACGTGCTCACGGTGATGCGCGATGCCGGCACCATCCGGTTCGACGGATCGGAGAACAGATCGATCGAGCCGAACGTCGCCTCGTAGTTGAGCATCGGTTCTCCCATACCCATGTAGACGATGTTCGAGATCTCCAGCTCGAGCGCGGCTTCGACCTGCAGGAACTGTTCGAGAATTTCGCCGGCGGTGAGGTTGCGCTTCATCCGCATCGTTCCGGTGGCGCAGAAGCGGCAGTCGAGCGGGCAGCCCACCTGCGTCGACAGACAGAGCGTTCTCCGCTTCGGTTCGTTCTCATCGTCGCGCGCTTCGCTCGGAATCAGCACCGCCTCGATGTTGAGCGCGTCGTGTGTGCGGAAGAGAAATTTCACCGTCCCGTCGGCGCTCTGCTGTCGATCCAGAAGCGTCAGCGTCCGCAGCCGCGCCGACTCCTCCAGCCGCGTTCGCAGCACAGCAGGGAGCGACGACATCTCCTCGAACGACGCGCCACGTCGCGCATAGATCCAGTTGTAGAGCTGGAAGGCGCGGAACGCCGGCTCGCCGAGATCCGTGACGAACGCGCGCAGTCGCTCGAGCGAGAGCCCGAGGAGGTGTCCGCGGCGATCGGCCGTTGCAACGGTTCGAGGAGACGATATGGCGCTGGGTATCGACATCGGGGATCAGGGAATTCCAATGCACGGTGGAATGCCGCAAGATACGAGAGACGGGCGGCCGAGGAGTGGATTGGTGAATTCAGCGCAGGCGGCTCAGCGCCTGTGACCGATCAGCAGCGGATACGGATCGATTGGCTCGCCATTCCAGAAATCCTTCGGATCGCTGATGTGCCAGATGGCGAAGTGGAGGTGGTAGTTGCCGGGCTGTGCCTCGCCGGTGTCGCCCACGTATCCGATCACGTCGCCCTGATGAACGAACCGGCCGCGCGTGAGATCGTCGGCGTACTGCGCGAGGTGCGCGTAGAAATAGACGCGGCTGCTGTCGCGGTTGTACTGATAGACGGTCAGCCCCCCTTCCTCACCGTAGTGCAGCCGGGCGATGGCACCGTCGACAGCGGCGATCACCGGCGTCCCCTCCGGTGCAATGATGTCGATGCCGTCGTGCAGCGGCGCGTTGGCCGGCATCAGCGGATAGGTGTCGCTGAGCTCGCTCGGGCGAACGCCGTCGACCGGGATGATGACCGCGTGCGGTGCGGCGCCGGTCACGACGCCGGGCTCGTGGTAGAGCTCGGCCATCGCACGGGTCCGATCGATGCCGAGCATCGGAGGCGTCGTCTCCAGTTCCTGCACCGGCAGACCGTGTACGCTCGGAAGTCGCGCGATGAGCGCTGAAGCGGAGTCGAAAGCGGCCGACGGCAGGGCGGTCAACAGTGGCGTCGTATCTTCGTGGGCTCCGGGAATGCGCTCCGATGCTGTCTTCGACGGACCCGGTGCGACGTAGAGCACCCACAGCAGCCATCCGCACACGATCACGATCGATGCAACGACCAGGTTCGCCGCACTACTCGAGCGGTGAACTCCGCGGACGCGCTGACGTGGTATGTGTCGGTCGCTGCTCATTCGTCGGAATCGTGTTCGTGACGGTCGGGTTCGTCCGCCCGGAGGGGGAATTCTCCCCGTGCAACTTTCCTGCCGATCCGTGCGGCGGAGATGCCGATGCCGTACGTTCGGAATTTCGACCCGAAACGAAAAATGGCGAGGAAGTACCTTCCTCGCCATACGTGCCCAGAACAGGAGTCGAACCTGCACGTCCTTGCGGACACTACACCCTGAATGTAGCGCGTCTGCCTATTCCGCCATCTGGGCTGAACACGAACTATCAATATAGCGGGCGCGCCCGACCGGACGCAACGGGTTCGTTGTAAGAGGGTGTTCTGCGACGCTGCCCGGTGCCTGCCCATGAATCGAGCCACGCTTCTCGTTCCGATTCTCCTGATCGTTTGCGCATCGGTGCTGCATGCCCAGAGCGATACACTCGAGGGTGGCGCGGTGCCGCGTGACTCGCTGCGCTACATCGTGTTGATGAAGAGCGGTGATCGATTCCGGGGGAACCTCGATAGCTACTCCGACTCGACGGTCACGATCCTCACCGAGTTCGGAGATGTGGTGATCGACAAGCGGCTGATCCGGCGGTTCATTCCGCTGTCGGGCCCGTACCGCAATCGCGCCGAGCACTTCCTGATGCCGACGGCATCGGCGCACGGTTCGGGAGGATTCATCAACGACTACGAGCTGGGGTTCCTCTACGGAGGATTCGGCTTCGGCTGGGGAGCGACGATCACCGCCGGGATGACCGCGATCCCCGGAATCCCCTTCTCCAGCCAGATCTACCATCTCGGCGCAAAGTTCACCGTTCAGGATAACGCCGATTTCGGTCTCGCCTTCGGCGCCACCCATTCGTGGCTGACCACCGAGTACCCGTATACCCACATCTATGGCGTAGCGACGTTCCACGCCGGAACCCTCCGCTACTCGCTGATGATGTTCTACAAGGCCACCGGAGCCGACCACGGCGTCATCCGGGTCGCTCCGTTCAATGCGGTCGATACGACCGAGTTCAAATTTTTCTATGAAGGAGATTTCGGCGTCGCCATCGGTATGGATGCTCCGCTGTTCGGGCGCGACGACATGTACCTCGTCGGCGAAATCTGGAACAACGACATCAGGAAGCCGGGCAATACCGTGTCGATTGCGGCGATCCGCGTGACCAACGAGACGTTGTCGGCCGACTTCGGCTTCGCGCTCTTCACCGCACCCTTCGTGGTGCCGGTCATGCGGTTCACGTGGTACCTCTGACCGCCGAGATCGATCCGCCGAGATCGCCAAGGGGCGTTGCGGTGGGGTGCGACTCGTATGGCGGTGGGGCGGGGATGTGTGGCGAGGGGAGTTGGGAGGAATTGGAGTTGAGATGGCCGCGTGCGGTCTGAGAGGGGGGCGGGGGCGGACTGAGAGGGGGGATTGGCGGGCGTTGGGTGAATATGTATGGATGAAACCGGGTGGGCGCTTCTGGATGGATGAGTCTGTATTGAGGGAACTGCGCCGGGTTGTGGCGCTTGAACTCGTGGCGCCGACGGACGAACTGTTCGTCGGTCGGGGCGATGCGTTGGATCCACGAATGGGTGAGCTGACCGTGCGCGAGGTCGACGGATTGACCGACAGATGCCGTGTGGCGCTGATCGGCGTTCCGCAGGACATCGGCGTGCGCCGCAATGGCGGTCGTCCCGGAGCTGCCGACGCGCCGACGGCCATCCGTCGGATGCTGTATCGCCTGACGCCATTCGAGGCGAACACCGGTGTCGAAATACCCGCAGGAACGTTGTGGGATCTCGGCGACATAGTGACCGAAGGCGATTCGCTTGAGCAAATTCACGATCGTCTGTCAGAAATAGTTGCGACTGTCTGCCGGGCGCAAATGATTCCGCTCGTGCTGGGCGGCGGGCACGACACCACCTACGCGGCTGCACGTGGCGTTTCCGACGTATTCGGTCCCCTCGGACTGTTGAATTTCGACGCGCATCTGGATGTGCGCGAACCGAATCCCGATCGAAATTCGGGAACGTCGTTCCGGATGTTATTGGAGGAAGGAAGGGTCCGAGCGGAGAATTTCGTGGAATTCGGAATTCAGAGTTTCGTCAATGCGCGGGGACATTGCCAGTGGCTGCGCCATCGTGGCAGTCGTATTATCACGCTCGATGAAATTCGAAGCCGCGAATTCTCCTCGATGCTATCGACCGCGTTATTGATTGCCACATCCGGCGCCGAGTCGGTCTACGGCACGCTGGATATCGACGGCGTCCGGGCCGCTGACGCACCTGGTGTCAGTGCGCCGCTGCCGGATGGATTTGCGGCGTCGGAACTGCTCGACACAGCATCGGCACTCGGCCGCCGCGCCAATGTCTGCGCGCTGGATATCTGTGAGGTCAACCCGCAATTCGACCAGGATCATCGCACCGCCCGCCTTGCGGCCCACGCGGCGATACGGTTTGTCGCGGGGGTCGTGGAACGCGGCGCGGGATAAATGATTTCGAATACTCCGATTCGTTCAATTCCCATCACCGCTGAACGGCAATCATTCGGCTGTCTATAGGCCGGTGGTGATCGCAACCTCGAATTCCGAGCGCGGTCGACCATGCGTCAGCAATGACCCTGGAACGATGTTCCGCTTCCGGTGCGCTACGTCAATCCTGGCAGGACGAGCGCACTGGCGAGCGATCACAGCACGAAACACGGATCCCGGGCAACGGAATGGGGCACCTGGGCAGCATCGCTGGCGCCGGGCTTGAGAATCATGCGTGGTGCACGCAGGCGCCGCAGTCCCGAACGGGAGGAGTCGATTCGGAAGCCAAGCGAACGGATCGCGCAATTGCGGGAAACAATTGCATCTCGAAAATGAGTGACAAATACCGCTTGCAATTGCACGACCCCGGACGTACGTTTTCGGCGCACGAGACGCCCGGCGTATCCCCCACACCACGCGCCGCCGTGCATTGAACGCGGCGCGGGTCGCATACGCCGCGGAAGCACCGACCGCCCAACGCCGACGGCCGCAGCTATCGAAACCTTGATCGATTCGCAGTGCTACCTTCGGAGATGGTAATGGCATCGCGGGTAATGTGTTCGTCAGTGTGTGGAGAATGGACGCGTGGCCGGATCGCGAGCATGGAGTACAGTCATTGAATGGTGACAGAAATGAGACAATTGACGCTGAAACCTCAGGCCACCTCGCATCCGGCGAGGCGACGGCGCCCACGGCTCGAGCGCATGAGCAGAGTGGTGGCGGGTGTACTGGCGCTGACGGGACTTGCCGTTGCTGCAACCGACTCGGCGCAGGCGCAGCCAAAGCGGATCGACCCACGCGCGCCCGGCGTGGTGACGGGGCTGCCGGAGTTGGGGCGGATGTATGGGCTGGTCAATGGGTCGGGCGCCGAGAACTTCGGCGGGTCCTACATCGGCGGCGGAGATGGCATTACCGCCCTGGGGGATATTTCCGGGGACGGCATCAATGACTTCGCCGTCTGGCACCGGCGGACCGACACGGCTGGCGCCCCGCAGGAGCTGCTGATCTACCACGGGGTGCGCGGCGGCCTTCCGGCCTCGACGAGCGGACAGCGGGTTCGCGTCAGCGAGGCGCCGTCGTACATCACGTTGCTCGGAAGCGGGGATTTCGATGGGGACGGATTCGGCGACCTCGTCCTGGCTGTCGAGATCAAGGACGACACGACTGCGGGAAACGTACCGGGTGGAAAGCCGGTGGCGCGGTTGGTGATTTTCTGGAACGACGGATACGGCTACTACTCGCTGTCAGATACGACGCGGTTATCGTGTGAGAGCGAGATGTGGCTGGGGATCCAGAACGGTCTGGGGAAGGATTTTGATGGGGATGGCACTGATGACCTGATGGTCCGCGCCTATGCGGGGTTCAGCCAGGGTGAAGTCGTGGCGCAGCCGCAGTTGCGGATCTACCGTGGCCATCGCGGTGGCCGGTGGGGTCGCGGGGGGCTCTCGCGGCGAGCGGACTGGCGAATGTGGAACATTCCACCGACGAAGCAGATCCGCATCCTCGACCAGGACTGCGATGGGAACCCCGATGTGGTGTTCATCGACAACGAGACGAGCTCTCTTGGCAGCGTCGGCGTGCTGTACGGGCGCAAAGGAGCTCTGCCAGACACAACGGAACTGGAGGTGGTTGACCTCACGGTAGCAAATGGACACTATGCGCTGTTCAGTGACGTAACGGGCGACGGCAGCTACGATCTGCTGGTCAATTGCGGCGGCGCGGAACGCATTCGGATCTACGCGGGACGGCCCGCTCAGCGTCTGCTGGAGCAATACGGCAGTGGCTACGAAGGCCCGAGCGATGGACACGGCTGGTGGTCCCGTCCGTGGGCGGAGGTGCTCTCGCCCGACCAACTGCACGAGGACGGCTGGGGAGGCAGCGGCGGAGCCCCGCTCTACGACATGGGCGACGCCAACCTCGACGGCGCCGATGAGATCTGGACGGCGTCGTGGCCACTGATCATCGGGTATTCGGGGGGGCGTGGCATCGACTCGCTGATCGATGTGGTGATCCACTTCCCCGGCACCGACATCATGAGCGTCGCACGACTGGGAGACATCGACGGGTCGGGGGAACCGACGGTGGCGATCGGCTACAACAACTATCCGAATGACAATGGCTTTCCGGGTGCCATCGTGTTTTTGAAGCCGGACCAGTCGGTTCCGACGTGGACACCGCACCCTCGGCTGCTGCCGCACCTGCCGGGAGAGTTCTGCGGTGCGACCTCGGCAGCGGTGGAGGTGCCAGCACGTACCTGCGCGAATGCTCTCGCAATCCGGGTGATTCCGAATCCGGCAGCCGAAACGCTCCGGGTGGAATGGACCGCGGCTGAGGATGCACGCGCGGCCAGACTCGAACTGGTTGATGAGAACGGGAACGTGGTTCTGGACCAACCGGTCAGTGCGACTGCGGGTTTGGCCACGGTCGATACAACGCCCATTCCGGCAGGGACGTACTTCCTTCGGATGGTTTTCGACGACACCACGACGCACGCCACAACCGTTCGAATCCGATAGGACTCACCTGCGGCACCGGCTCACACCGCAAGCGCCGCAACCGACCGGAAACGAACGCTCCTCATAGACCCTTCAAATTCCTTCCACCACGACCGGAGGACCACTATGGTCACGTCACTCCGACTTCTCCTGCTCGCCTGCCTGGCGAGCACGGTGCTGCTCGTACCCTCTGCGCACGCGCAATCGACGGGCGACTACCACGGGTACACCTACGACAGCACGTTCTTCATCGGCGGTATGACGGTTTTGAGAGGCCTCACTTTGCTGAACAGCACGTGATCCCGTGGCTGAATACGCAGCCACCCGACTCGGGCAAGCCGGCGGACATCGGCTACTTCTGCGAACTCGTCCGTGTCAGCGACAGCATGGTCGTCTGGCGCAGCGACAGGATCTCGGCTCGCGACATCGGACCGTATGAGTACGAGGACGACATGACCGTGCCGCCGGCATATCTCGCATCCGGCACCGACGTCTTCCTGCGGATGCGAGCCGAGCCGACGGCGAACATGGTCTACGCGGTTTCGGCGGACTTCCGCTTCGCGTACGACTCGAGCGGAACGGTCGCATTCCAGAAGGTCCGGTCGATCCCGCGATCGCAGGAAACGGAGGCCGCGGCGGAGTCGGCGCTGAGGCTGGAGGGTGTGCCGGAGGGATCGTACGTGGTGGTGGCGCGGAGTGGCGGCGAAACGCGAAGCGTGTGCTTCAGTGTGATCAGGTAGCCGATGCAATGCATGCGCCCGCGCGGCTCACGCTGCGCGGGGCGTTTTAATTCCGCTGTCAATTCCCATCACCGTCTCTCAAACACCAACTGCATCCGTCGATGCTGCGGCGTGGCCGGGACGTCGGGGGAGTATTCGGCACAGGCGCAGACCAGGCGAAGGCCATGGCTTGCGGCGATTCCGCTGATTTCACCGGGTGTGAAGAGATTCGGATCGAGCAATACGCTCGTTGGCACCGACGCGTGACCGAAGGGGTACTCGAATCCCGGCTCGAGATCCGGATGGAACGCGCCGCCATCGGTCGATTCCGTCAATGCCGGATGCGGCTGGTACGGATCGGGTCCGTCCTCCATTTCACCGCCAATCTGACCGCCCATATAGAACAGGCGGTTGTTCAGATCGAGCAGGAACACGCCTCCCCGGACGAGCAGGCGACGAATGTCGCCGAACAGCCCTGTCTGGGCGACCGGGCTGAAGAAGCCGAAGGCGCGCCAGAAGAGCACGATGCCATCGAAGGCCGAGCGGAGACTCCGGAGATCCTGCGTGTCAGATTCGATCAACTCGATGTTGGCGTCCGCGCCAGCTTCCACGGCGCTCTCGCGTGCGGCGTCCAGGGCGCGCCGATTGATGTCGATGCCGGTGACGGTGTAGCCGCGCCGCGCCAGCTCTATGGCATTGAGCCCGCTTCCGCAGGCGAGATCGAGCAGATGCGTGAATCGCTCCCGGGGCATGACCTGCTCCACCAGGTCGCACTCCCGCAGCATCTGCTCACGCGTCTCAGCTTCGCGGTAGACCGTCTTCAATAGCGAGGACATCAGGATTCGCCTCGATGGTTTCGGTAGCCACACGTACGTCGGGTACGCGCAGCAGCAGGAGCATTCCAATCAGAAACATCGCGCCCGGAAGGAACATTGCGATCCGCATTCCAAAGGCGTCGGCCAGGATGCCGAAGATCGCCGGACCGACCACCGCGGATGCCTTGCCGAAGAACCCGTCGTAGAAGCCGAAGAATTCGGTGCGTTTCTCCCACGGCGTCAGAAGCGCCATCAACGCGCGGCTGGTCGACTGCGATGAACCGAGGCCGATGCCCGCAATCGTTCCGACGATGAAGTATCCGCTCGGCGTGGTGACGAAGTACGCGACGATCACCACGGCCACCCAGAGGAACAGCGTCATCACCAGCGCCCGCCGGGCACCGAGTCGATTGGTGATCTGTCCGAAGACGAGCGATCCCACGATGGCAGTCGTCTGCACGACCATGAAGAAAATGATCTGCTCCTGCTTGTCCATCCCGATCACCTCTGCGGCGAAGATCGCGGCGAAGGAGACCACCGTCAGAATCGCGTCGTTGTAGATGAAGAATGCGAGCAGAAATCGGACCACGTCGCGGTAGCGTCGGATGTGCGAGAAGGTGTCGCGCAGATCGCGGATTCCAGCCGCGAACATTCCGCCGTGCAGCCGCTGCTTCGGCGTGCGCTCGGGTACCCACAGCATCATCGGAAGCGCGAAGACGGCGAAGAAGATCGCTGCCAGCAGGAACGTCAGCCGCACGTTCGCATCAGCCGGCGGATCGCCGCTGAGCAGCGGCATCGCAATGCCCAGCATGAAGAACGAACCGAAGTATCCCATTGCAAATCCGAATCCCGAGACCCGCGCATAGTCGCGCTCGCTCGAAAGCTCCGGCAGGAATGCGTCGTAGAATACCGTCCCGCCCTCGAAGCCGGCATTCGCCACGATCACCAGTATCATCGCCATCACGAGCGTGCCCGGTCCCGATCCATAGAGTCCCGCTGTCGCCGCCACACTCAGCGCGGTGAAGATTCCGAGGAACAGCTTCTTCCGTCCGGCGGCATCGGCCACCGCGCCGAGCACCGGGCCGATCAGCGCGACCACGATCATCGACAGCGTGACCGACAGCCCCCACCACGTCTTGTCCCCACCGGCGATCACGCTGGTGAAGTACGTGGGGAAGACCACCGTCATGATGATCACATTGAAACCGGTATTGGCGAAGTCGAACAGACTCCAGCTGAAGAGCTTACCCTTCGACGCGGTCGTATGGCGCACGGCAACCGTGCGGATGAGGTCGTCGCCCATGGCATCAGAATCCCGAAGACGTGGAGAAACCACGAAAATATGCAGCCGCCGGCTTCAGCCGTCGCACCCCCTTGCAATCCCACACAACCCCCGCCCCGGCGAATCACTAATTTTTGATTCTCCTTTCCTGTGAAGCTCCACGTAGTGCATAGCGACGCCTCCTCGCGCGCGAGGGCGGGATTCTTCGAGACTTCGCACGGCGTGGTCGAGACCCCCGTGTTCATGCCCGTCGGCACGCGTGCGGCGGTGAAGACGCTTCGCAGCGGCGACCTCGAGTCGCTCGGCGCACAGATCATTCTCGGCAACACCTATCACCTGCTGCTTCGTCCGGGTACGGATGTCGTCCGCGCCGCCGGGGGACTGCACCACTTCATGTCCTGGCCGCATCCCATCCTCACGGACTCGGGTGGCTATCAGGTGTTCTCGCTCAAGGAGTTGCGGACCATCGACGAGGACGGGGTGGAATTCAGATCGCATATCGACGGCACGCTCCACCGCTTCACTCCCGAGAACGTCGTCGACGCGCAGCGCGCCATCGGCTCGGATATCGCCATGGTGCTCGACGAATGTCCGGCGGCGATGAGCAGTCACGAACAGCATCGTGACTCGATGCGGCGATCGATGCGCTGGGCCCGGCGCGCGGCGGAGCATCACGCACGCGTCGACCATCTCTATGGGAACCGACAGCACCTCTTCGGCATCGTCCAGGGGGGCACCTTCACCGGGCTTCGGCTCGAGAGCGCCGAGTCGCTCATCGAAATCGGATTCGACGGCTACGCGATCGGCGGGCTCGCCGTCGGCGAGCCGGCACCGGAGATGTACCGCGTCATCGAGGAGACGGTCCCGATTCTCCCGGAGCATCAGCCCCGATACCTCATGGGCGTCGGCACGCCGGCCAACCTCATCGAGTCGATCGCGCGTGGCGTCGACATGTTCGACTGCGTGATGCCGACGCGTAACGCGCGCAACGGCACCCTGTTCACCTGGGCCGGACGCCTGAACCTTCGCAACCAGCAGTACCGGGAGGACTTCGCTCCGATCGACTCCGAGTGCGGCTGCGAAACCTGCCGGCGCTACTCGCGCGCCTACCTGCGGCATCTGTTCAACGTCGACGAGATCACCGGACTCGTGCTGGCGACGCTCCACAACGTCTGGTTCTATCTCGAACTCGTTCGCACCGCACGCGCACGCATTCTCGACGGTACGTTCGGCGCGTGGCGTCGGTCGGTGATCGACGCGTGGGGCGACCGGTAAGACGCGAACCGCTATTTTTACAGATTCGATCTGATTTTTCACGCTGTACACACCAGAAGGAAACCGCAATGCTCGACTTCTTGACTCTGCTTGCATGGTCCACACCTCCGGGGAACGGACAGGAGGGCGGCGGCGCCAGCAGCCTCGTCTCCACGTTCGTCATGTTCGGCCTGATCTTCGCCATCTTCTACTTCATGGTGATGCGGCCGCAGCAGAAGCGGGCGAAGGAGCACCAGTCGCTCATCTCCTCAGTCCGCCGCGGTGACAAGGTGGTCATGCAGGGTGGTGTACACGGAATCGTACAGGACGTGAAGGACACGACGATCACCGTCGAGATCGCGCCGCGCATGGTGGTGACCTACGAGAAGGGGTCGGTGCAGAACGTGCAGCGTGAGGAGACCACCGAGACCGATTCCTGAGTTCGCTCCGATTCCCGTTCTTCAAGATTCGACACCCATGGATACCGACAGCACCATCGTGACTACGTTCACCTCCGTCGAGCGGGCGCTCACCGACCTTCGCAAGGGCCGCGTCGTCATCGTCGTCGACGACGAAGCGCGCGAGAACGAGGGCGACTTCATCGCGGCGGCCGAGACCTGCACGGCCGAGACGATCAACTTCATGCTCCATGAAGGGCGCGGTATGCTGTGCGCGCCGATCACCGAGGGGCGGGCTGCGGAGCTCGAACTGGACATGATGGTGCCGGTCAACACCGCTCTGCACGGCACGCCGTTCACGGTGCTGGTCGACTACCGCAAGGGGACGACCACCGGCATCAGCGCCGCCGATCGCGCGGCCACCGTTCGCGCCCTGGCGGATTCGAGCGCGGGAGCGAGCGACTTCGCACGCCCCGGTCACGTCGCGCCGCTGCGGTCGGTCGAGGAGGGCGTGCTTCGTCGCGCCGGGCACACCGAGGCCGTCGTCGATCTCGTTCGGCTGGCCGGTATGTACCCGGCCGGCGTTCTCTGCGAGATCCTCAACGAGGACGGCACCATGGCCCGCATGCCGCAGCTGCTGGAAATCGCCGCGCGTCACGACCTCGCGATCGTTACCATCGCCGACCTGATCCGCTACCGGATCGTTCGTGAGAAGCTCGTCAAGAAGGTCGTCGAGGTCGATCTGCCCACCGACTACGGACACTTCCGACTCCACCTCTACCACAACCTCGTCGACGGCAAGGAGCACGTCGCGCTCGTCAAGGGCGATATCACCGATGGCGAACCGGTCCTCGTCCGCGTGCACAGCGAGTGCTTCACGGGCGACACGCTCGGCAGCCAGCGGTGCGACTGCCAGGATCAGCTGCACGCGGCAATGATGCACGTGGAGCAGGAAGGGCGCGGCGTGGTGCTGTACATGCGGCAGGAGGGAAGGGGAATCGGACTGACGAACAAACTGCTCGCCTACGCACTGCAGGATCAGGGGAAGGATACCGTCGAGGCCAATGAAGCGCTCGGCTTCAAGGCGGACCTGCGCGACTATGGAATCGGAGCGCAGATCCTCGTCGACCTCGGAATTCGCCAGATGCGCCTGATGACCAACAATCCGAAGAAGGTCGTCGGCCTCGAGAGCTATGGCCTCGAGATCGTCGAACGCGTTCCGATCGATGTCGGTGCCAATGAGAACAACGCGCGGTACCTCGAGACCAAGCGCAGCAAGCTCGGGCACCTGCTGGGATCGCGATTCAACAAGTGACCGGAATTCCTTCCGTCCGCCTTCCCGCATGAATTCCACCGCCATCGCATTGCTCGGCCCCGCGCTCGGTTCGCTGTGTCGTCCGGGCATGCGGGCGACCATCGCGTTCACCGACGCAACCCGCCGTTCACCTGACGCGTGGCTGGTCGGGCACCTGCTCGAGGAGCTCAACGCCGGCGGTATCGACGACGACGCCATCACACTGCTCAGCGCCACGGGACTCCACAGACCGATGACCGATGCCGAACGTCGCGGGAAGCTCGGCGCCGATGTCGTTCGCCGCATTCGCGTCGTCGATCATCGGGCGACCGACGCCGCGTCGCTGGTGGATTTGGGAGCGATCGGGGGAATTCCGCTCGTCGTCAATCGCCTGTGCGTCGAGACGGATTTGCTGCTGGCTACCGGCGTGGTCGAGCCCCACCAGTACGCGGGGTATTCCGGGGGAGGAAAGACGGTCGTCATCGGATGCGGCGGCGAGGCGACGATCGCGGCGACGCATGGTGCGGCGATGCTCGATCGGGAGGGAACGGTGCTGGGGCAGGTCGAGGGAAATCCCTTTCAGGAATTCGTACGGGAGGCGGCGGAGCGGATCGGAATGCAGTGGTGTACCAATGCCGTGTGGGACGAAGAGGGTGGAATTGCCGCTGCCGCGGAGGGTCCACCCCGCACGGTTCATGACCATCTGATCGCGATTGCACGTCGGCACGTCGAGCTCCCGATCTCCGCTCCGGCGCACGTCGCCGTTGCCGGTGTGCCGCCGGCGAAGGCGGTGAATCTCTACCAGGCGAGCAGGGCGGCCACCTACCTGGCGCTTTCGGGTGCGCGCCCGCTCCTCGACGGTGCGCCGATCGTCCTTCCGGCACCGATTCCCGAGGGTGCCGGAGAGGGGCTTGGTGAACGCAGGTTCTACGATGTGCTCTCGGCTGCCGATTCGCCCGCGGAACTCGTCGAGCGGCTGCGTCGCGACGGGTTTCCCGCAGGAGCACAGCGCGCTTACATCCTCGCCAGGACGCTGATGCGACATCCGGTGATCGTCGTCGGCGCCGAGCGTCCGGAGGTGGTGCGAGCGTGCCACATGGAGGCGATCGCGACGATGGAGAAGGCGATGCAGCGTGCAAGGGCACTGGCGGCCGAGCGATTCGGCACCGATGATCTTCGTGTGCTGGAAGTGCCGAACGCATTGACGACGCTTCCGGTGGTCGTCGGTCGGTAGATGGTTGGGATCGAAGACGAACGAGGCCCTGCCCGAGGACCGCGGGTGCGCGTGATTGCGTACTGCGAGACGATCCTCGGACAGGGCCCGCGTGTTCGGTATCCGGCGCACGGCGCGCCGGTGGGCGACGCTCCGAGGGTTACGTCGCCATCGCGTGTTTCCCTTCGCCGATCTCCTCGACCATCTTCGCGTTGAAGGCATCGAGATCGTCGGGATTGCGCGAAGTCACCAGTCCATGATCGACCACCACCTGGCGATCGACCCACTTCGCGCCGGCATTCTCCAGATCCTTGCGCAGCGACGGATAGCTGGTCATCTCGCGTCCTGCCACGGCGTCGGCATCGATGAGCGTCCAGGGACCGTGACAGATGGCTGCGATCGGTTTGTGAGCCCGGGCGAAATTCCTGACGAAGGAAACCGCCTGCTCACTGAGTCGCAGCTTATCGGGATTCATCACGCCACCCGGAAGCACCAGCGCGTCGTAGTCGTCGGCCGACGCCCGGCTCAGCGGCGTGTCCACGTGAAAGTCCTTTCCCCACTCCTTCCTGTCCCACGCACGAACGGTGTTCTCATGCGGCGAGACGACGTCGACGGTGGCACCTTCGTTCTTCAGCCGTTCGACCGGCGAGGTGAGCTCCACCTGCTCGAATCCGTTCTCCACGAGCACGGCCACGCGCTTTCCCTGCAGTTTCGGCATTGCTGTTCCCCTCTTCGTTAGATGATTGCCGTTGGATGATTGGGTCCTGATCGCGGCGTGCGATAGGACGGATTTCCGCAGCAAACCACGCACCACGGGGCGAACGCAGACCGGCCCCGTTCGAGGTGCGAACGGGGCCGGTTGATTGACGGTCGGAGGCGTCGGTCGATCAGCGTTTCGTCACGCCGTCCTTCGCCTCGAGATCGTTCATGATCGCCAGGGTCTCGTCGACGTAGATGTCGCGACCGAGCACCTTGTAGAAGGGCTCGAGCGCATCCTTGCGGATGGCATCGGTCGTGTCTTCGGCGAGGGGATCGACCTTGAGATGATCGATGTCGACCATGGCATTCTTGATCGAGTCGGCCTCCGACTCGAGCTCATGCTGGTGGCGCATCACGTCGTGCCAGTTGAGACTGGTCGTCGAGTCCTTCTGTTCATTCCGAAGGCGCGCCAGGCGCTCGTTGACGAGGGCGAAGGCGGGGTTGTGCTCGATGCGTTCCTTGCTGGCAGCGGCAAGTTCGCCGACGGGATACGGGTACTGCTTCCACATCGGGTAATCGAGTCCGGCGATCGTATCGCCGGGCAGCGCGTGCTTGAGGGTGCGCGCGCCGATGTCGTGATAGCTGTTCGGATCGGGAATCACGATATCCGAATGCACGCCGTTGAGCTGCGTGGAGACGCCGTTGATGCGGTAGAACTGCTGCATGGTCATCTTCAGATCGCCGAGCGGCTTGAGGCTGTCGTAGCGACTGTTGACCATGCGATCGAGTTCGACGAACCGCTGGACGGTACCCTTGCCGAACGTGGTGGGCGTTCCGACGATGAGCGCTCGGCCGTGATCCTTCAGCGCGGCGGAGACGATCTCCGAGGCCGAGGCACTGTAGCCGTTGACCATCACGATCAGATCGCCGTCGTAGGTGATCGACGGATCGTCGTCGCTGAGCACCTGTTTGTAGCCGCGGCGATCCTGCACCTGGACGACGGGTCCGGTCTTGATGAACAAGCCGACCATCTTGATCGCTTCGTCGAGCGAACCGCCGCCGTCGTTGCGCAGATCGAGCACCACGCCGTCGACGCCGACTTTCTTGAATTCCTCGAGAATCCGTTTGACGTCATCGGCGGCCTCGGGCGAACCGTTGTGCTCGAAGTCGGCGTAGAACCTCGGCAGCTGGATATAACCGTAGTGCTTGTTGGAGCGGCTGTCCTCGATGACTGCGCCGCGTGCGTAGGTATCCTCGAGCACGACCACATCGCGAACGATCGGGATCACCATGATCCGGCCATCGGGCTTGCGCACGGTCAGGCGGACCTCGGTACCCTTCGGTCCGCGAATCAGCTGCACGGCATCATCGATCGACATGCCGACGACGTCGACCGGTTCGGCGTCACCCTGCGCCACCTTCAGAATCACATCCTCCGGCTCCAGTTCCTTCTGTCGATAGGACGCACTGCCGGGCACGATTTCGGTGACTTTGATGTAGCCGTCGTCCTCCATCAGCTGCGCGCCGATACCCTCGAGGCGACCGGTCATCTCGATGTTGAAGTTGTCCCGGTCGACCGGCGGAAAGTAGTTCGTATGCGGATCGAAGACGCCGACGATCGAGTTGAGGTAGCGCGAGAGAATGTCCTGCCGGTCGAGCTTCAGAATTCGATCGAACATCTTGCGCATGCTCTCGGAAGTCTCGGTACGCGCCTTCTTCTCGAGATCGGCGTGGAACACGTTCTCATCCACACTGTCCTTCTCCACCAGCGCGATGTAGCGGAGCAGCGTCTGGTACTTCAGCGACTTGCGCCAGCGCTCGCGAAGCACGTCGAGCGAACTGGCGTAGGGGAGCGTCTCCGAATCGAGGACGAGGTCCTCCTTCTTGTCGAAGTCGAATGGTTTGGAAAGAATGTCGGTGTAGATCGTCTGGACGTCGCGCACTCGCTTCTTGAGCACATCGGTGGCGTCGTCGAGCAGCTCGAGGTTGCCGTTGTGCGCGTCCTGCGCCATCGTCCGGCCGAGCTCCGAGAGTCGGGAGACGTCGCTGGCGAGGAAGAAGCTCCTGCCGGCATCGAGACCGTTCATGAAGTCGGTGAAGGCCGCCTTGCTGAGAGCGTCGAGATCCTTCTGCGGGCGGTAGTGCTGCTGATCGAGCACTTCGAGCAGCACCTGCCCGAGCAGTTTGGCGCGCTCAGGGTTGTACGTATTCGATGACGCCGGCTGCGATGGCTGCGCCTGCAGCAATGTGGCCGTCATCAGCAGCAGGAGGGTGAGAACGGCACCGAGCCGTCCGAATTTTTCTGTCATGTCGTGCCTCGTGAGTGTCTTCATGCCTCGGTACCGATGGTTGCGGCACCCGCGTCGCGGTGTATACGACCGAACCCGACGGCGGACCCCGCCGGGCCGTTGTACTGTTCGTTGGGTTGTCATTCGACGGGTTGTCATTCGACGCGATGGTCGTCGCGATGGCTGTCCGGTGGTATTGACGCCTGCGCGCCGGAGTTGTTGCGTTCCGACGCTGGACCGCTGGGGGCGGCAGCCAACAGTTTGAAACAGACCGGGCATAATAAGAAATCCACGCCGCAGGAACGGTGGTCATGTCGTATGTTGACCACCCTTTCGACCGCCTGGTCTGAATTCACCCGACTCGATCCGATCCCGACACGTGAACGCGAATCCGTCCGGTCCCCTCGACCCCATGCCTTCCCCCATTCCGACCACACGCTCCGATTCCCCGACATCTTCGCCGCTTCCAGGCATCACGCCGGCCAACGGCTTCCGATTCCGACGCGGTCAGGAGCTCTTCCTGCGAAAGCTCGCCGCGGCGCTCCAGCGGGGCGAGGACAATCACCTCGGCGTCTTCGTCCCGGGCTACGGCAAGACGATCACCGCACTGAGCTCCTTCATCGTCGCTCACGCCCTCGGCGTGGCGCGAAAGCTCGTCGTCTTCGTTCCCCGCGGCAATCTTCGCGACCAGTACGCCGATCGCGCCGAGCTCGACCGCGTGTTCCGCAACCTCGGTGCACCCGCCTTCAGCTTCTGTGTCGCCGACAGCGAGCGCGTCTTCCTGAAGAATCTCGATACCTCGATCATCATCACGACCTACCAGTACGCCAGCGGACGCGGCGGCCACCGCGCCCTGCTCGAATACTGCCGCAGTGCCCCCTGTATGTTTGTCTTTGACGAAGTCCACCATCTCTCCGACGATGGACTGTGGGCATCGAAGATCAGTCAGTTCCCGTTCGAGTGTTCGGTGGCGCTCTCGGGCACGCCGATGCGTTCGGACAACCGCACGCTCTTCGGCGTTCCATTCGAGGTGCGGGAGGATGGCGATCAGTACTACGTGTCGCTGCACGAGGTGACGATGCGCGATGCACATGCGGAGGGGAGAATTCTGAAGCGCGTCAAGGCGCACGTGATCGACTACCGGCTGAAACTCAAGCACCACGACACCGGCGAGACCGTGGAAATGTCGCTGTCGAAACTGGCGGAGATCGCACGGGACAAGAACGACATCGACGCCTTCCTCGCGCGCAAGCGGTTGCGGTTCCACGAGGTCTACCTCGAGTCGCTGCTCAATCCGGCCTTCGAGTGTTTCGCGCAGAAGCGACGGTCGGTCGAGCGGCAGCGCGGCTCGGATCGCAACCATCAGATGCTGATCATCGCCATGAGCAATCGGCACGCCGAGGCGATTCTCGCCTTCGTGCGCGAGCGCTACGCGCAGTACCGATCGGCGCGGGTCGGGCAGGACGTGCCGGAGGCGGAACGTCGCGCGGTGCTGAAGTCCTACCGCGACGGCGGCGTCGACGTGATGGTGCAGGTGGACATGATCGGTGAGGGGACCGACATCAAGCCGATCAGCGTGATCGTCAAGGCGGACCTGGTGCGAGCGTACTCGAAGACAATGCAGCAGATCTTCCGCGGCATGCGCTACTTCGATGGCTTTTCGGAGCGATCGAACGTCTGCGACATCTTCGCGGCGAACGATTCGGAGGTGGTCGCAACGCTCAACCTGATCACGTCGGAGGAACAACTCGGGGTGAGAATGCGACGGGAGGCAGAGCAACGCGACGAGCCGGTGGTCCGTTCCGAGAGCGAACAGACGCCCTGGCAACTGCACGAGGTGCAGCACCACGACATGCGGACACACTCGCTGGAGCTGTTTCCCGACTATGCCGCCGAGCATGATGATGGTCAGCCGTCGGCGTCCGAGCCGTCGGCTGCGAGGCCGACGCTCGATGACGCGCGTCCGCGGGTGCTCGATGTATCAATGCAGGAACAGCAGCTGCGGCAGGAGTGTGCGCAGCTGGCCGCGCAGCTCGCATTCCTCCTCCGCGGTCGCGGTCATCACGTCGAGGAGCGATTCGTGCACGCGGAGTGGAAGCGCCGTCGCGCGAAGTCGCAGGACGAGTTGAGTCTGCGTGAACTGCGGGGAAAGAAGGTGTGGCTCGAGCGCTGTCTGAGTGCGAAGCGGCTGCTGTGACGACGCTGACTGCGAGTCCGGGCGCTGCGCTCGCGAGCTACCGTTGACGACGGATTCGGCCTACGGGCGGTTCTCCGTCGTGATCGCTCCCAATCCCACCAACATCTTCCGCGCACCCTCGACACCATGCACGCGTTTGGCGGTGATGCCGATGGCCTGTGCGCCGACGACGTTCACTGTATTGTCGTCGAGGAACAGGATGCGCTCGGGAGGCGATCCGATGCGCTCGACCACATGCTCGAAGGCATCGCGGTCGGGCTTGATTCTTCCGATGAGGTGCGAGGCGAACAGGTGGTCGAAGTGTCCGTGGAGTCCGAGCGTGTGCAGGATGTGCGACCAGTGGAGTTCGTTCGTATTACTCAGGCACGCCAGCGTGGTCGTGCCGGCCAGTGCGCGTAGCAGTTCGATCGCACCGGGGTATAGGGCACGCGGCCACCGTCGGAATTCCTCGATCCACTGTGACGGCTCGATGGCGAGGCCGAATTCGACGACAGCGGCTTCGGCGAATGCATGGCGATCGACGTGGCCGCTCTCGTACTCCCGAACGCATTCCGAGGAGAGCCATCGTCGCCAGAGTTCGTCGACGCTCACGGTGCCACCCATCAGTTCGATCATCCGATCGACGCCGGCGAGCTCAACGAGCACACCGCCGAGATCGAAGACGATTGCATCGAATTCACTCATGCTCTCCGCGTGTCTCAGGCCCGTCAATGCAGCAGGACATGCCCGGGAGCCGGATCGATGGAGCCGGAGACGTCGGGGCGTTGCGGACAACGGCGGGCTTCATCCGGCCACGGCTGCTACACCGCACCTTCATCGTCGAGGGTGAAGCCCACCTTCAGCGTCACCTGCCAGTGCTTCACTTTGCCGTCGTCGATGTGGCCGCGCGTCTCGACGACCTGGAACCAGCGGAGGTTGTGCAGCGACTTCGATGCGCGTTCGACGGCGTTGCTGATTGCGTTATCGATCGACTCGGTGGAGGAGCCGACGAGTTCGATGACCTTGTAGGTATGATGCGACATGCGTTCCTCAATGCGTGTTGGTGAACGGTCCGGTCACTCCGTCGGTCGATTCTCGCACAGCAGGTGCAGGTACTCCCAGCTGTAGATGCCGGTGGAGTGACCATCCTTCCATGTGATCTGCACGGCATAGCTGCCGACCGGTTCGATCGCCTGCAGTTCGTACATACCGGGTGTGAACGTAGGGAGTGTGAGCGGCATGTATGTCTTCCCCAGGATCGTTTCGCCTTTGCAGCTGGCGCACGGGCACTCGTTGCGAAGGAACTGGAGTGTCAGCACGCACTGTCCGCCGTCGGTCCATTCGAAGGCGAGTTCGCCCGGGTTCGGCTGATAGATCTTTCTGGGTGCTGCGTGGGCCATCGAGAGAGGGGGAGTGAACGATGAAAAAACGGGAAGATAGGAGGCGGCGGCGGAAATGCTGGTTCAGTCGTTCCGGCGGATTGGATCGAGCGCATCGAGGAGGGAGGCGACGCGAAGGGTGGCTGAGGTGGAGGTCCCTTCCGGCGCGACGAGGATGGTGGGGCAACCGGCAGCGGCACCGGCCTGCACATCGCTTTCGGAGTCACCGACCATCCAGGAGGAAGCGGGATCGATGTGGTGTTCGCGGATTGCCTGCAGCAGCATACCGGGGCGGGGTTTACGGCAGTCGCAGCCGGCGTCGCGGTGATGCGGGCAGTAGTAGATCGCATCGAATTCGCAGCCCGTTCGTTCCCGAAGCTGCTGCTGCATCCAGGCATGAATCTCCTCGAGTCGGTGTTCGCTCATCAGTCCGCGAGCGATGCCGCGCTGGTTGGTCACGAGCACTGCGAGGCGACCGGAGCGGCGGATCTCGGGCAGCACCGCGAAGATCTCCGGAAGGAATTCGAACTGATCGATCGAGCGGACGTAGTCGCCGACGAGGCGGCGATTGACGATGCCGTCGCGATCGAGGAATACCGCGGAACGAGAGGCGCTCAAGCGGGTGGAACGGGGTTCGGTGACGGGACCTCTCCGATTGTCGGAGCGGGTCGAAACTTGTAAGTTAATCGGCTCAATTCCAACCGACCCATCGGAAACCACACTCCTGACCGACCTGACACCAGCGTGGCCTTCAGTGACTTCCCCCCGAACACGTTTGCGCTGATTCTCGGTGCATCGAGCGGCTTCGGCGGCGCGACCGCCATCGAGCTTGCGCGGCACGGCGTGCACATCATCGGCGTTCATCTCGACCGTGCGGCGACGATGCCGGAGGCCGAGCGCGTGCAGACCGAGATCCGCTCGAGCGGTGTCGAGGCGCACTTCTTCAACGTCAATGCAGTCGACATCGAGCAGCGAGGAGCGGTGCTTGCGCGTGTCGAGGAGATATTCGCGCAGCGCGCGGACGCATCGATCGGCGTGCTGATGCATTCGCTCGCCTTTGGCGCACTGCGGCCGTTCATCGCCAACGAGGAGAAGGACGAGCTGCGCCAGTCGCAGATCGACATGACGATGAACGTGATGGCCAACAGTCTCGTCTACTGGACGCAGGATGTGGTTCGCCGGAAGCTGATGAAGCGAGGGGGAAGAATTTTCGCGATGACCAGCGCGGGTTCTCATCGCGTGTTGCCGATGTACGGAGCGGTCTCCGCGGCGAAGGCCGCGTTGGAGAGCTACTGTCGGCAGCTCGCGTTCGAGCTTGGCGAGCGCGGCATCGGCGTCAACGCGATCCAGGCGGGTGTCACCGACACGCCGGCGCTGAGGAAGATTCCGGGAACCAACGAGATCATTGCCAGTGCCATCGAACGCAATCCTGCCGGGCGTCTTACCACGCCGGAGGACGTCGCCCGCGTGATCGCATTGCTCTCGAGCCAGGAGGCGGCCTGGATAAACGGATCGGTGCTTACCGTCGATGGGGGCGAGGACGCCGTCGACCTCAACTGGCTCAGAAGCACGCAGGCCCCATGAAGGAGTTCGACCGCCTGATCCGACGCGGCATCATCGTCAGCGTCCAGCTCGACGACGCCGAACCACTGCATACGGCACAACACTGCGCCTTGTTCGCTCAGGCCGCAGCCAGCGGCGGGGCCGTGGGAATTCGTGGCGAGGGAATCCGCAATCTGCAGGAGATCCGCGCGACCACCAGTCTGCCGCTCATCGGATGCGTTCGCGGGCACTACAGCGACGACTGGGTCCTGGTCACTCCATCGATGGAGGATGTGGACCGGCTGGTGCGGCTCGGCGTCGACGTCGTGGCGCTGGACGCGACGCTTCGCACGCGTCCCGACGGGATGGACGGCATCTCGTTTTTGGCGGCAGTACGCGAACGTCATCCGAGCGTCCAGTTGCTGGCGGACATTTCATGTTACGAGGAAGGGGTTCGAGCAGCGGAGGCCGGAGCCAGTGCGCTTTCGACAGTGCTTCACGGCAGGACGGAGGGGACGTACGACCAGTCGCTTGACCTCGAGGCACATCTCGATCTTCTCAGGCGACTCACCGCGTCGGTCGACGTTCCGGTTCTGGCCGAGGGGTTCATCTGGAACACGGACGACGCGGCGCGCGCGATGTCGGCCGGGGCGCACGCGCTGGTCGTCGGCGCAGCCATCACCCGCCCACGCGTAATCACACAACTCTTCGTAGCGGCCGTCCAGGAGCACGAGACGTAAAGGGAGAGGCGACGGGCCCGCCCCGGGGGAAGTCCGCTGAGATGGCGGTCGGCCGCGGGAAGACCGCTGTGGTGGCGGTGAGCCGCTGGGAAGTCCGCTGAGATGGCGGTAGACCGCTGGGAAGTCCGCTGAGATGGCGGTAGACCGCTGGGAAGTCCGCTGAGATGGCGGTAGACCGCTGGGAAGTCCGCTGAGATGGCGGTAGACCGCTGGGAAGTCCGCTGTGGTGGCGGTGAGCCGCGGGGAAGACCGCTGTGGTGGCGGTAGACCGCGGGGAAGTCCGCTGTGATGGCGGTAGACCGATGGTCTTGCCGGCAGGAGCCGGCTGCGATATCGAGGCGGCTACCGCACATGTAGAGGTACATTCATGCAGCGGCGGTCGCGGCTGTAGTGACAAGACGTCTTTAGCATGGTAACGGTCAACCGCCACCGAAGCGGACACCTCTTGCGGGCAACCGCCGCCGAAGCGGCCACCTCTCGCGGGCAACCGACACTGAAGCGATCACCTCTTGCGCCCAACCGCCGCCGAAGCGCCCACCTCTTGCGGCTCACCGCCGCCGAAGCGGCCACCTCGACCCCTGCTACAGAAGTCTTGTCACTACCGTCGCGCCAGCCACCGAACGAATGTAGCTGTGATGGCGGTCGGCCTCGGGAAGTCCGCTGTTATGGCGGTGAGCCGCTGGGAAGTCCGCTGTGATGGCGGTAGACCGATGGTCTTGCCGGCAGGAGCCGGCTGCGATATCGAGGCGGCTACCGCACATGTAGAGGTACATTCATGCAGCGGCGGTCGCGGCTGTAGTGACAAGACGTCTTTAGCATGGTAACGGTCAACCGCCACCGAAGCGGACACCTCTTGCGGGCAACCGCCGCCGAAGCGGCCACCTCGTGTGGGTCACCGCCGCCGAAGCGACCACCTCTCGCGGGCAACCGCCACTGAAGCGACCACCTCTTGCGGTCAACCGCCACCGAAGCGGACACCTCTTGCGGCCAACCGCCGCCGAAGCGACCACCTCGATCCCCTGCTACAGAAGTCTTGTCACTACTGTCGCGCCAGCCACCGAACGAATGTAGCTGTGATGGCGGTCGGCCTCGGGAAGTCCGCTGTTATGGCGGTTGGCCGCCGGGAAGTCCCCTGTGATGGCGGTAGACCGATGGTCTTGCCGGCAGGAGCCGGCTGCGATATCGAGGCGGCTACCGCACATGTAGAGGTACATTCATGCAGCGGCGGTCGCGGCTGTAGTGACAAGACGTCTTCAGTATGGCAGCGGCCAACCGCTACCGAAGCGGATATCCAAGCGGCCAAGCGCCACCGAAGCGGACATCTCTCGCGGCTCGCCGCCGCCGAAGCGCCCACCTCCCGCGGGCAACCGACACTGAAGCGATCACCTCTTGCGCCCAACCGCCGCCGAAGCGGCCACCTCTCGCGGCTAACCGCCGCCGAAGCGCCCACCTCGAACCCCTGCTCCAGAAGTCTTGTCACTACTGTCGCGCCAGCCACCGAACGAATGTAGCAGTGCAAGCACTGGCAGCGCCACGACATCGCAGCCGGCTCCCGCCGGCAAGACCATCGGTTTGCCGCTACAGTGGCGGACGGCCGCTGGGAAGTCCGCTGCGTTGGCGGTTGGCCGCGGGAAGTCCGCTGCGATGGCGGTCGGCCCCGGGAAGTCCGCTGCGTTGGCGGTCGGCCTCGGGAAGTCCGCTGCGTTGGCGCTTGGCCGCTGCGAAGTCCGCTGTGATGGCGGTAGACCGATGGTCTTGCCGGCAGGAGCCGGCTGCGATATCGAGGCGGCTACCGCACATGTAGAGGTACATTCATGCGGCGGAGGTCGCGGTTGTGGTGACAAGACGTCTTCAGCACGGCAGCGGCCAACCGCCACCGAAGCGGCTACCACTCGCGGCCAACCGCCAAAGAAGCGGACATCCGCGTGGCCAACCGCCACCGAGGCGCTCGAGCGCCCCACTCACGGCTTCATCAGCAGTACTGCCGCGAGCAGTGCAAACGCGCCGTCGCGCAGGGCGGAGGTGGGAACCGGATGCCGCTCGCGCAACAGTCGCCACGCCGCCACCGCACCCCATGTCGCAGCCAGTACCAATGCGGCCATCGCCGCCGTCTGCGCAGCGCCGAGTCGACCGCCAACTGCCGCGGAAAGACCTGGCCCCAGCGGCGAACCGTACAGGACCATCACATGCAGTACATATACCCCCAGCGAATCCCTCCCGAGTCCACGCACCCAGACCGCAACCGGACGCGTCCGCCGCTCTATCCACGCGATTGCTCCGTTGACACCGCCCATCACCGTCAGGATTCCTCCAAGGCGGAACATCACCTGCTGTACGCTGGCGCCCCAGAATGACGTGCGAACTCCCGCTGCGCCCAGCACGTAGTCCACCGCGAACGCAAACCCGATCATCAGTACACCACCGACCGCGATCCGCGCTGCCGGTACCCTGCCACGCTCCACCAGCGCGGGACCCACCGCAAATCCGACGAGCGGATAGGCGATGAACGGGATGAATGCAACCGCCGCGTCGGAACGGAACCACGCGGCAAGCGGAAGGGGAACCGAGATATCGATGAGACCGATCAGCGGTGTGATGATGATCGCGAGCGACGCCAGAAGGCCCGCCAGCGCACGAGCCCGTACGGGCGTCAACCGATACAGCAGCGCGCACACGACGATGCCCGTGCCGATCACCTGCAGAATGTTCGGACTGAATACCTGAAGGATGTAGTCGTGGCGTTCCACCCAGACCAGCTGCCGGATGGAGAGGATCGGAAGCTGCAGCGCCATTCCGAGTGCGATCAATCCCGCGCCTCGCATCATGTGACGCCGAGCTGTCACCACAACGTCGCGATGACGCCGGAGCGATATGCCGAGCGTCATCCCGGCAAGCAGCAGGAACAAGGGTGCGACGAATCCGGCGGTCACGTCGAAGCCGCGCCAGAGGGCGCCGTTGTGGGCATCGGCGAGCAACACCACATCGGCCGCGTGGCGCGCCACCATGATCGCGACCGCGATGCCGCGGAGCAGATCGATCGACGGCAACCGGCTCCGTTCGAATTTTCCCTCACGCATTCTTCAATGCCGCCTTGAGCAGCGCCTCGACGCTCCGCTCCGAATCCGGCGCGCTCTTCAGCGCAGCTCGGATCGCCTTCTCCGAAGCCGCTGCAGAATATCCGAGTGCCACCAGCGCGTCGAGCGCTGAGGACCGGACGTCCGACGCGGCCGACGAGGTTCCCGCGGCTCCGATGAGTCCCGTCGTCGCCACCCGGTCGCGCAGTTCGACAGTGATGCGTTCGGCAGTTTTGCGACCGATACCGGGAAGCCGTTGCAGCGCCGCGATGTTCCCCTCCATGATCAACCCGCGGAGAGCGTCGGCCTCCACGCTGCTGAGCATGCCGATGGCGATCTTCGGCCCGATGCCGCTGACAGTGATCAGCTGCAGGAACATCTCTCGTTCGGAGCGCTCTGCGAATCCGTAGAGCGTCAGTGCGTCCTCGCGTACGGCGAGGTAGGTGTGCAGATCGGCGGTCGCGTCCGTGTCCGGAAGGCGATCATAGGTGGTAAGGGAAATCAGCACGCCGTAGCCGACGCCACCGCACAGGATCACCGCGTGCGTCGGCGACTTGTCGACGAGTCTGCCGGAGAGGTATTCGATCATTGGGTATGGCGAATCGTCTGTGCGCTCAGACCGGAGCGCGTTCGGAACTCGAGGCCACGCGATCCATCGGACGGGCGACGGCAGCGGGATCGGGAGTGCGGGGGAACCAGATCATCACGGTCGTGCCCGTGCCCGGCGTGCTGTTGAGTCGAATCGTCCCGCCGTGTGCCTCGACGATCGACTTGGTCAGGGAGAGCCCGAGTCCATAGCCGCCCGTTGCGCGGGTGCGCGATTCATCGGTGCGATAGAAGGGATCGAAGACGCGCTCCTGGGCTTCGGGTGGAATTCCAATCCCCTTGTCCTCGACCATGATGCGCGCGCCCTCGTCGTCGGGATAGACCGTCACGCGAACCGGCTCGGCGCTCTCGGCGGAGTACTTCAGCGCGTTGGATATCAGGTTGCGCAGCGCCACGGTCATGCGTTGCACATCGGCGGTGACCACGAGCGTCTCGGTGAGCGAATCGAACGCGATGCGGCGGGTGTCGTTGCCGAAGGAATCGATCACCTGACGGGCGAGCTCGACGACGTCGAAGTCCTCGACGACCAGGTTGCCGCCAAGCACGGCGAGCCGCTCGTTCTCCAGCAGCTCGGTGATCATCACGTTGAGCTCGCGGACGTTGCGTTCGATCGACGACTTCGCCTTTCCCTCCGGCAGCATCGCCAGCGCCACGTTCATGCGCGTGAGCGGCGAGCGGAGTTCGTGGCTGACGTCGAAGAGCAGGCGGCGTTTCGAAGCGATGATGTCGTTGATCTGTCGAGCCATCCGGTTGAACGACCTCGAGAGTTCGCCGAGTTCGTCGCTGGAGATGATTTCGACGCGGTAGTCGAAGTTGCCGCCACCGACTTCCTCGACGCCCTTCATCAGCGGTTTGAGCGGGCGGAGAAATCGCTGGATGGAGACGTAGGCGACGACGAGCAGCAGCAGGAGGACACCGAGCAGCAGGAGCGTGGCAGCGGCGGAGATACCGGCGCCGGGCGGAGCGTTCATCCGCACGATGTAGGTCCATCCGTCGACCGAGCGCATGGCGTAGTGGTCGCCGCGGTAGGTGCCGAGGGCGCTCCAGTGGGAGGAGGCGGGAATCGAGTCGTGTGGCAGAGTCTCCGCGCTGAGCATCGCGGCCGAGGCGATCGCCGGCGCAGAGTTCCACACGAATCCGTGCGGACCCTCCAGGCGCATCTCCAGCGGATGTTCGCGGGCCACCGAGCGTGCGATCGCGGTGTCGGGCGGCGTACCGACCGCATCGACGATCATCGAGACATAGCCGCCGATCTGTTCACGGAGGAACCTGGCGCGGTTGTCGCGTACCACGTAGTCGATGTAGACACCGATCGCGGCGACCGAGATCACCGACGTCAGTACGACGAGCGCGAGGATCTTGAAAAACAGCAGGCGCCCCATGAATGGGGACGCCGGAATTCGAACGGGTGTCGGGCGTGTGGTCATGTCGATGCGGACCCTCCGACGGCCGACCGTGCGGTGCGCGTCGGGACGTGTCCGGTGATGGACCGCCGCGGTCGCCGGCTCTCAACCGTCAGACCGTGCGGTCGGCTACTCCTGCTCCGGTTCCTCCTGCTCGACCGACGGTTTGCCGATGAACATGTAGCCGGTGCCCCAGATGGTCTTGAGGAATCTCGGGTGGCGAGGGTCGTCGCCGAGCTTCTGGCGAAGTCGACTGACGACGACGTCGACCGACCGGTTGAACGACTCCCATGGAATGCCGCGCGTCTTCTCCATCATGAAGTCGCGATCCAGCGGCTTCTGTGGATTCTCCACGAACAGCCGGAGCATTTCGAATTCGGCCGTCGTCAGATCCAGCGGCTTCCCGTCGAGCGTCGCCGACTGCGTCGAGACGTCCACCTCGAGTCCGTCGAATCGGTAGACGTCGCTCGCGCCGAACTCGCGCGAACGGCGGAGCACCACCTGGATGCGCGCCCACAGCTCACGCGGGTCGAAGGGCTTCGGCAGATAATCGTCCGCCCCCATCTCCAGACCCGTGATCCGATCGTTGATGTCACCCCGTGCCGTCAGCATGATCACCGGCACGTTGGAACTCTCACGGATCTTCTTGACCACTTCGAATCCGTCCATCTCCGGCAGCATCACGTCCAGCACGATGGCGTCGGGATGCACTTCCTTCAGCTTCTTCAATCCCTCCGATGGACGGTCGGCCGTCACGGCATCGACTTCCTGCCCGGCGAAGAATTCGCCAAGCAGTTCGTTGAGATCCGTGTCGTCGTCGATGATGAGAATCTTCGTGCGGCTCATTCAGCACCCCATGCTTGGATGTCCACGAGCATGTCAGGAGATCCGCCGACATGCCGTCGGCTGGTCGCTCCCTTGCATCACGCCCGGTGGCGAGAATCGGTCATAATTCGGAGAAAATACGACGAAGGGCCGTAACAATGCCAAGACTGTACCATTCGAGACACGCCGCGCCTCCGGCCGCATCAGTGCTCCTCCGTCCGCTTCGGCGTGTAGTACCGCTTCAGCCACGCGCTCAGCCCGTCAAGTCCCGGAAACAGCACCCGCTCGGTGATGTTCGCCTGGTCGAGCTTGTCCCGGATCTCCCACTTCGCATCGGCCGGAATGACGATCCGCCGCCATACCTCCGGATGCTCCTCCAGCCACGCGTGCAGATGCGTGCTCGGTGAATCCATCAGCGAGAAGAGCGCAAACTGGTTGACGATCCGGTCGTCCAGCGACGGCGGTTCCATGAATACCACGTAGTCCGTCGTGGCGAGCTGGTCGAACTCATGGATCGTCACCGCCGCACGTGCAAGCATCTCCGCGGTGAAGACGTACGCGTTCTCCTCGGCAAGGATCGTCTTGAGTATCCGCGGCAGCAGCTCGTTCGCCCGCACGTAGTCGACACACCAGATGGCGCCGTCCACGTCGAAGTGGTCCACGTCCTCGGTGGCAAAGTGCATCGCGACGAATGGTGAGTACGTCCAGTCGAGCAGCCGCGTCGGGAGACCGTGGTGCTGCGCGACTGCAAGCCAGTTCCAGATCGAATCCCCCGGAACCGCATCGCGATGGGCGTACTTGCGGAAGTTGCGGATCAGATGCCCCTCCAGCTGCTCGTAGTTGCGGCCGAGCCGGACGAGACTCGTCGTCAGGTCGTGCTCCACGTCCTGCGTTCCGCGGAAGGCGAAGCTCGAGCGGAAGCGTCCGAGCGATTCCCTCCACGATCCCTCGTAGACCAGCTCGTTGAGCTCGTTCCACCCCGACACCCTGATCTCATTCACAATCGGTACCTTCGTGCCTTGTTTTCCGCGCCGCACCGCGCCGACGTCCTACGCGCAAGCCGCCCAAGATACGACCTGCCGTTCGCGGCATGATCTCCAACCTCCGATGTCCCGTTTTCCCAAGGTCGATCTCTCCGGCATCCGCCTGATACCGATCGACGAACGTCCCTCCAAAGTCTCCGAATCGCAGTGGGCCGCGCCGTTCGAACCGGGAGTGGAATTCGATCGGTTCGTCGCGTCGCTGCCGCACCTGCTGAAGGCGACCGAACTGCGGGAACTCGCCGACCACGTCGTCGGAGCGCTCGATGCGGGACGCCCGCGCATCATGATGTTTGGCGCCCATGTCGTCAAGGCCGGACTCGTTCCGGTGGTGGTCGATCTGCTTGAACGGGGAATCCTCAGCGGCGTGGCGATGAATTCCGCAGCGGCGATTCACGACGTCGAGGGCGCCCTCTTCGCGCGGACCTCCGAGGACGTGGCCGCGGCGATCACTGACGGATCGTTCGGAATGGCGCGGGAGACGGGAGAATTCATCAACGGTGTCCTCACACGTGCCTGGCGTTCCGACGATCACGACATCGGCTACGGCGAAGCGCTCGGCGATGCGCTGGCAGCCCGTTCCTCAAACCGACCCTCGATCCTCGCCACCTGCTCCCGGCTCGGACTTCCCGCCACCGTCCACGCTGCAATCGGCACCGATATCATTCACCAGCAACCATCCATGGACGGTGCGGCCACCGGTGAACTCACCTTCCGCGACTTCCGCCTCCTCTGCCATGAACTGCTCGATCTCGGCGGTGGCGGCGTCGTGCTCAACGTCGGCTCGGCCGTGCTGCTGCCCGAGGTCTTCCTCAAAGCGCTTACCGTCGCACGCAACCTCGGTGCGAAGGCGTTCGACTTCACCACGGCCAACTTCGATATGATTCAGCATTACCGTCCGAACACCAACGTCGTCGAGCGACCGACGCGCGACGGCGGCCAGGGCTACACCTTCACCGGCCACCATGAAATCATGATTCCTCTCCTTGCGGCGATGGTGAAGAGCAGGATGGCCGGTAGTCGCTGAGGTTCGGTCGCGGTCTGGTGATGTGAACTGCGTGCGCACTACTCGACGATCACCTTCGCGATCGTCGAGGCATCGCCCGTCGTGAGCCGCACGAGATACGTGCCCGCCGGCAGTCCGGACGTATCGACGTCAACACGCTGCTCACCGACGGCGCGGTCCTCGTCGAGCAGTGTGGCGATGCGGCGGCCGCGACCGTCGACCAGCTCGAGATGAGCGCGATCGTTGTGACGCTGGCGCCATGATATCGCCATCCGGCCGACGCTCGGGTTGGGGCGAATTTCAAGTGCCGACGTACTGCCGGCGCCCGACTCCACGGCGGCGACGAGGATTCCCTCGCCGATGAGCTGTACGGTTTCCGGTGCATCCCCGCCGTTGGTGTAGATCGCCAGTCGGGCGTCGTACCCACGCGGCGTGTCCGGCGTGAAGGTCAGCTCGACGGTGAGCGCCGCCGACGCATCCAGGGACGTTCCGTCGAGCGTTCCGGTGATCGCGAACGCATCGGCGTCGGGTCCGCGCAGTCGCACGGAGTCGATCGTTGCGGGGTGCGCTCCATTGTTGCGCGCTACCGCGCGGGTAGCGGATTTCGTCGATCCGACGGCGGTGGAATCGAAGCGGATCGTGTCGAGCAGCAATCCGACCTCGCCAGGCATCTGTTCGGCAAACGTGTAGATGTGACCGTCGAACGAGGTGAAGTAGAGTTCGCGATCGGCATCGACGCCGAAGGAGGAGATGCTCGTACCGGTTGCGATCTGACGGACGGAGACGCTGCCGGAACCGGGATCGTAGTCGAGCGCCCAGATGCGGCCGGAGCCGAAATCACCGAAGACGTAGCTGCCCTGCAGGGAGGCGATGCGACTTCCGCGGTAGACGAAGCCGCCGGTGATGGAGATTCCGACCGAGTGGGAGTATTCCCACAGCGGCGAGGTGAGTCCGGACGAATCGCATCCTGACGACGGCGCGTAGCAGTGGTAACCCTCCATCGTATTCCACCCGTAATTCCCACCCTTCTCGATCAGATCAACTTCCTCCCAGGCATCCTGTCCGACGTCACCCGCCCAGAGTCGACCGGTCTCCGAATCGAAGCTGAAGCGCCACGGGTTGCGCAGGCCGTAGGCCCAGATCTCCTGGCGCCAGCCCTTGTCGTTGCCGACGAACGGATTGTCCGGGGGAATCGCGTAGTGGGTCGAATCGGTGGTGTCGTGCACGTCGATTCGCAGGATCGATGCCAGCAGGGTGGCGGGATTCTGTCCGTTGCCGTTCGGATCGCCGCCCGAACCGCCGTCGCCGAGGCCGATGTAGAGCTGGCCGTCGGGACCGAAGAGCAGGCGACCGCCGTTGTGGTTGGCGAACGGCTCGGGGATCTGCATGATGACGTACTCGCTGGCAGCGTCGGCGCTGTCGGGATCGGCTCCGGAAACCGTGTAGCGGGCGACGACCGAGTGGCGCGGATTGCTCGCCGAGTAGTAGACGTAGAAGTACCCGTTCTGCTCGAACTGCGGATCGAACGCGAGACTGAGCAGACCCTCCTCGCCGCCGGAGGTCACCTTCGATCGGATATCGAGAAACGTGGCGGCGTCGGTCGTCGCCGAGTCGTTGTCGAACACCCGGATGGTGCCGCGCTGTTCGACGACGAACAGGCGATTGCTCCCGTCGTCGGGCGACTGCACGTCGAGCGGATTGGTGAAGCTGAGATGCGGGAATGCCACCCGGACGTCGACCCCGGCGGCAGCGGTGTCGGCCGCCGTGTTGCTCTGCTTCGCGCAGACGGGAGCTGCGAACATGATCAGCAGCAGGGGAAGGAGGTAGGAATGGCGCATGGCATCGCTGCGATTGATGAATGTCCGCCGTGGGATACCGGATCTGCGCCACCGAGCCACTGCGGTGTCGGCGCGGTACCAGCTCCGCGGATGACGGTATTTCTGAGGTCTGCTAGCGGCCCTCGAAGGTCGCGGCGCGCTTCTCGAGGAACGCGCCGGTGCCCTCCTTGAAATCGCCGGTGGCACAGCATTCGCCGAACAGCCGCGACTCGAGCTCGAGTCCGTCGTCGATCTGCGCGTCGGTGGCGGCAACGGTGGCTTCGAGCGCACGCTGCACCGCCAGCGGTCCCTTGGTGAGAATTTTTCCCATCATCTCCTCGGCCTTCGCCATCAGCTCGTCCGGTGCATAGACGTGGTTGACGAGCCCGATGCGCTCGGCGGTCGCGGCGTCGATCGTGTCGCCGGTGAGGTTGTACTCCACTGCCCGCGCCGGACCGATCAGCCGCGCGAGGCGCTGCGTGCCACCGAAGCCGGGGATGATGCCGAGGTTCACCTCTGGCTGGCCGAACTTCGCACGCTCGCTGGCCAGGCGGATGTGGCAGCTCATGGCCAGTTCGCAGCCGCCACCGAGCGCGAATCCATTGACGGCGGCGATCACCGGCGCGGTCATGCGTTCGATTGCATTGAACACGGCCTGACCGCGCGCGGAATACTCCTGTCCACCCGGTTCGTCGAGCTTGTTGAGTTCGGCGATGTCGGCACCGGCGGCGAACGCCTTGTCGCCGGCACCGGTGATGATCACGCCTCGAACGGAGTGGTCGTCGCGAAGCTCGTGGATCGTCATGTGGAGCTCCTCGAGCAGCTGGACGTTGAGCGCGTTGAGCTTGTCGGGGCGATTGAGCGTCACCACCGCGTAGCCGTCGCGGCGATCGAGGAGAAGCGTTTCGAGGGTCATGTCGAATTCGTGTAGATGGGGTTGTGCCCGATCGATCGGTGTGATTCCGAAGATACCAATCGCCGCTGCTTCGGGACGGTCGCCACGGCCGCGCCTGCCGGGCGTCGCACCGCGTGTATCTTGCAGGCACTTCACGTTCGTCGACTGCTTCATGAAGGACTTCCGCACATACCTCGATCCCGCGATCGTCTCGCGCATCTCCTCGCTGGAGCTTCGCGCGCGGATGGTGGTGGAGGGATTCATCACCGGACTGCACAAGTCCCCCTACCACGGGTTCTCCGTGGAATTCGCCGAGCACCGTCAGTACATGCCGGGCGACGAGATCCGCCACATCGACTGGAAGGTGTATGGCCGCACCGATCGGCACTACATCAAGCAGTACGAGGAGGAAACCAACCTCAAGGCGTACGTCATTCTGGATGCCTCGGCGTCGATGGCTTATCGCTCCGACGACCGGCTTTCGAAATTCGACTACGCCATCTCGCTTGCAGCGGCGCTGTCGTTTCTGATGATGAAACAGCAGGACGCGGTGGGTGCGGCGGTCTACGACACCGAACTGCGGGGCTTCCTGCCACCGAGGTCGCGACCGAGCTATCTGCATGAGATTCTCCGGCTCTTCACCGCCTCGGAACCGTCGAGCGGAACGGGGACGGCGCGTTCGCTGAACCTGCTGGCCGAGCGGATCCGACGGCGTGGTCTGGTGGTGGTGCTGAGCGACTTCTTCGACGATCCCGACGACGTGGTCACCGCCTTGAAGCACTTCCGCCACAAGCAGAACGAGGTGATCGCCATGCAGGTGCTCGATCCGATGGAGCGGACGTTCGACTTCGGTCGGAACGCGACGTTCCGCGACATGGAGACGGGCGAACAAATGTCGACGCAGCCGTACCAGATACGCAGGGCGTACGCCGATGCGATGGACGAATTCACCAACCGGATCAAACGCGAGTGCCGCGAGCACGGCATCGACTACGTGCTGCTCGACACCTCGGTGCCCTACGACAAGGCGCTTGCTGAATACCTCAACAAGCGCCGGAGAATCGGGTAAGGAATTTCAAGCCGGATCAGCACCGCGCCGCAGTGGCGCACGACTCCCGCGACCGAACTGCGATCACCCACCGACCACGCGACCCATGACGATGCACGCTTCGTTGCGCGAGGTCAGCTCAGACTTCAGCGCGTCGAGCGCATCGGCCGCGACGACGATCACCAGACCGATGCCGAGGTTGAACGTGCGCCGCATGTCATCCTCGGGAACACCGCCCAGCTCCTGAATGAACCGGAAGATCGCGGGGCGCTCCCAGGCGTCGTAGTCGACCTCGAGCCGCAGCGGATCGCGCACGACGCGCCGTGTGTTTCCCTCGATGCCACCGCCGGTGATGTGGGCGAATGCGTGGACGCCGTGGATCGACATCGCGTGCTGAATCAGGCGGAGGTAGGAGCGGTGCACGGCGAGCAGAGCGTCGCCGATCGACTCACCGGTTTCGGGCACCAGGTCGTCGAGACCATGCGACTGCAACAGGACCGACCGTGCCAGCGAGTAGCCGTTGGTGTGCAGTCCGGTGGATGGAATTCCGACGAGCAGGTCGCCCTCTTCGACGCGATCACCGGTCAGCATGCGATCGCGTTCGACGACACCGACGACGGTGCCGGCCAGATCGAATTCTCCGTCCTGGTACATCGACGGCATCTCTGCGGTCTCACCACCGATGAGCGCGCAGCCGTTCTCGAGGCAGGCGGTCGCGAATCCATCGACGACGTCGGCGCCCACCTGCGGCTGGAGCCGACCGGTGGCGAAGTAGTCGAGGAAGTAGAGCGGGACGGCGCCGCAGACGGCGATGTCGTTGACACAGTGATTGACCAGATCGCGTCCCACGGTATCGAATCGACGAGCCTGGAAGGCCACCTTCAGCTTGGTGCCGACGCCGTCGACGGAGCTGACGAGCACCGGGCGGTCGAATTCCTTCAGGAACGAGACGTCGTAGAGGCCACCGAATCCGCCGATCTCCGCCAGTACGCGGTCGTTGAACGTGCGGCGGACCATCGGCTTGATCCGCTCCACGAGTTCCTCCCCTGCGGCGATGTCCACGCCGGCGGACTTGTAGGTCGATGCCATGCTGTTGGTGCTGTCGGTTGGTTAATGAATGGGCCGGGCGCGGCCGTCAGGAATCCCCGCGAGTCTCCCCGGACCGAACGTCGTCGGGAATGTCGAGCGGGCGGGCCGAGCGATTCGAAGCCGATGCCTCGGGTTCGACGGCGGTAAGGAGAATTCGGAACGTCGTGCCTTTCGAAGAGGACTCCTTGATGAAAATGCGTCCGCCGTGGTACTCCTCGATGATGCGTCGCGCCAGCGACAGGCCGAGTCCCCATCCGCGGGTCTTGGTAGAGAAGCCGGGGCGGAAGATATCCTTGCGGACCTTCGGGTCGATTCCTCTGCCGGTGTCGCTCACGTCGATAACGGCGTCGGAGCGGTTGCGCCGCAGCGTGATGCGGATGGCGCCGTCACGTCGATCCATGGCGTCGACGGCGTTGCGAATCAGATTCTCCAGGACCCACTCGAACAGATCGAGGTTGATCGCGGCGTAGACCACGCCAGTGTCCTCGAGCGTGAGCGAGACGCGCTTGCCGAGATGCGGCAGGCGGCGGTCGAAGTACTGGATGACGCTCCGGATGGCACCGTTGAGTTCCACCGTACGCACTTCGGCGGCCGAGCCGATCTTGGAGAACCTGTGAGCGACGGTGTTGAGGCGCTCGACGTCGCGCTGCATTTCGTCGGCCGCCTCGATCACCTGCTCGGAGTCCTCCGGCATCAGGCGCAGCAGCTCGATCCATCCGAGCAGCGAGCTGAGCGGCGTGCCGAGCTGATGCGCCGTCTCCTTGGCCATTCCCACCCAGATGTTCGACTGCTCATTGCGTTTGATGTGGCTGAAGCTCAGGTACCCGACGAGGATGAACATCGCGCCGATGATGATCTCCACGTACGGAAGCCAGCGAAGCTGCTGTACGAGATCGGATTCACCGTAGAAGATGTAGTTGCGGATCACCGAGTCGCCGTTCTCGATCGAGTAGATCGGCAGGGGATCGTAGGTGGACCTCATCCTGTCGAGGCGTCGGACCATCCAGTCCATCTGCTCTTCGAACGGCAGGGTGGTGTCGAGCTTGATGTGCTTCAGCGATTCGGTCGACAGTGCCATCGTATCGGGGCGCACCTGCGGCGAGCCGACGTCGTCGGTGATCGCCATGGGGAAGTCGATCATGTCCGACTGTACCATTTCCCAGTAGAGCTCCGACAGCGCATCGGTCGTTCCTTCCTGCGCACCGGGAGAGTTGAAGGCGTTGCCGTAGGTGGTGAGAATCTTCGCGTAGAAGCTGGCCGTCTTGCGCTCGTTCTGCTTGAGGTCCTGCACCAGCCGCTGCGTATAGAGCAGCGTCCCGCCGACGATCGCCAGGGCGAAGACCACCAGCGCGATCTTGATGTTCGCGGAGACGGGAAGGCGGATGGACTGGAGTCGGGACATCGAGACGACGGACCGCTGACGGGTCCGGTGAATCGGGAACGATGGAGCTGCTCGCCACCGAATCGACGGATAACGAGCCGAAGATTGTCAGCCCTGAGAGGCGGCCACCAGCTCGGCTTCCAGTTGCTCGAAGGGGACCGCCCGCTGTTCTCCTGCGGCCATGTCCTTGACCTGCGCGGTTCGATCGGCCAGTTCGTTCGAACCGACGATCACCACACGGCGCGCATTCTTGCGATTGGCGTCGCGCATCTGAGCTTTCATCGAGCGCCGCAGCAGGTCGGACTCCACCGACACTCCGGCGCGGCGCAGATCGTGCGCGGTGCCTGCCGCCCAGCGACGCGCCTCGTCGTCGAGCGCCACGAGGTAGACATCGAGCGCAGCGGCGGCATCGGTGAACGCGCCGGCCGCTTCCATGCCGATGAGCAGCCGCTCCATGCCGAAGGAGAATCCGATCGCCGGCGCCGGCTTTCCGCCGAGCTGTTCGACCAGCATGTCGTAGCGACCGCCGCCACCGAGCGCATCCTGCGCGCCGAGATCGAGCCCCTGGAATTCGAACGCCGTTCGCGTGTAGTAGTCCAGTCCGCGGACCAGGCGCGGATCGACGACGTAGTCGATTGCCTCGCGCTCGAGCATCTCGCGCACGGTGTCGAAGTGCTGGCGCGACTCCGCGCCGAGGTGATCGAGGATCTCCGGCGCGCCCTTGCACGCCTCCACGTCCTCCTCGCGCTTCGAATCGAGTACCCGCATCGGATTGGTATCGAGCCGTCGACGGCTGTCGTCGCTGAGTTGCGCTTCGCGTTCGCGCAGGAATTCGCGCAGCGCCGCACGGTAGGCCGCGCGCTCCTCCGGCATGCCGATCGAGTTGAGCCGCAGCCGCACGTTGCGGATGCCCAGATCGGCCAGCAGATCGTGTCCGATGGCGATCACCTCCGCATCGGTCTCCGGGTAGGGCGAACCGAGGATCTCGGCGCCGAACTGGTGGAACTGGCGGTAGCGGCCGGCCTGTGGCTGTTCATACCGGAACATCGGTCCGACGTAGTACCAGCGCGTCAGCGGCTGGTTCTGCCCCACGGCGTGCTCGACGTATGCGCGCACCGCACCGGCGGTCAGCTCGGGTCGAAGCGTGATCGATTCGGGCGGATCGGAGCGATCGTCGAACGTGTACATCTCCTTGCCGACGACGTCGGTGTGCTCGCCGACGCCCCGGCGGAAGAGTTCGGTCGCCTCGACGATCGGCAGACGGATTTCGCCGAAGCCGTAGCGGCGCATCAGCGATTCGACGACGTGTTCGATGCGCCGCCACCGCGCGGCCTCCTCGGGAAGGATGTCGCGGAACCCCTTGAGCGATTGAAAAGCCATGTGAGAATTCGAATGCAGGAAGCGGCGCGGAACGCCGAAACGGACAACGCCCTTCCTCGGGAAGGGCGCCGGAGCGGGTGGGATAATTCGAAGCCGGGTGCCGGAGGATTACGTCTCCGTGTAACGCGTCTCGAAGTAGCGGTTCTCCTCCTCATTGAAGAGCTTCAGCACCTCGGCGCTCGTGCTGGCGTTGAGCAGCTGCGCACGGAACTGTTCGCTGTTCATCAACCGGCTGATGCGGCTGAGCAGCTTCAGATGCATACCGACGTGGGCTTCCTTGCCGACGAGCATGAAGATCAGCTGTACGGGCTGGTCATCCAGCGCCTGGAAGTCGATCGGATGGCGCGTCGTGGCAAACGCCGCGACGATATCGGTGAGGGCGTCGGTCTTTGCGTGGGGAATCGCAAATCCGTGCCCGACTCCCGTACTCATGATGCGCTCGCGCTCGAGGATCGCACCGCGGACCTTCTCGAGATCGAGCACCTTCGGCGAGCCGCCAAGCATGTCGACCATGCCGTTGAGCGCCTCCTCCTTGGTCTCGGCATCGAGGTTGATCGCGATGAACGGCTCTTCGAGGATCGATGCGATGTGCATGGGGTACGAGAGGAAATAATTGATCGTCAACATACGAAATTTCTTCCCAGAGGGTCGGCGCGGAATGGCGCCAGACGGGCCGTCAGAGCGGTATTGGGCCCCGCGCGGTGCGCTTCGTATCTTGGCCCTCGCAGCCCGGGAGAGAGCCATCATCCAACACGCTTCCAGCCAATGTCTCTGATCCGTTCGATCTCCGGTCTCCGCGGTATCGTGGGGCGCGGACTCGTACCCGAGGTCGTGGTCCGATACGCCGCCGCCTTCGCCGACTACGTCGACCGTGGCCCCGTCGTCGTCGGTCGCGACGGTCGGCCCAGCGGTGCCGGTATCGAACACCTGGTGGCCGGAACGCTCTCCGCCTGCGGGTGTGAGGTGCGCACCATAGGGATGGCCCCGACACCGACCGTGCAGCTGGCCACCGAACGGGGCGATGCCGCCGGCGGTATCTCGATCACCGCCTCGCACAACCCGTCGGAATACAACGGGCTCAAATTCCTCAATGCCGACGGGATCTTCCTCGACTCCGACGCCTGCGATGCCTTCTTCCGGATCGTCGACGCCGGGAAGGGTCACTACGCCGGCTGGTCCGGCACCGGCGCGATCGTCGACGACGGCGACGCCGTCGAAATGCACCTCGAGGCGACGCTGGCCCTCGACTTCCTCGACGTCGACGCGCTGCGTCAGCGCGCTTTCAAAGTGGTCGTCGATGCTGTCAATGCGTCCGGCTCCGTGATCGTTCCCGAACTGCTCGAGCGCCTCGGCTGCAGCGTCATTCCGCTGCACTGCGAGGGCGACGGGATGTTCCCCCATACACCCGAACCGATTCCCGAGAATCTCACGCAGCTGGCCGACGCCGTCGTCGAACACCGTGCCGATCTCGGTATCGCCGTCGATCCCGACGCCGACCGACTCGTGCTCATCGACGAACGCGGCCGACCCATCGGCGAAGAGTACACAATCACACAGGCCGTCTCCTTCATGCTCGACTGGGCGCATCGCGTCGATCCCGCTGGATCGCAGACGGTGGTCGTCAACCTGTCGACCACGCGTGCCGTCGACGACGTCGCCGCGCGCTACGGCGCGCGCGTGGTGCGCACGCCGGTCGGCGAGATCAACGTCGCCCGCCGGATGAAGGAGCTCGGCGCGATCGTCGGCGGTGAGGGCTCCGGCGGCGTGATCCTCCCCGCGCTGCACTACGGCCGCGATTCCCTCGCCGGGATCGCCATCACCCTGCAGAATCTCCTCGAGCGCGGCCACACGCTCTCGGCGCTTCGCGCCTCGCTGCCGGATTACCGCATCGTCAAGCGCAAGGCCGTCCTCGCCGATGGTGCCGACGTGCCCGCGCTGCTTGCCCGCATCGCGGCCGAAGAGTCGGCCGGTGCACGCGCAACGACCGACGACGGTCTGCGGCTCGACTTCGCCACGTCCTGGGTCCACCTGCGCGCGTCGAATACCGAGCCGATCATCCGCGTGATCGCCGAAGCGCCCGCCGAAGAGGATGCCGAGGAGCTCGCCGGACGCTACATGGAGCTCGTGGAGTCCGGCGACTGATCGTCCGCAGCGTGCGTCGGTCGTCGGATGAGTTCCGCGGTTCGGCCACGAGTCCCGCGAGCCGTTCGGCGTCCAAATCGCCGGAGCCGCGCGACGATGTGATCGACGGTAATTCACCACCCTAATTCAACGGAGCCGATGCTCTCCCAACGCGACATCCTTGCGCTCGGATTCGTGCCCGGCATGACGTCCGCACCACTTCGCGCGCTCATCGGCGCGAAGCTCGATCTCGACACCGTTCGCGGTCTCGCCGCCGAACGCCTCGCACGGTTTGGACTGCGGGGACCGACCATCGAAGCCATAGCCGACCTCAGGCCGTACCTCGAGGAGGCGGCACGACAGCTCGATGAACTGGAGCGCTTCGGTGCACATCTGGTGCAGTTCGGCCAGGAGTCCTACCCGCCTGCCCTCGCGGAGATCTACTCGCCGCCGGTCACGCTCTTCGTGTGGGGAACGCTCATTGAAGCCGACCAGCAGGCGATCGGAATCGTGGGAACACGAGCAATGACGGTCTACGGGCGGTTGGCGACCGAACGGTATGCGCGGTCGGCCGCCCGTGCGGGCGTGACGGTGATCAGCGGACTCGCCCGCGGCATCGATACCGTGGCGCATACCGCTGCACTCGATGCGCCCGGCCGCACCATCGCCGCGGTCGCGTCGGGACTCGATCGGATCACTCCGTATTCCGCAGCGAAGCTCTGTGAACGTATCGCTGGCTCGGGTGCGGTGGTCTCGGAATATGGTTTCGGCGTCCGCGCGCTTCCCGCGTACTTCCCGCAACGCAACCGAATCATCAGTGGAATGTCGCGCGGCGTCCTCGTCGTCGAGAGCGACGAACGCGGGGGTGCGATGATCACGGCCGGATTCGCCTCGGATCAGAACCGCGAAGTGTTCGCCGTTCCCGGGTCGATCAACTCGCCGAAGAGCAGGGGTCCGAACCTGCTGATCCGCACCGACCGCGCCCGGTTGACCCAGACGCCCGAGGATCTGCTCGATGCGCTCGGCTACCACCTTCCGGCCGATCCCGGCGCCTCGACCGATACGTCGGCGCTCGAACTGACCGTGTTCGAACGGACCGTGCTCGACGTGCTCGGTACCGAACCGCTCCACGTCGACGATGTTGGCGAGCAGGCACGGCTCTCGCCGAGCGAAGTGCTCGTCAGTCTCCTCGGACTCGAGTTCAAGGGTCTCGTGCGGCAGATGGCCGGCAAGATGTTCCTGCGGGCGTGAGGCCGCGATCGCGGCACCGAACGCAGAACGGAGAACCGGGCGCCGCGGCGGTCGGTTCTCCGTTGTGAATTCTCATCGCATTCATGCCACCGATGCGTCGCTCAGGCGATCGTCACCGCATCGTCGAGGTAGACGTCCTGGATCGCATTGAGCAGCGCGACGCCATCGTTCATCGGACGCTGGAACGCCTTGCGGCCGCTGATGAGGCCCATGCCGCCGGCGCGCTTGTTGATCACGGCGGTACGCACCGCCTCGGCCATGTCGCCGGCACCCGAGGAGGCGCCGCCCGAATTGATCAGTCCGATCCGACCCATGTAGCAGTTGACCACCTGGTATCGCGTCAGATCGATCGGGTGGTCGCTGGCGAGCTCGGTGTACATCTTCGGATTGGTCTTGCCGAACTTCAGGGCGGTGAATCCGCCGTTGGTCTCGGGCAGCTTCTGCTTGATGATGTCGGCCTGAATCGTCACGCCGATGTGGTTGGCCTGTCCGGTGAGGTCGGCTGCGGTGTGGTAGTCCACGCTGTTCTTGAACGCGCTGTTGCGCAGGTAGCACCAGAGGATCGTGGCCAGACCCTGCTCGTGGGCGTAGGCGAATGCCTCGGCGATCTCGGTGATCTGTCGCGTGGATTCCTCCGAGCCGAAGTAGATGGTCGCTCCCACGGCCGCCGCTCCCATGTCCACCGCCTGATCGACGGTGCCGAAGAGGATCTGGTCGTACTTCGTCGGGTAGGTGAGCAGCTCGTTGTGGTTGATCTTGACGACGAACGGGATCTTGTGCGCCCAGCGACGGGCGGTCAGTCCCAGCACGCCGAACGTCGACGCCACCGCATTACACCCGCCCTCGACCGCCAGCCGCACGATGTTCTCCGGATCGAAATACTCCGGATTGGGCGCGAACGACGCGCCGGCGGTGTGCTCGATACCCTGGTCGACCGGGAGGATCGAGACGTAGCCGGTACCGCCGAGGCGTCCCGTCTGGTGGATCCACTGCAGGTTGCGCAGCACGCGGTTGCTGCGGTCGGAGCCCATGAAGATCCGGTCCACCGAATCCGGTCCGGGAAGCTGGAGCGATTCCTTCGGAACCGTGCACGTGTGGTTCAGCAGCGACTCGGCCTGCGTGCCAAGCAGCTCCTCGATGTCGAACGACGGGGTCAGAACATCAGCCATGGATGGAATTCGATCTCATTGTGAAGTGCGTTACGGCACCAAAGCTACGGTGAACCGCAACGCCCGCAATCGCCGGACCGGGGCGGGAATCATTCCGATACAGGACCGCCCCGACCCTTCTGCAGGGCCGGGGCGGCGGAGTCCGGTCAATGTCTTCGTACGTCGATCAGAGACTTGCCTTGACGGTCTCGATCGCCTGGTTGAGGCGAACGCGCTGCGCGTCGCTGAGGATCGAGGCCACCTGCGGGTTCTGGCTCTGGACGATCCCGGCCAGCTGCGTGTTGATCGCTACGATGCGCAGCATGCGGGGCGTGACCTCGCGACCCGCGATTTCATCGTTGTAATCCGGCCGTGCGATGATCTGGCGGTACTCGTTCCACAGTCGCGCCCGCTCCTGGTGCATCGCCGCGACCCGGTTGTCCAGCGCCGAAAGCTGTGAACGCTGCTGGGCGGTCAGTCCGAGATCGACCGAGTGCAGCGCCGTATAACTGGCGGCCACCGGCTGAAGCTGCTCCGAGCCCGGCGGTACCCACCGTGGAGAACTGTGATAGGCGATTCCCTGCGCGTACGTCATCATCGATCCGGCGATGAACAGTCCGCCGACGGCGAGGATGCGTGAAAGAATGTTCTTCGTCATGGTTGCTCGACTCCATCGTGTTTGTGAATGAGCGTTCTGCGAATTGTCTGCCGCCCGGGGCGGGGCGCTCCCCGTGCGGCGCTTGTGTCGTTCATGCGTAGTTTCGATCGCTTCTGACCCCCGGTGGTTTAAATGCCTCGATGTCGGCACCGGGCCGCAGCCGGAGGCAAACGCCCTGACACCCCCTCGTACCTCTGGATCAACGGACCGATCATGAACGTCGTCGGCACTGAAGAGAATTTTCTCGCCATCGGACCCGAATTCTCCACGCTCCAAACCGCTCGCATCGCACTTCTTCCCGCTCCCTACGAACACACCGTCAGCTATGGTGGCGGCACCGCCGACGGACCTGCCGCATTGCTCCGCGCCTCGGCCTACGTCGAGTTCTACGACGATGAATTCGACCGCGAGCTCTGCTTCGACACCGGCATCGCCACGCTCGAGCCGCTGGACTTCGACGATCGCGTCGATGCCGAAGCAATCGACCTGATCGGTTCGACCGTCTCGCAACTGCTTGCCATGGACCGCTTCGTGGTCACCATCGGCGGCGAGCATACGATCTCCACCGCACCGATACTGGCGCACCTCGAGCGTCACCCGCAGATGAGCGTCCTGCACTTCGACGCGCATTCCGACCTGCGCGACTCCTACGAGGGCTCCCGATTCTCCCACGCCTCCTTCGCCGCCCGTGTGGTCGAACACCTCGATCCGACGCGCCTCACACAGGTCGGCATCCGCGCGCAGTGCGTCGAGGAAGCCCGGTTCATCCGGGATCGGGGAGTGAATACGTTCTATGCCAGCGCGATCCGACGCGGATTGCACGGTGAGGACTGGCAGCGGCGGGTGGTCGACACGCTCGGCGAAGAGGTCTACGTGACCTTCGACGTCGACTACTTCGATCCGGCGATCATGCCGGCGACGGGGACGCCCGAACCGGATGGCTTCCTCTACTCCGAGACGCTGGATGTCTTCCGGGCGCTGGTGGCCAGCGGTCGACGCATCATCGGGTTCGATGTCGTTGAACTGGCTCCGATCGAGGGGCTCACGCATCCGGACATCACCACGGCGCGGCTGGTCTACAAGCTGTTGAATCTGGCCCACAGCCGGTGATCGCGCTCGCCGAGGTCTCGCCGCATTCCGAGGTTCGATCGCGATCCCGAGGGTCGATCCCATAGAATTCCCCTGAACTCATCCGATGGCTGACACCGATTCGAATCGACTGCGGGCGTGGCGAGGACTTCCTCGGGACGTGCTGATGCTCGGGCTGGTGAGTCTGTTCATGGACACCTCCTCGGAGCTGATCCATTCACTGCTGCCGGTCTTTCTCGTATCGACGCTCGGCGCCAGCATGGTGTCGCTCGGCGTCATCGAGGGCATTGCCGAAGCAACGGCGCTGGTCGTCAAGGTGTTCTCCGGCACGCTCAGCGACGTGCTCGGCAAACGGAAGCTGCTTGCCGTCGCGGGGTACGGACTGGCGACGCTCTCAAAGCCGCTGTTCCCGCTGGCGGACTCCGTTCCGACGGTGCTGCTGGCGCGGTTCGTCGATCGGATAGGCAAGGGAATTCGGGGCGCGCCGCGCGACGCGCTCATTGCCGACGTCGTTCAGCCCGAGCAGCGTGGTGCTGCATTCGGACTGCGTCAGTCACTCGACACCGTCGGCGCGGTGGCCGGCCCGGCGATTGCCATCGGCGCCATGTTCTACTTCGCCGACCGAATTCGCACGGTCTTCTGGATTGCGATCATTCCGGCCGTCATCGCGGTGGCGATTCTGGTCGCGTTTGTACGCGAACCGAAGCAGCACCGCTCCGGAGACAGAGCAAAGCGGTTGCGACTGTCGGATCTCTACCGGCTTGGAACGGCTTTCTGGGGCGTTGCGGCAATCGGCGGGGTGCTGACGCTGGCGCGGTTCAGCGAGGCGTTTCTGGTGATCCGGGCAAGTTCGATCGGACTCGGCATCGCTCTGGTTCCGCTGGTGCTGATCGTGATGAACGTGACCTACACGCTGGCGGCGTATCCGGCGGGCGCCTGGTCGGATCGCATCGGTCGACGGACCGTACTGATGATGGGGATCGGATTCCTCGCCGCCTCCGACGCGGTGCTGGCGACCGCCGGGAGCATATGGATCGTCCTCGTCGGGGTCGTTCTGTGGGGACTGCACCTCGGGTTCACGCAGGGATTGCTGGTGGCAATGGTCGCCGACGCGGCACCCGAATCGATACGGGGAACGGCGCTGGGAATCTTCAACCTGATCTCCGGCGTGGTGATGCTCGGAGCCAGCGTGCTAGCGGGGCTGCTCTGGGATCACTACGGACCGGCGGGGACCTTCGGTGCCGGCGGCGTGCTCGCCGTGCTGGCGCTGGTCGGCTTCGCGGCAGTCGGGGCATGGCGGCGGACCGCTGCCTGAGCCGACGGATTCAGCAATGCCGGGGCGGCGTCCGTTCCCGCAGTCGCCGAACGACCTGGGGCATCGCCTCGCCGCTGCTCGCGCGGATCGTTTCGTGAGCGTAGCGGCTCAGCGGCGTCTGTTCGGGGTTGACCTCGACGACGTACGCGCCCGACTCCAGCGCCGAGATGGGAATTCCCGCCGCCGGGTAAACCACTGCCGAGGTTCCTATCGAGAACAGCACGTCCGCCTCCCGGGCTCTGCCTTCGGCACGTTCGAACGCCTCGAGGGGCAGCATCTCACCGAACCAGACGACGTCGGGTCGGATGAGCCCGCCGCACGCGCACCGGGGAACGTCGTGCGTCGTGAGCAGCGCTTCGTCGTCGTACCGCCGGTGACACGTCTGACAGTAGTTGCGGCGAATGTTCCCGTGCAACTCGATCACCTCTGATGACCCCGCATCGGCGTGCAGTCCGTCGATGTTCTGCGTGAGCACCGTGACCCGCGGCACGAATTCCTCCAGTTCTGCAATGGCCCTGTGGCCCGCGTTGGGCGTGGCCTCCAGCACGACGTGGCGACGCGACTGATACCACTCCCAGACCATCTGGGGATTTGCCAGGAACGCGTCGACATTGGCGAGCTCCTCGGGACTGAACTTCGACCAGAGGCCATCGCTGGCGCGGAACGTCGCCACACCGCTTTCGGCCGAGACGCCTGCGCCGGTGAAGGCGACGACCGTCCGGGCGGCGGCGAGACGCTGGAGGAGAATTCCGGAGATCATGACGTACCCTTCCGGCGATGTCCCGGATCGTCGATCGCCCGCTCGATGACCGCCGCGATGGTCGCGGCGGTCTTCTCCCAGGTGAGCGATCGAGCGAATTCAAGCGCGTTGTGGCGGAAGCGTTCACGCAGTTCGTCGTCGTCGAGCAGTCGGACGAGCGCGGCGGCGAGCGCATCGATATCGCCGTAGGGGTAGAGCAGTCCGGTCTTCTCGTGGATTACCGAGTCGCGCAGCCCGGGCGAATCCGCGGCGATGGCGGGAGTCCCGCAGGCATTGGCTTCCACATTCACGATTCCCCATCCTTCTTTCATCGAGGGATTGACGACCACCCAGATCTGCTGCAGCAGCCGCAGCTTCTCCTCTTCGGAAACGAATCCTGTGAAGCGAACCGCGTCGGCCACGCCGAGTTCGACGGTGAGGCGTTCGAGTTCCGACTGAAACGATCCGCGTCCGATGATCACGAGCTCTGCGTCCGGGAGCTGTGTACGAACACGGGCGAAGGCACGGACGACGTGATCGACGCTCTTGTAGCGCTTGAGCCGACCGAAGTATCCGATCGACGGATGCGGGCTCTTTGGAACACCGGTGGGGTGGAGGCGATCGTGATCGATGGCGTTGAGCGCGAGGGTGAAGTGACTGCGATCGAAGCCGCGGGAGACGAATTCCTCCAGCGTCGACTGCGAGACGACGACGATCGGCACGCGTCGATAGACGACGTCGACGAGTTTCTCGGCGATGAAGACGTAGCTGCCGGCGACGGGGCCGGCTTCACGGAAGATCGAGCTGCCGAAGAAGTGGTGGCTGAGTGCGACGATCGGTTCGCGGACGTAGAGCGGGGTGTAGAAGGGAATCTTGTTGATGTCGTCGACCACGACGTCGACGCGACCGCGGAAGAGCTTCCAGTAGTACCAGGGAACGCTGAAGTTGAATGTGCTTCTGGAGCCGCGGCGAACGATGCGGATGCCATCGAGCACCTCATCGCGCGCGGCGCCGTGGTATCCGCAGCACAGCAGCGTGACCTCGTGGCCCATCGCGGCGATCCGGCGGAACGTCTCACGAAGGTGCGACTCGGCCCCACCCGCCAGCGGATTGGTCCAGTCCTGCCAGTTGATGACCAGGATGTTCATCGAGGGTGATCGATTCGAATGCGGCGTGTGGAACGTTGATTGTTTCGCATGTTGCGGGCGACGTCACACACGCAGTACACGGAGGGAACCTGCATGCTGAGCATCATCGGAGCGATCATCGTCGGAGCGATTATCGGGTGGCTGGCGAGCATTCTGGCGAAGACCAACGACCAGATGGGTTGTCTCTGGAACATCGTGGTCGGCATCCTGGGTGCTGCGCTCGGCAGCTGGCTTGCGCGCGTGCTCTTCGACATCGAGCCGAAGAGCACGTTCAGTCTGCGCGGGTTTCTCATCGGAATCGCCGGCGCGGTCGTGCTGATACTGCTGCTGCGGGGCATCGGAATTCTCCGCCGCGACCGGTAGCTCCCGAGAGTGTACGGGGGCGAATTCGACACACCACCTTTCTGCACGCTACAGCCGGAGTCTCGGTTTGACGATGCCGAGACTCTTCATCTGCTTCGAAAGCGTCGAGCGGTCGATATCCAGCTCGGAGGCGGCGCGGGTGATGTTCCACTCGTGCCGGTCGAGGATGCGGATCAGCTCTTCCTTCTTGGTCTGCCGGGCGAGCATCTGCACGTCGTTGTAGTCGCGGACGACGGTCATGTCGCTGGGGGTGACCGACTCGCTTCGCTCGATCACCCGGGCCACATCGGTGTGTTCGATGAGTTCGGTGCTGGTCATCACCGCCATTGCCTCCACAGCCCGTCGCAGCTCGCGGATATTGCCCGGCCAGCGTTGACGTTCCAGTATCTCGATGGCCGAATCCGACAGGCGCTTTGCGGGCAGATCGCTGCGGCCGGTGAAGTCCTCGAGGAAGTGCCGCGCCAGCGGTTCGATGTCGTCGCGACGTTCCCGCAGCGGCGGGACGGTAATCTCGATGCCGCGGAGACGGTAGAAGAGATCCTCGCGGAAGGTCCGTTCGCGCGCCGCTTCCAGCAGGTTCCGGTTCGTCGCTGACACGACGCGGACATCGACGTCATCGGCGTTGACGGCGCCGAGGCGGCGCACCGACTGGGAATCGAGCACGTGGAGGAATTTCGCCTGGAGTTCGATGGGGAACTCTCCGATCTCATCGAGGAACAGCGTGCCGCCGCTGGCCGACTGGATGAGTCCCTGCTTGGCATCGGCTGCGCCGGTGAACGCCCCTTTCGTATGACCGAAGAGTTCGCTCTCGAACATGGTCGAGGGGATGTTGGGCACATCGATGACGACGAAGGGCCTGGCGCTTCGGGGACTGAGCGCGTGCACGGCGCGGGCGAGCACATCCTTGCCGACGCCGGTTTCGCCGGTGAGCAGCACGGAGATGCGGGAGCGGGCGCACATCTCGACCTCTTCGAGCACGCGGCGGAGTTCGGCACTGCGACCGATCACGCCGATATCGCGAAAGCGATCCATGTCGGAGGCGGTGACGCTCTGGTCGCGGATCTGCTCGAGGGCTGCCTCGACGGCCGAGAGGATCTCCTCGCGACCCGATCCCTTATAGATATAGTTCGTCGCGCCGCTCTTCATGGCGCGCACCACCAGATCGATCGAATTCTCCCCGGTAAGCATGATCACGGGCACCGAGGGATGGGCGCGCACGACCTGCTCGAGCGTCTCGAGTCCGCTGATGCCGGGCATTCGGACATCGAGCAGGGCGAGGGTGACGTCGCGTCCATGCTCGCTGAGCCGCTCGAGTCCCTTCGAGCCGTTCGAGGCGGTCATTGTCCGGTAGCCGGCCGATTCGAGCTGTTCGGTCATGGCGTCGAGAAACGCCGAATCGTCATCGATCAGCAGGATCAGAGGAGCTTCCATGCGGTCGTCTGTGTCGATCTGGAAGGAGGGAACTTGGCGTGGCGTGCGGCCGGGAGCCGGGAACCCGTGGGCAGGTACAAGCCTTCAATCTACAAAGGACGCCGAAATCGTTCGGGAGATTGCCGCTGTACACGTCGCGGCCGCAAGGGCGGCATCGGCACCGTTGCGGCATTGCAGGTGATCGGTGGATTGGTTGATCAGCGCCGGCGAACTGGCTATGTTTGTCGATGGCTGTATCGATCGGCGACGGGTTCGCCCGTCAGCCGCGACGCACGCCGGGTCGCCACGATGCCTTTATGTACTGGACCTCCCATAACAGTGTCATCGTGGAATGACGACCTTGCGCCTGCGGGTCTGGACCTCCCTGTAGGCCATGGCGCTGCGGATACAGTTCGATCATGAGCGGGAAGACACCACGCTGACCGCTCATGATTTTTTTTGTCCTGTCGGTGCGCCCTTTCGCCACCTCGGCACGTCCTTTTCGGTGTGACAAGTTGTGGTACTTCCGCCAATTTCTCCCTGCTTTGGTAACTTCGACGTTCTGTTTCATGGTAGAATTCGCTTCCGACCACGTCGTGCGTCGGCCACCTCGGTTCCTCCTCAGAGGCGCTCCGGTCGGGTCGGTACGGCGGGTCGTCCGCAGATCGATTCACACCGTTGTCCCGGTGACGCTCCGAGGTGTCGCCGCGATGCTCCTGACGCTGTTCGCCGGCGTCGGGATGCTTCGGGCGCAGGATGGCGCGGTACGTGAAAATCTGGGTCCGACGGTCAACTCCGCCGCAGTCGAACTGCTTCCGGTGATCGCTCCGGACGGCTCCCGACTCTACTTCGATCGCAAGTACGACTCCGCGAACGTGGGCGGAGCGGACGATCCCGACGACATCTGGGTGTCCGCGCTTCAGAGCGATGGTTCGTGGGGACCGGCGAGGAACCTCGGCAGTCCGCTCAATTCGACCGGGTCCGACGTTCTCTACTGGATCTCCAGCGACGGCTCCTCCGCACTGATCTACAGCGATGCGCTCGTCGCACGTGGCGGACTCGGTCTTGGAATCGCCGAACACGACACCAGCGGCTGGCATACGCCGCGCCCCATCACCGTCGATGGCGTCACGTCGCTCGGCGAGTACTACTACGCCTTCATTTCCCCCGACGAACGCCGCCTGCTGCTTGCCTACGCGCCCGACTCTTCGAAGCCCGAGAACCTCGATCTGTTCGTCGCCGAGCGCAGCGGCACCGATCCCTACGCGTGGAGACGGCCCCGGCCGCTCGATGCGCTGAACACCCCGAAGTACGACGCGGCACCCATGCTCGCGCCGGACAACCGGACGCTCTACTTCCTCTCCGATGGCCAGCGGGGACTCGGCGGTACCGATCTCTACATGAGCCGTCGCACTCCGGGCTCCTGGTTCGCCTGGTCGAAGCCGGTGAACCTTGGTGCGGTGATCAATACGATGGGCTCGGAGGCCTCGGCCGCAGTCGATGCGGCTGGTGAGTGGATCTACGTCAGCGGCAGTTCCCACGGCGGTTCGTCCTACGGTGCCTCCGACATCTATCGACTGAAGCTGCCCGACTCGCTGCGCCCGCTGCCGTCGGTGCTCGTTCGCGGGCAGCTCGTCGGCCCGTCCGGCGGTGTACGCGGACTCGTCCGCGCCGAACACGACGGGTCCGAGGTGGCATCGACCGCGAGCGATTCGAGTGGACGCTTCCTCATGGTGCTCTCGCCCGGTGCCGAGTACCACCTCACCGGCTGGGCCGATGGTTTCGAAGAAACCGACGCGAACGTGAACCTCGGTCCGGACAGCGGCGAGATCGAGCTGACACTGCGGCTGGTGGGAGAAGGGGAAATCGTCGATGCCTCCGGCGACCACGCCCCGCCGCCGACGGTTGTCGAACAGGTCGCATTTTCCAGCGGAAGCGCGACAGTCGGGCGCAGCGGTGAGCGTACGCTCAAACGCGTGGTCGCCGCTTACCGACGGATCCCCGGCAGCTATCTGCGTCGCGTCGAACTCGTCGGTCATACCGATGCGATCGGCGATTCGCTGACAAACCTTCGTCTCAGTCGAGAGCGTGTGCAAAGCGTTCGCCGCTGGCTCGAATCCCACGGGATCGAGTCGGGAGCGGTGATCGAGCGCGCGCTCGGAGAGCGCGAACCGGTGGCGAGCAATTCGACACCGTCGGGTCGAGCGCGCAATCGGCGAGTCGATATCGTCGTCCGCGCGTCGCCCCGATCCCGTTCGCCCGAACAGGGTGGGTGAAGGCGTCGCGGGGATTCGATTGAAGAATTCACACACACGTATTTGACGGTTGTCGAAATACTCACGGAGAGCACATAGCGATGGCGACAGACATTCTGATGCCGAAAATGGGGGAGTCGGTTACCGAAGGAACGATCCTTCGCTGGCTGAAGCAGCCGGGCGACTCGGTCGAGCGCGATGAGATCATCGCCGAGATCTCGACCGACAAGGTCGACACGGAAATCCCCTCACCGTCCAGCGGTACGCTGCTGGAAATTCTGGCGCAGCCGGATGAGACCGTTGAGGTGGGGAGCGTGATCGCCCGGCTTGGCGAGCCCAACGAAGCGACGGGCGGCGCGGCGTCTGCTCCATCCGGTGGTGATGCCGCCGCCTCGGCGCCGGCCGCAGACGAACCTCCGGCAGTCGAGTCCGGGGCAACCAAGCCCCCGGCGCCGACTCCTGCCGCCTCCGCACCCGAACAGTCCGCAGCTCCGGCGGCTGCACCCGCCGGTGGCGGTGAGCGCACGCCGATCCTGATGCCGAAGATGGGCGAATCCGTGACCGAGGGAACCATCCTCCGTTGGGCAAAGCAGCCGGGCGATGCCGTTGAACGCGATGAAATCCTTGCGGAGATCTCCACCGACAAGGTCGATACCGAGATCCCGTCGCCGGTCGCCGGCACGCTCGTCGAGATCGTCGCCAACGAAGGTGACACTGTCGAGGTCGGCAATACCATCGCCTACCTCTCGACCGGTGCGGCCGGCGGTACGGGTGCCGGACAGAAGAGCGCCAGTGCTCCGGCTGCATCGGCACAACCCTCGGCGCTGACCCCGAAACCAGCGCCATCCACCGCAGCCGCTCCGACGGCCTCCAACGGCGCGACGACCAACGGCCAGCACAGAATCGATGCTCCGGGTCCGTCACCGGCCGAGCCCGTCGCTGTCGGCGAGGCGGGTCCCATTCCCCGCATGAGCAACGGCCGGTTCTACTCGCCGCTGGTCCGTTCCATCGCCGAGACTGAAGGTGTGTCGTTGGGCGAACTCGATGCGATCTCGGGAAGCGGACGCGAGGGACGCGTGACGAAGGACGACGTGCTGTCGTATTTGAAGAATCGTCCGACCGCCCCGGCGCGTGTTGCACCGCAACCGCAACCGCAGCCCCAGCAGCCGAAGCGGACGCCACCGGCGGCGCCGCAGCCGCTCTCCCGCCCCGCCTCCGAACTGCAGCGCGAGTACGGCCCCGATGTCGAAGTGATCCCGATGGACCGCATGCGTCAGCTGATCGCCGAGCACATGGTGCGCTCGAAGCATACCTCGCCGCACGTCAGCGAGGTGGGCGAGGCCGACGTCACGTCGCTGGTCCGGCTTCGCGAGTCGCTCAAGAATGAATTCAAAACCCAGGAAGGCGTCGCGCTCACCTACACCACGTTCTTCATCGCTGCGGTGGCAAAGGCCCTGCGCGAGAATCCGTGGGTGAACGCGTCGGTCGAGGGGACGAACATCATCGTCAAGAAGCATGTCAACGTCGGCATGGCCACGGCGCTTCCCGACGGCAACCTGATCGTACCGGTGATCAAGGACGCCGACCGGATGAACCTGCGCGGCATCGCCCACGCCGTGCACGATCTGGCATCGCGGGCGCGCAACAAGCAGCTGACGCCGGATGAGATCGCGGGCGGCACGTTCACGCTGACCAACTACGGCGTCTTCGGTCTGCTGCATGGCGCGCCGATCATCAGCCAGCCGCAGGTGGCGATCCTCGGTACCGGTGCAATTCAGAAGCGTCCCATGGTGCATGAGATCGACGGCGACGACGTGGTGGTGATCCGCTCGATGGTCTACCTGTCGCTCTCACACGACCATCGGATCATCGACGGCCTGCTCGGCGGCAAGTTCCTCTCCGACGTCATCGCCAACCTGCAGGGGTTCGGCCCCGATACCACGGTTTGATTCGAATTCACATGGCTCCGGATTTCTCATGACACAGATGCTCGATCTCCCCGTCGTCCAGCCGTCCGAGGATGCGTCCCCGGCGGTGCGACGTCCCGACTGGCTGAAGGTGAAGCTTCCGACAGGCGAGACCTACCAGATGCTTCGCGAGATGATGCGCTCCAAGGAGCTGCACACGGTCTGCGAAGAGGCACGGTGTCCGAACATGGCCGAGTGCTGGGAAGCCGGCACTGCGACGTTCATGATCCTCGGCGACACCTGCACGCGCTCCTGTGGCTTCTGCGCGGTGAAGACGGGGCGTCCCGGAACGATCGACGAGGAGGAGCCGATGCACGTGGCCGAGGCGGTGCGCCAGATGGGCGTGCGACACGCGGTGATTACCTCGGTCAATCGCGATGAGCTCAATGACGGTGGTGCCGGTCTGTTCGCCGAGACGATCCGCCGGACACGCGAGACGAATCCGGACGTGAGCGTCGAGGTGCTCATACCGGACTTCAAGGGGGATCTCGAGCAGCTGCAGCTGATCATCGACGCGCGGCCGGACGTGCTCAACCACAACACCGAGACGGTGCCGAGTCTCTACCGGACGGTGCGGCCGCAGGGCAAGTACCACTGGACGCTCTCGATACTGAAGGAGTCGAAGCGCCAGGGGATGCGCACCAAGAGCGGAATCATGCTCGGCCTCGGCGAGGAGCGCGCCGAACTGCTGCAGACCATGCGCGACCTGGCCGAACACGGCGTCGACGTGCTGACGCTCGGACAGTATCTGCAACCGACGAAGCGCCACCTTCCGGTGGTACGCTTCATCTCACCAGCGGAATTCGACGAACTCCGCGATCTGGGGCTCGAGATGGGATTCGACCAGGTCGAGTCCGGTCCGCTCGTCCGCTCGAGCTACCACGCCGAGCGGCACGTCGCCTGAATGCGACCGACACGCGGAGGGCCACGGATTCGACGGAAGGCCACGGACGCTGCCGCCAGGCACGCTCCCGTGGCCTTCCGTGGCATCCGTGGCGTTCCGTGGTCGCGATAGAATCATCGTAATCCACGAACGCAACAATGGACAATTCAGAAGAAGACGGTGGACAGAAGGTTCTGATCGAACCTGAGAACGCGCTGCCGGAGATCGCACTCGACGACCTGCCGGAGGCGATCCGCCAGGCGGCCGTTCTCGATGGGCTGGCCGAGTCTGATGCCCGTGCAGTCGCGCGGCATTCCCTACCTCATGGCCGATCGCGACATGATCGTGCAGTCACACACCGGTTCGGGCAAGACCGGCGCGTTCCTGATTCCGCTGATCATGAAGATCGACCCGGACTTCCGGCATACGCAGGCGCTGGTGCTCGTGCCGACACGCGAGCTCGCACTGCAGGTGTTCCGCGAGTTCGAAGCCCTCTCCGCCGAAATGGGCGTCAGCGGCGTGGCCGTCTACGGCGGCGTCGGCTACGGTCCCCAGTTCGACGCGCTTCGTCATGGTGCGCAGGTGATCATCGGAACGCCGGGGCGCGTGCTCGACCACCTCGGCCGTCGCTCCATGTCCCTCGAGACCCTGCAGACCATGGTCTTCGACGAAGCCGATGAAATGCTCTCGATGGGATTCTACCCGGCAATGCGCGAGCTCAAGCGCTACCTGCCACGCAATCGCCGCAGCTGGATGTTCTCGGCCACCATGCCGTACAAGGTCCAGCAGCTCGCACGCGAGTTCCTGCGTGAACCCGAATTCCTCTCGCTCTCGGTCGGCCATGTCGCGGTCAATACCATGGAGCATCGCTGGTACATGGTGCCAGCCCTGGAAAAGGACCTCGTGCTCATGCGGCTGATCGAAATGGAGAATCCGGAATCGGCGATCGTCTTCTGCAACATGAAGACCGACGTCGAATACGTCGCCACCGTCCTGCAGAATCGTGGCTACAATGCCGATCAGATCTCCGGTGATCTCGATCAGAAGGCGCGCGAACGGGCGATGCAGCGCATCCGTGATCGCTCCACCAGATTCCTCGTCGCTACCGACGTCGCCGCCCGCGGTATCGATATCAGCGACCTCAGCCACGTCTTCCAGTACGATGTGCCGAAGGATGTCGACAGCTACATCCATCGCGCAGGCCGTACTGCCCGCGCTGGTAATACCGGCGTCGGCATCACCCTCGTGTCCAACATGTCCGAGAAGACCGATCTGAAGAAGATCTCCCGCAAGTACCACGTCGACTTCGTGGAACTCCCCGTGCCGACGCAGGAGGAGGTCGATGAGCGGATCGCCGAACGCGTTGTCGTGCTCCTCGAGGAACGCATGCGCTCGACCGGCCGTATCGCCCGCGATCGGATGAAACGCATGGAAGGGCTCGTCGTCGGACTTGCCAACAGCGACGACGAACGCGTGCTGCTGGCGATGCTGCTCGACGAACTCTACCACTCCGCGTTTCATGCGCCGCCGGAGGGCGTCGAGGCGACCGAGCCACCAAAGCCGGAACGCTACGAGCCGAGATCGAACGAGCCGAGATCGAACGAACCGAGGTCGAACGAGCCGAGGTCGAACGATACCGAGGCGCAGGGCGAAGGCGAGGCGCCAAAGAAGAAGAAGCGTCGCAGGCGCAAGAAGAAGGGTGGGGGCGAAGAGAGAGAATCAGAATCGCAGTGATCCCCGACGTCGATCGGGAGTTCCGGTGCAGCGGGCGGCAACCGGCGATCGTCACAATGCAGAACGTTCAACTGGTGCGACAATGACTGGCAGATCCGGAATTCCATGCGCCATCGTCCTCTGCCTGATCGCCGGCTGCAGTCAGCCGAAGGCGAGCGGCGACGGGGCGACCGAGACCACGATCATGGACACATCGATGACCGACACGTCGATGACCGACGCGTCGCGAGCAGGGGCCGACACCGCATCCGGGGCGGCCGATCTGACGCCGGCTCCGGATACGTCCGCCAATTCGACCACCGCGCCGGCGGCCAGGACCGACACCGGCCGTCATTCGGTTGACACGATGGAAATCACGCTCGAGGAACGCAGGCAGATCGACGCGTGGCTTCGCGCGAATTCGGATTCGCTGAACATGTACGGCGATCCGATCGGTATGATGTACACCGGCGGCACACCGCTGTTCGACGAATCGACGGGCAGACGAACGTCGAGGTACGAGTACATCCTGCGAATGCATCCCGACCGCCCGTGGCGTGGCGGCAAACAATAGTCGACGCGGGAATTCCCCATGTACTTCGCACTCCTGGCGATCTCCTGCGCCGTTTCGGCACTCGGAACCGTCGCGGGTTTCGGTGGCGGCGTCTTCCTCGTCCCGATCATGGTGCTGGGATTCCAGATCCCGATCGAGGCCGCCATCGGCGTCACCGCCTTCTCGCTCTTTCCGTCGAGTCTTCTCTCGACGATCTTCAACGCCCGCCACAAGACGATCGACTTCAAGCTCGCCATCATTCTCGAGATCCCGACCGCCGTCGGCGCGATCTTCGGGGCGAAGCTCACCTCCTACGTACCAGCCGGACCGCTGGAGATCATCTTCGCGCTGTTCCTGCTCTTCCTCAGCTACCGGATGTTCCGCGTGCAGGCGAAAGCCGGACTCATGGACCGACTGATCGCCCGGCTGAACGCCGTTCGCCCACGCTTCGATCGACCCGACTACCACGTCGGCGCCTGGGCCGCCGGTGTGTTCGGAATCATGGCCGGAACGATCGCAGGTCTGTTTGGAATCGGTGGTGGCGTGCTGAAGACTCCGATCATGATCGAGGTGTTCAAAGTGCCTGCGCGCCGCGCCGCGGCGACCGCTCTGGCCATGATCGTCATCACCAGTCTGGCGTCCGGCCTCGAGCACTACGCGCTCGGCCACGTGGACCTCTCGCTGCTGGCCGCCTGTGCCACCGGCTTCCTGCTCGGCGCGATCGTCGGGCAGTTGCTGGGACTCAAGGCGAAGGACGAGTCGATCAAACGCATCATCGCCGTGTCGATCGGTCTCGCCGGCGCCGCGGTCGCCGTGCACGCGTTCGTCTGATCCCGCTCTGGAGCCGACGGACCATGCGGACGCGTCGCGCCCTCAGCGTCGAACCCGATGCTCGAGATGCTCGATCATCCTCGCCGCATTGCGACTGCCCGGGTCGAGGTGCAGCGACTGACGGTAGCTCGCCAGGGCCTCGTCGTATCGACCCGCGCGGAAGAGCGCCTCGCCCAGACTGTCGAACGCATTCGCCGACCCCGGGTAGTGCCGCGTGTTCGCCTTCAGTACCTCCACCGCCTGATCGAATTCACCCCGCTTCATCAGCGCGTATCCCGCGTCGTTGACGAATCGCTCCACCACCAGTGAACGCCTGCCCCGATCGTCGAAGTCGAACCACGCGCGCGCCTCGAAATCCTCGATCCAGTAGCTGCCGTCGCCAAGCGGCGTCAGCGCGAAGTATCCGAACGGATTGGAATCCATCATCGGCTGATCGCCGTCGATGGCGATCGTCACCACATGTCCGTCCGCGTAGCGATAGGTACCCGCAATGCTGTCGAGTTGCTCGCCGGTCCGTGCCCCGGCGGCCGGCTCCCGATGCACCGGTGCGAGCGCGACCACGTCCCGGTCGGTCGCGGCGGTGTCGACTTCAGCGGCGATCACCATGCGAAGGAGGTGGGCGACCTCGCGCATCGACACCGGCCGGTAGTGATACGTATCGGCACGGTGGACGAAGACGAGATCGAGCGACGGGATGATCGCCAGCACCTGGTTCCCCGTTCCAAATGCTGCGATGGTCGGGTGGTCGGCGTAATCGGGACCGAGCCGCCACCACATGTATCCGTAGCTGCCGTGCGCGCCGGCGTCCGCATGCGGACGCGTGCTCTCGTCGACCCAGTCGGCCGGCACCACCCGGCGATCGCCCCACCGTCCGCGCCGCAGGTACAGCAGACCGAATCGCGCGAGATCCCGCGTCGACATCCGCAGCGGGTACGCCGGGTGCATCGATTTGTCCCGTTCGTAATAGTAGTGGCCGTTCGACGGCGAGTAGTCCTGCATGCCGATGGGACCGGCTATCGCCCGATCGAATTCGTCGAACACCTTCGTTCCCGTCTGCTGCTCGACGACCGTCAGCAGCGCGTTGAAGTCCCAGTTGTTGTACCAGAAGTACGTACCCGGGGCATGACTTCCGCGCGCGGGTCGCGACGCGTCCTTCGATGCATTCTCATAGGCGGCGGCATGGTAGACGCCGGAGCGGGAGGTGAGCAGGTCGACGACACGGGCCCGACGTTCGGCCGCGCTCAGTGACGGAGCGATGTCGTCGATGCCGAGATCGGCGAGGGTCGCTGCCGTGTCGATTTCCCCACTGTCGACGTGAATCCCGATCAGTGCGCTCAGCAGACTCTTGCGAATCGAATTGCACTGAAACCGTCGCACGACATCGCCCCACGCAGCGACGACCACGCCATGCTGCACGACCATCACTGCGGCCGATCCGACCGAGTCGGCGTAGGCACGTGCCGCGTCGAGCCGATCCTGCGACCAGCCCGCCTGCTCGACGTTCGTGTAGCGCATCCACCGGGTGTCAGGGATCGTTCCGGCCGTCGCGATCATCGTCTGCGTGATGCATGTGATGGCGATGAGCGGGAGAATTCGAAGCAGGGTGCGTGTGATCATCTCTGGAATGATGTGAACGAATGCGAGAGCGAGGGTGTCGTTGAATCCGGGATGGGGACAACATCGGAATTCGATCGACGATGAGCGACCGCGCAACCCGCCTCCACGAGGGTCGACCGGATCCAGTTACAAATTTCCGCTTGCGCTCGCGACCCCGATCGCTTTACCTTGGGACAGTTGAGGACTTTACCGAGATACAGAATGACCAGTGCGACACGCAAGGATATCGACGAGCTGTACAACGCCGTGCTCCAGCTGGAGTCGGTGGCGGAGTGCCGCAGCTTCTTCCGCGATCTGCTCACGCAGCACGAGATCGATGAACTCGCCGAACGGTGGAAGATCGCGCGGATGCTCACTGACGGAACGCCGTACGCCGTGATCGAGCAGAAGACCGGCGCCAGCTCGCGGACGATCGCCCGCATCAATCGATGGCTGAAGGAAGGCAAGGGTGGCTACCGAATGCTCATCGAGCGTATGCGCGCCGACGGCTGATCGGTCGAATTCAATTTTTTTTTGAACGCTATACTTTACCCGGATACAGTATGCTCGCGACCAATGGTAGGATGAAGATCGCTCTGCAGAAGTCGGGGCGGCTCTCGAACGACTCATTCGAACTGCTCCGCTCCTGCGGACTCGAGTTCGATCTCGGCTCGCGCGCGCTGCATACGCCCTGCCGGAACCTCGACGTCGATCTGCTCGCGCTTCGCGACGACGACATTCCCGAGTACGTGCAGGACGGTGTGGCTGATCTCGGCATCGTCGGGCGCAATCTGGTGATCGAGACCGGAGCTCGTGTCTGCACGCTGATGGAGCTCGGCTTCTCGGCCTGTCGTCTGATGATCTGCGTGCCGGAGCATTCGCGCTTCACCACGGTGCACGACCTCAACGGATCGCGCATCGCCACCTCGTACCCGACGGCGCTCGGCGAGTTCCTCGAGCGCGAGGGTATCTCCTGCGAGATCGTCCGGCTCAGCGGTGCGGTCGAACTCGCCCCGGCGCTGGATGTGGCGGACGCGATCTGCGATCTGGTCTCCACCGGCTCCACCGCACGTGTCAACGGACTTCGACTGCTGCACACGGTGCTCGAGTCGCAGGCGCTGCTGGTGGCCAATCGGGAGGCGATGGAAAAGCCGGCAAAGCGCGAACTGATCGACCGGCTGCTGATCAGAATTCGTGGAAGTCTCCAGGCGCGCGGCCGTCGTTACGTGATGCTCAACGCACCGCGTGCGGCACTACCGGATCTGCAGCGCGTGCTGCCGAGTCTTCGCAGTCTCACCATCGTTCCGCTCGCCGACAATGACTTCGTCGCCGTTCACTCCGTGATCGCCGAGGATGCGTTCTGGGACGTGATGGAGGCGCTCAAGGGCGCTGGTGCCACCGACATCGTGGTCACTCCGATCGAGGCGGTGATCGCATGAGAACGTATCGTCTCTCAGAGCTGACGGACGCCGAGCGCCGCGAACTGCTGCGGCGCGGTGGTGTCGAGGATCAATCCACGACCGACTCCGTGCGGGCCATCGCCGATGATGTACGCCGCCGTGGCGATGCCGCGCTGCTTGAACTGACCGAACGCTTCGATCGCGTTCGCCTCGAGCGGCTGCGGGTGCCGAGCGATGAAATCCGCGAGGCCCGGCGTCAGGCCGATCGAAACATCGTCGACGCCCTCGAGGTCGCGATCGCCAACATTCGCAGGTTTCACGCTGCACAGGACGTCGCCACCGGGCCGGTGGAGACGATGCCGGGCGTCGTATGCCGCCGCGAAGCACGCGCGATCGACCGCGTGGGGCTGTATGTTCCCGCCGGCAGCGCGCCCCTGCCGTCGACGGTCCTGATGCTCGGCGTTCCCGCGCGCGTCGCCGGCTGCGGCCGCATCGTGCTCTGTTCGCCGCCCCGCGCCGACGGTCACGTCGATCGTCTGGTGCTCGCCGCCGCCGATCTGCTCGGAATCGACGAGGTCTACGCCGTCGGCGGTGCGCAGGCGATCGCGGCGATGGCCTACGGCACCGAATCGGTGCCGCGCGTCGACAGAATCTTCGGTCCCGGCAATCGCTACGTCGCTGCCGCCAAGCGGTTCGTCGCCGCCGATCCCGACGGCGCGGCGATCGACCTGGTCGCCGGACCCTCCGAGCTGCTTATCATCGCCGACGCGACGGCCGAACCGATCTCGGTCGCCGCCGACCTGCTGTCGCAGGCCGAGCACGATCCGGATTCTCAGGTGGTGCTCGTCACCGACAGCCCTTCACTCGCCGTCGCCGCCGTCGAAGAGGTCGACCGCCGCCGCGCCTCGCTTCCCCGCGCCGACATCGTCGCCGCGGCTCTGGACGACAGCTTCGTTCTCATCGCCGATTCGATCGACGACGCGGTCGCCTTCTCCAACGACTACGCTCCCGAGCACCTCTCGATCAACGTCGAGGAACCCGAGCGGGTCGCCGCCGACATCCGCGCTGCGGGTTCGGTATTCCTCGGACCCTGGGCGCCGGTCACCGCTGGCGACTACGCATCGGGCACGAATCACACGCTGCCGACCGGCGGCACCGCCCGCGCCGGCGGGGGTCTCTGCCTCGACGACTTCCGCACATGGATCACCTTTCAGACGCTGAGCCGCGATGGACTCGAGCGGCTGGCGCCCACGCTCGAAGCGCTCGCCGATGCCGAGGGACTCGAAGCCCATCGCCGCGCAGTGCGGTGCCGACTCGACACGATGGAACTCCAGTCGAAATCCTGATACGATGATGAAGACCATGGACATGTATGAATTCGATCTCGATGCGCTCGTTCGCCCGAGCGTCCGGCGCCTGGCGCCGTACCGATGCGCCCGTCACTCGCACGATCAGGGAATTCTTCTCGACGCGAACGAGAATCCCTATCCGACCGCGACCTGTTCCGACGGCACACCGCTGAATCGCTATCCCGATCCGCTGCAGCGCCGACTGCGCGCGCGACTCGCATCGCTGGCAGGCGTGCGTGCCGAGTCCGTCTTCGTCGGCTCCGGTTCCGACGAGGTGATCGATCTGCTGATGCGTGTGTTCTGCGAACCCGGGCGCGACGAGATCGTCGTCTGCGAGCCGACCTACGGCATGTACCGCGTTGCCGCTGCGATCAACGATGTCGCCGTTTGCACCGTGCCGCTCACGCGCTCGTTCAACCTCGATACGCTCGCGCTCGAGCGGGCGCTGGCCTCGCGGCCGAAGCTCCTCTTCTGCTGTTCGCCCAACAATCCGACCGGCAACCTGTTGAAGCGTGAGACGATCGCGGCGCTCTGCAGAAACGCTTCGAGCATCGTGGTGGTCGATGAAGCGTACGTGGAATTCGCCGGCAACGGATCGGTCGCCGCTCTGGTCGAGCAGGTTCCGAACCTGGTTGTGATGCGCACCATGTCGAAGGCGTGGGGATGCGCGGGAATCCGGGTCGGCTACGCGCTTGCGCAGCCCGCGCTGATCGAATGGCTGGTGAAGATCAAGCCGCCCTACAACGTCGGATCGCTGGCCGCCTCGGCCGCGCTCGACGCGTTGTCGGCGGAACGCGAAATGCGCCGCGCCGTCGAGCGCGTGATCACCGAGCGGGCGCGCCTGCGTGGAGCGCTGCGCCGCAGTCCGATGGTCGAACACGTCTTTCCCTCCGACGCCAACTTTCTGCTGGTTCGCTTCACCGACGCCTCGCGTCTGCAACGTCGTCTGGCCGAGCGCGGCGTCGTCGTGCGCGACCGATCCGATGTCCCGGGCCTCGATGGATGCCTGCGCATCACCGTGGGCGCGCCCGAGGAGAACGACCGGCTGCTCGAGCTACTCGACGAGTTCACCGAACCGCGGAGCGTGGCAGCATGAAGAAGGTTGCATTCGTCGACCGCGACGGCACGCTCATCGTCGAGCCGGACGATCACCAGATCGATTCCCTCGAGAAGCTCCGCTTCGTTCCCGGTATCGTCGGCGGCCTGTCGACGCTGCTGCGCCATGGATTCGAACTCGTGATGGTCACCAATCAGGACGCACTCGGGAGCGCCGGGTATCCGCTGGAAACATTCGAGCGAATTCAGGATCGGCTGCTCGGTCTGCTGGAGGGTGAGGGAATCCGCTTCGCCCAAATTCTCATCTGCCCGCATGTATCCGAAGACGGCTGCGACTGCAGAAAGCCACGCACAGGGCTCGTCGAGCCGTACCTCGCTGCCAACGACGTCGACCTCGATCGGTCGTTCGTCGTCGGCGATCGCCGGAGCGACGTTGCGTTCGCTCGCGCCCTCGGGTGTCGCTCGGCACGCCTGTCGACAGAGGCCGATCCCGAGGCCGATTTCGTTTCGAATTCCTTCGCCGACATCTGCCGACACATCGTTCGCCACGCGCGCAGTGCCCGCGTCGAACGGAAGACCAGCGAGACGTCGATCGTCGTCGAGGTCGCGCTCGACGGGGTCGGGGCGGCGTCGGTCTCGACGGGAATCGGATTCTTCGACCACATGCTCGAGCAGATCGCGCGACACGCGTCGATCGATCTGTCGGTCGCGGTCGAGGGCGATCTTTACGTCGACGAACATCACACGGTGGAGGACACCGGTCTTGCGCTGGGTGAGGCGATCGACCACGCGATCGGCGACAAACGCGGTATCGGCCGCTACGGATTTCTTCTCCCGATGGACGACGCACTGGCGCGCGTGGCCCTCGATCTCGGCGGCCGCCCCTTTCTCGATTTCGACGTCGCCTTCTCGCGCGAGCGCGTCGGAGAGCTTCCGACGGAGCTGGTGGAGGAATTCTTCCGTGCGCTCTCGCAGTCGATGCGGGCGAACATCCACGTCACGTCGACGGCACGCAACGATCACCACCGGATCGAGGCGATCTTCAAGGCGTTCGCCCGTTCGCTCCGCCAGGCGATCGCTCTCGACGTGGACGGGGACGCGGCACTGCCAACCACCAAGGGTGTTCTGTGATCGGAATCATCGGATATGGCGCGGGCAACATCCGCTCGGTGCGCAATGCGCTCGATCGCATCGGCGCCGAATCGTTCGTCTCCAGTGACACATCGGAGCTCGCGACAGCCGATCGACTGATCCTTCCCGGCGTCGGCTCGGCGAAGCCGGCGGTCGAGCGACTCAGAGCGGCCGGCCTCTTCGAGTGGGTGCGCTCCACCCGGCTGCCGCTGCTCGGCGTCTGCCTTGGAATGCAGATGCTCCACGAGCGCTCCGAAGAGCAGTCGACCGACTGCCTCGGGTTTGTCCCGGGCACGGTGCGGAAATTCGACGACCGCGCGGTACGCGTTCCCCATACCGGCTGGAATCGTGTCGATCACAACGGCACCGACCGGCTCTTCGAAGGAATTCCGTCGGGAACGCATTTCTATTTCGTGCATTCATATTTCGCTCCGATGGGAGATTACACGATCGCCTCGTCGGAGAATGGCTGCGTCTTCAGCGCGGCCGTCGGACGCGACAACGTGCGCGGCGTGCAGTTCCATCCGGAGAAGTCGGCAGAGGCGGGGCTGCGGGTGCTGCGGAATTTCGTGACGACGTCGGGGGAGTGAATCAACACAGAGAACACAGAGGAGACGGAGGCACGGGTGCTTCCGATACGACTATGAAGGTGTATCCAGCTATCGATGTGCGCGACGGTGCCTGCGTGCGGTTGCGCCAGGGGGATTTCGGCAAGACGACCGTGTACTCCGAATCACCGACGCGCGTTGCGACGAAGCTGCGCGCCATCGGGTTCGAACGACTCCACGTGATCGATCTCGACGGCGCCCGCACCGGCGATCGCTCCAACGACCATGTCGTCGCAGCGATCGCCTCGACACCGGGACTGGCTGTGCAGGTGGGCGGCGGCGTACGGACGACCGACGACGTCACCCGCCTGCTGGCGCTGGGCGTCGGCCGCGTGATCGTCGGATCGGCGGCCGTCACCGATCCGGCGCTGGTGGCCCAGTGGGTCGAGCGGGTCGGTGCCGGTCGCATCGTCATTGCGCTCGACGTGCGCGATGACGCGGTGGCGATCTCCGGCTGGGCCGAGCAGACCGACCGCAGCGTGTTCGATGTCATGGGGGAAATGATCGATATCGGTATCAACGCGTTCATCGTCACCGACATCTCGCGGGATGGAATGCTGGTTGGTTCGAATACCGAGCTGTACCGGCGACTGCTCGATCGGTTCGAATCCGTCGATCTCATCGCCTCCGGTGGTGTGGGATCACTGGCCGACCTCGATGCTGTGGCCAACAGCGGCGTGACCGGCGTGATCGTCGGGCGCGCGATCTACGACGGTACGATCGACCCGACGGAGCTCCGCGCATGGGAGGTGCGCTCGCCGGTGTGAACCGGTTCGCCCGCCAATTCTGCCGATTACCCGAATCGACTCACGTCCGAGCAATCTCCAGCTGAGCGAACGATGCTGACGAAGCGAATCATTCCATGCCTCGACGTCAAGGACGGCCGCACCGTCAAGGGAATGCGGTTCGAACAACTGCGCGACGCCGGCGATCCGGTGGAGCTGGCGCGGCACTACAGCGACGAGGGTGCCGACGAACTCGTCCTGCTCGACATCAGCGCCTCGCGTGAGGGACGCGGACTGTTCATCCGGCTGGTGGAGCAGGTCGCGCGAGAGGTACAGATTCCGCTTACCGTCGGTGGCGGCATCGCCACTGCCGACGACGTCGTTCGTGCGCTCGAGGCGGGCGCCGACAAGGTGTCGGTCAACACCGCCTGCGTGCTGCGTCCGGAGCTGATCACCGAGGCGGCCGATCGCGTCGGCTCACAGGCGGTCGTCGCCGCCATCGACGCGAAGCGGGACGGCGCCGCGTGGCGCGTGTGGATTCGTGGCGGCGGCGAGCCGACCGCACTCGACGCGCTCGAGTGGGCGCGTCGCGCGGTCGAGCTCGGTGCGGGCGAACTGCTCGTCACCTCCATCGACCGCGACGGCCTGCAGTCCGGCTACGACACGGCACTGCTGCGCTCCATCCGTGAACTGGTTCGCGTGCCGATCATCGCCTCCGGCGGTGCCGGAACGCCCGAGCACATCATCGAGGGAATCGTCGACGGTGGCGCCGACGCGGTGCTCGCTGCAAGTATTCTCCACTTCGGCACGTGGTCGGTCGCCGCGCTCAAACGCGTGCTCGCCGAAGCCGGTATCCCGGTCCGACCGATCGTACCCATCCCGAACGAATTCGACCAGACATCCTCCAACTCCGTCGACGCCGGCCGACCGGCGGCCGACGCATGAAACCCGACGGTGCAACGATGGCCGATCCCGCTGCGAACCAATTCGACAACGTCGATCTCACACGACTCGACTTCGACAAGCTCGGTGGTCTCGTTCCGGCGATCGTGCAGGACGCCGCCACGCGCCAGGTGCTGATGCTCGGCTTCATGAATCGCGAAGCGCTCGAGCGCACTCTGCGCGATCGCCTGGCGACGTTCTGGAGTCGCAGCCGAAACACGATCTGGCAGAAGGGCGAGACCTCGGGCAACACGCTGGAGGTGCTCGACATTGCCGTCGACTGCGACACCGACACGCTGCTGCTGACGGTGCGTCCCAACGGGCCGGTCTGTCACAACGGGACCTACACCTGTTTCGGCGAAGCGAAGCTCGAGCACGACGGTGTGCTCACCGAGCTGCAGCGGACGATTCGCGATCGGCATGAGCGGATGCCGGAGGGTTCCTACACCACTTCGCTCTTCCGCGATGGTCGGCCGCGCATCGCGCAGAAGGTCGGGGAGGAAGGTGTCGAGGTGGTGATCGCCGCGCTTGCGCAGAGCGACGAGCGGCTGGTCGACGAATCCGCCGATCTTCTCTATCATCTGCTCGTGCTCCTCGTCGAGCGCGGTCTCTCGTTCGGGCGCGTGCTCGAGGTGCTTCGCCGACGGATGAAGTGAGCACCTGTCCCCCCGGATTCCTGTCCTGAATTCTCCCATGCCACATCCTGAAACCGACGCCGTTCGCATCCAGGCGGAGCGCAGTGCCAACCGTGAGCACAGCGTTCCGCTCTACCTGACGTCGAGCTTTTGCTTCGACGATGCCGAGCAGGCCCGCGCGGTCTTTGCCGGAGAAGCCGACGCCAACATCTACTCACGATTCTCGAATCCGAACACGGATGAATTCGTGGCGAAGATGTGCGCGCTCGAGGGCGCCGAGGACGGCGTCGCGTTCGCCACCGGAATGTCCGCGGTGTTCGGCGCGATGGCCGGGCTGCTGCGCTCGGGCGACCACATCCTTGCCGGCCGGGCGATTTTCGGATCGACACATCAGCTGCTCACCACGCTGCTTCCGCGCTGGGGAATCACCTGCACCTATGCCGACACCGACGCGCAGGAGCGGTGGGGTGAATTCGTGCAGCCGAACACGCGGATGGTGTTCGTCGAGACACCGTCGAATCCGGGACTCGATCTGATCGATCTGGAGATGGTCGGACGGCTCGCGCGGGAGCGGGAATTGATCCTCTGCGTCGACAACTGCTTCGCGACGCCGATGGTGCAGCGACCGATCGACTTCGGAGCGGACCTGGTCGTTCACTCGGCGACGAAGTTCATCGACGGGCAGGGGCGCGTGCTCGGCGGTGTGGCGGTGGGTCGCAAGGAGCTGATCGAGCACCTGCGATTCTTCGTTCGTCACACCGGGCCGGCGATGTCTCCGTTCAACGCCTGGGTGCTCTCCAAGAGCATCGAGACGCTGTCGGTGCGGATGCAGCGGCACGCGGCCTCGGCGATGGAGCTGGCGCTGCGACTGGAGGGACACGCCGCGCTGAAGAGCGTTCGCTATCCATTCCTCGAATCCCATCCGCAGCACGCGCTGGCTCGTCGGCAGATGCGCACCGGTGGCGGGATGATCACCATCGAACTCGCCGGCGGGTTCGACGAGGCGCGCCGGTTCATCGACGCGCTGAGGATCGTCTCGATCACGTCGAATCTTGGCGACACGCGCACCATCGTCACGCATCCGGCCTCGACGACCCACGCGAAGCTCGGCGAGGAGGAGCGCGCAGCCGTCGGAATCACACCCGGTCTCGTGCGCATTTCCGTCGGACTCGAGCACGTGGACGATCTCATCGACGACATTCTCCAGGCCCTCGACGCCGCCAGGTGATCGGATGTCCACCATGAACCCGAGCCGTTGCAATGGACATTTCGCTTGAGCTGACCGATCCTCCGTACCACTTCGTTGCGACCGGACTTGCCGGCGTGGAGGTACGGATCGACGCATCGCCGACGATCGGCGGCACGGGCGACGGCGTCAGGCCGATGGAGCTGCTGCTGATGGGGATCGCCGGATGCAGCGCGATCGACGTGGTACACATCCTCCGCAAGCAACGGCTCGAGGTTCCGTCGCTGTCGGTGCGTGTGCACGGGGAACGCGAGCCGGACGCGGTGCCGGCGGTATTCACGGAGATCCGGCTCGACTTCACCTTCGGCGCGGAGCTACCCGAGGCGAAGGTGCGACGGGCGATCGAGCTGTCCCTGGAGAAGTACTGTTCAGCCGCGGCGATGCTCCGCAAGACGGCGCGTATCGACTACACGCTGACGATGGAGTAGTCGGGCGAGCGACGAATTCCTGGCCAATCGCTTCCGGGGACGGTGAGTTCCAAACACGTCGGGCCGAGGATCGTCATTGGGAACGCAGGTCCACACTTCCAGAACAATCCCCACGCACTCATGCGCACACCATTCATCCTCACGGCGTTGCTGACGCTGTGCACACTGACGGCATCCGCTCAGGAGTTTGCTCCACAAATCGTCGCGACGCACACGGTCAACGGCGTGTCCGTACGCGAGATCCGGGATTTCTCGTACACGGAGGCGGCGGCAGCGACCTGTGACGACCAGGGGCCGATCGTGATTTTCAATCCGATGCTGATGCAGGATCTCACGCCGGGGGTAATTCGGTGGGTGCGTGCCCACGAGTACGCGCACATTGCGCTCGGGCACGTGTATTCGACGGCGAAGGACAGTCTCGAGCGGATTGCGAGGGAGGACGCGGCCGACAGTGTTGCGACGCTGGCGATGATGGATCGTCCGAAGGCGCTGATCGAGGTGGTGAACCATCTGCTGCGGCAGGGGGACGTCACTGACGGCGCGCATTCGAATCAGCAGGCGCGGGCGAGGCACATCATCGTGTGGATGCGCGAGTTCGGCGGATACGACGTGGTGCTGGAGGATCACGATCAGCGGAAGGCGGCGAGGGGTTCGATGTAGATTCGAGCCCGTATCTTGGCAGCCGTTTTTCGTTGCGGCGTCAACGAATGTCGGCGGGGATCAGAGTCTGCGGCGCCGCACACCAATCCACCTGAACCGCACGAATGAAACCGACCAAATCGCACGCCTGGTTCACGCGTTTCGCAAAGTGGACGGCGAGCCGCACGGGGCGCCCTCCGGCGTTCGCCGCGGCGGTGAGCGTGATCCTCGTCTGGGCCCTCACCGGACCGGTGTTCCACTACAGCGACACGTGGCAGCTGGTGATCAACACCGGTACGACCATCGTCACGTTCCTGATGGTCTTTTTGATTCAGAACACGCAGAACCGGGATTCGCAGGCAATTCAGATCAAGCTCGACGAATTGATCCGTGTGATGCAGGGAGCGCACAACGCGTTGTTGGATCTGGAGGAACTCGAGGAGGGCGAGCTGGAGAAGATCCGTGCCGACTACGAGGGCCTCGCCCGTCGAGCCCGCGAGATGCTGCGTGCCGGGTCGCAGGATACCGATGCACCGGAGGTGATGCGCCAGAATGCCTGAGCACCCCGATCAATCATCATCGCAGAAGTCAATGACACAGTCCGCCGCGTCGACCACGGGTGACACCGAGACACCCGAGGAGCAGACGCCCACCCCCCATGGAACCGGAGATCAGCCACCGCAGGGACGCTACCTCGCGCTGCTGTCGCTGGCGGCGCTCGGCGTCGTCTTCGGCGACATCGGAACGAGTCCGCTGTACGCGATGCGCGAGTCGTTCCACTTCTTCCACCTGGCTCCGACGCCGTTGAACATCCAGGGCGTGCTGTCATTGATCTTCTGGTCACTGGTGCTGGTGATCTCGGTCAAGTACGCCGTGTTCGTGCTCCGGGCGGACAATCGCGGGGAGGGCGGAATTCTGGCGCTGACGGCGCTGGTGACGCCGGTGGTTGCCTCCAGGCGAGGGGGAGGCGGACGATGGCTGCTGATCATGCTCGGGCTCTTCGGCACAGCACTGCTGTACGGCGACGGGATGATCACGCCGGTGATTTCGGTGCTCGGCGCCGTCGAGGGGCTGCAGGTGGCCACGCCGGTCTTCCAGTCGTACATCGCGCCGATCGCCATCGCCATCCTGATCGGTCTCTTCGCCGTGCAGTCGAGGGGCACCGCGGGCATCGGGAAAATTTTCGGCCCCATTACCCTCATCTGGTTCAGCATGCTTGCGGTGCTCGGCATCGCCTGGATCGTGAGCGAACCGGGAGTGCTGGTCGCCATCAGTCCGTTGCACGCCGTACGGTTCTTCACCGACAACGGCTGGCACGGATTCCTCGTTCTCGGTTCCGTGTTCCTCGTGGTCACAGGTGGCGAAGCGCTCTACGCCGATCTCGGGCACTTCGGGCGGCGTCCCATCCGGGTAGCGTGGTTCACGATCGTGCTGCCGGCGCTGCTGTTGAACTACTTCGGACAGGGGGCGCTGCTGATGACGCGGCCCGAGGCGGTGGACAATCCCTTCTATCGGATGGGACCGGAGTGGTTCATCTACCCGCAGGTGATCGTCGCGACGCTTGCAGCGATCATCGCCTCGCAGGCGCTGATCTCCGGTGCATTCTCACTGACGATGCAGGCGGTGCAGCTCGGCTACCTTCCGCGCGTGACCATCCGGCACACGTCGTCTCGTGAAATGGGACAGATCTACATCCCGGCGATCAACTGGGCGCTGCTGGTGGCGTGCGTCTGTCTGGTGCTCGGATTCCAGACCTCGAGCAACGTCGCTGCGGCATACGGCGTTGCGGTGACGACCACCATGGTCGTGACGGCGCTGCTGCTGGCGGTCGTAGCGCGGGAACGGTGGAAGTGGAGTCTCTGGAGCGTAGTGACCACGAGCGTGATATTCCTCGCGATCGATCTCTCGTTCTGGGGTGCGAACATCATCAAGGTGCCCAACGGCGGCTGGTTCCCGCTGGTGATCGGCGTGTTGATTTTCGTGGTGATGACCACGTGGAAGCGGGGGCGGCAGCTGCTCGCCTCGCGACTCGACGAGACGACGCTACCATGGGCGCTGTTCGTCGGCGACGTGCGTATGAGCAAACCGGAGCGAGTACCGGGTACGGCGGTCTTCATGTACGGACGGGAGGAGGGAACACCGCCGGCGCTGCTGCACAGTTTCAAGCACTACCGCGTTCTGCACGAGCGGATCGTGTTGCTGCGGGTCGACACCGAGGAGATACCACACGTATCGAAGGGCGAACGCGCGCAGGTATTCGACGAGGGGGAGGGATTCTTTCGAATCGTATTGCGATACGGATTCATGGAAGAGCCCCGCGTGGCCGAGGATCTCGGGAAGCTGACGGTCGACGGCACGCGACTCAATCCGATGCGCATCTCGTTCTTCCTCGGCCGCGAGACGCTGCTGGTGACGCGTCGGCCCGGCATGGCGGTATGGCGCGAGAAACTCTTCGCTCTGATGTCCCGCAACGCCCGCACCGCCACCTCGTTCTTCGGCCTCCCGCCGGGCCGCGTGGTGGAGTTGGGCGCGCAGGTGGAGTTGTAGCCGCACTCGTCTCGAGGGCGCGCTCGGGACTCGAGCGAGCACACTCGTGGTGGCGGGTCGGGGAGGAGAATCGGAGGGCGCTCGCAATTGGCGTGGGCCCTCGAAATTGGGGGGCACTCTCGAATTTTGGGGGGGCGCTCTCTCGAATTGGGGGGAATTCGAATTGGGGGCACTCTCGAATTGGCGCGCATTCTCTAACCCTCAACTCCCTCGCGATCACTCGATTCCCACGGCGATGCCGTGGGCTAAGGGAGGGCGGCCCTCCGGGCCTTGCGGAGGGAGATGCTCTCGCTATTCGTGCTGACACGAGCGGCCCGGAGGGCCGCGCTCCCTTTGCCCAGCGCTTCGCGCTGGGGGGAGAATCGCGCCCCGCACGAGGAGCGATCGCACAATGCGCCCTGCACGAGGAGCGATCGAGGCGCGACCACACCATGCGCGGGCCTCGATGAGGGAGATGCTCTCGCTATTCGTGCTGACACGAGCGGCCCGGAGGGCCGCGCTCCCTTTGCCCAGCGCTTCGCGCTGGGGGGAGAATCGCGCCCCGCACGAGGAGCGATCGCACAATGCGCCCCGCACGAGGAGCGATGGCACAATGCGCCCCGCACGAGGAGCGATGGCACAATGCGCCCTGCACGAGCATCGATCGCACCACCCACCCTACTCCCATATGTAGCGCTCGTCGAACTCGATGCCGTTCGCTATCAGCAGGCGGCGGTACTCCTCCTGAAATGTTTCGCGCTTGTGGTGCTCCGGTTGGTTGCGGATGTATCGAATGACCTTCTGCAGATCGCGTCGGTACACCGAGAACGCCGCGTACCCCGATTGCCAATGGAAATCGTCGAATTCGGATCCCTTCGTCTTGATCCATTTCGACGAACTCGTCTTCACCAGTTCCACCACGTCCGAAATGCACATCGTCCGCGACAGGCCGAAGACGAGGTGCAGATGATCCTCGATGCCGCCTACCTGAAACGACGGGCATCCGTGGTTGGTGAGAACGCCGCTGAGGTATGGATGGAGTTCGATCTGAATCGCCGGCGTGAGGATGGGGCGACGGAATTTCGTGCTGAAGACGAGATGAATCAGGACCTGCGAATACGCATGCGACATGGTGGTGTTCCTCGTGTTGCGTTGTGGTGGATCGTCGAAACCGGGTAGTGGAATGCTACCGGGAGTCGCGTCGGGAACATACACAGCCACGAGTATTCGTTCAGCGAACAACCGCGCGCGGGAGCGAATCACCACGGGTGGCGTAGCCGAGGGAACGTCTCGGATGCGAGACGTCGGCCATCACGTGACGCATAACGACAGCGGGCGGCCCGGCATTCGCCGGGCCGCCCGCCCCCTTCGAGAAATTCACCTCTACTTCACCGCGCTGCCTGACGGAAGCGCCACGGCAGGCGCCTCACCGTTCCGTGTCGGTACCGACCGATCGCTCTGCGTTGACGCCGAGGCAGCCTTCGAACTCGCCGTCGGGACGTCGCTCGCGTCGGAATTCGATTCGACCGTCTGTCCCGTCGCGTTCGGATCGAACAGCAGGTGACCGCGTTCGTCCGCCGGCTTTGCCTGCTCCACCGGAATCCTGTGCGCGTTCGCGTACGGATCGTGCCGGATTCCCGTCACCTGCCACGATACCTTCGCGCCGGCCGAACCGCCCGCAATGCGGAACTGATTCCCCTCGATCTCCTGCGCGATGTAGAGATTCGGTCCCGGTGCGCCGATCGGCGTCAACTGGTAGCGGAATTCCATGTTGAGCGCCTGGAACCAGTCGGGCATCGTCACCACCGCCGCACCGCTATGGTCGAGCGTCACATTGCCGTTGTAGATGTTCATCATGTCCGGCGACTCGACGAATGAATGGTAGAGGTACTTGTTCTCCGGATCGAGCGGGTGGTCGATCTTGAAGGAACCGCCGCCCTTGGCGACAGTGCCCGAGACCGTCAGGTTGCCGCTGATGACGACGTTGCCCGTGAACCTCGCCGCGTTCCCGGAGCTGTTGGTCGACACCTGCAGCGCATCGGATGTGTTTGCGGCATTGACGTTCTCGAATCGGCCGGCTACGCCTGTGCCACCGCTGATACCGGCCTGACCGAGCACGCCGTATCCGTTCTTCGTATTGAATCCGCGCACACCGTATCCGCTCGAGTCATTGCGGCCGACGACCGCGCCGACGCCGACGCCACCACGGTTGCGGCCGACGACGGCCTCGCCGAACGTGTTGTCGCCGATGACGCCGGCTGCGGAGATCGAACTGGTGATGCCCCAGACACCGTTGCCGCCGGTAGAGGTCGAGAAGACGCCGGGACCGACGCCGGACTGCGCCACGTCCACGCCGCGCGCGCCATTGGACGAGTTGGTCAACTGCACGTTGATCCCGCTGCCAATACCGTTGGTCGACACTTCGACGGTGTTGGTGAAGTTGCCGGCATTCACGTTCTCGAATCGCCCCGCTACGCCCGTCCCGCCGCTGATGCCGGACTGTCCCAGCACGCCGATGCCGTTCTTCGTATTGAATCCGCGCACACCGTATCCGCTCGAGTCATTGCGGCCGACGACCGCACCGACGCCGACGCCACCGCGATTGCGGCCGACGACGGCCTCGCCGAACGTGTTGTCGCCGATGACGCCGGCTGCGGAGATCGAATTGGTGATACCCCAGACGCCATTGCCGCCGGTAGAGGTCGAGAAGACACCCGGGCCGACGCCGGACTGCAGCACGTCGAGGCCGCGACCGCCGTTGGATGCGTTGGTGAGCTGTACGCTGATTCCGCTGCCGATGCCGTTGCTCGAGACTCCCAGCGCGGTAGTCGTACTCGACGCATTGTTGACGTGAAATCCGCCCGCGCCACCCGTTCCCGTATTCGTCAGGTCGAGCAGCGTGGACGTGCTGGAGATCGAGCGCGAAAGCGGCAGCGACAGATCCGCGGCCGGTTCCCATTGCGTCGTCGTCGCATTCCACCGCAGCACCTGATCGGCCGTCGGTACCATGTTCGCCACCGCCCGTCCCTGCAGTCCGACGACGGTCGGATTCGGGTAGCTGGCTCCGAGGTCACCACCCGCCGCGCCGTTCGGCGGAAGCGACGTCGGCACACCGGTGAGCTTCGAGTAGGAAATTCCCGACGCCACCTTCGCATCGGTCACCGCTCCGTCGGCCAGATCGGGATTCGGATAGGTGCCGGAAAGCGCTCCCCCCGCCGGACCGCTCGGCGCCAGCGAGGTAGGTGCGCCCGTAATCTTCGTCCACGCTACATCGTTCACCTTCGCATCGGTCACCGCTCCGTCCCTGATCTTTGAGGTCGTGATCGCGTCGTCGCCCATGACGACGTTGTCGATCGCGCCCGGAGCAATGTCGATCGCCTCGATCGCGCGGTCGGAGATCTTCTCCGAGGTGACCGCTCCATCGAGGATCTTCGGCGTGATGATCGCGTCGTCGGTGATGTAGTTCGTATTGATCGTGCCCGGACGGACACGAAGCTTGACGACGGGACCGGCCAGATCCTCGACGACGATCGTGTTGTCCGAGGCGATCACGCCCTGTACGCCCGTACTGTCGCTGGAACTGATCGTGATCTGATTCCCGCTTCTGGCCACGTTCGTATTGCCGCTGCCGACGATCTCGAGTGCCCCGGTGGCGCCGTTGAGACTGCGCACCACGCTGGCGCCCGGCGCCAGGTCCATGGCGACCGCCGCTCTCGCGGCTCCACCTGCCGAATCGGCCCGCATCGCGTGCGTAGCGTTTGCCGCCAGATCGGCATTCAACGAACGGAATGCGTAGGGAGAACCGGTCAGCTGAATCCGCGGCTGCATTTCCGCTCCGTCAGCCACCTTCACGCCGAGCCAGTATTGTGTGTTGAACGGCAGCGTGATCGGCGTCGTCTCGCCGAGAATCACGTTGAAATGAAGCTGGAACAACTGCACCGACTGCGTCTCGGTCCACAACGCGCTGCCACCGGTGGCGGCGTCGTAGAGACTGAAGACCATCGGCTGTGTGCCGTTCGGATCGATCGACGCGCTTTCGTCGATTACGCCCTGGATGCTGATCGTCTTCGGCATCGTCTGCGCATGCACCGTCGACGTCCAGCCGAACGCCGCGAGCAATGCAATGGCGACGACGGCGACGCCAGCGAGCTTCACCCGGAGCATTCGGGAAAGCATGGGGAAGTCTGAATTCATTCTGGGCCTCATGGAGTTCGGTTATTTCTTCAGGTGGAGAATCAGCAGTGAGGTCTCGGGCGCGCCGGATTCGTGGCGAACCTCGATGCGGCAGAAGTAGGTCCCGGATGGAACCGGCGATCCGGTGCCGTCGGTGGCGTTCCAGATAATCGCATGCGTGCCGGCTGCGAAGCTCGCTCCGTCAACCAGCGTGGTCACCTGCTCACCGCGGACGTTGTTGATCGCTATCCGCACCGATCCCGCCTGGCGCATCGAGAGCGACAGCGTGGTGGAAGTGCTGAAGGGATTCGGCCATGAACGCGCGAGCGCGGAAGCGCCGTTCTGCGATGCTCGAACGCCGCTTGGTCCGCTCGGCACCGGCAGCCAGTACCCGAGCCGAAGCGTTGTCACATCGCCAGTGATGTCGTCGACGAAGCTCGTCGTTCCGATCGCCGGCAGTCCGACGGTCGCGTGAATCGTGCCCCCTTTGCTGTCGTCGATCACACCACCACTGGCGCTTGTCCACCAGGGAATCGTGATGCCTCCGACAGGGTCGCTCAGCGGTATGCGCCCGGCCTGCGCCAGCGCGGAAACCGGTACCAGTGCGGACAGCAGAAGCGTCGCGAGTCCGGCCGCCGCAGCTCGCGTAGCCATGTCCCGAATTCGCCCGCCTCCTGGCGAGCCGGTCGGGAGTCGTCTTGATGTCATCGATTGAACCTCTTCTGAAATGCGAGCGATTGCTGAAAGTCGGTCGATCGCTCTGAGAGCCGCTGCGCACAGCCGCCTCGCCGGCCGCACGCGCGCACATGGCGATCGATCGTTCACGGAGTTGGTGCGCACTCGAACGCCGCACCTGTGCGGCTACCGGTGCGCAGGTGTAGGGAAATGTGAATAACGGGAGCCCGTGAGGGGGTCACGGGAGTGGAGTTGGATTGAACACTACAGGCGGTGTCAGACGTGAAATTGGCGAATCGCACCAAATGGGCAATTTCGTGGTCGGTGCCGCTCAGACCGTATCTTCCGGGCTTTGCACGAAATCACCGTGGCACTACCCGATACGCAACCTGTCCCTGGTCAGCGCTGGGCCAGTGAGTCGGAACCCGAGCTCGGGCTCGGCGTGATTCTCTCGGTCGGCTCCGGTCGCGTGGAGATTCTCTTCGCCGCCGCCGAGGAACGTCGCCACTACGCCCTGGCATCCGCACCGCTGCGCCGCGTCGCCTTCAAAGCCGGCGACACGATCCGTACGCACGATGGCGCCGAACTCGTCGTCGACGAGGTTCGCGACCTCGACCGGCTGCTCGAATACGAAAGTGGCGGCAGGAGCGTCCCCGAGGCGGAGCTTGCCGACACGATCAGCTTCAGTGCGCCGGAGGAACGTCTGCTGGCCGGCGCCGTCGATCCCGTCGACGACTTTGAATTGCGGCGCGAGGCCCTCGAGGTCGCCGGCCGCATCCGCGGCTCCGACGTCCGAGGGTTCGTCGGACCACGCATCGATCTGATTCCCCATCAGCTCTCGATCGCCGGCGAAGTTGCCGCCCGACTCGCGCCGCGCGTTCTGCTTGCCGACGAAGTCGGACTCGGCAAGACGATCGAGGCAGGACTGATTCTCCACCGTCTCCACCTCAGCGGTCGCGCGAGCCGTGTGCTCATTCTCGTTCCCGAACCGCTGGTGCACCAGTGGTTCGTGGAACTCTACCGCCGCTTCAACCTCGCCTTCGCGATTTTCGATGAGGAACGCTGTGCGTCGATCGAGCGGCTCGAGCCGGACGCAAACCCATTTCTCGACGACCAGCTCGTGCTGGCCGGAGTGGGCCTGCTCGCCGACGATCCGAAGCGCGCCAGACAGGCGATGGAGGCGGGATGGGATCTGCTCATCGTCGACGAGGCACACCATCTGGAGTGGACGCCGGAGCATGAGGGTCCCGGTTATCAGGTGGTTTCCGGACTTGCGGCGATCACGCCCGGACTGTTGCTGCTGACCGCCACGCCGCAGCAGCGCGGTGCTGCCGGACATTTTGCGCGACTTCGACTGCTCGATCCCGACAGGTATTCCGACTTCGAAGAATTTCAGGAGGAGGCGAGGCACTACGAACGGGTGGCCGGAATCATCGAGCGAGTGAGCGACGGCGGCAGTCTGACGGCCGACGATTTCGACTTCCTCGATGCGCACTCGCCCCGTGTGGGGCGTCAGGCGCGGGCGATGCGGGGGGGAGACGACGCATCACGTGACCGATTCGTCGCCGAACTGCTCGACAGCTTCGGAACGGGCCGGGTGATGTTCCGAAACACGCGGGCGGCAATTCCGGGCTTTCCCGAACGGCGCTCCCACCTCGTTCCCCTCGAGGGTAACGACCGAACGGCGGCGAAGGTGAAGTGGCTGGCATCGTTGCTGAGGAATCTGGGGGAGGAGGAGAAGGTGTTGCTCATCTGTCGCACGCGCGGACTCGCCGAGCAGATCCAGGGGCGCCTTCAGCACGAGATGTCGGTTTCCGCGGCATTGTTTCACGAGGATCTCACGCTGGTGCAGCGCGACCGCAACGCGGCCTGGTTCGCCGACGAGGAGGGGGCGCGGATACTCATCTGTTCAGAGATCGGCAGCGAGGGGCGCAATTTTCAATTCTCGCATCACCTCGTGCTCTTCGATCTCCCGAATGATCCGGAATTGCTCGAGCAGCGAATCGGACGGCTGGATCGAATCGGACAGAGGAGCACGGTGGAAATTCACGTTCCGTACATGGTGGGCACATCGGAGGCGGTGCTGGCACAATGGTACGAGCAGGGGCTTGATGCCTTCGAGCATCCGCTGCACGGTGCATCGGAGATCGCGCGCGCCGTCGCCGACACGCTGGCGGCGTTATTGAACAATTACGATGCGCGCGGTGTCGATGAGCTGATCGATCGGTCGAAGCGCGCGCGTGCGGAGGTGACGGCGCGGCTGACCAAGGGATACGACCGATTGCTCGAATTGAATTCCAATCGACCTGGCCGCGCAGATTCAATTACGCAAGGCATTATAGCGGCGGAATCCGATCCGTCGTTCGAACGGTTTATCGTTCGACTGCTGGAACACTTTGGTGTGCAGGTCGATGAAATCGCTGATCGGACGTACGTGTTGCGCGAAGGTGAATTGCTCACCGACGAATTCCCGCAATTGCCGTCCGGCGGAATTGCCGCGACGTTCGACCGCCGCCGTGCCCTGGCCCGCGACGATGTCTGGTTCCTCACGCAGGACCATCCGTTTGTCCGCGATGTACTCGACCTGTTTCTCGAAAGCGGATCGGGGAATGCGACGATCGCCGTTCAGAGCGATTCCGACAGAGAGGAGATGCTCCTCGAGCTGGTGGCGGTCGTTGAAGTGATCGCACCGGCGGAACTGGACGTCGAGCGGTTTCTGGCTCCGCGTCCGGTTCGGGTGGTGGTCGATGGCCGCGGCCAGGATCGCACCTCAAGTAATTGGATCGACGAATCCGATCTCCGCACTGGAGATCCGGAGGATCTGGTGGACGTGGATTACGGCGGTCCCGAACTGCTTCCGACGATGATCGACGCGGCCGTCGCCGCCGCTGCCGAGCGGATGATGGTGATCGTTGCCGAGGCAACGAAGCAACTCGATGAGGAGCTGCAGCGGGAGATCGACCGGCTGAGCGACCTCGCCGAGATCAATCCGAACGTACAGCGTGGGGAGATCGAAGCACTCGATCGACATCGGGAGGAAATCCGTAATGCCATCGACGCCGCCCGCCTGCGTGCGGCAGCCATGTGCCTCGTGGTGCTGCGGGAATGATTCCGGTCGGAAGAATTCCGGTATGCCAATGCAATGCCCCGGCGGTAAGAAACCAGTTGTCGGGAATTTGAGACAGCCGTACCTTCTCGCTCCCACTCTCCAATCGACCGATCACCCAGTCCCAACGTTTCGGCTCACGATTCACGACGACGGTTGTCGTACTCCGACATATCCAGCCGCGTCGACCATTGAAATCGTCGTATCGGTGATGTGCATCCGTCTCCTCGGTGGTCGTAGAATTACTTCTGCCGTCCCGTGCACCGCCGTCTTTCCATCAACCTATTTCCTACAGGCATGACCTCAATGCAACGCCTTGCCACGGTGGCGGTACTTCCGCTTGCCGCTCTGACGCTTGTCTCCACAGTAGCACATGCGCAGATCACGATCACGCGCGAAGGATTCCCGCGTCAGGCGGAATTCATCGATACGACCTACGATCTCATTACGACACAGGTCCCGATGGAAGGACCGGACATGGTCTGGGATTACTCCTCGGCATCGATCGGCACCATGGCGACGGAAATGCATTTCGACGCGTCGGGAAATGCCTATTTCCCCGGAGCCCTGAACTACTATGACTCCCCACTGGGATTCCAGAGTCTCGTAATCCCCAATGACGACTACGAGATGATCGATGACAACGGCTGGTATCGCGTCGGCCAGCATACCACTGCTTCGCTGAACAACATTATGGCGATGACCGGCGGTGCCCGCGACTCGCTGAACTTCCCTGACGATGCCGTGACCGTCGACGGACCGATCTATGACGTCAAATTCCCGATGACGTTCGGTGAGGAGTGGACGATGACGCAGCATTGGTCCACGAAGTTCTTCCTGACAGTCGCGGCATTCGGCGTGACCGACGTACCGGGCGCCCGTGTCCGTACGTTCACCGATCACCGCTCGGTCGTCGGTTACGGTAAGGTGATCCTTCCTGATCCGAACGGAGGGGCACCCGATACGACCGAAGTGCTGCAGTTGCGCGTCGATCGACTCCTGATCGACAGTCTGTTCCTCGGTGGCGCTCCGGCTCCGGCCCAGTTGGTCAACGCGTTCGGTCTCGTCCAGGGCGACACGACGGCGCTGCGGTACTACGTGTGGTACACCAACAACTTCGGGGCGCCCCTGCTCAACATCAATTTCAGCGACAATGGCTCCATCAGTTCCGCTGTATTCCGTGCTCCGACCGGCGGCATTCCGGCGTCGATCGACATGCTGCGCTCTCTGTCGGGACGTTCGTTCCCGAATCCCGTCGCCGCCGGCAGCGTCGTGACGATACCGCTCGGCACCCGCTCGACACACGCGGGTACCGTCATGCTCTATGATGAGCGGGGAAATACGGCCCTGCGTTCGCAGTATCACGCGAACGCCGAAGACGCAATTTCCCTTCGAATCCCGGACAACGTCGTTCCCGGCGCCTATTTCTTCAGCGTCCACGACAGTGACGGCCGCCTGATTCGACATGGGAAGCTGAAGGTCGAATAGTCGACCCTCGTTCGTTTCACGCCCGGGACGGCCGGAGTACCGACAGCGTTGGCTGGCGTCTCTCCGGTGGTTCCGGGCGTGTCGTTTCAATCGAAACATGAATTACTGCCCACCGACCGATGCTCATTCCACGACCGGAAATTGCCGCTCTTTTCGAAGCCTTCGATCGCGTGTCCGGCGAGGGTGTTGGAACCACGGTATTCGTTACCGGTGAACCGGGAATCGGCAAGTCGACGCTCGTGGAGGAATTCCTCCGAAACTGCGATTCACGCTCCGGAAGAAACGTCCTCACGGCCGTCGGACGCTGCACCGATGTCGATGGAACCTCAACCGGCTATCTGCCATGGAAGCAGGTGCTCGTCGAACTCGATGTCGACCGAGCTGCCGGGGGCGATCCGGAGAAACGCGAGGGATTGAAAACGATCCTGCGAACCCTGTTCGATGAATCGGGCGGCGAGTGGATTCAGAACATTCCGCAGATCGGCGACATATCCGCGGCGATTCTCGATACCGCAAAGGCGATCCGCCACGCCGAAACGCTCGATGTTACCACCGGCGAAACCCGCGAGCTCAGCTTTCGCGAGCGCGTTCGACACGTCGTCGAGGAATGCACCGGTTCCTGGCTTGGTGCAATTCCCGTCGTCGGCGGACTAGCCGAAGCTGTGTTCGAAACCTCCAGGGTACTGGCACGCGGGCGCGGCAACGTCAATCTGCAGAGCCAGGAGGATTTCTTCCTGTTGGTCATGCGGCGCCTCCGCGCGCTCGCCGGCGAATCGCCCGTGGTCGTCTTCCTCGACGACCTGCAGTGGGCCGATGCCTCCTCGCTGTCGCTGCTGCTCTATCTGGCGAAGAACCTCCACGACGAACCGTACCCCTTGCTCTTGATCGGCACGTATCGTCCGGAGGACGTGCGGCGCGTCCGACGAAGCGTAGCGGAAGACGAGGTGGTGCGCCATCCGCTCGAGGAGAAGCTGAACGTGCTGCGTCGCTACGACGCCGCGCGGGAGATCGCCGTCGGTCGCTTCGATCGCTCCCACGTCGAGGAGTACCTCCGGATTCGACTCGAAGACCATGCGCTTCCAGATGCGTTCGTCGACGAACTGCATCACGTCACCAACGGCAACGCGCTGTTCATCCAGGAGATGGTGACGAACATGATCGAGCGGGGAATTCTTGCGCGACGGGATGGCCAATGGCGCGCTCTCGACGCGGTTGATTACCGGCAATTGCCGACCACTGTCGAGGGGGTAATTCGTGAGCGCTACGAACGGCTCGGTGAGGAGCTCCGGGAAGTGCTGATGGTCGCGGCGGTGGAAGGGGAGGAATTCGCGATCGAAATCATCGAATCGATTCTTCAGGAAAATCGCATCCGCCTTCACCGCAAGCTCGACCGACTGCTCAATACCCACGACCTGATCCGGCGGTCATCACGCGCGTACGAGAAGCTGAACGGCATTTACGAGTTCACCCACAATCTCGTGCAGCGCTATATCTACCACACGATCGACGTGGGCTTCCGCAACGATCTCCACACGGTCATTGCCGAGACGATGCGGATGCTGCTGAGTCCCGATCAGCTCCGTCCGTGGGAGGCGCGATACGCGTACCATCTCGGCGTCGGAAGCGGAATCATCGACGAACACCGCGCGGTGCTCGCCGCAGAGCGCTCGGAGGCGTGGCGCGCGGAACACGCGCAGGCACTTGCGGAATTCCTGCGGGTAGAGCGTGGTCTCGCCGCCGACGCCATGTCCAATTTCAATCACGCCGAAGCGCTTCGCCTGTGTGAAGAAGTGCTTGACGTCGCGCAGGCAATTGGGGATATGGAAACGGTCGTCGAATTCCACCGCCGCATGTCCGTGATCCATCTGCGAACGGGCGATGTCGACAGCGCCGCAATTCACGATCACGCCGTCGTTGGACTGGCGGAGAAATTCGACCGCGCCGACTGGCGCATGTTCGGCCACCACAACCTGGCATTCGTGTCGATGCATCGCGGCTACCACGACGATGCGCTGAACCACCTCGATATCGCCTACGCGGCGGCCGAGCAGGTCGACCGGGGCGACAAGATGGCGCACGTACTGGAGAACATGGGGGAGATTGACCGTGAGCGGGGAGAATTCGACAGGGCGCTCGAGCGATTTTCCCTGGCGCTCGAGATGTACCAGGCGATGGACGATGACCGGGGGATTCTCAGTGCCGTGGGCAACATGGGCAATGTGCTCGCCGGACGTGGCGAATACGAAGCGGCGCTCGACTGCTATCGGCGCAGTCTTACGCTGAGCCGCAAGCACGGCTATCGGTCGACCGAGGTCATCGCGCTGGGCCACATCGGCGTTGCACACCTGCGCGTCGGCCGGGATGAAGAGGCGATGGCCAGCTTCCTCGCGCAGCTGGAACTCGGCCGCGCCATCGCAGACCCTGTTTCGTCGGCACTTGCGGTCGGCAACATGGCCGAGGTTCACCGCCGACAGGGGAACGTCGGAGACGCCCTGCGTTGTCTCCGACGCGCGCTCCAGGAACATGGCTCCATCGGCTATGCGCAGGGCACGGTCGACTGGCATGGGCGCATCGCGGAGCTGCTGCTCGACGTACTGGCGCGGAACGAATCGGCCGATGACGTCTCCGATGACGTCTCCGAGGTCGTCACGGTGCAGGAAGGAGAGGCGTTCAACCATGCCGTACTTCGAACCGCCGTCGAGCATACCGCCGAATGTGAGGCGCTCGCCGCACGCCTGTCGAAGCGGGAGGCGCTGCAGCAGACACGGATGCTTCGCGAGCGAATCGACGCGCTCGGCACGGCCGGGTGAGAGTGCGGTGCGCGTCAGTATATTCGCACCGGCTGCCGCACACGCATCGACCCACCCCCTGATCGTAATTCCACTCACACCAGACGGTCTGCGACGACTCTACCCGACGGTTCGTCCGTACCGCCTGCTTCCACTCGAGGTGGTTATGGCGACCGTAATGAAGATGCATTGGCCGGGCGTCAGCATCGACCAGTACGAGCAGGTTCGAAAGGAAGTCAACTGGGAGGGCGACGTGCCGCAGGGCGAAAAATTCCACGTCGCATGGCAGGCCGCCGATGGACTGCACGTACTGGACCTGTGGGAATCCGGAGAGCAATTCCAGCAATTCGTCGAGCAGCGTCTGCTGCCGGGCGTGCAGAGCGTCGGCATCGAGTCGCAGCCCGTCGTCGAGCTCTCCGAAGCACACGCCGTGTTTGCGCCGAATCCGTAGAACGGAATTGGCATTTCAACGCGCTGAAATCGGCCGGTCGCCATGTCGGCCGACCGATTTCCGATCAATCTTTTGTACCCGCACGGCGTGCCGGTCTGCACCGCAGGTTGCGGAGGCCGAGTCCCGATGCACGTCCGGATCCTGATCGTCGTGCAGCGTCCATTCGATGCTGCAGCATAGTGTCGGCAAGTACACCGAGCAGATTCCGCGTCTTCATCAGCTCCACCTGCCGCGAGGCCGCCGCTGTCGGGCATCCATCCTCCGGCTCCGACCCGAATCTCTCATGATCGTCTCTCGTCCCGAACTCGCCACGCTTCACGACCTGTTCGATCGGGTGGTGGATACCGGAAACGGCACCACCGTTTTCGTTACCGGCGAACCGGGAATCGGCAAGTCGACGCTCGTGGAGGAGTTCCTCGGCCGGTGCGATCAGACGAGCGATGGCAACGTCCTCACCGGCATTGGCCGATGCAGCGACATGGACGGAATCTCGCGCGGTTTCCTTCCGTGGAAGGAGGCGCTCATCGAACTCGATGCCGATCGTGCCGCCGGCAGCGATCCCGCCAGGAAGCAGAGTCTCAAGACCCTGATCAAGACGCTGTTCGACGAGTCCGGCAGCGACTGGATCCAGAACATTCCGCAGATCGGAGAGATTTCCGCCGCCATCCTCGATACCGCCCGAGCGATCCAGCGCGCAAGCACCGTCACCACATCGTCGGACGGACCCCACGAGGCGAGCTTCCGCGAACGCCTGCTGTACGTGGTCGGTGAATGCGCCGGTACGTGGCTCGGGGCCATTCCCGTGGTCGGTGGGCTCGCCGAGGCGGTCTTCAAAACATCGCAGGTGCTGGCCACCAACAGGGGAAAGCTCCAGCTCAATCGCCAGGAGGATTTCTTCGAGCTGGTGATGCATCGACTGCGGACACTCTCGGCCGATCGACCGGTGGTGGTGTTCCTCGACGATCTCCAGTGGGCCGACGCGTCGTCGCTGACGCTGTTCCAATACCTTGCGAAGAACCTCCACGACGCTCCGTATCGGCTCCTGTTGATTGGCACCTACCGTCCCGAGGATATCCGCCAGGGTCGCCGCAACCCGCACACCGGCGACGTACAGCGCCACCCCCTCGTCGAGAAGATCAATACGCTCAATCGCTACGGTGCCTCGACCGACATCATGCTGGGCCGATTCGACCGAACCCGCATGCACGCGTACGTCGATGCCCGGCTCCCCGGTCACCACCTCGAGGATGGATTCATCGATGAGCTCCTTCGCATATCCGACGGCAACATTCTCTTCATTCAGGAACTGCTGTCGAATCTGATCGAGCGCGAATTCATTACCGAGGTCGATCACCAGTGGCGCCTCGTGCATCCGGTCGATTACTCACGACTGCCCGGGACGATCGAAGGGGTGATCAGCGAACGATACGATCGGGTCGGCGCCGCGCTTCGGGATCTGCTGATGGTTGCGGCGGTCGAGGGTGAGGAATTTGCGCTCGAGATCGTCGAGTCGATTCTGCAGGAACCAAGAATTCAATTGCATCGGCAGCTCGATGCACTCATCAACGGACATGCGATGGTACGCAGGTCGTCGACGACCTACGAGAAGCTGTCCCACGTCTACGAATTCACCCACCGTCTGGTGCAGAAGTATATCTACTACTCGATCGACGAAGGCTATCGACGCGACCTGCATCGGCTCATCGCCGAGACGCTCCGCATGATGCTCGATGCCGATCAGCTGCGTCCGTGGAGCTCCCGCTACGGCTTTCACCTCGGCGTGGGGTTCGGAATCCTCGACGAAGACCGACGGGTCATCGTCGACCAACACAGTCTGGCCTCGGTCGACGGCGGACCCGATCGCGTTCGTGAACTTCTGGCGATCGATCGCGAGCTGGCCGACACCCAGATCGCGACGTACACCAATGCCGAAGCGGTGATGATGTGCGACGAAGTACTGCAGCTGGCTCGCGCACTCGGCGATCGGCGCACGACCATGGAGTTCCTCGGAAAGAAAGCCGGCGTCCTGGAGCTGACCGGCGAGTGGGACGAGGCGGACGATCTGCAGCGACAGCGACTGTCGCTGGCAGATGAGTCCGGCGCGCACGACCACCGTGCCGACGCGCATCTGGGACTGGCGCGGCTGATGCGACTGCGGGGCGAATACGAGAATACGCTGGCCGAGCTCGCGCGGGCACAGGAGATCTATGCCGATCTGGACGATCAGAAGGGGTTGTCCAACACCCTCGATACGATGGGCGACGTGTATTTCAATCGTGGTGAATATGCCCGCGCGCAGGAGGCGTATCGCCGACGCGAGCAGATCTGTCGCCACCGGAATGATCGCGATGGGCTTGCGGGAGCAACCATCGACCTCGGAAGCGTTCACTTCGCGCTCGCCGAGTTCGACCAGGCACTGCAGTGCTTCGGTATCGGTGAGGAAATCGCTCGCGAACGTGGAAACCGCGATCTGCTGAAGCTCGCCGTCGGCAACATCGGCAACGTGTATTCGCAGCGTGGTGACTATGACCGCGCGCTCGAGAGCTACCGGCAGAAACTGCAGATCAGCGAGGAGATCGGCGACCGTCGAGGCGTGGCAACGTCGTACGGATACATGGGCGTCGTCTATAAGAATCGCGGTCTGAATGAACAGGCGCTGGAGTGCTACCGGCGTCAGTTGCAGATCAGCCGGCACCTCGGTGACCGCCAGAGCGTGGCGATCGTGGTCGGGAACATGGGCAACGTCTACTTGAATCAGGGGCTGTTCGACCAGGCACTGGCCAATTACGAACAGCAACGGCAGATCGCCGATGAACTCGGCGATCGTGGAAGCACCGCGTTCGCCGTCGGCAACATGGGGCTGGTGTTCATGAGTCTGGGTGAATACGAACGAGCGCTGCAGTCGCTGCAACGCAAGCTCGACATCTGCCGTGAGCTGGGAGATCGCCAGGGAGCGGCGTTCGCCGTCGGCAACATGGGCGAGGTGTACACGCAGCGCCGGCAGTATTCCGAGGCACTCTCATGCTTCGAGGATGCCCTCGAGGAGCATCGCGCCATCGGGTTCCGCGCCGGTCCGCTCTACTGGCTCCAGGGCATCGCGCGGGTCATACTCGATGTGCTCGCCTCCGAGGTAGTGGTCCCCGAATATCTGAGGAATCGTGTGCCCGGCTTCGACGCCGATGACGTCGGGTGGCGCAAGCGGCTGCTCGAGCAGGCGCGGGAGATCGCGACCGAATCCATCGCGATCTCCGAGGAGCTCGCCAAGCCCGATACGCTGTTCACCGCGAAGCTGCTTCTGGCACGCATCGATGCCGGCGAAGGCAGCCCCGACACCGCCCGTGCCCGCCTCCGTCGGATGCTGCAGCGGACCAATGATGACGTCGAATCCGCCGAGGCCCACTACTGGCTCTGGAAGCTCGCACTCGATCGTGATGTCGATCATCGTGCCAGTGCCGAACGACTCTTTGCCGACCTCCTCGCGCGCGGCCCACACGCCGAGGTGCGCAGGCGTCTGGAAGAACTTCAGAGCGCGCGATCGACGTGAGCATCGTCGAGGCAGGCCGGGGCGCGCCCTCCACCGTATTGCCGATAGACGTGGGGGGACGCGAGCCGCTTCCCCACGTTCCCTGCCACGGCGCCAGCCGCCGTATCAGAAACGCGCCGACCAGATGTGCGACGCAGGACTCGATCATGGCGTTTGAACCATAGAATTCCACTTCTCAACCGCAAATCCCGTGGCCACCTCCAACGAACTCCGCGTCTTCATCTCCAGCACCTTCCGCGATCTGCAGGAGGAACGCGAACACCTGGTGAAGAAGATCTTCCCGGAGATCCGCGCGCTCTGTCGCCAGCGGGGCATCCGCTTCACGGAAGTCGATCTGCGCTGGGGACTCACCGAGGAGAACGTCGCGCTCGGCCGGGTGATCACCACGTGCCTGGAGGAAGTCGACAAGTGCCGACCGTACTTCATCGGCATCACCGGAGAGCGCTACGGATTCATCCCGACCTACATCGATATCCAGAAGGATCCGTCGCTGCTGGAACGGTTCCCGTGGATCGAAGATGCCGCCATCGAGGAGCTGTCGATCACCGAGATGGAAGCACGGTACGGTGTGCTCGACCCGTCGGTGGCTCCGGCACAAACGGCTGCATCGATACCACAGAACCGCGCCCGCTTCTACTTCCGTCGCCATCGCGCCAGTCTCGACGATGCGTCGGATACCAGCGAAGAACGCCAGCGGCTGGAGGCCTACCAGCAGCGCATCCGCGACGCAGACGCGAGCGTCGAACACTTCCGCGATCCGGTTTCGCTCGGCGAACTGATCTATGACGATCTGATCGAGATCATCAGGAGCGACTTCGCCGATGCAAAACCACCAACGCCGCTGGAGGAGGAACGGGCGCGCCACGAGGCCTTCGCCCTGAGCCGCCGTCGCGCCTACATCGCCAACCCTCGGTATCTCAAACGGCTGAACGAACACGTCGCCTCGGATGAACCACCGCTGGTGGTGTACGCCGAGAGCGGGTCGGGGAAGAGTTCGCTCTTCGCCTTCTGGGCCGAACAGTATCGACGCAAGCATCGGGACGCACAGGTGATCGAGCACTACGTGGGCATCGGCGCGACCTCGAGCGATCACTACGCGATCATCCAGCACCTGTGCATGGAGATCAAGGAGCGGTTCGCACGCGAGGAGGAGATCCCGACGACGCCGGAGGAGTTGCAGAAGGCGTTCGGCCAATGGCTCGGCTATGCCGACCACGCACTGAAGAAGAACGACGAGCACATGGTGGTGATACTCGACGGACTCAATCAGTTGCAGGGCAGCGCGCTCAACCTGCGATGGATACCGCCCACGATCGCACCGTCGATTCGCCTGATCCTCAGCTCGACGGTGGAGGGGACACTGGTCGAACTGGAGCAGCGCGGATGGAAACGTCTCGGCATGCAGGCGCTCGACGAGGCGGAGCGCGAGGCAGTGGTGGTTCGGTATCTGGCCGAGTATCGCAAGTCGCTGAACGCCGAACAGATCAGGCGCATCGCGGGCGACTACAAGTGCGGACACCCGCTGTTTCTGAAGACGCTGCTGGAGGAACTTCGACTGGTCGGGCAGCATGAGCTTCTCGACGAACGAATCAGCGGCTATCTGGAATCGACGGGCACGGAGGACCTGTTCCAGCGCGTGCTGGAGCGACTCGAGGATGATTATTCGCAGCGGGCGGTGCGCGATGTCATGTCGCTGCTGTGGGCAAGTCGCAGCGGTCTCGACGAACGAGAACTCTCCGAGGTGAGCGGACTTGCCCGCCTGAAGATTGCCACGATGATCGCGGGGCTGGACTACCATCTGGTGAGGAAGGAGGGACGGCTGACGTTCTTCCACGACTATCTGCGGCGTGCGGTGGAGAAGCGGTATCTGAGCGACGAACAGAACAGGCAGCGGACGCACGCGCGCCTCGGCGCGTACTTCGAGCAAGCTGAATTGAACGAGCGTACCGCGAGTGAGCGGATGTGGCAGTACGCGCAGGCCGGCGACGACGCGAAGCTGATCGAGACGCTGGCAAACGTGGACGTACTGCAATTGCTGTATTCCGATGCAGGTGCGAACGAGGTGTTGGCGCAGTGGTCGCGTCTGCGGGAGTCGGGACACGACCCGGAAGCGATTTATCGGCGGAGCATCGAGCAGGCAAGCGGTGGCGAAGCGGCGCAACGGGTGAACGTCCGGTCGGTCGTGGCGGGCGTCCTCGAGCGGCTCGGCCTCTGGGGAGGTGCGATCGAGATTCAGCGGAGCATGCTGGAGGAGGCGACGCAAAGCGATCTGGAGAAGGAGGCGGCCGCGTCGGAACTGGCGCTCGGTCGGTTGCTAACGTCGCGCGGCAACTACGAGGAAGCGCGTGATCGTATCGAACGAGCCATGCGCATGTACGAGAATTCGGGTGACCGACTCGGGGTAGCGAGAGCAGCCCACGACCTCGCTTCGCTCCTATACCGGCAGGGGGAACTCGATCATGCACTGGAACTCGTGTTGCGGTCCATGGAGATCCGCGAACAATTGGGCGACCGACGCAGCATCGCCTCGACCCTGCGCGGCGTGGCTGCGATCTACTATCATCGTGGGAAGTACGAGCGCGCGATGGAATACATGCAGCGCGAGTTGTCGATTTTCGAGGAATTGGGTGACCTCGATGGAATGGCCGGAGTCTACGGCAACATGGGGGCTATCCACGCAGATCGGGACAAACACGACCTGGCGCTGCAAGCATATCGGCGTTCGCTGTCGAAGGCTGAGGAGTTGGGTGACCTGGCGAGAATTGGACTCGTCAATGGCAATATCGGACTGGTCTACCTCAAGCTGGGCCAGTCCGCACGTGCAATGGAGTGCTTTCAAACGAAGCTGGCCCTCGCTGAGCAGATGGGAGACCGCCTTGGCGTTGCCGATTCCAACAACTATCTGGGCATGGCGTATCACGGCATCGGCGAGATCGACAAGTCGTTGGAGTGCTACAGTCGCAAGCTGGCAATCGATGAAGAATTGGGAGATGTCCGTGGAAGTGGAATTGCGCTCGGCAACGTGAGTTCGATATACGTCGAGCGTGGAGAGTACGACCGTGCGCTCGAGTGCTATGCACGGGCTACCGTGGCCCACCGTACGGTTGATTACCCGTACGGCCTCACCTACTGGCTCTCGGGAACAGCGGGGATACTGCTCAGGATCGTGCAGACGGCCGATTCGATGCCCGAGTACCTGCCGACGTATGTTCCCGATGCAACGGAATCGAACTGGCGGCGATCGTCGCTGGATGTTGCCCGGGAGAACGCCGAAGAATGCAAGCGGATATCGGCCGAACTGCAGAAGCCCGACACACTTCGCACGAGCACTGTCGTACTTGCACGATTGGATGCGGAGGAGGGAAATGCCGACGCCGCCCGTGCGGGATTGACGGAGTTGATGAGCAGGGCGCGCAGCGAGTCGGACCGCGCCAATTGCCACTACTGGTTGTGGAAACTGGAGCTCGATCCGGACGTCGACCATCGCGGCGAAGCCGAGCGATTGTACCACGCCTCGATGGAGACAAATCCGGACGACCATTCCAGACAACGGCTCGAAGAGCTGCGCTCGGACGGAGAGGCCTCGTGAATTTGTTCCACGACCTCCGCGTCTTGATCAGACATACCGTATGAGCCGTAGCGCTCGACTTCGGGATTCTTCATTGCCACCCGACTCTCACGACGTTGCGAGTAACTCCCTTGAATGCAGACAGCGCATCCCTAAAGCGTGGCGATCCTCCTGCGGAACGCGAGGACCTCGCCTTCGAGGCCAGGTTCAGCGACGCCGAGGCGGAGCTGTTGCTGCGTGGACTGATTCCCGAGGTAATGGAGGACAATAGCCTGCGCGTGCGCATCCGGCGCTGGCGAACCCGCTGGACAAATTCGAGCTGGGATTCGCAAGCTGATCGAGGACCTGATGATCGAGCGCATGGGCGAGAACGACGCGATCGTCACGCGCTACATGGCCGACAAGGAATTCCAGGGCTCGGCCTTCCCGATCCTGGCGCGGGAGATATTCGAGGCGGTGCGGGGGCGGGCGGGGAATGTTGACGGCGAGCTCCCGCTCTCAAACTCTCGTGAAACTCGAACCGATCGGACCTCGGAGGAAATTCTTCTGGGATCGTTCAAATGACGACGAACTCGTCGAACTGTCGAAGACGATGTCGACCCGCGAACTCTCCGCGAAATACGGCGTCCAACCCTATCTGATCCGTGAGCATCAGAAGCGGTTGAAGCTGCGGTAGGGGGGCACATCGAA